>PNKX01000021.1 GCA_013822725.1 Pirellula sp.
AGCATCTGGAACGAATGGGCCGACGCCGAGGGCGAGCTCGGTCCCGTTTACGGCAAGCAGTGGCGCAGCTGGGCGACGCCCGACGGCGGTTCGATTGACCAGATGCGCGACGTGGTCGAACAGATCAAACGGAACCCCGACTCGCGCAGGCTAATTGTCAGCGCCTGGAACGTCGCCGACGTGGCGCGGATGGCGCTCCCGCCCTGCCACCTGTTGTTCCAGTTCTACGTCGCCGAGGGTCGGCTTTCGTGCCAGCTCTACCAGCGGAGCGCCGACGTATTCTTAGGCGTGCCGTTCAACATCGCCTCCTACGCGCTGCTGACGATGATGGTCGCCCAAGCGACCGATCTGCAGCCGGGCGACTTCGTCCACACGCTTGGCGACGCTCACCTCTACGACAACCATTTGGAGCAAGCGCGGCTGCAACTGTCGCGCGAGCCCCGCCCGCTGCCGACGATGCGGCTCAACCCGACGGTGAAGGATCTGTTCGCGTTCAAGTTCGAGGACTTCGAACTGCTTGCTTACGATCCGCATCCCCATATTAAGGCACCCGTCGCTGTGTAGCGAAATTGGGGCAATTTCTTGCCTACGTGCTACAATCGATATGCGACTTGCGGGCAATTGGCGCGACTTTGTATAAAGACGTGCCCTCGTGATGTAAGCTAGCAGTGGAGCTTACCTAGGGATTCGTTTAGCTCACCTGCGGCACTCCGCATACGCTCCCGACCATCTCTCACGTAAGTATGCGCATTCTTACCGAGCTTGGTGATATTCTGCTCACACTTCTAGCAGCCCCTCTGGCGCTAGTTGGTCTTCGCGCGTCACGGCAGAGTTCCGGGCGAGAGGCAAAACGCATCAAGTTTACATCCAAGCCCAAAGTTCGAATCACACTGATTGCAGCTGTCTCTGAGAACAACATTATCGGCAGGAATGGAGATCTTCCATGGAGGCTGCCGAGCGATCTAAGGCGCTTTAAAGAATTAACGATGGGCAGCACGGTCTTGCTTGGGCGCAAGACGTATGAGTCAATTCGCCGTCCGCTTCCAGGGCGGCGAATGATAGTAATTACTCGTCAGCGAGATTTTACAGCGGAAGGAATTGACGTCGTAGCTAGTCTGCGCGACGCTTGTAAATTAGCTGCTTCAAATCAGATCAATCATGTATTTGTAATGGGCGGTGCCGAGATATATCCTTTGGCACTTCCCTTGGCAGACCGACTTGAGATAACTCGGGTGCATGCTGAGGTCGAAGGAGACGCCAAGTTTCCTGAGTGGGATCAGCGAGAGTGGCTCTGCGTTCGTTCAGAACGGCATGAGAGCGATGAGAAGAATCAGCATCCGTTCAGCTTTGAAGTCTATGAAAGACTTACACCATGGCAGGTATTAGTACGGAAGCTGTTCGTTGCACTTGGGTTGCGGGAGGGAACGACCTCTACCACCACTATCACGACAAGGAATGGGGCGTGCCGGTCTACGACGACCGAAAGCAGTTCGAGTTCCTCACGCTCGAAAGCGCCCAAGCCGGACTTAGTTGGTCCACGATCTTAAACAAACGCGAAGGCTATCGCCGCGCGTTCGCCGACTTCGACCCGGTGCAGGTCGCCCGCTTTACCGAGAAGCAGATCGAAAAGATTCTCACCGATCCCGGCATCGTGCGCAATCGGCTGAAGGTGAAGTCCGCGGTGACCAACGCGCAGCTGTTTCTCAAGGTGCAGGAAGAGTTCGACGGCTTCGCCCGCTACCTGTGGCGGTTCGTCGAGGGCAGGCCGATTCAGAACCGGTGGGAAGCACATAAGCAAGTGCCGGCCACGTCGCCCGAGTCGGACGCGGCGAGCAAGGACCTCAAGAAGCGCGGCTTCAAGTTCGTCGGCAGCACGATCATCTACGCCCACATGCAGGCGACTGGCTTGGTGAACGATCACCTTACGAGTTGCTTCCGCTACCAGCAGTGCGCACAGCTAGCGAAGAAGAAGTTTTAGCCGCGAAGAATCGCAAAAGACGCGAAAAAAGAAGGAATAAGAGATTGGAGCCGAGTGTCATGCTCGTTCCCTTTTTTGCGTCTCTGTGCCTTTTTGCGGCTACCAATTAAACGTCATGACCTCGTCGATTGTCGTAGCCCCGCAGGCAAGCATCGCTAAGCGATCGAAGCCAAGCGCGCAACCGCTGCACGGCGGTAGGCCAGGATTGGCCATTGCGGCGAGCAGTCGCTCCGGCAGCGGCAGGGCAGGGCGGTTGTCAGCGGTGCGTTGGCGGTTCACTTTTTCGAGTCGCGTTCGCAGCGCCGCGGCGTCGGTCAGTTCGTGGTAGCCGTTCGCCAGTTCGACGCCGTGCCAGTAGAGTTCGAACCGTTCGCCAACGAGCGTGCCGTCCGCACGCGTCGCCGTCACTGCGAGCGCCGATTGAGTGGCCGGATAGTCGTACAGAATCTCGGGTCGATCGGCGCCGAGTCGCGGTTCGACGACGGCTGCCAGCAATAGGTTGAGCCATTCGTCGCGGTCGTCGGCGTGAATTCCCTCAGGGACGGCGACGTTCAATCGTTTCACGGCCGCAGCTAGTTCTTCGCACGTCGCGCGGTGGGCGTCGACGGCGACATGCGTGCGAAACGCCTCGGCATAGGACGTGCGAGTCGCCGCTACCGCACCCGCGACCGCTTGGCAGAGTTCGTCGAGCAGGTTGATCCCCGCCGTCATTCCGTCACCGGTGCGGTACCACTCGACCATCGTGAACTCAGGATTGTGAATCGCCCCCCGTTCGCCGTAGCGGTACGATCGCGTCACCTGAAAGATCGCCGGCAGGCCCTCGCAGAGGAGCCGCTTCATGTGCAGTTCGGGCGACGCTTGTAGAAAGCCGAACGCTTGATTCTTCGATGCATCACTGACCGCAAACGGCTCGATGTGAAGCTCCGGAATGATCTCCGCATCAAGCGTCGGCGTCTCGACCTCGAGAAACCCGCGCTCTGCAAAGAACCCGCGCAGCCGCGTCAGCATTTCGGCGCGCCGTCGCAACCGCTCATGCCGTAAGCGGAGGTCAGCGTCGCCGCTCATGCCGTCACGCTGTCATGCGAGAAGACCGCCGGCCCGCCCGGCAGCAGCGGCGGCATCGGGCAGTCGAGCATGTCGCACACGCCGCGCAGCAGTTCCGCCTCGGCGACGGTCACTTCGCGGTCGGCGCAAATTACCGCGGCACAGGCGGCGACCAGCGGTCGCCGCTTTTTGTCGGCGACACGGGAGAGGTCATCGAGCGCTCGGCTTAGCTGTTCCAGGCCGCATTGCTCCGGCGGTAACAGTTGCACGTCGACGCCCTTCAGCTTTTCCGCTCCGCGGGCGAGCGCGGCCGGCGCTTCGGCCTTCCGATTGTCCGCATACGCGAGAGTCGACAGCAGCACCGAACATTGCGGCCCCATCTTCTGCAGGCCGTAATAGGCGACCCGCGGCGCGGCCGTCTTCTCGAACTGCGGCGTCAGGTTCCGCAGCAGCACGCGGTACAGCGTCCACTCGAACAGCCCGAGCCGATTGTCGGCCGCCACCAACTCCTTGAAGCAGGTGAGAAACTCGCGGTACTGCGGCGCCGACATCGCTCGCAGCGCTGGCAGCGACATGTCGACCAGCGGCAGCCGTGCGCGGACGTCGAGCAAGTCGATGTACGGCAGCAGTTTATCGGTAAGATCCGCAATATCAGGCTTGGCCAACTCGCGCAATCGTTTGAGTTGCTTGACGCGAATCTCAGGATTCTTGTCAGCCAGCAAGCCGAACAGCACGGCCCGCGCGCCGTAGGGTTCGTGAACCGAATCGCGCACCAACGGCGGCAACGACTCGACGAGCGCCGCGGCGTACTTGCGGTGGGCTTCCTTCGGATCGCCGACTTGATCGGCCGCTTTCGCGACGATCGCCACCGGCACCATCTCCTCGGACTGAACAGCGGCCGCCGCGAGGCCGATCATCGCTTCCGGCGACATCATCCCCGCCCCGGCGCCAACGAGGCCGACCGCCGCAGGTCCCGGCGAGTTGAACGCCGTCGGCGTCAGCGGCGGCATCTCGTAGGACCCGTCCCACTGCGGTTCGAGCCGCTTGATCCGCTTCGGCAGCGGCGGATGCGTGGCGGTGAGCGACGTCAGCCCTTCCCACACGCCTTGGGCGAAGAACAAGTGGCTCGCCTCGCTGGCGTTCGCCGCCTGCAATTTGGAACCGGTCACGGCGCCGCCGATCCGCTTCAGCGCGCCGGCGAGTCCGGTTGGATTCCGCGTGAACTGCACTGCCGAGGCGTCGGCCAGATACTCGCGCTGCCGCGACAGGGCTGCTTTGATGATGTTCCCCATCAGCGTGCCGAGGAAGCCGAGAGCCATCACCGCCAGACCGACCAGCAGAAAATAGACGGCGCTATTCCCCTTGCTGTCGCGGCTGCTGCGCGAGCTGCCGGAGTTGGCCGCCATGCGAAACACAATGCGGCCGATCAGACCAAGCAGCAGAATCCCGTGCAGAATACCGATCAGCCGAATGTTCAGCCGCATGTCGCCGTTGAGAATGTGGCTGAACTCGTGGGCCACCACTCCCTGCAATTCGTCGCGCGAAAGATTCTCGGCCGTGCCGCGCGTCACTGCGACGACGGCGTCGCTCGGCGAATAGCCGGCCGCGAAGGCGTTGATGCCCTCTTCCTGATCGAGAATGAACACCGGCGGCACCGGCACGCCGGAAGCGAGCGCCATTTCCTCGACGACGTTCAACAATCGCTTCTCGGCCGCATCGGTCGTGTCGGGAAAGACGCGGCGGCCTTGCAGGCTCTCGGCCACCACATGCCCGCCGCCGGAGAGTTGGGCGACCTTGAACAGACTGCCGCCGACGATCAGCAGTAGCGCCGCCCCGCCCGCGCCGACGGGAAGAGCAAGCTTCTCAGGCGACTCGTAAAGTGGGTTGTCGAGCAGCGCGTCGATGTCGCCGTCGCTCAGTTCCTTTTGATGCTGCACCGCTTCCAGCGCCACCCACGCCACGCCCATCGTCGCGCCAACGATGCCGATCACCCCGATCACGAACAGAATCACCAACAGCGCCGAACTGCGCCGCGCCTGGTCCTGCCGTTCGAAGAAATCAGTGGCCATACGGAGATGACTCGCGGCGAAGGCTCAAGAACGCCCGGAAGCAGAATGACGAATGACGAAATCCGAATGACGAATGTGGGCTGACGAACCGCGGCGAGCTTCCACCCTCGCGAGTTTCGTCATTCGTCATTCGTGCTTCGTCATTTCTCTTAACCGCGTGGCGCACCACGCAAACCGATACTAGAAGCTCACCTTCGGCGCTTCCGCAATCTGCTTGCTGTCGGCGAACTCCAGCAACTCGGCGTCTTCGCCGTAGCCGAACAGGCCCGCGAAGATCACCGGCGGGAACGACTGGCGGTAGGTGTTGAACTGCATCACCGAGTCGTTGTACGCCTGCCGAGCGAACGCGACCTTGTTCTCGGTCGAGGTCAGCTCTTCGGTCAGCTGAGCCATGTTCTGGTTCGCCTTGAGGTCGGGATACGCTTCCGACAGCGCGAACAGCCGGCCGAGCGTCCCGCCAAGGGTCGATTCCGCGGCGGCGAGCTGCTTCATCGCTGCGGGGTCGCCAGGATTGGCCGCTGCCGCCTGTAATCCGCCAACGGCCGCGTTGCGCGCCGTGATGACCGCTTCGAGCGTCTCGCGCTCGTGCTTCATGTAGCCTTTGACCGTTTCGACCAGATTCGGAATCAGGTCGTACCGGCGCTTGAGCTGCACTTCGATCTGAGCGAAGGAGTTCTCCAGCCGATTCCGGAGCATCACCAGCTTGTTGTAGATCCCCACGCCGAACATCAGCGCCAGCAGCACGATGCCGCCGACGACGATCAACGCAATCAGGGCGCCGCCCAACTCGGCCAGCATCAGCGACTCAACAGACATGGCGACGGTCCTTTTAATGGCGTGGTAGATGGAAACCGCGGATCACATTCAACAGTGGGTGGCACGCCCTAAGGGTACTCCCGCAGGGCGTGGCGAACCCGCATGTCAGGACAACCACGCCCATCGGAGTACCTCTGGGCGTGCCCCCCTCAAATCCGCGGTCAGCAATTCAACAATACCTCATTCGCTCAGCTGTTCGCATCCTTGGCACGTTCAATATATTCACCTGTCCGGGTGTCAATTCGCAGGAAATCGCCGATATTGACGAAAGCCGGGGCCAGAATTTCGGCTCCCGTCTCCATCTTGCATGGCTTCGTCACGTTCGTGGCCGTATTTCCCTTGGCGCCCGGCTCGCAGTATTCGACCTTCAGCACGACATGGTTCGGCGGCGTGACCGCGATCGCCGTGTCGTTGTAGACCACCAACTGGCAGTCCATGTTGTCCTTGAGGAACTTCCAGGCGTCGCCGACCGACTCGGCCGCCATCTCGTATTGCTCGTAGTCGTCGTTCTTCATGAAGACGAACTCTTCGCCCTGACGGTAGAGGAACTGGGCGTTAAACTCGGAGACGTCAGCCGACTCCAGCGTTTGGCCCGCCCGGTAGGTCTTGTCGGTGACCGTTCCTCGCAGGAGGTTCCGCAGCTTGCATTCGTACAGGGCGTTGCCCTTGCCCGGCTTGCGGAAGTTCATTTCGATCATGAGGTAAGGGATGCCGTCGATCTGAACCTTCAGCCCCTTCCGAAAATCGCTGGTCGAGTACGTTCCCACAGATTTGCTTCCTATCGTCCGACTGAAAAAGATGGGTCTATAATTTCGCGCTAGTCGGCGAGCCTGGTCGCCCTCTAGCCGGAGGGCCACGCCCTCCGGGATTCCAGACCGCGTGGCGGTCCGGCTAGTTGTCACGCATAATGGTCGCTTGGCCGCGCCGCGAGCCTCTGTAGCGAAGCCCCCCGTCGCAAACCGAATTGAGCATTCTAACCACTCCCGAAACGGCTGTCCGCGCCCGTTCCACCGCCCCCTCGGCTCCGTGGCAGCGGGAGCTTCGCGACGCCATCCGCGATCCGCGCCGTTTGGCCGAGGCCCTTGATTTGCCGGCCGAAATGGCGTCCGGGGCCGCAGAAGGGGCGAGCGACTTCCCCGTTTTCGTCCCGCCGAGCTACCTCCGCCGGATTGAACCAGGAAACCCCGCCGACCCGCTCCTGCTCCAAGTTTGGCCGGCGGCCGCCGAAGCCGACTCGCCCGCCGGGTTCACCGACGACCCGGTCGAGGACGCCTCGTTCGCCCTCCGCCCCGGGCTGCTGCAGAAGTACGCCGGCCGGGCCCTGATGGTCGTCACCGGCGTCTGCGCGATCCATTGCCGCTATTGTTTCCGCCGCCACTTCCCGTACGACGAGACGCCGCCGAGCGAACGCGTCTGGGACGCCGCCGTCGAGGCGCTGCGCGAAGACGCGACGATCGAAGAGATCATCCTCAGCGGCGGCGACCCTCTGACCGTCACCGACCCGCGGCTCGCCCGCTTAGCGGAGCAGTTCGCCGAGATTCCGCACCTCCGCCGACTGCGGATTCACACCCGGTTGCCGGTGATGATTCCCTCGCGGATCAACGACGAACTGCTGAGTTGGCTCACCGAGACGCGCCTGACGCCGGTGATGGTGATCCACGCGAACCACGCCCAGGAACTCGACGACGAGGTCGCCGCCGCCCTCCGCCGGTTGAAGGAAGCCGGCGTGCTGTTGCTCAACCAAGCCGTCCTGCTCCGTGGCGTGAACGATACGGTCGACGCCCAAGCCGATCTGAACCTCCGGCTGATCGACCTCGGCGTGACGCCGTATTACTTGCATCAACTCGACCGGGTCCGTGGCGCTGCTCACTTCGAGGTGAACATCGAACGCGGCCGCGAGATCATCGCCGAACTCCGCCGCCGCCTGCCGGGGTATGCGGTGCCGCAGTACGTCCAAGAGCAACCTGGAGTTGCCCATAAGGTAGTTATCGGATGATTCAATTAGAAAAACTCAACTACGAAAGCTCTCGCAGAGGCGCAGAGACGCAGAGGCAGATGGGTTGGCCATCTTGCTCCTCCATGTTTTCTCCGCGCCTCTGCGCCTCTGCGAGAGATCTTCATACCTAGTCTTCAATGCACGTCTGCGATCTACAAGCACTGGACCAGTTGCGCCGTGAACTCCGGTTCGATCCGCAAGCGCTGCGCCGTTTCCGCAATGCCCTGCTGAAGCATGGCCGCAGCGACGAGGACGCGCTCGCCGAGCTCCCCGCCGACGTCCGCGATCAGTTCGCCAGTCGCGTCGACCTGCACGCCCTCGAGCTTCATAGCCGCAACGACTCGCAGCAGGATGGCGCGACGAAGCTCCTCTTCCGCACTCGCGCCGGCATGCTCATCGAATCGGTGATCCTCCGCATCGCCACTGGCCGGACGACGCTCTGTGTGTCGAGTCAAGTCGGTTGTGCCGCCGCGTGCGACTTCTGCGCCACCGGCAAGATGGGTATCGCTCAGAACCTGACGCCGGCCGAGATTCTCGACCAAGTCGCTCAGTCGCGGCAGATCCTCGCCGCCGAGGGACGTCAGCTTCGCAATCTCGTCTTCATGGGCATGGGCGAGCCGTTCCACAACGAAGAGCATCTGTACGCCACGATCGATGCCCTGACGGCCCCCGAGCTGTTCCACCAAACGCCGGGCCGCATTCTCGTCTCGACCGTCGGCCTCCCCGACGCGATGATCCGCTGCGCCCGTCGTTTTCCGACGCTCAACATCGCGCTCAGCCTGCACAGCGCCAATCAAGAGACGCGGCAACAAATCATTCCGTTGGCCAAACGGTATCCGCTCGACGAACTTCGCCGCGCGCTCAGCGAACTGAATCGCATCCAACCCGAGTCGACCGAGGTGATGGTCGAGTACCTGATGCTCGCCGGGCTCAACGATTCGCTTGAATCCGCGGCTGAACTCGTCGCTTGGCTCAGCGGCCTCCGCGTCCACGTGAACCTGATTCCGTTCAACCCGATCGACGACGCTCCGTATCTGCACGGCAGCGACCGCCCCACGCGGGAAGCCTTCGGCGCCTACCTGAAAGCGGCCGGCCTGAAGTGCACGATCCGCTACAGCCTCGGCGCGGACGTCGCCGCCGCCTGCGGGCAACTGGTTCGCAAAGAGAATCGCAAGCATGCGATTGCCATCAAGACTGCGAACTTGAGCGAAGCATGATGCGGTTATCCTGAGCGCAGCGAAGAATCTGGCGCATCCAACGAGCTTCCAGATGCTTCGCTTCGCTCAGAATGACGACGATTACTTCGCCGCCGCTTTGCGACGATTGCGAGCCTCCAGCGTCACGCCGTTCGCCGTGTTGGGCGAGCTCGACGCCGGGTCGGCGGGGCCGTCGAGCGGGTCGCCCACCTTGATCCCCTTCAGCCGCTGCGTCGCGTACTTCGCATAGTCCGCCGATAGCTCCGTGCCAAGGAACTCGCGGCCGAGCTTCTTTGCCACGGCGAGCGTTGTGCCGCTGCCGGTGAAGGGGTCGAACACCACGTCGCCCGGGTTGCTGCTCACGCGAATGATGCGGCCGAGGAGTTGCTCGGGCATCTGGCAGCCGTGGAAGCCTTGCCGTTCCTTGAAGGTGCCGGCCACGCGGGAGTAGTACCAGAGATCGTCCATCGACTGGAAGCTCTCCGGCGCGTCCTGCGGCCGCAGCACCCAGGTGTCGTCGGGAAGCCGGCCCTTCGGGTTCGCCCGGCTGTCGCCGTAGACGAGGGCCCGCGCCGAGGGGACGCGCACCGCCGGGTCTTCGGCGTTGAACGTGAACTGCTTCTCGTCCTTGATGAACTGGAACAGGTGGGCGTGCGAGCGGTTGAACTTTCGTGTGCAGTTCACCCCGAAGGTGTAGTACCAGATGACCCAGCCCCGCATGATGAACGGGCTGGCGATCTGCCGCGTCGCGGCAACCTTCAGTTCCGCGGCATATTCGTCGCCGATCGCCAACCAGAACGTGCCGCTCGGCTTGAGGATCCGCGAGATCTCGCCAATCCACTCGCCGCACCAGTCGAGGTATTTGGCGTCTTCCTGGCTGTCGTGGTACTTGTCGTACTTGTAGCCAATGTTGAACGGCGGGTCGGCAAATGCGAGGTCGATCGAGCCATCTTCGATCTGACCCATCGATTTCAGGCAGTCGCCCTGATGGATTTTTCCTAGCTTCAGCGGCATCGTGCGACTCGTGGCTCGAGCATCCTGCGGAGAAAATCGGAAAGCAAAGCTCTTAAACAAGGTACCAGACTGTTGCGCCGAGACTCAACCAGCATTCAGCGCGAATAAAGACTGGACAGGATCACAGGATTGCAAAGGATGGACGGGACGGGAGAGTAATGTACTTATCCCGTCGATCTGCTCCATCCTGTTATCCCTGTTATCCTGTCAAAAACAATCGACTTCTATCTCGCCGAAAGCCGTCCAATGAAATACGCCTTCTGCAACGAGATGTTCGGCCAGGAGCCGTTTGATCAGGTTGCTGGAACAATGCGGGCGCTTGGCTACACCGGGGTCGAGATCGCGCCGTTCACGCTCCTGCCGCCGACGGACGCCTTCGACGCTCGGCACGTTTCGGCGACCAAGCGGCGCGAGATCCGCCAACAGGCCGAGGCGGCGGGGCTCGAAGTCGTCGGCCTTCATTGGCTGCTCGCGAAGACCAGCGGGTTCTACCTCACCAGCCCCGACGGCGCAACCCGGCGGGCGACGGCGGACTATCTCAAAGCGCTCGTCGAGCTCTGCAGCGAGCTCGGCGGCACGCTGATGGTACTCGGCTCGCCGCAACAGCGCAACCTGCTGCCAGGGGTCGGCTACAACGATGCGGAAGCGTATGCCGCGGAGATCCTGCGCGAGGCGATGCCGACGTGCGCCGCCCACGGCGTGACGATCGCCGTCGAACCGCTCGGGCCGGCCGAGGGGAATTTTATGTTGACCGCGAAGAGCGGGATCCATCTCGCTGAACTGGTCGACTCGCCCCACTGCCGGCTTCATCTCGACGTGAAGGCGATGTCGAGCGAAGCCGACCCGATCGACGTAATCATCCAGGACAGCCGCGAGTGGCTGGCTCACTTTCATGTGAACGACCCGAATCTGCTCGGCCCCGGCATGGGAGACGTGCAGTACGGGCCGATCTTGACGGCGCTTGACGACGTCGACTACGCCGGCTGGTTGTCGCTCGAAGTTTTCAAGTACGAGCCGAGTCCGGTGGAGATTGCTCAACGGAGCATCGAGTACTTGCGAAAGATCGAAGCGGCGATTGCGCGGGAAGGTTGAGTGGCTCCATGTTCTAGTCCCGGGCTCCGCCCGGGGGTGGGTTTCCATTTCGTTTGGCAACGTCGCGCGATGTGGTGGCCGACCCCCGGGCGGAGCCCGGGGCTGCAGGGGCGCTAATCTGCCAGCGGTCGCGGCGGCGCGGTGAACGCGGTCGTGAAGACGCGGCCGTCGCGAAGGCCGATGGCGACCCACACCAGCACGCCCATGATCACGGGCATGATGTACTGGTCGTTGACGCGGACGTGGGTCGCGATGGCGCCGCCGAGGTAGGCGGTGACCAGCACGGCGCCGATGAACGCGGTGCGAGGGATGAGGTACAGGATCGCGACGGCGACCTCGATAACGCCGATCGTTTTCATCACTTCGATCCCCCAGCCCAACTTGGCGAACATCTCTTCTTTGCCTTCGAAGTCCATGAACTTCCCTGGGGCGCTAAGAAACATCAGCATCGCCGCGATTAAGATGCTCAGGACCCAGCCGATAATTTTCTTCACGTTCATTGCAAACTCGCTTTGAGTTGATTGAGTGTTGTTTGTTGTCAGTTCTAGCCCCGGGCTCCGCCCGGGGGTGACGTCACGTTGGGCGACGATTACCGGAATGGTGACCGACCCCCGGGCGGAGCCCGGGGCTGCAGGCGTCGTTACTCGCCGTCCGGGATGCTTGGCTCGACGAGGTTCGCCAGTTGGCCGAGCGATTCCTGCCAGCCGAGGTAGCACATTTCGGTGGGGATCATCGCCGGGATCCCTTCCTGCACGATGCTCAACTCGGTGCCGCAGAGGACGGGCTTGAGCGTGATCGTGACGTTCATCTCACCCGACAGGTTGGGATCGTCGAAGCGGTCGGTGTGAACGATCCGCTGGTTGGGGACGAGCTCGACGTACTTGGCGCTAAAGCTGTGGGCCGAGCCGGTGCCGAAGTTCGTGAACGACATCCGGTAGCCGCCGCCAACCTTCGCTTCGATCTCGTGGACCTTACCGAGGAACCCGTGCGGCGGCAGCCAGCGGGCCATCGCGTCGGCGTCGATGAAGGCTTTGTAGACGCGTTCGGCCGGGGCGCGGAGGACGCGGTGCAGGCGGACGGTTCCGGTTGATGCGGACATGGTTGTATCTCCCTCGGAGTTGGATGCTTTCCTTTGGCCTTCGTGGGGGCCTTTGCTAAGTAGTCGATTGGGTGGGCGGGAATCGACAGGGCGAGGAATAATATTTGTGGGCAGTGGGCAGTGGGCAGTGGGGGGATGGCACGCCCAGGAGGTACTCCGGATGGGCGTGGTGGCGCCTGCGCAGGGTTCACCACGCCCTGCGCAGTACCTTAGGGCGTGCCACCCTTTGGGGAAGGAGAGCGTTACGCTCCAGCCCGTAGCTCGGCGAGTTGCTGGGCCGTCCCCACGAGCCGGTCCCAATTCTCTTGGATGTACTCCGGCGGGCCGCCGATCTCGGCGACGACGGTGGCGACCAGCTCGGTCGGGACCATTTCGATCGCGTCCCAGGGGCAGACTTTCAGGTCGTACGGATTCGACTTTTTGCCGGGGATGTGGACGCAGACTTCGCAGCCGACGCAGCGTTCGAGGTCGATCTCGCACCACTGCTGCGTCCCTTTGACGATGCCGCGGTCGATCTTCATCAGCACGATGCAATCGACGGGGCAGACCTCCAGGCACGACTCGCAGCCGGTGCAGTTGTCGGCGTTGATGACCGCCAACTCCTTGGGGACCTTTTTGCGGGGGCCTTGCTTTGCCATGTCGAAACGCCGGGGCGAGAGGAGGGACTTTGTGAAAGCCTTCACAATGATATGTCATTATCGGCCGGCCGCCAATTCCGGTGGGGCGAAATCGGGGCGAACTACTGAATACTAACCGCCAAGGACGCCAAGGACGCCAAGGGGAATACCTGGGGGATGCAGCCCGCGAATGACGCGAAGGGACGCTAAGAGGAAATGAACATTCGCGCTTATTCGCGTCATTCGCGGGCTCATTTTTCTTTTCCTTGGCAGTTCGCCAGGCCTGAAATCGCCGTTGAAAGCTGCTTGACCCCCGGCGGTCGGGGGCCCAAACTCGCGGGTTCGGGCTCGCCTTTCCGCGGCGCGGCTCCTTTTCCGCTGGGCGGTAGCAGTTTCTTTTCTCAATCAGGACCATTCTTATGTCCCCTCTTGTGCGGTTGGCTGTCGTTGTGGTGCTTGGATTGGGGGGACCGCTAGCGGTTCAGGCCGCCGAGCCGTTGGCTGCTACGGGGGTTATTCATGGCGATCAGGATGGCGGGACGATCAGCCGGCATCTGTATGGTCACTTTGCCGAGCATCTGGGGCGTTGCATTTACGACGGGTTGTGGGTCGGCGAGGAGTCGTTGATTCCGAACACCAAGGGCGTTCGCACCGACGTCATCGACGCCTTGAAAAAACTCAAGATTCCGAATCTTCGTTGGCCGGGAGGCTGCTTCGCCGACGACTATCACTGGCGGGACGGCATCGGCCCGCTCGACCAGCGGCCGCAGACGATCAATATTCACTGGGGACAAGTCGTCGAGACGAATGCATTTGGAACTCATGAGTTTCTTGAACTATGCGAACTGCTCGACGCCGAGCCGTATCTCGCCGGCAACGTCGGAAGCGGTTCGCCCGAGGAGATGCGGGACTGGATCGAGTACCTCACCTTCGACGGCGATAGCGAGCTGGCGAACCTCCGTCGGAAGAACGGACGGGAGCAGCCGTGGCGGATTGAGTACTTCGGAGTCGGCAATGAAAACTGGGGCTGCGGCGGCGCGATGCGACCGGAGTATTACGCCGATCTCTATCGTCGGTACGCCGAGTACTGCCGCGACCTGTCGGGGAACCGTCTCACGCGCGTCGCGTGCGGCCCCAGCGGCAACGACGGCAATTGGACGCGCACGGTGATGGAGCGCGTCGGCGGGCGGATGCAGGCGCTGTCGCTCCATCAGTACACGCTCGCGGCGCCGTGGCATGAGAAGCGGCCGGCGACCGGGTTCGACGATGCGGCGTGGTTCGCGATCGTCCGCGAGGCGCTCACGATGGAGAAGACGCTCGACGACACCGAGGCGATCATGGACAAGACCGACCCGGACAAGCGGATTGGCCTGTTCGTCGACGAGTGGGGAACCTGGTACGCCAACGAACCGGGGACGCCGGGCTACGCGCTCTACCAGCAGAACACGCTCCGCGACGCGATGGTGGCGGGAGTGACGCTCCATATCTTTCACGATCACTGCGAGCGAGTTCGGATGGCGAACATCGCTCAGATCGTGAACGTGCTGCAGGCGATGATCCTCACCGAGGGCGAGAAGATGGTCCTCACGCCGACGTACCATGTGTTCGAGATGTACAAGGTCCACCAAGACGCGACACGGTTGCCGCTGGAGTTGAAGTCGCCCGAATACAAGCACGGGAAGGACGCGATCCCGGCGGTGAGCGCTTCGGCCTCGCGCGACAAGGCGGGGAAGGTTCACGTTTCGCTGGTGAACGTTCATCCAACCGACGCGGTGACGGTGACGTGCGAACTGGCCAGCGTCGCCGCGACGAAGGCGACCGGCCGCGTGCTGACGGGCGACAAGCTCGACGCGCACAACACGTTTGACGACCTCGACGCCGTGACGCCGAAGGCGTTCGACGGGGCGACGCTGGCCGACGGCAAACTGACCGTGGAGCTACCGGCGCGGTCGGTCGTGGTGCTTGAATTGGCGGAGTGAGTTCTGTCGCCTCATTCGATTTCGGGTAGCCTCGGTTGCCGCCCGAGCGGCTACCGAGGCGGCGCAGCCGCAGGAGGTCGGCTCGTTGCGGCGCCTCTTTACGGCAGATCGTTTCGTTGAGAGCCTCTTACGGCTGCGCCGCACTGGTAGGCGAGTACGCCAACCAGTGCTACCCCGACTGTCGTTGTGTCGCCTCGTGCGTTTTGGGCGACAGAAATCAAAAAGCGTCGAGAAATTGCTAGTCTGCCGTGTGGGCCATGTCGGCCGTGTCGGCCAAGAGTTATTGGCCGACATGGACGAAGCTGGAGCGGTCAGCTTGAGTTGCTGCCCTTACCGGCTGCCTCCAGAGGCAATTGCTTGCGGGCTATGGGTATTGGAGACCGTGTACCCGCTGCTCACTGGCGACACGCCAGTGGCGCCCGAAGCAACTGCCGGGAAATCGCTAGTCTGCCATGTCTGCCAAGTGCGCCATGTCTGCCAATTGTTTTTGGCAGACATGGGACAAAAAGGACAGAATGAGCTCGCTTGACGCGCAGCGCGACTGATCTGCCGACGGCGCGAGAGGCTGCGGCAGGGATAGGAAGTCGAGTTGTCAAAGAGCGACGCATATTCACCCGTACAGTATCAGGGTGCGCGGCCAATTTCAAGATGGGGATTGGTTTTTTTGAGCGGAGTTAGAGGCGGCCAAGAATAGGGGCTTGCATCGGCTGCCGAGCGAACTGACGATGTGCCGGATACGTTGCAATGAATCTCACTGCACCGCGCTCATTCGGAAGAGAACAGGATGTGGGACCGACTTCGTCAGATTGTCGAAGAGAACGATACGCCGGCCGGAAAGGCGTTCGATCTTTCGATCCAGGCCTTGATCGTTTTATCGTTGGTGACGTTCTCGATAGAAACGTTGCCCGACCTTTCGCCGCGAACTCAGAAATGGCTCTATGGCGTCGAAGCCGCTACCGTTGCGGTCTTTACGGTCGAGTACCTGCTGCGGCTAACGCTGGCCGAGCGAAAGCTGAAGTTTGCATTCAGCTTTTTCGGCGTGATCGACCTGCTCGCGATTCTGCCGTTTTATCTAGCGACCGGGATCGATTTGCGATCGGTGCGACTATTTCGCTTCCTGCGGTTATTCCGTGCATTTAAGATCGTTCGCTACAGCAAGGCCATACGGCGATTTCATCGAGCGTTCATCATCGCTCGCGAAGAACTCGTCCTGTTCGTCATCATCACGCTGATGCTGCTCTATTTCTCAGCCGTCGGCATCTACTACTTCGAACACGAAGCCCAGCCGAAGCAGTTTGCATCGGTGTTTCACAGTCTCTGGTGGTCGGTGGCGACGTTGACGACGGTTGGCTACGGCGATATCTACCCGGTGACCGTTGGCGGGAAGATCTTCACGTTTGGCGTGTTGTTGATTGGGCTCGGCATCGTCTCAGTGCCGGCTGGCCTGGTGGCGTCGGCGCTTTCGAAGGCGCGGGCGATGGAGGATGCGAGTGACGAATTATCTGGCTCGCGAAATCGTTAATAGTTTGTAGATGCGGTCAGTCGATGGCTATACTCTCGTGTGTAGGTGCGTATTGCCCCTCTGCTGTAAAAACTTCTCTTAGCAAAGGAAAGTACCGTGGCGCTTGGATTTGTACCCGGAAAGAAGAAGGGACAGCATTACGAGTTGGCGATGTTTGCCTTGAATAAGGCGAAGAAAGTTAATTTGTTGCTTAAGGGGCAGACGGAGAAGCATTTCGAGTTCACGATTGTTTCACACCTGCAGTCGTCTCCGCGATTGCGAAAGAACCTCATTACGCAAATCGGCGTCGATGAAGTTGAGAAGATGACAAAGGCGAACCTGTTCGGATTCAGCCATTGGCCGGACGTGTCGATTGGCAACAGCGGCACCGCCGTCGAGATTAAAGTGGTGCAGGGCGGTCCGGGAATGCGTGACATCCTCGGACAGGCGATCGCCTATCGAATGCACTATCGGTTCGTCATCCTCGTCGTGATCGACCAGACGCCCGAGTGCAAGATCGTCGAACTTTGCCAGGATAAAACAAGTCAGGAGTATCGGTTGCTGTCCGGATTGGCTGATGAACTCAATATCTTTTCGATCGTCGGCCCGTTGGGGCAGTCGAAGAATGTTGTGTTTTCTGGTCGACGGCGCGTGATGCGCGAGACGGGCCCGTCGGCGGCGAAGAAAGAAGACGCACCGAAACCGTCGCCTGATGTGAAGGGTGGTTCAACCCCTTCAGGGTTGTGATTCAATGCGGGCGGGATTACCCAGGGTAGATTGCGGTCGCAATCAACCCTGGGCTGGATGATGGAACCCCGTTGGGGGTCTGGGGTGCGGGGAATGCCGGGGCGTCGTCATGAGCGCACGTCCAAGATGCGGGAGTTCGAAGCTGCGCCTGAGTCGCCTATGTCGCTTCACCAACAAGCTGCTGACCTGAGCCGTCGCATTGACTGGAATGATGCGAAACGGCTTGAATTGGAGCGGGCGCTCGCTGCGAGCGAAGACGCCGCTGCGGCGGAGCACCGTCGGCTGAGGATGCGTCAGTTACAGCAAGCGATTCGTCGCCCTGCGGCGTCGTTCGATCTTTGGCCTCTCGGACTGATGCTGGTGGGAGGCGTCTTTGCCGGTTCCGTGGCGTTTGTCTTCTGGAAGATCGTCGGAGGAAGCTACGGAATCGCCTTCGTTGCATTCATGATTGCCGCCGGCGTCGCGGCGTCGACGTTGGCGCGGATCTTGTTCGTGCCGTCGTCCAGGGAGTTAAACGAGTTGGTTGAGCAATCGGCGTCTCGGTTGCGAACCGCGCGGGAGGCGGGAAACAGATTGCAGGCCGAACTTTCGGACGTTCGGCGTTTGTTGCGGACCGACGCGCAAGCGCTCGATGCGATTCGGCAGTCGCTGCAGTTTCAACGAGAGACGTTGCTACAAGAGAATTGGAAGGCGATGCGCGGTCCAGAATGGGAAGACTTTCTGGCGCGGGTCTTTCGGCTGTTGGGCGCGACGGTGGAACCAACCGGGGCGAGCGGCGATCAAGGGATCGACCTCATCGCCACGATGGGACCGCGACGCTACGCGATTCAGGCCAAAGGTTACGTCAGTGCGGTCGGGAATGGAGCCGTTCAAGAGGCGGTTGCCGGCATGGCTCACTATCGTTGCAACGCCTGCGCGGTGATTACGAATAGCCGGTTCACTGCCGGGGCGATTGAATTGGCGGAGAGCAATCGTTGCCGGTTGATCGGCGAGGATGAGGTGCCGTCGCTGGTGATGGGAAACTTGGCGCTCTGATTATTCACTGCACGATTGATTCAACCCCTTCAGGGTTGTGATTCAAAACGGGTGGGGTTACCGAGGGTAGATTGCGTTCGCGATCAGCCCTGAGCTGACAGATTCAACCCTTTCAGGGTTGCGGGGGCTTGCGCTAGCGTGGACCCGGGGTAGATCGCCGGGGCGATCAATCCCGACTGGAAGATGGAACCCCGTAAGGGTTCGGGGGATGTCTGGCGGCGAGGAGAGGTGAGGAGTCAGATAATGCGGAAGATTGGCAACACGGAAGCGATCGGGTGGACGCTGATGATTTTGGGGTGTTACGCCGCGTTCTATGGCGGGATCAATGTGTTGCCGATTGCTGGGGCGATATTGGTTGTCGGAGCGCAAGTGGTCGACGAGATGCGACGGCGGTAACGCAACCCTCTCAGCGGTTGCGGTTCTTTCATGGCGGGGCGAAACAGGGGCGATTGCGCTGGATTCAATCTTGAATGCAGCTAGTCCCCGCCAATGGCATCGAGACCGCACGATCAGAGAAAACGCCACGACGGACGGCAGAGGCCCCCCGATTTGCACCCTGCCATCCCGTCGCGGCCGGGTCGTGACTTCTCAGCGGTACGAGACCGTCATCTCAGAAATCTGACGTACCACGAGCGAAGCTTCAATTTGTAGCAGAGGCCTTCGCATCACGCCTGTCCGGCCAGGGAAGTCCCTGGCCGGACAGTGCTGTGAAGCTAGGCCTTGTCGTTGCATTGACGAATTACGGCTCGCAAGCGTTAGCGACGCTTGCGGCTCGTTCCGGCAACGAACATCAGTCCAGTGACAAGGAGAGCGACGGCCGCCGGTTCTGGAACGGCGCCCGCTGCGACGGTTGCAAGCCCCGTCTGGCCAAATTGGGACTTCCAAATCACCAAGTCGGCGTCGTTGACGACGCCATTGCCGTCGGCGTCGCCTTGCGCCGGCGTCGTTCCGGTGCCGCGATTCCGCTGCCAGATCAGGAAGTCGTTGCCGTCGGCGTCGCCGTCGTTATCGAAATCGGCGTTTCCGCCCGTGCCGATCTTGATGTTATCAAGCGCCCAAAACCATTCGTTGTTGGCGTCGAGATATTTGAATCGGACGATGGCCGACGTGGCGCCGGCCGGGTTGTTCAAACTGACGAGGACCGATTCATTGAGATTCGTGCTGTGAAATCCTGGATCGGTATCGTCGGATTTCCAATTCAGCACTTCCGTTTCGCCGCTGCCGTAGTCAACGGTGATCACGGCATTCTGCGCACCGCTGGTTTGCCACGCCGAATCGAATGCGAGCTTCAAGGCGCCCGCTGCAACCCCCGTAAGATTAACCGACGGAGTTTGTAGGACGGTGTTCAACGTGACAGCGCCGCCCGCGGCATCCGAATCTGCGATGGCGTAATTGCCGGTGGATTTTTCGAAGCCAAACAGCTGCGTATTGCCGGAGAAGGTGGAAAACTCCTTCGTGGAGAATGACCATCCTTCCCACTCGAAGTTACCGACGTTGTCGTCAAACGAGCCCCCCATCAACGTATTGTCGAGCGTCCAATTTGCGGGCGGCGTATGCGTGAACGCATTAGGAGCGGGCGTGCTGCCCGCATCGTCGTTGCTCGTTGTCACGTGACGGCTCAATCGCTCGTTAACGCTCGGGCCCAGCGATACGGACTCGAAATTTTCAGTCCAGAATGGCACGTTGGCGCCTTGCCGAACCTCCAGGTTGTCGATCGCCCACCACCAGTCGTTGCCGGCGTTCAGCATACCAAACGTCAACTTCATATTTTGAGCGCCTGCAGGGACCGTGATCGGAACCTCGACGCGCTCGTCAACGTTGTCGCCGTGGTATTCGGGCAAATTCGAATCGGAACTCCAAAGATTGACGCGCACGGGCGTTGCGCCGTCGAAGCTCGCGTAGACGACTACGGTCTGATCGTTCACTTCGGTGTTGGTGCCGTTAAAGAGGGCAGGGTTGACGTGAGCATCGTCGCGTGCCTCCGCCCGCCAACTGGAATCATACGCCAGGGTGACGGCGTTCTTGCCGGCCACGCTGATATTGTTCGTCGACAAGCCGGCATTGTAGTAATTCATCGGGCGGCCGAGGCCGAGGCCCAAATCGTCATACTCGTCCGGATCGACGACGGCTACGATCGAATTGCCTGCGCGAGAGAATAGTTCGCGCTGTTGCGTATCGGCGGTGATCCATTTGTCAAAGTCCGTGAAGCTCCAACCTTCCCATTCATCGACGCCGCTTCCCGCATTGCCCGCGTTGCCAATGCCGCTGTTGCCGACCTGATCGCCCACGGCATAGTTGGGGTTAAGAAGATCCTGGTGGCCGAAATTGTTAAAGTTGGCCAATTGCGACCATCCGACTGGCGGCGTGTGCGTGAAAAAGTTAGGGATCGATTCAGTGCCGGCAACCACCGGGCTGACGACCTTGGCCGTGGCCGTCGGAAGTAGCCGCTCGTTGACGCTGGGGCCGAGAGTCAGGCCATTAAAATTCTCCTGGAATAAGACGTTGCCGATTTGAGCGGTCGCCTGACTCGCCCAACTCAGAGTGCCTAGTAGAACCGCTGCCGTCAGATGCCGTTTCATAAATGATAAGCCCTCAAACGTAGTTGCGAATCGAATTCCGGCGTCCCGATTGACGCTTGATTCATCTATCGCAAGATGCTGGAGCCAGCCAGGACGCTCATCGTCGAACGCTGCCATCCCCGTTGAAGTTCGATCACTCGCTACATGCGAGCGAAGCTTCGCCTATCCTAAGTCGGGAATGTTAATTAACAGCGCCCTCCGCACGGCAACTAGCGCAAAACTTCAGCTGATTTGCGAGCGGGGCAGGGAAGGACACAGTCGTAAAACGTCGCTTAAGTTGGCTCGAAATTGCTGCCGGATATCTCTACGCAGAGCGTTAACCGGAGGCGGAGCATCAGGTTAACGCACCCAAGTGACGTTTCCGCCGTGATGGGCGGGCGTCCCAGAAATCGAGTTTGTGCACGATGAGCAGGCGATCCCAGATCGACGCTCAATGGCGTCCTCTACCCGTTGGGATTCGATGGGAACCGACGGTACATGGCTCGCGCGTCACCACTGCTGCACTGGCGGGATGCCAGTGACACGCTGGGCAGGGCTATTGGCGGGATCGCTTACGCCCTAGCAGCGCGCTGCAGGCAAGCAGGGCGAGAGAGCTTGGCTCGGGGACGTTTTGCACGGCGGACTCGGCGGACGCCGCCGTCTGGCTCGTGCCGAAACGGCGTTGCCAGGTGAGGAAATCGCTGCCGGTGAAGTTGGCGCCGGCGTACTGTTGCCAAACGGCCAAGTCTTGCGCGTTAACGACGTCGTCGAGATTGAAGTCGCTCGCGAGATTCGTTCGGCCGGTGATACGCGTCGGCGGGCCGACGTCGATGTGGAGGTGGTCTTGGTGGCCGCCGCTCGTGTCGTAGTACAAGGGGACGCTCGGCCGGGCGGCGTGGATACCGTCGTAGATGTCCTGGTTCGACGTAATGAAGCGAATGACGCGGCCGCTGGCGGCGGCGTCGACGAAGGCGACGGCGTGTTTAACGACGTTGGCCTCGTCGGTGCTGGTGACGCCGTTGCCCCAGTTGTGGGTCGAACTGTTCGTGGCCAAATCGATGTCGGTGCCGACGCGATGCGTCGAGTGAATGGCGGCGGAACCGTAGCCGTCGGCGGTCGACAGGGCGGTGACGCGCTGGGTGATTCCGGTGGCGGCTTTCGCCAGGATTGAGCCTTTGGCGATGAGATCGAGGGTCCAACTCGTGGCGAAGCGCTCCGACACGGCGGAGACGGTGTAGGCCGCAGTGGGCGCGATCTCTTGGAAGATCGGCGCGTTCTGGGCGTTGAGCCAGCCGGCCGTGGTCGGGCCGATAATGCCGTCGGTATTGGCCTGCGTCGTGTTGATGCCGCCGATGAACGCGCCTTGAAACGTCCGCAGGGCGGTATCGACGCCGGTTCCAAAATTGCCGTTCACGGCGACCGGCGCGCCTCCCTCGCTGACGAAGCCGAGGTAGCGGAGACGCTGCTGCTGTTGCGCCACGTAAAGGGGGTTGTTGGCGGCGCGGCCTAAAGCCTCCAAGCTTTGGCCGACCGAGCCGAGACCGCTTCCGGTGTAGCCAGGCTGCACGGTGACGCTGAACGTTTTCGATTCGCCGTTGACGAGCAGGCTGCCGGACAACGTCCCTTGGAAGCCGCGGGCGTTACCGTTCGCGTCGCCAAGTCTGCTGGTGTTGCGCGCCGGATCGGGGAAGACCCAGAATCTGCCGGAGTTCTCAAACGGTTGGTTGGCGAGCAGGTCGCTGGTGAGGACGGTGTGGCCCGCGAAGCCGGCGAGGTTGAGGTTCGAGAAGGCGGAGCCGGCGCCGATGCCGGGGACCGCGGCGAGATTGATTTCGATGGCGTCGCCGCTGCGGCCGAAGAAGCCGAAGTCGGCGGCGTGCAAGGAGGAGGCGGTCAGGGCGGCGAGGAGGGCGAACAGTCGCAACGTGGAAGGCATGGGGGGCTCTGCGAGAGGCGGGCGGGTAGCCCCATTGTATCAACGATGATTGGGGCAAGCCTCTTAGGAGGCGGCGACTTAGAGGCCGTATGACTTGGGGAGAAACTCGCCGTGGAACCGAAGAGAGCGTCGATTCTTTGCGGATCGTTCTCGATTGATTGCGAACTTTGCTTGTCGGGCGGGCGTCGGCGGGCGGCGATCCGTCATCGCTTGGCTGTCGACGCGGCGCTGGGGGCTCCGCAGTTCAGCGTGATGCAGGGCGAGTCTTGCGAACCGCGCGAGAAACACTGTTTCAAGTTGATTAGCGCAGAAGCATCGAATTGGTTGGGGGAGAAAAGGTGTTTTTATTGACCTGGAGCGACTAATCTGGGATAAGTGAAGATTCAGGGCGGACGATACCAGTTTTGGTCTACATCCCTCTCTTTTCTACAATTCTCATCCGTCATTGTCGTGGAGCCAGCCCTATGAGCGGCCATCGTTTCCTAAGCTCGCGCCGTCATGTTGCATTCACGCTCGTTGAATTGCTGGTGGTGATCGCCATCATCGGCGTGTTGGTAGCGCTGTTGCTGCCGGCGGTCCAGGCCGCACGCGAGGCGGCACGGCGACAGCAGTGTCAAAGCAATTTGCGGCAGATGAGTTTGGGGCTGTTGAACTACGAATCAGCGCGGGGAGCTTTCCCGGCGGCGTTCGAGTTTCCGAAGAACATCGATCCGGCCGCGCTACCGCCTGCCATGATCGGCCCGAATTGGGCCATTCGGCTGCTGCCATATATTGAGCAGGCGTCGGTTTATGGTTTGATTGATCAGTCGGTGAAGGCGACTGGAACTTGGCCGGGCGGCAAGGCGCCTCCACAAATTGGGCATGTGAACAACACCCCGGTCCGCACGGCGGTCCTGTCGGTTTTCCGCTGCCCGTCCGACACAAATTACAGCGATACGATGATGTCGTTCACCGCCGCCGCCGCGGCCACGCAATGGGCGCGAGGCAACTACGCGGCGAACGCAGGCAATGGGCCGCTATTCAACCGATCTGGGGATGGCATCTTCGGGCCGGAATCCGACGGCTGGCTTGATGGACGGCGGCGGGGCGTGATCGGTCCCAACGTGGGGGCTAAGTTGAAAGGGATCACCGACGGGACCTCGAACACGCTGATGTTAGGCGAAGTTCGCGCGGGGATTACCGCCCGTGACCGACGAGGGACTTGGGCGCTCGGCCAGGCTGGGGCGAGCGTGTTATTCTGGTTTGGTCAGACGGGCGACGACAATGGGCCGAACGTCTGTAGCCCGCTGGCGGACGATACTGCGGGACTGACGGCGGCCGATACCGACCTCATGATGCGTGAGTGCATGCCGGACTACACGGGCGACGATGCTCAGAACCAAGCGACGGTGCGCAGCACGCACTCTGGCGGGGTCAACATTGGGCTGGTCGATGGAAGCGCTCACTTTATTAGCAACGAAGTTGATATCGGCGCTCATGGCCAAGAGGTCTTGGGAGGCGCTTGGCCGGCGACCTGGAAGATGAGCGTGTGGGACACGTTTATCGCGTCGGGCGACGACCAGACGATTGGCAAGTTGCCAATTCAGTAGGAAACGATGCGACGGAAGTTTACGTCAGAATCACCGCTCGAAGGATATTTCATGGCTCGTTGGTTGTTGATCGTCGCGACGGCGTTGATGGCGGGATGCGGCGGCGGCGATGAGGCGGTTCAAGTCACGGGCGTTGTCACAGGCGCTGACGGCTCGCCGATCCCATGCGAAAGCGGAACGGTTCTCTTTCAGCCCGCGGCTGGAGACAACGCGACTGGCCAACATGCCTCCGGCGCGGTGCTGCCAGACGGTACGTTCAAAATGATGACCAAGGTCCCGGACGACGGCGTCAAGCCGGGACATTACAAGGTCGTACTGCAACTCTGGAAAAGCTATCGCGACGGAAAGCTCGCCGTGCCGAAGCAGTATGGCGACGCGTCGACGACGCCGCTGGAGGCGACGGTCGACGGCGACCATACGCACTTTGAATTTAAGGTCGAGCCGGGGGCGTAGCTGGTGCAGCGGCAGCACGAAGGTAGAGGCCTTCGAGCCCTAAGTCGGCGGGAGATGATCCAACCCATTCAGGGTTGCGGTTTCAACGTCGGCGTGCGATAAGCTTGGCGTCTCCTGATCTAGGATCGTCCGTCCCAATCTGCATTGATTCTTAGGTGTATTCGGAAGGGAGTCGTCTATGGGCGGCCGTCAGTCTTCTGAGCGCAACGTTGCGGCGTTCACGCTCGTTGAATTGCTGGTGGTGATCGCCATCATCGGCGTGTTGGTGGCGCTCTTGCTGCCAGCGGTGCAAGCGGCGCGCGAGGCGGCGCGGCGACAGCAGTGCCAGAGCAATTTGCGACAGTTGAGCCTTGGGCTGGCCAACTATGAATCGGCGAACGGCGCCTATCCGCCGGCGTTTGAATATACGAAGAACGCCGACCCCAATGCGATTCCGCCGGCGTTTATGGGGCCGAATTGGGCGGTTCGGTTGTTGCCGTACGTTGAACAAGCGTCGGTTTACAATCAAATTGACAAGACAGTGTTGGCAGGCGGCGCTTGGCTGCCTGGTAAGGCTCCCCCTTCGATGTCGCATGCCAACAATGAAAAGGTCCGCATGGCCGTGCTCGCGGTCTTTCGTTGTCCGAGCGACACCAATTACAACGATACTCCGATGCAGATTGGCACCGGCGCCGCAGGTACAACGTGGGCGCGCGGCAATTACGCGGCGAATGCCGGCAACGGACCGATCAAAAGCGGAGGCGACGATGCCATCTCGGGGCCCGACTCCCTCGGATGGCTGGATGGTCGCCGCCGGGGGTGATGGGCCCCAACGTCGCCGCGAAGATGAAGGGGATCACCGACGGGACTTCGAACACGCTGATGTTGGGCGAGGTTCGCGCGGGCGTCATTCCGGCGGATCGCCGTGGTACGTGGGCGCTGGGGCAGGCGGGCGCGAGCGTGCTGGCTTGGTTCGGCCAGACGGGCGACGACAACGGTCCGAACGTTTGCAGCCCATGGGCCGACGATACTTTTGGCGGCGCCCTGACGGAGGCCGATAAGGATCTGATGACCCGCGAGTGCATGTCTGACCAATTTGACTCTAACGACCAAAAGCAGGCGACGGTGCGGAGCACGCATCCGGGGGGCGTCAACATCGGTTTGGCGGATGGGAGCGCGCACTTTATTTCCAACGAAGTCGACATCGGCGGGCTTGGGCAGGCAGTCAGTAGCAGCAATTGGAAGATGAGCGTGTGGGACACGTTTATCGCCTCGGCCGACGACCAGACGATTGGCAAAATGCCAATTCAATAGCGATGCGACGCGCCGGCATTGGCGTCAGGATTACCGCTCGAAGGATGTTTCATGGCTCGTTGGTTGTTGATCATTGCGGCTGCGTTGATGGCAGGGTGCGGCGGCGGCGATGGGGCGATGCAAGTCACCGGAGTGGTGACTGACGCCGGCGGCACGCCGATCCCCTGCGAAGGCGGGATGATTCTCTTTCAGCCGGCCACAACGGGAGAAAGCACTTCTGGTAAACATGCGACTGGCGAAGTGAAGCCGGACGGCACGTTCACGATGATGACGCGAATCCCCGGCGACGGCATGCAGCAAGGGCAGTACAAAGTGGTGCTGCAACTCTGGAAGAACTACGACAAGCAGGAGCTGGCCGTGCCGAAGAAGTACGGCGATGCCGCGACGACGCCGCTGGAGGCGACGGTCGACGGGGATCACACTCATTTTGAGTTTAAGGTCGAGCCGTAGGGCGCTGCTGGCGGGTGGCATGGTCTCGGCGGTACTCCGTCGTGACCATGATCTTGGTTTGTTGGCGAGCGAGGGTGAGCGTTCTGCATGCTCGCGCTTTGGGGGCGAGAGGATGCCACCCGTCGCTAGATTCTTGTCAGCGTCGCATCGCAAATAGCGTGATCGCAGCGCAGGCGTAGAGAAGAAGCGCTGCTGCCGTTGGTTCCGGGACGCTTGTGGCGATTGAAAAGGCTGCGGCGTTGGCCGCGGGCACCGTGAAGCCGCGTTGCCATTCTAAGAAATCGGCGCCGTCCGATTGGCCGTCATTGTTGGCGTCGCCTTGCGGGGTCGCGCCGTAGGCGGCTTGCCAGATCGCGAGGTCGGCGGCGTCGACGGCGCCGTTGAAATCGAAGTCGGCGGCAGGGACGGCGCTGAGGATCTCGGCGTGCATCATCGACGAGAGGACTTCGACGTTGGCGAAGTGGCTCAGGTCGGTGGCGAACGTGAAGACAAGATCGTTCTGCTGATCGATCCAGCTGTGGAAGCCGCGGGCGCCGGCGGCGAGGGCCTCGACGGGCGGGCCGGCTTGCACGAGTTGATTGACCCAGACGCCGACGCCGTAGTAGTTGTTGTCGGCAGGCGAGTTGGCGATCGGCTGGCCGTCGTTCGTTTGACGCGTGAACATTTCGTTCACCGCTGCGGACGAAAGAATGCGCGTGCCGGTGACGCGGTCGACGCCGTCATTGGCGAGCATGTCCATGAAGCGGCTGTAGTCGCTGGCGGTCGATTCGATGCCGCCGGCGATGCGCGGGTTCGTGTCGCTAGCGAGAACGAACTTAGTGTTCGTCATGCCGAGGGGCGTCGTGAGGCGCTCGGCGAAGAGGTCGACGTAGTTCTCGCCAGCAGCGACTTCGGCGGCGGCGCCGGCGACCTGCATCGAGAGGCCGCCGTAGGAAAACGTGCTGCCGGGCGTCGTGGCGAGCGGCGTTTGCTTGATGATCGCGGCGGCCTGGCGCAGCGTGATGTTTTTCTGGTAGAGGACGAGCGCCTGTTCGTCGCCGGCGATTCCGGAAGTGTGCGAGAAGGCTTGGCGGATGGTGATGTCGCGATAGCCGGGGACGTTGTACTCGGGGAGGAAGTCGGCGAGATGGCTGTCGAGCGAGAAGCCGCCGTCGGCGGAATCGGCGACCGACATCATCAGGGCGCCGCTGAGGGTCTTCGTGCTGCTGTCGACGTTGGCGGGGCGGTTGAGCGACCACGCGCCGAAGACCTGGTGGTAGATCGGAACGCCGTGCTTGAGGAGGCGAATTTCGAAGCCGGGGACGGGCGTGACGACGTTTTGGCCGGCAAGGGCGCCGTTTGCCAGGGAGGTGAGGCCGGTGAAGTCGTAGGCGGCTTGGGCGGGAGAGGCGAGCGCTAAGACGCAAGCGGTTAGAAGGCACGCGAATGACGAATGGGGGTGAGTCATGATGCTGTGCGGCGGGGGTGCATTGCGGGGAGGGCAAGGTTCAAAGAGTAACCGCCAAGGACGCCAAGAGCGCCAAGGAAATGCGGGAATACTTAACCACCAAGACACGAAGACGCCAAGAAAACACCAAGGAAAACGTAAAGCAAGAAGTAGGTTGCGTTGCCGTCACCAGCAATTCCTTGGTGCGTCCTTAGTGCCTTTGTGTCTTGGTGGTAATCGTCTTTCCTTGGCGCTCTTGGCGTCCTTGGCGGTTCCAATGATGCAGTCTCCGAGGGAAGTTTCCGTAGGAGGGCGCCGATAGGAGAGATGGGATCGTGCGTTCGAGCCTGCGCTGCTAGCACGGTCTGAACTCTACCTCGCGGCAAGGCGTCACCATGTATTGCTCAGAATGCGGGACGAAGGGGACAGGAAAATTCTGCACAGGGTGCGGAAATCGCTTGGCGGCGAGCGACGGCCCAAGCGGTTCGGCAGGGGGCGGCGCTGAGCAGCGCGGCGACGCCGCCGATTTCGATGCGACGATCGTGCTGTCGATCGACTGGTCGGACCTGATCGACTACGAGCAACTGATCGCGATCCCCGCGGTGCGCGACCGCATTGCGCGGGCGGCGGCCCAGTCGAAGAAGCGGCTGACAGGCGAGGAGATTCTCGATCTCTACGGCAAGGCGATGGACAAGCTGACCGGCGTGCCGTTGCCGATGTCGGCGCTGGCTGGCTTCGCGCAGTCGGCCTACGCCAAGATGGGCGTGAAAACAGGGAAGTCGCGGAGTGCGGCGTTTGCCGTGCCGCCGGGGGAGATGTTGGTGCGGCTGTTATGCTCGTTGGCAAAAGAGGGGCGCGCTGTGCGTGACGTGCAGCAGCTCTCCGACGGCTGCATTGTGAAGGCAGCGTTGCCATCGGATTTGTTTGCGCTCGAAGGGGACCTGATCGTGGCGGTAGTGCGGCGAGGTCGCGCGACGCGCGTCGAGGCCCATACTGACATTCCGGGGCAGATGTTCGATTGGGGAAAGAGCACGCGGTGCTTGGAGGGGTTGCTCGGGGAGTTAGGGGCTGCTGCGGCGGCGTGAGGTGCGTTTGCCGGACTTCTGCGCGGCGTGGTAGAATCGGTCGTAGCGGCGTCTCCTGTCTGAGCCTTCAATCGAACCGGCGAGTGCATCGCTCTCCCCAGTCTGTTGCCACTTGGGAGCCAATCACGCCACCCTTCGCGACTGTGACGGCAGGTAGCCGCTCATCCGCCCATGAATCTCCTCTGGATTGTCCTCCCCAGCGCGCTCGTGCTGGGACTCGCGTACGTCACCTACGGCCGGTTGCTCGGCCGGTTGCTGCGGCTTGATCCCCAGGCGCCGGTGCCGGCGGTCGAGTTGCGAGACGGCGTTGACTTCGAGCCCATCTCGGCTGGCGAGCTGTTGCCGCAGCATTTTTCGGCGATCGCGGCGGCGGGGCCGATCGTGGGGCCGATTCTGGCCGGCGTGTTGTTCGGGTGGCTGCCGGCCCTCATATGGATCATCGTCGGCTCGATCTTTGTCGGCGGGGTGCAGGACATCACGTCGCTCGTGGCGTCGATTCGCCATCGGGCGACTTCCATCGCCGAAGTGGTGCGGCTCTACATGTCGCGGCGATCGTATTTGATGTTCTTGACGTTCATCTGGATCGCGCTGGTCTACATAATCGTCGCGTTCACGGGGGTGACGGCGGCGTCGTTCGTCGGGGCGCCGCTCGCGGAGAACGGCGGGATCGGCGGCGGGGCGATTGCGTCGGCGTCGCTGATTTACCTGGCGATCACGCTGGCGATGGGCGTGGCGATGCGCTACGCTGGGATG
Organism: Pirellula sp.; assembly: GCA_013822725.1. GTDB lineage: Bacteria > Planctomycetota > Planctomycetia > Pirellulales > Lacipirellulaceae > Lacipirellula. Next base: position 29,727 of record PNKX01000021.1, read on the forward strand.
CCGTCATGGTTGGCGCTCTGCGTCTTTTTGCCGATGGTGGCGGCGGCGATTGTGTGGGGGCCGAACGTGCCGTTTGATTTGGCGGCACTCACCGGCTGGAGCGACGGCGCGGCGGTGAAGGGGTGGAGCGCGATCTTGCTGGCGTACTGCCTGGTGGCGGGCGTGTTGCCGGTCTGGTTGCTGCTGCAGCCGCGCGGGCAACTCGGCGGATACTTCTTGTATGCGGCGCTCGCAGCGGGAGCATTGGGGCTGGCGTTCGGCAACGTGCAGGTCGAGTATCCGATGTTCCGCGGTTGGAATCCGACGCATCCAAGCGGTATCGGAGCCGGGGTGGCGCTCGTGCCGATGCTGTTCATCACGATCGCGTGCGGCGCTTGCTCGGGCTTTCACTCGCTCATTGCGAGCGGCACGACTTCTAAGCAGCTGCGGAATGAGATGGACGCCAAGCCAGTCGCCTACGGCTCGATGCTGCTCGAAGGAATGGTCGCCGTCGTCTCGCTCTGCTGCGTGATGATGTTCAAGGAGAACTCGGCCGAACTCGCCGGCAAGCCAAACCAGATCTACGCCCACGGGATCGGCAAGTTTCTCGACGTGATGAGCGTCTCGAAGGGAATTGGCGTTACCTTCGCGCTGATGGCGTTCACGACGTTCGTGTACGACACGCTCGACGTCTGCACGCGGCTGGGGCGGTTCATCTTGCAGGAACTGACCGGCTGGCGCGGCCGTGGCGGGCGGTTGTTCGGGACGGCGCTCACGGCCGGCGTGCCCCTTTTCTTCCTGCTGCGGCATCCGTCGGACGCAAAGACTCCGGTGTGGCAGCTGTTCTGGAATTTGTTCGGCGCGAGCAACCAGCTGCTCGCCGCGCTGACGCTGCTCGGGGTCACCGTGTGGCTCTGGCGGACGCGAGGGGCGATGTGGGTCTGGTTCGTCACCGGCATTCCGACAGTGATCATGTACGTGATGAGCACCTGGGCGCTGCTCACGATGACCGTGCCGGCGTTTCGTTCCAGCGAAGGAGCATGGCAAGCGCCGAGCGATCCGGTGCCGTGGATCGGGCTGGTGCTGTTGGGCTTGGCGGCGCTGATGCTGGTGGAAGCGGTGCGGGTGTTGGCGGGGTCGAATGAGCCGCCGGCGGGTGAATTGGCGGCTGCTTGAACTCTGTTTTCTAGATGGGAATAAGAAAGTAGGAACACTAATCGACGCTAATCCTCGCTAATAAAGGCAAGTGTAGGCAGTCGGCTTGGCCAGGCATTGCCGCCAATCTTGATTAGCGAATATTAGTGTTCCCGGTACTCTTCCTTCTTCTTGCCATCGCGACTCTCTCTTCGTCAAAGCATTGCGATTTGTAAAATCCTTAAATACAGTCGGGTGATATTGTTTGTCTGAAAGAAATCACGACGCCGACAGGAAACGTGAAAGATGCTGGAGAATGAAGGCTATCTACTGATGGGCGCGGCTTTCGAAGTCTACAACCTTTGGCTACGGGATGGCGGAAGAAGTCTATCAGCAGTGCCTGGAGATCGAGTTGAATCTTCGAGGCATCTCTTTTGTAACGAAGCGTGAGTTGACGCTCATCTACAAGGGGCGGGAGATCGACAAACGATACGTGCCCGATCTATTTGCATTTGGCTCAATCGTGGTCGAACTCAAGTCGGTCAAGGAACTATCGCCTGAGCATGAGGCGCAATTATTCAACTACATGCGCATCGCGAAACAGCCAGTAGGGTATTTGTTGAACTTCGGCAGACGTGATGAACTGGAATGGAAGCGATTTGTGCTTTCAGATTTGCGTGGATGACGCGTGGACACAATTGGGAACGCTAATCTGCACTAATCATCGCTGATGAATGTAAATGCGAGAAGAATTGCGACGCGTCCAACCTCAAGATTCTTATTAGCGTCGATTAGCGAAGATTAGTGTTCCTCCGCCTACCGAATTTCATTCTTCGCCGTTTACTTGACCGCCAGCTTCACGTCGACCATGAGGTCGGCGGCGACGTTTTCTAGTGCCGTGCGCAGCGCTTCTTCGCTCACGTCGGGCGGCAGGCGCAGGTCGGCCATGGCGTGGAACAGGGGTTGGCCCGTTTCGGCGGCGGCACGGCATTCGGTGTTGAGTTCTTCAACGTTCACCCCCAACGCGGCGAGGACACCGCTGATTTGGCGGACGATGCCGGGGCGGTCTTGGCCGAGGAGGTCGAGCTTCACCAATGGGCGGTCGCTGGGGATCGCGGCGGCGGCGGGGTCGGGGTGGATGATGGTTTCGAGGCCCGATTGCGCTAAGCCGGCGAGCGCTTGGGTGAGGGACTCGGCTTGGGCGGCGTCGACCTCGACGCGGAGGATGCCGGCGAACTGGCCGGCGAGGTGGGCCATGCGACTTTCGAGCCAGTTGCCCTGGTGCTCGGCGACGAGGCTGGCGATGGACTCGACGAGGCCGGGGCGATCGGCGCCGAGGATGGTGAGGACGAGGGAAGTTTGCGGCATGACGGGACCTTTGCGGCGGTCGGCGATGAGTGGTGAGCGCTGGTGAGCTATACGCTTCTAGAATAGCCGGAGGGCCACGCCCTCCGGGAGGTGTGGGGGAGGGCGGGGCGGCGCTTTTTCTGGGCGCCTCCCGGACCGCGTGGCGGTCCGGCTGGTGGTCGTGGCGAACGATTGACGTTAGCTGGGGACCGCCCAGTGGCCGTCGGCGCGGTAGCGGCGCTGGAGCAGCGCGGTGGCTTCGTTGTCGGCGGGGATCGATTCGGTCTGCGGATCGAACTGCAGTGAGCGGCCGAGCTGGACCGAGATGTTGCCGAGGTGGGCGAGCGTCGCGGTGCGGTGGGCGGCTTCGATGTTCGCCTGCGGCGTGCCGCCGTCGCGGATGACGTGGAGCCAGTCTAGGTGGTTGTCTTCGACGCGAGCGACGATGTCGCCGTTCAATTTGCGATCGCCAGGGGCGTTGCGCGGGCCGTGAAGTTCGAACTTGCCTCGCTTGCTGATGAACATCCGGCCCGCGTCGCCGTGAAATTCGACGCCGCTGTCGACATTGTGCGGGTAGTTGGTGGTCCAGAGACGTTGCTCGTAGATGAGCATCTTGCGGCCGCCGGGGGCGCCATTGCCGGGCCACTCGAACGTCGCCTGCAGCGTGTCGGGGAACTCTTGATCGTCCTTGAAGTGATACTTGCCGCCGACGGCGGCGATTGTCGAGGGGTGATGGTCGACGCCGAGTCCCCACAAGGCGAGGTCGAGTTCGTGGCAACCGTCGTTGCCGACGTCGCCGGTGCCGAAGTTGCGCCACCAGTGCCAGTTGTAGTGGAAGCGATTCTCTTGGAAGGGCAGCCACTCGGCGGGGCCGACCCAGGTGTCGTAGTCGACGTTCGCCGGCGGCGCGCTCGGCGTGCGGCGGCCGATGTCGTCGCGCTGTTGGTAGTTCCAACATTTGGCGATCAGGACGTTGCCGAGGGCGCCGTCGCGCAGCAGCGAGATCGCTTCGATGATGCCGGGGGTCGCGCGCGATTGCGTGCCGTGGGCGACGACAAGTTTTGATTTGGCCGCGGCGTCGACGAGTTGACGCCCTTCGCGGACGTTGTGGGAGCAGGGCTTCTCGACGTAAACATGCTTGCCGGCGGCGATCGCCAGCAGTGCGGCGGGCGCGTGCCAGTGATCGGGGAGCGCGATCGTCACGGCGTCGATCGATCGGTCGTCGAGGATGCGGCGGAAGTCGGTAACGGCTTGCGCGTTCTTGCCGACGAGGTTGTGCTGCGCGGCGAGGCGGTCGGCGTCGACGTCGCTGACGGCGGCGATCTCGGCGCCAGGGAGCGAGAGGAGCGACTCGGCGTGACGACGGCCCTGGTTGCCGGCGCCGAGGATCGCGACGCGCACGCGTTCGTTCGCGCCGGCGGCGCGCAGCTGCGACGTGGCGAGTAGGGAAGCCGACAGGCCGGCGGCCGTGGCGAGGAAACGGCGGCGAGTGGGGGGAGCCATCAGAAAAGACTCGGAGGAGGAGGGCCGATGGGGGCGAAAGTTCACCCTAGCCGTGGCCGGTGGGAGGGTCAAGCGCCGGCGCCGGCTGTCGTGGGAACGGCAAATCTCGAAGACCAACCGCCAAGGACGCCAAGAGCGCCAAGGAAATGCGGGGAGGAATTGAACTACGACGACACAGCGGACACGACGGAAAAAAAGAAGAAAGTGAGAACACTAATCTGCGCTAATCGCCGCTAACAAATCTCCATTAGCGAAGATTAGCGCAGATTAGTGTTCCCGTTTTCCCCGTATTTCCTTGCGCTCTTGGCGTCCTTGGCGGTTCAAAAGGATGCGGGGTAGGGGGCGGGTTGCTTATCTGGAACTGGCGTTAGCGGATTCGGAAATGTGCGTCGGCGCAGGCTGAAGGGAGGCCCGGCGGGAATAGAATGAAGAGGTCGCTGCGACTCTCGCTGCAGCGGCTACTCCTCTTTTTTCACGTTGATACTCACGGGCCACGCCTAGCGCGTCGCCATATCATTCTTTCACCTCGCGCGCCTGCCGCGTTGGACCGACCAATGGCTGACCGACCGCGCGACGGCAAACCGATCGGGCTCATTGGCCTCGGGCTGATGGGGACCGCGATTTGCGAACGGCTGCTGGCGAGGGGCTACGACCTCGTCATTCAGAATCGGACGGCTGACAAGGCGGTGCCGCTCGTGTCGCGCGGGGCCCGTTGGTCCGACAATCCGCTCCGCGAGTGCGACCGGGTGATTATCTCGCTCTACACCACCGAAGTGGTGGAAGAGGTGTTGGGGCAACTTGAAGATGCGTATGAGCCGGGCAAGTTGCTGATCGACACGACGACCGGCGACCCGCAGCGGACGGCGAAGCTCGGCGCCAGGTTAGCGTCGCGCGGCGTCGACTATCTTGAAGTACCGATCTCCGGGTCGAGCGAACAGACGCGCCGCGGGCAATCGACGGCGATGGTCGCCGGACCAATGCGGTCGCTCGAGGCGTGTCGCGATCTGCTCGATGCGATTGCCGCGAAGACTTACTACGTCGGCCATTGGGGGGACGGCGTGCGGATGAAGCTCGTCACCAATTTGGTGCTGGGGCTCAATCGGGCGGTGCTGGCCGAAGGGCTCGTGTTCGCCAAGTCGATTGGACTCTCGACCGAACGGGCGCTGGAGGTGCTGCTCAACAGCCCGGCCAGCTCGCGGACGATGGAGACCAAGGGCCCGAAGATGGTCAACAGCGAGTTCGCGCCACAGGCAAAGCTCTCGCAGCATTTGAAAGATGTGCGGCTGATCCTCGCTGAGGCGGCCCGCACGAGTCGCGAGTTGCCGCTCACGGCGTTGCATGCTCAATTGCTGGAGCGCGCCGAGGCTGAGGGGTACGGCGAGCTCGACAACAGCGTGATCATTCGCGCGATTGAGGATGGGTTGCTGCCGGCGACGGCGAGCCGGGCGGCGACGCGGGGGATTGAGGCGCTGAGTTCGTTGTTGGATGAGGTGGAGTGAACACCAGGCATTCAGGCCCATCGGGCCGCGCTGTGATAGCCCAGGACGAAGTCCTGGAAGAAAGGTTTCCCGTTCCTCCTAGCCCTGCAAGGGCGCGCTAGCGCGCCCTTGCAGGGCTAGGGTTTGTTGTGGTGATGGATTACCCAGGGCTGCGCCCTGGGCTTTCGCTGCGCGGCCTTTCAGGCCTGAATAGAATCGGGGCGTTGAATTGAGCTGTCGTTTTTTATTGAGCATCGTCATCGTGGCGCTGGCCCTCTGCTCTCGAAGCGACCGCGTCTCGATGGCTGCAGGCGACGACGCTCATTTGCCTGACGTGGCATTCGTTAACGAACCGGGCGGCGTGGCGATCAGCATCGATGACAAACCGTTCGCCAATTTCGTCTACGCCGACGAGAAGATCACGCGGCCTTACTTCGCGCATGTCCGGGCGCCAAACGGCGTCCAGGTGACGCGCACGCATCCGCCGGTCGCGGGGAGCGATCCGATCGATCATCCCGAGTTTCATCCCGGCGTCTGGATGTCGTTCGGCGATGTGAACGGCGCCGATTCGTGGCGATTGAAGGCGCCGGTGCGGTTTGAGCGGTTCGTCGAAGAGCCGCATGGCGGGGCAGGGGAGGGCGGCTTCGTGGCGAGGTTCGTACACGCCGATCCAAAGAATCCGACGGCGGCGATTTGTCACGAAGACTTGCGGTGCGAGGTGCATGCGACGCCCGAGGGAACGCTGCTGTTGTGGGACTCGACCTTCACCGGCGACCGCGAGTTTGCGTTCGGCGATCAGGAGGAAATGGGGCTCGGCGTCCGGCTGGCGACGCCGTTGCGGGCCGAGCAAGTTTCGAAGCAAGGCTTGCCGGCGGGCCACGGCGAGATTGTGAGCGCCGAAGGAAAACGAAATGAAGCCGAAGTCTGGGGGACGGCGCCGAAATGGTGCGACTATCGCGGCGAAGTCGACGGCCAGTCGGCGGGTGTCGCGATGATGTGCCATCCCGAAAACTTTCGGCCCAGTTGGTTTCACGTGCGCGACTATGGGCTGATGGTGGCGAATCCCTTCGGCCGGTCGGCGTTCGACCAGGGCGAACCGAGCCGCGTGACGGTGGCGCCGGGGGAGGCGTTGCGATTACGCTATGGAGTTCTTGTCCATGGCGCGACGGCGGGAGAGAATGTGGACCTCGATCGCGCGTTTGAGCGATACGTGGAGATTGCGGGGGAGTGATGCGGCCGCAACTCCTTGCAGCCCCGGGCTCTGCCCGGGGGTAGGCCTGCCGTACTGCAGACGTTGCTTTTGAGGCGACGCGACCCCCCGGCAGAGCCGGGGGCTGCAAGAACCGTACTTTTCGGAAATGGTCATTCGCACGTGTTGGCAACCTCAACATCTGAACTCACTCGCGGCGGTCGCTATGCGGTGCTGGCCGCCGCGTTCTTGGGGCTCGCGTTCGACGGCGTCGAACTCGGCTTGATGCCGGTGGCGTCGCTGTCGGTCACCAAGAGCTTGCTCGGCGACGCGTACGCCGAGGCCGATGGCGGCGTCTGGTTCGCACGGTTCACGGCGGCGCTGATGCTTGGCGCTGCGATCGGCGGCAGTTTGCTGGGGAACCTTGGCGATCGGATCGGCCGGGCGCGGGCGATGGGGGTGAGCATTCTGTTTTACTCCGCGTTCGCAGGGCTGGGGGCGCTCGTCCGCTCGTGCGAAGAGATGATGGTGTTGCGGTTCATGGTGGGTCTCGGCGTTGGCGGTATGTGGCCCAATGGCGTCGCGCTCGTGGCGGAGTGTTGGCCGAGCGCATCGCGACCGACCGTGGCGGGGATTCTCGGGGCGGGGATCAATGTGGGGATCTTGGCCCTGTCGCAAATCGGACGGTTCTGGCCGATCACGCCCGAATCGTGGCGGTGGATTTTCGCAATGGCGGCCGTGCCCGCGGTGCTCGGCGTCGTGGTGCTGGCGGCGCTGCCCGAGTCGCCGAAGTGGCTCGCCTCGCGCAGCGTGGAGAAGAAGCCGGCGCCGCCGTTGCGGATGTTGTTTCAGGGCGACTTACTGCGACTGACGGCGATTGGCATCCTGCTGGCGACTGTACCGCTCGTGGGGGCGTGGGCTGGCAGCAAGTGGATGATTCCGTGGGCCGACAGCGTGGCGGGTTCCGCGGAGCCGGGATACAAAGCGGCGACGCAGCAGTGGTGGGCGCTGGGCGCGACGATCGGCAGCTTTCTGGGGGCGCCACTGGCCGGGTGGATCGGGCGGCGGCGATCGTACTTCTTGATCAGCATCGGGGCGACGGCGCTCACTTGGTCGATGTTCCGCCTCACAGCCCCGCTGGAGGCCTCGTTCTTGCCGATCGTGTTTGCGCAAGGACTGGTGGCGACGCTCTACTTCGGTTGGCTGCCGCTCTACCTGCCCGAGTTGTTCCCGACGCAGGTGCGAGCAAGCGGGGCCGGCGTCTCAATGAACATCGGTAGGTTTGCCACCGCCGGCGGCGTGCTGGCCGCGGGAGCGCTCTTTACTTGGTTCGGCGGCGACTACGCGATGCTGGGCGGGGCGTGTGCGCTGATCTACGCGGCGGGGATGCTCGTCATCTGGTGGGCGCCGGCGACGGATGAGCGCGGGTTGGGGTGAGGCGGCGTCCGCGTATTCAATTGGCTGAAGGCCAATATCCACCGTAGCCTGGGGCAAGCGCAGCGCCGCCCCAGGTACGCGGCCGGGATTCAATTGATTGGCTGAAGGCCAATTTCACCATCTGCGTCATTGGCGTTCGCACCGAGTAGCGGTGCGTATGGCCTTCAGCCAAAGGGATTTTTCCTCGCCGTGTACCTGGGGCGGCGCTTCGCTTGCCCCAGGCTACGGTGAGGTTGGCCGTTGGCCAACGGGGAATTTCAGTGCGACCCGAGACGGTAAGCGACGCTACTTGGACGAGAGCGATGCTCTCCACAAAGTTCATTCCCTACGCCGTCGCCGCTTCTGCCATGCGTTTCAGCGTTACGCGGTCGACTTTGCCCGTCGCGTTCAACGGCATCGCGTCAAGAAAGACAATCTCATCCGGCGCCTTGTAGCCGACGCTCGCGCGAGAGAATTTGATCAGCTTGGCGGCGGTCGGCGGCGTCACGCCAGGCTTCAGTTCGACGTACGCCCGCACGTTCTCGCCGTGGACGAGGTTGTGGATGCCGATCACGCCGACGGCAGCGACGGCGGGGTGTTCGAGCAGCGACTCCTCGATCTCTTGCGGCGTGATGTTCGAGCCGTCGTGGACGATGATCTGCTTCTGCCGGCCGCGGAACCAGAGGTAGCCGTCCGCGTCGGCCGCGACGACGTCGCCCGTGTCGAGCCAGCCGTCGACGACCGTTTCGGCCGTGGCGTCGGGTTGATTCCAGTAGCCGATCATGTTCGCTGCGCTGCGGATCCAGAGCCGGCCTTCCGCGCCGGCGGGAACCTCATTGCCGTTGGCGTCGCGGATCGAGGCTTCGTAGCCCGCGACGAGTTTGCCGATGGATCCGATCTTATTCTGGCCGTCGGGCGGATTGACGGTCGACATGCCGGTTTCGGTCATGCCGTAGAGTTCGTCGATTGTCTTGCCGGCGATGGCGGTGAACTCGCGTTCGAGTTCGCCGGAAACTTTGTCGCCGCCGCTGACGCAGAGCCGCAGCGAATGGAAGTGTTCGCTCGTGGCGTTGTGATCGCGCACCAGCGCGAACAGGGCCGCGGGGAGCATGCACAGAAACGTGGGGCGCGTGTTGGCGAGCAGGGGGAGCATCTCGTCGCCGTCGAGACGATGGGGGACGTCGATGCGAACGCCGGCCGCCAGGGCGCCGAACGAGATGTGCGTGGCGGCGATGTGCGAATACGACGTTGCCGTGAGGAAGACGTCGGCGGCGCTGATCTCCAATCCAGCGATGGTGCTGGCGACGATCGAACCGAAGGAGCGGTGGCTGTGGGTCACACCCTTCGGTTTGCCGGTGCTGCCGGAAGTGAAGAAGACGAACGCGACGGCGTCGGGGGAGGGCTTCGTGAGTTCGAGCGCCGCCGGCTCGGTTTGCATGAACTGTTCGTAGCTTGGCGTGCGGCCGTCAGTGGCCCCGAAGGAGATGCGGCCGAGCGGGAGCTTATCGGCGAACTTGCTGAGGGCGAGGTCGGCGTCGCGCTCGGCGTGATGCAGCAGCACGGAGGCTTCGCTCACTTCGAGGGCGTGGTCGATCTCCGGCGCCTGGTAGCGGTAGTTGAGCGGCGTCGACGCGAAGCCGGCCTTCATGCAGGCGAGATTTTGGATGACCAACTCGGCGCGGTTCGGCATCAGCGTCGCAACGCGATCGCCCGGCTTGAGTCCGAGGGCGAGGTAGTGGCGAGCGAGCCGCGTCGAGGCGGCGTCGAGTTCGCGCCAGGTGAGTTGCTCGTCGATGGAGACGAGGGCCGGGGCGTCGGGATTAGCAGCGAGACCTTTCTCGAGCAGGCGGGCGAGTTCGACTTCGATCGTGAGGGGCGGGCCGGCGAGGGGCATGGCGGTTTCCGAAGGGAGGAGAGACGATCTGGCGGCGGTATCGAGAAGTTTAGCTTATTGAACCTGCGTTTTTAATGCGGGGATTTTTAACCACGAAACAGACGAAAGGACACGAAAGAAAATACAGCACCGCTGATGAACGCTAATGGCCGCTAATCAGATTCTTCATTAGCGCATGATTAGCGTCTATTAGCGGTGCAGTTTTCTTTTTTTGAGCCCCCGACGATGTCATCCTGAGCGGAGCGAAGGATCTAGCCAGCCAAGTGAGCTGCTAGATTCTTCGCTCCGCTCAGAATGACGGCGAGCGCACGGCCTATGCCTTCAGCATCGCGTGGATCACATCCCCATGCACGTCGGTGAGGCGGCGTTCGATGCCGTTGTGGTAGAAGCTCAGCCGCGTGTGGTCGAGACCGAGGAGGTGGAGAATCGTCGCGTGGAAGTCGTAGACGGTCGAGACGTTTTCGACCGCTTGATAGCCGAACTCGTCGGTGGCTCCATAGCTAAACGGCGCGCGGACGCCGGCGCCGGCGAGCCAGGCGGTGAAGCCTTTTGGGTTGTGGTCGCGGCCGGAGGCGCCCTTCTGGAACGTCGGCATGCGGCCGAACTCGGTGCAAAAGACCACGAGGGTGTCTTCCAACAGGCCCCGCTGCTTCAGGTCGGCGACGAGGGTGGCGGCGGGTTGGTCGAGAATCGGGCCGTGGATGGCGTATTGCTGGTCGATCTGCTTGTGCCCGTCCCAGTTGCCAACCCCCTCGCCCATCGCGTACGAGCCGTTAAAGAGTTGGACGAAGCGAACGCCGCGCTCGACGAGCCGGCGAGCGAGGATGCAGTTGCGGGCGAAGCCAGCCTTCACTGGGTTGGCGTCGTTGGCGCCGTAGCTGTTGAGCGTGTGGGCCGATTCGGCGTCGATGTTCGCCACGTCGGGGAGCGAGAGCTGTAGCTTCGCGGCGAGCTCGTAGCTAGCGATCCTCGCGGCGAGTTGCGTGTCGCCGGGAAACTGTGCGAGGTGGCGATCGTTGAGCAGCTTCAAAAAATCACGTGACGCGGCGTCGCTCTGCGGCGAGACGCCGGCGGGCGCGTCGAGGAAGCGGACCGGCCGGCTCGCGTTGAACGACGTTCCTTGAAAGACGGCGGGGAGGAAGCCAGGCGCCCAATGGTTCGTCCCGGCCTGCGGCACGCCGCGCGGGTCGGGGATGGCGACGAAGGCCGGAAGCTGTTCGTTTTCCGAGCCGAGGGCGTAGTTCACCCAGGCGCCCATGCTGGGGAAACCGTCGAGCGTGAACCCGGTGGCCATGAAGTTTTCGCCCGGCCCGTGCGTGTTCGTCTTGCTCGTGAGCGAATGGATGAAGCAGATGTCGTCAGCTAATTCGCCGATGCGCGGCAGCAGGTCGCTGGTCATCTTGCCGCAGGCGCCGCGGGGGCGGAACTGGTAGCGCGGGCGAGCGAGGTTGCCGTTCTCGCCCTGGAAGGTAACGAGCTGATTGGCCCCCGGCATCGGTTGGCCGTCGCGGCGGACGAGCTCGGGCTTGTAGTCGAACGTGTCGAGATGGCTCAGCGCGCCGGAGCAGAAGATCATCAGAACGTTCTTGGCCCGTGGTGCGAAGTGGGGAGCGCGCGGGGCGTGCGGACGGAGGGGATCGATTGGCGGGCGGATGGGGTCGGCGGGAGTTGATGAGCCTGCGGCATGGGCGAGTTTGCCTTCGGAGTGGAGCAGGTGTGCGAGCGCAATCCCGCCGAGGCCAACGCCGGTGTGCCCGAGGAATTGCCGCCGGCTGAGCAGGTCGAGGCCGGAGCGTGAGAGGGGGTTGGGCATGGTTAATTATTTAAATGAAACAACAGCCTTTCATTCTTCGCGTTTCTTTGCGCCTTCGCGCCTTTGCGAGAAAGTTGCCGGTTAGTCTCACGCAAAGGCGCGAAGACGCAAAGGGTCGCAAAGAAGAAGGATTTGATTGGTGAATGACGTTCCATCCTCTGCGTGAATCAACTAGGGAATAAACATCAGCTCGTTCGCGTTTAGCATGCTGCGGCAGAAGGCGGGTAGGCCGTGAGTGGCGATGAGTTGTTGGGCGGCGACTAGCTCGGTCGCGTCGGGGTCGCGGTTGAAGGCGAGTTGAAACGCGCGGTCGATTTGGGCGAGCGGCTCGGCGCCTGCTTCTGTTTGCAGCCGCACAGCAAATCGCGCCGCCTGGTCGATCATGAAGCGGCTGTTGAACAGGTTGAGCGCCTGGATCGCCGTGATCGACGTGCCGCGCTTCGGGCAGACCTGGCCGCCGTCGGGGGCGTCGAATGCGCCGAAGATCGCGTCGGGCCGCATGCGGACGCGGTGCATGTAAATCATGCGGCGCCATTCGTTGGGTCCGAACTCGGCCTTCGGCTCGTAGACGCGCACATAGTTGTCGTTCGGTTCGAACGCGCTCCAACCGGGCCCGCCCATCGTCAGGTCGAGCGTGCCGGCGATTTGCAGGACCGAGTCGTGGATTGCTTCCGATTCGAGTCGTTGCGGCGGGTAGCGCCAGAGCAACCGCGTGCCGGCGTCGATGGCGACGCATTGCTCGCGTGGCTCGTTCGCTTGTTGGTAGGCGTTCGATGAGACAATAAGCCGATGAAGTTCCTTCACCGACCAGTCGCGAGCGATGAACTGTTGTGCAAGCCAGTCAAGCAACTCGGGGTGGGTCGGCCGCGTGCCGTTGGCGCCGAAGTCGCTTGGCGTGTCGACGAGCCCGACGCCGAAGTGATGCTGCCAGACGCGATTGACCATTACCCGCGCGGTGAGCGGATTGTCGGGGCTGGCGATCCACCGGGCGAGGGCGATCCGCCGCTGTTGTTCGGGGGCGTCGAGTGCGAGGCCGAGCGTGCCGAGCACCGTGAGGGAGTCGGGCGCCACTGGTTCCTTGGGCGAGAGCGGATCGCCGCGATGGAGCCGGCGCGTCGGCTCGGCCGGTTGGGCGAACGTGCCGGCGTAGACCATCACGCCGCTCTCGTTGTGGGGTCGCCGCATGGCGGACGTGGCGACTTCGTGCCACTCGCCGTCGCTGCCGAGGACTTCGATGGTGTAATCGACGGCGAGGCGATCGGCGTAGCCGCCCAACCGATCGCGGCCCCAGACGACGCGGTCGATCACCTGCGGCGCGGCGAAGTCGACTTGCGCCCAGCCCGTGCCGTGGGTCTCAGCGATCCAGCTCCAGTCGTTGCCGTACTTGCCGTCGTTGAGATTCGCGAGCCGGTGCTTCGACGTGTCGGGATAGTTGCCGGAGGAACTCGGTCGTCCGCCATGCTCGGCCAATGCAATGTTGAGCGACTTGGCGGGAACGTCGCTCTCACCGCCTGCCGTCCAGGCTTCCAACTCATCGAGACAAGGTTCGCTGCCGTTGTTCGTCGCCGCGATGGTGAAGCGAACGGCCCGGGCCTCGATCGGTTTAAAATGCTCTTCGTTCTGCAACGAACTCACCGCGGGGCGCAGGCCGTCGTCAACCGCCTCGCGATCGGACTTCATCCACGGCGTCTCCCCATGATTGACGCCAGCGAACACCGCCTGCAGCGCGTAAAAATCTTTCTGCAAGATCGGATCGAACTTGTGGTTGTGACACCGCGCACAGCCAACGGTGAGTCCCAGCAGCGCCGTCGCCGTCGTGTTCGTCATGTCGGCGAGTTCGTCTTGTCGCTGCATGAGTGTCAGGCCGACGTCGGGACTCTTTACCTGGTCCCACGGCCCCGCGACGAGGAAGCCGGTGGCGACGGTCTCGCCGAGGGCGTCGCCGACAAGTTGCTCGGCGATAAACTGATCATACGGCTTGTCGTCGTTGAAGGCGGCGATGACGTAATCGCGATAGGGCCAGGCATTCTCACGAGGGACGTTCGTCTCGAACCCGCTCGTCTCGGCATAGCGGACGACGTCGAGCCAGTGCTGGGCCCACCGCTCGCCGTAACGCGGCGACGCGAGTACGCGTTCGACCAGCTCAGCGTAAGCCTGCGGCCGATCGTCGGCGATGAACGCGGCGGTTTCCTCGGGCGTCGGCGGGAGGCCGAGCATGTCGAAATAGAGCCGGCGGATGAGCGTGCGGCGATCGGCCGGTGGCGACGGCGTGAGGCCCGTGTCGTGGAGTTTCGCCAAGATAAATGCGTCGACGGCAGTGGTGACCCACGGATCGTTCACCGTCGGCGGTTCGATCGGCGCGAGGGGTTGCAGCGACCAGTGGTCCGATTTGAGCGGCGCCGTCACCGGCTGATCGGGCGGCCCGGGCCACTCGGCGCCGGCGTCGATCCAACGGCGGATGACGGCGACCTCTTCCGCCGTGAGCTTCGCGCCGCTGGGGGGCATCTCAAGTTCGCCCGCGCCCGAAATGAACTGGACGAGCGGGCTGCCGGCCGCGTCGCCGGGGATGATCGCGGGGCCGAAGAGTTCGCCGCCGGCGAAGGTGACTTGCTGCACATCGAGGCGGAGGGCGCTTTCCTGGGCGTCGACGCCATGGCAGTCGAAGCACGCGCGGGCGAGGATCGGCAGCACGTCGTGGGTGAAGTCGACGGGCTTGGCCGGGGCTGCGTCAGCCGCGCACGATGTTCGCGCTATCACCGCGATGGCAGTGCATAGAACGATCAAGTGTGGTGGAAGAATGCGACGCATCGGATTGCGGCCCCTGGCTCCGCCATTTCAGCCCCCGGCTCTGCCGGGGGGTAGCATGACGCAGGACGACGCCGACCGGCATGGTGACCGACCCCCGGCGGAGCCGGGGGCTTTTATGTGGATGCCGCCACCTCATACAAACACCGATCAATCACATCGATCGCGAAATCAAGCTCCTCGCGTTTGATGATCAATGGCGGGGTGAGCAGCAAGATGTTCCCCATCGTGAGTTTAAAGCTCAGTCCCTTGTCGAGCGCCCGGTACATCACCTGTTCCGCTTCGTCGGTCGCGCGCTCGCGCGTCGTGCGACTCTTCACTAGTTCGACGCCGAGGGTGAGGCCCAGCCCGCGAACGTCGCCGATCAGTTCGTGGCGTTGGGCCAGTTCGCGAAGTCGGCCGAGGGCGTGCTCGCCAAGCGTCGCGGCATGTTTCAGCAGCCCCTCGCGTTCGATGACTTCGATCGTGGCGAGCGCCGCCGCGCAGGCGACCGGGCTCTTCTCGTGGGTGTAGTGGCCGAGCGCGCGATCGCCGGCGATGTCGAGCTTCTCGTTGGCCAGCAGCGCCGCCAGCGGCATAATGCCGCCGCCGAGTCCCTTGCCGGTGACCAGAATGTCGGGGACGACGTCGAAGTTCTCGCACGAAAACCATTTGCCGGTGCGACCGAGGCCTTGCCAGATTTCGTCGAAGATCAGCAGCGTGCCGTGGCGATCGCACGCCTTACGGACTCGCTGCCAGTATTCAGGCTTCGGGATGTACGGCGTCGCGCGGCATGGCTCGGCGATCACCGCCGCCACATCCGTTTCCTTCTCCAACACGTACTCGATGTAGTTCGAACACTTCAAATCGCAACCGCCGCGGGTACTGCAGTCCCACAGGCAACGGTATTCATCTGGCGGCGGCACATGCTCGCAGCCGGGGAGCAGCGGGCCGATGCCGGCGCGGAAGATCGCTTCGCCGCCGATCGAGATCGCATCGAGCGACGCTCCGTGGAACGAATCCCACATGCTGATCGTCTTGTGCCGGCCAGTGGCGAGCCGCGCCAGCTTCAGCGCGATGCCGATCGCCTCGGTCCCGCCGGGGCAAAAGAGGACCTTGTTGAGATTACCCGGGGCGATCTCGGTCAGTCGACGGGCCAAATCGACCGCCACCTGGTTCGTGTAACGGCGGGTGCAGAACGACAACTCGTCCAGCTGCCGACGAATCGCGGCGACCACCTCGGGGTGGGCGAACCCGACCTGATGGACGTTGTTGCCGTGGAAATCCATGTACCGCCGTCCCTGGACGTCGGTGACGTAAATCCCCTCGCAACTCTCCATGGCGTTGAGACAGGGAGTCGAGAGCGACTGGTGGAGGAAATACCGGGAGTCTTCCTCCAGCAGGCGGCGGGTCGGGTCGTCGAGGGCGGCGGCCTGCCATTCGCTGCGGCGGTCGGAACGGTTGACGTCCCCCTCGGAACGCTGGGTCGCCGGATCGAGCTGGTGGACGGGTCCCAGAGGGGGTGAAGCCATGGCGCCGAATCGGTGAGGAGGTTGGCCGTTAAGAGGCGTCGTCCGGAGCCTCAATGGTCGATGACCACAAGACTCTAGCGTAAGCACAGTTTCAGGGGAGAGCCAGCGGAGGAAGCGTCAGACGTACCAATCATTTGCGTTTGGAAGCGGGGAGGAATCGGACCTGGGACATACGCCGCCGGTAGCAACCTGAAGGCCTCCATCCTTTGGGAGAATTTAGTACGAAGGGAGTGGTTTTTCCCCGCGAGGCGGCAAAACGCTCAACTCTTCCGTTTGATGAACAGCATCAACACGATGCCCATCAACAGCCCGCCGCCGAGAATCGCGACCATCGGCAACGGCGCGAACCGTTCGTCCCATGCTTCCATGCCGTGATGTAGGTTGACGCCGAAGATCGCCGCGAGCGTTGCCATCGGAAAGAAACAGGCGACCAGCATGTTAAGACGGTAAGCGGCGGTGGCGGCTTGGCGGCTCGACTCGGCTTCTTCTTCAGCGCGTTGAGCGACCGCGAAGTCGAGCGCGTTCTTCGAATCGTTGTGGAGCAGTTCTGCTGAGCGAGCGAGGGCGTAGGCCCGGTCGCGCCAGAGGAGGAGTTGGCGATCGTCCGGAGCGCCTTCGCGGGCGTCTTGGAGCGCTTCGTGCAGATTGCGCGTGGAGCGGACAAGCGGATTGAGTTGATTCAAGAGATTGAAATACTCGCGGGCCGTCTGAGCCTTATCCTCGGTCTCTTGCAGGCGGTCGATCATCCGCTCGTAATCGGCGAGCAGCTGGCCGACGCCGGGTTGGCTCGGCGCCGTGCCGGGCGGCGTCCAGGTGCCGTTGGCGTCGCGCCAGAAAAAGCGACCTTCGCGTTCAGTCGTGTCGGGGGCGGGCGGCGCGTGCAGGATCACCAACAGGTGGCCATCGGCCTTCATCGTCCGCTGGCGGCCCGGCTGATCGCCGAGGCGGCGGTGGAATTCGTCGGGAACCTGCCAGCTAAGCGGTAGCAGTGAGCGGACGCTGGGATGAGCCATAAGGTTGTTCCTGCCAAGTTTGCGTTTCAACCCCGAGCTCCGCCCGGGGGTCGCGTTGCGTGAGTGAACGTGTTGCGCCTAGATGACGTCCCTCCGGCGGAGCCAAGGCCTGAATGGGCGTGCCACGCTCGTCGATCAACTACTTCTTATCCATGGCAGGCAGGTTATCAGGCCCGAACTGGGTGATCCAGTAGAAAGGCTTCTCCGCCTCGTCGACGCGCAGTTCGCCGGCCAAGCGGCCTTGGCTCAACGCGCGATCGACGGCGCGGCGAATGTACGTCTTGCCGCGGGGAACGGCGACGTCGATCTTCGCCGGGTCGATCGAGCGGACTGCCAGCACCCGCTCATCGAACAGCAGCGGGATCTCCATGTGGGGACCAAGCGCCGCAAGGGCTTCCTCAAGAGTGAAGCCTTTGATTTCGATGTTCGTGAAGCGGTACATCGCCGGCACGAGTTCGCGGTCCGACTGGGCCGGACGCCAACCGGCAGGCCAGCCGCGGACGCCCGCTCCCGCTTTCACGACGCGCAGCCGCAGTGGTTGCCCTAGCTTTTGCTCCGGCAGCATCGTGAGTTCAGCCGGTCGCAGAGCGATGGCGATCGCGGCGCCGGTCGTCATCCCATGCAACTCGCCGTTGAGCGGTTTCGCGGCCCGCAGGGCGGCGCGGGCGGAGGCGTCGAACTCTAAGGGAATCTTCAGCCCCTCTTTGAGCGAGGCGACGATGGCTTCAGGCGCCATTCCCTTGGTGTTCAACGTCACCGGCGCCGAGAGCTCTTCGTAAACCTGCTCGAACTGCTGCTTCGTGAGATTGAAGATGCCGCGCTCAACGCCTTGATTGGCGGCGCGCTCGGGGAGCGATTCAAAGTAGGCCTGAAGTTTTGCCCGCTCGCTGAAGCCGAATTTGCCGCCGGGAAGTTCCAGCTGGTCGCGGCGATTGAGAATGCCGACGAGTTTGAAGCGTTGGCTTTCGCCCTCGCCCGTGGCAGTGACCGCCGGTTCGTCGCCGCCATTGGCGCCGCGGAGGCGCACGCGGGCGAGATCCATGTCGTTAAGTAACTTGCCCCACTCCTGCATGGCGCCGAACGGCGAGCCAGCTTCGGCGGCGACTTCGATGTCGATCGGCAGCGCGGCTTGGGCGGCGTTGGTTGAATAGAAAAGAGTTGAACCGCCAAGGACGCCAAGGAGCGCCAAGGGAATGCCATGGAACCCCCACGACACGAGCGACGCGACGAGGGATAGCACAAGTGCAAGTGGATTCGACGAAGGAAGAACGCGCGTTTTCTCGTCGTGCCCGTCGTGCCGTTGTGGTTCAATCATCTCTCTGTATTCCTTGACGCACCTTGGCGTCTTAGCGGTTCAATTCTTTCCGCTGTCTGAAAGAAATTGTAGCATTCAACAACCGCGGCTACTCGCTGAGTTTCTTCTTCACCGTCCGCCAATCGAGGCCCATCCGCTTGGCGGTCTGCTCGTAGCTCCCGCAATGGGCATGCACGATTTTGCAGTATCGCCGCAACAGCTCCTCGGCGGTCAGCTCGCCGCCGCGGATCGAACGCGCCGTCGATTCCCAATCCTCTCCCGCCGTCTTCGCCGCAGCCGCCGGAGTGTAAGCGCCGTGAATCATCACGTTGCGGAAGCACTGCTCCAACTCACGCACGTTGCCGGGCCATGGATAGCGCGGCCCCAAGTGTTTGCCGATCCACTCGCACACTTCCGCCGCGAGCGATTCGGCTTCCTCCGGCGCCACGCGGCGAGCGCTCACCACAAGCAAGTGCTCCAAGTCCTCCGGCGATTCGTCGAGTTGTTCTCGCAGCGTCGGCGTCGTGATCCGATCGGCGCAGAGGCGATAGTAAAAGTCCTCGCGGAACCGGCCGGCGTCGATCTCGTCGATGAGGTTCCGATTCGTCGCGGCAATGACCTTGCCGGAGAAGCGTCGCTCGGCCGTGTCGCCGAGCCGCTGGAACATCCGGCTCTGCAGCACACGCAGTAGTTTTACTTGGATCGATGCATCGAGTTCGCCGATCTCGTCGAGGAACACGGCGCCGTTCGTTGGGCAAGTCTCCAACCAACCGACGCGATCAGCCACGGCGCCGGTGAATGCTCCGCGACGATGGCCGAAGAGTTCGGACTCGATGAGCGTCGGCGACAGCGCCGAGAGATTCACCGGATGAAAGCCAGCGCAAAAGTCTTCGACGAATCGTCCCCGTTCGCCGTCAAATGGAATGTAGCGCGATAGCCCAATCGCGCGGGCTACCAATTCCTTGCCGGTGCCTGAAGGCCCGGTGATGAGCGTCGTTACGTCGCCGAGGCAGCGATAGATCGAACGCTGATAGCGCCGCAGGTCGTGCGTGAAGACGGACTCCCACACCATGCTTCGCAGCCGCGCCGCCGCAGGCGAGCGGCCGACGATGAAGAAGAAGACGTGGAAGAACGCTCGCCGTAGCTGAAAGTAGCAAGCGATCATGTGGGCCGGATCGTAGCCGATGCCGAGTGGCCGCCCGCCCGGAGTGAAGTAGCGACTCACGTCGTCGCGGAACTTCCGCCAGAAGGGAACCTGCGTGGCCGGCTGGCCGGCGTGGGCCGCCTCGATCATCTCTTGGAGTTCGATGCGGTAGGCGTCGAAGAGGTAGTACAGCACCGCATCGGAGTAGAGTTCCAACTCGCGCTCGTCGGCCTTCGCTCCGGCGGCGAGTCGTTCGGCGGCCTCGCGGACGAGGGTCGCTGCGTGCGCTGCGATCCTTTGGTAGTTCGGATCGGGGGCCGTCGCCGCGAGTTGCAGGCTCCAAACCGCCTGAGCGCCAATGAACTGGTCGCCCAGAATTTGTCGCTCCAACTCGACCCGCTCTATCTGGAATGGGTTGACGTACCCCAACCGAGAAACGGCGGCGGCGAGCTGACGTTGCGCGGGGGTAAAGAGCGACATGCTTTCGCCAGGCGGCATTTTATGCTGGTGGTCCTGCATTAAGTGTAGTGTCTATTCCTGTTACTTGTGTGATTGTGGGTGATGTATTGTCACCTAATTCATTACCCAGTAATGACTTGTGGCATAGCAAGAAACTCTGGCCCGCAGCTTGCTTTAGCGAACTCCAGCCAAAGTTGGTCGGTGCGACCAGCAGGCCGCCGCGGAGTGATCCGCGGCCCCTCCCTCCGGATAGGAGTTCGCAAGATGCCTGCCAAGGATCTGAAATCTGTCGCCATCGCGGCGGTCGCCGCGGCCACGCTGATGGCCCTGATGGCCCTCGCTTCCCCCGTTTTCGCCGCCGGCCAGCTGATCGCCGGCGGCGGCCTCGGCGGCGTGTTGGAAACCAAGGAGCACGACGTTCGCGTCGTCGTCAACAACGGCGTCGCCGTGACCGAGGTCGAGCAAGTCTTCGTTAACAAGGAAGACCGCATCGTCGAAGCCCTCTACGTCTTCCCTGTGCCGAAGAACGCGAGCGTCGCCAACTTCAGCATGTGGATCAACGGCCAGGAGATGATCGGCGAGGTCGTTGAGAAGGAACGGGCCCGTCAGATCTACAACAGCTACAAGCAGGTCAAGCGCGACCCCGGCCTGCTGGAGCAGGTGAACTACAAGCGGTTCGAGATGCGGATCTTCCCGATCCCGGCGCGCGGCGAGCAGCGGGTGAAGGTGACCTACTACCAGGAACTGGAGGTCGATCACGATTGGGCGACCTACGTCTACCCGCTGGCGACGACCGTCGACAATGGACGCGTCAACGAGCGAACGACTGGCCGCTTCAGCTTCTCGCTCGAAGCGAAGAGTGAAGTCCCCATCACGAAGATGGAAAGCCCGTCGCATGGGGAGGAGTTTGTCATCGCCAACCATAGCGAGGGCTACTCGCAAGCAAGCCTCGAAGTCGACGGCGGCGATCTGAGCCGGGACGTGGTCGTGTCGTACAACCTCCAGCGGCCGCAGTCGGGGATCGACCTGATCACCTCGAAGGAGGCCAGCGACGACGGCTACTTCATGATGACGATCACCGCCGGCAAGGAGCTGGAGCAACAAGAGAAGGGGATGGACTACGTCTTTGTGCTCGACGTCTCGGGAAGCATGGCCCTCGACGGCAAGCTCGGCACGTCGCGCCGTTCGATCGAGTCGTTCATCGAAGCGCTCGGCCCGGGAGACCGCATGGAGGTGATGACGTTCA
Organism: Pirellula sp.; assembly: GCA_013822725.1. Taxonomy (GTDB): domain Bacteria; phylum Planctomycetota; class Planctomycetia; order Pirellulales; family Lacipirellulaceae; genus Lacipirellula. The sequence continues at coordinate 50,952 of PNKX01000021.1, forward strand.
ATCTGCAGCCGAATCTGCTGTTCAACGAGTTGAAACCAGCCGACGAAGCAGGCCACAAGGCGGCCACGGAGTTCCTGAATTCGCAACAAGCTCGCGGCGGAACGATCCTTCGCCCCGCTCTGCAAACGGCCTACAAATATCGCGACGCTGATCGCCAGTTGAACGTCGTGCTGCTGTCGGACGGCATCACCGAGGCGGGCGAGCATCGCGAGCTGCTGGAACTGATCGCCAATCGGCCTGCCGGCTCGCGGGTCTTCTCGATCGGCGTCGGCAATGAAGTGAACAAGCCGCTGCTGGAGCAACTGGCCCGCGAGTCGGGCGGCCTTGCCGCGTTTCTCTCGCCGGGCGACGACTTTCAGCGGCAGGCTCAGGCGTTCCGCCGCAAGCTGACACGGCCGGCGATGTCGCAGTTGGAACTGCAGTTCGCCGGGGCTGACGTGTACGACGTCGAACCGCAGCTGCTGCCCGACCTGTATCACGGATCGCCGGTCCGCGTCTTCGGCCGCTATCGCAATGGCGGAGCACTCAAGGTGAGCGTCAACGCCGAGGTCCTCGGCAAGCCGGTGGCGGAGTCGTTTGAAACTGATTTGCCGCAGGTCGACGACGCGAATCCCGAGATCGAACGGGCGTGGGCTTCGCACCGCGTTGCCCGGCTGATGGATGACGAACGTCGCAACGGCGCCCCTGGATCGTTGAGGAACAAGATCGTCGAGCTGTGCGAAAGCTACTCGATCGTCAGCGAGTACGCCTCGTTCATCGTGCTGGAGAACGACGCCGAGTATCAACGTTGGTCGATCGAGCGGAAGAACGAGAAGCGGATGGGACGTGACGGGGCTGCGCTCGAAGCTCGCCGTGAGGCGTTGCAGCAGATGCGGGAAGAGGCGCTCGCTGAACTTGGTCCCGAAGGAGTCGAGAAGCGGATTGATGAGGTGAGCGGACAGCCGGCCAACGGCGCGAACCAGCCGCTCGCTGCCAACTCGCCTGTCACGCCCGCCTCGCCTGCGGCTCAACCGGCGCCCCGTCAATCGCGTGGGTTCGACTTCAACGCCGGCGCCTCGCCGAGTCGCAATAGCGGCGGCGGAGGAGGCGGAGCGATCGACCCGCTGACTGGCGGACTGCTCTTGGTCGTCGGCGGCTACGGCGTCTGGACGAGCCGGCCACGGCGGCCGAAGGTGGCCGCGAAGTTCGATGAAACGACGGCGTAACGAAACGGAGTGGTGAGGATGGCGGCGACCGGCTTGCCGCGGCTAGTTGGTTGCTCTCTGGCCTGAGCAAGCGGCGTCGCCATCCGATTTTTCTTGAATGCGATTAACCACGAAACGGACGAAATGACACGAAAGGAATCGGTGAGAAGGATGAATGCCGCTGTCGCTCTGAAAGTAAGAACGTCAGAACAAGTTGGCGCGAACAACTGTGTAGAATCGCCACGAACTCCTCCCTTAGCTCCTGCCTTTAAGGGAGGAGGAGTCATGCTCCTCGCGATCCTCGGCATGGCTGTGGTCGCCTGGGCGACGCCGCTCGCGGGGGAGGCTTGGGAGTACAATCGCGAGGCGGTCCTTCATGGCGAGTGGGGGCGGCTCCTCACCGGCCACCTGACGCATTGGAATTTCGATCATCTCTTTTGGGATGCGGCGACGTTCTTGTTGCTCGGCGTCGCGTGCGTGTGGCGGAGCGTCGGTCGGACGGTCGCCACGCTATTGGGGGCCGCGGCGGCGATTTCGGCGTCACTGCTCCTGTTTCAGCCGGAGATGGCGACGTATCGCGGTTTGAGCGGGCTCGACTCGGCCTTATTTACGCTGCTCGCCGCGATGATCTGGCGGGAATCGCGGCGCGACGGTCGGTGGAAACTGGGGGCCGTCGCCATCGCGGCAGGGGCGGCGTTTCTGGCGAAGGCGGCCTACGAATCGGCGACGGGGACGACGTTGTTCGTCGACAGTTCGGCGGCGGGGTTTATCCCGCTCGCTTCGGCCCATCTCATTGGCGGGGCCATCGGGGCGATCGTTGGCCTCGGCGGTCGTGCGGCGCTGGCTCGATCGTTCCGCTAACAAAACAAGCGCCCCGTGCCGTAACAGTCGCCTGCCGCTATTTCTTATTGGCTAAGCTCGCACAATCAAATACCTGACGGATCTCGATGATGTCGCCTTTCAGGGCGGGGCAGCGTTGCGCCCACTTCACGAGCTCTTCTTTGGAGTCGGCCTCGAGCATCCAGTAGCCGCCCAGCACTTCCTTTGCCTCGATGAACGGCCCGTCGGTCACCACGGGTTTGCCGTCGGGGAACGAAACGCGCGCCCCGGCGCTGAGGGGACTGAGGCCGTTGAGCGACAGGATTTTGAACGCTTGGCCCAACTCCTCATTGAAGCGCCCCATCGCTTCCATGTCTTTTAGCTTGGGCTTGAAGTCGGCTTCCGTCATTTTGTTGTCACGGTAACCGGCGGGAATCATCAGCATCATGAATTGCACGGGTCTGCTCCTGCGATCGAATTTTGGGTGCTTGGTTTTCGCCTGACACCCTTATAGTCGTTTGGGAACGTCCCAATTCGACAGGCGGCCGAGCATTTCTTTCGATCTCTGTCGCGAGGGGCGGACAACGCCAAGTCGATTTTTTGCGACAGTAAGGTCTCGCCGCAACTCTGTACAAGCGAGATGTTTACGGCGATTGCGACAGAAAGCGGGGCTTTGTGTCGCGACAGTTAGGGGCGACACTAAGGGCATGGCAGCTTGGGATGGCGAGCGGAATCGGCGTCGGAAACGCCTCCCACAGGTCGCGCCATTCATCTCTCTACAAGCGACTATAAGCCGCGCAGCGATAGCGGAACGCCGGCCCTGCTAAAAGGCCGCAGATGGGGGCCGATCAGTTGTCAAAGAACGGCTGGCGCGCAGTATCGCCCCGATAGGCGCACCATAGCAAAAGGCGCTGCCGTTTTCAGCAAGTATTTTTGGCCACCCTGCGATTGATTTAGCCCCGGGCTTTGCCCGGGGGTCGTTACGCGATCCATTCCGTGGCGGTAGGCGGCGCGACCCCCGGGCGGAGCCCGAGGCTGCAGGGTGGGCGCTGGCGCTCACTTCGCCGCGACGCGCGGCGAGGGCCAGTCGGGGCGGCCGTCGGCGTCGGCGTCGAGCTTCGTGAGGTCGAGCATCACGTACGGACGCTGGTAAGCTTCCTTATCGCCGCCGGCGTAGCTGACCCAGAGGCGCATCGCGGTGGCGTCGAAAACGACGTTCATCACGTTGCCCCCCTTGATGGGAATCTGATTCGCGAGCGCCACGAGGCTGGGGCCGTTGATCTTCCCCCGCTCGGCTTCCAGCGTCGGGAACGCGCCGCGGCCTTCGTCGTGGTAGACGAGATCGCTAAGCGTGTGGGGGGCGAGCTCGTCGTCGGCCGCCGCGTCGGACCACATATCAATCTGAGGCTCCTCGCCTAACGGCGCGGCGACGCGAATCTTCACGGCCCGCTTGTCGTGCTGGCCGTCGCCGAAGACGAAGTGGTAGCGCTTCGTTTGCGGCGTCTGACGGAAGAGCGTCAGCGCTTCGTTCAGCGAGTTAGCGTCGTAGAGGAGCGTACGGAACCAAGCGGTGAAGTGAGGGGCGTGGAGGTTGTACGGCATTTCCTTCGCGGGGGCGTCGCCGATTTCGGAGAGGACGATGCCGGAGGCGTTCATGCCGCAGTGGGCGCCGAAGAAGCCGGTGAACGACGGCGTGATGTGGGCTTCGCCTTCGGTCGGCAGATAGACGATCAGGACGGGGAACTCATGGGCGCCGGCTTCGAGGGCCCAATCGAGATTGCGGGTTTGATAGAGGTGCCCATCCTCGGTGGCGTCGCCCCAGGCCGAGATGCAACTGCACGAGTAAGGCATCAGCAGCGGCAGGCAGTGGACGTGTTGCAGCAGCCGCATCGGCAGCCCGCTCCCTTCGGCGGCGCCGACGAGCTGCTGCTGGACGCGCGGATCGGTGTAACCGGCGGTGGTGGCCCAGGTGCGGTCGAGCGTTTCGTCGTCGACCTGTAGCTCTTGTTTGAAGCCTGCCACGGCGGCGGGGACGAACTGCTTCATCTCCGGTGCGCACAACCGACCGAGATGCCAGCCCATTTGGTAGGGCGTGCCGCGCACGACGACGACGGGGATCTTGACGTCGCCGTTGGCGATGACGGTGCGATGGCCGGAGCCGCCGGGGTTGGTGGAGTTGGGGGCCGTCTCTGCCGCAGGGGGCGTTGGGGGGGCACCGCCTTTGATGGCTGCTTCTTTGGAAGCATCGGCGGCATGGCCGCGGGCGCTCACGACGACCACAACGACGCAGAGAACGCTGCGCAAGAACAGGGCAGGCATAGCTCGACCTTTGGAAAAGAGTTGCCGAACACGTCGAACGACTGGGGCGCCCCCGCCCGCCTGACGTACGATCAGCGGAGGGCGAGTGACGAAAGGCTTGCGCGATTATACACGATCGGTCGGCGGGTGCAGGGTTTTAACGAACTTCTTCTCCCCGGTCGGCGACCGGGGCCTAATAGGGGCGCCATTCCTCGTTCCCACGCGGAGCGTGGGAACGAGGTTAAGAAGTTTCACGCGATCTCACTTGGCGACGGTCCGTCAATATATTTCCAAAAACGTTGAATATAGGGCGTCTCAAACTGGACCAATGTGATTTCCGCAAGCGGCACGATTGCCGCCTCGCTCTCCCAACGCCCCAAACCGTCGAAGTGATTGAAACGGATTTCAGTTTCGTTGCAACAGCCTAACTTGCCGATGTAGAAGTCTTCGTCGTCCTCGCCTTCCATCTCACATTCAACAATCATGCGGTGAAAATAACGATCTATCGACTCGATGGCCGACCGCATACTTGAAAGATCGACTTCAGCCGTCAAGTTGAGTCCGTCGAGCAGACCTTCAGCGCTCAGCATGCGGTCCCAGTGCCGTTCGCGTTCGTCGGAGCCAACTTCCAACACATCGACAAGGCGGAACACGGTGTAGCCATCGGGCTCGAAATCGTCGAAGCAATGCATCAATCCGAGATCGGCCGAAAGGGCGAGTAGGTATCCGTTTAGTCGCGGAGTGCTTGGGAACGCTCGTTCGACGCAAATCTTCTGCTTCTTGCCGGCGTGTGGAGCGAGTTGTTCATGCATTTGCTTCTCCACTGTCTAACAGTAACGGATATCGAGGCTTTCCGTTCGCGATGCGGAGCATCGGATTAGGGCGTTCCCACGCGGAGCGTGGGAACGAGGTTACAGAAGCTCGTCTAATTCTTTGACCAGCGATTCGAAGCGATCGAGGGCGGCGGCGACGGGGGCGGGGGTCGTCATGTCGACGCCGGCGTCTTTCAGCAGGTCGAGCGGGTCTTTCGAGCAGCCTCCCTTGAGGAACGAGAGGTAGTCGTTCAGTTCTTGCTTGCCGCCGTTGAGGACGCGTTCGCTCAGGGCGATAGCGGCTGAGAGGCCGGTGGCGTATTTGTAGACGTAGAACGCCCGGTAGAAGTGGGGAATGCGGAAGCATTCGAGCTTCAGTTCGTCGTCGATGACGAAGTCTGGGCCGAAGTAGAGCGACAGTAGGTCGCCGTAGATCTTTTGGAAGGCGTCGACCGTGAGCGGCTCGCCGGCCTCGGCCGATTCGTGGATCAGCTTTTCGAACTCGGCGAACATTGTCTGGCGGATGATCGTGCCGCGAATCGCGTCGATGTCGCGGTTGATCAGGTAGGCCCGTTCTTCCTTCGTCTTCGCGTCGTCCATCAGCTTGCGGCTGAGAAGCTGCTCGTTGAACGTGCTGGCCACCTCGGCGACGAAGATGACGTAGTCGTAGTAGATGAACGGCTGCGTCTTCGACGAGTAGTAGCTGTGCATCGAGTGGCCCGCCTCGTGGGCGAGCGTGAAGACGTGGTCGAGCACCGTCGGCTGGTAGTTCATCAGGATGTAGGGCGCGCCGTCGAAGCTGCCGCAGCTGAAAGCGCCGCTTTGCTTGCCGCGGTTCGGATAGCGATCGCACCAGCGAGCGGAGGTGAGGCCCTTTTCCAGCACGCTGCAATATTCGTCGCCAAGCGGCGTGAGCGAGCTCATCACCGCGTCGACGCCCTGCTTCCAGTTGCGGGTCTGATCGAGGTCGCTGAGGATCGGCACGTAGGTGTCGTACTGATGGATCTTCTTCAGCTTCATCTTCCGCTGCCGCAGATCGAAGTAGCGGTAGAGGGCCGGCAGGCGGCGGTGGACCTCCTCGATGAGGTTGTCGTAGACCGACATCGGGACGTTGTCGGGGAAGAGCGCCGCGGCGCGAGCGCTCGTGTAGCCGCGGGCCTTCGCGTAGTAGACGTCGCGCTGCACCGAGCCGCCGAGCGTCGCGGCGAGCGTGTTCTGGTGCGCGGCGAAGACGTCGTAATATTGGTGGAACGCCGCTTTACGAACCTCGCGCTTGGGCGAGTGGAGGAGCGCCGAGAACGACGAGTGCGAGAGTTCGATCTCGTCGCCGCTCTCATCTTTGACCATGCCGAACTTGAGGTCAGCGTCGTTCAGCTGGCGGAAGATGCGGTTCGAGGCGTCCGACATCTCGCTCTGCATGGCGAGCAAGCGTTCTTCGCCGTCGCTGAGCGTGTGGGGCTTGTAGCGTTGGATCCGCTCAAGGACCAGCCGATAGTGGGCCAGCTCCTTCGAGGCCATGTACTCCTTCATCTTCTTGGCGGGTATCGCGAGGATCTCCGGACGGATGAAGCTGGCGGCCTGGCTCGCCTCGCTGCCGGCGTGCTGCTGGCGGCCCTTCATCCGCTGATAATTGCTGCTGGCCTGATCTTCGGTCGACTTGAGGAAGGCGTAGGTGCCGAGGCGTTCGCCGACGCGGTCGAACTCTTCGTCGAACTTCAGGCAAGCGGCCAGCTGCTTCGGCCCGTCGGCGAGCGTGCCGCGGAACTTCTCGAACTTCGGGATGAGCTTCTTCCACTTCTCGAAGGCAGCTTCCCACTCTTCGTCGTTCTTGAAGAGGGAGTCGAGATCCCAGGTGTCGTCGACTTTGACTTTCTCGCGCGGCGGGAGGGTTTTGGCCTTTGGCTTGGCGGAGCTGGACTTAACCTTGGGTGACTTTGCTTTGGAAGTGGCCATGAGATGCTCGTAATAAAAGTAGCCGCCGGTCAACGACCGGCCGGAGCGGTATTGGAAGGATGAATTATGAAGAAGAATAGTACGCGGATGTTCGCGAATTTGGCGGATGTTCGCGGATAAGAAGCAACTCGGCAGTTGAAACTTAGCTCTTATCGCTTAACTGCTCGAGAACAATGAATATTTCAACACAGAGGACACGGAGGTCACAGAGAGAATAGGCACGGGCGACAATCGTCTTTTTCTCTGTGTCCTCAGTGCTCTCTGTGTTTAACTTCTTCTTATCCGCGAGAATCCGTTAAATCCGCGACAATCCGCGTCCTATTCTTCGAACCCTGTATCGATCGCTCCGGCGGGTCGTTGACCCGCGGCTACCATTGGCCAAGTTACCAGCGCCAGACGATCGTGCCCCAAGCGAGGCCGGCGCCGAAGCCGGACATCAGCAGGTGGTCGCCGCGGCGGATGCCGCCGGCGCGGACGGTTTCGTCGAGGGCGATTGGGATGCTGCCGGCCGAGGTGTTGCCGTAGCGGTCCATGTGCATGACGACGCGCTCGCGATTGATTTCGAGGGCTTCGATCGCCGCGTCGAGAATGCGGACGTTGGCTTGGTGGAAGAGCCAGCAATCGATCTGTTCGGTCGATAGGCCCGAAGCTTCGAGCACCTGCCGCGTGGTTTCTTCGACCAAGCGGACGGCCCACTTGAAGACCGGCCGGCCATCCATTTTCAGGAGCCAGGAATTTGGTTCAACGCCGATCTGATAGGGCGACTCGGCGCCGCCGACGGGGCGATGCAACAGTTCCATGCCCGAACCGTCAGCGCCGATCGTGTAGGCGAGCGCGCCTTGCTCGGGGCTGCCGGCCGAGAGCAACACGGCGCCGGCGCCGTCGCCGAACAGGGGATACGTTTTCACGTCGGTCGGATCGATCGCCCGCGAGTTCGCGTCGGCGCCAATCACGAGCGCCTTCTTGCTGCAGCCGGTGGCGACGAATTGCATCGCGGTCGTCAGGGCGTAGGTGAAGCCGGCGCACGCGGCGTTGACGTCGATGGCGCCGCATTGCAGGCCGAGGCGGGTTTGCACGCGCGTCGCGGTCGCGGGAAGCAATCGATCAGGGGTCATCGTGCCGAGGACGAGCAGATCGATTTCCGAGCGGTCGATATTGGCCGCTGCGAGGCAACGCTCGGCGGCGGCGACCGCCATGTCGCTCGTGGTCATCCCGGGCGGGACGTGGCGGCGTTCGCGAATGCCGGTCCGCTGGACGATCCATTCAGGGTCGCAGCCGAGCGACGAAAGGTCGGCGTTCGTCACGACGTTGTCAGGGACAAAGCTGCCGGTCGCGAGAATCTGGACGCCCGACAGAGTTCGGACGGGCGCTCCGCCGACCGCCGAATAACTGTCGCTCATTGCAGGGAACCTTCAGGCCGAAAGAGTTTGGGAAAGGTGGGCAGCGGGGGGTGGCGCGAATCTCAGCAGCGTACGCCTTTGAGCGGAGGGCTGCAAGGGCGAGGGGGGAGCCGCATGCTCGCGGCGAAGTCCATTTCCTGCAGCCCCTGGCTCCGCCAGGGGGTAGCACCACGCAGGGCTACCATTTCCGGCATGGTGGCCGACCCCCTGGCGGAGCCAGGGGCTGTAATGCGGTTTGCTACGCCGCTTTCTTGCTGGCATAGGAATAGAGAATCGCGTTCCCTTCCTTGCCGACGATTTCGACGGCGCCCATTTGGCGGAGGCAGTAAGCGATCCGCTGGGCGGTGAACCGCGGGGTCTTCAGCCGTTCGGCCAGGTGGGCCGTGTGGAATTGCTTGGGCATCCGCTTTGGTAGCAGTCGCTTCAAGTCGGCGGTGGTCGCGAAGGTTTGGGAGGCGACGATTTGCAGCAGGCGTTGATCTTCGATTTGAAAGTCGCGTTCGGAGCTGCGGCGACGGCGGCGTTTGCCGCGGCCGGGGAAGCGTCGTTCTTCGACGTCGACCAGTACGACTTCGAGCGTGAGGCGTTCATGCGGGAAGACGCGCGTGAAGTAGACGAGCTCGTCGAAGACGTCGAGCAGCGTGCCCCGCTTCGGGCTGCGGCGGCGACTCAACTCGGCGCCGCCGCGACCGTCGAGTTTCACCAGCAGCTTGTTGGCGACGATTGGTTTGACGATCCGCACACGATGCTTGGCGAGGAGCTTGCGGATCTTGTCGCGGATCGCGGCGAGGGAACCATGTTGGATCTCGATCAGCTCATCGCCACGCACGGCGTCGATGCGGTACTTGCCGTGGACGACCTCGCAGCAACCGTCGTCGCCGGCGTAGATCGCTTTCAGCTGACGGTGGAGGGAGGTTTCCATGGAGGTGGCTGCGTCGGGTTGTAGCCGTCGTTCAACGTGAAGAATGTATGATTTCTGATTTGAAGAAGGAGTGGTTAGCTCGCAAGCAAATCATAAATCCTAAATCAGAAATCCAACGGCTCGTTGAGCCGCGGCTACTGGGTGATGCCGAAGTCTTTGATCGTGAGGAGCGTCGTCAGTTCATACCCTTTCGCGGCAAAGGCTTCGCGGCCTCCTTCGAGGCGGTCGACGATCGTCAAGACGCGCTTCACCTTGAGCCCAGCCGCTTCGCAGCGTTCGATCGCCAGCAGCGACGAGCCGCCGGTGGTCACGACGTCTTCGACGATCACCAGCTCTTCGCCGGCGGCGTAGGGGCCTTCGACGTATTTGCCGGTGCCGTGTTGCTTCGGTTCCTTGCGAACCATCACGCCGCGGAGTTGTTTGCCCTGCACGCCGGCGAGGGTGAGGATCGCCGCGGTGATCGGGTCGGCGCCGATGGCCATGCCGCCGACGAGGTGCGGCAGTTTGTCGCCGAGTAGCTCCAGCATGCCGGCGCCGATCAGTTTCGCCCCGCGCGAGTCGAGCGTCACCTTGCGGCAATCGAGGTAGAAGGTCGCCTTCTTCCCCGAGGCGAGCGTGAAGTCGCCGAACTGGAGGGCGGTTTCTTTGATCAGACTGATGAGGGCTTGTTTGTCGTACATGGCTTCAACTCTCCCGGCAGCGGTTAAACGATGGTCAATGCCGGGGTATACCACGAAGGTCGTGGAACTTGCCAGGGGCCACGCCAGCGGCGAATCGACGCGTTCGAAGACTTAACCGCCAAGGACGCCAAGAGCGCCAAGGAAATACAGAAAAGAATGGAACCGCCGATGGACGCGGATGAACGCAAATAAGTGTTATCTGCGTCTATCGGCGTTCTTTTGCGGTTCTTCCTCAACCGTTTCTTCTCGTCGTGCCCGTCGTGTCGTCGTGGTTCAATCAAACTAAGCGGTTGCAACTTACCGCCGGATCGTGATCGTCGACCCGACCGACAGGATGTCGTAGACGTCCTCGACGTCGGTCGCCTTGAACCGAATGACGCGCGCCGCCGGGGGCGCCGACACTTGGTCGGGCGTGCCGGGGCCGCGGAGCATCGCGGGTTGGCTCGTCGGGTTGGCGGCGTTCGTGAGGAGCAGCCCGCGGTCTTCGGTGGCGCCGGCCGGTTGGCCGTAGACGCCGCCGACGATGGGGGTCAGCAGTTTCTGGTCGACCTTCCAGGATCCCTCTTCGATCGACGCGGTCGGATCGAGTTCGATGTTGAACTTGCCGGCGTAGCAGCGATCGAGCATCAGCGTCATCCGGCGCTTGCCGAGATCGACGATCGCCGAGAAGGGGCCTTGCATCACCTTCAACTCGTGACCGACTGGCACGGCGGTCGGATCGGCGATGCGGTTGATCTTCGCGAGCAATTGCCACGGGACGTTGTACTTTTGGGCGATCGTTTCGAGCGTCTCGCCGGTCGCGACGATATGGCTGGGCGCGAGGCGATGAGCCGGCGGGCCTTCGTAGATGACGTCGCCGGCCAACTGGCCGAGCAGCGTTTCGACTTCTTGCGTCTCCTCAGGCGTCAGCGACGGATCGCCGTACCACTCGGAGAGCTTGGCGAGCGCTTTGCCCAATTCGCCGCGATCGAGATCGGCCTGCACGGCGACGCGGGCCGAGGCGTACATCGAACCCTTGGCTGAATCGGTGGGGGTGATCGGTTCGCTCGCGAGCGCGGCATTCGCCTCGGGAGCAGAGCCGCCGGCTGGGGCGGGCGTGGCGGCGGCGTCGAACGGCGGCGGCTCGGTCATCGTCGACGCGCTGGCGTCGGGGGCCGGTGCGTACGGATTGGCGGCAGCCGAAGCGGCGGGCGCGGGCGTCGCGGCCGTCGGCGTCGCCGCGGGGGTCGACGGCGTTGTACTGCCGGGAGTGTTGACGAACGGCACGGCGACCACGGCCGCCGGCGTCGACTCGCTGCTCTTGGCGGTGGAGTTCGACTCAGGCAGCGGCGGCATGTCGGGGACGTCGGCGGAGCGCGCGACGGGCGACGATTCCTCGTCGTCGTGGGCGTGGTCATGGCCGGCGTGATCGTGTTCCGCTGCTGCCTTGGCGTCGGTCTTGCTGGAGAGGAGCGGTTCGGGCTTCCACGCGGGTGCGGCGTCGCCAGCCGGAGCGGCGGCGGTTCCGCCTGCGGGAGCAGCGGGGTTGAACGGCGGGGCCTCGAGTGCGGGGGCTGCGCTTAAACCGACGCCGGGGACAGCCGCCGCGCCGCCGTCAGCGCCGATCTCCAATTGGTTCGACCATTCGCCAACGCCCTCCGGAATGACCGGTTCGGTTTCGTTGATCTTCATGTACAGCACGACGCCGACGACGGCCAGCAGGGTAATCGTGGCCAGTGGGCGAAGGGAACTCACGGCAGATCCTCCGAAACATGCGAACAACGAGTCAAGCGAAAGCGCACGATGGCGTGCGAGCGCAGCCATCGGCGCGCGGGATAGTAGGTATTGTCGGCTGGCAGTGCTACGGCACTTTGGCGGCGCTGCTAGCAAGGGATGGATGATTTGTGATTTGTGATTTCTGATTTGCTGGCGAGATGGCGGCTGCCTTCTTCAAATCAGAAATCATAAATTCATCTGCTAGCACGCGACGCCGCCGGGCGGGAGCAATTCTCGCAACGGGCACGCGTCGCACTTCGGCGTTCGCTTGCACCAGTGGTGACCGACGTTCACCAGCAGGGCGTGAAACTCGTTGTAGGTCTGCGGATCATTCGGCATGCCGCGGGCAACCTCTTCCTGCAGGGCGTGATAGTCGACGGCTGCGTCGATCCACCCGTGCCGCGTCCAGATGCGGTGGGTGTAGGCGTCGACGACCAGCGTTGGTTTGTCGAGTGCGTAGTTAAGAATCGAGTCGGCCGTCTCGGGGCCGACGCCGTGGACTGCCAGCAGTTCTTCGCGCAGCACATCGGTCGGCACGGCTCGCATGGCGTCGATCGAGCCGTCGAAACGCGTGACGAAGAATTCAACCAAATGTCGCAGCCGTTTTGCCTTGAGGCGGTAGTAGCCGGCGGGGCGAATTAGCTCAGCGAGCTCCGGCTCCGCGACCGCGGCCAAACGATGCGGATCGAGCAGGCCCGCGTCGCGTAGATTCCGGATCGCATGTTCGACGTTTTTCCAAGCGGTGTTCTGCACGAGCATCGCGCCGACCATCACTTCGAACGGCGACTCGGCAGGCCACCACTGCTGCGGGCCGAGTGCGTTGAATAGCGTGCGATAAACTTCGGCGCTGACTTGTTTCATGTGTGTTTTGAGGCCGCGATGCTAGCATCGGCGTGCGCCCGACGCGCGCAGGCGTTCGGTTTTCTGTCAAGCTGGATGCGACGAACAAAATGAGGAAACGAAATCCGCGTTTGTTTGCTTTTGCCACGGCAAGTATAATCGAGCCTGACGACGCCTCGCGCGACGCGGAAGACATGGACGCCGCAAGCATCGTCGACGACTCCCCAACCGCGTGACAAAATGACGACGACCTCCGCTAGCACGGCGCGTCGCGTCAGAACAGCATAAGAAGACTCCCTGTGATTTCCGTTCGTCCGAAGATTGCCGAACTGGTGTATCAGCTCTACGGTCGGTCGCTCCATCCGGAGTTGTTCGACATCCAGCAGTCGCGCACCGTCGAGCGAGGCGCCTACAAGGCGACCGTGCAGATCACCAGCGCCGGGCACGTCGTCGCCTGGCAGTATCGGGGGATGACCCTCACCGAGGTCGCCGCCGGGGCCCATCACCCGCTGCCGCAACGCCGCCGGCTGATGTCGTACCGGCTCAAAGGCGATCGGACCGATCGGATCGAGATTCGTCCCGGGCTGAGTTACGAGATGAGCTTCTCGCTCGAACCGGCCGATCATGAGAAGTTCGCCGCCTACCAGCGCGAGTTAACGCTGGCCGGAACGCGGCAAGGAATGTTGCAGCGGTTTGAGCCAAGCGGCCGCTTCGAGACAGGCGCCCTGAGCTACGTGAACATCGAGTCGCGCGACAAGTCGCTGTGCGTCCAGGCGTTTCACACGTTTCCCGACGACTCGGCGGTGCTGAAGATTCAGTCTTGGTACCGGCTAGGTGGGTAGCCGCTAAATGGGCGGCACGCTCAGAGGCGCAGCCGATGGGCGTGGTTGCAGCGGCATAAGGGTTCGCCACGCCCTTCGGAGTACCTCAGGGCGTGCCACCCAGCCCGTAGCACTTCTTTGCGAACGCGGCGATCGCCGCGGTAAACGCTGCAGGGTTCTCCATCGGCGTCATGTGGCCGGAATGGTCGATCTCGACGAGGGCCACGTCATCGTCGCCTGACTTCGCCAGCAGCACGGCGAACTCGTGCATTTCCGCCGGCGGGCTGATGACGTCTTCGACGCCGACGATGCAGAGCGAGTCGGCGGTGATCGCGTCGAGTTTGCCGCGGACGTCCTCACGGCGGGCCATGCCGCGTTGGGCGGCGGCGACCGCTTCGGCCGATTGGCGTTCGATCATCGCGCGGAGCTTGGCTTCGACTTCGGGACGTTGCTCGCGGGTCTCGGCGCCAAGCAGCTTCGGAATCATCACGAGCGCCGGCGAGGAATTGCCGGCTTGCATTGCCGCCTCGGCCATTTTGAACCGCGCGGCCCGCGGCTCATCGGCGTCGGCCACGGCGCGGGTGTCGCACGGGATGAGGCCGCGGATCCGATCGGGCCAGCGGAGGGCTACCTGCCAAGCGATGTAGCCCCCCATCGAAAGCCCTGCCAGCACAACGGGTTCGCTCACTTGCAGCCAGTCGAGCAGCCCGATGACGTCGGCGGCGTAGCGTTCCATGCCGACGCCATTCTCCGCGTCGCCGTCGGCGAGCTGCGAAGCGCCGAAGCCGCGCAGGTCGGGGGCAATGACGCGGAAGTGCGTTTGCAGCTCCGCAATCTGCGCGTCCCACATCGTGTGATCGAGCGGAAACCCGTGGAGCAGCACGATCGGCGGCCCGGCGCCCGCATCCTCGCAAGCCAGCCGCACGCCTTCGACGTTAAATAATCGTTGTGCCATTTTTTACAGCCTAATTACCCGCGAATCACGCGAATGGATTTATTGACAGGATAACAGGATGGAAGTGGATCGACAGGATGAGGAGTTGATTGTTCTTAATCCTGAAGATCCATCCCAATCCTGTGATCCTGTCCATTTTTTATTCGCGTCATTCGCGGGCTACTTCTTCGCTTTCTCAAACTCGGCGAGTTGCCGCCTCATGATTTGGTACTGCGGCGCCAGTTCTACCGCCTTTTGCTGCGATTTGATCGCGTTCTCTACGTCACCCGCGGAGAAATAGCAGCGGCCGAGCGTGTCGAGGTAGCTTGGCTCGTTGGGCGATAGTTCCAGCGAATGGAGCGAATGCTGGACTGCCTGGGCGAAGTCCCCCTCGGTATTGCTCACCAGCCAGGCCCATTGGTTGTACTTCGACGGATCTTCGGGCGAATCGTCGATCTGGTTCGAGTACGACTCGCTCATCTTGGCGATGCGGTCGCGGGTCTGCTGTTTGTATTCCGCCGTGGCGTCGGGCAGGCGGAACATCGCGATCAGAATGTCAGGGTCGTCGTCGTATTTCTTGTAAGCGTTCTCCAGCGTCTCGCGTTCCAGGTCGTACTCGCCGCGGGAGTGTTGGTAGTTGGCCTGGTAGAGCAACTGCCGACCCTCGATCGCGTTCAGATACTGAGTGCCGTCGAGCTGCTGGAGCAGTTCCCGTCGGGCGAGGCGATTCTCTTTGGCTTGGATCTGCTGAAAGAACTCCAGCAGAACGTCCGAGGCGCCTTTGTAGTCCTGACGGTCGTGAAGCCATGTCGAGACTTCGCGGCGGGCGATCAGCGATTCGTAGCTCATTGGCGGCATCGCTTCGATGGCCGTCTTGTATTCGCGCAGCGCCCAATCGACGGCGCCGATCTCGGCGATGGCGGCCGCGATCGAGACGCGATCGATCGGATCGTCGACTTTCATCGCGAACGCCCGCTCGGCGAGCTTGTTGGCTTCCTCCGTTTGTCCGGCCCGCGAGAGGGCGGCCGCATAGCGATAGAGAAGCTTGCGATCGCCGTGGATTTCGCCGCGATACTTTTGATAGAGCTGGTTGAGAACGTCCCACCGCTCGTGATCGACGACCCAGCCGATTGCATAGACGAGGCTCGAATCGAATTGGCGCCGATCCTCGTCCTTGTTCATCAGGTCGACGATCGCCAGCAGCGCGGCGGTCGTTTCGTCGACGAGTTTCAGTTCGTTGCAAACGTCGAGCCGACGTTGCAGCAGTGCGAAGACCGTGGGGAAATCGGTGTCGGGCGATTCCTCGTTGAGCAGCTTCACCTCGGCGTCGATGGCCTTGTTCCAGTCGGCGAGCGTCGCCTGCCGATCTGATTGTTCGCGGAGCCAGAGTTCGATCCACGCGGCGGCGGGACGGGCGTCGGCTTGGAGTTCTTGTCGACACGCCTCGACCAGGGCGGGCGTCCCTTCGGCCGGGAACTTTTGGTCCAGGAGCGAAATCGCCGCACGGCGAGCGACGCCGGGAATGTGTTCCAAGCGGGCGATGCGGCAGAGGGCTGGAAACCCTTGGCCGTTTGGCAGGTCGACGAGCACTTGGATGCGGTTCTGTTTTTCCTCGCGCGACAGGTCGCCGAACCGGGAGAGCGCGCGGCGGACCTCGGCAGAATCTTGCGGACGAATCCAGTCGACCCGCATGCTTTGCAGGATGTAGCTGGCCCGTTCGGCGACTTCAAGGTCGTTGCTTTGCTCGGCGAGCTTGAGCTGTTCTTGCGCGGCGGGACCGAGACGGGTCAGTTCTTCCTCGGCGCGGCGGCGGAGGGCGAACTGGTCGGAGCCGAGCTGCAGGATGAGTTTAGCGACGGCGTCGGGGTCGGACGCGGGCGTTGCCTCGGCGCTGAAAGCTACGCTGTGAGCAAGCAGGAGGAACGCGGCGGTTAGCAGGCTTCGTTTCATCGCACCTCCTGACGGCTCGTTCCTATGGGGTGCCACTGGCATCCTGCCAGTGCTGAAGTAGGTACGCGGTCTCCATCAACCACAGGCTGCAAGCGGCCCCATCCTCAGGCTGCTTGCATTTCATTCGGCAGCCATGCCGCTTCAACACATCCCACTGGCGACACGCCAGTGGCACCCAATTCATTCTAGCGAATGTTTAGCGTTCCGCTTCCATCTGTTCGATGTACCGCCGCAAGCGTTCCAGTTCGTCCGTGACGTTACGCAGCTTCAGCATTTGCTCGACTCGTTTGACCAGCGACACCTTATCGACCGGCTTCGAGAGGAAATCGTCGGTCCCGGCGTCGACGGCTCGTTCCATGTCGCCATGTTCGTTGAGCGCCGTGACCATGAGGATCATGATCCCGCGCGTCGCCGGATCGCCCTTGAGCTTCTGGCAGACTTCGAAGCCGCTTAGCTTCGGCATCATCACGTCGAGCAGGATCAGGTCAGGCTTGAAGGACGCCGCTTTTTCGAGCGTGTCTTGCCCGTCGACCGCGACGGCGATCTCCACCTCGAGCCCGCTATCGCCGAGATAGGCCTCCAGCAACTCGACGTTGGCTTCGTTGTCGTCGGCGATCAGCACGCGGTCGCGGATTGGTTGGCTCATCTTGCCTTCGCTGCGGGATGGATGCTCGATTGGGTGATGGACAGGATAACAGGATTGGGTGGATTAACAGGGTTTCGAATACAGCCCGCTAATCACGCGAACAATCGCGAATCTGATTATTTGACTCGATCCATTCGTTCTGCATTCATCCAGTCGACCCGAATCAATCCTGTAATCCTGTCAAAAAATAAATCGACGTTCAATTCAGTCAGATCAAACAGCCGCCGTCGCGTCGGCGAATTGATCCGCAACGGTGGGAGCGGGGAAGTTGACGCCGAGTTCGCGGACCTGCTCGCGGATGCGGGTGTGAACCTTCGCGTCGTCGACGGCGCGAAGGGCATCGAGCATCCACCCGCCGATCGTCTGCATTTCGTCTTCGCCCATGCCGCGGGTGGTGAGCGCCGGAGTGCCGACGCGGATGCCGCTCGGGTCCATCGGCTTGCGTTGGTCGTAGGGAATCATGTTCTTGTTGACGGTGATGCCCGCGGCGTCGAGGGCGTGCTCGGCTTGCTTGCCGCCGATGCCCAGCGGGGTGACGTCGACCAGCATCAAGTGGTTGTCGGTGCCGCCGCTCACGAGTCGCAGGCCGCCCGCGGTAAGCACTTCGGCCAGGGCCTTGGCGTTGGCCATCACCTGCTTGATGTAGGTTTTGTACTCGGGCTGCAGCGCTTCGCCGAAGCAGACCGCCTTGCCGGCGATGACGTGCATCAGCGGCCCGCCCTGGATGCCAGGGAAGACGCGGCTGTTGATCGTCTTGCCGTATTCTTCCTTGCTGAGGCACAAGCCCCCGCGCGGGCCGCGGAGCGTTTTGTGCGTGGTGGTGGTCACGAAGTCGGCGACCGGTACCGGGTTGTCGTGCAGCCCAGCGGCGACGAGGCCGGCGTAGTGGGCCATGTCGACCATCAGCTTGGCGCCAACCTCGCGGGCGATCTCGGCGAACTTGCCGTGCGGGATCTCGCGGGGGTAAGCGCTGGCGCCGGCGACGATCAACTTCGGCTTGTGCTCGCGGGCGAGCTTGGCGATCTGGTCGAAGTCGAGCCGGTGATCTTCCTTCCGCACGCCGTAGCTAATGAAGTTGTAGAGCATGCCGGAGATGTTCAGCCGCATGCCGTGCGTCAGGTGACCGCCGTGGGCGAGATCGAGGCCCAGCACCGTGTCGCCCGGTTGGAGGGCGGCGAGGTAGATCGCCGTGTTCGCCTGCGAGCCGCTGTGGGGCTGGACGTTGGCGAACTCGGCGCCGAACAGCTTTTTGGCTCGGTCGATGGCGAGGTTCTCCACCACGTCGACGAACTCGCAGCCGCCGTAGTAACGCTTGCCGGGGTAGCCTTCGGCGTACTTGTTGGTCAGCACGCTGCCAGCGGCCGCCATGACGGCGGGGCTGGTGTAGTTCTCGCTAGCGATCATCTCCAGGCCATCTTGCTGGCGCTGGATTTCGTCGGCGACGGCGGACCAAACTTCGGGATCAGCGGCGGCGAGAGGATTGCTCATCTACGGGGGCTCTTGGGGGGCTTAGCGACGTGTCGAGTTGGGGGCAAAAATGTTGTGCGGCGCGGGCCCCCGGTTTGAAGAACCGGGGGCTAAATGGGGGACGCGGCGTCGGGCGATGGGTGCTGCATCGCAACTGACTATCGCTGCTCCATTTAGACGCAACATCGTTATTGTCAGAGCGTGGACGGAGGGTGTCAATCGTCGCCAATCGCGCCTGGTGCGCTGGCGGCGAGCGTCGTGCCGGCGGCGCGGCAAGAATGGTCGGCGCGGAGCGAACTCCTATAATCCTACGTTCCCGCTCGGCTTTGGCCGCGGGCTTTCCCTTGCCGCTCCTGCCGGCGGCCTCTCGCGACTCCCTGCGATGAACGACTTCCCGCCGATTTGATGGGCTTCCGCCCCGCGTTGAACCCCCCGTCAGTGACCGGGGGCTAATGGGGCGACGCGGTTGCCCATTCCCTCCCCCTTTCCCGCCGCCATCGAAACGTGCTGGCAGCGAAAGGCGCCCCTTTCTGGGGTTCATCTTGCACGTTTCACCCGGAGACGATTATCACGACTGCTATGCTTCACGAAGAATTGCCGCTCGCCGTCAAGAAGGAACTCGACGTTCAGGGACTCAACGGGGTCCCGGTGCTGCTGTCGACCAGCACCGATCTTTCGCTCTCGGGGAGGCCGCGCCGGCATTGGATCGTCGCGACCCATGCCAACGTGGCGGCGGTCGCTGAGCAGGCTGAGGGCGCCGACGGCAACTCGTCGCCGCGGGTCGAGAGCTACGTCCCCGTGGCCGACGTGCAGGAGTTTCGTACGCAGGGCGCCGTCGGTTCGGGATTCTTGCAGGCGTACGTCGATGACCACTGGGTCGATCTCGCCCGCTACTCGAACGCCGAGGCCGATCGGTTCCACCGCGTTGCTCGCAGCCTGGAAGAACTGCGCACCACCGGCGCCATCGAGATCCATAAAGGCGAGACGCTGCAGAAGACGCACTGCGAGAAGTGCGACCAGCGGCTGCCGACGCCGGGGGAGGCGTGCCCCCGCTGCATTCCGCGCAAGGCGATCTTTGGCCGGCTGGCCCAAATGTTGTGGCCACATCGTGTGACGGCCGCGATCATGTGCGGCTTGATGCTCGTGGCCGTCGCCGCGGAACTGGCGCCGCCGAAGCTGCAGCAATACTTGGTTGACGACATTCTTAAAGGGGGGCAGCAAGCCCTCGATCCGCAATCGTTGCTCACCGCGCTCTTGGCGGTCGTCTCGGCATTGGCGCTGGCGCGCATCGTGCTGAGCATCGTCAACTTCGCCAAGGGACGGCTGGCGACGCGCGTCGGCGTGGCGCTCACCTTCGACCTGCGGGCCAAGCTGGTCGAAAAGCTCCACGCGCTCGGCCTCGGCTATTATGACAAGCATCAGGTCGGTTCGATCACCAGCCGCGTCGCGTACGACAGCGAAGTGATTCAGAGCTTGCTCCAACAAATCACCGGCGGTTTCCTGCTGCAGATCGTCCAGGTGACGGCCGTTGGCGTGATGCTCTTCACGCTCAACCCGAAGCTGGCCGTCTACACGCTCATCCCGGCGCCGTTGGTGATCGTCGGCAGCTGGTACTTCTGGAAGCGGGTCCACCCGAAGCATTACCGTTACTGGGACAGCAGCAGCAAGCAGGCGGGGATGCTCACCGGCATGCTCTCCGGCATCCGCGTCGTGAAGGCGTTCGCCCAGGAAGATCGCGAGTACGACCGCTTCAACCGCATCAGCGATTACCTGCGGACTTCGCGCATCCGCGTCGATTACTCCACTGCCGCGTTCTCGGCGACGATGCAGCTCATCTTCAGCCTCGGCGGCCTGATCGTCTGGTACGTCGGCGGCCGCGACGTGCTGGCGGGCAAGATGACGCTTGGTTCGTTGATGGCGTTCCTTGCGTACCTCGCGATGTTCTACACGCCGCTGGCGACGCTGTCGCAGTTCACCACTTGGCTCACCAACTTCCTTACGGGGTGCCAGCGGGTGTTCGAGCTGCTCGACACGCCGGTCGAATCAACCGATCCTGCCGATCCGATCGACCTGCCCGACGTGAAGGGGCGCATCGAGTTCGACAAGGTGACTTTCGGCTACGAGCGCCACCAACCGGTGCTGCGCGACGTCAGCTTCGCGATCGAGCCGGGCGAGACGATCGGCATCGTCGGCAAGAGTGGCAGCGGCAAAACCACGCTCGTGAACTTGCTCTGCCGGTTCTACGACGTCAACGAAGGCCGCGTCATGGTCGACGGCGTCGATGTGCGGCAGTTGGCTGCCAATCAACTCCGACGGCAAGTCGGCGTCGTGTTGCAAGAGCCGTTCATGTTCCGCGGCACGATCTGGGACAATCTCATTTACGGCTTACCGACGAGCGGTCCGGAACAAGCGATCGCGGCGGCCAAGGCGGCCCAGTCGCATGAGTTCATCCTCAACTCGCCGCTCGGGTACGACACCTGGCTCGGCGAACGGGGCACGGGCCTCTCCGGCGGCGAACGGCAACGACTCTCGATCGCTCGGGCGATTCTGTACGATCCGCCGATCTTGGTGCTCGACGAAGCGACCAGCAGCGTCGACGCCGAGAGCGAGCAGGCGATCCAGCAGGCGCTGAAGGCGCTCACCCGCGGACGGACGACGATTGCGATCGCTCATCGGCTGTCGACGCTGCGTGATGCCCACCGCATTTTGGTGTTCGATCGCGGCCGCTTAGTTGAACAGGGAAGCCACGAGCAACTCATCACCGAGAACGGGCGGTATGCGAAGCTCGTGCGTCTGCAGTCGCAGACTTCGCCGAAGGCTTCGATTGATGATCTGCTCGAAAAAGCCGATGAGCCCGTTACTGCCGAGTCGAAGGCGGCGGCCGACGCTGCCGCGACGAACGACGCGAAGAAGTTCCTCCCGCAGTGGCTATTGCCGGGTGACGCGCAAATTTGCGCCGGCGCTCGCGATACGATGACGGTCGTCCTCGCCGACGACAAAGTTCACCGCGGAGTTTTCGCGGTGAATCTGTTCCCAGCAACCAACCCCGAAGACTACATCAGCCTCCGCGTCTGGACCCGCGACGGCGAGCAGCAGGAAGTCGGCATTCTCCGCAACTTGAAGGAATGGCCGGCGGAAGCTCAACAGCTCGTCCGCTCCGCGCTCGACCGTCGCTACTTCCTCCAAACGATCGAAGGCGTCGACGCGATCAACCTCGAACTCGGTCACCTACACTGCGACGTCCGCACCCCCCACGGGCCGCGGCGATTCACGATGCGTTGGAGCCAAAGCCAGGTGCAAGACTTCGGCGAGCGCGGCAAGATGTTGCTCGACCTCGACGACAACCGGTTCTTGGTGCCCGACGTGCAGACGCTGCCGCCGAAGGAGCGGGAGTTGTTCCAGCGGTATGTTTATTGGTAGGGGCGAGCTATACTTAACACTATGCACCGCACAGAACTTGATCCGAATTTGAAGCAGGCGATTCAGGTCGGCACGCCGGTCGAACTTTTCGACACGGCGACGAATCAAGTCTTCTATTTGCTGTCGGCAGAGCAATATCGGTCAATCAACGCTGGCGACACGTTTGATCCGCGCGAAGCGTATCCGACCATCGAGCGATTGATGGCCGATGACGACGCCCACGATCCTCTGCTCGACAGCTACCAATGACTCGCGGCGACGTCGTCATCGTGCAGTTCCCGTACGTCGACGGTTCGCGCGGGAAGAACCGCCCGGCGCTCGTAGTGCAAAACGATCGCGATAACCAGCGATTGACTCACACGGTGATCGCCATGATCACTGGCAATACCCGTCACGCTGCCGAGGCGACGCAAGTGCTGGTCGATCCGACGACCGCCGAGGGACATTCCGCCGGATTGAATGGCCTTTCGTCGATCAAGTGCGGCAACCTCTTCACGATTGCTCAGCAAGACGTGCTGCGGGGCATCGGTCATCTTTCGCCGCCGCTATTGAAGCAGGCCGATCAAGCGTTGAAGGCGGCGCTGCAGCTTACTTAGTCGCAGGTATCAGCTCGAGAGTTATTTCGATGGTTCCAGCATTATCCCCCAGCTTCGCCGGCGAGTCGTTCACGCGCAGGCAAAGCACGCCTTCGCTTTTGGGTTGAATGACTGCCTCGCTGCCAATCAGCATTGGCTTGGCAAACGATGGATCGCCCTCGCTCGGCTTCGTGCTCGCAATCGCGCCGAGCAAGGCGCCCAACGGCCGTCCGTCGTGGTATTCGATCGTCACGCCATTCGGTTCGCAGGGCCACGGCTTGCCGTCGTAAGCTATCTGGAATTGTCCCTGCGCGGTGATGCGATACGACTGTCCCGCTTCCAGCTTCCAGCCGGTCGCCTGCCAGCCGCGGTCGGCGGCGATCGAAACCTCCGTCTCGCTTCGCTTCACTGCAGGCTGTAAAGCGATCGCCATTCGCTCTAAGTCATACCCATAGTCGAGTTGGGCGACGAAGGCGGTCCACTGCTGGTTGAGCAAGCGCCACTTGGGGCCGTACGTCTCTTTGAACTTTTCGTTGAACGCCGGGTCAGCGACATGCTGCTTCAGCGACCGAAACTCCTCGCGAAACGCCGGCGTTCCGTCGAGCAGCGCCGTCAGCGCCCAGGTCCAGGCGTAGTGTTCCGTATCAAGCTGTCGACGGTTGTCGACCTCCAGCACCGCCTCGATCGGCCAGGGCTTTCCCGCCTTCATGGCGTCGCGGATGACCTTAATGCGGCCCCACATGGGCGTCGCTTCTTTCGACGCCGGCATCACGCCGACGGTGAGCTTGCCGTCTTGCCAGCGATGCGTGCCGAGCAACTCGGCCATCCCCTCCATGTACCAGCCGGGCCCGGCGCCGCCGAGTTGCGTTTGCATGAAGGCGTGCGTCCCTTCGTGCAGCATCAGATGGCGGCGGTAATAGTCGCTCGGTTGTTCGACGAGCCAGAATTCGCGGTTGCGAGCGTAGCCGTTGACGAAGTCGCGATTCTCTTCCGGCAGCAGGCCGAGGGAGGCGAACTTTTCGCGGTCGCTGATCAGGAAGCCGAGGAATTGGCCGTGGATTGAGTTCTCATCAAGATCGAAGTACTTCGCCCACAGCGGGATCGCGGCGTCGAACACCGCGGGAAGCTCGTCGACCGCGGGGCTCGACGGCAGATCGGTGAAGAGGCGAATGTGCTGGCCAGTGAGTTCGCGGATGCCGGCGGCCGCGGCGCGCTTTGCATCGACTTCGCGCGGCGGCGGGGCATTAGCGGCGTGGGCGAGCGGCGCGATCATCAACCCGATCGCAACAAATGCGATCGTCAGCGCGAACGAACAAATTGACAACCGTCGCAATCGCATCAAGAACCCGAATGACCCCAAATAAAAACGTCCCACGCCGTTGGAACCATTTAGCCGCGGGCGGTAGCCCGCGCTGGCGTGCCGTTTGGCGCCGCCCCTACAACCACCGCCGACCCGCCGCGAGCGGACGGGGCTAAATGGGCGGGGCGGCGTGGGCGATCGAACTCGTTGCGGGAATGTTCCGGCAAGTTGTCGCCCGCGCTTGCCTCCATTGTACCTACCGGGGTACAAGTCTAGGCAGCGCATCCACCGTCACTTGCCCGCGAGAATCCGCATGTCCGTTAAAATCACTTGGCTCGGCCACTCCTGCTTCGCCCTCGAAGCCGGCGGGCGTCGCCTGCTGATCGATCCCTACCTCAACGACAATCCGGCGGCGCCCATCAAGGCCGACAAGGTCGAGGCCGATTTCATCCTCCTCACCCACGGCCACTTCGACCACGTGGCCGACGCCCCGGCGATCGCGAAGCGGACCGGCGCCACCGTGCTCGCTAACTATGAGGTGGGCGAGTGGCTCAAGCGCGAAGGGGTCGCTGCAGACAAGGTCGTCCAGATGAACCCCGGCGGCGGCGTTCAACAGCCGTTCGGTCGCGCGAAGTTCACCATCGCCCACCACAGTTCCAGCACTCCGGACGGCGCCTACGGCGGCGTGCCCGGCGGGTTTTTGCTGGAGCTAGCAGGGAAGCGACTTTACTTTGCCGGCGACACGGCGCTGTTTCTCGACATGAAGCTGATCGGTCTCGGCGGGCTCGACCTTGCGGTGCTGCCGATCGGCGATCAGTTCACGATGGGCCCCGAGGATGCCGTCGAGGCGGTCAAGTTTTTGAGCCCGAAGAAGGCGACCCCCTGCCACTACAATACTTGGCCGCCGATCGCCCAAGATGGGGCCGCCTGGGCCGAGGACGTTCACCGTCAAACCGCGGCTGAAGCAATAGTAGTCGAACCGGGCGGCAGCTTCGTGGTATGATTCTTGCGGCCTGAAATTCCCCCTCCCATGAAGGGAGGGGCTCGCGGGAACCTTTCTTGCCGCTTCAGCCCTACTCAACCGCTCATTTGCTGAATAGCCAACCATACGGAACAAGAACCTATGTCGTCGCTCGTCACGCTCTTCCGCCCGCAAGTTTTGGCCTGCTCTCTTCTACTGCTCACCGCCGCGGCGTCGACGGCCCGCGCTGCGGACGCGGTCGTCTGGAAGTTCACCCCCGGGCTGACCAACCGCTTCCAGATGAGCCAAGACACGAAAGTCACCAAGACTGGCGCCGGCGGCGACATGTCAGTCGACTCGGTGCTGACGATCGACATGTCGTGGACCGTCAAGGAAGTGAAGCCCGACGGCTCGGCCATCCTCGAACAACGCGTCGACCGGATGCGGATGACCATTTCGACG
This sequence comes from Pirellula sp., assembly GCA_013822725.1. Lineage (GTDB taxonomy): Bacteria > Planctomycetota > Planctomycetia > Pirellulales > Lacipirellulaceae > Lacipirellula. The sequence goes on from PNKX01000021.1 coordinate 76,151, forward strand.
GCCGACGGGATGAAGTCGGAGATCGACACCGACGCTAAGGAAGATCCTCAAGGCCAAGCGGCGATGGCCGCCCCGCTGCTCAAGGCCATCACCGGCCATGCGTTCATCGTGACGATGACGCCGCGCGGCGAAGTGACCGACGTCGTTGTTCCGGAGGCGGTGGCCGAGGCGCTGAAGAACCAACCTGGCGCTGCTCAAATGGGCGAGCTCGCCAGCGCTGCGGGCTTTAAGAAGATGGTCGGCCAGGCATCGTTCGTCCTTCCCGAAACGCTCGAAGTCGGCAAGGAGTGGACCAGCACCGCCGAAGCGAAGCTCCCGGTGGTCGGCACGCAGACGGCCGTCACTACCTACAAGTACGAAGGCCCACTCGAGACTGACGGCACGAAGCTCGAGAAGTTCAGCGCCAAGGTCGAAGTCAGCTTCGCCGGCGGCGAGGTGACGGTCGAAGTGCCGAGCCAGGAATCGAACGGCGAAGTGCTGTTCAACGGCGTCGAAGGCCGTTTGGAGCAATCAAAAATCTCGCAGGTGACGAATCTTAAGATCGCCGCCGCCGGCCAAGTCGTTGAGCAGAAGATCGAGCAAACGATCGGCGTGAAGTGGGTGCCGAACGTGGATTAGCACGTTCGACGTCACCGCGCCAACAAAATAACGAATCGCCGAACTGCATCGCCGTCGATGACCGCCCATTTAGCCCCGTCCGCTCGCGGCGGGTTGAGCGGCGCTCACCGGCATGCCCGCGCGGGCTAGCGCCCGCGGCTAAATGGGCGTGGCGGTTGGCGGAACATTATGACGATTAGGGGCGCCGGTTTGATCGGCGTGCTTCGCACGCCGGTTTGGTGGGCGTGCTTCGCACCTGAATCTCATCCCCCACGACGCGGGTCTCGAACGCGTCGATCTTGATCCGCGGGTTGTCGCACCAGGTGCCGTCGCAGACTGAGAAATGCCAGGCGTGCCAAGGGCAGGTGACCACCCCCTCCTCGTCCATGTAGCCGGCGCCGAGCGAGGCTCCCATGTGGGGGCAGAGGTCGTCGATGGCGTAATACTGGCCGCCGCGATTAAAGACGGCCACTAGCCGGACGCCGACTTGAAAGGTGCCGCCGCTTCCCTCGGGAATGGCGCCGACGCGGGCGACGGTGATAAACTCGGACATGATGCAAATCGCTGGGCGGAAGTTGTTACATTGAGCTTATCTCGCTCCCGGCTCGAACAACAGGGACGCCATGAAACGGATGATGTTTGCCCTTGCCGTCGCATCGTTCGGCGCGATCGCCTGGGCTGAAACCGCGGTGGATCCGCCGATGCTGAAACTCCACACCCGCGGGTTGAAACCGCCCGCCGGCGCCGGCGAGACGTTTACGCCGTTTGAGGCGGCGGTCGATTGGGACCCGCAGCGGACCGCGGTCGTGGTCGTCGACATGTGGGACGATCACTGGTGCCGTGGCGCCGCCGAGCGCGTGGTCGAGATGGCAGGCCCGTTAAACGAGTTTGTTTCCAAAGCTCGCGACGCCGGCGTACTGGTCGTGCACGCCCCCAGCACGTGCGTCGACTTCTACAAAGAGACGCCGGCCCGCCGCCGTGTGATCGCGGCGCCGTACGCCAAGCCGCCGATCGAGCTCGCCGCCGACCAACGCTGGGGAACGGCATGGGATTATCCCGACGAACCGCGCGAGCCGGCAATGCCGATCGACGACTCTGACATGGGGTGCGATTGCGCTGAGCAGTGCGAGATCAACGCACCCTGGAAACGGCAGATCGCGGCGATCGAGATCGACGACAAGCGCGACGCCGTGACTGACAACGGCCAGGAGCTGGTCAATCTTTTTGCGGAGCGCGGCGTCGATAACGTCATCATTTGCGGCGTCCATCTCAACATGTGCGTACTTGGCCGGCCGTTCGCGATCCGGCAGCTCGTGAAGATGGGCAAGAACGTCGTGCTCGTCCGCGACCTGACCGACACGATGTACAACCACGAGATGGCGCCGCACGTCGATCACTTCGCCGGGACTGATCTGGTGGTGGAGCATGTCGAGAAGTATTGGTGCCCGACGATCACCAGCAGCGACCTGACCGGCGGGAAACCGTTCCGGTTTGCCGCCCAGAAGTAGCCGCGGGTCAACGACCCGCCGGAGCGCTTGACGAGCATGGCGAAGGAGACGAATAGGACGCGGATTTGCACGGATTTGACGGATTCTCACGGATGAAATAGGAGAGCGAACGAATTAGGCAATCGCGGTTCACTAACTTCAGGCGGTTAATTAATCCGCGTACATCCGCCCAATCCGCGCAAATCCGCGTCCTATTCTTCTTCCTGCCATGCTCCGGCGGCTCGTTGAGCCGCGGCTTCTGGATTCGCCCCGCGACCGATTCTCAGTACAATGGGCAGTTCGTCATTCGGATTTCATCATTCGTCATTGATCCCATCGCCATGCCAGCCGACGTATCGCTTCGCGAGTTTCAGCAGCTCATCCGCGGGATGTATCACGAGAAGGACGTCGCCCGCGGCGTCGACGGCACTTTCATGTGGCTGATGGAAGAGGTGGGCGAACTGGCCGCGGCGTTGCGCGAGGGGACGCTCGAAGAGCAATCGCTCGAGTTCGCCGACGTGTTGGCGTGGCTCACGACGATCGCCAACGTGGCGGGGGTCGATCTTTCGGCGGCGGTGGCGAAGAAGTATGGCGGCGGTTGCCCCGGTTGCGGCCACCTCGTCTGCACCTGCGACGATGCGGAGAAGCCGTGAGCCGATCAGCGCTGGAAGCAATCGTCCCCTGCAGCCCCTGGCTCCGCCAGGGGGCCGCGCTGCGTGCCGCTGCGGCATGGAGCGCCGTTCGACCCCCTGGCGGAGCCAGGGGCTGCAAATGCTTCGCGCTGTTGCTGGCGTTGCTGCTTTCGCTGCCGCAACTCGCCCAAGCCCAGGAGCCGCCGAAGCTCGCCATCCCCGCGCTGAAGCTCGGCTTCAATGGCGCTTACAAACTCGGTTGCTGGACTCCCGCCGAAGTGATTCTTCAAGGGGGCGACGAAGACTTCACCGGCGCGATCCAACTCATCACTCCCGATTCCGAAGGCGTGCCGACGTCCGTCTTTAGCGCGCCTGATCGACCCGTCGGCATCTTCGCCGGCAAGCCGTCGAGCACGCGGCTTTATGTTCGTCCAGGTCAAGACGGCGGGGCGTACGAGGTTCGCGTCCTCGATGAGAATGGCAAGACTCGTGCGAAGCAGCGATTCATCCCCGGCCCCGAACCAGGCGACGAATACGTCACCTACGGCAGCCCGTCGACAAACCGCTTCGTCGCGACGTTTGCCATGCCGCGCGGCATCGCCGAACTGGCCCGCAGCGAAGGGACTCAGGACAATCCGTTGGAGACGCGCGTCGTCGAGTTCACCAGTGCCGCTGATTGGCCGACCGAGTGGTACGGTTACGAAGCGATCGACGTCCTGTGCCTCGGCAGCACCGACGCGGAAGTCTATCGCCCTCTCGCCGCCAATCCGCAGCGGATCGAAGCCCTCCGCAAGTGGATTGATCTCGGCGGCCGGGTGGTGATCTTCTGCGGCGCCAATGCCCCTGAATTGATCGGCCCGGACGGGCCTTTGGCGGCGTTCGTCCCTGGCAAATACGATACGATGACGACGCTGCGCGAGGCGCAGCCGATCGAGGGATTCGCGAACAGCACCGAGACCATCCCTGGCGCCGAGAACCTTCGGTTGCAGGTCCCGAAGCTCACCAACGTGACGGGTCGCATTCTCGCTTTCTCCGGCTCCAACTCGACCGATATGCCATTGGTCGTGCGGGCGCGACAGGGGTTGGGCGAAGTGACGTTCGTCGCCTTCGACCCCGACGCTGCGCCAATCGTCGACTGGGCCGGCCGACCGAATCTGCTGCGGCAGGCGCTGCAATGGTCGCCGGCCGGGAATGCTGACAACAACAACTATGGCTATCAGGACGACCTCATCGACCGCCTGCGCCGTTCGCTCGACGTGGCGTTTCAGGGGATCACCCCGGTGCCGTTCGGGTTGGTCGCGCTGCTGGTGATCGGTTACATCTTGCTGATCGGACCGGGCGACTATTTCCTGGTGAAGGGTCTGCTCAAGCGGATGGAGTTGACCTGGATCACCTTTCCGCTGATCGTCGTCGGCGTCTCTGGCGCGGCCTACTGGGCGGCCCACTGGATGAAAGGGGATAGCCTCCGCGTCAATCAAGTCGAGTTCGTCGACGTCGATCTCACCACCGGCGCGGCGCGCGGTACGGTCTACACTCACTTCTTCAGCCCCCGCGTCGAACGCTACGATCTCGCCCTCGCCCCCAACTTCGCGGGCAAGCCCGTCGGCGAGCCGGGTCGTCCCGACCCCGGCGCAGGCCAATCGCAACTAGTCGCGTGGCTCGGCTCGACCGGCTACGGTCTCGACGGCATGCGGGGAAGCGGCGGCCAAACAACCCTCTTCGAACAAGGCTACGCTTTCAGCCCCCCACTGACCGAGATCGTGGGGCTGCCCGTGCAAGAATGGTCGACGCGCACGCTGGTCGGCCGCTGGACTGGCTCTCTTGTCGAACCAATCGCAGCCGAGCTCCGCGGCCTCGCCGATGACCTGCTCGCCGGACATCTCACCAACCGGACTGGCGTCGAACTTCAAGACTGCGTGCTGATGCACGGCAACCTCGCGTACGCGCTGCCGAATCTCGCCGACGGCGCCGTCGCGACCATCGACGACACGCTGCAGCCGACCCGCGTGAAGACGGCTCTCCTCGCCGCGGCGGGGAAGCAAGACGCCTTGCCCGCCGCGCCTAACGAAGGCCCGGCCCGGCTCGAACTCCACAGCACGGACGTCCCCCAGCTGGCCACGGCGATGATGTTCCACGACGTCCTCGGCGCCGAGGCGTACTCGCAGGGGCCGAGTCGTTACCAGGCATTCCTCGACATGAGCCGTCTGCTGCAAGGGAACCAAGCCATCCTGCTGGCTCGCGCCGCCGAGGCGAAGGGATCGAACTGGACCGACGGCGACGAGACGCTCGCCAGCGACCAGGATCGGCGGTGGGTTTACTATCGGTTTGTGATTCCGTTGGAAGAGGAAGAATAGAGGGTTCAGGGTTCGGGGTTCAGTTGAAAGCCCCGATCTCTTCGCCTTTACTGAACCCCGACCCCTGAACCCTGAACCCTCCCATGATCGAAGCCCGCGACCTCACCAAAAAGTACGGCGATCTCTACGCCATCCATAAGATCGACTTGAAGCTCGAGAAGGGCGACGTCTTCGGCTTCATCGGTCCCAACGGCGCCGGTAAGACGACGACGATGCGCATCCTCGCGACGCTGCTCAACCCCACTTGGGGCGAGGCGTACGTCGGCGGCTATTCGATCTACTCGAAGCCGAAGGAAATCCGCCGCATCATCGGCTACATGCCCGACTTCTTCGGCGTGTACGACAACATGAAGGTGATCGAGTACCTCGAGTTCTTCGCGGCCGCGTATCGCATCAAGGGACACGCACGCCGGAAGATTTGCGACGAGGTGCTGGAGCTCGTCGACCTCGGCTACAAACGCGAGGCCCTCGTCACCAGCCTCTCGCGCGGCATGACGCAGCGTCTCGGCCTCGCCCGCGTGTTGCTCCACGATCCGCAGGTGCTGCTGCTCGACGAACCGGCGAGCGGCCTCGATCCGCGGGCTCGCATCGAGATCCGCGGCTTGCTGAAAGAGCTTCGCAACATGGGTAAGACGATCATGGTCTCCAGCCACATCCTTCCCGAGCTGGCCGATATCTGCAACAAGGTCGGCATCATCGAACGGGGCGAATTGCATTACAACGACACGGTCGACGAACTGATGAAACTCGTCCGCCAGCAAACGGTGCTGCGGATCGGCATCGCCGGCGACAGCGATGCGGCGGCGAAGCTGATCGAGCAATCGAGCTACGTCGAAAAAATCGAAACCCACGACGGCCAACTCCGCGTGACGCTCGTCGCTGGCGAGCATGACTACAGCGAACTGTCGAAGGCGCTCATCGACGCGGGGCATCGGCTGACCCGGCTAACCGAGGAAGAAATCAATCTGGAGACGGCGTTTATGGCGCTGACGAAGGGGATTACTTCGTGAACGCGTTAGGGCATTGCCCCAACGCCAATCTTGCCGTGCGTGTGACGCCCATTTAGCCCCGCCGTTTGCGGCGGGACGCGGGCTCCGCCCGCGGCTAAATGGGCTTGGCGGCACGCGGTGCGGGTTACGCTGCTGGGGGTTTGTGGTTGGGGCGTCGTGCGTCCCCCGATTGACAATCGGCCCCTCATGGCGGAAAATTCTCGATTCACGCCACTTACGCCCCGTTCGTCTAGTGGCCCAGGACAGCGCCCTCTCACGGCGCAGACAGGGGTTCGACTCCCCTACGGGGTACTCTGTTCGCTTGTATACTACTGTTCGTAGTCGCACGAGATTGCACTTTAGCCCGGTCTTTCCGGGCTTTTTTTACGTCCGGCGACTCTGAGCTAGCCGACGCGGCCAGGTGCTGCGCCGCAATTCGCGCCGCCGATTCGTCATCTTGAGCGCCGCAATTCGCGCCTCCTCGCACCTCTGCTACCTTGGCCCGCGAGCCGAGCGCCGCTCCGGTGGCGTTGTCGAAGTGATCGTCAGTGACCTGCAGGTAGTGCTTATCGGCAATGATTGCCGAATTCCCAATCCAGGTACACACGACATGGAGCGGGTGTTCCGCCGTTAGTTCGGTTTCCCGACTTGCCCGCAGGTTATGAAAGAGCCGTTCCCATTGAACAACCTCTGCCTTCCGCAGGATCCGCTCAAATTGAGTCCGCAGATTTTGATCGACCCCGCGGTATCGGTTGATGACGAAATGCGTTCCCGGGACGGCGAGATCGCGAGCCTCTTCCAAATAAGGTCGCAACTCTCGAAATAGAGGAATTGAACGAGACGCCCCTCCCGGCAGGTGTTCGGTTTTGGGGCTTCGCACATTGATACGATTGTTCTCCCAGTCGATATCTTCCCACCGCAGTGCCAGAGTCTCGCTGGGGCAACGCAACCCGCCATAGCGGCTGAGTGCCACGATGAGTCGCCACTCGGCGTCGGGGCAGGCCGAAAGCACACGCTCGGTAACTTCTCTAGTTATGAAGTGCATGCGAGACGCGTTTACTTGTGCGGGTGCGGCTACATCGGCGAACGGGTTTTCTGGAATTAACTTGCGTCGCACCGCGGATCGGAAGAATTGCCGAGCCCGCTTTACTTCGCGGCCGACCGTCGCCGGAGCGAGCCCGTCAGCGAGCATGGCATCCCGCCATGAATCGGCATCGCCGCCGTTGATGGTATTAAGTCCCCGGTCGGGGCCGAAGCGGTCTACCAGCCGTCGAATAGTCTGGTCATAGTTTCGCAATGTATTCGGCTTTAAGTTAGGCCGACTTTCTCGAAGTGAATCTAGGAATCCCCGCAGGCGAGGGACAGACTGGACATCGCGGGGAGGAATCAGGTTTACGACCGCCAGTTTTGTGGCTAGGTCGTCGTCAATTCGAGATACCCAATCCGCTGTCTCGCTGTCCCAAGAGCAGCCGGATATGGCAGCCGCAATTAGGTCTTCGACTTTACGTCGAACCTTTTCAGCATTTCGTAAGTTCATGGCTCCCAGTCGAATCCGTTTCCGGGCTCCCCCCGGGAGATTGAACTCTAACCGTTTCCTGCCATTTTCCTGTCGAACGATGCTTGCCATACAGATGACCTTCCTTCATGACGAGTAATTTCATGGCGTTGGAGAATGTTACGGAACTACGACGCGTTCGACTCATCCAGTATGAACGTTTCGACCGGACGTCCGGGGCCGCCGTCGTGGGTGTCGACCTGAAACACGCCGTACCCACGCTGGTAAAGTTGTTTGAGAATGGCTTCGGCTTCGAGCGCAGATTTAACACTTCGCCGCCCATTTTGCAGCTCGCGAGCAGAGATCCTACCTCCTTTTTGTCGAATGAACTCGACGATCGTACGGAGACGCTCTTCATCTTCCGCCGCGTCCAACTTGCTGTAAATTCGCTTTGATTCGTGCTTAAACCACTCTACCAACTCAATCGCAGCATTCATCGTCCTTTCGGTTACTGCCCCGTCGGGGGCGTCACTCATGCAGTGAAAGACTAATGCAATCCTGGCGGCGTAGGCCTCCAACTTTGACCACTCCGCAGCCAGATGACCGGTGAGGGTCTCGGTCTCCTCCCCATGGCGGTCGACGAACTTGCTGAAAACCTCAGTTGCCCCCGGCGTCAGCTCCACCACTCGTGGCGAGGCTTTTCCGTCGGCATCTTCGACTGGCAGTAAAGACAGAAGACGCTGGACCGCCTCGCGGTACTTAGCGAGAACCTCCGGCGACACCTCCGCTACCGTCCATCGCTTGGGACGCCGAAGTGGCCAGACCTTTAAGAGCCTCGCAGCCATGCCGTTGTCGCGGTACTTTTGACCTACGACGCGGGTGAACACCCCGGGCTGAATTCCCCCAACGATGGATACCGAGGCCCTGGCTACCCGAATGGGGCCGGCAGCCGTCTTGCGATCGACAATGATTCCTTCGCCGTTAAAGACGCTCAACCACTGCGAGACATCAAATTCTCCGCCTTTATCGAAGCGGTTGAAAGAAGAAAACCACCCGGCGATCTCGTCCATGACAAGCGTCAGTCCCCGGGGATTAGCGCTCAACAACGGTGCGAGCGCTGCTAACGTCGCGTCTGAGATCAGGACACGACGGCACACCGGCGGCGGAACTTTGCCTTTCGCTCCATCAATCTCCGACGCATCATTAACCTTACGCTCGTGGTCTTTCACGGCGAGGTCAAATTCCCGCCAGCATTCAGCTTCCGCGTCTTTCAGCGGCTGCACGGCGATTGCCATGCCAGGAGTCTTCAGGCCGCCGCTTTCGGCAATCAAGACTCCCCACAGAGTCGCGGGCTCCAACCAGGTACTTTTAAGCCTGATCAATCGAGAGGCCCCGATAGCCCCGCCACATGCGACTAGGGCGGGGAGTGCGATCATCGCCTCGTCGCAACCCAATGCGGCAGCACCTTCGACGACAATGTTGCGAACGGCGGTGGGCAGCACTTCCACCGGGAACGGCTGGTAGACGCTCTCGTCGTTTCCAGCCTGTCGACCAATTACCGAATCTCCGCCGCTATCAGCGGATTGTGTAGACGAGCCCGCCGCAGTTGGCAGCGCCAGCCCCGGAGGCAGCGCCACTGGGTCCTGACTGGACGTGATATCCATAACTAGTAGTCTCCTAAATAATTTTTACCTAAAGCAACTTCTCAAGCAGGAACAAATCCCGAAACTCAAGCCCGAGCGACTCCGCGACCACCCGGGCCGAGCAGCCGGCAGCGCAGTCTATGACTACGCCGCCGCCACTCAGTCCCCGGACCAGCAACATCGGCCCGTCTTCAGGGTGGAGTGGGCACCGCCCCCGGTACACATGGGGGAGCTGCTCAACAGCGTGTCCCGTGTGGCCCTCTAACTGGTTCAGAATCCTTACCAGGATGGGCGGAGTTAAACCGTCACGATTATTCATCGCCGCCCTCAGGCAGGTGTCGCTCGATGTAGGCATCGAGATCTTCCTTTCGGAATCTCACTGACCGCCCGAGTTTCACTTTCGGGATCTCACCAGCAGCGGCCTTCGCGTCGATCTGACGAATCGACCAACGCAGATACGCAGCGGCCTCCGGCCGCGTCAACAACGAACTCATAACAAAATTCCTTCTGAAAGGATTAGTAGCCATCAGCGCGTGACGGCTCCCCGCCTCCCGCGAAATCATCGCGGAACGAATAAGCGGGACGAGTCAATCGTACGGCTGTCGCCCCAGAGCAGGCAAATAAGATGATGGACTATAATTACAACGAATTTAGTCCGAAGTAGCGTGTAGCTGCAGCCACACAGCGCGTCGCACTTCTGCGCTCGTAGCTCGATTCACAAATCGTTCCACGCATTTGCCAACGGAGGCTGGCTGAACAGATTTGCCAGTCAACGTGCGGTGATTGGCGGCGATTACTTCGGCCGACTTTCCCTCCGCCGACTGGAGCGCCCAAGCCAGGTGATGATGCGCGCTCGGGCGGCCGCGACCAACGCTAGATGAGGTCCGTCGGGCCTTGTCGATCAACTCTTCGACGTCGGCATCGGCAACAGGATCGTTGACCGACTCGCATTGAATTACCAATCGAATGAATAACGCTACCGCGTTCTGAGAATCTAGCTCCGTGCTCGGCCGGCCGACGGCGACGACGCCCATGCGGAAGATGAGTTCGTGCAGTGCCGCGACTGCCATCTTCAGCGCCGCGGGTTCAGAAGCGGCGTTGCCCATCGCGCTCAGCAATGTCACCATCTCCTCACAGGTTGCGATCGGCTTTGGCAGCTTGGAAGCCGCCTCGCTGAGTTGGTCGTGCAGTAACTTGAGCGCGTCGCGGAAGGCATACAGGGCAAATCGATCCGCATTGTCGGGCATCGGCAACTTCAGCCGGTCGTAATGGCGGCGGACGATCTCCACCTGATCTTCGCCAGCAAGCTGGATGTCCCGCAGAAGCTGCTCTTGAGCAGCGAGAACATCGAGAACGCCCCCGAGGACGTCGATTAAGCGACGGAGTGAGGGCTTAATCGCGACGTAACAATCGCGGTGGGGGTTGCGCAACTCAACAGTTTGTTTCGGCATCGGAAGGACTCCATCCGTCTCCCCGCCGTTTCGCTTCTGGTCCAGGCGGGGCAAAACATAGTCGGTAGCGTCCCTGTCACCGAGTGAAAACAAGCGCGCCGACCATTTAGTCGACACGGAAGGCACGATCGTATCGGCGCGCCACTGCCCGTCAAAGTCCCTCACGCTTGCCGCGTCGGTCCGTCCGCTCAACGCCGACCGCAAGATAGGTAAGCAGGGAAGAAAAATAGATCAAAAACATCGACATTTGCGCGGAAATGTCGACGTTTTTGCTGCCATGTTGGCAGGGAAGAAAAATCCTAAAATCGCGTGGGCAGCCTATTGCGAGGTCAAACACTGCTGGAGCGCATCAGCCAGACCCTGCCCAGGCGAACGCGTAAAGCTATTTCCAGTCACCCCTCCGCCCCGTCGACACACAGCAGTTCCGCCTGCCGCAGCACCGTCTTCACCGCCTCCTCCTGGAGGTCCGGCGGGTAGCCGTACTTGTTGAGTATCCTCTTCACCATCACCCGGATCTTCGCCCTGGCGCTCTCCCGCACCGTCCAGTCGATGGAGACGCTCTTGCGGACTTGGGTGATGAGTTCGGTCGCAATCACGCGGAGCTGGGCGTCCCCCATGGCTTCCAAAGCGGCGTCGTTGGCGGCGAGGGCGTCGCTAACGTCATCCTCGTCATCGAGAGCCCACGGGCTTCGCCCCGTCGCAACCAGCACCATCCCTTTCGCTATTCTCCGATCCGAGTTGCTGATTCATCAGTATCTTGAACGGGTTCCACGTCCCTGGCAAACGCTGGTTACCGAAGCTGGCATCGAATGGCTCGACAACATTGGCTGGTCCATGAACAGACAAGTCGAGAAACCGAA
>PNKX01000022.1 GCA_013822725.1 Pirellula sp.
GGCTACGCTCGCTCTGGTTTTAACTGGCGGCGTTGCATCTCTGTCGCTTCGACGGCGCTTTTTGCGACAGTAGTGAGTCTTGCTGTCAAGCGAAGTCGCAGCACGGTAGCCGGGGGGCGTCGTGCTGCGACTAGCTTTGCAGCGCCGCTAGCCCGTGGACTGCTAATCTGCTGGGGCGGCTAAAGAAATCGTAGCAATAACTAAGTACCAGGAGCGTGAGCGAAGCCAGCTGCCCAAAACGACGCTTGATCAATAAAGGAGATAGATAAACCGTGTCATCGCTCCAGCATCGACGCAACATTGGCCTGTCCGGCTTTACATTGGTTGAGCTACTGGTTGTCATCGCAATCATTGGCGTTCTCGTGGCGCTGCTGTTGCCGGCTGTGCAGGCAGCCCGTGAAGCGGGGCGGCGCGCATCCTGCCAAAACAGTTTGAGAAACGTCTCTTTAGCGGTATTAACCTACGAATCGGCTCGCAAGACGCCGCCGCGCGGCATGACGTTTCCTAAAGCGTTGGAAGGCGACATTGGGCATCTATCGACATTCAACGAGAACTGGATCATCAGCATCTTGCCGTACCTCGAACAACAGTCGCTGTACCAGTCGTTTGATCTCAAGCGACGAATCAACGACAACGTGGCACCGCTGGAATCCAATAAGAATTACATCGCCCGTGGCGCCGCGATATCGGTGTTGCTTTGTCCGACCGATGCGAACAATCGCGTCTTGTATCAAGGGGCGACGGCTGTTCATGGCGCCAACTGGGGTCGCACCAACTATGCCGGCAATGCGGGGGGAGCGTATCTCTTTTCGTCTTGTGATCCGCCGGAATTGTGCGCCAACGGTCCTGATAGTCCAGGGTGGCTGAGCAGCAAACGGCGCGGCGTCATGGGGCCGAATGCCGCCGCCGCGTTTCAAAAGATTACCGACGGCACGAGCAACACCATCCTGATCGGCGAAATTCGAACGGGTTTGACCGAAAAAGATGCGCGCGGCGTTTGGGCCATGGGGCATGCCGGCGCGAGCCTATTAGCCATGTTTGGATCCGACGGAGACGCCAACGGACCTAATGCATGCTATCCGACTTCCGACGACGTCTATAGCGACGTCTGCGGAACGTCCGATTGTAAAAGCAACTGCATGGACTGCGACGCGGGGTATTTCGCGCAAGCGGCCGTCCGCAGTTCTCACGCAAATGGAGCGTTTTTAGCCATGTGCGACGGAAGCGTGACGTTCATCAGCGACGACATCGAAACCAGCGGGCAGTACGGCAGCTGGGGCAGCGTCTGGGACCGCATGATTGCCAGCGCGGATGACGGAGCGTTGGGAGACTTCGGCGGTCCCTAGCGGCGAGCAGAAGAGTTTATTTTAGCCAGTCCAAATTCCCATCGTGCCCCGAATGAGTGATCGACGCTCATGATTCAACGAACTCGTTCTTTGCTGCCATTGCTAGTCGCAGCCGCGTGCGTCACGGGAATCGCTGGCTGCGGAGAAAGTCGCCCCGTTGCGCAGGTTCGCGGCAAAGTGATTTGCAAAGGTGGAGCGTTGCCGGCGGCGGGTATTCGAATGGTTCGTTTACAGCCGACGACGGACAGCGACGCCGTCATCCGCAAAGGGGCCGGCGGAAGCATCAAAGGCGATGGTTCTTTTGAACTGTACACTCGGCGGCCTGGCGATGGAGTTCATGCAGGAAAGTATGCCGTGACGTTTGCCTTCTATAAGGGTGCCATGGATCAGAAATCCTTGATACCTGCCAAATATGCCAACGCCGCGACGACGCCGCTCCACTTGGACGTGAAAGAAGACATTGATGATCTTGTATTAGAGATTGAACTGACGGGAAATCAGACTCGCTGAGCGACGCAAAGTCGACGTCGGCGTTGACTGTTTGGTAGCGATTCTGAGCATGGTCGCACTACGGGTGGGAGTAGGGTGCAACGCCCATCAACGCGTTACTGCCTCGCTAGAGTCCGCTGCAGCCTCTGCGTGCGAGATCGAAACATTGGCGACGCCGACGAGGTTCGCCTGCAGGAATCGCCATGGCGTCTAGAATTCGGACTTCAGTTCATGTCAATGGCCTCATTGTAGCGCAGCGTCCGTTCAAAGAAGTCGAAACATGCGGTCTTACCCAGGTCGAGATTGAAACGACGACTTCCAACAGGTCGCATAGGACGCAATCAATTGCCGGCAATTAGCGACATTTGATTACGAGGTTCCAAGGCGGATAACGGCGATCCCCAATCATCATTAGTTAAAGGCAGCGGCATGTTGAGAACCATGACCACTCAATCTTCAGGCATTGCACACTTGCTGAAGGTCTTTGATGCTTATTTCAGAAGCGAGGTCGGGAGCTATCGAGCCTATGGGGCCGCAAGTGCGGTCGCTTGCGCGATACTGCTGTCTGCAAACTTGCTCTCCGCCGAGGAGTCCGGCCTAGTCGGCCATTGGAAGTTGCAGGGCGACTGCCGCGACTATTCTGGTCAAAACAACCACGGCGTGAACCATGGCGTCGATCTGAGCAGTTCGGCGTTCGATGGGACGGGGGCGTACATTGAGGTGCCTCACAGCGACTCTCTCAACTTTGCCACGGGCGATTTTTCAATCCTTGCCAACGTCTATACCGAAGAGGTTTTAGACGACATCGTCGGCGACGTCATCGACAAGTTTGACCCAACGCAACGACGCGGGGTGACTTTGTCCGTCAATTCAAGCGCCGGCGGATATCAGGGCCCAGGGGACGATCGACACGTTTGCTTCGGAATTGACAATGGTCGGACCAGCGAGTGGATCGACTGCGGCCGGCCGAATCCCACCAGCAACTATGTGAGCAATTCGCTCACCGTGTTCGACGGCAAATTATACGCCGCGACCGCTGATGCCGCGGACAAGAGCGGTTGGCGTCACGTCTACTGCTACGACGGCGATCAAAAGTGGACCGACTGCGGACAAGTCGGAGATGGAAAGTCGACCGGCGTCGGAGCGCTCATTGTGCATCAAGGAGAACTCTACGCCGCGACCTCGACTTACGATTGGACTCGCGTGAGCGACGGCGACTATGAACCGGGGCGGGTCTATCGGTACTGCGGCGGCACAAAGTGGGAAGACTGCGGCCAGCCAAGCGACGACCGCACGCTTAACAGCCTCGCGAGTTTTGGGGGAAAGCTATTTGTAGGCGGAGGGCCCTCGACATGGGGAGTCTTCACTCCCGACGGCAGCCAGAGTTGGAAACCGGCGAAGCTATTTTCGCAGGAAGGGCCTGAGCGCTGCTTTCCTCACGCGATGGGCCGCTTCAACGGCAAGCTGTACGTCGGATTTCCCGGAGTCCATGCGTTCGATGGAAAAAATTGGACGTTCGTCGGCCTGCCGAGCGCCACGTCAGACACGCTGCAAACGCATTCGCTCACTGCCTATCGCGGGCAGTTGTGTGCGGGTACATGGCCGGAAGGAAAAGTGACGAGATTTGACGGCGGGGACAGTTGGACAGAGCTCGGTCGAGTCGGAGAGGACGGCACGGAAGTGAATGCCCTTGTCACCTATAACGGCAAGCTTTACGGCGGCTCGATTCCGAGGGCCGAAGTCTGTCGCTACGATGAGCAGCCCGCATGGACTTCACTGAAACGGTTTTACTCTCCCGAAGGCTGGCAGCCTGTGCCTCCCAGCCAGGTAGGAGGCAAGCCGACCCGTGCCGAGGTCAACGAGTGGAGTCGCGTTACTAGCCTAACGGTCTTCAATGGCCAACTCTTTGCGAGCACGGGCAGTTGTACCAGTTCTATTCTCGATGCCCCGGCTGACGTCCGAGGCAAGGTGTTCAGTATGGAGGCCGGAAAGTGCGCGTCCTACGATCATGATCTTGGCCCCGGCTGGAAGCACCTCGCCGCCGTCAGGAAGCAGGGCGTGCTGACGCTCTACGTCGATGGGCGGCCAGTAGCGACCTCTTTTTCGTTTGAACCGGGTGACTACGACCTTTCGAACGATCGGCCGCTCCGTATTGGGTTTGGAGAATCAGACTATTTCTGCGGAAAGATCAACGACGTGCGCGCCTATCGACGTGCGTTGGGCGAAGATGAAATTCTGGCGATTTCATCCGATCAGAGTCGGTAGCCTTGGTACGGGTGAGTTCGCCGATTGCTTTGCGTATGACACGGTGAAGTCGGCTCGGCTTGGCGCCATCGCGGCTGCTCAGGAAAATGACGCAGCTTGGGCAAATCTTCATAATTCTCAGCTACGCTAGCGCTCGTTCAGCGTAGCCATCGCTTCCCGCTCCCGTAGATGAAGCGTGCCAAACGCTACGTTTTTGCGGCGGCCTCCGGCTATGCATCCCGCTAGGGGCCGCCGTTTACTTTTCACGAAGGGAGGTCGTTATGCAGTCACTCCTGATGAGCGGTGAGACGACATTACTAGTAGCGGAGCCGACTTGGGCGACTACAGACACCATCTTCGTTCCGTTTCTTGGGCGGGTGTTCGACGTTCAATCGCGAGACGAAGCATTACTCGTGGCTCAAGCAGGCGTTGAATTGCGGTCGGCTGACTTCGCTTTGCTGTCTCCCAGCGAATTCGAGCGTCTCATCGCCGCCGCCACTGCTTCAGCATCGGAAGAGATGGCGACTCGAATTAGAGAACGTGCAGAAGAGGTTAGGCGGGGCGAAGTCTAAAAGCTAACTTCTCAGGCGACGTGTAGCGATACGCTACTGAATGCCAGACCGTAGCACTCGCTTGCTCGCGAGTAGGAATTGGCCAAGTAGAAGAAAGGTCGACCCCCTCCAGTTCGCGTCCTAGATCAGTTCGCTGAGCACGCGGGCTGCCCGGCCGTCAGTCAGGCTATGATCGCGTCCGGCGTGGTGATAGACAAGCTTCTGATGATCGATGCCGAATTGGTGCAACAGAGTGGCCTGATAATCGTTCGGCGTGACGATATTCTCGACGGCCCGATGGCCAAACTCATCGGTCTGTCCGAATGTCATGCCGCCTCGGAAACCGCCGCCGGCGAGCCAGATGCTGAAGCCTTGGCCGTTATGATCGCGTCCGGCATTTTCGTCTAAGTTCCCTTCGCAAACGGGCAATCGGCCGATCTCGCCGCCCCAGTGAACGACGGTAGAATCCAGCAGACCGCGCGCCTTGAGATCGGCGACTAACGCCGCACTCGGCTGGTCGGTCGCTCTGCACATCCGGGGCAGATCCGTCCTCAGCATCGAGTGATGATCCCAAGGTTGAAAGTGCAGGAAAAGTTGTACGAACCGGACGCCGCGTTCGACCAAACGGCGAGCAATCAGGCACCGCGATCCGTACTCTCGCGTGTGCTCTTGATCCAATCCGTACAATTTGTGAGTTGCGGTCGTCTCTTGCGAGAGATCGAGTGCTTCCTTGGCCGCCGATTGCATCCTGGCCGCCAACTCATAATTGGCAATCCGTGCCTCAAGGTCTGCTTCATGCGGGTGGAGCGTCAAGTGTCTGCGGTTGAGTTGATCCAGCAGCGCGAGGTTCTGCCGCTGCAAATCGCCCTTCAGATGAGGCGGAGGATCGAGATTCACAATCCGCGGCTCTTGCGCGCGGAGAACCGTTCCCTGAAACAGCGGCGGCAGAAAGCCGCTAGACCAATTACCAGTCCCCTCGACTGGCAGGCCGCCAGGGTCCGACAGGGCGACATAGGCCGGCAACTCTTGGGTTTCGCTGCCAAGTCCGTAGACCATCCATGAGCCCAGCGTGGGACGCCCCGGCTGGCCAGGTATTCCCCCCTGGAAGTAACGAATGTTGGGTTCATGGCCGTTGTTGCCCGTGTGCATCGAACGGATTACGCAAACGTCGTCGATGACTCCCGACAGATGGGGCAATAGCTCCGACACTTCCGTGCCGCATTCGCCTTGCTTGCGAAACTTCCAGGGACTTCCAAAGAGCTTCTTCGACGCGCGATTGGTGAAGCTGTAATCGATGCTGCCTCGATACTCCTCGCCGCTGCGCTTCGTAAGTTCAGGTTTTGGATCGAGCAAGTCCATGTGCGACGGCCCGCCGTGCATGAACAGCGAAATCATCGCTTTAGCGCGAGGCGCCGACGCCGGCGTCCGCTGGCGCAAGTCCTGGAAGACAATGTCTGTGGGCTTGGCAGGCGGAGCGCCGAGCAGGCGGTCTTGTTGCAGCATCCACGCCAACGCCACGCCGCCAAGGCCCATGGCGTTCTGCTCCAAAAAACGACGTCGCGTACTCGGTTCAATCGAAGGCGCAGCGCCGTTAGCGTGGCTCGCACAACCGTCGGATGACTGAGATGAAGTAGGCATGGCTATTGTTGAGTTTGCGTCACGGCCTGCGATCCGCTCCATCGCGTCGATGGTCGGGTCAATCGACGTGCAAGAATTCGTTGGAGGCCAACAGTTGCTGGCAGAGATTGATCAGGGCAGCCTGCTCGGGATTTTCCTGCGCGCTGTCTTGGGACGCGATCTGTTGTTGCAAGAACTGTGAACCGAAGGACAACTCCTCTGTTGTAATCGGTCGCTGGTAAGCGAGCTTCCAAGCGTGGGCCAATTGCGGTCCCCAGGCGACAGTCGATGCGCCCGCCTGTGCGACGGCGGGAAGTGAGGCGGACGGAGGAACCTCTTTCAGTACTCGTTGGGCAAATGCTTCCGCCTGCTTCAGGACAAAATCGCTGTTCATCAGCATCAACGATTGCGGAGAACCGGTGCTCGAAATACGCCGGTCGCAGTTAACCTCCATCACGGGAGCGTCAAAAGTCGTCAGGAATGTCACCGGCTTCGAGCGTCGCACTTGCAAATAGATACTGCGTCGTCCGACGCCGCCGGAGACGACGACTTGTCCGGTGGCGTCCTCCTCAATGGACACCGGCGGTCCATAGAGCGTGGCGTCGAGCAGGCCGTTAGTGGATAGCATTCGATCGCGGATCGACTCAGCGTCCAGTCTCCGCAGCGGCATGCGCCAATACGTCGAATTAGCGGCGTCGATCTCCTGCATGCGCGGATCGGCGTTGGACGACTGACGATATGCGGTGGAAGTCATGATCCACTTGTGCATGCGCTTCAAGCTCCAGCCTTGCTCGGCGAACTCGATGGCCAATAGATCAAGCAACTCCGGATGCGTCGGCCGCAGCCCGAGGCTTCCAAAATCGCCCGGCGTATCGACAAGGCCTCGGCCGAAGTGGTTCAACCATACGCGGTTCATTAGCACCCGCGCTACCAATGGGTGTTGGCCGTTCATCAGATGCCGCGCGTATGCCAGACGGCGCCCCGTCGTGGGCACGGAGGGATCATCTTCGAGCGCCACATACCGCTCTCCTTCTGGGGCGGCAATGGTCAGATCCGCTGGACCGATCGCTTCCTTGGGCTCCCGATAGTCGCCTCGATGAAATAAATGCGTCGGCGGCCGGCGTTCGGGAACTTCGAATAGCGCCGAGATAAACTCCTCCGGCGGTTTCGTGGCCCTTAGCGCACCCATCCGCTCGTCGAACTTTCCCAAGTCTTTGATGGCGTCCGGGTTGTACAGGTAGAGATTGCCGGCGTTAATCATCACCGATGGATGAGATTCCAGTAGCGCCGCCTGCTCAGGCGTTCTTAATTCTGCGGCCGTGCGATACGCCTGACGCAACTCGTTGCGCAGCGCCTCGGGAAAGCCCACTAGAACCTTCTCGAGTTCGGTGGTGATGTACTCGGTAAGTTTCGCCGCGCGTTCTTCCGCAATCTTGTTCGCTTCGACGTCGATCGCGGCTCCCTTCTCCCGATCGGCGGCGCTAGAGAGCGACACCAACCGTTCCGCGGGCGTGCGCCAGCCCTGCTGCCAATCGAACGCCGGCTCAAAAACGGCGCGCAACCCATAGTAGTCCGCTTGCGAAATCGGGTCGTACCGATGATCGTGGCACTGCGCGCACCCCACGGTCAAACCTAGCAGCGATGACGACACGATTTTGATCGTGTCGGCGATCACGTTGTTGCGAGCCAACTCCGGGTTGTCGCTGTTCGCAGTGCCGTCGACGGCGGTTCGCAAGAATCCAGTCGCGATCAACTTTTCTAGCTGTTCTGGACTAAGACTCGCTCCCACCGGCTTAGACGATTGATCGAGCGGCGCCGCCGCCAATTCATCTCCGGCTAGTTGCTCGATGACGAATTGATCGAACGGCTTGTCTTCGTTAAATGCCTTAATCACATAGTCGCGATATTTATAGGCGTAAGAGCGAAGCGAGTCGCCGATGTCGCCATCCGAGTCGGAATAGCCGGCGACGTCGAGCCAATGACGGGCCCAACGCTCTCCGTAATGGGGCGACGCCAACAGCCGGTCGAGTAGTTTCTCATACGCATCGGGGGACGTGTCGCCGGTAAACCGCTCGATCTCCTCGTCAGATGGCGGTAGGCCGGTAAGATCGAATGCGACTCGTCGGAGCAGCGTCAACTTGTCGGCGTCGGGTGAAAACGCGAGGTGCTGGTTCCGCATGCGGCCGAGCAACATCGCATCGATAGGGGTTCGAACCCGATCCTCGCTTCCAAAGCTGGGAATCGCTGGACGCCGCGGCGGCTGAAACGCCCAGTAAGCGCGCTCTTCTTCAGTGATGGGCAAGCCCTTGCCGATGGTTGCCGGCTCATCGCGAAGCGTAGGCGCGCCGGCAGCGATCCAGGCGCTCAATACTTCGATTTGATCCGGCGGCACTTTCTTCTCAGAGGGGGGCATTTCACCCGAACGCACCAGCTCCAAGATTAGGCTTGAGTCACTATCGCCAGGCACGATCGCTGATCCGCTGTCGCCTCCCTGCACGATCAGTCGCCGTAGCCGCAGGTCGAGACCGCCTTCCACCTGCTCCTGTGCTCCGTGGCAATCTAAGCAGTACGTCCGGAGAATGGGCCGCACGTCAGTCTCGAAGTTGACTGACGCAGGCGCCCTCGCAACTTCAGCGAGGGCGAGCGCTCCCACGCATAATTGCATGAGAAGCGCCAGCGGCATCAAGTGAATCTTCATGGCTGAGACGATTCGATTGCGAAATCAGCCAGCAAGCGATCGGCCGAAAAAAGCAAGACTACGAGCCGCACTCGCACTTTAACAGCACTCGTTCTGATGAGCAATCAGAAACACATTCGTCCTGGCCGCCCTTGCTGTATGCAACTTTGCATAAAAGGCTCGATTCACTTCAGTCTATGCAGTAGCGGCGACAGGTGAAACGATTCTGCAGATGCATAGTTAAGATCCATTGTTAAAGTGACTACGCTGCCCAAGTTTCATGCCCCGCTTCGGGCGAGCATGGAGCGTTCTTAGTTCGGAGAAGAGCAGGGGGTATCGCGACCTAGCCGACCGCACGCAGTGTGCTTGAGGTTACAATGGCGGACGTCTCGTATAGCCGTTCGGCATACTCGTATTCCCACTTATCCTGCCGTATGAAATTTCAGTCTAATAGCCCGTCGGCCTTTATCAGAGCCGTCCATGAGCAGCTAAGGACGAAGTTAAGGGGCAACCCAAAATGGCGATTGCGAGGCGTCGACAGCTTCACCGCGGTGTTCGTTCCCATCACCGAGAAGATCGGTGAGTCAGGGCTGGTAGCTCAGCTGTGGATGGAACGTCCAAGAAAGGGGAAGGCCGCTTGTCGATTTGAAATTGCGACGGAAGCCAATTACGCGAGTGATCAGCTCAACAGCCTCTGGCGGGACGAGATTGCCTACTCTATTCGCCGGGAACTGATTCGGGCAGGGCTGCCGCCGGGAATCGTGAAGGCTAAGCAGTCGACTGTCGCCAAAATAAAGCTCTCAGTGACACCGGAGGGCGATAACCCAGAGGACCTCGGGGCAGTTTCGGCGGGCAATGCTGGCGAGATTGACAAGATTCAAAAGTTCATTGAGTTTTTGGAACCCAGACTTCTGCAGTGGGCGGAGCGTTCGCACCTACCATTCCATTCAGGGCTTGAGCAAGACTTTCACTTACTGGCTTTGAAGGTTTACTACGACGCCATGCAAGCGGTAGGGTACTCTGCCAAACGATACCTGCAAAAAGTCCGTCGGAGCGGAGGCGTTGCCGCAGCCAAGTACTGGCTACATCCTTCTAAGGGCGACGTCGCCCAGTCTGGCTTTCTAGAACTGGTGAATCACGATCAGCTTGAGCTTTCACTAGAGGCTCAAGTCATTCGCGAGCCCTGGTCGAGTCTCTTTACGCAAGAAGAGATAGAGACTGCTCGAGCACGGCTAGCGCGTTACGGCTATTTTGGCACGGTTGATCCAACGCCACGCCCTGAGTATTGGCCCAGTGAAGAAGTCGCCGTTTACTTAGAAGGAAAGACGTCGACGATCAGTGTGAATGCCTACGAGCGGAACCCCGAGGCTCGGGCAGCTTGTATTCAGCACTATGGGGCCGCCTGCTGTATCTGCGGCTTCTCCTTTGGAGAGGTCTACGGGGCAGACTTTGCGGGTTACATCCACGTGCACCACATTTGTCCCCTGGCATCGGTCAAGCAGGAGTACAGCGTAGATCCTGTTGCTGACTTAAGGCCAGTTTGTCCGAACTGCCATGCCGTGATCCATCGTTACAAAGAGCCGCTTACCATTCCGCAGTTAAAGGAGCTGCTTCGAATGGAAGCTTCGAGCCGGTTGCCGATAACCGACCGTACCTAGGTACAGTCGATACCCCGAATCAACGTAAGTCCAATGCCCCCGGCAGGAATCGAACCTGCGGCCAACGGTTTAGGAAACCGCTGCTCTATCCCCTGAGCTACGAGGGCGGGCGTTTGCCAAACCCTCAAATGTAAAGTGTTGCGGCCCGGCTGGGTAGCGACTCCGCTTCCCGAGCAGCTATCTCACGCCCGCGGCGGCAATTGGCCTTTTGTCCGGCCCATCTCCGGCCATGCCCAGTGCTTTCGGAAAATCCGAATGGTTTCGCCGGCGTAACATCTGCCCGTGCGCTGCGCTTCTTTGATGGTGCGGAGCCATCGTCTTGACTAGCGATACGCCCTCGTTTTCGGCGACGGGAAGCTGCCGCCAATCGACGTTGTGTTAGAATCGCGAGCCCCGAAATCGCCGTTGAAAATTCGCTGGAGGACTGCAGCAATGCCCGTCAATCGATTGCTTATCGGCTTTCCTGTCATTGCAGCGACGATGTTTGCCATCGCCTCGATAGGGCATGGTGAAAGTCCCGCTTCCCCCTCAGCGCCGATCGCCTTCTCGCCCCTGGCGGAGGCGTTGCCGTTTCCGCCCGATGCCCGCGAAATTGAGTTTGACGCCACGTTTGATGAGATTGAGTACCGTTCATCGTCTTCGATGTCGGCGCTCGCCGCCTTTTATCGACAAGAACTCGCCAACCGGGGCTGGGCGCTGGAAGACGAGTCCATCGTCGTGGAAGACGACTCCGTCGAGATGACGTTCATTCATGACGGCTATCAGGTCGACGTCGACCTCGACGAGCGCTCTGATGAAGTTGCCGTGAGCATCGAATGCGAAGGGCTCGACTTTTCACATAGCAACGACCCCGCCAAGCTCTTGGCGGCCGGCGTGCCGCAGCCGCGGGCCTATTTGTTCCTGCAGAAGGAGTTGCCGCGACCCGAGCTCGTCGACGGCGAGTCGTATCGCAGCGACGCTTGCCATTTCAAGTCGCCGCGGCAGTTGCAGGCCGCGTTTGATTTTTATTTGCAAGCGTTGAAGCAAAGCGGCTGGCGCGAAACGCGCCGACCAATCGTGACGGGCGATCGGCGTTATACGGAATTCAAGAAGGGGCGCATCGCAGTCGGCGTGAACATTTTCTCCGACGTCGTTGGTTCGCGCATCATCTTGGACTACGAGAATGAGGCAAAAGAGCCCGTCGTTCCGCCGCTGCCGCCAGTCGATGACGTTCCCGCAAGCGGCATGGTTGCCGAAGGGGGAGCGGCGCCGAACCTTCCGGCGAAGGTCGCGGTCGACGTCTCCGCCAACCGTGGAACCGCTTCGATCGTGGTTGGCGGTACAACGTCTACGTTCAAGCATGTGGCCGCCTACCGCACCAAGGATGATGGCGAAGCGAAGACGCGGCTCCTCTTCTGCGAACAGACGATCCCGCTGCAGCGCCTGCAGACGTTGTTGGCTAAGGAAGGCGACTTCGAATTTGGGGAGCTCTTCCAAACCGGCTATCCGGGGCACCTCATCCTCGAGGTGAGCGACCGCGTTCACTTTAGCTTCAACGACGGCGGCGTCGCGATAAGCAACAGTATCGAGGAGCCGGTAAGCGATTTCAAAGCGGAAGCGGGCCGTGCATCCGGCTCCATCAAAATGCCGCGTCCCGAAGAGTTTTTTGATGAAACGTATCAGATCTCCGTGAGCATCGACGCCGGCATCATCACTCCCGACACGTCGCTCGGCGCCACGCCGCCGCCGGCGTTAGTAGCGGCACGGCAGTCGCCGTTCGCGAACTCCGAATTGCTGCTCCCCGAAGGTTGCGGCAATGTCAGCAGCGAGGGGACGCAATACAGCAAGTCGACTCACGCGGAGGTCAGCCTCGATCCGGCCGCGATCGCGGCGTTCTATCGACGAGAGCTGCTTGCGAAAGGGTGGCAAGAAGAAGCTGGTGCAGCGGCCAACCCAGCTTCAGGCCCGATGACGCTGCGATTCAAGCAGGCCGCCGCGACGATGTCGGTGAAGATTGCCGGCAACCAGGAGCTGTCAGTCGTCGACGTTCTGCTAATGGACGACGGGAAGGCCAAGGCCGACGGCATGCTGCCAGAGCCGGGCAAAGGACGGATCGTGTTGGTCAACGGCCACACACAAGAAGTCGCCATCATGATCGGCAAGCAGCGCTATCCGCTGAAGGCAGGGCAGGGGACGACGAATCCGAAATCGGCGCTCAACTACTCAGTCGCTCCTGGTAAGTACGACCTGCAGATTATTCCACCGGGACAGGCTCCACAGGCGGAGAGTCTCGAAATTCCCGCCGGGACGACGTGGGGCGTCATCGTATTGCCGGGCGGCGACTACCTGTTCAATCGGCTGTATGGCGCGTCGACGGAGGCGAAGAAGTAACGAACAGCTGCGCGAGTCGCCGCGGCCAAGCCTAGCTGCTCGCGACCTGCATCAGTTCCCGCAATCGCTTGAAGTCGCGAGCGATCGCTTGCAGATTTTCCTGCGCCGAGCCGCGCGGCAAGTACTCGACGTGGACTGAAATCGGCACGTTGAGTTGGTCCCGTTGTAGCATCTCAAAGAAGGCAGGATCAACGCGGCCTTCGCCGAAAGGAACATGCTTGTCACGGTCATCGGCCCAGACGAAGTCCTTCACATAAAGGGCTCCGATGTGCGGCTTAATCAACTGGTAGAGCCGCGGCCACGAGCGCCCCGCCTCAACTGTCGCGTGGCGAATGTCGAATGCCGAGGCGATCTCTGCTTTCGGTACGTCGTGGATGAGTTGATGGAGATCCCAAATGGTGGCGCCGACGTACTCCGATCCGCAGTGGTTCTGCCAGAGGCCCGTGACGCCAAGGTCGCGATTCAACGCCGCGAGATCTAGCAGTTGCTTGCGGAAATCGGCCAGTTGCGCTGGAATGGGGCGATTGTCGTCGTATTTAAACCACCCCAGGCGGTAGCGCTTCACGCCCAACTTCGCCGCGGTTGCCAGCAGCTTTTCATTCGTCGGGTCATCGGCGCGATTCACCTCGGTGGTGAGCACGGTGATCTCTAGGTTCCGCTTGGCGAGGGCGTCGACAAGGGCCGGCAGTTGCTCCTCCGCGCGATCCGCGGTAATGCGACCCCCGTGCCGAGCCGTCACTTCGACGCCGTTGAAGCCCAACTCAGCCAACTCATCGGCGAGTTCGTCATGGCTCAGGTCCTGAAGAAACTTCTCGAACGCACAGAACTGAATCGGTCGTACAGCTGCTTCAGGCGTCCGATCGCCCGCAACGGCAGGCGCACGGAGGCAGGCAGCCGAACCGAGTGCCGCGGCTGCAACAAGGAATTGACGACGGCCGGGCTGGAAAAGTGACGTCTTCATCGATGGCGTTTCGAGAGTGAAAAGTATGAGCCAATGGTCGCTTAGAGCGCGGTCCGCGCGTCAGTATATATTCAGCCTCGGTAACAGCCGAATTTCGCGAGGCGAGGAGGGCAAAGGAAGGTGCGAAACTCGTCTGACGCTTGCACCGATCGCGTCAGACGCCTTTAATACTCTATAGCGGTGGCTAGCCGGTTGTGGACAACCTTCCGCACTCTTCAGCCCTATTTATAGGTAATCGACCATGGCAAGCTTCTCTCGACGGCATTTTCTCGGCGGGACCATGGCGGCAGGCGGGGTGCTGGCGCTGCCGGGCCGACTGGCGTGGGCCGCTGGCGCGAACGAGCAAGTCAATCTGGGGCTAATTGGTTGCGGCGGCCGCGGGACCGAACTCTTGCAAGCGTTTCGGAAAGTCCCGGGACTCAACATTGCGGCGTTATGCGATCCCGATCAAGAACGCGTCGATCAGCTCGGTAAGGAGTACGACGGCGCCGCCAAGTGCCGCGACCTGCGCGAATTGCTCGATTCCAAGGACGTCGACGCCGTGGTGATCGCGACGCCGAACCACTGGCACTGCCTCGCCGCGATCTGGGCACTCGAAGCGGGGAAGCACGTCTACGTCGAGAAGCCGCTGGGGCACACGAACTGGGATGGCCGCCAAGTCGTCAACGCGGCGAAGCGCCATGGTCTCGTCTGCCAGGTTGGCACGCAGCAGCGCTCCGATCCGATGCAGGCGGAGATCAAAAGTTTCCTGCACGAAGAGAAGTCGCTCGGCGACATTCGACATGTCCGCGTAAATCGCTTCGGCTTTCGACCGCCGATTGGCGACCGTGACACGCCGCTCACGCCGCCGACGAGCGTCGACTACAACCTCTGGCTTGGGCCGGCGCAAGACGAACCGTTGTCGCGCAACGCCCTGCACTATGATTGGCATTGGATGTGGAACACCGGCTCCGGCGAGATGGGGAACTGGGGCGTCCACATTCTCGACGATGTTCGCAACAACGTCTTTCTCGACAGCGTCGACTTCCCGCAACGGATCGTCGCCGGCGGTGGGCGGTTTGGCGCTGGCGATTGCGGCGAGACGCCGAACTTGCACTGCGCGCTGCTCGACACCGGTAAGTACCCGGTGATCGTCGCCGTCTGCAACCTGCCGGAACACGCGGGTGGCGAGAAGTCGCCCCCTTCGCCGGGACCAGGAAGCGGCTACGTCGTCACGTGCGATGGCGGTCGATTCGAAGGACAGCGCGGCCAGGCAGCGGCTTTCGACGCCGATGGCAAAAAGATTCGTGAGTTTCGCGGCGACAGCGGGGCAGGGCACCAGCAAAATTTCGTCGACGCCGTTCGCAGCGGCAAAGCGACGGCTGCCAACGCCCCGGTTGAAATGGGCCACTATTCAACTGAGTGGTGCAATTTGGCGAACGTGGCCTATCGGGCGGCCGGTTCCGGCGCCGCGGCGGAGCAATTGGCCCGCGAACTGAATGTCGCCAATGATGCGGCAACGCTCGTCGAGCAAATGCGCCAAGTTGCGCGAGCCCACGGCGCTAGCGAAGCCGATTTTCGCATCGGGCCGGTGTTGACGTTCGACGGCGCGACGCAGCAGTTCACCGGAAGCGGCGCGGAGGCGGGCAACGCCCTGTTGCGGCGGAAGGACCGGCCAGGGTTCGAGGTTCGCCAAGTGGACCCGGCAACGGCCGCGGCTGGATAGAATCTATCCGGCCTGTATCCTCCCATTGATGACGGGTGTCAGCCTTCGGTCGTGATCGCCGCCTTCTTCTGCCGTTTGGCGCGCCAGAATTCAAATACGGCTGGCAGCAGTGAAATGAACACAATCGCGATGATGATCAGTGAGAAGTTTTCCTGCACGATTTTCCGCTGGCCAAACCAATACCCCGCGTACACGCCGATCACAACCCACAGAATGGCGCCGACGACGTTGTACAAGGCGAATTGCTTGTAGCTCATTTGCCCCACGCCGGCGATGAACGGCGCGAAGGTCCGCACGATCGGCACGAAGCGAGCGATGATAATCGTCTTGCCGCCGTAACGCTCGTAGAAGGCGTGAGTCTTCTCCAGATGCGCACGCTTAAAGAATCGCGAATCTTCCTTCTTGAACACCGCCGGGCCGATGTAGCGGCCAATCTGGTAGTTCACCGCGTCGCCCAGTACGGCCGCAATCGTCAGCAGCACGACGAGCAAATGGGGATTGAGCGACCCCAGCGCCGCGATGGCGCCGGCGGCGAACAGCAATGAATCGCCCGGCAAAATCGGCGTGACGACAAGTCCCGTCTCGCAAAAGACAATGATGAACAGCACAAGGTAGGTCCAAGTGCCGTATTCTTTCACCAACTCGCCGAGATGCTTGTCGAGGTGCAGGAACAGGTCGACGAAGTGGGAGATATATTCCATGAATCCAGAGGCGAGCGAGACCAATTGGGCCGGACGTGGCGGGCCCTCAAGAATAGCTCAGCCGACCGTCGCGGGCACAACCTAATCTGTCGGGAGACCGAGGATTTCACCAAAAATCACGCGACAAACGGCGGAGAAAACGCCCGCTAGGCCGCTTTCTCATCGGCCGGAATCACGTCGACGTTGACGCCCATGCTATGCTCGCCGCCGCCGACGAACACTCCCTGAATCGGGCAGACGTCGCTGTAGTCGCGACCCCAAGCGATCGAAATATGCGACTCGCCAATCAGCGCGTTGTTCGTCGGATCGAAGTCGATCCACCCCAGCGGTCCGCAATGGACCGAAGCCCACGCATGCGAGGCGTCGGCGCCGACCATGCGCGGCTTGCCGGGAGGCGGCGTCGTGCGGAGATAGCCGCTCACATAGCGTCCCGGTAACCCCATCGAGCGGACGCAGCCGATCGCCAGGTGCGCGAAGTCTTGGCAAACGCCGCGACGCAGCCGTAGCAGCTCTTCCAGCGGCGTGTGAACCGTCGTAGCCTTCGGATCGAACTCAAAATCACGATGGATGCGCGCTGTGAGGTCGATGATCGCTTCCAGCAGCGGTCGTCCGGCGACGAAACTGGGGAGTGCGTAGTCGCGCAGCTGAACCGAGGGCCGCACCCGCGGAGAGCGCAGCGTCAATTGGTAGACGGAGAGATCGGCGGCCGACGCTTCAGGCGTCGATTGCCGCACGACGGCTTCCCAAGGAAGCGACTCGCTCGGCGTCAACTTGGGCGGCGGCGACAACCGCACGATGCTTTGCGACAAGACTTCGAGTCCGTTGTGCGAACCTTCGATCGAGAAATAGTCGACGAAGTTGCCGAACCAATCAGTCCGTCGCATGATGAACGCCGGCTCCGGGACGATTCGCAGCCGATAGTCCGAACAAACTTGACGCGGCATGTCGCGCGGCGCCAAATGGAGCATATTGTGGCAAACCGGCGCCGCTTCGGCGTAGGCATACCAGGTGCGATGTTTGATCGTGTACTTCATTGTGGCGCGCCGGCCCAGTTTTTTGCCAACTCAGTTCCTTGCCAATCGCTGCGCGGATCCGCTGTGAAAGAAATAGCGATGCGACACCGCGTCCGAAAGCTTCGGTAGCGTCGTGTCGATGGTCGTCAGCAGCGAGTCGAGCGGTTCCTCGTCGCCCGCTTCGTACGCCTTCGCGATTGACTGCGGGTCGGTGCGGCGAATGAGGTGCAGTAGCGACGCGGCCAGCCGTTCCTCCGTGATTTGGCCCGGGACGACCGACTCGCGCGGTAACTGCGCGGCGTGCGACGTGCATTCCACTAATTGGAACGCCATCGAACGCGGATTCGTTTCGTCGGTCATCAGCAGATCGAGTACCGCTCCCAGTTGGAACCGCGAATAGTACCGCGAGCGGTACGTCATCAAACTGTCGGAGACTTCCAGCAGCGACTCGAGCGCAGCGGGATCGCTCCCGCCCCCTTCGGCGACGACGGCGCGGATCAGTTGCGACGCCTGCAACGTCCGCTCGAGCCGCCGGCCGAAGTCGAGGAACCGCCAGGCGTGAGTTCGCGTCATTCCTTCGGCGAATTGGCCGGTGAGCGCAGCGAGACTCGCCAGCAACCCGTCGACCTTCACCAGCATGTCCAGAAAGCCGTCGTCGCTCTTTGTCGGCTGAAATTCGTCGTTGAGTTCGCGAATGATCCGCCAGGTATCGAGTGAAATGAGGTCGCGCACAGTCGCGGCCAGTTGGGCCAAGTTCGCCACCGTCGCACGCAACGTCCCCGGCGTCTTCTCGTCGAATACGGCCGCCGGCAACAGCTTTTCGAGCGCCGGCATCTGGACTTTGATTTCGTCGACGACATAGCCCGGCTCGATCTGGCCCAACTCCGCCAGCACGCGAATCAAGAGTTGTAATTCGGGGATTCGCTCGGCGTCTTGCTCGCTGGTGAGCCGCAGCGCGACGGCGCGAATCAGCTTGCCGAGCGATTCGGCGCGAACCGACTGGCGGCCGAGCCAAAAGAAGTGCTCGGCGGCACGGCTCGGCAAATCGACGCCGCCGCGACGTAAGGCGAGCGGTTCGTCGGGCGCCGACAGCAGCGTGACGGAACTGACTGGTCCTTCGGACAACACCCAGGTATCTTTGCTCCGCTCCCCTTCGAGGAGCGAGACGTCGAGCGGCCCGAGCGCAGCGCTGACGCGCGCCAGGCCGCCCGGCATCACTTCGTAGTTATCCTTGGTCGAAACGGCGAAGGCCCGCAGCGAGATGTACGAATGGCTCACTTCCTGGCCCGACCAAACCGGCGCCGTCGAGCGGCGGACCCGCTCCTGGGCGACATAGGCGGTGGGGTTGGCCTCAATCATTGCGGTCAGTTCGCTGCGGCTCAGTTCCAGCAGTCGCGAGTCATTGACGCCGCGGCGGCGATAGGCGGGACGGATCGCCAGTTCCGAGACGCGGCTTAAGACGTACCGTTTGCTCTTCGGATCGCCGCACCACCAAGTGGCGACGTTGGGCATCAGCAGCGGTTCGCCCAGCAGTGTTTCCGAAAGCTGCGGCAGGAACGCCATGAACAGCGGCGACTCGAGCAAGCCGCTGCCAAGGCCGTTCGCCGCCGCGGCGTTGTTGCTGCGCAAGCATTGCAGCAGTCCGGCGACTCCCATCGACGACGCGTCGGAGAGTTCCAGCGGATCGCAATTCTCGCTGTTAGGCCGGCGGAGCAACACATCGACCGGCGACAGGCCGCCCAGCGTCTTCAGGTAGAGCTTGTTTTGCCGCACCGCCAAGTCGCCCGCTTCGGCGAGCGTGTACCCAAGGTAGCGCGCGAGAAAAGCATCCTCGAAGTAATTGGCGCTGCCGGCCAACTGGCTCAGCCACACGACGCGCGCCCGTTCGCGATCAGGCGCCAGCCGGGCCAAATGCTCTTGAACAGAGATGAAATAGGGCGCCAGCCGCTCGACGCGACATTCGTGGATTACGTCGGGCAGCATCCGTGACATCGCGATGCGGTTCTGCAGCGCGAACCCAGCGCCCGATGGTGACTCGCAGCGGTCGTCCAGCACCCACCAGCGCCCATCAGGCGAGCGGGCGACGTCGGCCCCGTAAACATGGAGGATCCGCTGCGGCGGCGCTCCAGGGCGGCAGTAGGGGAGCAAAAAGCCGGGGTGACGAAAGATCGCCTCGGCTGGGAGATGTCCAGCCTTGATCAGCGCCTGCGGACCGTAGACGTCCTGCAGCACCATGTCGAGCAACGTTGCACGCTGCCGCAGCGCCGCCGCCACGCCCCGCCACTCCGCCGCCTCGATCACCAATGGAAACGCATCAAGCTCCCACGGGTGGCTCCGCGCGCGGGGATCCTTCGGATCGGGATACGCGAGGCTGTTCTGCTGCAGCAACCGCTGCGCCTGCTCCCAACGACGGCCGAATTCCGAGCGCGGCAACCCTTCGGTCGCCTCGATGAACCGCCGCCAAGCCGGTCGCAACTCGCCTGGCGCCGAAAACACCTCGTCGTACGACCCGGCTGCGCCTGCATACCCGCTGAACAGAGTGGCGTCCACGCGTAGATCAGAGCCAGGCAATAGAGGTGTCCCGCCGCGGTCGAGGTCTCAACTGGTGATTATCGGTGACGGCGTAGGTCGAGCGTTAATGGAAAATCGGGATTCGATTCTTCACGCGGCGGCGTGATCGGCCCGCCGCTGTGCCCCATCTTGAAGAACCGGGCGTAGCGGCGGCTTTCGGCCTCGAACGCGTTGATCGGGAATAGTTCGGGGTTCAACCCGCCCGGATGGCCCACATGGTAGGTACACCCCCCCAGCGAGCGGTTCATCCAGCCGTCGACCAGGTCGAAGGCGAGCGGTGCATCCACTGGTATTGTAGGGTGCAGGCAACTCGGCGGCTGCCATGCGCGATACCGCACCCCGGCGACATACTCCCCTTCGGTTCCCGTCGGGTGGAGCGGCACCTTCCGGCCGTTGCAGGTCATGTAGTGACGCGTGTTGGTCATTCCTTGAACCAATACCTGCAGTCGCTCCAGCGAGGAATCGACGTAACGTGAGGTCCCCGTGCCGGTCGACTCTTCGCCGAGGACGTACCAAGGCTCGATCGCCTTACGGAGCTCGATCCGCATGCCGGCCTGGGAGAATTCGCCCATCCGCGGGAAGCGGAACTCAAAGTGGGCTTCGAACCAAGCCTTGTCCATGGCGTAGCCCGCTTGGCGAATCTCGTCGACGACGTCGTTGAAATCCTGTCGCACGAACTGCGGCAGCATGAAGCGGTCGTGTAGCGAGGTGTCCCAATCGACCAGCTTCGCAGTGTACGGCCTCTCCCAGAAACGCGCGACAAGGCAACGGAGCAGCAGTTGCTGCGCCATGCTCATCCGCCAATGGGGCGGCATTTCGAACGCCCGGAACTCGACTAGGCCGAGTCGACCCGTCGAACTGTCGGGCGAGAACAGCTTGTCGATGCAGAACTCGGCCCGGTGAGTGTTGCCGGTGCCGTCGACCAGCAGATTGCGGAAGACGCGGTCGACCATCCATGACGGATAGTTTTGCCGGTCGCGGATCTGCTCCATCGCGATCTGCAATTCGTACCGGGCATCGCGGCGACCCTCGTCGACGCGCGGCGCCTGACTCGTCGGGCCGATAAAGCTTCCCGAGAAGAGGTACGACAGCGACGGGTGGTTGTGCCAATAGGCGATCAAGCTCCGCAGCACATCGGGCCGGCGGAGGAACGGGCTGTCAGCTGGTGTCGCGCCGCCGAGGACGACGTGATTGCCGCCGCCTGTGCCGGTATGCGTGCCGTCGAGGTCGAACTTCTCCGTCCCCAGCCGCGAGTAACGGGCGTCTTCGTAGACGCCGGAGGTGATCGCGACCAGCTCGTCCCAACTCTCGGCGGGTTGGACGTTCACTTCGATGACGCCGGGGTCGGGCGTCACTTTGAAATGATTGATGCGGTGGTCGTGCGGCGGTTCGTAACCTTCAATGACGACGGGCGTTCTGAACTGCGCGGCAGTCTCTTCGATCGCCGTGGTCAACTCCAGATAATCCTCGAGCCGGTCGAGCGGCGGCATGAAGATGTGGATCACGCCGTTGCGCGGTTCGACGCAGAGTGCGGTCCGCACCAGCCACGAGGGATCGGTCTGCTGGCCGCCGGCAACATAGCTGCCGCGCTGGCCAGTGAAATCGTTGTTCCCATTCTGCAGCCAAGGGGCGTGCGGGCCGTGGCCATTGCCTTGTCCGTTATCTTCGTGCGGCCCGCCGTTACCGGAAAAGCCTTCCACGACCTGACCAGCATAGTCGCCGAAGTAGGCGCCTTCAGGGCCCGAGCCCCATCCGCCGCCGCCAGTCCAGGCCGGCTGCAGAGCTTGAGCGCCGACCGCACTTCGCGCGGCGATATCTTCGCGCATCCGCTGGTATTGCGGCAAGGGCTGCCGATCGGCGAACGGTTCCGTCGCGTAGCCGTACGACTCGATCGCCGGCCGCTTCGCCCACAGGAGCGATTGAATCGGTAGCCGGAAGCCCATCGGCGAATCGCCCGGCAGCAAGAACATTTCGTCGCTGCGGACGACCCACTCGCCGCTCTCCCAATACGGCTGATCAGCCCACCAGACGCGGCGGATCGGGAGCGCGCAGCCAACCGGCGACGTGATCCCCTGTTCAAAAACCTTCGCGAGCCGCTCACGATCTTCGGCGTTTTCCAGCTTCGAATCTTGGAGCGTGACGTTGGCCGGCAGGCGACGTTCCTTCCAGGCGTAGTAGAGGACGTCCTCGAACCCGTCGATCACGTGCTGCGGCTTCACGCCTAAGCGTTCGGCCAGCGCTTGGCCAAAGCGGCGGGCGTCATCGACCGTTTGTTCGCCCGGCTTCGTCGGGTCGGCCAAAAGCGACTCGTCGCTCCAGATCGGCTGGCCGTCACGCCGCCAATAACAGCGGAGCGACCAACGGGGCAGCGATTCGCCGGGATACCATTTGCCTTGGCCCAGGTGGAGCAACCCGCCGGGGGCGAAGCGGTGCTTCATTCGCGTCAGTAGATCGCCCGCCAGCCGCCGCTTGTGCGGGCCTTGCGCCTTGGTCTTCCATTCGGCCCCTTCCATGTCGTCGATCGACACGAACGTCGGCTCGCCTCCCATCGTCAGCCGCACGTCGCCGGCTGCCAAGTGGCGGTCGACCTCCTGGCCAAGGGCGTTGACCGCGAGCCATTGCTCGTCGGAGTAGGGTTTCGTGACCCGCGGATCTTCGTGGATCCGCGTGATCTCCATATGAAATTTGAAGTCGCTCGCCGCCGCAGTCGCTGAGAATGAAATCGGCGCGGCGCCGACCGGGTCGGGAGTGCACGCGAGCGGGATATGACCTTCGCCGCACATTAGTCCCGACGTCGGGTCGAGGCCAATCCAACCGGCGCCTGGCAGGAAGACTTCCGTCCAAGCATGAAGGTCGGTGAAGTCGTGCTCGGCGCCGCTGGGGCCGTCGAGCGATTTTACGTCAGGCGTCAGTTGAATGAGGTATCCCGAGACGAACCGCGCCGCCAAACCCGAACGCCGCAAGATGTTCACGAGCAGCCACGCGGTGTCGCGGCACGAGCCGCTCCGCTTCTGCAGCGTCTCGTCGCACGTCTGGACGCCCGGCTCCATGCGGATCGTGTAGCTGATGTCGTGCTGTAGTTGGCTGTTGAGCTCAACCAGGAAGTCGATCGTCCGGCGCTTACGGCGATCGATCTTCCGCACATACTCCGCCAGGGGCGATCCTTCCATCGCCGGCGCCACATGCAGGAAGGGCATCAAATCCTTCAGCATGTCGGGGCCGTACGCGAACGGAAATTGCGTCGCGTCGTCTTCCAAGAAGAAGTCGAACGGATTGATGACCGTCATCTCGGCGGTCAACGCGACTTCGATCGACACATGGTCCGACGGCTTCGGATGGACGATCCGCGCCTGGAAGTTGCCGTACGGATCTTGCTGCCAGTTGAGAAAGTGCCCCGATGGCTCGATCCAGAGCGAGTACGCGGTGATCGGCGTCCGGCAATGGGGAGCGGGGCGCAGCCGGACGATCTGGGGGCCGAACTCGACCAGTTGATCGTAACGGTATTCGGTGCGGTGATGGAGAGCGACTCGAATCGGCATGGTGGCCAGCGGGGTCGGAGGCGGCGATGGTGGGAGTGCTGTCGACAGGTGCGGCCAGCGGGCGCCGCGATGTCCTGCCAGGGGGCCGCCTAAAGCCCGCAGTCGTTAACAGCGCGTCGTGCCTCAATATCCTGCGCTCTGTTTTGGCTTGCGCCAATTACTACTGGCAAATTCCCTGGGAATTGAGGCCGCAATCCAGGGTTTGGGGGCTTGGTTGCAGGCATTGGCGGCGAGGCGTCGGCTCTGGCGGCGCCGCGACTGCAGCCAAACTGCGAATCGTGAGGCAGATTCTGCGTTTTCACGGTCCGAATGGAACGGGAACCCGCTCTATCTGGTTAGAGCCGCCAAACGGACCGGGAAACGGAACATCTCGGCAAGATTGCGGCTTTCGATGCGATTAATTCCATAGCAGCGGCGTCATTTCGTTGGTGGGTGAGCTTGAGGGCTTTCCTGCCGCCCTATCGACGCCGACCGGCAGCGAAAGATCGCGCCGTCAGAATAGTGGAGGGGAACCATGCTCGGACTACGTTTGGCGCTTGGCGCCATCGCCTTGATGGCGGTGCTCACGGCCAGTATGGGCGGGCTCGCGATCATCGATTTCGAGGGGAGCGAGGAGAAGCCCACGCTCGAACTGACGCTTGGCGGCGCTGGTGCCTATTGGGAGGCTGTGGCGAATGGCGCCAGAGCAGCGGCTGCCCGGCGAGGCGTGCAGCTGAGCGTGTTGGAAGGGGTTGATCCCGCTGGCCGCGCGACAATCTCGATCGTCGGCGCCGGCGAATCCGCCAGTTGTGGCGGCGGAGAGTTGCTGTCGCCTCACCTGTTCCATGTCGGCATGGCGAATTACTCCGCCGGACGAATCTGCGCTCACTACGCCGTCAAACACGCCGCCGTGGGGAGCAAAATCATCATGCTGGTTGACGCCGCCGCCAATTCCGCCTCGGCAGCACGCCTGCAAGGATTTCGCGATACCCTCCGGTACTACGAGGGGGATGGCCAGTCGCAGCGCTCGCGGCAACTTGAAGTCATCGCCGGCGACCCCGCAGATCAGGAGATTTACGACTTGGCGGCGGCGCAACATGCCGACGCGGCGCTCGTCATCGACTTCACAGGCGGTTCGGAAGAAGCCTTGCAGAACGCATTTCATGGCAGCGCGCGGGGATTGCAACCGCAACTTGTGACCTTCGATCAGTCGGCAGCTTCGCTGGCGGCGATCGAAACGGGCAAAATCGCGGCCGTGATGACTCACGATCCCTACCTGTGCGGCTACCAAGCGGTCGATCGGCTTGTCGTGTGCCATCGCGGCGATCTGTTGGGACAACCTGCAGCGGGCCGAGGCTGCATTTACGTCCCAGGGCAATTGGTGGAGCGCGGCACATTGGCGGAGTTTCGCTCGAGTTTGAAAGTCGCCGCCGCCGAATAGCCTTAGCCGGTGCAACGGCAGGCCGACCTCCGCCGCGTCCATGGCCCTGAAGCGGCACGACTTCGGTTGTCATTCGCGCCCCGATCGCCTACGCTGATTCATTGGACGCGACCGTCCGAGGAATCACTCTCTTCAGCGAGGCGCCATCGATGGGAAGACTGACTGTTGCCGATGCCAAACGGATGTGCACGAAACCGGAACTGGGCGTGGTGATGGGAAGCCGCCCCGACGCCATCGAGCAGCTGTCGGCCGATCAACTCAAGAAAAACGTCGCCTCGGCGCGGCGGTTACGTGACAAGTGGCGCGATCTCTCGACCGAGCAGCGTCGCGAGACGCAACAGGCGCAGAACGCGCGGGTGACCGACAAGAACGCCCGCAGCGGCGAGAAGGCGGCGCTCTTTGCTCACGTATTGAAGCGGTACGAGGACCAACTCAAGCAAGCCGAAGCCGTTGGCGCCGGCGGCGGGAAGACCCTTGCGAAGCCGGCGAAGAAGAAGGTGCGCATGGCGGGGCATCGGATCAAGCGAGCCGTCGTTCGTGACGAACTGAAAGACGTTCGCAGCGAACTGAATGCCGCGAGCAAGGCGAAAGTAAAAAAGAAAAAGGCCGCAAAAAAGAAGGCCGCGACTCCGGCATCCTCCGCGCCAAAAAAGAAGGTGGCGAAGAAAAAAGTCGCTGCCAAGAAAGTGGCCAAGAAAAAGGTCGCGAAGAAAGCCGCCAAGAAAAAGCCCGCCTTTGGCGTCGGCTCGCTCGGATTAGTGACCGCCGAACCGGCGCGGCAACTCTCCGCCGAGACGGCGGCGAAGAAGAACCGATTGAAAGCCAGCGGCAAGACTTCGCGCGTCCAGGCGCATGTCCAAGCCCGCGGCGGTCGCAAGCAAGCGAAACGCGACTCGCGCTAACCTCGTTCCCACGCTCCGCGTGGGAACGCTCCTATCGACGCTCCGCGTCGCGAGCCCTTCAACGAGCAAACTCGCGATTCAATCATAAAAACCCCGGCGAAGTCACGCGACTCCGCCGGGGTTTTTCATTGACGATGAACTGAAGCCAGAAGCACGCGCCACTACATGTGCTTCACAACAGCGTGGCCGAACTCGCTGCACTTCACCAGCTTGGCGCCATCCATCAGCCGTTCGAAGTCGTAAGTCACGGTCTTCGCGGCGATCGCGCCGTTGAGCCCCTTGATGATCAGGTCGG
Source organism: Pirellula sp. (assembly GCA_013822725.1). Taxonomy (GTDB): domain Bacteria; phylum Planctomycetota; class Planctomycetia; order Pirellulales; family Lacipirellulaceae; genus Lacipirellula. The sequence continues at coordinate 26,060 of PNKX01000022.1, forward strand.
CCGCTTCGGTCCAACCGAGGTAGCGGAACATCATCTCGCCCGAGAGGATGACGCTGCCGGGGTTCACCTTGTCCTGGTCGGCGTACTTCGGCGCGGTGCCGTGGGTCGCCTCGAAGATCGCGTGGCCGGTCATGTAGTTGATGTTGCCGCCAGGGGCGATGCCGATGCCGCCGACGCAGGCCGCGAGGGCGTCGCTGATGTAATCGCCGTTCAGGTTGAGCGTGGCGATGACGTCGTAGTCAGCCGGGCGGGTGAGGATCTGCTGGAGCATCGCGTCGGCGATGACGTCCTTGATCACGATTTCCTTACTGGTCTTCGGCGACTTGAGGGTGCACCACGGGCCGCCGTCGAGCGGCGTAGCGCCGAATTCCTTCTTGGCGACCTCGTAACCCCAGTCGCGGAAGGCCCCTTCGGTGAACTTCATGATGTTCCCCTTGTGGACCAGCGTGACGCTGCGGCGGTCGTTGTCGATCGCGTATTGGATCGCCGCTCGCACGAGCCGCGCGGTTCCTTCCTGGCTCACCGGCTTGATGCCGATGCCGACAGTCTCCGGGAAACGCACTTTCTTCCAGGGGCCGGGGAAGGCCTCGCTGAACAGCTTCTTGAACTTGTCGCAGTCGGCCGAGCCATGTTCGAACTCGATGCCGGCGTAAATGTCTTCCGTGTTTTCGCGGAAGATAATCATGTCGGTCAGTTCGGGCTGCTTCACAGGGGTCGGGACGCCCGTGAAGTATTGGACCGGCCGCAGACAGACGTAGAGGTCGAGGATCTGGCGGAGGGCGACGTTAAGCGAGCGGATGCCGCCGCCGACGGGGGTGGTCAGCGGGCCCTTGATGCCGACCAACAGGCTGCGGAAGGCGTCGAGGGTTTCATCGGGGAGCCAGTTGCCGGTTTGGTTGAAGGCTTTCTCGCCGGCGAGAACTTCCTTCCACTCGATCTTCTTCTTGCCGCCGTAGGCTTTTTCGACCGCGGCGTCGAACACGACCTGGCTGGCCCGCCAAATATCGGGGCCCGTGCCGTCGCCCTCGATGAAAGGGATGATCGGCGCGTCGGGGACTTGCAGACGGCCGTTTTGCATCGTGATCGGTTGAGCGGACATCGGGCGGCTCCTGGCAGACGTTGTATCAGTGAGTGAATTCGGGAATTGTTCGGGAAACTCGCGATTCTCAACCGATTGGCGAGCAGGGTCAATGGGGGAGGGGGCTTGGAGCCTGGCAGCGGAAGGGGGCGGGAACCTTTTGCCGCGAACGACATTGTGAAGAAGTCATCATCGCTTGTCGCAAAAGGCTCCCGACCCCGTTAGTTCGAGAATCTGCGAGGCGCCCATGTCGGCCATGTTGGCCATGTCGGCCACCTGATTTTCTTGGCCGCCTCGGGACAAAACGTGACGAAACGCCCTACAGCGCACGGCGGTTCTAGCCCGCCGACGGACCAGCGTCGGCCTCGTGACAGGATCAAGTGAATTATCAAAGAACGTAATGTGATTATCTGTACACTAGCAGGTTGGGTGGCCAATTTCAAGCAAGCGGCTGGGAGTTTGACGCGTTTGGATGGCGCCGAGACTCGTCTGCGAATTGTGGCCGCCGCATCCCCCCTCTATACTCGCATTAGTGGCCCAGCCAATTCCGGCGGCCCTCTGATCCAGGCGCCTACCTTTCTGTACGGAGCTAGTTTTCACCCATGACCGAGTCATTGCGCACCGTTGATCGTCGTTGGTTTCTTCGCACCGGGGCGGCGGCAGCCGGGGCTGGTTTGGCCTTGGGCCAAGGCCTGAGCAGCGTGCTGGCCGCCGACGCCAAGGCCCCCCTGTTCAAGATTTCGCTGGCTGAATGGTCGGTCCACAAGGCGATGCAATCTGGCAAGATGGAGAATCTGGAGTTTCCGGCATTCACCAAAGCGTGCGGCATCGACGCGGTGGAATACGTCAACCAGTTCTTCAAGGACAAAGCCCGTGACGAGAAATACCTGACCGAACTGAAGAAGCGCTGCTCGGACGAGGGGGTCACCAGCGTCCTGATCATGGTCGACGGCGAAGGGAACCTCGGCGACCCCGTCGACGCCAAGCGAAAGCAGGCGGTGGAAAACCACCATCAGTGGGTCGAGGCGGCCAAGTTCTTGGGGTGCCACTCGGTCAGAGTGAATGCACATTCCGAGGGTACGTACGAAGAGCAAGCTAAGCTAGCAGCCGACGGACTGCATCAGCTTTCTGAATACGCCGCCCCCCACGACATCAACGTCATTGTCGAAAACCATGGCGGTTTGTCGTCGAACGGCGAGTGGCTCGCCGGGGTGATGAAGGCGGTCAATCTGCGGAATTGCGGGACTCTCCCCGACTTCGGCAACTTCCACGACTACGACCGGTATAAGGGGTGTGCGGAACTGATGCCGTTCGCCAAGGGGGTGAGTGCGAAGAGCCACGAATTCAACGCCGCTGGCGACGAAGTCCGGACCGACTACGTCAAGATGATGAAGATCGTCCTCGACGCCGGCTACCACGGCTATGTCGGCATCGAATGGGAAGGCGACACGCCGGAGGATGAGCGCGAAGGGATCATCCTCACGAAGAACTTGCTGGTGAAGGTTCGCGACAAGTTCGCAGCTGACGCCTAGTTGCTAGCGATGCTAGCTGCCAAATCGGCAGTGGCTCGCCGGTGATGAATCATCTAGGTGAGATCACGACTCGTCTGGTCGACCCAGGTGTCCAGCGCTTGAGAAAAATTGAAAAATTCTTCGGAGGCGGCCCTCGGGCCGCCTCTTTTCGTTGATAGCAAAGGAGTTGCGTCGAGTGCTAGCACACTATCTTGCGATGGCACGCCAGCGGACATTTCGCCCAATGGGAAATGTCGCCCTGCCTAGAAATCGGGCAGTGGGATCGTGCGTCGATCTTCAGCACGGCCTGCCGCGGAATAGGCACGCTAGCAGAATCGACGTAAGTGCAAGCAGTGCAAGGACCTCTGCGGATTGCTTGACCAGGGGTGAAGATGAGGGCACGCGAAGGTCACCCCGGGGCCTTCGATTCGCCCATCCCTAAAGCTGTTCGGAAGGAGACGTCAGCCGTGCTTACCCAAACTACGGAAAAGTATCAGGAAGTCCTAGAGTTCGCAGAAACCCGCTATCGCCAAAACCCCGATTGGGTCACCTTCTTTCGTGAAGTCCTCGGCGTCGACGGCGCCGCTCGCAAGACCTTCCCGACCTTCGACGAGCTGACCTCGTTCGAGCAAAGCGACGAGTTCGACAAGATCCAAAAGCTGCTCGTAAAGCTGCGCGAGAAGCGCCCCTCGGCAGACACCGAAAGCGAGCCGACCCGCGTCATCACCGTTCGCCTGCCGAAGAGCATGCACGAGTCGCTGCGGACGGAAGCGCACGACTTGCGGACCAGCATGAACAAGCTTTGCATCTCGAAGCTGTTGCAGGTCATCGGCGAAGAGATGATTCCGAACGAACGTGCCAGCGGCGGTTCCTCGACTCCCAGCAGCACGCCGTCGCTCGGCTCGTCGACCAACCATAGCTCGTCGCATTCGACGCCGTTGGGCCTGCGCCCCCACCAGCCGCAAACGGCCGGAGTGAGTTCACCTTATGGCCAACAGCTGCAGCCGACCTCGCAAGGTCTGCCGCCGTTCAAGCCGTCGCAGCCTCGGTTCTAAGCGGGTGCTAGCACGAGCTGCGTTGTGATTTGAAAGGAGCCGTCCCATTGGGACGGCTCCTTTTGTTTTGGAGGCTTGGGCGCGTGATCGGGGTGGGAAGTCTTGCGGTACGCTGGACTGGTCGCTTAAGCGACCAGTCCGAACCCGCGTTGGGGATTGCGTTGAGAGGCTCCGCGATCTGGTATAACAGCGGCTAATTGGCGCGGTGATCGTCGTCAGAACCCTAATCGCTATTCGCAGGTCACTATGAAACCGTTCGTGATCTCGCTCTTGGTACTGTTCATCGGCTTTGCCGCGATCCACGCTCAGGCCGCCGATATCGCTGGCGGCGCTCGGGTCGATGATGCACTAGCCAAAGGCGACTGGCCCCAGTTTCGCGGTCCCGGCGGGCAGGGCGACGTCGGCAACGTGGCGCTGCCGCTCAAGTGGAGCGAGTCGGAGGGGATCAAGTGGAAGACGGAGCTCCCGGGACGGGGCTGGTCGTCGCCGGTGATTGCCGACGGCAAGATTTGGCTTACGGCGGCGGTCGAAATTCCGCCGAGCGCCACTGAGCAGGAGGAGATTCGCAAGAGGCTCGCTGGCAACCCGAACGCCGATCAAATGAATGCCGCCGGTTCGATCGACCTGCTGGCTTTGGAAGTCGACTTGGCAACCGGCAAGCTGCTGCAAACCGTCAAGCTCTTCACCGTCGACGAGCCGCCGCCGATTCATAGCCTCAATAGTTATTCCTCGCCGACCCCCGTTCTCGTTGCCGGCCGATTGATTTGCCATTTCGGCACGTTCGGCGTCGCGTGCGTAGACGTGGCGACGGGCGACGTCGTCTGGCGGCGACAACTGGAGATCGATCACATCGTCGGGCCCGGGAGTTCGCCCGTCGTCGCGGGGGACGTGGTGCTGCTCACTTGCGACGGCGCGGACAAGCAATTCATCGCCGCACTCGACGTGAAAACGGGCGAACCGCGGTGGCAAGTCGATCGCCCCCCGATCCGCGAAGAGAACCCGGACATGCGGAAGTCGTTCGCGACGCCGCTTCTATTCGAGCATGCCGGCCGGCTGCAGGCCGTGATTCCCGGAGCGCAGTGGTTCATCGCCTACGATCCGGCTACCGGCGACGAAATCTGGCGCGTCGACCATGGCAAAGGCTTTTCGAACGTCCCTTGCCCAGTGTTCGACGGCGAGCGAGTCTACCTCTGCACCGGCTTCGGCAAGCCGCAGCTGTGGGCGGTGCGGGCCGACGGTACGGGCGACGTCAGCGAGACGCATGTCGACTGGCGACAGAAGCAGCAGATTCCCGCGATGTCGTCGCCGGTGGTGAGCAACGGCCGGATCTACGTCATCAGCGACGGCGGCGTGGCGAGTTGCTTCGACACCACCAACGGCGAGATGATCTGGCGCGAGCGAATTCCGGGGAAGTATTCCGCTTCGCCGCTGCTGGCCGACGGTCGGATCTACTTCTGCAGCCAGGAGGGACGCACCACCGTGGTCGCCGACGCGGCGGAGTACCAGGAGCTCGCAGCGAACCAGCTCGACGGAATGCACATGGCGTCGCCGGCGGTGTCGGGCGACGACCTGATTCTGCGGACTGATTCGCACCTCTATCGGATCGGCGCGGAGTGAGGGCGTGATTAAAGTCCCTGGCTCCGCCAGGGGGTAGCGCAACGCAGGACGACGCCTACCGGCATGGTGACCGACCCCCGGGCGGAGCCCGGGGCTGAAGGAGCGTCGGCTTTCTCTTCTGCCATCGTCCCGAACAGGGACGAATTTGTCCAAGTCGCCCCCCAGCGGCGAAACCTGCGAGCGCCGCCGGGGTATTCTGTCGGTCGCGAATGCCAATGGGCATCCCGCGGATTTGGCCTATGTCCAAATCGGCGGAAAAAATTCGCGTGACGCAACTAGCTCCTGGCGGCCATGGTAAGTGAGGCCTGCGTCTCAGACGTTTTCCCTTCGGCTCCCCGCATTTTCTCGGCAATTTTGCCCGTCGTCTCCCCAGTGGGGCGGTCAGGCCCAAGTCGCCAAGATCGCTGGCTGCCAGGCGAATCGCCTGAGACGTCTCCCAGGAGCCGAGTTCTAGTTGCCGAAAGTTTGACGGAAAAAATAGACGCAACTACGATGGACCGATGGTGACCTGAACCGGCGTGCAGAAGTGGATAACCACGTTCGACCGCTAGTTTACTCGCCAACGTGCCTCTTATAGGACGCCAGCTCTGATCCCCACGCGACTTTATCGTCGAGCAAAGGTGGGAATAGGAGCTTGAGCGGGAACATGCGGACGACTACGGACGTCGAACGCGTGAAGACCGAGTCGCGTGGAACGATCGACGCACTTTAGTAGTGACGTTGGTCGCCGCAACCGCGCACCCGCAGAGAAGCAGCGACGACTCGGAAGCAGTACGCATACGCAATCGCCAAGTTTCGGAACAGACTATTACCTTCGACGAGATAGCCAACGCGACGGGAGTTAATCCCCCTCGATCATGAATCAAGGCGGCAGGACATCCTGCAGCGGACGATGCGCCTCGTAGGCCCCGTCCGTCGATTCGCGATCGAATGACTCTCCGCGTGAACGGCCGTCTCAGACTACAGAGGACGCAGCAGTGTCGAACCCTCAGCCTCGTCGCTTGAACAGCTTGTTTGGAACACGCGCCTCCAAGGAGCGCCGTCCATCCGGAGTAAGCCGCAAGCGGAAGAAGCAGCTTGGCTTCGAGTCGTTGGAGACTCGGCAGGTGATGTCGGCGATGCCGCTGACGACTCCCCTCTACGCGGACAACAGCAACGGCCTGGGGCAATCGATATCGAGTGCGACTCCCGCGGGGCAGATGGAGATCTTAGCGCGAGCACTTTACTGGCAATCGTTGATCGATTCCTCCACGGGCTCTTATTCCGCTACGTCGAATTCGATCCCGCTTGATCCGCTGCTCAGCAATCAGTGGCATCTGATCAATTCGGGTCAGGATGTCGGCAATCCCGACTACCAACCGATCTACGGCGTGGCGGGGCAAGACATCAATGTGGCGCCAGTCTGGAACATGGGGTACACCGGCGCCGGCGTGGTGGTGGCGGTGATCGACAGCGGCGTGCAAATGAACCACCCTGATCTGGCGGCGAACATTCTCACCAGCTTGGGGTACGACGCGCTCAACACGGACGGCGACGGCAGTTCGCGACTCGACCCGACCGATCCAGGCACGGCACACGGCACCGCCGTGGCGGGTCTCATTGGCGCGGTGGCCAACAACGGCATCGGCGGATCTGGCGTCGCTCCGGGCGTATCGATGGTTCCGATCCGCTTGATTGACGGCGGCCAAACCGAACTGGCGTTCATCAATGCCTTCCGTTATGCGACGCAAAATGGCATCGACATTACCAATAACAGTTGGGGGCCGGGCGTCGTGCGCGGTTTGGCCGGGCCGACGCAGCAAGAATATTTGGCGCTGTTGGATTCGATTACCAACGGGCGGAATGGCCTGGGCGTCATTCACATTTTTTCGTCAGGTAATGACGGCGCCGGTCCGGGAAACCCTGGCTTTCCCAATTACGGCGGTTGGGACTCGGCGAGCTACGACGGGTGGATCAACAATCGCTACACCATTGCCGTCGGCGGCGTTGATCACGACGGCTTCTACAACAACGTCGACGGCACGGTGACGGGCTATCCCGAAGCCGGCCCGAACGTCTTGGTAGTGGCGCCCACCGGCTCCGTATCGCTGCAGGTCGGCCAGGAGACTGGAATCGGTAGTGGAATTTACACGACCGACCACATGGGCGATATCGGTTTCAATCAAGGACCAGTCGCCCCCAATAATTGGGAGGTCGACCGCGATTTTCTGGCCGACACCAACTACACCTCGCGCTTTAACGGCACATCCGCCGCGGCTCCGTTAGTAACTGGGGTGGTCGCCCTCATGCTTGAGGCGAATCCGAACCTTTCGTGGCGCGACGTCCAAGAAATCCTCGTCCGCTCGGCGCGACAGAACGGGCAGTTCGCGGTTCCGACTAATGGCATCGGCCGTTCGACCCAAAATCTATGGATGGTCAATCAGCAAGACCTGTTTCGCGATCCTGATCCCTACGGAACGTCAACTCCAGTCGTTGATACCTTCGACCCGCAAGGAAATCTTCCCGCTCCGAAGATTTATACCAATGGCGCTGGGTACACCGTGAGCCAGGGCTGGGGCGTTTACGGCGAGCAATTGGGTTACGGCCATGGCGTCGTGGACGCCGAGTTGGCCGTCCAAATGGCCCAACAATGGCATGTGAAGAACCAAGACCTTGCCCCTGAACTGACGTGGACGACCTTCCATGATCCGCCAGGCGGTTTCTTTTACCCAATTCCAGCGGCGGAAATATCCAGCGAAGAAAGCGGCCTTCAACTCATTCCGGGCGGGATCGGCGGCTTGCCTGGCTTCGGGGCTTACTGGAGCGAGTATTTCGTCGATGATCCCTTCTCTGGAGACGATCCTCCAGTAAATAGTCGCGGGCAGTTTCTACCGATCAGCGTTCCGCAAGACAACGCGATGAGCGTCGAGACCATCGAGGTCAGGTTGTCGATCTCGGGAGGAACGGTCGACCTCCTCGACCATATGCGGATCACGCTCGTCTCGCCCAACGGGACCCAGTCGGAGCTGAATCACTATTTTTACGACCCCGCGGTCTACTCTGTCCAGACCGATACCGACTTCGGGCTGCTTGATCCAGTGCCTGGGTTTTCGGTCGACACGACCGGCGGCAGTATGGTCTGGTCGTTTCTCACGAACCGTCATTGGGGCGAGCGTTCCGACGATCAGATTGTTTACGACCCTGCCACCGGCGAACCAGTCGAAAGCCGCGGTTGGCAGCTCCATATCGAGAACTACGACCTCGACACGGCGTTCCAGTTGGACGGCCTGGATGTCACGTTCCACGGCAGCCCGCTCCCCTTGGTCGGCACGCAGTCGACGCAGCGCATCCAGGGCTTCGTCGGGCTCGATCAGGTGCAGGACGACCTGTTCAACTTTGATCGTGTGAATACGACCGTCGTCAACGGTCAGGCGTTCAATGAACTCGATCTCACGCAGGAGGCGTTTGCCGCCAACGTGACGGTCGTCGCGCGGCGGGCGAGCGACAACGTCGTCGTCGGCCAGTTCGTGACGGGACACGACGGCAACTATTTCTTCGACCTCGTCCCCGACGATTACATCATTTCGGTGGAGGATCCGCAGGGCCGCGTTGCCGAAGACGATTCCATCACCCCCAATTCGTTGATGCGCCAGTATCGTAGCGAGTGGCTGGTCACCGAAGATTTCTTCCAGGTCTGGCAACGAGACGCCAATCTCGACGTGATGGTGGACGCCAATGGCGTGCCGCTGCCTAATGCGACGTTCCCTGGCGTGCCGGATAATGTGAAGAGCATTAACTTCTTGCTCGATCCCGGCGCTCCGCAGCCTGCTCAAGTGGTGTTTAAGGGCGTCGTCTACGCCGATACCAACGTCAATGCCGCCACTGGCCTGCCCGATGGCGACGGCGTCTTCAACAACGTCGACGTGGCCCTCTCCAATATCTCGGTTTACGCCGACGTCAATCGGAACGGCCAATTCGACGCCGGCGAAACCGTCGTCAAGACGGATGTTAACGGCGCGTACAACTTGGTGGTGCCGCTGCAGGTCGCCGGCGTTGTCAACGTCGGTGTCGTGCTGCCGAGAGAGTGGACCTTCGCCAGCCCGGCGGCAGGCGTCTACTCGGAATTCTCCACTCGGGGCGATGAATTCACGGGCTTGAATTTCTTCATTGAGCCAAAGGTTGGCACGATTGTCGGCAGCGGCAACCTGGGCGGCATTTTGCTTGGTTCGATTTTCCAGGACCCTAACGGCAACGGCGTGAGGGATACAGCCGAGGCGGGGGCTCCTGGCTTTACTGTTTACATCGACGCGAACAATAACAGCGTGCTCGACCTGGGCGATACGCAGACGAAGACCAATCAGTTTGGGGCGTATGCGTTCACCAATGTTGCTCCGGGGTCGAGGACCGTGCGCGTGGTCGCGTCGTCGCCCTACCAAACGACGACGCCGACGAGTGGTCGCTTCATTGTCACCATGACGGGCAGCGGGACCATTCCTGGACTGGTCTTCGGCATCAAGGACACCGCGATCCTCGATTATGGCGACCTTCCCGCGATCTACGGCGCCACGACGTTCGCTCAGAACGGCGCCCGCCACAAGAAGGGCGTCTACTTCCTGGGCAATTTCGTTGATGGCGAACTCAACGGCAATCCGACCGCCAACGCCGACGGCGACGACCTCGCCGGCGGCGACGACGACGACGGCATCGTGTTCAATCCGATCATCGCCGGGTCGACCGTTAGCTTGGTCGCCACCGCCAGCCGTAACAACGGTTACCTCAAGGGGTGGATCGATTGGAACGGCGACGGCGACTTCAATGATCTCAATGAACGGCTGGTCTTCAGCGGCATTGGCGCCGCGACCGACAACGTGTTGCTGAGCGGCGGGGCCAACCAGCTGACCATCAACGTGCCGGCCGGCGTCAACCTGGCGAACGTCTACGCCCGTTTCCGTTACGGCGAGCAGACGATCAACAGTATCTACGGCGAAGCCGCGATTGGCGAAGTCGAAGACTATCTGCTGCCGGTCGCTCCGCCAGCCATCCCCGCGATCACCGGCTTGCCGGCAGACTTCAACAAAGACGATCGCGTTGACGGCTTCGACTTCCTCCTCTGGCAGCGTAACTTCGGCAAGACTGGCACCGCGACCCAGTCGCATGGGAGTGCGGACGGCGACGGCGACGTCGACGGCGCCGACCTCGCCGAGTGGAAGGCGAGCTTCGGTCAAACGATCGCTGTGGCGGCCTTGACGACGGAAGACGACTACCTCGAAACGCCGCAATCGTTGGCCGCTGAGTTCCAAACAGTGAACACGTTCACCGTGGCGGCTTCAAACTCGCTCTCGGCCAGCTTGAAGTCGACCGGAGCGACGCTCAGCTTGAATACGTTTAGCCCGACCGTCGTCGAAGCAGCGGCTAGCCGCTTCGAATCGCGACCGGTTTGGTCGGCGATTGCCGGCAAGCTGACCGACGTCGCCGACCGGCTCCGTCAACGGGCCGATTCGCTCGACGACAAGCCGGAAGAGGGCCGCGACTTCGTGGTCGAACTGCTTCACGACGTCGCCGATCGGGTCGATAACTTCGACTTCGAATCGGTTCGTCGCGATCGGGCGTTCGACGACCTGTTCGGTTCGCGTCGCCGCCAAGGCCTGAAGGTCGAAGCGGGCGAAGAGACCGATGCGGACGAAGCGTTCGCGATGTTCGCCGACCACTTGGAAGTGCCGCGCGGCTGAGAGAGCAGGGCGACCCATCGCGGGCGGCCTATTTACAGTCGATTGGAATAGCTTATAAACCGGCGGGGCCTTGGGCCTCGCCGGTTTTTTTTGTTGGTCGATTAAGGAAGAACCGCCAAGGACGCCAAGAGCGCCAAGGAAATGCGGAGGGCTATTAAACACTAAAGAGACGAAATGAACGAAATGGCGTCGGTGAGTTACCTAACTTCTCCTTGAACCGCTACTTCTTTCCTTCGTCTGTTTCGTGGTTAGTGCATTTGCATTTCTTCCTTGGCGCTCTTGGCGGCCTTGGCGGTTCAATCTTCAATTCGGAGCGTCGCATGAGCTTGCTGATCCAAAACGGCCGCATCGTCACCGCCAGCGACGACTTTATCGGCGACGTTCTCGTCGAAGGGGAAATCATCGCCGCGATCGGGCCGAAGCTCACGGCGCCTGCTGGTGCGGAAGTGATCGACGCCACGGGTAAGTTCGTCTTTCCAGGGTTCATCGACCCCCACGTCCATATCTACCTGCCGTTCATGGGAACGTTCGCGAAGGATACCTATGCGACGGCGAGCCGCGCGGCGCTCGTCGGCGGGACGACGACGCTTATCGAAATGTGCTGCCCGGCCCGCGGCGACGACCCGATCGAGGCGTTTGAGCTCTGGCTCGGCAAGGGCGACGAGAGCGCCTGCGACTTCACCTTCCACATGGGCGTCTCGCGGTTCGACGACACGACCGAAGCGGCCATCCGCGAAATCGCCGCCCGCGGCGTCGCGTCGCTCAAGATCTTTCTCGCCTACAAAGGGGCGTTTGGCATCGACGATGGCGAGTTGTTCCAGACGCTCAAGCTGGCCAAGGAACTCGGCCTCATTGTCACCGCCCACTGCGAAAACGAAACGCTGGTGAGCGAACTGCAGCGCCGCTTGCTCGCCGAAGGGAAGACCGGTCCCGAATGGCATGAACCGTCACGCCCGCCGCAGGTCGAAGCCGAGGGGGTCCATCACCTGATGACCTTTGCCGAGATGACAGGCGCCCACGTCTACTGCGTCCACACCTCCTGCCGCGAGGCGCTCGAAGCAGTGCAAGAGGCGCAGCTGCGTGGCGTCGAGGCGTGGGTCGAGACCGTGATCCCGTATCTCGTGGTTGATAAGACGTATGCGGAGAAGCCAAACTTCGAAGGCGCCAAGTACGTCATGTCGCCGCCGCTGCGCGATCCGAAGCACCAGCCGGTGCTCTGGAACGCCCTCCGCTCGCGGCTCGTCAGCACGGTGGCGACCGACCACGCGCCGTTCGACTTCCACGGCCAAAAAGAGATGGGTCGGGGCGATTTCACGAAGATCCCCAACGGCATTCCGTCGGTCGAGGATCGCGTCAACCTCCTCTACACCCACGGCGTCTGCCGCGGACGGATCGACCTGCAGACGTTCGTCGACGCCGCGAGTACGCAGGCGGCGAAGCTGTTCGGTCTCTATCCCCGCAAGGGCACGATCGCCGTCGGCAGCGACGCCGACCTGGTGATCTACGACCCCGCCTACCGCGGCAAAATCTCCGCGAAGACCCAGCAGATGGCGGTCGACTACAGCGCCTTCGAAGGCTGGGAACTCGAAGGCCGCCCCACGCTGGTGACCGTCCGCGGCCAAATCCAAGTCCGGGACGGCAAATTCGTCGGCCAACTCGGTACGGGCCAATTCTTAGCCCGCCATGCGACCCATTTCTGAGCTGACGAGGACGAATAGGACGCGGATTTTCGCGGATTTGACGGATTGACGCGGATCAGGAACGACAATGCTTCCTAGTTCTTCATCCGCGAAAATTCGTCTAATCCGTGAAAATCCGCGTCCTATTCTTTTTGCAAAGCTTTTCTGAGTAACAAGTTACGGGGCAATGTCGCTTTTGGCAAAAGAACCATTGCCTCAAACATACCGTATGGTATAGTTAAAGTGTACTAAGCAGTATTTAACGCCGATAAGTAGTTACATGGCCCGCCCTCCCGCCACCACTCCGAACGCCATCCTCGAAGCCGCGATTCGCGTCGCTGGCCGGGATGGCTTGCTCGCGACGACCCTCGACAAGGTCGCGGCCGAAGCGGGGATCACCAAGGGAGGCGTCCTCTACCACTTCGCGTCGAAGGACGAGCTCCTCACCCGCATGATGGAGCACTTCGCCGCCGAGGTGGAGCAGGGGCTGATTACCCGGATCGCCAACGACCCGGTGGCCGACCGGCGGTGGGTACGGGCGATGATCGACATGGTCTTCGCCTCGGAGCCGGAGAATGCACCCGAGCAGGAAAACGAAGCCATCGGCGCGCCGCACGGCCTGCCGCCGGAACTGACTCACAAATTCATCTTGGCGATGTTGGCGGCGTTTGCCACGAATCCAGCACTACTCAACGTCATCAAGCCGTTTATGGAGCGGATGCGCAATCGCATCCAGGCGCAGCCGGGAGGGATTGAGCAGATCGTCACTTGGCTGGCCGCCGACGGCTTGTTCCTGTGGGAACTCTTTGGCATGGCCCGCCAGGGAGACCCAACATGGCACGCGGTGGTGGCCGAGTTGCGACGCCGTTCGCGGCCGCGGACAGCTGCGGAAATCGCTGAGGATAACGATTAGAGCGAACGCTAAACGGTCATCCTGAGCAAAGCGAAGGATCTAGCCCTAACGAAACGCTAGATTCTTCGCTTCACTCAGAATGACGAGACTTTGCTCAGAATAACGAACTACCACGCCATAAGTTGATTGCCAGCGGAGAGTTGAGGGGACGATGAATGCGGTTTGGAGCCAACCTGCCACGACTGCAGACGATCTGACGACCACGACCGAGCGGACCGGCACGGGTCGCCGCTGCCGTTGGCGCCGTCTGGCGGCAGTCGCGGCGATCATCGCTCTGGCTGTCGCGTCGGTGGTCGTGTGGCGAGCCCGACCGGCGGCGGCGCCTGTCGTCGCTGCCTCCCCGGTGGCGCTCAACGTCCATTCGCTCGGCTACCTTGAGCCAAAGTCGGAAGTGATCCGCCTCGCGGCGCCGTCGACGATGGAGCAAACTCGCGTCGAGCGCTTACTGGTCGCTGAAGGCGACTCAGTCCACGCGGGTGACGTGTTGGCGGTGCTCGACAATTACCAACGGCGCTCTGCGGCGGTCGCTGAGGCGGACGCTCGCGTCGCCGTCGAACTTGCCAAGCTCGAACAGATCAAGGCCGGCGCCAAGCCCGGCGACCTCGCCGCTCAAAAGGCGATGGTCAGTCGCGCTAATTCGGTCCTCAACGAATCGCTGATCGATCTCAGCCGCAGCGAGCGGTTGGTCAGTCGCAAGGCAGCGCCGGCGGCGGAACTCGACGATGCGAAGCTGAAGGTCGAGTCGGCCCGCGACGATCTGAAGCATGCCGAGTCGACGCTCGAGAGTCTCAGCGAGGTCCGCGACGTCGACGTCAACCAGCAAGAGCGCCAAATCGCCGCGGCCCAAGCGTCGCTGGCAATGGCTCGCGCTGAACTCGAGATGACTGAAGTCCGCGCGCCGATCGACGGCCGCATCCTCAAAATCTGCGTCCGCCCCGGCGAGCGCATCGGTGACGACGGCATGCTGGAGATCGGCGACACCAGCGAAATGTACGCGGTGGCCGAAGTCTACGAAGCCGACTTGCCGCGCGTCCGCCTCGGTCAACCGGCCGCCGTGAAACTCTTCACGGGAGCAGGGGAAGCAATGCAAGGCGAAGTCGCCGAGATCGGCATGGTCGTCGGCAAGAAGGACGTGCTGGCCAACGACCCGGTCGCCGACACCGACGCTCGCGTCGTTGAAGTCCGCGTGCGACTCAAGCCAGAAGACGCTCGTGTCGTCGAACGACTCTCGAACGCCCGCGTTGAAGTGACGATTGACTCAAGCGATATGCCGACCGTTGCGAAGTGAATGAAGAATAGGGCGCGGATGAACGCGGATTTAACGGATTTTCGCGGATGAATTCAAAGACAAGTTAAAGGCATATTCCAACATCCCCGTCCCGTTTTTTATCCGCGTCCATCTGCCAAATCCGCGAAAATCCGCGTCCTATTCGTTCCTTGCATTTCCATAGAGTTTTTCACAGAGTTAGGAGAGTAGACCCGTGCCCGCCCGAGCGCCGTTAGCTTGGCTGCAGTTGAGCCACGGCCGCGTCAAGCTGATCGTCGCGGTCGCCGGCGTCGTCGTCGCCGTGCTGCTTATGCTGATGCAACTCGGCTTCATGCAAGCGGCCTTCCAAAGCGCCCTCATTGTCCCGCGGCAGATCGACGCCGATCTGGTGGTGATCAGCCCGCAAACTCAGGCGATGTTCCGCACGGCTCAGTTTCCGCACGTGTTGCTCTACCGCATGCCGTCGGTCCCTGGCGTCGAGTCGGTCCGCGCGATCTACCTCGCGACGATGCCATGGCACAACCCGTGGACCCGCGGCGAGCAGTCAATCTTCGTCTACGGCATCGAGCCGGGCGATCCGCCGCTGACGTTGCCGGGCCTTGCCGAAAGTTGGCCCGAGGTTCGCCGCACCGACGCCGTCATTTACGATTCGAAGAGCAAGCCGATCTTCGGCCCTGTCGCTGATGCCTTCAATCGCGGCGAGAATGTCGAGGTCGAGGTGAATCGCCGCCGCGTCACCGTCGTCGGACTCGCTCAAGCCGGCAACTCGTTCGGCATCGACGGCAACCTGTTCACCAGCGATCTCAATTTCTTCCGCATGTTCCCCAACCGCACTAAAAGCGGCGCCGACCTGGGGCTCGTCCACGTGAAGCCTGGCGTCGATCCAAAATCGGTGCAGCCCGAACTGCAAAAACTCGTCGGTTCCGAGGCGATCGTCCTCACCCACAGCGAGTTTCTCGATTTTGAGCACAACTACTGGGCCCGTTCGTCGCCGGTCGGTTTCGTCTTCACGCTCGGCGCCGTCGTCGGTTTTTGCATTGGTTTCGTGATCGTCTATCAGATTCTGTATACCGACGTGTCGAACCATCTGTCGCAGTACGCCACGATGAAGGCGATGGGTTTTACTGACAACTATCTCGTGCGGCTGGTGCTGAAAGAGGCGGTGATGCTGGCCGCGCTTGGCTACTGGCCTGGCGTGCTGCTGGCGTGGGGCTTGTACGAGATCGCCCGCCACGCGACGGCGTTGCCGCTCGATATGACTTGGCAACGCGTCCTCGGCGTGTTCCTGGCGACGCTGGTGATGTGCTTAATCTCCGGCGCCGTCGCGGTGCGCAGACTCCGTGCCGCCCAACCTGCGGATGTGTTTTAGTATGCGAATCGACAATCCTCTTTCAGCCCCTGGCTCCGCCAGGGGGTAGGTTTCCATTCCGGTTGGCGTTGCCCAACGTGACGCTACCCCCTGGCGGAGCCAGGGGCTGAAATGTGAGTAGCCCTATGAAGACTTCAACCTCAACGCGTCCACCGGCAGAGCCGGTGGCTTTTAATACCGAGCCCACCGTCTCTGGCCGCGGCATCTGCCACTCCTTCGGCGAGGGCGAGCTCAAAAAGCAAATCCTGTTCGACGTCGACGTCGACATCTACCCCGGCGAAGTCGTCCTCCTCACCGGCCCCTCGGGCAGCGGTAAGACGACGCTCCTCACGCTCATCGCCGGTCTGCGCGACGTGCAAGCAGGCCAGCTCTATGTGCTCGGCCACGAACTCCACGGCGCCACGCGCGAGGAACTAGTGGACGTCCGCCGCAAGATCGGCTTTATCTTCCAAGCTCACAACCTGCTGCCATTTCTCAGCGTGCGGCAGAATGTCGAGCTGGTGTTCGAGCTTCACGCCAACGTTTCCGTCGACGAGGCGACCGAACGCGCGACCAAGATGCTGCAGCTCGTCGGCCTCGGCGACCGGCTCGACTACATGCCCGAAAAGCTCTCCGGCGGCCAGAAGCAGCGCGTCGCCGTCGCGCGGGCCCTCGTCGCCGGCCCGCAGCTGATCCTCGCCGACGAACCGACCGCCGCCCTCGACGGCAAATCAGGCCGGGCGGTGGTCGACCTGCTCCAATCGCTCGCCCGCGAGCAGGGCTGCCCCGTGCTGATGGTCACCCACGACAGCCGGGTGCTCGACGTGGCGGATCGGGTGATTCACATGGAAGATGGGCGGATTGCGGAGCCTGCTCAATAAAAGCCACCGGCTCCGCCGGTGGACGAACTACTAAACGCCGGCCATCTCGAAAACGCGTCCACCGGCAGAGCCGGTGGCTTTTAACGCCGCCCCGTGCTCATGCTAGCACCGCCAAGAACCTGAAGTTGGACCCTTGGCCCATCTAGGCTAAACTACCCGCCCCGCAATAGCTGTCGCTGCGCGCTCCACTCGCGCAACGGCTGACCCACTTTCGTACGCAAGGAGGCGTCGAATGTCGCAGGCCCCGCTCCGGTTCGTTCATGCCGGCGATCTACATTTGGAACGCCCGCTGACAGGCGTGTCCGAAATTCCCGCTCACCTGCGCGAGGCCTTCCTCGAAGCGCCGTATCTCGCCGCCGAGCAGATCTTCGAAACCTCGCTCACCGAAGGCGCCGACGCGCTGCTCCTCAGCGGCGACGTGGTTCATCTCGACAAGGCCGGACCGCGGGCCATCGTGTTTCTCTTGGAACAATTTCGTCGGCTCGCCGATCACAACATCGCCGTCTACTGGGCCGGCGGGCAGATCGATCCCGTCGACGCTTGGCCGCCGACCGCCACACTGCCCGCCAACGTCCACCGCTTTCCTTCGGGACGCGTCGGCAATTTTGAACATCAACGCGGCGACAAAACGATCGCCCGCGTCCAGGGCATCAGCCGCAGCCCCGGTCAAGCGGTCGACGACAGCGGCTTCCATCGCGATGCGAAGGGCCTGTTCACCATCGGCGTCGCCCACGGTACCGCGGCGGCGCCGGGCAGCGAAGGTGATCGCGTGCATTACATGGCCCTCGGCGGCCAGCATCGTCGGCAAACCGTCGACCAATCGCCCGGCATCGCCCACTACGCCGGCACGCCGCAAGGCCGGAACCCGGAAGAGTCGGGGGCCTTCGGCTGCACGGTCGTCACGGTGGACGAATCGGGCCATGTGAAAACCAACTTCGTCGCCGTAGACGTCGTTCGCTTTATTACCGAAACGATCGAACTCACCGCCGGCGCCGACGTCGCGACGCTGATGCCGCAGTTCGACGTCCGCGTGAACAACCTGAAGAGCAAGCACCCCGATCGCGACTTGCTCGTCACCTGGCAAATCACCGGCGACGGCGAGCTCCTCAACGAACTCCGCCCCGGCGGCCTCAGCGACGAGATCATCAGCCAGCTGCGTCATCTCTACGGCCAGAAATTGCCAGCCGTCTGGAGCGTGGCGATCGAATGCGACGAACCCCTCTGCGTTCCCGAAGAGTGGTACGACGAGGAAACGATTCGCGGCGACGTGTTGCGGCAGTTGCGCGAACTCGAAGAGAGCGATGACATTCCGCTCGACCTGGAAGAATTTTTCCCCGCGAGCCTCAAGGGAAGCCAACTGGCGGAACTGGCCCGCGTGTCGTCGAGCGATCGCACCGGCCTGCTGATGGCGGCGTCGAAGCTCGGCATGGATTTGATGAGCCTCGACGACGACGAACAATAATGACGCTTTGAGGCCTGTACCGGTCACCCCGAGGTACTCCGAGGGGTCCGGCCAGATTCCTCGGAGTACCTCGGAATGACAAGTTCGTTCCGCGAATTGAAAAGCACGTTCCACGGAACGAAAAACACTCACCCACGGCGGAGCCGAGGGACGAAACCATGAAAATCACCGACCTAGAAATCGACGGCTTCGGCGTTTGGAATAACCTGAAGCTCACCGGCCTCTCCCGCCGCGTGACCGCCTTTTACGGCCCGAACGAAGCCGGCAAGACGACCGTCATGCAGTTCATGCGGAGCGTCCTCTACGGCATGTCGCCGGAGCGCCGTAAGAAATACCTACCGCCGCTCGATGGCGGCAACCCAGGCGGCACGCTCGGCATTGTCGAAGGCGATCTTCGCTTCCGCGCCACGCGCATCGCCGACCGCGGCCCCGAAGACGTCGGCCGCGTCGTCTGCACCACCTCCGACGGCGCCACCGGCGGCGACCGCCTGCTGCGCGAATCGCTCGGCGACGTCGACGAACCGACCTTCACGAACGTCTTCGCCGTCGGCCTCGACGAAATCCACGAGCTCGGCAGCCTTTCCGGCAGCAAAGCGGCCGAGTGGATTTACCGCCTCACCTCCGGCCTCGACCGGGTCAGCCTCTACGATGTCATCCAAGAACTCCGCGCCAATCGCCACGCGCTGCTCAACGACGAAGGCCAATCGTCGCGCATCGTCAGCCTCACGACGCAGCGCGACCGTTTCCGCGCGGAAGTCGATCGCCTCCGCGAGCAGAACCGCCTCTGGTCCCAACTGGCGGTGAAGATCAAGGAACTCGACGATCAGATCATCGCCGTCGAAACGCAGGTCCGCAAAGCCGAACACCACGCCCGCACGATCGAAATCGCCGTCGGCCTCAAGCCGAACTGGCGCAAGCGCGAGAAGCTCGACGAGCAACTGATGCACCTCAGCGGCCGCGTCACGCTGCCGGCCGACGCGATCGAGCGCCTCAACGCGATCAACGCCGACGTCGAAAAGCACCAGCGCCAGTCTGACGTATTGCAAGGTCAGCGTCACCAGCTGCGCGACGAGGCCGAGCGTCTCGGCATCAACGAACTGCTGGTCCGCAACGCCCAGCGGATCGACGCCCTCGGCGAGCAGCGTGATTGGCTCCAATCGCTTGAGCGGCAACAAGACGAGCTCGAGCGCGAAGCCAAAAGCTACGAAACCCGCTTCGCCGCCGAGCAAAAGCGGCTCGCTGAAGCCCTCGGCGTCAAAGACGCCAGCCGTCTCACCGAGCTCAACGAAAGCGACTTCGAAGCGCTGCAGCCGCAGATCGACGCGCTGCGACTTGCCCAAAAGCGGCTCGAACAGGCCCAACGCGACGTTGATCTCCTCACCGAAAGCGAGCGCTCGTTCCGCACGCAAATCGAAACGGCCATCGTCGGCGGCGAATCGCACGGCCTGCCGATGGACCTCCAAGAGGCAAGCAACCTCGTCGCCCGCCTCCGCAAGCGCCTCGCCGTCGAGCAACGGCTCGACATGGCTCGCCAGCACGAGGTCGAACTCGAACAACAAAGCCACGACCTGCTCGACGATCAGGTGATGCCGCTCTGGCTCTTTGGCTGGTTGCTCGCGACGTTCGTCCTCGGCGCCCTCATGCTCGGCGTCTGGGCCCTTGTCCCCGAATCGCCATTCGGCAAGTACGGCGGCCTCGTCGCGCTCGTCGGCATCGGCGGCGCCGCGTTCGCGTGGGTCTTCAAATACTTCGCCGACGACGCCGCGGCCGAGAAGCTCGACGCTTGCCAACGCCAGATGGAAGTCGTCGGCAAGCAAATCGCCGACGCTGAACGCGAAAAGCAACAAGTCGACGCCGAGCTGCCGATGACCGACGGCTCGGTCGTTCTCCGCATGCAGGCGGCCGAACGCCACCTCGCCGAACTCGAAAACGTTCTGCCGGTCGAAGCCCAACGCAAACAAGCCGGCGGCGAAGTCGCCAATGCCGAGACCCGTTTCAAGCAGGCGCAACGCGAACGCGACGCCGTCCTGGCCACCTGGAAGTCAAAGATCGCCGCTCTCGGTTTGCCGGGCGATCTCGATCCACAGTTGCTGCTGAGCGTCACCGACCGCTACGGCCAACTCGCCGATCTCGAAGCCCGCGCCCGCCACCGCCGCGAAGACGCCGCCGCCCGCCAGCGCGAACACGAAACCCTCCTCCGCCGGATCCGCGACCTTGCCGAAGAAGTCGGCTGCGTTCTGAAGCCGAAGGCGGCGAACGACAACAAAGCGAAGCAAGATGTCAATCGAGACGCACTTGCCGATCGCAACAACCAAGCGACCGAGGTCCTCGCCAACCCCCTCGACCAGCTCGACCACCTCCTCACCGAACGCCGCCGCCAACTCGGCGACGTCCAGCGCCGCGAAGACCTCGCGACCAAGGCCAAGGAGCTCAAGGCCGAAGAAGGCAAACATCTCCAAACGATCGCCGGCCTCAAGCGCCGCCGCGCCGCCATGTTCCAAGCCGGCGGCTGCGAAGACGAGCAAGAGTACCGCATGATGGCCGCCGACCAGCACCAACACGCGCTCCTCACGCAACAGCGAGACGCCGTGAGCCGCGAAATCATCGCCGCCATCGGCCGCCACGAACCGGAGGAAATTTTTAACGGCCTGCTCGCTCCCGATTCCATCGGCACCCTCGACCAGCTGTGGGAACGCGCCACCGCCGACCTCGACGCCGCCGGCAACCGGCTGAAGGAACTCGCCGAGCAGCGCGGTTCGCACACGCGCGAACAGTCCGAACTCGCCAAGGACCGTTCGCTCGCCGAACGCCAACTCGACCTCAGCGTCGTCGAGAAGCAACTCGAGGAAGCAAAGGCCGACTGGCGCCGTCACGCCACCGTCAACCGCGTCCTCGAGCGAATCCGCGCCGACTACGAAGCCCACCGTCAGCCCGAGACCCTCGCCGAGGCGTCGCGCTACATGGCCAAGTTCACCAACGGCCAATACAAGCGCATCTGGACGCCGCTCTCGAACGACATCCTGCTGGTCGACAACGCCGCCGGCGAATCGCTGCCGGTTGACGTGCTGAGCCGCGGCACCCGCGAGCAGCTATTCCTCAGCGTGCGGATGGCGCTCGTCGCCAACTTCGCCCGCCGCGGCGTCAACGTCCCGATGGTCCTCGACGACGTGCTCGTCAACTTCGACATTGAACGGACCCGCCGCGCCGCTGAAGTCCTCAGCGAATTCGCTGCGGGCGGCCACCAACTCTTTCTGTTCACCTGCCACGAGCACATGTGGGAAATGTTCCGCAAGCTCGACGGCGACTGCCGCCGCATCCCCGTCCGCCGCGGCCAACCCGAACCGTTCGTCGCCCCAGTCATCGTCGCCGAACCCGAACCGGCGGTCCTCGAAGAACCAATCATCGCACCCCCGAAGCCCAAGAAGAAACCCCTCAAAAAACCGCGACCGGTGGTCGCGGTCCCCGCTCCCGTCCCCGCGCTAGACCTCTACGACTACCCCTTCATCGAACGCATCATCGAAGAACGCCCAACCCCCAAACCGGCCCCCATCGCCGTCGCGCCCGCCGTCATCGAAGCCGAAGCCCCCTCCGAGTTCCACGAATACTCGTTCGACCTCCCCGCGCACGACTACCGCGACGAGCCAACGGAAGGCGAGGGCGCCCTGGCGTTCATCGTCAGCGCCGACGACGCCCTCGGCCGCCGCGCCGAACAAGGCTCCCGCCGCCACCACGCCGTGCCGAACTATTTGCGTCGCGGCGATCATCTCGAACCGCGGCGAGCGTAGCTCAATTGATTTGGGGTGGCATGCTCGCACCCACCTCGGCCAGTTGCAGCGATATGCGGGAAGAATGTATTGGCGCGCTACCGGTCGAATCATCTCAAGGAAGTCGCCATGATTCGTCGACTATTGGTCGCCGCATTCACGGTCGTGGCGCTGCTCGCGAACGTCCCTGCGCGAGGCGCCTTCACCACGATCGTCAATTCCCCGCCCGATGTCATTGCTCCGGGACAGGTGTTTGCCGCTGATACGCAGATCAATCTCTACCCCGGAACAAGCGCCGCACCCGGCGACTTCATTTCTCTAGGAGGCTTCAACGCCCCCGCAGAGAACGTCGAACTCAATGTCCTCGGCGGCTATGCCTGGTCAGTCGAGGCCTGGACTGGCAGTCAACTGAACGTCTCCGCCGGACTCGTCAACGGCGCCAACTTGCTCGGCGGACGGGGCGTTATGTCGGGAGGCCAGGCACACACATGGAGTCTGTTCGCCCAAAGTCATCTGGAGATGTCGGGAGGAGTCGTAACGCAAATCTTCACGGCTGGCAGCGACAGCGCCCCCGATCCCGATTCCGCGGAATTCATCATGACCGGCGGCGCGGTCGGCCTCCTCGACGCCACGGGTAACGTCATCATTCAAGGCGGATCGATCGACGATATGGTCTTCCGCGGCGCCGGGTTCGTCGAACTGACCGGTGGATCGATCGGCAACGATTTTGAAGTCGGCTATGTTGTCTTCGGCGCTTTCCCCGACGACCCGACCGGTGAAACCGTCGTCGGCAGGGGCGGGCGCGTCACGGTTCGCGGCGGCTCCATCGGCGAGCGAATGGTCCTCTACAAGGGAAAAACGCTCGACTACTCAGGCGGCGTCATCGGCGATGCGATTCAAGCCCGCGAAGGGAGCCAAGTCAACATTCGCGGTTCGCACTTCTTCATCGACGGCGTCGAACTGACGTTGCCCGCCAGCGGCGAACTCCTCATCACGCAGCGCGACGTCGCGCTCACGGGCCTGCTGGCCGACGGCGAGCCGTTCCGCTTCGATTTGCACAGCCAACCAGGGCTAGGCGACTATTTCTCGCCGGACGCTACGGTCGCCATCATGCTCATCCCCGAACCGCGCAGCGTCGTCGCGGCAGCCGCCTTGATGCTGGCCTTTGTCGTGAAACGGGCAACGCCAAGGCTAGAGCACCAACTTCGCTCGGCGTGAACTTCGCCGTTCGCGGGGTGCCACTGGCGTGTCGCCAGTGAGCAGCGGGCACAAGGCCTCCATTAGCTACATCCCGCAAGCCGACTTTTCCTACGAGCTTCTTTCAATACAAGTTGCACGCGATCTCCTCCGGCGCTTCTCACTGGCGGAACGCCAGTGGCGCCCGACGTTCTCCTCCGCAGCCCCCGGCTCCGCCGGGGGGTAGCGTATCGCAGGACGATGCCTACCGGCTTGGTTGCCGACCCCCTGGCGGAGCCAGGGGCTGAAATGGTTGCATCAACACGTCACTCTCTCTAGATGGCGTCGGCGACTCCGGCTCCATTCGCGCCACGCCCGCGCTCTGGTCTTACGGTCTTCGACCACGGTTCAGCCGCGCGGCGAAACAACAAGCCTGCCACGACCCACAGTGCAGCAAAAACCCCGTTCAAGCCAAACACCGGCCCGACGCCCGGATGGAACGGCGAGTGGGGCGAGTTCGGATCACTCAGCAGCTCTTGCCCGCCCGCTTTCCAAATCACGAGCGCGATTACCGGGACTGCCATCTGAGCGACCGCCGTCGCGAAGAGCGCCAATGCCATGCCGAGCGGTTCGAAACGCGCGATCAACGCGCCGCCGAACCCGACGGTGATCACTCCCAGGTAGAGTAAGTTCACGGGTCCGTCGCCGATGATGCCCACCGCGGCGTTGATCCAGACGAGAATGAACCCCGTCACGCACGAGATGCCGACGGCAGTTCGATACGCGCGCGTCCCTCCCTTGCCGGCGACGAACTGATAGGCCAGTCCCGCCGCGAACAACATGCCACCCCAGAGGACGAAATCGACCGGACTCCAATTGAATCCCTCGACGAACAAGTTCCCCAGCAAGGGAAGCAGCAGAATCACGCCCACGATCATCGCCAAGCGGACAACGCTTTTTTGCATGATGAACCTTCCGTTCTCTCGCATAATTCCCGCCGACGTTTCGACGAACATCCAGAGCACGAAACCGCCCAATCTCTCTCCCGCTTCCGTCCGCTCCTGGCAGAGGTCGTGGAACGTTTGCTCCATGCTCTCCCCGAACCGCTCGCGATGCGGCTTCGCATAGAAACGGAGCAGGCGCCGATACCACTGCCGGTAGCGGGCGATCGCATGTTCATCTGACATAGAATTGAATCAACGCATGAGGCAACAGGCGCATCTGCTGAGCGACCGCGACGACTTCGCGGTATCGCGCTAATTCCGCCGCGAGCGCTTTCTGCCCAAGCGCGGAGATCTTGTAGTAAACGCGCCGCTCATCGTCCATTTTCGGGTCGACCTTCTTGTCGCTCTCGCGAATCAAACCGGCGTCGATCATCCGGCCGAGGGAACCATAGAGCGTCCCGGGTCCCATTTTCACTTTGCCCTGCGAGTCGGCCTCGACCTGCTTCATGATCCCGTAGCCGTGCCGCTCTTGAGCAGAGAGCGATAGAAGGATGTGGAGCACTGCAGGCGTGAGGGGCGCATTGGATTGGTTGGCGGCCATGCGGCAAGAATATATCCGTCGCGGATGTATTGCAAGCGGACATAGTGAAAAATGAGGAGATTCGGCGAAGGATGGCATGTCGTATTGGAGCGGCGGCATGCGGAAGGGTTGGCGAGTTGCTCGAAGTTCGATACTGACGCGATCACGGATGTATGCTGCCCGCTAACACACGGCCGACTGGCAGTTTTCGATTGGATGACTACCTGCGGGCGCGTGGTGGGTCATTAAGTATTGCTAGTCCGTAAGTCGAATCTTACGCAGCACTTAGGGACTCACTGCCCCTTTTTATGGGGTGGTGGAACGTGAAGTTAGTTGACTCGTCAATACATAGCAGTCACTTTGGCGATGAAGCAACAAAGTGGAGTACGCCCATGACTGTTTGTATCGCTGCAATTTGCCAGAATCATTACGGCTACCCGATGGTGATTGGCGCGACCGACCGCATGATGACGGCCGGCGATATTGAATTCGAGCCTCCAATTGCAAAGGTATGGCAACTAACGCCTCAAATCGTTGCACTAAATGCCGGCGAGGCGAATGCTCAGGCCGAAATCTGCGCCCGTACTCAGCGGTTCCAGCCGCGGTCAGTTGAGCATGCCGTCAGAACGTATTGCCGGCAGCTTGCGAAGTACAACATCGTTCAGGCGGAGCGCAAGGTACTGGCTCCATTCGGCCTTACGATGAAATCATTCCTAGAAATGCAGTGTGACTTATCGCCCTCGTTCGTCGAACAACTTCGGTACGACATTAAACGAGAGAGGGCAGGAATACAGACGATTATTTGCGGCGTAGACGGCTTTGGTGCTCATATCTACTCAATAGACGAGGACGGTAGCGCCCTCTGCCACAATCCAATTGGATTCGTAGCCATCGGGGGCGGGCAGTGGCATGCGTCGTCACAGTTTATGTTTGGCAGCTACAGCCCTCAAATGCCGCTTGCGCGTGCACTTGTCTTACTGAGCTACGCCAAAGAGCGCGCTGCGGTCGCTCCCGGGGTCGGACAGCAAACCGATTTCTTCTTTATGGGAAATGAGTTTCAATGGCTCGCGCAAACAATCCGCGACGATTTGCTGGCAGGGAATGAAATGCTTCGGGGTGTCCTGGAGCTTGCGTGGGAGGATATTGCCAGCGGATTCTCTGGGCGCTTGGATGCAATGCTATATGGGGAGAAAGCCCCTCAGGAAGCCGCAACGGTCTCCGTCGAAGAAGATCCCGTTGGGGATAATTCGGAATCAGAATCCGAAGATGAAGCCGGGGAAGCAAGCGATAACCCACCAGTTGAGTAGCGCTATTTCCCCTTCTTTTGCTGCACCATCCTTAGCAGCACCCTTCGCGCCCATGTTGATGTACTGCCGGCGTTCGTTCTCCAAGCGGACGCGGGTACGTCGCC
Organism: Pirellula sp.; assembly: GCA_013822725.1. Lineage (GTDB taxonomy): Bacteria > Planctomycetota > Planctomycetia > Pirellulales > Lacipirellulaceae > Lacipirellula. The sequence continues at coordinate 52,454 of PNKX01000022.1, forward strand.
TTTGCCGCTAGTGGCCAATATTCTGAATCTCCGCATCGTCAGCAAACAATGTCTTCGCGGCGTCAATGAATGGACGCTCCGCCTCGCTGAAGTCGCCCGCGCCTAGATTCGTTCCATCGCGCGTCACCGTCAAATGAGCGCATTGGAAACAAAAGAAGACGTCGACTCGATCGTTCCCTCGAAAAAACGACAACTTCACGCCGTACACCGGGTAACCGCACGCCTTAGCTGAGCCCCATGAATAAGTGTCGGTTGAGGGCAACGTCATCGCCAAACCTGGGGCGAATTCGTCGCCAACGAAGCCTCTCGCAATTCCAACACCCAGGTAGGCGAGCACGCCAACCAGAGCTATCCTGACGGCGTGCCCAAACTCCCCAAACGCTTCGCGCTCTCCACGCTGCTGGTGGTGATGGTCGCCACGGCCGTTCTGTTCGGCGCCGCACAGTGGCGACGGCAGCGTTTGATCGCGGAAGTCGCCAGCCTGCGCGCCGCCGGCGTGGAAGGTCTCGTCGTCTCCGACGACTGGTTCTGGCCGACGGCCTCGGGCACGGCAGTTATTCGGCTCGCGAACGACGTCTACTTTGGCTCGCCCGACGTAAAGGAGCAGTTTGTAGCGATCCGTGACCGAGCCGTCGCCTGCGGTGCCGGAGACGTGGTCTACGAGATGGTAGTCATGCGGTATTACCAAGTCGTGAAAACGATCCGCACCAAGGACCTGGATAAGGCAGAAGAATGGTCCGAACACGACTATGCGAAGAGATTTCTCAACCCTGCGTTTGACAATCAGCAGTAAGTCGCTGCACCCTTCTCGCTCCGTTGCACGGGAGATGGCGCCGGGTCATGGGCCAAAAAGGGCGACTCCGCCGCTTGCTTTTGGCCACCCGCTTCTATATGGTGAACGGGCGTATATTTCAGCTCTTTGGCATCCCAAATCCAAACCATCGAACCGGTCGCTTCGCGACGACGGACAGGCTGTACTGCGCGCCTAGCGCACTCGCGCCTCTCAGAGCAGCAGACAGCGTTGAATAGTCGAGGAATGCTCGCATCCCTTCCTGTCGCGACTTCTGTCGCGATGACAGGCGACAGATCGAGCGTCACCAAAACTCGCAAGCCAAAGTGGATCAACAACTTAAGGCAGTTGTAGTGCTGTCGCCAATAATCGATCTCGCGTCCGCGACAGGCGTGGAGGGTGTCGAACTCGCACCAATGTCGATTTCCAGCTAGCCTGACCGCCACGCGGTCCGGGGGACCGGCCGAGCGGGTTGGCACTTCGTCCGGAGGGCGTGGCCCTCCGGCTACTTGGCAAGCTAAGACTTGGACTGTTCGCCTATGCCGCCGAGAACCGGCTGCCGACGGCCCGCGCCGTTTTGCGAACCAGCGACCGGTACTTCTGCCGCACGTCGAGGTAGCTCCAGAAGAGATAGAGGTTGCCGAACGCCGAGCCGAACAGCAACACCCACGCGACCAGCGTGATCACGGCGTTGTCTTTGCTGTTCGCCGTGACGCCGGCGCCGTTCGCAGTGCCGCTGGCGTTCGCCAGATTCGTCTGGGGTGGAGTCGTCGGTTGTTGAGCGTTCGCCGCCGGCGTCGCCGGATTCGGGCGGTTGGTCGCAAAAATGTCGCGCGGCGCGGGCGCCTGCTGCGAACCTTGGCCCGTCGAGACGCTCGCCGCCGGCACGCCGCCGAGACCATTCGTGGGTGTGGTCGATCCGTCGAGAGGGCGGTTGGGCGCCTGGCTCAACATGTTCCGATCGATCCCCGGCGTCGCCACGTTCGGCGGCGAGATATTCGGCGTCGACCCGCCTAACGCAGCGCCATTCAGCGGCGGAGTCGTGGGGAACCCGCCCGTCCCGGCGCCCCGATACGGCGCGGTCGGTTCAGCGGCGAGAGCGCCGCCCGGCGAAGTCGCTCCCACGGCTGCAGGCGTCCGCGGGTCGGGAACTCCTTGCCAGGGGTCGTTCCCGCCGAAGCCGCCGTTGCCTGCGGCTGGTTGGCCAGCGGCAACGGGCGTAGTCGCGCTGTTCCAGTCGTTCACGCCAGCGACTGACGATGCCGGCGGCGGCGATTGTTGCTGGAACGGCTGTTGTTGCTGAAGCGGCTGGCCAGCGACGCCGTTGTTGCCGAGGTTCGGCTGAGCCAGCGGCGCACCCGCGGGGAAGCCGGTCGATGGCGGTTGACTGTTCCATTCGCCCGCAGCGCTGGCGGCCTGCGCAGAAGCCGACGGATCGACGCCGGCGCGCAAGGGATTGGTCGACGGCGGTTCTTGGTTCCAATTCGACGGCGGAGCTGCGGACGCACCGTTGTAAGGAGCAGCATTGTAGGGAGTGGTCGTCATCGCGGCGCCAGTTGCCGGCGGGGCGACCGCCGTCAGGGGAGCTGACGCCTGCTGTTGGCGGAGACCACGCGCCGTTTGCGCCGGTTGCGGCGACAACGGTTGCGCTAACTCGTTGACGAGGCTTTTGGTTCGATCGCCCAGCGACGCCGCGGCGCTTTGAACGTTCTGGCCGACGCTCTGCTGGAATTGGTTGGCGGCGTCGTTGATCCCTTGCTGGACCGGCGCGACGACCTGGTTCTGCAGTCCTTGGCTCGCGTTGTTGAGGGCCTGAGTCGCCGGCGCGGCAACGTTGTCGTTCCACGCCGACCCTGCGGCCGCCGACGCGTTGTCGAACAGCTGCTGGCTCGAAGGGGCGGGAGCGCCGGCCGCGCCGCTGTTCCAGCTCGTTCCCGACTCGACGTACGGATTGGGCGCCACGGCGTTCTGGCCGCGGACGACGATCGACTGTTCATCCGGCGCGCCGTTGGCCGCTGCGTTACCGGCAGCAGCTACGACAACCGGCTTCAGTCGCGTGACGAGCCGCTCCCGCGGCAAGGAGTCCTCGCCGACGACCACGCGCACCCGGGCGATCGGGTGAATTCCTTCGGGAACCTCGCCGACGATCGGGATCGACTTCCCAGCGGCCAGCGTGGCCGCCAGATCCTGGTCAACTTGGACGATATATTCGTACCGCTCGCTGCCGTCCGGCATCGGCTGCCAGCCAAAACCGACCGCTGCAATTAACGCCAAAAGCGCAGCTCCGTCCATTTCGATCGTCCTTAGTACATCCATGCGGCGCGGGGAGGGGTCGCGCGATCGTAAGTCAGTCTAGCGGAAAGGCGAAAATCGGCCTAGACAGGCCTGCCAGCACCCGTCGGCGGTTGACGGGGAAGAGCAGGGGAGCGATTCTGTAAGATTCATGCTATCGTTGTGGGTCGATCAGGGCGCCGGCCGGCTCCCCTGACCGACGCTGAGGCGGCACGTTTTAAGTACCCTCGAAGGTTTGCAAGCAATGGTCTGCGCCATTTCGGCAGAGTCGATGTTGGAATCGCCCGCGGGCGAAGTCGCCCCCATGTTCGCTGGCGCGTCGCGCGGGCTAGCTGAGTTGGGAGACCTGCCGCGCGGCGGCGACCGCTTGACGCCGACGTTCACGGGCGAGACGGCCGAGGGGGATGATCCCTTCGACGACTTCGACGAAGATGACTTCGACGACGATTTCGACGACGACTTTGAGGAAGATTGGGAAGACGACCTCACCGAGGACGACGAGTTCCCCGATACCTTCGGCGGCGCCGAGCCGGAAGAAAAAATCGTCGAGGAAGAAGACGAAGACTCGCCGTTCGCCGATGATCCCGACTTTGACGAGGCGTAAGCGATAACGCGTTACGGTCTGCCTTAGCCCCCGGCTCTTCAAGCCGGGGGCATCTGCCGAAACCGACGCGTCAGCGCCAGTCCCAAGCCAGCGCAAACTACGAGCGCTAAGCTCGCCGGTTCGGGCACGGCGCTCGACGGCGCCCCGTCGCCGACGTTCAGCGCCGACCAACCAAAGTTCTGCTGCCACGCGAGGAAGTCGGCCCCGTCGACGGCGCCATCCCCATTGGCGTCGCCATCGGCGGGATCAGCGCCGGTCGCCATGCCGAACCCTGCGTTCCACGCCGCCAAGTCGGCGTCGTCGACGATTGCGTCGGCGTTGAAGTCCCCAGGAGTGAGCGCATCGGTCACGATGCGGTAGACGCTGCCAGACAAGTAGGTGATGTAGAGATTCCCTTTGGAATCTTCGGTGATGGCGACGGGCGAACTTGGAGAGCCGCCGTCGGGCGGTATTGGTAACTGCGGCGTAATGTACTCGACGACTTGCGGCGTCGTTTCTGTGGCTGGTTTAAGCATCCAGAGACGATTCGTCGAAGTGTCGCCGAAGAAGTAGAAGCCTTGAAGTTCAGGATCGGGCCCACGGTAGGGAACTCCGCCGAAAACGGTAGTGCCTGTGAAGTTGGCATCAACGCCGGAGGCGCCTGGTCGTTGGTAGTCGTAGACAGGATCGATGGCGCCTGTTGGCTTCGGACCGCCGATGCCGCCAGCGGGCGTTTGGATGAGTCCCTCGCGCAATCGCCACCCGTAATTCTCGCCTCCCTGGCTATCGCCCGGCTGGAAGTCGATTTCTTCTCGCGCACCTTGGCCAACGTCGCCGGTCCACAAGTCGCCGGTGGCCCGATCAAACCCAGCGCGAAATGGGTTTCTCAAGCCGTAGGCCCAGATTTCATCATCGCCAGTCGGGTTCGTCGCTTCTGGAGTGGCGGGAGCAAACGGATTGCCCGGCGACTCGGCGGTATCGAAGGGGATGCCGTAGTTGCGGTTAACGTCGGCAGGAAAATCGTCGCGGTCGACGTCGATTCGTAGCGCCTTACCCAAGAAGTTCGAAGTAATGTCCTGAGCGTTGCCGCCCGGTTCGGTATGGCCCGTTCCCGAATCGTTCCCGTTGCCACCGTCGCCCAGCATGATGTAGAGGTAATCGTCATTCGGGCTGAAGCCGATGAAGCCGCCGTTGTGATTGTCTTGCGGCTGCGTCAGATTCAAGATCGGCGTGAACGCCGTGTTGGCTGTATTCGACGTCGGACTCGGCGCCGAGTACTCGCGAATGTACGAACTGAATGGCGTGCCGGCGACGGAATCGTTGGCAGTGACGTAAGCGTAGAATTTGGAGTTCGTCTGGAAGTCAGGGTGAAATGCTAACCCCAGCAGTCCTCCCTCTCCCGCGTTGTTGATGCCAGTGATCGTCAGATAGGGAGTCGACTGCACCAAGCCAGTAGTCAAATCGAGAATTTTGATCGCCGCTGATGCGCTGCCGCTGTTGTTAGGCGTACCCCGTTCGGCAATAAACAACCGCGTCGAATCGCCGGGGGCGAATGTGGCGAACATGGGAGCGTTCAAGCCCGTCGCGACGCGTTGTCGGCCGGCCAGTCCGGCCTGCAGCGACGAAGGGAAGCTGCTGGCGAGAACAACGGTCAAGAAAGCGAGCAAGCGAGCAGAGACTCTGCAGGCCTGACCGCGCTGAGCGCAACCCGACCGCAGAAATGGCAAGAAATACATGGCGTCGATCCTCTGTTGCACCCGGCGACCCGTGAAAAGCCAGTATCGGGCCGCGACGCGGCCGAAGCAAGCACTTCACGAGGTGGCGGGGTGCAAACGACGCGCCATGCGGCGTTAAGCCACTGGTTCCGTAGCGGGCGTCGGCGTTGCAGGCAGCGATGGCTCCTGGCTGGCCAACGCCCGCCGTGCATCGGCCTGAGCGGCCGCATGGCTGATCTTCGCGAAGTCGACTTCGCGAGCGATGAAGGCCTCGACGACTTCGGGGTCGAATTGCGAGCCATAGTGCGAGACAATCCACTCCCGCGCTTCGGCGTGGCTGGCTGCGGGGCGGTACTCGCGGTGCGAGGTGAGCGCGTCGTACACGTCGGCCAGCGCGACTATGCGCGCCGCGAGCGGGATGTCCTTCCCCTGCAAACCGTAGGGGTAGCCGCTGCCGTCCCACTGTTCGTGATGCGCCGCGGCGACTTCGCGGCCGAGCGTGAGGAACTGGTCGTGGTCGCCGAACATTCGCTCGACCGAAGCGAGACACTCGTCGCCGAGCACGGTATGCATCTGCATGGCGCGGCGTTCGGCGGCTGTGAGCTTGCCGAGCTTTAGGATGACCGCGTCGGGGACGCCCATCTTGCCGACGTCATGGAGCGCCGAGGCAATCGCCAGATTGGCGACGTAATGGTGATTGATCTTCGAGTTGTGCTTGGCGAGTTCCGAGGCGAGAACGGTCACGTAAGTCCGCAGTCGCTCCAGGTGTTGGCCAGCGTCCTTGTCACGCGACTCGGCGAGCTTGGCCAGACCGAAAACCACCGCGTTGCGGCTGCGCTGCAGCGCGAGCGTGCGGCGGTCGACTTCCTTTTCCAGCGACGAACTCACCTCAAGCAGCGTGCTGTCGAAGCGCCGGACCAGGAAGATCGTGCAGAGAGCCGTGGCGGCGACAACGGCGCCCGTCAGCACGAAGCCGACGTGAATCAGCGGCGTGATCAACTCGGAGACGAGATGATTCAAGCTCGCCTCAGAGGTCGCCACGACAATCGCGGCGTCTTGCTTCGGAAGCTTGAGCGCCGTGACGTCGAAAAGTCGTCCGTCAAATTCCATCGTGCCAGCGACGAGCGGCTGCCCGTTCGATTCGCCCTGTTGGATGGCGGCAATCAATGGCTGCGCCGCGCCGCCGGCGGTAGTCAAGGACTGACTCCCCAGGAGCGTTGTCGGCTTGATCGAGGTCGGCGCCTTCAGCGAGGTCGCCGCGACAGCGCCGTCCTCAAGTCGCATGACCGAGACGAACCCGTCGTGCGGCACGTTGGTTTGATCGTAAATGTGTTGCAGCTTGTCCGACGATTCGGTTAGCGACAAGTCGGCGGTCCGTCGCGCCAGCGACAGTGCGACCGTCTCGGCCTGCAGCGCAGCGGAACTATAAATGATCCGATCGAAGGCTTCGTGCAACCAGCGCGAGGCCCACAGAACGCCGAAGGTCATGCAGCCGAGTTGGCTCATGACGAGCATTGCGACCAAGACTTGTCGCCGCTTGATGTACATAGTCTGCTCCGAACCAGCGACGTCGAACGACGTCCAGGCGGCGGATGCGCGTCGCGCCGCCGTTACGAAATCTGCCGTGCGTATTAATTGCCCTACCAAAACTTAGCTTGCAATTTGCCGTAACGCGCAGCGCGGCAACCAGAATACGCCCGCTGAAATCGTCGCCAGTCGGACAACCGGACCTGCTGATTCGCCGAGGAGGCGGCATGTCGGCCAGCGACTGCCCAAGTCGCGGCGCCGCGAAAGCTTGGCTCCATCGGCCAGCCTCCCGCTGGTTGCAACATCCGCCGTCGTGCTACAATGACGACCTCGCCGCACGCGCTCGATTCTTGTCCCCGCGGGCGGCTACTGGTTGGCTTCGCGCCAACGACACGCTTTCGCCTCGCTCACTAGTCCAGGCAGGAGATCAACGGCAATGGCCACGGTGACTGAAAAGTTCGCCCGTCCGCAGGTTCGTCAAACGCAATGCTTCATTGGCGGCCAGTGGCGTCCCGCCGCTAGCGGCAAGACTTTTGAGACGGTCCATCCTGCGACCGAGGAAGTCGTCGCCGAGGTCGCGGAGGGGGATAAGGCTGACATCGATGCGGCCGTGGCGGCGGCCCGCGCGCAGTTCGACGGCGGCGAATGGTCGAAGATGGATGCCCGCGATCGCGGCATTCTCATGACCAGATTCGCCGACCTGCTCGAAGAAGAGGCGGATGAGTTGGCCGCTCTCGAAACGCTCGACAACGGCAAGCCTATTCGCGATTCGCGCGGGGCTGATATTCCGCTCGTCATCGACTGCATTCGCTACTACGCCGGTTGGGCCGATAAGATCCAAGGCGCCACGATTCCGGTCCGCGGCGAATATTTCACCTACACTCGTCGGGAACCGGTCGGCGTCGTCGGGCAGATCATTCCCTGGAACTTTCCAGCCCTGATGGTCGCATGGAAGTGGGGCCCCGCGCTGGCGGCTGGTTGCACGATCGTCATGAAGCCGGCTGAGCAGACGCCGCTCACCTGCTTGCGAATGGCCCGCCTCGCCCAGAAGGCGGGCATTCCCGACGGCGTCATCAACGTCGTTCCCGGCTACGGCCCGACCGCCGGCGCCGCGTTGGTGAAGCACCCCGGCGTCGACAAGATTGCGTTCACCGGCGAAGGCTCGACCGCGAAGATCATTCAACGCGAAGCCCTCGAAACGATGAAGCGCGTCACGTTCGAACTCGGCGGCAAGAGCCCGAATATTGTGCTCGCCGACGCAGACATCGAAGCTGCCGTGGAAGGCGCCCACTTCGGCCTTTACTTCAACCAGGGCCAATGCTGCTGTGCCGGCAGCCGTCTGTTCGTGCAGGAAAAGATGTACGACGAGTTCATCGACCGCCTGAAGGCGAAGAATCACGAGCGGAAGCTCGGCGATCCTTTCGATCCTGAAACGGAGCAAGGCCCGCAGGTCGACAAGGCGCAGTTCGACAAGATCTTGAAGTACATCGAGTACGGCAAGCAGGACGGGGCCAAGCTCGTCACCGGCGGCAAGCGTCATGGCGACGAAGGCTATTATATCGAGCCGACCCTCTTCGCCGGCGTGACCGACGACATGCGGATCGCGACTGACGAGATCTTTGGCCCGGTTCTCAGCGTGCTGAAGTTTAAGGACGTTGATGAGATCGCCCGGCGCGCGAACGCCACCAACTTCGGGTTGGCGGCTGCCGTCTGGAGTCGCGACATTGCGAAGGCCCACCGCTTGGCCGCTCGCCTGCGGGCCGGCACCGTGTGGATCAACTGCTACGACGTCTTTGATGCGGGCGCGCCGTTCGGCGGGTTCAAAGAGAGCGGTCTAGGCCGCGAACTCGGCGAAGCTGGGTTGCAGGCGTACACCGAAACGAAGACGGTGACGGTGTCGCTCAGCTAAGCGAGCGGGAGAACCGTCGGAAATTTCATCCGTTAAACGAAAAGAAGCCTCGCTGAGCATTCAGCGAGGCTTCTTTTTTTTGATCGGTGTCTTCTTCAGCCCCCGGCTCCGCCGGGGGGTAGCACTTCGCAGGGCGATGCCTACCGGTATGGTGACCGACCCCCCGGCGGAGCCGGGGGCTGCAATCGCCGCATCGCGCTGCTCTAGCGGCGGGTCGTATCGCCATCGACGCCCAGGGCGAGTTGGCCAAAGAACCGTTCGCCGCCGCGGACGATGTCGAACCGCACCGTACCGAGCTTGGCGACCGCGTCGGCGCGATTGAGGATGAACTGGACGTCTTCTTCGCTGGTGGTGTACCAGCGGTGAATCTGCACGAGAATGTCGCCCTTCACGACGCCTTGCGAAGCGGCGGAACTTCCTGGCTTTACCGACAGGACTCGCATCCCGCCGTCGAGCGGCAGGCCGCGATCACGCAAGACGCTGGCGGAAACAGGTTCCATCGTCAGGCCGAAGGCGGTCCAGGTCGCTTGTTGGAACGTCGTCAGCTGCGAATCGGCGACTTCCACGACGTCGGTGCGAGTGCGGCCAGACTTCGCGGCGATCACCAGATCGAGCGTCACTTGTTCGCCGTTGCGTTGCACTAGCACCGGCACTCGTTCGCCGGGGCGGCGACCGAGGAGCGAACGCTCGACGTCGAGCGGCCGATCGATGGCGGTGGTGCCGATTTGCTCAAGTTCGTCGCCCCGTTGCAGGCCGCCGAGTTCGGCCGGGCTGTCACGCTCGACGCGGGCGACGGTGACGGCGCCGGTCGGGCCGTCGATTGCTAGCGGCGTGATACCGTGCCAGTAGCTTTCCAGCTTCTCGACCTTGAGCATCTTGGTGGCGACTTCGAGCGCCTTGTCGACCGGAATCGCGAACCCGATGCCTTGGGCGCCCGCTCGGACGGCGACGTTCAGGCCGATCATGTCGCCGTCGAGGTTCATCAACGGCCCGCCCGAATTGCCGGGGTTGATACTCGCGTCGGTCTGGATCAGGTCGAGATATTGCTGCGTTTCGTTCACCTGGACGTTGCGGTGGAGCGCACTGATGATCCCGGAGGTGACGGTGTGCTCGTAACCGTAGGCGTTGCCGAGGGCAATGACCGTTTCGCCGGTCATGAGGTCCTGTGAGGTCCCCATATGGATCGTGGGGAGCGGCTGCGGCGTCTTGATGCGGATGACGGCGAGATCGGTTTCACGATCATGGGCGACGAGCTGGGCGACGTAGGCCTGGCCCCCGTCGAGCGTGACGTTGATCTGACGCACGCCGTCGACGACGTGGTGGTTCGTAAGGATGTAACCCCGTGCGTCGATCACGACGCCAGTCCCCATGCCGTTCACTTCACGCGAGGCGGGAGTGGTCCGGCCGACGGCCAGCGGGTCGGTGACCGACTTCTGCCCTTGGATGTTCACCACGGCCGGCGCCGAGTTTTTCACGGCCGTGACGATCGGCGTCACGCGATCGGCGGGCGAGGCGAGCGTAGGGTGCGGGGTGGACGCTCCGATGCTGACGGCCAGGGCGAGGGGCCATAGTGCGGGGCGAGCGGCGCGGCAGGAGAGCAGGCGCAGGATGGGCATCGCGGGTCGTCCAAAGTGGAAAGCCGGCCGAGCGCTGTCTGGGTTAGCAATCGGCTGACGCGGAGCGGGTGACCGGCAGAGCCGGGTGACACACCGATGATCGGCGGTCCCCTACGATGCGCTTAAACGGCATAACCGGGCCCCGTACAGTCCGCCTAGTTTGTCGTGGTCGCTAGCGAGGCGTCGGTGGGCGCGACAGGCTGCGGTTTGCGGCATGAAATGCGGGGATCGACCACGAGGGCGCAACAAAAACCCCCGGTCGTCGACCGGGGGCTAGCAGCGGTTCGCCGTGGTTGTCTGGTGAGCGATCAATCGTGACCGGAGACGGTCATCTGCGGACGCCAGCCCATGTCGACGTTGCCCCGTTGAGGTTCTGGGGCGTCGGGACGGACAGGCGAGAGGACGTCTTCCGTCGGCACTGGCAGGAACTTGGGCGGCATCGGCACGCGCATCGTCATCGGCGGCGGGCCGGGCGTTGGCCTCTCGCGCAACTTGTCGCCGATGCCGAACGGTAGGAACCAACAGCTGCGGCAGGTCGTGCATTCCGGACCGCAGGTCACGGGCCGGACGAAGCGTTCGCAGAGGCCGCAACCTTCACCAAAGCAGCGCGAGCAGCAATTGACGTCGTCGGCGAGCTCGCCCTTGTAGGTGGCTGCCGCAATGCGAGTGACCGGGCAGCCGCCGCATTCGCCGCAACCGCAGTTGGAGCGGTGCATCGTGGCGCAACCCGCCGTGGCGGAAAGCACGATCAGTGCTAGCGAGCAAAGCGACTTGTGGTTGAACTGCGACATGAAAAGAGGATCCCCCCGGTTCCTCTAGAGGAGATCGGTCGCAGCGGGCGGAAACTTCCGCACAATCCGCAAAGTTTGACGCCGGCAGCTCTTATTGGCCTGCAGCAGTGAATCGGGCTGCTGACTGAAGAGAAGAATTAAGAATAGGACGCGGATAAACGCGGATTTGACGGATGAACGCTGATAAAATTCCAAATACCACGCTCACCGATTCAGTCTCTTACCTCGGCTGTCGTCAGTTCTTATCCGCGGAAATCCGCCAAATCCGTGTTTATCCGCGTCCTATTTGTCGGAGACAGTTCAATGAGATTCCCCGTCGACCGGTGGCGATTTATAAAGCAGCTTCGGCAAGAACTGCAGCCCCAGGAAGAGGGCGAGGATCGCCAGCAGCAGATGCGGCCAGTATTCAGCGACCGGGATGCCGACCATGCCGGCGATCCACCCGATGACAAGCAGGGCGGGAACGATCACCAACAGCAGTCCGCAGCCGAACGCCGACATCGTTCCCTTGAACGCCAACTGCTCAGTCAATTGCTGATCGTGAACGTCGATCATCCGGCCGCGGCGGAGGCTGATTTCGATCGAATCGGTCAATTCCATCGCACGTAGAGCTTGCAGCCAGGTCGAAGCCGACGCGTCTTCGGCTTCCACGGCGCGCGCAAACCGTTCGATGGCGCCGGTTGCTGCGGCGATCGGCGACTGCGCGACGAGGCCTTGCGAATCGAACCAAATCGTCTCGCGTCCCCGCTCACAGATAAAATGAAGGGCGAGCCCCTCCGCGTCAGCGGGGGGTTCGACGTTCCACCGCACTGGCAACTCCGCCGCGCCGAGCAATTGAACACTGAGTGCCGAATAGTCGGCGTCGGCACCAGTCGAGGCGTGAGCGCCAATGCGGTTCAACTTGCCGGCGACGTGCGACAACAGGTCAACGTCCGGCGCGAAACGCCTTAGCACCTGCTCGCGAGAGCGGTCGACCATTGCCCGCGTCGCGGCGATCTGCTCCACGCGGCCGAAGTGAGGGTGTCCCTCGGCAATCCAGCTCACCGTCGCGGCGAGCGCCGGCGCTTCGCGCAGCGGGTTGTAATACTGCAGCAGCGCGCCCCCTTCGGTGCGCGACATGTCGACTTCGAAGTAAGTCAGCACCGACTTGAAAAGCGGGAACGTCACCAGCATCGGCCGACCGAGGCGGGCGAATTCTTGGACCTGCCGCGCTCGGAGGTCGTCGCCCGCCGTGCCGCGGCCGATGAGGATGGCGTCGGCGGTTTCGGCGATGAGCAGGTCTTCCCACTGCTCAGACTCGTCGACCGCGGCGAGCCACGGAAACTGCTCGCGATCGGCCAGCGATAAGTCGCCCTGCCACGCTAATTCATGGCCAGCTGCGACCGCGGCTGCAGCAAGCGGCAGGCTTTCTGAATCGGCGCCGAGGAGGGCAAATCTCATGCTCGGCAGCCTAATCTACGCATTGCGACGCAACAACTAGGGCTGCTGGATCTTACCAACGTGGTACAATGGAACGTCGGCGTGCCGCACAGGGGCCGACCTGCGAAGCCCGCGGGGCATGCCAGAGCCTTCCCGCTAGACGCAACGGATATGACTATGAAGGGAATCGTTCTCCCCACTTCGATCCGCTCGGGAAGTTGGCTGCTCGTCGCCGGCGCTGGAATCGTCATTCATGGCGTTGGCGCGGTCCCGGAACTCCGAGCGCAAGACGCCCCCGCGACAATCGAATCTGTACCGGGCGAATCAGCGCCGGTCGAGACAGCACCAGTTGTGACAGCGCCATCGACCGATGCGCCGGAGCAGCCGACTGCGGATGCCGCCGCGCCGGTGATTTCCTCCGAACTCGCCGAGGCGATTCGCCACCTCGACCACGACGAATACGCGGTCCGGCAGTCGGCCCAGCGGCAATTGACCAAGATCGGCGGCCCGGCGTTGGAATTTACCGCGCAGGTGGCCGCCAGCGGCAGTCTGGAAAGCTCCACCCGCGCGGTTAACGTGTTGTGGAAGTGGGCTGACTCCACTGAGAATCCGCTCAATCAGCAGGCTCTCGAAAAGATCGCCGCGCTGGCGAATCGCCCCGTCGAGGCGGCCGACGCCCAACGGCGGCTGGCCGTGCTGCGCGAAGCTACGGCGATTCAGGCGATTATCGAACTTGGCGGGCGCGTCGAGGCCGACCGCTCATTCGGTATGGTCGGCGGCGACGGCGCGCCGCTGCAGGTTATTGTCGGCAAGGATTGGAAAGGGGGCGTCGACGGGTTGAAGCATCTCGCCGACGTCCGCCGCGCGACGACGGTCAGCCTCTGGTCGGCCCCGCTCGGCGACGAAGCGTTGCCGCAGTTGGAAGGGCTCGGCAATGTTCGGCGGCTCGAGTTGTACGGCCTCGCGATGACGCCGGAACTCGTGGAGAAGACGCGAGAGAAGCTTCCCAACGCGATTTTGGAAGTTCGCGGTCCGGCGCGGTTGGGCATTCGTGGAATCGATGCGGTCGAGATCGTGCCAAATAGCCCTGCGGCCAGGGCGGGTCTCGTGGTTCACGACCGGATCGTCGAGTTTAACGGCAAGCCGATCAACACCGGGAAGCCGATTGAGGATTTCAGCGCACTGACGACCGAGATCAGTAAGTGCAAAGCGGGCGACACGGTCGACATCAAGTTCATGCGCGGCACGGAAACGCGTGAAGCGAAGGTCACGTTCGACGCCTGGGGCGAAGACGTCGGCGCGCAGCCCACGCCTGGCGATGCGCCGCCAGCCGCGCAGGGACTGTTCGGTCCGGTTCCGCGCGCCGTCCCGGCCCGTGCGTTGCCGCGCGTGGAGATCGAGAGACGCCCGCTCGGCGTTCCCCGGGCGGTTCCTGTGCCAGCTGATCCAGCGCTGCCTCGGTAGACGCCGCTGTTAATGCAGACGCTGCAGAGGGCTGTCTTAAACGGCGAGCGTTGTTTCGATCTTACGCTCCAACTCGGTCAGATGACCGCTGGTGCGCAGCTGGTGGGCGAGCAGTTCGCGCCCCTTCTCCGTCCAGACGCCGATGGTGCGAAGTTCGCTCTTCGACTCCGGGCAGAGAAACGTCACCTGCTTTGGCGTGAGCGTCTGGATTTCGACGGCGCCCGCGGTGCGGGTGAACTTGGCGGAGAAAGCGACGCGGCGATGGTTCTCGGCGTCTTCCCAATGTGATTCGATGGTTTGCATCGGAACTCAATGACCTGTAAACGAAGTGGTTCGGCAACTAGCCGGAGGGCCGCGCCCTCCGGATGAAGGGCGAGTTCGCTCGGCGCTTTTTCCCGGACCGCGTGGCGGTCCGGCTGCCTGGCGTGATCAGCCCAAAATCTAGGTAGTCCCGCATTCTACGCACGATGTCGGCTGCCGGGAGCGTCAAGCGACGGTGCTACCGGCAAAATCACGGGCGGCCGCATTCCCCGCATGGGGGGCTTGGTCCATGTTATGGCGTCTGATCGATGAACATCACCCCGTTGTCAGCCGTGTTGAACAGCGGGCGATGAGGATTCGTCCGGGCTTCGTTGGCGCCGCGGCCGTAATGCCAGACGAGGTTCATGCCGAGGTTCCAGGCTTCTTCCCGGGCGCCGGTAACGCCCGACTCCCCGTCGGGAATCAGGTAGTTGAAGCCGGTCTGCAGCGACCAGCGATCATTGAACGGCACATAGCAGTCGGCGCCGACGATCGCTTCGCTGTCGTTCGAGAAGCCGCCCCAAAACCGCAGGTCGGCCGCCCGGTGGCTGCAGCGGAAGAAGAACTTGTATTGGTCGACGGCCTGGAACTCGTAGGCCCCGATCGTGGTCGAATTGGTATGCGTCGATCCGGTGAAGCCGAACTCGCGGCCCCGCTGGCTCTTGATGCTGATTTCGTAACGAATCTGCTGGAAGTCGCCCTGAGCAATCCAGTCGTCGTCCATGTAATCCCACGCGGCGCCAAACTGCAGGCCAGCCGGCACGCGACGGAAGAAGCCGATCGTGACGAAGTCTTGCTGGCGACTTTCAGTGCGGCCGCCCGACGTGCCGGAGAGGTGACTCTGCACCGCCTGATAGCCGGCCTGGTAGCTGAGGCCGGGGAACAGGAGTCCAATCAGCGGCGTCTTGCCGCCGAGGTTCAGGCCTTCTTGGAACCCGAAATTGCCGTCGCCCGACCCTCCGAACAACGGTGAGTCGCGGGGACCTTTAAACCCATGGACGCCGCCCCAGACCGAGAGATCGCGAAAGCGGGGGAGACAAACCGGGAAGCACCAGTAATCGGAACCGCGGTTTACACGGCTGCCGCAAGCGACGTCGCCGCAATCGACGCAGCTTTCCATGCCACAGCCCGGCTCTAGGCCGCAACCAGGTTCGACGCCGCAACCTGGTTCCACATAACCGCAGCCGGGCTCAATGCCGCAGCCCGGCTCGCAGATGCCGCAGGTCGCTTCGCCGCAACCGCAGGTCGGTTCTTGAATGCCGCACGCGGGGTCGTTGCAATCGGCGCAATAGCCGGCTGGCGAGTAGACCTCTTGCTGCCGCTCAATCGGATGGCCGAGCAGCGGCTCGTTGTAGTCGAGAGCGTTGAAGTTACGGAGTTGCGTGCGGTTGACCGTGGTAAACGCAGCCGGCTCGACGCTCGCTTCGGCGAGGCTTGATTCAGGTTGGGCGAAGACGGGGCGAGCCGCCGTCTTGGCCGGAGCTTGTTGAACAACCGGCGCCGACAACGGCCGGGCGGCGGTGGCCAGCGGCTTGGCGACCTGTTGAACGGTTGGCGTCGAGACGGCCGACTTGGCAGCCGTCGCCGGAGCAGCAGCCTGCTTGGGCGTGGCGACCGGCGTCTCGCTGGCAGTCCCGCTGCGGAATTGCAGCGCGCTGTTCGAAGAGGAGGCGCTAGCCCCAGGCTTCCGGAACTGGATCCCTTCAGCGGTGCCCATGGCGGGCGTCAGCCAGATCGGGGCAGTAAAGAGCAACGCCCGGGCGACTCGGATGCAGATCAAGCTGGGGAGTTTCATGAATCGAATCCCGCGGGGGTAGCGATTGCTCGCCGCCGCCGCCTTGGTTCTCGACACGGCCCAGCTCGCCAATTTTCTCGATACGATCGAGGTAAATCGGGAAGTTTACGAAGGACCGCGTCTCGGGAGCCCCCCCGGGAATCAACGCGTAAAGGTGGTATCGACCGGCCTGCGGCCATACTTTCGGCAAAGTCGGCGTAATCGGAATATTTTCTCAAGAACTGAGGTGAGTTTGCTAGCAGGGTGGCTGGAGACCACCTCTAACCGGGTTCCTTCTTTAAGCTTCTGACCCAAAACTGCCCAGATTCCATGAACGACCCCCAACTCCACTCTTCTGCCGGTGATGCAATTTGACTCACTGAGGGAGTGTCCAGTTTCGAGACGCCGGCCGGCAAGCGCTTTCCTACTATTCCGTGAAAGTGCCGCGGCGCCCGTCGCCAGGCAGAACCAAAGAGCGCCGCATCAAGCACTTAGGGTGCGGCTCCCTCAACGTCGGTGAACAAAACTCCAGCGAATCCGAAAACTCGATGTTGCCAGTCCTCCGGATTGTGCTGATACTGGAAACAGAGAAGAGTTCTTTGGAGCGATTCGACCGCGGGTTGATCCCGCTTCGCTGTCGACGCCCTGGTATGGCGCCGGCGACGAAGGTTCGCTGCTCTTTGCCAACTTCCGCTCTTGTAGCGTGCAGCGCAGGCATCTCGGGCACGAGCGTTAGCCACTCTGGCGACGCCTTTCCTTTTTGTGAGTGCAGATTCGCGCCGTCTGCTTGGCTTTCGCGTAATGCTGGCCGAGCTGTTTCGCGCCGCCGCTACTAGAGCAGACGTTGGTTCAGAGCAGTGAACCTTGGTGGTTTCGTTCACGCGGCATCCCCGGCCGCTGAGTTCTCCACTGAACTCTTCGAAGTATTTTTGACGTCGCCCGCTTCACCCGCAGCCGCTTGGCTGTGTCATTTCATTACATCAACCAGATCTTCAACAAGTTCCAGGACATCACGCCGATAGCGCGACTCGCGACAGCCCAGCCAGAGACAATCGAGTCGTCGCCGCCGGCAGGGAGCATGGCAATGACCAAGGGCAGCGAAATTATTTCGCTCGTTTCCGAGCGACAGGATCGCGACCAGTTCCGCCGTAAGAATTGGGTCGGCACGTTCGAGGAGTACCTCGACATCGTCCGGGATCACCCCGAGGTGACGCGCACGGCGTACCAGCGTCTGTACGACATGATCTTGTCGTACGGCGTCGACGTCAGCGACCGCAATCGCGAGAGGGAGTACAGCTATCGCTTCTTCGACGACCCCGATCACAACGGCCACGACGCCGTCTACGGCTTGCGGGGGCCGCTGCACGATCTGGTGAACGCGCTGAAAAGCGCGGCGTATGAGTACGGCATCGAGAAGCGCGTGCTATTGCTCCACGGCCCGGTCGGCAGTAGCAAGAGTACGATCGTGCGTCTGTTGAAGCAGGGGCTCGAGCGTTACTCCGCCACCGACGCGGGCGCTCTCTACACCATGGGCTGGGTCGATGAGGAAGACCCCGAAGAGGTCCACTGGTGCCCGATGAACGAGGAGCCGCTCCACCTCATTCCGGAGCGCTTCCGCGACGACGTGCTGGCGAAGCTGAACGCCGGTCGCGGCGAGGACGATTTCAAGGTTCGCATCCGCGGCGAACTCGATCCCTTCTGCCGTTTCATGTATCAGCACCGGCTGAAGAAGTACGACGGCGACTGGACCCGGGTGGTGCAAGACGTGCGGATCAAGCGGCTGATCCTCAGCGAGAAGGACCGCATCGGCGTCGGCACGTTCCAGCCGAAGGATGAGAAGAACCAGGACGCCACGGAACTCACCGGCGACATCAACTACCGGAAAATCGCCGTCTATGGCAGCGACAGCGACCCGCGGGCGTTCAATTTTGACGGCGAGTTCAACATCGCCAACCGCGGCATCATCGAGTTCGTCGAAGTGCTGAAGCTCGACGTGGCGTTTCTGTACGACCTGCTTGGCGCGAGCCAGGAACATCGGATCAAGCCGAAGAAATTTGCGCAGACCGACATCGACGAGGTGATCATCGGCCACACGAACGAGCCGGAGTATCGCCGGCTGCAGAACAACGAGTTCATGGAGGCCTTGCGCGACCGGACGGTGAAGATCGACATCCCGTACGTCACGACGCTCGTCAACGAGATCAAGATTTACGAGAAGGATTACAACGCCCGGACGGTGCCGAACAAGCACATCGCTCCCCATACGATCGAAATGGCGGCGATGTGGGCGATCCTCACGCGGTTGGAAGAGCCCAAGCACGCGGGCCTGTCCCGGCTGCAAAAGCTGAAGCTCTACAACGGCAAGTCGCTTCCCGGATTCACCGAGGAGAACATCGCCGAGCTGCGCGATCAGGCGACGAACGAAGGCCTCATTGGCATTTCACCTCGTTATGTTCAGGACAAGCTCTCCAACGCGCTTGTCGCCCATCCAGAGGCCCGGTCGATCAACCCGTTCATGGTGCTCAATGAACTGGAGGCTGGGCTCAAGCATCACAGCCTCATCACGCACGAGGAGACGAAACACCAGTTTCGCGAGCTCCTCGGCGTGGTGAAGGAAGAATATACGAACATCGTCAAGAACGAAGTTCAACGCGCCATCGCCGCCGACGAAGCGGCCTTGTCGCGGCTCTGCGGCAACTACATCGACAACATCAAGGCCTACACCCAGCGCGAGAAGGTGCGCAACTCATTCACCGGCCAGTACGAAGAGCCGGATGAACGCCTGATGCGGTCGATCGAGGACAAGATCGATATTCCGGAAAGCCGTAAGGATGACTTCCGCCGGGAGATCATGAACTACATCGGCGCGTTGTCGATCGACGGCAAGAAGTTCGACTACAAGACGAACGAGCGCTTGAACAAGGCGCTTGAGTTGAAGTTGTTCGAAGACCAGAAGGACTCAATCAAGCTGACGAGCCTCGTCTCGAACGTCGTCGACGCCGAAACGCAACAGAAGATCGACGTCGTCAAAGGCCGGCTGATTCGTGACTACGGCTACGACGACGAAAGCGCCACTGACGTGCTGAACTACGTCGCGAGCATCTTCGCCCGCGGCGATGCGAAGGAGAAATAGTCGATTGAGTTTTTGACAGGATTGCAGGATTTCGCGGATCGACAGGATGATGAATAGGTAGAAGGACTGGAGTGTTGATGAGAAGCGTGCGTCCTTATCTCTCAATCCTGTAAATCCGTGAAATCCTGTCATCCTGTCTAGTCTTCAGAAAGGTCTCCAGAACGCCGCACCCAGATGGACATCGAACGCGACCAACGCCGATTCAAGCAGATCGTTCGCGGCCGGATCCGCGACAATCTTCGAAAATACATCACCCATGGCGAGATGATCGGCCGGAAGGGTCGAGATCTAGTCAGCATTCCTGTCCCACAGCTCGACGTTCCGCGGTTCAAGTTCGGTAAGAACGGCTCCGGCGGCGTCGGGCAAGGGGACGGCGAAGTCGGCGATTCGCTCGGTAAGCCGGGGCAGGGCCCCGACGGTGCAGGGGGCGCGGGAAGCGACCCCGGTGGCGGCCACTATCTCGAAGTGGAGGTGTCGCTCGACGAACTCGCCGAGATGCTCGGCAACGAGCTCGAACTGCCGCGCATCAAGCCGAAAGGCGCGGCGAGCATCGAAGCGGAAAAAACCAAATACAACAGCATTCGCCAAACAGGGCCCGAGTCGTTGCGCCACTTGCGGCGCACCTACCTGCGAGCGCTAAAGCGCCAGATTTCGACCGGCAGCTACGAGCCCGCCGATCCACGCGTCGTCCCGGTGCGAGCCGACAAGCAGTACCGCTCTTGGAACGAGGTGCCGCAACCGCAAGTGAACGCGGCGGTGATTTACATAATGGACGTCTCCGGCTCGATGACCGACGAGCAGAAGGAGATTGTCCGCACCGAAGCGTTCTGGATCGATGCCTGGCTCGGCAAGCAATACAAGGGAGTCGAGAAGCGGTACATCATCCACGACGCTGTGGCGAAGGAAGTCGACGAGCACACCTTCTACCACACGCGCGAAAGCGGCGGCACGCGCATCAGCTCGGCGTACAAAACGGCGGCCGACATTATCGAGGCGTCGTTCCCCGTCGCCGATTGGAACATCTACTGCTTCCAGTTCTCCGACGGCGACAACTGGGGCGACGACAACCGCAAGGCGTTCGAATTGCTCGGCGAGAAGTTGATTCCAGCTTCGAACTTGTTTTGCTACGGCCAAGTCGAAAGCCCCTACGGCAGCGGCGATTTTATCGACGCGCTGGAGAAACAATTCGGCAGTCACGAGAAGCTGGTCTTTTCGGAGATTGCAGACAAGGACGCGATTTATGAGTCGATTCGGAAGTTTTTGGGGAAGGGAAAGTGATTTGTTTTTTTGACAGGATTACAGGATTGCGCAGATTTACAGGATGAATGCAGATGTTGTGCAAAGGCTCCTGGTATTTCAATATCCTGTCGATCCGCGAAATCCTGTGATCCTGTCCAGTTTTCAATGCGTTTTCAAAAACGGTTGATCTGAAATGTCGATGGGCCCCACCAGCAATCTGACGCCTGAACTCGCCGTGATGCAGGTCGAGATCGAGGCCCATGCGCTGCGCTACGGCCTCGACTTCTATCCGACGATCTTCGAGCTGATCGACGCTGATGAGCTCAACGCCATCGCCGCCCGCGGCGGGTTCCCGACGCGCTATCCCCACTGGCGGTTCGGGATGGAGTACGAACAACTCGCCAAGGGGTATCACTACGGATTGCAGAAGATCTACGAGATGGTGATCAACAACAATCCGTGCTACGCCTACCTGATGCGCTCCAACGCGGCGATCGATCAGAAGCTGGTGATGGCCCACGTCTATGGCCATTGCGACTTCTTCAAGAACAACGATTGGTTCGCGCAGACCAATCGCAAAATGATGGACGACATGGCCAATCACGGCAATCGCGTGCGCCGCTACATGGACCAGGTCGGCGTGGAAGAGGTCGAAGATTTCATCGACGCCTGCTTGAGCGTTGAAGACCTCATCGACATCTATTCGCCGTTCATTCAGCGGCGTGAGAAACGCGCCGACGACCGTTTTGGGAGCGAGGAGCCGAAGGAAGCCGAGCGAAATCGCCCGCCGCGATATCAATCCAAGGGATACATGGATTCGTTCGTGAACCCGCGCGAAGTGATGCTGGCGAAACAACTCGAAGGCGCCGACAAGAACGCCGCCCGCCGCATTCCCGATCGACCTGAACGCGATGTGCTGTTGTTCGTCCTTGAACACGCTCCGCTCGCCCCGTGGCAGGCGGACGTCTTGTCGATCGTCCGCGACGAGTCGTACTACTTCGCCCCGCAGGCGCAGACGAAGATCATGAACGAAGGGTGGGCCAGTTTTTGGCACTCGACGATCATGATCAACGACGCGGTGACTGCGGTCGACATCATCAACTACGCCGACCACCACAGCGGCACGATGGCGAGCTCGCCGACGCAACTCAATCCGTACAAGGTCGGCATCGAGCTCTTCCGCGACATCGAAGACCGCTGGAACCGCGGCGCATTCGGCCGCGAGTACGACGAATGCGACGACGTTCAAGTCCGCCGCCGCTGGAATACTAACGCGGGGCTCGGTCGCAAAAAAATCTTCGAAGTTCGCCGGATCCACAACGACCTCACGTTTATCGACGAGTTCCTCACGCTCGACTTCGTCCGCGATCACAAACTGTTCCGCTTCGGTTACAACGCCGGCAGCGAGGCGTATGAGATCGAAAGCCGTGAGTTTCCCAAGGTGAAGCAGCAACTGCTGCAAAGCCTTACCAATCGCGGCCGGCCGATCATCAGCGTCGTCGACGGCAACTATCGCAATCGGGGCGAGCTATACCTGCGACATGATTTCAGCGGCGTCGAACTCCAGACCGACTTCGCCGTCGACACGCTCCGCAATCTCCAGCGGCTGTGGAGCCGACCCGTTCACATCGAAACCGTGTTGGAAAACGCTCGCGCCGTCTTGGCGTTCGACGGCAAGAACCATGACATCGAAAAAGGCGACCCCATTGAAATCCCCGACCTTGAGTCCATCACCTGAGTTATGAGCCTCGCCAAACAACTACTCGCCGACCTCGCCGCCGCCGTTGGGCAACAATCGCAGCCGTTTACGATTAGCGCTGGTCCGCGGACGATCCATTGTCACGCGCTGCAGTGCGACGCCTTCGCCGCGACGATCGACGAACTGGCACTCGAAACGCCGGAACTTGCTGCGGCGACCGTCGTTCAGTTGCAGACTGCCAGTCAATCGCTCTCGAAGCGAGTGAACTACCTGCTCGAACCGATCGCACCGATCGAAACCGACGCCCAAGGTTGCTCGGTGCAGCTCCGCAGCAACCCGCCGCAGCGCGACGACAATGGCCGGCGCTATTACGAACTGCTCCTCCGTCGCGGCGGTTCGGTGGCGCTCTGCCGGTTTGAGAAACAACCCGGCCAACCTCGCGTCCGCATCCCGGCGGCCTTGACACATGAAGTGATTGGCAGGTTAATCGACGACTTCGCGGCCACGGTGGATGGGATTTAAGGAGGTCATGGAAACGATGCTCACATACGAAGCGTTGTTGGATCAAAACCTCGATTGGGCGCTGAACGAGGGAAGCATGCATTTCGAGGGGAATAACGCGGTCCACAAGACGCTTCGCGGCATCGCGACGCGTTTGGAGGAGCTTCACGTCGATTACGCCATCGCCGGCGGCATGGCGCTCTTCTTCCAGGGATTTCGCCGGTTTACGGAAGACGTCGATGTGCTGGTAACGCGGGAAGGTTTGGCGTTGCTCCATGAAGAATTGGAAGGGCGCGGCTACGTGCGTCCCTTCGCCGCCAGCAAGAATCTGCGTGATGCAGAGACTCGCGTGAAGATCGATTTCTTGATCGCCGGCCAGTTTCCCGGAGACGGCAAGCCTGGGCCAATCGCGTTTCCTCTGCCGCAAGATGCTTCTGAGGAAGTCAACGGCGTGCGGGTGCTCAAACTCGAACCTCTCATTGAGTTGAAGCTTGCTTCCGGTCAGGCGTCGCATCGCGGCGGTGATCTGAATGACGTGCAGCGGCTGATCCAGTCGCTCAAGTTGCCGCTCGACTTTGCTGACCGTCTGAACCCGAGCGTTCGTGCGGCTTACGCCGCTAAATGGAACGATGCTCAGATTGCATCGCAGGAAGAATAACGTTTTGCAGGATGCGGATTCCCTAAACCTCCGAGGGCGATTCTGGTACCATGCGAATTGACTTTGACCTGCTCCGACGGCTTTTCCACCACCGCAACTCTCGCCATGCATCGTCCTACCGCTTCGACCCAGCCCACGGAATCTACGCGCCCGCCGATCGACGGTGGATGGCATTGCAGCCACTTCTACTACACGTGGAATCGCGATCGACTGGCGGACATGCCCCCGGAGCAAGTCGCCGAGGGTCGAACCGCGTTGATCTCCACGCTCGATCCTGCCCGTGACGGCGGACCTATTCGCCTCCAAACGTCGATCGTCAGCGGCGCCAAGGCCGACTTCGGGCTGATGGTGATGGATCCCGATCCGCTCGTCGTCGACGCCGTCCATCAACGGCTGATGGCGGGCCCGCTCGGGCCGGCCATTGTCCCTGGCTATTCGTTCGTCTCGATGACCGAGATCAGCGAGTACGTCATGAGCGCCGAGCAGTATGGCGCCCGCCTTATCGCGGAGGGAGAAACCGCCGGCAGCCCCGTGTACGAGACGAAGCTCAAAGCGTATGCCGACCGGCTGGTACACATGAACCACCAACGGCTGACGCCCAACTTTCCCGCTTACACGAACACCTGCTTCTACCCGATGAACAAGAAGCGGAAGGTGGGCGAGAATTGGTTCTTGCTGCCGAAGGAAGACCGCAACGCGATGATGAGCGAGCATGCTAAGAGCGGCATGGCGTACGCCGGCAAAGTCTCGCAGTTGATCACAGTGGGCCTTGGCGTCGAGGATTGGGAATGGGGCGTCACGCTGTGGGCGACGAATCCCGAGTATTTGAAAGACATCGTCTACCACATGCGGTTTGACGAAGCGAGCGCCCGCTACGCCGAGTTCGGGCCGTTCTATGCGAGCTACGTCTCGACGGCGGCGGATATGCTGGACCACTGCCTGATCGGGAAATGACGAATGACGAAGCCAGAATGACGAATGGGACGAACTGAGCAAGGCATTCGTCAATAGCTGCCGACCCGTCAAACTCTGCCGATCGCCAAGGCTGAAACGCCCCGTCTTCTGTTCTTTCTCGCGGGTCGCCGCTGCCGATTCTTTCAATTGCCGTGCTAGCACATTAGAATGGCCCCGCGGCGGCGCGGGTTTCCATCTCTTATGGCAGGGCGAGGATCGACTCACATGGCAGGCGCCACCGCACCCGGATCGACCGGCGGAACGGCTCAACCCGACGCAACGGCATTGAGCCGCGGCGGCATTCACCTCGTGAAGCATCCGCTGGTCGAGCATCACGTCACCCGCATGCGGCGGAAGACGACGCGGCCCAGCGAGTTCCGCGATCTTGTCCGTCGGCTCGCCGCGCTGATGGCGTACGAGGCGACTCAAGATCTGCCGACGAAGCCCTACCGCGTCGAGACGCCGCTCTGCGAGACCGAAGGCGTTCAGGTTCGCGGCCGCGTCGGGCTTGTGCCGATCTTGCGAGCCGGCCTCGGGATGGTCGACCCCGTGCTCGACCTGCTGCCGATGGCCGAAGTGTGGCACCTGGGCCTTTACCGCGACGAGGCGACCGCCCAGCCGGTGAGCTACTACGACAAGCTCCCCGCCAAGCGGCCGGTCGACGTCGCGATGGTGCTCGACCCGATGCTCGCCACCGGCGGCTCGGTGACCGCGGCGCTGATGACGCTGCGCGAATGGGGCGTCACCAACGTGAAGGTCTTGTCGTTGATCGCCGCCCGCGAGGGCATCGACGCGGTCGCCACGCAGTTTCCAGAGGTGCAGATCTACGTTTGCCAGATCGACCCGGAATTGAACGCGCACAAATTCATCGTGCCCGGCTTGGGCGACGCGGGCGATCGGATTTTCAACACGATCGAACCGCACGAATAGCTCCTCGTTTTTTCGCCCGTTGACGGCGCTTGAGGCGGCGCGTCGATGGCGACTTACCTGGACGTCGATCAACGTGGCAGGCGTCTGTTTCATTCTGTTACCCGCAACTCCGACTTCTGCCCCACGGCCGCCTCATGGAACGCGCGATCAGCTTTCTCGGTTTGTTTGTGATGATTGGCATTGCGTGGCTGATGAGCTCGCACAAGACGCGGTTTCCGTGGCGCGTGGTCATCGGCGGCTTGCTGCTCCAAATCGGCTTCGCGCTGCTGATCCTCAAGACGGGGCCTGGCGAAACTTTCTTCGACGGCGTCGACGGCGTCTTCAACAAGCTGATGGACTGCGTCGACGCGGGATCGAGTTTTGTCTTCGGCCAGAACTTCAAAGATCACTACTTCGCGTTCCGCGTCTTGCCCTCGATCATCTTCTTCGCGGCCCTCATGCAGGCTCTCTACTACGTCGGCGTCATGCAGTGGATCGTGCGCGGTTTGGGGTGGGTCGTGCAGCGGACGCTCGGCACCACGGGGCCGGAGAGCCTCGCCGCGGCGGCGAATATTTTTCTAGGGCAAACCGAAGCCCCGCTGGTGGTGCGGCCGTATGTGAAGAAAATGACGAAGTCGGAACTGATGGCAATCATGGTTCCGGGCTTCGGTTCGACAGCCGGCGGCGTCCTCATCGCGTACAAAGGAATGGGGATCGACGCCGGCCACCTGCTGACGGCGAGTGTTCTTTCGGCGCCGGCGAGTTTGCTGATCGCCAAAGTGATGCTCCCGGAGACCGAGACGCCCGAACCAGTCGAGAAGGTCGAACTCGAAATGGGCGACTCAGGAGGCAATCTCGTCGAGGCCGTGTCGATGGGCACGCTCGAAGGGTTGAAACTCGCGCTCAACGTTGGCGCGATGCTAATCTCCTTTCTGGCGCTGCTCGCACTTTGCGACGGCCTGTTGGGATGGATCGGAACCTGGTTCGGCATGGAATGGTCGCTGTCGGCGATCTTCGGTTGGATCTTCTGGCCGATCGCGTGGGTGATGGGGATCGAAACGAAGGACTGCGCTCCCGCGGGGCAGTTGCTTGGCATCAAAATGGCCGCCAACGAGTTCGTCGCCTACGGCAGGTTCAGCGAGTGGATCAAGGGCGACGGCGGCGTCTCGCTCAGCGAGCGGACTCAAGTGATCATGACCTACGCCCTTTGCGGGTTCGCGAATTTCAGTTCCATCGGCATCCAAATCGGCGGCATCGGCGGCATGGCGCCCGAGCGGCAGCGCGACCTTGCTAAGCTCGGGTTGCGGGCGATGATCGGCGGGGCCTTGGCGAACTTCATGACGGCCTGCATCGCGGGGATGCTGCTTTGAGTCGGCTGCCTTGAATACTTAACCACCAAGGCACGATGACACGAAGAAGTCACTAAGTAAGAATTAAGTTGCACTTGGCTTGCCGTTGCTGCAGCCCTAGTCGTCAGTTGATCCTGCGGTATATTCACTTCTCCTCGCATTCTTCGTGCTTCTTTTGTGCCTTCGTGCCTTGGTGGTTAGCCTTCTAGGACGCTTCAATGAAAACGCTGCTCAGCAAAGAGGAACTTCACGACGGCGTCGCCCGGATGGCAGCCGAGATCGAGCAGGCGTTCGAGGGGCGGCAACTGACCATCGTCGGCGTCCTCACCGGCAGCGTCGTCCTGGTGGCTGACCTGATTCGGCTCATCCATCAACCAATGCGGGTAGGCGTCATTCAAGCGAGCAGCTACCGGGGGGCCACGACCACTCGCGGCGATCTGACGATCAATAGCGAACTGATGCTCGACATCACCGGGCGCGACGTGCTGCTGGTCGACGATATTTTTGACACCGGCCACACGCTGGAAAAGGTCGTCGCGAAGCTCCACGATTTCGGCCCCGCCAGCGTCCGCTCGGCCGTGCTGTTGCGGAAGCAAGGGCGTCAGGAGTCGACGTACGAACCCGACTTCACGGCGTTCAATATTCCCGACGAATTTGTCGTCGGGTACGGGCTCGATTACGAGGATATGTACCGGAATCTGCCGTACCTCGCTTCGCTGGAAGCGGATGACCTCGAGCGGCATCGTTCGCTGTAACGTCTCGTTACCACGCTCCGCGTGGGGACGCGCTTCTCGACGCTCTGCGTCATTTCCTGCTGACCCGCTCATCAGGCACCGTCTCGCGCCGCGGGAGCGGCGGGGCGACGTTCCCACGCGGAGCGTGGGAACGAGGTTGGCTGTCGCTCGTGTCGCTTCTGTCGCCTGATGTGTTTTTGGCGACAGTTGGGCCAAATCTGCGAAGTTACGATCTTGCGCGCGGCGCGAAGCTGTGACTTGCTTGCGAGTTGCGTGGCGTGGCAAAGTCATAAGTCATAAGTCATAAGTCGTTGTCGCTTGTGCTGTGCGATGTCGCGACACGTTTTTGTTTAGTGATCATATTCGTTGAATCTCCAACGAGCGGCCGATTGCGAGACGCTTCAGCCCCCGGCTCCGCGGGAGGGTAATGCTTCGCAGAGTGATGCCAATCGGTGTGGTGACCGCCCCCCCGGCGGAGCCGGGGGCTGCAATACAGCGGCGTTCGCCGCGCGCGGACTTCGTGGCCTGATTGGTTGTAGCTGAAGAAGCAGTCTCTGCGAAGCTGGCCAAAATGGCCATCTTGACAAGCTTATTAGCGTGACCAGCCGGTGCGCTAGAGGGCGTCGGAAGAGAATTGCTCGGGCAGGAGCGCCGCGAGCGTCGTGGTGCGAGTCTTGGTCGGATCGTCGGCGTCGATGAGAATCACCTCCATCGCGGGGCCGAACTCGCTGAGGACTTGCCGGCAGGCGCCGCAGGGAGAGTGCCCGCCGCTGGAGGCGACGGCGACGGCGACGATCTGCTTGTGCCCCGCGGCGACGGCGGTACCGATGGCGACGCGCTCGGCGCAGATCGTGAGACCGTAGGAGGCGTTCTCGACGTTGCAGCCGGCGAAGATTTCGCCGCTGGCGGTGAGGAGCGCGGCGCCGACTTGGAATTTTGAATAAGGGGCGTGGGCGCGGGCTCGGCACTCAATTGCTGCCGTGCTGAGCCACTGTTTAGGATTTTTATCCATTAGATCTATCTCTTTTTATTGCAGTGCTCAGTATTTATGAATTATCATTCGGCTCAGTTGGAGCGAAGCCACTTTCTAGTTGCGATCTATTGAACAATAACTAAGACAGCAATTCTTTCGAAGGCGCGCTAATGTACCACATCGGAATCGTTCGCACTGCTCTCGTCGCTTTCTTGTGCGGAATTCCCGCCGCTTCGATTGAAGCAAGCCCGGTTATCGTCGCGGGCAATGGCGGCGACCTTGTGGCGACTGTCGCAACAGCGCCCACGGGCAGCGTCATCGAGATTCGGAGTAATCAGACGTTTGTTGGAACGCTTAGCTGGGCAAATAAGTATCTAACGATTCAGGCCGGCGCAGGCTTCAAACCAACAATTAAGGGAGACCCCGGCCAGGCCGCTCTGATTTCAATTGACGGCAACGCGACTACTGGAGGTGAGTTTAAAGGATTGCGATTCTACGGCACTTCCGTGGCTGGATCAGTTTACTTGTCCACTACTAGCACGAGGTTTTCTACAGTTAAGTTTATCGACAACGAGTTTTTTCACGCATTATTGATTGGCGGCACTGGTGAATATCAATTTGCCGGGAGCTTTGAGAGAAATCGATTTCTTTCGGGCGTTCACGTCGGCGGTACTGGCAATTCAAAACACGACTCGGAGTTTCGCGACAACTATTTTGCCTCCCGAGTCACTATGAGCGGTACTGGAATGACCACCAATAACATGCTCTTGGAGCGAAATCGTATAGCGGGGAGCTTTTACTTCGGCGGAATCTCCGAAGCGAATCTTAGTCTCGTCGCTGCCAACAACGTCTTTTCCTACTCCTCGTCAAGGCCATATGGAATCGGCCTCGAAATTCAAGGAGCCGATTGGAGCTCTAATCAAGCGCACTTCGTCAACAATACGGTCGTTGGTTTTGCTGAGGGAATTCAGGTTAAGGGGAATGTAAGAGCGACTTTCGAAAACATGCTACTCAAGAATGAGGATGATCTGGAGTTTCAAGGTAGTATGGCGTCGATCGCTCATTCGTTAATCTCCGATGGAACATATGCGAATATAGATGGGAATATTGCCGGGGAGCCTGATTTCGGCCCCCTATGGCAATTGTCGCCCGGCTCGCCTGGGATCGACGCCGGCAACAATGCCGCGATTGCATTGCATAAAGTTGACATCGAACATAAGGCACGAATAGTCGATGGAGACTTTGATGGAATCGCGCGCGTTGACGTGGGGGCGTTCGAGACGATTCCTGAGCCTCAGTCGGCTTGCCTGATGGGCTGCGCTCTATTGATGCGAGGCGTCTTGGGGCGGCCTCGAGTCAGGCGATCTGATCGAGAATGAGCGGGCCGACGGTCGGCGGCGGTTAGCTCGGGCGTCTTCGGTTGGTGGGCGTTTCTCTGGGGATTTTTTTTCACGCCGCTGCAGATCATGCGGAACGTGAAGGGGATGTTCGCCAAGGTCGATTCGTTCTGGCCGTCGCAGCAGTTGGCCCATCTGGTGAAGCTCGATCTGGCGAACCGCGTCATGTGGCCAGACTAGGCCATTACCAGCACTTCGACGGCTTCGCGAGCTTCCGTACGGACGTCTGCTGCCAGCGTGACGATTCGTTCCGAACGAGCGGGGATTAGGCGGCGATTAAACAGACGAACCAGGCCGTAACGGAACTCCTTCCAAAACCGCTGTTCGCGAGCGAGGTAGCAGCGTCCGCGGCCGTGTTGTCTTACTCCTTGCAGACCTGTCGCGTGGGCGTCGTCGAGTGCATCGTTTATCATTCGCGAGGCCAACTGCATTGACTTGGCGGTGAGCGAAGCTTCGGTATCGCGCGCATCGAGCGCTGGGAATCCGTACTTTAGCACTGCTCCCGTATCGATGCCGCGGTTGATGCGGTGGAGCGTCACGCCGATGTGGTCGTAGTCGCCGTTGTGCAGGGCCCAGAAGAGGGTGCGTTCGCCGCGATAGGCGGGGGCGATGCCGCGATGGACGTTGAGAGTCGCCAATCGTGGAATCTCGAAAATCGCCGGCTTTAGAATGGGCGAAGCGGAGACGAGCAGGACGTCGGGATTTAGTTGTCGTAGCTGCGCCGCAAACGCGGGCGAATTGACTTGACGGACGTCGACGGTCGTGTTGGGGATGTCGCCAAGCGAATCGTTACTGTGCGGCAGGAAGGCCATCGCTTGTTGCTCGCGGCGCTGGTGGATTCGCTCGAAGTATTTTCGTCGTGCCAGCTCAACGACGCTGCCGACGGGAGCTCTGAGGAACTTGGCCAGCCGCGAGGAGTTTGACGAGGGAGTCTCGCCCCACGTGACGTGGAAGACGTGACTGATTGGATGACGCTCGGCGACGGAGCGGATCAGATAGGCGCTGGTTGGCGTGCAGGTGCTGAGGACGACGATGTTCACGCGACGCTCGTGAGGTGAGAGGAGGGAGGGCGGCATGCGGTGCGAGATAGGCATGCCGTCCGGCGAGGAAGGAGTGCGGGCGGGAAGATTTCAGAATAATTGGGCTGACGTCGGCCCTGGCTTGCAAGTCTCTACGGGCTCCCACAAGCGATCAGGAAATCTGGAGAGTCGCCGTCGCGGTCGCTGCGACAGGCGCAATCGGAACTGGGCAAGCGAGCAATCGGGCGATTGGCGTCACACCGTACTCGCGCTTCCAGATTCTTCGCTCTGCTCAGAATGACGCTGAGGTTCACACTACGCGATTCGGTCGAGAATGAGCGGGCCAACAGTCGGCGGTTCGTCGGCGACTTGGATGGCTTCGAGCAGCGTGTGGCGGACGCGTTCGGCGATCATCGGTTTGGCGAAGATGCGAGCTAGGGGCTGGCCGGCGTCGATCTGGTCGCCCAGCCGCGTGAGCATTTCGAGGCCGGTGGAATGGTCGAGCGCATCGCTCAGGATCTGGCGGCCGCCCCCCATCGCGATGATTGCTTTGCCGAGGAGCTCGGCGTCGATGCGAGCGAGGTAGCCGCTGCGGGGGCTCGCGAGATCGCTGGCGGGGGCGATGGGGCGGGGGGCGTCGAGGTCGCCATTTTGGGCGGCGATCATTTCGGCGAATTGGGCCATTGCTTCGCCGGAGTCGATGGTTTGTTGCAGCTTCTCAATCCCTGCCGCGTTGGTTTCGACATGCTTTGTTGAAACAAGGACTTCGGCGCCGAGAGCGAGCGTGCACTCCATCAGGTCGGCGGGGCCGTTGCCTTGGAGGGCAGCGATCGACTCGTCAACCTCGACCGCGTTGCCGGCCATGCGGCCGAGGGGTTGGTTCATGTCGGTCAGCAGCGCGGTTGTCGCGACGCCCATCCGCTTGCCGGTGGCGACGAGCGACTGGGCCAGCGCACGGGCGTCGGCTTCGGTCTTCATGAACGCACCGGTGCCGAACTTCACGTCAAGTACCAGGGCGTCTAGCCCCTCGGCGAGCTTCTTGCTCATGATGCTGGCGGTGATTAGCGGGATCGAGGGAACGGTCGCGGTGACGTCTCGCAGGGCGTAGAGCTTGCGGTCGGCGGGGACGAGGTCGGCGGTGGCGCCGGTGATGACGCAGCCGGTCTTCGCCACGACGGCGCGGACTTCCTCCATCGTGAGGTTGGTGCGGAAGCCGGGGATCGCTTCGAGCTTGTCGAGCGTGCCGCCGGTGGCGCCGAGGCCGCGACCCGAGATCATCGGGACTTCGAGGCCGCAGCAGGCGAGCATCGGAGCGAGCAGCAGCGAGGTCTTGTCGCCGATGCCGCCGGTGGAGTGCTTGTCGACGCGCGGGACGCCGTCGTCGGGCCACTCGAAATGGGCGCCCGAGGCGAGCATGTGGTCGGTGAGCGAGGCGGTCTCGTCGGCGGTCATGCCGTTGAGATAGATCGCCATCGCGAGGGCCGACATCTGGTAGTCGGGGATGGCGCCGCGGGCATAGCCGTCGATGAATGCGGCGATCTCGGCGTCGGTGAGGGGCTCGCGGTCGCGTTTCTTTTGGATGATCCAAACGGGGTTCATGTTCTTTGTCTCTAGAAGAAAAATCTCACGCAAAGGCGCGGAGGCGCAAAGAAAAGACAATTACGAATTCAAATACAGTGAGGAAATAACGGGCTCAACCTTTCCTCGCATTGTATTCCTTCGCGCCTTTGCGCCTTTGCGTGAAATACGCTCTTAAAGAGTTTCCACAACGCCGCGGACGATTGCGCTGAGTTTGGCGCCGGCGGTGGCGGCGACGGTGAGGACTTCGTGGCCGCAAGTTTCGCCGAGGGCATCGGGGGAGCCGACGTTGGTGATCGTCGACAGGCCGAGGACGCGGAGGCCGGCGTGGACGGCGGCGATCACTTCGGGGACGGTCGACATGCCGACGGCGTCGCCGCCGAGGCGGCGGAGCATGCGGTACTCGGCGCGGGTTTCGTAGTTCGGGCCGAGGACCGACGCGTAGACGCCGCGGTGGAGGATGAAGCCGTCGCGCATCGCGACTTCGACGGCGCGGCGCTGCAGGCCTTTGTCGTACGGCGTGCACATGTCGGGGAAGCGCGGGCCGAGAGCGTCGTCATTTACGCCGATGAGCGGGTTCTTGAACATAAGGTTGATCTGGTCGTCGATCAGCATCACGTCGCCGGTGGCGTATTGTGGGTTGAGGCCGCCGGCGGCGTTGGAGACGATCAGCGCACGGCCGCCGAGCGCGGCGAGCAGCCGGACGGGGAGCGACGCGGTTTCGGCGCGGTAGCCTTCGTAAAGATGGAAGCGGCCTTGGAACGCGATGATCGGGGCGCCGGCGAGCATGCCGCAAACGAGTCGGCCGGCGTGGCCGATGGCGGTGGTGTGAGGGAAGTGGGGGAGGTCGGCGTAGGGGATCGTCGCGGCGGCTTCGATCTCATTCGCGAAGTTGCCGAGGCCGGAGCCGAGGATCACGCCGGCCTTTGGCGTCGCCGGCCACTGAGCACGGACGAAGGCGGCGGTTTCGGCGATTTGCGAGGCGAGGTGGAGCATGGAGGACTCGTTCCCACGCTCCGCGTGGGAACGGCGTGGCGCCGCTCTGCGGCAGTTGGTTTTGGTTGTGTCTTGTTTTAGGGCGCGCGACGCGGAGCGTCGGGGCGTGCGTTCCCACGCGGAGCTTGGGAACGAGGGTTAACGCGCGGCTTCGTGTTGGAGGACGGCGAGGACGAGGGCTCGCAGCTTAGGTTGGGCCGAGTTCGCAAACGCGATGATCTCGTTGATGTCGGCTGGCTTGAGCGTGTCGGGGAGGCACATGTCGGTGATCACCGAGAGGCCGAAGACGCGGAGGC
>PNKX01000023.1 GCA_013822725.1 Pirellula sp.
TGCGTCAGACCTTAGTCCGTCAGTTCTCGACAAAAAATCTCTTGGGAATTGGGACATACGGGGTATAATAGATGGTGGGCTATCCACTTAGCGATTCAAGGTCACTCCCAACGGACGTATGACTTAGAAACCCAAAGGCCTCAGTGCGGGGCTGAACCAAGAACCTGTAAAAGTCGACAAGATGAAATTGATGACTTGTCGGCGGCAGACCAACGAATCGTTTACAACCGAAACCTTCCCTCTCATCTCTTAGGGAAAGGTACGCACTTAGAAAATCTATCGTTCACCTCAGAGGCTTGAAAAAGCCATTCAGCGTCTAGTCAGGCGTGGAGCCGGCCCATAAAGGCCGAGCGACATTCGCCGCTAGTACCTCAGAAGTGACCCGGCCCATACTACGTACTTCCAGAACTGAAGTCGCGACAAAGAGAAAAATCTGGCGAGAGTGCAAACGCAGACGATATCGCCCGTGAAACAACATTCTCTGCGTCTAGGCATTCACATTCAAATGCCAAGGGACCCCGCAATCAATCTAGGTTGGCTAAGACGCGCCCTCTCCCGCCGACTCCCGCCGACTCCCGTTTAGGGAACTGTCGTTCTGACCGCTCGGCTGACTTGCCAAAATTCTCGCCCTAGGCGATAGTCGCAAAAGTTAGGTCTTGCCCCGATCGCACCCACCTCGCACCCACCTCGCCCGCGCCGCCCCCCAAAGCCCGCCCCATACCGATCACCCCTCCCACGCAACGGCCGTCCCGAGCGAATCAAAGCCGATCGTGGGAGAAACGGCACAGGCGGGTGCGAACACCCGCCCTACGGCAGGCGTCGTGTCGCCAGAAACGCATGAGGCGACAGCAGTCGTCCCGGAGCTGCCCGCCGCGATCGACTACTACCTGCCGATCGATTTCAACCTGCGGTACGACGACTTCGCCGCGGCGATCGCAACGCTCGATCTTCCAGAACAGAGCCTGCTCTGGGACCAGCGTCTCCGCCATTGGCGCGCCGCCAAGCGACGCCAAGGGCGTCAAGCGGTCAAACGACGGAAGGCCGCCAAAAAACGCGCTCAAGCATCACGCCGGAACGCCGCGTAACAACCTTAGCCCCCGGTTCTTTAAACCGGGGGCCGGCATAACGCCTAGTAAACCCAACTCGCCGAAGCATAAGGCCCATGCACCGCAAAGTTGTTATGCAGATGGTACGCCGATTCCAAGAAGACGCCGATTCCCTGCACGTTCGGCGGGACGACGACGTCGCTGATCGCGTACTCGGTAATCGCGTTGATGTAGACGGCCGCCTGATACCCCCCTTCCAGGCGAATGATGCTCCCATTTTGCATCGGAATCGTCAGCCCGGCGCCTAGTTTGGAGTCGATGCTCGGAATTACGCGCGTCGCGTCGGGCGAGGTGATCGACTGCCGGTTCGGCGGCGTTATGCCCACGTTCGGGAGATCTGGCGAGACAGCCTCGAAGTCGAGTTGATTTTCCTGCCGGCCGATGAGTGCCGATCCGGCGACCTGACCAAGAAAATCGAGCCGTCCTTTGACGACGCCCGCTTCCACGCCCAATCGCGGGCCGACGCCGTTGAACAGCGACGAGTTGGTGTTCGAGGAGGAATACGCGCCGTCGAAGCTCGCGAAGTTTCCGGTGAGTTCCTCGCTAATGCGAGCGTACTGCAAGCCGCCGAAGAGCCGGACCTGCGCCGGACTCCCGTCGGTCCACAAATGGCCCGCTTCGATGTTGACGGAGTCGTACTCAAAATCGACGTTGCCGCTTCCCAGATTGTAGAGATCCGAATCGGGGCCGATTTCGTAAGGAGGACCTGCGAACTGCTGCGCGTCGGCGACGAACGAACCGTCTCCCGAAGCGTTGAGATGCGTCCACGACAGCCGCACGTCGTTGCCGTTCTCCGGCACGATATAACGCACGCCGACGTTGAACGCCGGGCTGAGGCTCGTCTCGGCAGCCTGATTCACCCAGTGCGGCGACGGCGCCGGCAGCGGAGTGACCAGCGTGCCATATTGCATATTGTCGGAAACCGGCTGCAAGTACAGCAGCGCCGCCGTCGCTTCCCAGCGATTGCAATGGCTCGAGTTCGAAACATTCTCGAACTGCCCCGCGATCGGCCCCGCTTCCATCGCAACCGAATACGACGCCGGCTCGACCATCCCCTCGTCGGCCCGGACGAGGCCGTCCGTCGTTCCCGCCGCCAACAGCAACGTACCCAACGACGCCCGCAGAAACGATCTGGCCATGACAAGACCCTGCAGAGAAGAGTCGCTCGAATGCCACCCCTGGCCGGCTAGCCGTGTGAGCGATGCTAGCCTAGCGGCACTGCCGCCATGGGGGAGACTATCGGCAGTCCGCGCCCGCAACTTCGACGCAACCGGTAAGGTTTAACGAGATGAGGGAGATCCCTAGTTCGACGGCCCGGTAGAGACCACCGGAAGCCGGCTTGGTGGAAAATCCCAGTTTTTGGTGCGGCGGCTCGAATCGACGTCGACGCCGTAGGAGGCTTCGTCCATGCGCTCGTGATTCAACAATGGCGCCGGGGTCGCAGGGCGAACCGCGTCAGAACTAACGCGAACAGAGTCAACGATGACGACGCAGGCTCGGGAACGGACGCGAGCGCGGAACTGGCCGCGCTAAACTGCCGTTGCCAGAGGAGAAAGTCAGCGCCGTCTACGATGTCATCGCCATTGGCATCGGCACGCGGGTCGCGGGCCGTCCACAGATCCAAGTCTCCGTCCCCGATGATTCCGTCATCATTGAAATCCGCGAGGCCAGTCCGGGGCTCGGAAACGATGACGTCCCAAATCGTTTTCTGCAACACCGCCAGCGTTGCATTTGGGATTACACCGTAATTTAAAGCAGGCACGGAAAAGTTCGCCGGGTTCTCGCGCTCCGTCGCCGCCAGTATCGTCGACGAGGCGACGTACGTTCCCAGTTTCGAGAGATGCAGGTCGTCGCGATAGAACTCAGCAAAGCTCGTCACTCCCGGAAGCTGGCCAGCATCAATCAGGAGGTCCAACCGATAAAACACTTCGCCCGCCGGAACGAGTCGGAGCGTCGCGTCGTTCGCACTATCGACTCGGTTGAAAAGATGATCGACGTAGCTGCGCTGCTGCTGCGAAGGCGTCGCGTCGTCGTCTGCTAGTTGGCCAGTCCAAAAATCGGAAAACTTGCCGACCGTAAGGGCGGGCCAAGCCGAGTAAATGTAGAATGCGGTGTCGTCGTTGCCCGGATGCGATTGGGAAAGATCAATAAAGGTCCCGCAAGCCGCCGCATCATTCCCAAGCGTCGTCCCCTCGTACGGCTGCAGGGAGACTTTGTCCCATTTGTAATTGGGGAGCGCATTAGAGAAGGTGCCGTATTGAAAAGGCGAAACGACGCACGTCTCGGTCGGATTCGCGAGCGTATCGGGGAGCGACGAGCTGCAGCGAATGTGAAAGCCGTAATCAAGCGCGACTCCAGCGGAGTCGGCGAGGAGTTCCATACCGAGCCCGGCGGCCGAGTAGTGTCCGAGGCCGTCAAGCGTCAGGCTATTACCGACAAAATACGTCGACGCCCAACTGGCCGAGGAGACCAATAGAGATAGCGCCACCACTAGAAAGCTCGACGCCTTCATAAACCTGCCCATTTCCGCTGTTCCGAAGACTCTCGCGCGGGACGTGCCCCTGTCCCATACTGCATGACAGGTATCATGATAACCGGGCTCGCGGTCGGCACCAAGCGATCGGAACGACGTTTTTCCGCCGATCATGTTTGCTGCGGCGTTTGAGGGGCTTCGAGTGCAGCTTTTTGCCGCGACAACCCGCCAAACGCACAAATCCCCCAGACTTCCTTATGGTTGCCCCGCCACCGACACGGAAATTAGATTTCCAGACCATACTGTCTGAATAACCCCACCTCCCGAGAGCCGCAAAAGCAAACAGCCGTAGGGCCACGCCCTCCGGGCTGAAGCGCGAACTCGCTTGCCGCTTCCCCCGGACCGCGTGGCGGCTCCGGCTATTAAGCTGTCTATTGAATCTCGTCTGCTCCTCAATCCTCCGCCGCCAGGACCTCGTCGTCTACCAACTCGACCGCGCCGCTCGCGGCAAACTCTGCCGTCGAGGTTCGCCCCTTGGCGCCATACTTCTTCTCCAGCGTCCGATCGATCGTCCGCACCAGCTTCTCGACCGCTGCGCTAATCGCCGCCTCAACGACTGTCCCCTGCCCTGTCACCGCGATCGGCTGTATGCCCGAGAGTCGCGCTTCCATCGCACACCGTTTGTCATGCTCGCCCCCTTTGTGGCCATTCTCATCGCCGATATGAACTTCCACCCGCGTCACCCGATTGCCGAATCGCTCCAGCGCTCCCGTCACGATCGACTCGACATGAGCCGTCAATCCCGCGCTGCCGTGGACATGGTTGTCGGTATGGACTTGAACTTGCATCTTCGTTTCTCTTCTATCGATGGACTCAACGATTAGTCGTTGTCGATGAACACAAACTTTAT
This sequence comes from Pirellula sp., assembly GCA_013822725.1. Lineage (GTDB taxonomy): Bacteria > Planctomycetota > Planctomycetia > Pirellulales > Lacipirellulaceae > Lacipirellula. Next base: position 4,490 of record PNKX01000023.1, read on the forward strand.
GGGTGATGACTTACGAAGCAGACTCGTCTTAAGGTGTTCCTTTCGTCGCCTGGGGCGGTCGATGGTCTGTTTTATTCCTAGGAGGGCTCGCCTCACACTTCAACATGAGCAACGCATGTGCCATTTTCAGTGCGCCGCTGAGGAAAGAGCGCGCGGGAGGGGCTAACTCCACGCGCAGCCCACCCCTCCCTCAAAAATCTAGCCTCCTCTACGGATCAAAACGGTACAATGTTCGGCGTCGGACGGGCCCAATCACCCCAACCGAACGCCAGATTGAGCGATTTCGCACGTTAGCGCGACCATAGGCGGCAAGAGGGCGCCACGATGGCTCCATTGGCCTCAGCGATGCGCCGCGTCGCCTAACCGCACCCCCACCTTCATAAGGATTTCCGTCATGCCCGCACGCTCCTCCACCGCCGTTTGGAACGGCGACATCATGTCCGGCAACGGCACGATGAAGATTGGTTCCGGCGCCTGGGAAGGTCCCTATTCGTTCAAGTCGCGCTTCGAAGACGGCAAAGGGACCAACCCCGAAGAGCTGATCGCCGCCGCTCACGCCGGCTGCTTCTCGATGGCCCTCAGCGGGGCCCTCACCAAGAGCGGCCACCCGCCGGAGAAGATCGAAACGACCGCCGAAGTCGGCCTCGTCAAAGAAGGCGAGGGCTTCCGGATTCCCACGATCAAGCTAAAGACCGCCGTCAAGGTCGCGGGGCTCGACGACGCCAAGTTCCAAGAAATCGCCAAGGCGGCGAAAGAGAACTGCCCCGTCTCGAAAGTGTTGGCCGGCGCAGAAATCACGCTCGATGCGAAGCTGCTTTCCTAAGGACAAGCAACTGTCTTCCCTGCGTTAGCGCTCAGCGGCGCCTTGCCGCTGAGCGCGACGATTCAGTTGTTCCTTCCCCACCGGAGGCAGCGGCTGCCCCTGCAGCGCCGCAGGCCGCGCGTCAGCGTATTTGGCGATCACGCTGCGTAGCTCCTCAGCCGCTGCGGCTTGAGCAGCGTTCAACGCCCCGCTGTCGAGCGGCGCCGATTCCTCCAACGGATCGGCGTCGAGATCGTACAGCCTGCCGTCGCTGTAGAGTTTGTACTGCTTCGACATGGCAAACACATGCTTCGGCTCGCCGCCCCCATGTTGCGAGTACCAAGAGTAAATCGGCGGCCGCGGCGTACCCGACTCGCCCAGCGCTAGCGGCAGGAAGCTGTGTCCATCGAGCGTCAAGCCGGCAGGCGGTTTCACGCCCCCAGTGGCGCACAGCGTTGGCAAGAAATCAACGCTCGAAACCAGTTCGTCGCATACCTTCCCCGTCGGGACATGCCCGGGCCAGTTGACGATCAGCGGCACATGCATGCCACGCGCCGTTGATTGGCCTTTGCCCCCTTTGAATTCGCCGCCGCGGAAGCGCGACATCGTCCCCGCTCCCGTGCCATTGTCCCCGAGAAAGATGATCAGTGTCTCGTCGCGAATCGCCAGCTCGTCGAGCTTCGCCGTCATTTTTCCGATCAGCTTGTCCATATACGTTACCATCTCGCCGAAGTGACGCGGCGCACGATTTGCCTGCTCGCCGACGGCCTTCGGATCCCAATCCTTGCTGTCGGGCGTCGGTTGATACGGCGCGTGGGTCAGTATCATCGGATAGTAGAGGAGAAACGGCTTGTCCTGATGCCGCGCCACGAAGTCGATCGCAAAGTCATTCACCAGGTCGGGCCCATACTGCCCCTCGTTGAAATCGCGCTCCTCGCCGTTGTATTCCAATCCCGGATTAGCGTAGCGCGGCGGGACGCGCGTTTGCTGCCAGAGACACGATTCGTCGAACCCCAAGTCCTGCGGCAGCCCTGGCTCCCGCCCCAGCTGCCACTTGCCCGCAATGCCTGTGACATACCCTGCTTGCTTGAGGAGCTGCGCAAAGGTCGTCGCCTTCGGATCGATCATGCCGAACCGAATGTAGTTCCGCACGTTCGATTGCCCGGTCATCAATTCGACTCGCGTCGGCGTGCAGAGCGGCTGCACATAGCAACGATCGAATCTCACGCCCGTCGCCGCCAGTTGGTCTAGGTTCGGCGTCTGGTACGACTCGCCTCCATTGGCCGTGATCGTCTCATAACCCAAATCATCGGCCATGATCAGAATGATGTTTGGTTGCCGCGGCGCAGCCTGCGCGGCGAATGGCAGCAGCATTAAAATAAAGGCCGTGACGACGGCGGAATATCGATTCATGGCGAAACCCATTCGACGCGAAGTTGTTAAACTAGACATGCCCCGTCGCCGCCACTTTGTGTGATGACGAGGCGCTGCCCACACAATCGTAATCATTTCATCTCTACCGCGTCAGCTTTCGAACAGCCACTTTCACGAATCCGCAACATGATGATCCCATATTCTACCCGCCGCTGCACCGTCACCGTGATGGGCGCACTGCTTGCCGTCACATTTGCGAGCGTGATGCCTCGCCAAGCATCGGCCGCCGATGCGCCTGCCGAAAGCAACGCAGCTAGCCGCCCCAACATCCTCCTGATCTGCATCGACGACCTGAAGCCGACCATCGGATGCTACGGCGACCCGCTCGCCGTCACGCCGAACATCGACCGCCTCGCCGCCCAAGGGGTCCGCTTCGACGCCGCCTACTGCAACCAGGCAGTCTGTGCACCCTCCCGCAATTCGCTTCTCACCGGTCTCCGCCCGCAAACGCTCGGCATCTATGACCTGCCCACCAACTTCCGCAAGGCCAAGCCCGACGCCGTCACCCTCCCGCAACACTTCAAAAACAACGGCTACCGCACCGAGGCCTTCGGCAAAATCTTCCACGTCGGCCATGGCAACACCAATGACGTCGCCTCCTGGAGCACCCCCCACTTCCGCGGTAAAGGCGACTACGCACTTGCGGAGAATCGTCCCGAACAAGGGACGCGCGAAGAAGCCCTCTTCACCAACGTTCCGCCCGAGCGAGCCAACGCCCTCCCGCGCGGCGCCCCTTACGAGTCCGCCGAGGTCGAAGACGAAGCCTACGCCGACGGCCAAGTCGCCGCCCGCGCCGTCGAGCGCATCGCCGCGGCCGCGCAGACTCCCGACGAACCTTTCTTCCTGGCCGTCGGCTTCGTGAAGCCTCACCTCCCCTTCTGCGCGCCGAAAAAATACTGGGATCTTTACGATCCGGCGAAGTTCGAACTCGCCAAGCTCCGCCAGCCCCCTGAAGGCGCGCCCGATTTCGCCCCCACCGACTGGCGCGAGCTCCGCAACTACAAAGGGGGCCCGCAAACTGGTCCCGTCGACGACGCGATGCAGCGCCAGCTGATCCACGGCTACTACGCCGCCACCAGCTACACCGACGCCCAGATTGGCAAAGTCCTCGACGCGCTGCAGGCCAACGGCCCCGACAAAAACACCATCATCGTCCTCTGGGGCGATCACGGCTGGCATCTCGGCGACCACGGCATGTGGTGCAAGCACACCAACTATCAGCAGGCCGCCCGCATCCCTTACATCATCGACCTCCCCAGCGACGTCCGCGCCGGCGCAGCAAGCGACGAACTCGTCGAAACCGTCGACCTCTATCCCACGCTCTGCGAGCTCGCCGGCCTCGACCTCCCCTATGAGCTCGACGGCGCGAGCCTCGTTACCGTCCTTAACGATCCGAAGGCTCACACCGACGGCGTCGCCTTCCACGTCTTCCCGCGCGGCAAACTCCTCGGCCGCGCCGTTCGCACCGATCGCTATCGGCTCGTCGAATGGAAAACTCCCGGCGCCCCGGCCGAGGAAGCGATCCTCGAACTCTACGACTACCAGACCGACCCCGAAGAGTCGCGCAACCTCGCCGCCGAACAGCCCGCAGTCGTCGCTGAGCTTCGGGCCATTCTCGCCAAGCAACCCGAAGCGAAGCCGCAATTCGTGGCCAAGAAAGGCCCCGGCAAGGCGCAAGGTCAGGGCCAAGGAAAGAAGAAGCGTCAGCGCGCCGCCGCGAAATCATAACAACGCGTTCACTCACGCGCCCCACCAGCAAACGCCGCCATCCGCAACGCCCATTTAGCCCCGCCCGCTCGCGGCGGGCACGCGGGCTACCGCCCGCGGCTAAATGGCCTCACATGGTGATCAGCGCCACAGCGCTAGACCGCGCCGACCGATTCTCTTACCATGCGCATCTCCCCAATCGCTGCCCAGGAGCCTTTCGCATGAACGCCCGCGACGCCATCAAAATTTCCATCGACTGCGGCAACATGGTGGCGCTCGCCTATCTCGAAGACCTCACCGACGCCGAGATGCTCCACCGTCCCGCCCCTGACGCAAACCATATCAATTGGCAGCTCGGCCACCTCGTTTGGTCCGATCATCACCATTTAGAAATGGGCGCTCCTAAGTTTCTCAAGCCCCTCCCCGACGGCTTCACGACGCTGTACAACGCCGAGACGGCGAAAGTCGACGACCCGACCAAGCTCCTCACGAAGGCCGAACTCCTCGCCGCCCGCGAAGTCCAACAACGGGCGACGATCGAAGCCCTCGACCAGCAGACCGACGCTGAGCTCGATCGCGAGACAGGCGTCTTCTGGGCCCCCACCGTCGCCGCCCTCTTCTCGATGGCTGGCAGCCACTGGCTGATGCACTCCGGCCAATGGGCCGTCATCCGCCGCCAACTAGGCCGCCCACCTCTCTTCTAGCCCCTGGCTCCGCCAGGGGGTCGGTTACCATACCGATAGACGTCGCCCCGTGGATCGCTATCCTCCAGCGAAGACAAGAGATTCAATCGGCTTCCGCCTCCCCCCTCCGCTCTCAGCTTTCCGCCCTCCCCCTTCGTCTCATGTTCCACAATCGCCCACCCGCCATCAGCCGAGAGCCCCGTCGCATTCCGATGCAGGATCACAACAGCGACGACAGGCTCCACGATCACCTCCTCAACATCATCGCCGTCTCCGCCGGCATGCTCGGCGTCTGCCTCACCGCCGTCGGCCTCATCGGCGTCATCAAGGCGACGGCCAAAATTGAAACCCTCTGCGACGAAATCCTCGCCGCGACCTCGTTCATCTATCTCGGCGCCGCGATCATCTCCTTTGTCGCCCTCCGCACCCCCTTGCGCAAGCGAGCCATCGGCCTCGCCTTCCTGGTCGACGTCCTCTTCTGCCTCGGCCTCATCCTCACCGCCGTCGCCTGCGGCCTCCTAGTGATGATCGTTTTATAATCACCCCAGCGAGCCGGGTCGTCCCGACCCCGGCGCCCCTCCCTTTTCTATCCCCTTCTAAAATTCCATTGAACCGCCAAGGACGCCAAGAGCGCCAAGGCAAATGCATGGGAGGAATTGAACCACAACGGCACAACGGGCACACGGAAGAAAAGAACAAACTGATGAATCCGCGATGAACGCAGATGAATTTCTATCGGCGTCTATCTGCGTTCATCGGCGGTTCCTAAACTTTTGTATTCCCTTGGCGCACTTGGCGTCCTTGGCGGTTCAATCCCCTCGCTTTTCTACCCGCTCAAACCGCCCCATCCCATTCACATCCAAATTCTCAATCCGCACGCTCTCCGCTTTACCCTCAGGCCCCACCGAAAAGATCACCCCCGACCTTCCCGCCGACATCTCACCCGTCGGCTGGAACCAGAAGACGTCCCGATCCCAGTGCGCTAGCGCGAACCGCTCCAGCTTCGGCCCCAGCCCCAGCGTCAGCTTCCCCCCCTGCTCAGCGATCTCGATCACGCCAAAGTACTCGTTCTGATACTTCCCGGCATACGCCGCTAGCTCCAAAGGCGCCCCGCGATCAGTAGGCGCCTTGCTGAAATCGCTCGTCTGCGCCAAATCGTTAGCCACCATCAGCTCGAACTGCTGATTGGCAAACGTCATCCAATCGCGCTGCAGCTTTCCATCAAGGGCCCAATCAAAAAAGCTCTCGGTCAGTCCCTCCGGGACGCCGTTCGGCGCACTGTTCGACAGCACCGCGATGCCCAACTCCTCCGCCGGAATCAGCGACGCCTCGGTCCGCACGCCCATGCTGAACTCGCCCGAATGGTTCGCCACGATCAGCCCGCCGCGCTGATCGATCACATTCCAACCGAGTCCGTACGCCGCCACTCGTCCATGCTCGGGCATGAATCCAGTGACGACCTGCGGCGTGCGCGTTTCGGCCAGCGCCGCCGCCTCGATCAACTGCTTCCCCTCAAACTTCCCGCCGCCTAATTGCAGCCGCATCCACCGCGCAAGATCGGTAATCGTCGAACTCGCGCCCCCTGCCGGCGCTTGCGCGTCAGGCTGCCGCGTATTCTTCGCCGTCCACTTCCCGTCAACCAGCACATGCAGCTTCGCCCGATTCTTCGCCGCCTCGTAGTCGGCAAACGCGTAGCTCGTCGAGTTCATTCCCAGCGGCTTGAACAACGCTTCCTGAGCGACTTGATTCCACTCAGCCCCCACGCCCTTCGCCGCCGCGTAGGCCGCCTCGCTATAGCCAAAGTTGTTGTAGGCATACCCCGCGCGAAAGCTGCTCGACGGCGGCTGATAACGCAACCTCCGCAACACCTCCGCCGCCGGATACCCCATATCCTCGAGCAGATCGCCCGCATGATCCGGCAGCCCGCTCCGATGACACAGCAAATCCCGCAGCCGCAACTCCCGCGTCACATACGGCGTGTACATCACGAAGCTCGGGTCATGATCGCTCACCCGATCATCCCAACCGACCTTCTTCTCCCCCACGAGCGCCGCCAGCACCGTTGACGTGATCGGCTTCGACATCGACGCCACCTGAAACACGGTGTTCACGTCAATCAACTCCGGCTTGCCAACCTCGCGCGCGCCCAGGCACTTCGTATAGATCACCCGGTCGCGATGAACGATGACAATCGCTAACCCCGGCGTGCCGTTCCCTTTGACCGTCGCCGCCGCGAGCTCATCAAGCTTAGCGATCGCCTGCGTCAAACGCTCCGGAGTGATTCGGCGCGTTGACGAATCGCCCCCCATCGCCTCGCCAAAGCTCAGACAAACCAACGCCACAACGAAAACGATCGACGCCAGACCTCGGGGCATAAGACGCTTCCTCAAGAGATTGACGAGGCAGGATGACCTCTTCGGTCATTCACGGCTCCGGCTCCTGAAAGCATACCATCCTCCTCGGCCCTGAGCCGTAAGCTCAATCGCCGGGATGCTCATCGTTGCTCCGTCGCGAGCCAAGGCGAGTTTCGCAACTCCCCGCGTGGCGAAACAGACAGCGAGCGGCGGACAAATCTCGATGAAGTTTTGGCGAATTGCCTGGAAATCTGTTTGGCCTTCGCTCAAGGCTGGCTAAACTCCAGGAGGAACATGGTCGAGGAGGTCGCGTCGCCCGCTGCCGCGGTCGACGGTCGCTTTTCATTACTCGCCACCGGTTCTCCGCATGAGTGCTTCGCGTCAGGCATTGCGCATCGCGGGGAGACTAGTTCTCCCGACAGGCTTCCTCGTCCTCGTCGCCACGACGTGGGCGGTCGAGGTTCGTCCCGTCGCCAACAACGCTCCGTCGGCGCCCGCCGCGACGGCGCCTCGTCCCCCATTGCCTCCGCAGCTCAACGGCAACCCCGCCTTCGCTTCCTCCTCGGCCTGTCGCGACTGCCATCAAGGCGAGTTCGAATCGTGGCATCGCACCTTCCACCGCACGATGACGCAGGCGGCGTCTCCGGAAAACTTCGTCGGACGGTTCGATGGTTCGACCATCGACTCGGGGGGGCTCAAGTATCAGGTCTTCCGTCGCGGCGACGATTTCTGGGCCCGCCTGCCCGACCCCGACGTGATGCTCGACCGCCAGCGGCGCTACGACCACTTCGCGCGACTCGGCCAGGCGACCGGTCCGCCCGATTGGTCTGGGATTCCCGAGGTCGAACGGCAAGTCGTCATGTCGACTGGTTCGCACCGCTACCAGACCTATTGGGTCGAAAGCGCGCGGTTCTCGGGGACGCTGATGACGCTCCCGCTCGTCTGGCTCATCCAGGACGAACGCTGGATCCCGCGCGAAGCGGCGTTCGTCCACCCCCCCGACGGGTCGCGGATGGTGACCGTCTGGAACGACCACTGCATCAAATGCCACAGCACCGGCGGGGCGCCGCGGCCGTTCGTAAACCACGACGCTGCCGGCCAAGTCGCCGAGACTGGCTTCCAGACGCAAGTCGGCGAAATCGGCATCGCCTGCGAGGCGTGTCACGGCTCGGCGGAGGAGCATGTGGCGCTCCGTCGACGCGAAGCGGCGGGCGAGGCGGGGCTGACCGAGCTGCTGGCAGCGGACCCGATCGTGCAACCGGCGGAACTCGTCGACCACCGTCGCAGCGCCGAAGTCTGCGGGCAATGCCACGGCGTCTTCATCTGGTCGCAGCAACAGGGCGAACAATATCGCGACGGCGGCGGCAACTTCCGCCCTGGCGAAGAACTCCTCACCAAGCGAGAGTATCTCTTCCCGCCTCAAGAGGCGAGCTTCTACGCGAACGAGCAGGAACAAGCAGAAGCCCTTGCTGGCTATCAGCGAAATCAAGGCTTCTTCCGCTCACGATTCTGGGACAACGGCACGGTGCTGGCAGGCGGCCGCGAGTTCACGGCGCTCGCTGTCACTGGTTGCTACCGCGAGGGGACGCTGTCGTGCGTTTCCTGTCACTCGATGCACCAGAGCGATCCGAGCGGTCAGCTCAAAGCCGGCATGGACGGCGTCCAGGCCTGCATCCAGTGCCACGACGAACCGCAGTACACGACCGACCTCACGCAGCACACGCACCACGCGGCGGAGTCGACCGGGAGCAATTGTCTCAATTGTCACATGCCCCACACGACCTATGCGTTGTTCTCGGCAATACGAAGTCACCAGATCGCTCGCCCCGACCTCGCGGGCAGCGTCCAACACGGCGTCCCGAACGCGTGCAACCTCTGCCACCTCGACCAGACGCTCGCCTGGACGCAGCGGCATTTAGTCGACTGGTACGGCTACGAGCCACTGCCGATGACGACCGAACAGGCTCAAATCGCGGCGTCGCTCGTTTGGATGCTCAAGGGGAACGCAGCGCAGCGCGTCATCACGGCGTGGCATACGGGGTGGGCGCCGGCGCAGGCGGCGTCGGGCGACGACTGGCTTGCGCCGTTCGTCTCACGGCTCCTGGAAGATCCTTACGGCGTCGTCCGTTACGTCGCGGAGCACGCGCTGCGCAAGCAACCAGGGTTTGCGGATTGGAAGTTCAACTTCCTCGCCCCGCCGGCAGAACTGGCGGCGGCGGGAAGCGAAGTTCGCCACGCTTGGAGTCAGGGGCAGACGGCGGCGCCATCGCGCACGGGGAAGAACGTCCTCATCAACGGCAATGGCCAGGTGGTCGACGCCGCGGTCGAGTGGCTCCTCAAGCACCGCGACAATCGGCCCGTTTCGATCAACGAATAACCAGCGTCGTCGGACGGGGACGCAACTCCTCAACCCTGGTCGGACGGTGGCGCATCGACAGGCTGAGCCGGCACGGCCGTCGCGGCCACCTGCGGCCGGCGGCGATAGAACGGATAGAACAGCTGCTTGATGAACCCGCGCGGGATCGGCTGGCTCACCACGCCATACCCGCTCGGCCAGCGGCCATCCTCGGGCATGTGGTGCGTCCCGAACATCCGATCAAGCCACGGGAAGTGGACGGCGAAGTTGACGTCGATCGCTTCGCGTTCGATCCCGTGGTGCCAATGGTGGAACCGGGGCGTCACGAACCATTTTTCGATCGGGCGGAGATTGATCCGCACGTTCGAGTGGACGGCGGCCGACAGCAGGAAGACGAACACGAGATAAATGTAGAGGGCCGACTCGGCGAATCCCAGGATGTACATCGGGATGACCGTGGCGCCCCGGAGGACGACGATCTCCATGACGTGCATCCGCGAGCTGGCGAGCCAGTCCATCATGGGCGCCGAGTGATGGATCGCGTGGAAGTTCCAGAGCCACGGCACGCGATGGAACCCGCGATGGACCCAGTACTGCACCAGATCGGTCAGCACCATGATCTCGATCACCTGCAGCCAGATCGGCTGGCTGGCGATGAACCCGCGGATGCCGACCCAATCGGTATGTCGCAAGATCGCCAGCGATGGCGCCAGCGACAGGTAGGTGAGTCCCTGGACGAACAAGCTGCTGATCAGGAAGTAGAGCAGGTCTTCCCGCCACTCCAACCGAAAGATCGGCTGGTTGCGAGCGCCAAGCAACCGCTCGATCGGGATGAAGACGATCCCCGTGAACAGGATACTCAGGATGAACCAATCGAGGCCGAGGTAAACGTCGGTCTGGACGTTGATCCGGTCCTGAGCCTGCGACCCGCCGAGCGCGGTCGCCATCAGCACCAGCGTGATCGCGGAGAATCCCAAGACCTTCTGCCGTCGCAGCACGATGCTGACGATCGCCAGCACGAACGCCGTCAGCAGCCCGGCAAAGAGGGCGAGCCGAATCAGGGCGACGTTGTAGACTCCGCGAGCTTCGGGAACGGTCAGATATTCCGGATAGCGCAAACAAAGCACGGCGCCCAGCCCGGCGACCGCCAGCACCAGCGCCAGCACGCCGCTGATCCACCCCGATCCGAACTGGCGGTCCGGTTCGGACGATTCAAGATCTTCGCGGAGCGCCGTCATCGGTCCCTATACCTTCTGGATCTTTACTGCGGTGCCGTAGGCGAGGACTTCGGTTACCCCCTCGGCAAACCCGGAGGCGTCGTACCGCATGCCGATCACGGCGTCGGCGCCGACGCTGGCGGCATGGTCTTCCATCCGCACGTAAGCTTCCTGACGACCAGCTTCGCAAATCTGAGCGTACGACTCAATATTACCCCCCACGATTTGCTTGAGGCCCCCCATAATCCCCTGCGTAATGCTGGGCGAACGGACGACCACCCCACGGATCACCCCGAGGTACTCGACGATTTCGTAACCGGTGACTTCGTTGCCGGTAGTGACAATCATCATGGGAGAGGCTCCTACGAAAAAGCGTTGATTGATCGTAATTTAAGTTGGGACATTCGACGCCCAGTCGACCGACTAGGCAAATCGCATCAGCAGCACCAGCGAGCCAACGGCCATGGCGATGCCCAGCATTTCGGCGTAGTTCAAGGTTTCGCGAAAGGCGGCGGCGCCAATCACGGTGAGCAACAGAATCATCGAAACGGAGTACACCACGCCGACCGTCGCCAGCTTCAGGTGCTTCATCACAAAGACCCAGCCGAAGGCGGTCGACGCGTACACGGCGAACCCGACGTAAAACCAGATCGAGCGGAGCGATTCCTCCTTCGAACTGGCGAGCTTCAGGAAATAGTCCCCCACCACGCCGACGACGCTAAAGCCGATCGTCACGAGGATAGCGAGGGTCTGTTTTTCCATGGCTGATAACCATAGCACATGGAATCAAGTCGTGCGGATGTGGAACGAGGAATTTCAATCCCGGCAAACCTGCTCAGTCAGTTTACTTGCGGAATAGGCATTAAACGCGTGAGGATTGAGAGGACGCAACCCAGCTAGAGAGACGCCGACGCGACTCAGAAGGCGACTGCCAACTAAAGAAGCCAAGTGGGGCGAATGCTTGGTCAGTCAGCCTGCGCCGCCAAGGTTGGGGTGCGAAAACCGAGCCGCTCGTCGATGATGTAGAGCGGACGCCGCTTGAGTTCGCGGTAAATGCGGCCCACGTACTCGCCGACAATTCCTAGGCAAGTAAGCGTCACACCCCCCAAGAAAGAGATGCTAATGAAGAGCAGCGTGAACCCAGACGCCCAGTTGCCCGTGAAGAGTCGCAAGAACAGCGTATATCCTATGCCCAACACGGCCATTGCCGCCGCGAGAAAACCGATGAACGCTGCGACGCGCAGCGGAACAAGCGAGAACGAAATGACTCCGTCGAGGGCGAAGAGCAACATCTTTCGCAACGGATATTTGCTTTCGCCGGCGGCGCGTTCCGCGCGAGCATAAGGCAGAGCAAACTGGCGAAATCCGGCCCAGCTCACCATGCCGCGAATGAATCGGTCGCGTTCGGGCATGTTCTGCAACACCGCGACCACCCTACGATCCATCAAGCGGAAATCCCCGGAATCGAGCGGAATCGCCACGTCAGAGATCACGTTAATCATGCGATAGAACACTTTTGCGGTCAGCAGTTTGAACGCCGACTCGCCGGCGCGCTGCGTCCGAACGCCATATACGACGTGATAACCCTCGCGCCATTTATTGATCATTTCCGGGATCAGTTCCGGCGGATCTTGCAAATCGGAGTCGATCAACACGACCGCGTCGCCAGACGCCACGTCAATGCCGGCGCTAACTGCCAACTGATGGCCGAAATTGCGAGAGAAGGAGATGACTCGCACTCGATCGTCGGACTTCTGCAGCGACTTCAAGATCTCCAGCGTGCGATCACGACTGCCGTCATTGACGTAAATAAGCTCGCAGTCGAGGTCGAGCGGCGCCAGGACTTCAAGCAAACGGGCATGAGTTTTCTCAATGACCGCCTCCTCGTTAAAGCAAGGAACGATGACCGAGAGCAGACTTGGTGACCCGGAGTGATCAAGAGTGTCATGCATGGCGCGACAATGTAGTAACTGGTTGCAAAAGCAGAAGTGAGCTTGCTCCAACGGACACTTGAACTTGTCTGCTGTTCGCGGCTTAGGTCGAGACGCGACAGGGCGTTTCGTACTTTGCAGCTAGCCTACTGTCAGAGTATGGTAAGCTGGGTAATTGTTTATGTCACGTCGCCAACTGAGCCGGGCGCTGGGAATTGCTATTTTCTCCGCAGGACGGGTGGATCGGCCCTTATCTCCATGGGAACGGCTGGACTAGCTACGTCAGCCTCGACATCGTCCCGCCAGCGATGCATTCGAATCGAATCGCATGGCCTGAAGAAGTCCGCGCCCCGGCCGCGCCGATGTCCTATGCCTGTCGCGGGATTATCCAACAGGAATCGTGGGGCGTCATCCCAATGTGGGGATAGTACGTGCGAGCGTTGGGGGCCGCGAGCAAAATGAGCGCCGTCTCCAGTCCAGCCGCCACGTGAGTGCGCTTGATCAACTCACGCCCAATGCCACGCCGTTGGAACGCTTCGTCGACAGCGAGGTCGGAGAGATAGGTGGCGTAGCCGAAATCGGTCATCGCCCGCGAGACGCCTACCAGCAGCCCCTCCTGGTTGCGAGCGGTGACGATCACGTTCGCATTGGCGAGCATGCGTTCGATCAGATCGGGGCGGTCGACGGGGCGGCGCTCGGAAAGGGTCGAGCGGGTGAGGACGTCGATGAACTCGGCCGACGTCAGCGTCGGTTCGAGTTGGTAGGTGATTTCATCCATGGCGAGGGGCTCAGTCGAGACAATAACGGCGAAGTTTGCAGGCGTTCATTCGGCGACGATGGGCGCTGTGCGCGGCGAAACGCCATTTTCGTTAAACGCTTCAATCTGAAAATAGTACGGTACGTCGCGATCCATCGCCCGAAAGTAATACTCGTTGGCGCCGTAGACCATGGCGCTGTTGTAAAGTTTAGAGGGATCGACTCCGGAGCGGACGACGTAGCCCGTGGCATCGGGCGATTGCCGCCACTTGAGCCAAGCGTTGCGCGGCTCGCTGTAGCCGCGGAGAGCGATGAAGTTTTGCACCGGCTGCGGAGGGGCGCCATGGCCGCGGCCGAAGATGCGAAAACCGCTGAGGGCGAACTTGCCGGTGGGGACGCGGCGATTCTCGATCCGCACATAGCGAGCCTCGACTGGCTTCGGCAGTTCGACGTAGTCGTGCGGCACGTCGCGTTGGTTATCGCTTTTGTCGATGATCACATTCCACGCTTGGCCGTCACTGGAAGTCGAGATGACGTATTGATGCGAGACGTCGGCGACCTTGCCCATTAGTTCAGCGTCCTGGTCGGCGTAGTTGATCTGGATCGCGTGAATCGTAGAAAGGTCGCCCAAGTCGCTGGTAAACTGCTCGCCGGGGCCGCCAGTGGCGGCGCTCCAGTAGGTTTTGATGTCTTCATCAACTGCCAGATTTGGCGCAAACCCGCCCAACGTCGAGCTGGCGACGACCGGTTTCGCATAATTGAGAAGCATCCAGCCCATCGTCTCGCCGTGAGTAACGCCTGACGGGCTCGCATCGGGAAGTCGTTGGGGATAGTCGCCGTATGCCGTATCGCAATACATGACTCCGTCGGCGTCGAAGCCGGCGGGCCAGATGCCGAGGCGGCGTTCGAAATTGTTCTTCACGCCGACGACGATCGTGGCGCAACGCCAGTAGTCGCCTCGCTTGTCTTGGAATGTTGAGCCGTGGCCGGCGCCACGCGCGAAACCGCCTGGCTTGAAGCAGATCGGATTGTGGGGTTGGTATTCAAACGGCCCCAGCGGATGCTCGCCGACGTACACGCCGTCGGCGTAGCCGCTGAATTCGGTCCCCGGCGCCGCGTATTGGAGGTAGTAGCGACCTCCATGCTTGGTCATCCAGGCGCCTTCGATGAAGGGAGGGAGAAAGGTATTGTCGTTCGCCTCGCCGAAACGCTCCCACCCGTGGAGAGCGGCGTTGAGACGAATCAATTCCTGCTTCGGGCCAATCGGCTGGAGCGTGTTGCGGTCGACTTCCTGACCGTAGAGAGGCAGGTCGTTGCTCGAGCCGTGATACAGGTAGAGGCGACCGTCATCGTTGAGAAAAAAAGCGGGGTCCCACGCGGCGCCCGCAAACGCCGAAACGGCTTCTTCCCAGCGATCTCCATCGTCGCTGCGCGGGGCGGCGCTACGCCAAAGCGGAAAGTCGGGCGTGTGCGTCGAGCCGATGACGTATAGCTGGTCATCCATGACGAACGCCGCCGGAGCACACAACTCGTCATATACCTGATGCTGTGGCTTGAGAAACTTTCGCGGGACGAAGTTCCAAACGCGCATGTCCGGACTCCACCAATAACCCCACTGGTTGGTGGAAAAGAGGTAGTAGTCGCCTTGAAACGTTACCAGCGCGGGATCGGCCGTCGCGCGATGCTTTCCCTGCTCCACGAAGTTCGGAATCGGGCAGTAGCCGTAGTCAAGATTGAGCGGGTTGCAGTAAGTCTGCGGCTCAATCGGTGTAGCGGCTTCTTCCGCCGCGACCAGCGTACGGGCGACGCCGACGAACATCAGGCAATAGAGGAGAGCCAAACGCATGCGATGAGGACCCCGGCAGTGAAGATGCCGAGCCATCATACCTAACATTCGCCCCCGCGGGCGCTTCAACGACTGAACTCTGCGATCTGGGCGCGAGCCTCTGGAAAGGCGGCCGCAAGTTTGGCGGCGTCACCCATTTCGACGTCCTCCGGCTCAGCGCGCAGCCAGACCGACGTGGCAAGCAACGCGTACTCGCTGCCAGGGGCGACGCGGGCCGTGTGAAACGTTCCGCCCGGCAGAAACAGCTGCGGCCGCATGCCGGCGGCGAGATCGTGGCCGAGCGTGCGGACTTCGCTGCGTCCATCGGCGTAGAGCAACAGCACTTGCAGCGGGTCGCCCATGTAGTGGTGATACATCTGATCGGAGCGCAGTCGATGGAGGTGAACGCGCGCGGTCGGGGTGACCATGAAGTTCAACACGTTCCCCAGCGGCCGGCTGCCGCCGTATGCCGTGGGGAGGGCGTCGGCTGGGAGTTGCAGCGGACTGCGATAGCTTTCGGCAACGATACCGCACGTCGGATGGGGCTGCAGTCCGAGCAGGTCGGCGATTTGGGAGGCGGTCAGAGCCATCGAGGGGATCCCTGGGCGTCTCGCGCCGCTTCGGCGGAGCCGATTGTTAAAGGGCCATCTGAGGCCGTGAGGTTTGCGCAGCGATGGCAGCGACGTCGCTTGGCTCTAGTCCCAGCGGCAGCGCATGATCCAGACCCGTCACTGTTCGCTTGATGCGCGCTTGCAGCGGCGTCCGGGCGACGACCGGCAACACATAGCGCCGAGCGAAGCGGAACTGCGGGGCGTCTGAGGCGATCAGCTTGGAGAAGAATTCGACCTCGCGGACGACTCGTTGGTCGACCGGGTGGCGGAGGGCGTTGTATTCGCCGAGCCGGCCGGTGCGGACCAGATTGGCAAAGACCCAGGCGTCTTCGACGCCGAGGTTCATGCCGCGGGCGCCCATCGGCGAGTGGATATGAGCCGCGTCGCCAGCGAAGTAAACGTTGCCAACCGAGAGAGCAGCGTTGATCCGGTGCGAGACATGGAAGCTCGATTCCCACACGGCAGGGCCGGCTGGCTCTGCTTCCTCGAGTTGAGCCAGCGGATTCGATCGGTTGCCCAGCACGCGCCACAGTAGCCCGTTCGTTGATTGAAACTCTTCGTCGCCGAAGACAGGCATGATGAACAGGAAGCCGCCATCGCGGCAAAAGACGATGTGGGCGAACTCAGGCGAAAGAGTCGTCTTGAGCGGCGCGTCGGCCAAGTACCACTCGCCGGGAAATGTGGAACCGTTGAAATCGACGCCGAGTTGTTTGCGAGCGACGCTGCGGGCGCCGTCAGCGGCGAGGAGCCAGGGCGACTCGACCGATTCGGGGGAACCGTCGGCGTTGTGCTTCAACTCGACGGCCACGCCGCCGACATTGTTTTGGCAGGAAGTCATTTCGACGCCGCGTTCAATCTCCCCGCCGGCGGCGAGGAATGCCTGGGCCAGCAACCGTTCCGTCGTCGCTTGCGACAGGCCGAGCATGAACGGATATTTCGAGTGGATGCCGTCGAGCTTGAGCCCAACGACGATTTTGCCGTTGCGATGGAATTGCATTCCGCGCACCGGGCTGCCGAGTTCCAGCATCCGAGCCGTGACGCCGGTCGGCTCAAGCAAGTCAAGAACGCGCGGATTAACGGCGAGCGCCTTCGACTGGGGCGCCGGTTCAGTCCGCGTTTCGACGATGCGTGGGCGGAGGCCCTCACGCTGCAGAAACAGGGCGGCGGCGAGGCCGACGGGGCCGGCGCCGACGATGAGCGGACGTTGATCTGCGGACATGACGGGCGATCCTAGCTTCCCGGAGCGGAACAGATTTGGACGTCAATAATTGTAGGCCAAAAAGCCGCGACCGGCGGTCGCGGGCATTTTTCGATTTTTTGCGTGGGCGGGCCGTGGTTTTGGGGCCTCGCGACCAGCGGTCGCGGCTTTTTGCAGAAAACAGCAATATTGATTGTGGCATTTAGGGTATGTGCTCAATACCATCGCGGGCATGGGACAAACGATTGGTTACCACATCGTGATATCCGGCTACGGGCTCTGGCTGCCGGGCGATGAACGTGGGCATTGGTCGGAGGCTTGGGACGCGGAACTTGGTTATATCGAGCCGCACACGCTGCATGCGGGAGACGCGATGCGGCGACGGATGGCGCTAGAACGGCAAAAATGCCCGCCAACGAAATTGACGTCACGCATGCAAGCGGTCGTCAAAGAGACGCTTGAGCGAAATGGAATCAGATTGGTCGTTCGCCGCCATTGCGATTGAGGCGACTCACGCCCATCTATTGATGACGCGTACCAGTCGCGAAGTCGACAACGTCGTCAAATGGCTGAAAGATCAGGCGACCAAGGCGATTCATCGCCAGACGCCGCACCAGGGGCCGGTGTGGTGCAAAGGCCGTTGGCGGTCGTTCATCTTCGATGAACAAGTTTGGCGGAACACGCAGCGCTATATCAAACGCCACAACGAACGCCGCAGCATTGCGTCAAACGCATAAAGCCGCGACCGGTGGTCGCGGCGGCGTCAAAATCGGGCGTCGTCGATCGTGCGAAATACCCGCGACCACCGGTCGCGGCTTTTTTCAGTCGAGTTCTTCGAGCCAGACGCGCAGCTCGTTGTCGTACTCGCTCGCCAGATCGCCGATGACCAGCGTGCGTTGGAACTCGGCCAGGCCGTCAGGGCCGGTGTTGGCGTCCTCGGCATTGGCGAAGCGGAGCAGCGGATCGGGGGCCGTCAGACGGCGGCAGATCGTCATCAGCAGTTCGCTGTCAGCCACTTCGTCCGGCAGGATCCGTTCGAGGCGTTGCGGCAGCGTCCACTTCGCTTCGAGTAACTCGCCAAGGCTGTTCAGACCAGCGAACAGCGGTCGGCCAGCGAGGATCTCGATCAACACGTAGCCAAGGCTCGCGAGATCGCTTCGTGGCGTGAACTCGTTCCGTTCCAACATTTCCGGCGCGGCATACTGCGGCGTGCAGGTCCGTTGGTCGGGCATGTTGTTCAGATGGAGCGCCGAACCGATATCGACGATCTTCGCGTTGCCGGTCCGCTTCACCATGATGTTCGCCGGCTTAAGGTCGCCGTGAACGATGTCTTCGCGGTGGAGCGCGGCGAGGGCCGAGAGACACTGCCGAATAATCGACGCGGCGATGCCCGGCTTCAACCGCGGTCGCACGGGGCCGGCGGTCACGATGACGTTGTTGATGTATTCCCAACGGCGATGGCTGACGCGTTGCTGAACGCGGGCGAGCATCGCAGGGGTGAGGAGCCGGTCGAGGTCGTAGCCGTCGACCCACTCCATCTCCATGATGCGGATGCGATTGCGCTCGATAAAGTTCTGGACGTCGAGTAGCGAATCGTGCTGAATCTTCGCGACGCTGCACGACACCTGAGCGATGCGGGCCATCGCCATGTCGTAGCTTTGCTGGCTCGAGAACCGTTCCGGCGAGAAAACCTTAACGGCCACAGGGAGCGTGAAACCATCGCTGCCGCGGCGGTCGCTCAGGTAAACGACCCCCTGCCCGCCGGTACCGAGCAAGCGGCGGAAGCGGAGGTGTTCGGTCCAGCCGAGGTGCTGGCCTTCGAGAAGTTGTTCGTAGCGGTCGTACAAATCCGTCGGGCAACGGTTGGATTCCTGCCCGTCGAAATTGATCGTCCGCGTGCCTTGCAGAATCGTGGTGGAGGGGTTCATCGTTGTCCTTCAGAAGATAAGTCGCGGCGGACGGGGCCAAGGTTCGCCCTCTCCCGCCAGAATCCCTTCTGGTCGATCGCTGACGGCCCATCACGCGGCGCTCGACGGACCGACTGCGCGGGCCGCCTGCTGACTCTTCCATATTACGCAGAGTTGGGCGCAAACGTCCAGATCGGAAGATTGCGCAAACTACCTAGCCTCTAGGCGTTTTCGCTCTTGGAGGGGAAATCTTCCAGCGGTAATTCGCAGTTGACTTGGCGCTGTCGGCAAGCGCGACGCCGCGCAGTTCGCGATCATGAAGAGAGTGTGAAGATGGCGGGCCGATGGCGGACATTTAGCCCCGCCGCTCGCGACGGGCGCGGGGCGGGGCGGGCCCCGCGGCTAAATGGGCGTTATGGATGGGCGGGCTCAATCGCGGGGCAATACATCGGGCGACGACGACTTAGACCGCGCCGAAGATCGCGCTTGGTTCCGGGAAGCCGAGACACTTATCGACAAGGTTCGCGAGCGGTTCGCCGGCGCGGTAGCGGCGCAAGTTCTCGCAGAAGAGATCGGTCATGTCGTCGATCCGGCTCGCGCGTTGGCCGCCAACATGCGGCGTGATGATCACGTTCGGGACATTCCACAGCGGGCTGTCGGCGGGAAGCGGTTCCACTTCCGTCACATCGACGCCAGCGCCCCACAGGTGACCTTCCTTCAAGACCTCGACCAAGTCGCGCTCAACGACGATCGGCCCTCGGGCGACATTCACCACGACGGCTCCCTTGGGCAACAATCGCAACCGGCGGGCGTCGATCAGGCCGCGCGTCTGGTCGGTAAGGGGTGCGGCCAGGATCAGCACGTCGACGCGCGGCAGCAGTTGGTCTACGGCGTCGGCCGGCAAGATTTCATCAACGAAGGGCGATTTCTGTTCGGGAAACCAGTCGGTGGCGATCACTGAGCACTCAAACGCCTTGAGCAGCCGGGCCAGCAACCGGCCATTCCCCCCCAGGCCGACAATGCCGACGCGGGCTCCGTAAAGGTCGCGGGTCGGGCGGCGGACGAACTCCTTGGCCTCCTTGGCCCGAAAGTACGTCGGCAAATTCCGCAGAATCCCTAGCAATAACGCAAAAGTTTGGTCGGCAACCTGTTTTGCGAGAACCCCCGAGGCACTCGTGACCGTAATGTGGCTATCGACCACGCTGGGAACCAGGCAGTGGTCGAGCCCGGCGGCCGACGATTGGATCCACTGCAACCGACCGCCAGCCACTACCTCGTCCCATGGCACGGGCACCTTGGCGTGCCCGCAGTAGATGTCGGCCGACGGCAGTTCCGCGGCGATTCGCTCCTGGCCTGCGTCGACCAATTCGGCCTCGGGCCAGGCGCTTTGGATGCGGGCGATGTGCTGAGGTTCGACCGGGTAGCAGAGGACGATTCGCATAGAAACTTGTTTCGCGGCTGTGGAAGGCCGCCGCTATAGATTCGAAAGGAACAGATTCGAAAGGAACGTTTTGCTGGAACTACGGGCGCGGGCGCCATACGCTAGACACGAGGGCTTGGTCATCCCGATTGCTGGGAGTCGCCTAAGCCCTAGAGCGTAGGCAACCTGTTTCGTAGAATATCGTTACCGAGGCGGCATGGGCAGGAGTGCGGAGAAAGTCTCCGCACTCGCGACTGGTTCTGCAGCCATCGGCGGCGGTCGAGCGAAGTCCAGGCGATAATTGCTGCGACTTCGGCTCCCCTGATCGTTCCTTTCATTGCGGAAGTGCGTTGCGACGGCGTTGGCCGTCCCGTCAAGCGAGACGCAGCCCCGCTCAACCCATCAGCGCCATGGCTCATCATCCCGAAGAAACAACCCCGGTCGCCCCGCGACGTGCCGTCTGCCTGCCGATGGGGCTGGTGATTGCGCTGGTCGTGTTGCGACTGGCCACCGGCTGGCACTTCTACCGCGAAGGGACGAAAAAGCTCGCGTACAACGCCGACACCGGCGTGACGACGATCGCTTTTTCCGCCGAACCGTTTCTCCGCCAGGCGGTCGGTCCCGTCGCCGACATGGTGAAGGAAGAACTCCCCGCTGCTTACAACTGGGAGCGTTACCTCGCCGTGCCGCGGCAAGCTCGCCCGACGACGGAAGAAGAACTGCAGAAGCGGGCCAAGTGGGAAGCCGACTACGCGTCGCGCCGCAAGGCGGCCGCCGCGAAGAAGCAGCCGCTGCCGATCGAGTTCCCGCCCCACTCGCCTTACTACGACTGGGCCGACCGGATCGAAACAAGCTGGCGCACCGCTCACGACCGCTTTGTGATCATTCCTGCCCTGACTGACAAGCAGCGTGCAGCAGCCGCTGAGGCGCTCGACTTCCGTCGCCAGCAGTTGGCCGATTATTTAGAATCGCAAACTGATGCGATCGCCGAATGGGAACATGAACTCTTCCGTCTTGAGGAACTCAAGAAAGATTCAGGCGCCGTGAGTTTGCCGTTTCAAGGAGTTCGCATCGAGGAAAAGTCGGCCGAAACCAAGTCGAAGACGGGCGCCTGGATTGCCCAGGTGAAAGAGATCGAAGCCGCGTATCTCAGCGACCTCCGCGCGATCGTCGATGAGGAACAAGTGAGCGAAGCCGCCACCGTGGCCGCGCTCGACGAGGCGCTCACTGACGAGAGCGTCAAGAAGCTCAACACCATTAACTACGCCGTGACGGCGGTGATCATCGGCTCCGGCGTCTGCTTGATGCTGGGCCTGTTCACTCGGATTGCGTGCATCTCCGCCGCCGGCTTCCTGCTCTCCGTGATCGCCTCGCAACCGCCGTGGGTGCCTGGCTCGTTGAATCCTGTGTTCTACTACCAACTTGTCGAAATCGCCGCGTTGGCGGTCCTGTTCGCTGCAGCGGCGGGACAGTACGCGGGCCTCGACTATTTCATTCGCCTCTTCACCGGTAAGTGTTGCGGCCGCAAGGAGTCTGTTTAGTCATGAATCTTACGCCTGAACAACGCGATATTGGCAAGCAGAATTTTAACGAAGCGGTCGGCACGGTTTTCGATTCCGATAATCCAAACCGCCGCGATGTGCTGAAGGGCATTGCGGCCGGCACCGTTGCCGTCGGCAGCCTGGGGGCGATGTACTTCGGGTACGGCGCCAAGGTCGACGCCCCGCTGCGGGTCGGCATCATCGGCACCGGCGACGAGGGGAGCGTCCTTATTGGCGCCCTCAACCCCGAATATCTCGACATCGTCGCCATCGCCGACATCCGGCCCTACAACCAGCATCGCGCGTTTCACGGCGATCAAGACAACATCGGCGCCCGGCCGGGGTTGATCACGCAATACAAGTACGCGAGCGAAGACGAAGCCAAGAAGCACATCAAGGTCTACAAGGGCGACTACCAAGAACTGATCGACGACCCGAACGTCGAAGCCGTCATCATCGCCCTGCCCCTCTGGCTGCACGACGTCGCCGCCTTCAAGGCGATGCGGGCCGGCAAGCACGTCCTCACCGAAAAGCTGATGGGGCAGACTGTCTCGCGCTGCAAGGAGATGGGACGCCTCGCCGAAGAATCGAAGGACGTGAACGGCAACCCGATCATCTTCGCGGTCGGCCATCAACGGCATTACAGCGTCCTGTACGCGAACGCCGTCGACCAGATTCGCCGTGGCTTGCTCGGCGAGTTGCACCACATTCGCGCCCAGTGGCATCGCGGCAACATGCCGGGCAACGACAGCTGGTGTCCGCCACTGCCGGAGGCGGCCGACTATCAGTACGACGTCTTCGACGCCGCGATCGTGGCAGCGGAACGCGCAGGCGACAACAAGCAGAAGGCCGCGCTCGTCGCCGCGCATCCGCTCTACACGAAGCTACGGGCCGCGAAGGGCGCTCTGAAGAACGCCAAGGGGGGCGACATCGATGTGCAAAAGGCGAAACTTGCGCAGATCGAGAAGCAACTCCAAGACATCGACATCGAACTCGCGGCCGGCAAGGATTACGGCTACGTCTCGAAGACGCTCGACAACGGCAACAAGCGCAGCGCTCTCGAAGAGTTGATTCGCTGGCGTCTCTGGGATCGCACCGGCGCCGGCCTCATGGCCGAACTCGGCAGCCATCAGCTCGACGCCTCGAGCATCTTCGTCAGCTCGCAGCGCGACGACGGCGGCAAGGTCTATCCGATCGCCGTCCAGGGCATCGGCTTCCGCTCGCTCTTCCCGGCCGACCGCGACGTCGACGATCACGTCCACTGCAACTTCGAATTCCCCGGCAAGCACTATTACGAGGACATTCAGAAGCAGGAAAAGGTCAAGGATCCCAATAGCAAGATCGTCGTCACCTACTCCTCGATCAACGGCAACGGTTTCGGCGGCTACGGCGAAGTCGTTCTCGGCACCGGCGGCACGCTGATTCTTGATCGCGAGACGGAAGTCATGCTCTACAAGGGGGGCGACGCCAGCACGAAGATCGAGGTCAAGGAAACCGGCAAAGGCAAGGCGGCGATGAGCAGCTATGAGACGGGCGGCGGCCCGCCGGTGGCAGTCGCCGCCGCCGCTGCGAAAAACGTCAGCCGCGGCTACAAGGAAGAGATGGAGCATTGGGCCTGGTGCATTCGCAACCCGGCGCCCGAGCATCAGCCGAAGTGCGGCGCCAAGGTCGCCATGGCCGACGCGATCATCGCGCTCACCTCGAACATCGCGATGAAGCAAGGGAAGCGGATCGAATTCAAGAAGGAATGGTTCGACATCCACGACGATTCATCGCCGGAAGTCGATCTCGGCATCGACGGCGCCGCCGGACCCCGGAAGACGGAATCGCTGGCATAGCGATGCTTGAGAGCCCTCCGCGCGTCGCGCGGAGGGCAAGGCCCTCTACAGTCTATCGAGCCCGTCGATCCAGCGCCCGATCTTCGCGCGGGTAGCGCCATCAAGCGTGGCTGAGCGACTTTCCTCGCCGCGACGGACGATCTGCGTCACGGGGTAACCGGCGACGTCGAACTTTTCCAGATCCTTAAGAATCAGCAGCGACAGCGGCGTGTTGTGAGTTTCGACTGAGAGGACTGCCAGCCGTTCGCTCGGATTGTTCTCCGGCACTTCCAACGTCCGCGGCAGCGGGCTGTCGACGACGGCGACGCCGCGGATCAGTTTGCGGCCGCGAAGGGCTAGGGCGTAAGCAAGTTGGCCCCCCTTCCCTTCCCCGGCGACGACGATGCGACGCGGGTCGATTCGCCAACGGCTGCCGGCGGTTTGCACCAGCCGTGCGAGATACTCCAGGTCGTCGTTCGTCCAGCCGCCGGCGTCTGCCGGCTCGGGCATCAGCAGCACCAGCCGATCGCGAACGCAGGTCCGCTGCCAGTCGGCGGCCAACGCTTCGGCAGTCTCTGGTTTGCCGTCGCCGAGCCAAATCAGCAGCCCCGGCGCCGAACCGTTGGCCGGGGGCTGGAGATAACGGGCCGTCTGCGACATCTCAGGGAGCTTGAGCGTTTGGAGTTTGGGATCGCCCAGGTTGGAAAGATCGGCGGCTTCTTTGCCGTCTCCCGCGCTGAGATCAGTCGCGTCGAGAACGTTCTCCGGCAGCGCCGCCAGTTCGACGTCGAACTCCAGTTCCTCGTCTCCTCGCTTGGCGACTAGTTGCACTTCGTCGCCAGGCGACTTCGCATTCAGTTCCGCCATCGCGGCGTCGAGATCGCCAATCTTCTTGTCGCCCAAATTGATGATGCGGTCGCCCGCGCGCAGTCCTGCTTTATCGGCCGGGCTACCGGGCCAGACGGCGCGAATAGCGAGACCTTCAATCTTTTCGTCGGGTTTCGCTTTCTCGTCGCTGGGCTTCGTCTCATCCTCTGCGTCGTCAGCCGGTTTCGCCTCGGCGCCGACATCTTCCTGCGGCTCGTCGGCGATTGTCGCCGATCGCACGGGGAGGACGCCGAGGAATGGATGAAGGAACGGCGGCAGCTTCTCAGCGAGCGTGATCTCCGTTTTGATCTCCTTCGCCTTGTCGCCCGAGCCGCGGCGGATGGTAACCGCCAACTTGTCCCCTGCGTAATGGGGCGTCGTTTGAAAGCGAAGCGCCGTTTGCGTATCGATCTTCACGCCATTGATCGCAACGATGCGATCTCCCGTCTTCCAGCCGGCCACGGCCGCGGGGGAACGCGGCCAGACGTTGGCGACAATCGGCGCCGTCGCATGCGGATTCCCTGGCTTTAAACCGATCCCAAGCAAGCCGCGCTCCAGGTCGACCTCCTCAACCCAACGGTCGACGACCGACAACACATGGCTCAGCGGCACGGCGAAGCCAATGCCTGAGTCGTAAAACTCTGAGCCGGCGGTGACGTTCGCCTCGCCGGCGCCAGGCGCTTGCGGGGCCATGGGCACCAGGATGCCTAGCACCCGGCCCTCGAGATCAATCAGCGGTCCGCCATAATTGGTGGCCGAGACGTTGGCGTCCGTTTGAATCGCGCGGCCATGCATGCGATTTAAGGCGCTGACGACGCCGACCGAGACGCTCACTTCCTCAGGGTTGTACGAGCGGCCGAGGGCAATCGACCAATCGCCGGGGCGAACAGCGTCCGCCGGCGCCGGTTCGGCGGCCGGCAGTTCGTCGGACGTTTCAACTTGCAGCAAAACGAGCATGCGATTGTCGTCGCGACCCACGATGCGGGCCGAACGTTGTTTGCCGTCGGGAAGCCGGACCAGAATCGACGTCGGTTGTTGCGCGAAATTAAAGGCGCTGGAAACGACGAGCCCATCTTCGGAAATGATCAAGCCAGTCGTCGGGCCTTGCGCGAGCGTCTGCCCCTCCAACTGGTCCATGCCGCCGATCGTGCGAATCTGCACGACCGACTTCTCGGCGGCCGCCACGGCAGCGGCGATGGCCTGCTGCTCCAGTTCGTCCAAATCGGCGCCCGCGGCAGCGGCATAGCCGGCTGGCCCGAGGCAAATCGCAAGTAGTAACAGGAATCGCATCAGGGATAGTTACTCGACGGCGAGTTCGGCTTCAGCACCATCGGCGTCGATGGCCTCGTCAATGGTCACTTCGTCCGCCTCGGCAGGGGCGTCTTCCATGCCGGCGTCGTCGCCGTTCAGATCGTTGTTCTCGACCGGATTGCCTGAGTCTTCGAAGGAACCGCTCGGGTCCTCGTTAGTCTCGTCGAGCGGTTCAGCATCTTCCGCGTTCAACGTCACTTCCACCAGTTTGCCGCCGCGTAGCACCGAGATTCGCACGTCATCGAAGCTTTCGCGACGAGTCACTTGGTCGACTACGGCCGAGCACGACGCCGTCGGCTCGCCCTCGACGAGCACCAGCAAGTCGTCAGGCCGCAAGCCGGCGCGAGCAGCCGCGGAATCGACGACGACCGAGTCGATGTAGGGAGGCGTCCGCGGCAAAATATCAGGCACCAGCACGATGCCGATCGCCGCCAGCGAGAGCGGATCGGTCGCGGTCGATGAATTTGTTCCGGCATCTGCCACTGTGCGGCCCGCCTCCATCGTCTCGACGGAGGCGACGAACTGATCGACCGGGATCGCATAATGGAGCCAAGCGCCCGTGGCGCTGCTACGCAGCTCTTTGCCCAGCAAGCCCAGCAACTCGCCGCGCCAATTGACGAGGGCGCCGCCGGCAGCCCCGGGATTGTTCGCCGCGGCGTCGACGATGTAGACGTTGCCGTGAAAAGCCGCCTGATGGGCGCCACGGCGAGCGTCAAGCGGCGAGATCGCGCTAACGACTCCCTGCAACGCGCTGACCGGCTCGTCGCCGCCGGCAATGTTGAACAGATTGCTCACCGCTAACACCCGCTCGCCGATTTTGGCCAGCGGGGCGGCCGCTAAGTTAAAGTGGGGCAGCGAATCGTTCTCAATCGGCAGCTTGAGGACCGCCAGTTCGCGCACCGGATCGACGCCCAGGATCTCCGCCGTGAACTTGCGACCGTCGTCCAGCACCATTGCCAAATCGTCCGTATCGAGGACATAGCTTTGCACCGTGAGGACATGCCCCTCGGCAGAGATCAAGATCCCCGTTTGATACGCTTCTAGCCCGCTGACGCCGCCGGCGCCGTAAATCTTGACGACCTTCCGCTGAGCTTCGCGGATCGAGTCATGCAGCGAACCGGCGACTGCGGCGGACTGCGTCAGCATGAGCGCATCCGGCAGGCAGAGCGCCGCCATCGCAGCGAGCAGCAGCTTCGAATATCGACGGCGTGTTCCGCTCACGGTTAGTTGGCTCCATCCTGCGGGGCGGCGCTCGGCTTGCCGGCGTTGACGTTCCATGTCTCGACGACCAACTCGGCGAACGGCGCCTCGGCGTGGCGAATCAGCCAGCGTTGCGGCAACCGGCGTCCTTCAAATTCCTTGAAGTCCGCAAAACTGATTTCGCACGGATCGGCGTCGTCAGCCGTGAAAAGCTCGATGCCGGTTAGGTCGCCCGTTTCGTCAGCGAAGAAAAATCGCGTCTCCATCCCCTCGAAGTAGCCTACAAGGCAATCCTCGACGCGATTATCAGTCCCATGCGGCAACTTGCCGAGATAATAAACCTCGCCGAAGCGACGGAGCCCCTTGTCGATGAATCGCTGCCAGGCGTTGATCGCGAGCAGCAACCCGCCAGACCGCGGCGGGCTCAGTTGATCGGCCAAGTCGCCAGTGAAAATGGCGCCCGAGTGCCCAGTCGGCAACGTCAACTCAGCGCGGTCAGCTGAAGTAATGAGCTCAAACGCGCCGCCCGTTTCCACATTGCCGACGAGCTTCCAATCGTAGCCGATGTCGTTGACGGCGCTTCGCTCGACGTAGTTCGTCCAGAGCCGTTGTTGCGCCTGCTCGTTGTACCAGTAGTTCGCGTAACCGCGGCGGGCTTCATACTTGCCGACGACCGCCGCCGGCAACTTCTTTTTCTTGAGCAGGCCTTCGAGACCGGGAACCGGCAACTTTGGGCCGTTGTCCTTCGGTTCTTCTTTTGGACCGCCGGGGTGCGGTTCGGATGGCTGTTCCTCTTCACTTTGGACGAGTTCAATCAACTCCGACTCGTCATGCACGCCCATCAGCCGGACTTGCGAGTTGAACGACTCGCCCTCTCGCCGATAGGTGAGCGGCACGCGCCAGCCGCTCGGGTAGACCCCCAAAACGTTCTTCAACGCGTTGGCCGTCGTGATCTCGCGATCAGCGAACCGGACGATGCTGTCGCCGTACTGCAGCCCGCGACGGAAGGCGTCGCTTGTTTCGAGAATGTCGTCGACGACGACGCTCCCTTCTTCCGTCGACACCGTCGCGCCGAGCGTCGCGTGATCGACGATTCGTCCGCTCTTCAGCATCGGCACGAACCGCATCACCTGGTTGATTGAGATCGCATAGCCGACGCCGACGTTCACCCGCCCGCGCTTCTCGAACGAGCCGCGGCCATTGATGCCGATCAGCCGACCTTGCGCATCGAACAGCGGTCCGCCCGAATTGCCGGGGTTGATCGCCGCATCGGTCTGCAGGCAGTCGGTGTACTCCAGCAGCGTGCCGGCTGGGTACTGATAACGGTGAACGCCTGAGACGAGCCCATAGGTGATCGTCGGCGTAAAGTCGTCGGCCAGCAGGAAAGGATTGCCGGAGGCAAAGCACCAGTCGCCGACGCGCACCTGATCGCTGTCGGCGATCTCCGCCACTGGAAAATCATCGCGGCCGAGCAACTGAATCAGCGCGACGTCGCCGACCGGATCGATGCCGACGATGACGGCGTCGTACAGCTTCCCATCGTTGAGACCGCACTTCATCGCGGCGCCGCAGGGGGAAGTCACATGGAAGTTCGTCACCGCGAACCCGTCGGGCGATATGAGGACGGCTGAGCCGCCGCCGGCCCCTGCTCCGTCGAACACGGCCACCGTCGCCGCCGACGCCTTGGCGATTGCCGCCGCCCGCTGATCTTCTGCTTGCATCACGGCCGGATCGGGCGTCACGGCGCCGCGCACCGCGGCAGCGCTGCTCAACAGCGAGGCGGCAATCAAGATCGGGTGATAGCAGTTCATTTGGTGAAGCGGGCCTCGACAAGGTGGAGGCGATCGCCGTAATCAAGGTTCTCGCCGTAATCGACGACCAACTGCAAGCGGCGCGCCGTCCCTAATTCTACGTCGATTTCCACAGGAGACTCGCGGCCGTCAATCGCCCCTTCCCAGAGGACCCGGTCGTCTCCCCTGATTTCGAGCGTGACATGCCCCTGGCCAGCCGTTGCGGGGTCGATTCCCGCGGTGGTGATGAACCTCGCCATCCCCTGGGGGATGAGGTAAGCCACCTCGGTGCGGCTGCGCATCGCGACGCCGCGCGGGTAGGTCCGGACATCACGTCGAGCGGGAAGCGGGTCGTCATGCCATAACAGCGACAGCGGCGAGCCGTTGAACGAAACGTTGTTCCGCGGCAGGCCATGATTGGCGATCGTGGTCGCCTCTTTCGGAATCGCCACGCGCGGGATCCAGCGGACGCTCGTCGATTTCAAATCGCTAAGATACGTAATCTTGCCTGTCGAGAAATCGATTCGCGCGAGTTGCTCCAGCGGCACGCGTAAATCAACCCCTGCGCTGCTGCGCAGCTTTAATTGCTTGCCTTCAAGCGACGCTTGCCGAGCCACGATGAGCGAACCGTCGACCAGCGACGCCTTGCAGAGAGCCTCCGGCAGGTTCGTCGGTTTTGCGTGGTAGAAGACGATAGCCGCGATCTTGCTCAGCTTCACCGGCACACGATCGCCATCCCACTCGAAGTCAGCTTGCTCAGCCGTCACGTCTCCGAGGACGCCGCTGAGGTAGTCCATCGCCGCTGCGTCGCGTTTGACGATCACCAGCGAATCGCCGGCCGGTTGCTTCTGCTCGATGTCGGCTAGCGCCGCGTCGAGCGCGGGGCTCGGCGGCAAAAGTTCAATCCGCCGAATTCGTTCCGTCGGAATTTTCACCGCTTGCTTGGCGAATGGCAGCCGAAAAGTCGCCACTCGTTTGGCGATCGTGAAGTCCGCGTACGCGAGTCGGGAGCCGTCGATCAATTCGACCGAACGATCGACCGACGAGGGAACCGCGTCGCGCGCCCAAGCCGCATCAAGCAGCGCGTCGGTAGAGAGCTTCCGATCGCCATTGGCCATCTTGACCGTTATTTCGTTGCCATTCCACGCGGCAACGGTTCCGACGACAGTTTTGCCGTCGAGCTTCGTAAACGTGGCCTCGCCCGGATTCACAGCGAGCGCGGCGGCGAGGATGGCGAGCCAAGGTGTCATGCAGTTAAGCGTCGTGGCGGCGGGGGGAGTGTTGGCGAGGTGAGCGGCAGCGAAGCGGGGTTAATTCTCTTTCGGCGGCGTTTGTTCGTTGGCGAGTTCACGGAAGTACTGTTCGACCAGTTCGCGGTAGTGAGCCGGAAACTCACGGCCAATCTGCTGGAGCGCCTGCTCGCGTTCTTTCGGCGGCAGGTCGCCCCACCCTGACTTATTGCCGATGTCGCGGCGATCGACCTGCATGGGCGCCTTGAGCTCGGCGATCTTGCTGTCTTGCATTCCTTGCGAGGGTTGCTGCGCGCCGCCGCTCCCCGCAGAGGCCGCCGCCTGCTGTTGCTGCTGTTGGTCTTCGAGATCTTTGATCTTTTTGTCGAGCGAATCGAGCACTCCTTGCTCGATCTCCTGCACCTGCGTTCCGGCGCGGCCGTAGGCGAGCCGGCGACGAATATCATGCATCCGCCGGGCGATGTGGTCGAGCGATTCGTCTTCGAGCCCCGACAAATCACGTTCCACCAGTTGGGCTACCTGCTGGAACCGGCGCGGCAGAGCGTCGTCACGTTCCATCAACTGCACCATCGCCGAGCGGGCGTCGTCGGGTCGCACCAATTGGTGGTAAGCGACCATCTGGTAAAAGAGCAGCGACGCGGGGTCGATCACTTCAGCAGGGCGCAGGTCGCCAATCTGGTGGAGGACTTCGTCATACAATCCGTACTGAGCGAGCCAACGGGCGTAGTAGAGCCGCAAGTTGCGCTGCACCAGCGGCGGGACGTCGGCGTCGGCCAGCCATTCGGGATCTGCCACGGCAGGGCCTTCATAAGCGTTGTTGCAAACGGCGACCAACTCGGCGGCGTCAGCGGATGACGCGGCAAACGACGCCGCGGCGAGATCGAGAACCTGGCTCGCGTCGAGCGTCTCCGTCGGCTGCGCGGGCCAAAGCTTCCGCACGCTCGCCTCGGCTGAATTCTTCAAATTGGCGCCGGCCAGCCACGACAACATCTGCTCGCGAACCACCTGATAGCTCGGAGCCTCCCAGCTCGCTTCAAACGCAATCTCCGCGCGAGCAGCCGGCCACGAACCGCTGGCGCTCAGCGCGCCGATCGCCAGCGCAACAGCCAAACAGCTTCGCATTGACCAGCCATGACGCGGCATTAGTTTTCCTTCGTATTCAATTCGCGGGTCGCTTGAAAAATCTTTTGCTGCCGGAGCGCCAGCCCGTCGAGCGCTTCCAGCAAGTCGGCCTCCTCGGCCTGTTCGCCTTCGATCATCGCCCCGTACTGTTGCGTCCGCTTATTCACCCGGACCTGCAGCGAACGAATCATACGCAACTCGGCCAATTGGTCGACCAACGGCTTTTCGCCAGGCTGGCCCTGACCTTGGCCCGGTTGCGGCTGACCTTTTTGTTCGCGCAAGTCCTTGAGCGCCTGTTGCAACGCCGCAAGCGTCTCCTCCAGCGCCGCAATAACGTCTTCTTCTAGCCCTTGGGTAATCAGGTCGACCCGCGTCTCCCGCAATCGTTCGGCAATCGACTGCATATCATCGCGAGCCTGTTCAATCGCTTCGGGAAACGCCGTCGACGTCCCATCTTCGCGTAGCAGTAACAGCGCCCGGTCAGCCTCCCGGACGATCAACGTTTCTTTCCGCGATAATCGCCCGCTGGCGATTTCCAACTCATGCTCCGGCGCCTTTTCCGATGCGGAGTCGAGTTTCTTCGTTTCGTCGTAAACCTCTACCTGTTCGTCGAGCATCTTCCGGAAGCGAGCCTCCAGCATCACCAACATTCGTTCTAGCTCTTCTTCGCGAAGTTGGCGAAGAATGCGCTCCAGTTCCGCCTTGGCCTGCTCAAGTTCCTCGACCGCCTTTGATTGTTCTTCGACGGCGCCTTCGCGTTTCGATTCCTCAAGCTTCTTTTTCGCTTCCTCCATCCGCTGCTGAGCCTGCCGCAGTTTCTGAGCGGCTCGCTGCATCGGGTTGTCGGGGGGCGGCTCGGCCGACGGCGATTGCTCGCCTGAAGGGCTCTGTTCGCCCGATTCGCCGGAGGACTCAGATGGCGAGCCTTCAGTGGGCTTGCTTTCGCTCGGCTTACCCTCGCTGGGTTGGCCTTCGCTAGGTTTTCCCTCGCTGGGCTTTCCTTGCTCCGAGGGACTTTCACTCGGTTTGCTCTCGCCCGATTCGCTCGGTTCCTTCTGCTCACCATCCGTCGGTTTCTGCTCGCCCTCTTTAGGCTTCGCGTCTTCCGCTTTTTTAGACTCGCTCGGCTCGGCAGGCTTTGATTCCCCTTCCTTAGCCTCGCCCTCTTTCGACTCGCCGTCGCTTGGCTTCCCTTCGGAATTCTCGCCGCTCGCTTCGGGCGACTCGCTCGCCGCCTTCTCGGCCGCGGTCTGCTCCGCCTCTTCGACTTCGTCGCCGAGTTCCTTCGTCTTGTCGCCCACCTGTTTCTGATCGTCGGCAAGCTCCTTCGCCTCGTCGCCGCCGTCGGTGCGCGCCTTCACGCCGCGCTGCATGCGAATCAGTCGATTGACCTCCTGCAGATAGCGACCGATTCGCTTCCGCTCTGAATCGATCTGCCGATCGCGATCTTCCTGCAGCAGCAGTTCCAGGAGTTTGTTGAGATCCGTCTCCAGCGACGCTTGGCCATCGATAGCCGAAGAGAAACTCTCTTGCTCCAGCGCGGCAACGACTTTCTCAAATTGCCCCGCCACGTCGCGGTCACGGCTCTGTGTGATTAGCTGCCGCAGCAGCGTCGCGCGGCGCGGTTGGGTGGAACGCGACAACTCCGCCAAGCGCTCGACGAGCGTCTCCAATCGCGCGTAGCGATCAGCCAGGCGAGCTTCGATCTCCGCCAGGCTTTCCTCCCCGCTTGCCGCAGTAGCCGCAGCAGGATCGGGCGCTGCCGGCGTCGCCTCTTGAGCATGGCTGCGGCGAGAAGCGGCGAGACCGGCGCCGCAGATGGCGATAAGCATCGCCATCATCAGCGGGCGCCAAATTCGAAGCCGCATACGCATACTGCTTTGGTCCTAATCCTCAAGCAATCCCTTGAGCTTCTCGCGCTGTTCTTGCTGCGTTCGCTCTTTGAGTTGCTCCTGATCCTTCACGATCCCGCGGAGCAGTTCCACTAACTCATTG
This sequence comes from Pirellula sp., assembly GCA_013822725.1. GTDB lineage: Bacteria > Planctomycetota > Planctomycetia > Pirellulales > Lacipirellulaceae > Lacipirellula. The sequence goes on from PNKX01000023.1 coordinate 37,584, forward strand.
TACTCCTCAAGCTCCAGCATACGATCAAGCACCGCTTTCATCGCTTCTTCGACCGTTTGAGCGGCCGACTTTGCGGCGGCTAGCGGTTCTGCCGCCTCCGCGGAGCCGGCTTGGTAGGCCGTTTCCAAGGCCTCCAGCCGCGTTTCAAACTCGGGGAGCAGTTCGCCGCTGATTTCTTTGAGCGGTTCCGAAATGCCACGCTCCAGTCGCTCCTTCAATTCCTCCGTATCGACGCGATTGTTGATCAACTCCGCGACGATCTCATCGAAGCCGCCGGCGACGCCGGCCGTCTCGAATCCAAGTTGCGTCGCGCTCTGCCGCGCGCCGCCGATCCGCGACAGGTCGCGTTGCCGGATTCGCTCGGGGTCGTCTCCAGCGGCTGCTTCATCGTCCTCTGGAGGCGTTGCGGTCGTTTCGGCCGCGGCAGGCGCTGTGGGTTCGCCGGCCGGGCCTGCAGTATCGTCCGCGCCGGGGGCCGCCGCGGCAAGATCAATGCGGTCGAGCAGTTCGCCGACGCCGATCATTTTCTCGTGGATTGCCGCAAACCGCTGCCGCAGCCCCAACTCGCGTTTTTCGAGAATTGCCCGCAGTTCCGAAGGGGTCACCACGTCGAGGACGAACCGCTGGCTCCCTCCAATATGGGGTTCCGCCCCCAAATCGTAGGCGTCGCGCCCCTTCACCGAGAGCGACAGTTTTTGCCCCGGCTTCACGGCGACGAGCGGCTGCTTCGTCGCCGGATCCGACTCAGCCAGATCGAACGACTCGGTCATCGCCAGATTCGTCATCCCGTCAGGCTGCGTCCGCAAGGGTCGGCGGTTCGAGGCGCCTTCGTCGATCATGTAGTCGAACCAGGCCTCTTCGAGGCCATAGTCGTCGGTGACGCTGCCGGCGAGCGGAATCGTCGATTGCGGCGTGATCGCCGAGCCGATGCCGCGCAGCTGCACCGAAGCTTCCGGAGTTTGGTCCGGCACGACCGAGAGCGGCAGTCGAAAAGGATCGCGGTTTTCCACGCCATCGGCGTCGCGCAGCGAAATGGCGAAGACGCAGTCGCTGGCCGCCGCTGGGATTTCGAAACTGAATACCTTGGGATCGGCGGCGTCGACTTGCGCGGTCAGATCGGTCTGCTCTACTGAGTCACGCACCGTCGCCGACACGAGCGGCTTGTTCGCTTCGATCCGGCAGACCGCTTTCGCCCCCTCAGGAAGCTCGGCCCGGCCGCTCACAGGAATCGAACGCGGTTCGCGCCGCATGTAAGCCGGATAATCGACCTCCAGCCAGACCCGCGTGATCGCCGGCCTCTCGACGGCGTGGAGTCGCAGGTTGCGAATCCGGTCGTCGCCGCCAATGACGTCGAACTCCAGGTCGCTGCTCACTTTGAACGTGTAGCCGTATTGTTGAGCGTCGTCGCGTCCTGGCTCGGCGTCGCCGATCTTCAGCATCGGCCCGCTGCCGCGGCCGCCGTCACTCGGTCGCCGCCAACGAATTTCGACTTCTTCCGGCGCGACATGTCCCTGCGTGATCGACGCTAGGACCGACAAGGGAAAATCATCGTCGCGGGCCACGTTGATTACGGGGGAAGCGTCTCGATCCTCGAAGCCGACGACAGTGAGTTGCACGCGACGCGGCCAGAGTTGCTCGCTCAGCCGCAGGCGATCGAGATAGAAGTCGAAGGCGCCTCGCTGCGCGATCGCAAAGACCACGATCGCGGCGAGCAGGCCAACGGCCGCCACTCCCTTACGCGTCAACGGTCGCATGTCAAAGACGCGACGCAGCGCGATCTCCGGCATCGCCGCCGCGGCGTTGCGACTCGCGGCGGTGAGCAACTCGCGACTGGCCCCATCGTACGGGAGGGCGAGGCTCCCGCCGAGCCGTGAACGTGGCGCCGGCTCAGCAGGAGCTTCGCCCTCCCACTCGCCGAGGCCCTGAGCCGCTTGGACCGTCGTGACGAGCCCTTCGCGCAACTGCGGGTATTGCCGTTCGACCAGCAGCGCCAAGCTGTCATCCGGCAGCGGCGCGAAGAGCCGCCGGCCAATGTATCGCCACCCGGCTGCCACGCCCGCGACGACGACGACGCCCCACATCGCGACGCGGAGCGCCGGTTGCGGTTCAAACATCCAGTCGAGGGCCAGCCCGAGCCAAAAACCGAGCCCGACGACAATCGCCACCGCCGCCAACCCCTCGGCCAAGCTGTAGAGCCGCACCAGCAACCGCAGTCGCGACACCTTTTGCGCGACTGGTCGAGGAATTTCAAATGGTAATGACGCCGTTGCCATGCTTAGTCGATCTGTAATCCTACTGTGAACTTGCCACGCGTCATTCTGAGCGGAGCGAAGAATCTGGCGCCTCGAATGGGGTTCTAGATTCTTCGCTCCGCTCAGAATGACGCGTTTACGCCAACTTCAACAACCGCCGCAACAACCACTCTGAACAAAGCGCCCCGCAAATCACCGCCAGCAACCACTGATTCAGCGACTCCGCAAACGCCTCATCGGGCTTGCCGCGCAGAATCTTCGTCTCCGCCCGGCTCTCGATCAACTCGCCAGCCGGCGGCAACGCGCTGTCGCCGGTCGCCGCCAACTGCGGGCTGGCGTAATACTTCCCTCCAGATCGCGCCGCGATCGCCGTCAACAATTCTTCGTTCCGCCGCGTCTCGGCAAACTCCAAATCGGGGACCGTCGCCGTGATCCGCTTCACGAGCGGCTCGTCAGTCTGCTCCGGCGGCGCCAGTTCAATCCGATAGGAACCCTCGTTTGAGACAGTGAACTGCCCCACAAAGTTCCCCGGTCGGCTTTCGTCCGCAATGAGATCGATGTTCACTCCTTGATTGTTCGGCCCCGTGACGCGCGCCGATACCCGCGGCACATCCAACGGTTCGCGACTCGGCGTGCTGAGTTGGGCCCGCACGACCACCGTATCACCAACGAAGTAGCGGTCACGCTCCACGAGCAACCGGCCGACTGACGAGCCGCGCAGCAGTCGCCCCTGACTCACATGCCGCACGAGTTGCGTGTAGAGCCGTTCGTAGTACCCCGGATCGAGCGTCCTTAGCCGCCAAAGCTCGCCGCTCCCCATATAGAAGACGCGGCCGGCGCCGTAAAACTGGTCGGCGAAATAGACGGGCCGTTCTACCGAGATTCCTGCTTCCGGGTCGCTGTAGCGACCATACACCTGGGCGCCTGGCTTCGGTCCCTTTACGGCGTAACAACCGAATACGCCGGGGAACCGCGACCACCGGTCGCGGCTTTCCTCGGGGGTGTCCCCCAGCCACAAGAAGTCGGCCTCTATCCCCTCGCGCGTCATTTCAATCTGCCAAGGCGTCTGCGATCCATACAACCCATCGTCGAGCAGCGTCATCCGCTGCTGGAACTCTACCGGGTAAAGAGCCCGAATCTTGCCGTGCTCTGGACTCTGCACCCAGCTGGCCGTATGGACCGGTCCCGCCACGACGATCAAGCCGCCCGCCTCTTCAGCGACCCACTGTTCCAGCAGATCGACCTGTTGCGCGTCGAGTTGCGTCCAGTCGGGATCAAACGCGACGATCACGTCGTAGTCGAACAACTCCTCCTTGGTCGAGGGGAACGCTTCCAATACCTTGTCGGCGTCCTGCGAAATGCCTGGCGGCGACATCTGCAACCAGACGTCGACGTTCGCATGGCGGTCGCGTTTCAGCTGATTCCGCAGGAAGCGATAGTCGCGCGTCGCTCCGCTGGCGATCAATAGTACCTTCGTGCTGGTTTCGACGACGTCGATCTCCGCGCTGCGGCGGTTATCGTCGCCATATTGGTCGTCGGGGGGGGCGACGATGCGGGCTTCGAGTTCGAGCCGCCCAATTGCCGCCGGCTCGATATCGAACTCCACCGGCACTGTTTCGCCTTCGGCTTCGAGCGTCACTTGTTCCTGCCCAATGCGGACCTCCGCGGCGCCCTCCCCTTCCCGGGCGTAAAGCTCCACGTCAAACGTCCGACCCGCGTAGCCCTCGCCCTGAACGAGCGCGCGAACCGCCACTTTGTCTTCGGGATAGGCCCGCGACGGGGCGATCAATTCCTGCAGACGCAAGTTCCGGCGTGGCGCGGTCGAACCGACGCCCACGGTGACGATGGGCGACTTCGCCAGCGCTGCCGCATCGGCAACCGCCAGCGGATCGACGCCAAGGTTTTGTCCCCCGTCTGAGAACGCATAAATCCCAGCCAGCGGCCCGCCCGCCTGATCGGCAAGCGCCGCCGCCAGCGCATCGCCGAGCCGCGTCTCCGCCCCACTCGGCTTCAACGCCTCAAAAAGCCGCGACCGTTGGTCGCGGTCAGCGTCACGCACCGCGTCGCCCTCGCCAGTCGATTCCGCGGCGGCGTTTTCCGGCGGGGTCCCGCGACCGCCGGTCGCGGCTTTGTCGCGTTTCCATTGCGCCACGCGGCGGACGTCGGCGTCGAATACCGCCACCGTGACGTCGTGCTGGCTGCGCAGTTCCTTGATCAGCGGCGAATCCTGCAGCGCCCGCAACACGGCGTCGCTGCGACTCAGCCCCGCGTCATCGCCGACCTTCTCATCCTCCACCGCCATGCTTTGGCTGGCATCGACGAGCACCGCGACGCGCGACTCCGTGACGATTTCCTGATCAGTCCGCTTGAGCGGCTCCAGAAAAAAGACAATCGCCCCGGCGAACGCGACCAGCCGTAGGGCGCCAAGCACCAGCGTCGCCCACCGCGGCAACGCAACGCTCTCACGCCGGTACTGCCACGCGACGAACACGACGAGCAGCACCGCCGCCACCGCCACGCCGAGCCACAGCCAGCGCGGATCGTCAAACTGCTCCAACCGCCCCAGCCGGTACGTCACCAGCTCATCGCCCCCAGCCGCTTGCGGCTTAGCGTCTACCCCCGACGAGGCCGCCGTCTGCCCGAACGTCAGCATTTGCATCCAGCCATTCATGCGGCGCTCCTGGCCGCGGCCGGATGGTAACTCGCTGATACGGCGAAGAGTTGCTCAGCAATCAACAGCCCAGCAAGCAAGTAGAGCAGCGCATCGCCCAGCCGATAGCCGGCCAGTTCATCGTCAGTCTCCGAAAACTCCGTCGCCAGCGAGTAGCGATACTCGACGCCGCGCAACCGCTCGGCAATCTCCTCGCGATTGACGAGCGCTAATTGCCCTTCGCCGACCGGCACGTTGACCGCCACAAAGCGCGTCTGCGGCTTGCCGTCTCGCGTCGTCAGTTCGAACCGCCAGACGCCGCTCTGCGGTTTTCCCGGTGCCGTGATTTCGTACATGCCGTCCTTCGCCGCCGCCACGATCGACGCCGCGTTGCTCTCGCCGACGCCGGGGGCGCGAATCTTCACCTCAGGCTGGTACTGCGCCTCGGGCAACGTCAACTTGATCGGCTCATCAACGCCGCGGACATCGAACCGCCGTCGCGTCGCCGAGAGGTAGCCGACCAACTCGTTCGCGTAGATGGGAAAGACCGGGTTGAGACTCCAGTTGCTCCAAATCCCTTGATCGGTCGGCGTCGGGGCCAACTTGCCAAGATGGACCAGCACGCGGCCGTCGCCGAACTTCTTCTCCATCGCGAGCGGCGCTCCGTTGCGTAGCTTCGCGATCGTGCTGACGTCGCCCGACTCCGGCGCCTTCCAATTCGGCTCCAGGGCGTAGTAGAAATCAACGTTCGCCACCGAAAGAAAGCTGTTTCGTTGCCCGGCAAAAACACGGAAGATCGGATGGTTGGCGACGCTCACATCAGGGCGGCCGTCGGTCGAATCGCGGAGTAATTGCGACGGCACGCCGAGCGGCGCCGGCAGCATGCCTTCACCGTCACGGTAGAGTTTTTCGTTGTAGAACGGCTGCTGCGACTGAGGTCCGAGGAAAACCGCGAGTCCCCCGCCGCTGCGGACGAACGACTCCAGCACTTCGACCTCGGCGTCGTCGAGCCGCGGCACGTCGAGCAGGGCGATCACCGCGAAGTTGGCCAGCGCTTCGTGATTGCGGAGGAAACTCGGCGGTTCGACCTGCGGACTCCAACCGCCGACGTTCTTGCCGCCGGGGCTAAGCGCGGTTCGCATGTAATAGCCGTCGTCTCCTTCGGCCGAACCGTCGATCACCAACACCGGAAACACCGGCGGGATATCAGCCGCGAAGTAGCGGCGATTATCGGTCAGCACCGCGTCGCTTTCCAAGCTGGCCGTCAATTCATGCGGACCAGCGACCGGGAATGTGACGCGAAAGCGTCGCGTCGCCTCTTCGCCCACCGGAATTTCGTCGATCTCCACGGCCGGCAGGCGATTGCCGTCTTGCTCGACCGCCACCGTCACCGCCGAGACGGCCGACTCGCCATAGTTGGCGACGGTCAGCTCCATCCACGTTTCCACGCCCGCCGCGCGAATGCCCGACTCCGGTTCCAATCGCGTGATGGCGAGATTCGGCCGCTCTTCGTACACCGTCTGCACCAACTGCAAATCGCCGACCCGCTCGCGCAGGCGTCCCATCAACTGCCGAATCTGCGCCTGCTCCTCCCATTGCGGCCGGCGGAAGTCGGTGATGAGATACGCGATCCGCGTTTCACCGTCGGTCGACTCCGGCAGCCGCGTCGCGGCCTGCAGGCCCTCGATCGGCCCGGCGTCGGTCTCCGAAGGGGCCATCTTGTCGAGCACCCGTTCGAGTTCAGTCATCAACTCGCCGTCGAGCGGTCGCCGGTCGATCTCCGGCCCAGCCCCCGCCGCCAGGCGCCGCGCCTCGGAGAAGCGCAGCAGCGTGACGAGTTGATTCTCGCTCTTGCCGCGGGCTTGCTCCAGCACGGCCGCGACGACGCGCTTCGCCTGATCGAACGCCGACGTCTCGTCCCAATGGTCGGCCATCGAGTAACTGTCGTCGAGCAGAATGAGATGATGCGTCACGCCGCGGCCGAACAGCCCCGCCCAGGTCGAGCGCACCACCGGCCCCGCGAGCATCAACACTACCGCCGCGATGGCGAGCGTGCGGAGCAACAGCAGCAGCAACTGCTTCAGCACGATCCACTTCTTGTTCTTCTTTTGGCTCTCCAACAAGAAGTCCATCGCCGCCCACTCAATCCGCCGATGCCGCCGCAGGTTGATCAAATGGATCACCAGCGGCGCCGCTATGAGCGGTAGGCCGAGAGTCAGCAATGTGGGAAGGAGGAACGACACCGATTATTTACTTCCAATACTTCTTGCCGCGAAGAGGCACAAGAAACGCAAAAAATGACGAGGGAAACTGATCAACACGCCATCTCATTTAATCGCTTATTCTGTTCTTTGCGTCTTATGCGACTTTTCGCGGCTAAACGTATTTGATTGCTTACTTCCGCGCCGCCAACCGCCGACTCAAAAACGCCGCCAGCGCCGCATCCATTGGTTGGCTGGTTCGAATCAACTCATAATCAACCGCGTCGCGCGCACACCCATGCCGCAGCGACGATACGAACTTCTCGACCGCCGCCAGATACCCTTCACGCAGCGCCCGCGGATTGCAGTTCAAATGAGCCGGCAGTTCCAGCCCCTCAAACCGCGTTGGCCCGTCGAACGGAAAATCGAGCTCGTCATCATCCATGATGTGGAGCACCAGCACGTCATGCCCCCGTTGCCGCAACAGCCGCAAGCCGCGGAGCGTCGACGCCACGTCACCGAGCAGGTCGGAGACGACCACAATCAACCCGCGACGATAGTTTTCCTCAGCGATCAATCGCAGCACGTTGCCGGGATCAGTCTTCGCCTGCGGGCGATTCGCATCGAGCGCCTGGACGATCGACGACAGATGCACCTGCGTGCTCCGCATCGGCGTGCGGGCGCGAATCTTTTCGTCGAACGCCAGACACGCCACCGCGTCATGCTGCCGCAACAGCAGGTACGCCAGGCTCACGGCCGCCGTCGCCGCGTACTCGTACTTATTCAGCGGTCCGCGGCCATATTCCATGCTCTTCGATACGTCGACGACCAGCGTGCAGCGCATGCTGGCGTCTTCCTCGAACTGCTTCACGTACAATCGGTCGGCCTTCGCCCAGACCTTCCAATCGACGTGGCGCAGATCGTCGCCCGGCGCGTACTGGCGGTGCTGAAGGAATTCAATCGATCGGCCAAAGTACGGGCTGCGATGCATCCCGCTCATGAACCCTTCGACGACGTGCCGTGCACGAATCTCCAGGCGTCCGATCCGGCGAATCGCCTCAGGATGCAAAAATCGCTTTGAATTGGGCGTCATTGGCCAATTCATCCTCGCGGGCCGGGGTGGACTGGATGAGCCGATCGATCACGTCGTCGGACGAGACGCCGTCGCTTTCCGCGGCGAAGTTGACGACGATGCGGTGCCGCAGCACCGGCTTGGCGAGCGATTGAATGTCGTCGACCGTCACATGCGTCCGACGTTCCATGAGGGCCCGCGCCTTGGCGCCGACGATCAAAAACTGCACGGCCCGCGGACCGGCACCCCACGCCAGCTGGTCGGCGACGAAGTCAGGAATGCCGGATTCTCCCACCCGCGTCTGCCGCACGAGCGACAGCGTGTACCGAATGACATGGTCGCTCACCGGCACTTCGCGCACGAGCCGCTGCAGCGTCATGATCTCTTCCGGCGAAATCACGGCTGAGACCGTATCGGTGATCGCCGTCGTCGTCCGCCGCGCGACCTCGAACTCCTCCGAGAAGCTGGGATAGCTCACCAGCACCTTGAACATGAACCGGTCTTGCTGCGCTTCGGGGAGCGGATAGGTCCCTTCCTGCTCAATCGGGTTCTGCGTCGCCAGCACGAAGAAGGGGTCGCTCAGTTGATGGCGCACGCGGCCAACCGTCACCTGCCGCTCCTGCATCGCTTCGAGCAATGCCGCCTGCGTCTTCGGCGGCGTCCGGTTGATTTCGTCAGCGAGAATCACGTTCGAGAAGAGCGGCCCTTCGAGGAACCGCATCTCGCGCTGCCCGGTCGAGCGATTCTCCTCGATGATGTCAGTGCCGGTAATGTCGGCTGGCATCAAGTCGGGCGTAAACTGAATGCGACTGAACGACAGATTCATCGTCCGCGCGAGCGTGCTGATGAGCAGCGTCTTCGCCAGTCCGGGCACGCCCTCCAGCAAACAGTGGCCGCGGCTGAAGAGACTAATCAGCAGTTGATCGATCACGTCGTCCTGTCCGACGATCACCTGGGCCAACTGTCCGCGAATGCGTTCGACCGCCGACGCAAGCTTCTCAATGACCTGTCCGTCGGCGACGGCGTCCGCAGATTCGTTCATGCAGGAAATCTCGTTGAGGATTCGATAGTCAGCAGGCTGTCGACTAGCGCTGATAGATCGGGAGGTATGCGTTGTCCAATTGCAGAATGATCAGATTAAGCGCCGTCGTATAGACGGGACCGACGTAGCCTTGGTTCCATGTGTACGCCGTTTCGTCGCCAATTTTCACCGCCGTCGCGTCGCCGAGAATTCGTTTCTCGACTGCCGCCCGGTAGTCGTCCCACACCGCCCCCCCCTCGCGGTACTGCACCTGCGAGTAATAAAAGTGGGCGTAGTGCCAGTGGCCAAAACTGTCGCGCGCCGCGGGATCGAGTTGCTTCTGGCAATACTCCATCATCCGCGGGACGTAATCATCGTCGTATTCGCCCGCATTGTACAGACAGGCGATGGCCGCGGCGGTAATCGCCGGCCGCCCGCCCCCTCCTTTGGAGCTGTACTGCACGGCCCCGTCCTTGAGCGTGCAGTTGTGGATGTACTTGACCGCTTTCTCAATCACTTCGTTCGGAACCGGGATGCCGGCGTTCCGCGCCCCGCGCAGCCCTTGCACTTGCGTGATCGTCGTCGATCCTTCGTCGAATCCGCCCCCATCCTTAGCGCTCACATATCCCCACCCGCCCGCCGGGGTTTGGGCGAAGCCAGTAAATTCCACGGCGTTCGTCAGCACGCGAATCAACTCGGTCCGCCGCTCCATGTCCTCTTCTTCGCCGAGCACTTCAGAAAGGAACAGCATCGCGAACCCGTGTCCGTAGGTGTATCGATCGTCATCCTTATCGCCGATCAGTCCGTTCGGCCGGCTGCGGTTGGTGAGATAATCGACCGCCCGGCGGATGTTCTCGGCGTACTTACCCTGCGTGGTGGTCGAACCTTCGCACAACATCGCCATGCCGGCCAGCGCCGTCATCGCCGTCGGGTAGCGGCCTTGCGCCGTCCAATGGCCCAGCTTGTGCTGTTGCGACGCCAGCCATTCCAGGCCGCCGTCCACGTGCGATTTCACCGCAGGATCGCTGACGCGAGCCAGCGCTGGCGGCGCGCTGGCGACGAAGGCCAGCAACGCGAAGCTGAAAATCCGTTTCAACATGGTGAGGTCCAGAACGAGTCGTTACTCATGGCGGCAGGCGCCGACGTTTATTCTTGCAACGCCTTCATGAAAATTCCCAACACGCCGCTCCCGCTCCAACCCGTCTTCGCTTCACTCTCTACTTCAGCCAGCGACGGCGGTTCGGGCGGGCGTCGCTCGTCGGTAAATTGTAGCAAGATCGTCTTGCCGGCCAGTTCGATCGTCGCCTGATGCTGGGCCGGGTCGGAAATCCGGGCGACGCACAACGCGCCATTGTTCGGCCCCAAATCGCTCTTTCGCATCAGGGTCCGCCCCGTGGCTTTGTCGAGGACCAACACCGTCGACGTCGGCCGCGAGCCGCTGCTCTCCGGATTCACTTGCCCCGCAAACAGAATGAATGGCAGATCAACCGGCTGATTGAGCGGATACGCTTGCCGCTCCACCTCGGCCGGCCGATTCCAATGCATCGCCCCGTCGGCCCGATCGAACAACATGACGCTGCCCGACATCACCGGCGAGTCCAGAAGACTGAATCCTTGCACCAGCGGCCCGCGGTTCATTGTTTGCGGACCACGCGCCAGCACGAGGAAATCATCGCGTCCGACGCGCAAGTGAACTTCGTCGACCCGTTTCGCTTCCGGCGCCTGGTAATCGACCAGCGTCGCGCCGTCCTCGGCGTCGATAATCACGACATGCCCCGTCGAGTCGGCGACGGCCACATAGCGACCCAGTTCAATGTCAACAGCCGCCCCCGAGTCGAACGACTGCTTCCAATGCGTTTCGCCGGTCCAGGCGTCGAGCGAGGACAATTCCGCCTGCGAGCCGGCCACCTTCCAAGTGATCAGATTCCGCCCCGCGGCGACGAGTTGCTCGCGGAAGGGAGGCACGGCGCGCTCCCCGAGGAATCGCCCGTCGATAGTGCTGTAGACCAGCGCCTTCTCCTGGCCCGGTTCCAACGCAAACACCAACTCTTCATCGCCATACAACTCGCACCCCGGCGGCACGTCGCTGCGCGACCAGCGAACTTCACCAGACGTCGGATCAAGGCAGAGCAGTCGCCGCTGATCCTGGAAGACGACGCCGCGGCTCGTCACGGGTCCAATCACTCCAATCCACTTTTGCTCTTCATCCGTAGGGCGAGAGGCTCGATACGTCCCAGGACGGGCCGCCGCCCCGCCCGACATGTCAGCCGAGTAGGCCTGATCGTAACTCAGGTTCGTGACGAGATTGGCCCGCCAGAGAACGCTCGGCGCCAAGGCGTCGGTAGACGACAACGTGTTGAGTGCGACCACCTGCCTTCCCAGAGAAACCACGAGCAAATTGCCGCGCGACGCGCCGTAAACGCTGCCCGCTTGACGGTAGATGACATGATTTTCCGACTCAGCGTTCGCCCGGAAAAATTCTCGCCCGTAGTTGTCGGTGAGCGCGACCTCGCCGCCCCGCACGGCTAGTTGAGCGTTCGACAGGCCCAGGACCGAGTCGGTCCGCTCCATGCGAATCGGCAACATCTGCATCCGCGTCCGGGCTCCCATCGACGGCGTCGTCGGCAGCATGCCGCTCTTCACGCGACCGCTGGGCCAGCTGGCTGGATCTGCGCCGCTCGCTTCTTTCCAACGCGAGACGAGGGCCTGGCCGGTCAAATCGTCGAAGAGAATCTCGTCAGCCAACGGTCCGACCAGCTCCGCATCGTATTCGTGTGCCAATGCGTGGAGCCCCGCCTCGTGCAGCTGCGAAGCAATCCGCCCCACCGCTTCGCGATGGATCGCCGGGTCGGCCGATTTCTCCAGATCAAGCAACAGCTGCTGAGCTTCCAGCGACTGCCCCGCCAGCGCAAGTTCGCGAGCGTGTCGCAAGCGGAGCGATTCCGTCGGCGGCAACGTGCCGAAGAACGCCAGGAAGCGATCCAGACTCTCGCCGCGCGGCTCCGGCCCCAGTTTCGCAATCTCCCCTTCGATCAGTCCCAGCAGCGTTTTTCGCTCCTCTTCGGTCGAATCACGCCAAATCGCCGCCAGCTGCGACTCGACCCACCGCGAAATCGCCGTTTGATGATCGCGACCGATCGTCAGCATTTCTTCGGGATCGCCTGCCAGGTTGTACAACTTCAGGCACGATTCGGCCGACGCCAGTCGATGGCCCGCCTGCAGCATCCCCTGCGCCTCGATCCGCAAGATCAGCATCTGCCGGGCCATGCCGCCGTCCTGCAATTCTTTTAGCAGCGGCAGTTTCGCGCCATGCGCAGCGAAGTCACCGTCGAGAGCCGCGGCCAGACACTCCGCCAGCACGTCGCGAGTCTCGACATCATCAGGCGCCGCCCGATAGGCCCGCTCCAACAGCGAGATCGCATCGCTCAGGCGTTCTTCGTTGTACGCCACTTCGCCGAGCGTTCGCAGCGCTTCGACGTTGTTCGGCTCCGACTCAAGTTGCAGCTCCGAACGTTTCCGCAGGACGTCGATTTGATCGTAGCAATCGAGGTATTCGCCATTTTGCGAGATCACCGAGCCGCGGTGGCAAATCAGGTTCCCCAGCGGCGCCCCGTCGCGCGGCGACGTCCGCGCCACGACGCGGCCCTCGGCCATATCGATGGCGATGACCTCTGAAGATGTGAGCGGCAGAAAATACCTACCGCCGCTGGCGAACCCCGTCCCAGCCGGCAAGACTCCGCTTGCCAGACCCAGCGTTTCCTTCTTCCACGCCGGCTTGCCGTCGTCCAAGTTGACTGACTTCACTTTGCGATTGCCCACCAACAGCACGCGGCCATCTTCAATGCACGCCAGTCGCGTCATGTCGTCGCGTTTGACTTTCCAAAGCAACTTGCCGGTTTGGAGTTCGACGCAATGCAGGAATTCTGACTCGGGGGGCGTCAGCACGACCTTACCGTCGGCAATGGACACGGCGTTCTCGGTCCAGCGGCGCCCGATGCCGGCTGTTCCCAGGTCTTCGCGGCCACGGTTGAAGTTATCGGCCAAAGAAATCGCGTCGAAGCGATACGCCCACGCGAATGAGCGCTTCGCCAAATCAACCCCCATGACCACGCCAGCCCCGGTGGGGCAAACGATGATCCCCCCTTCATACGACGGCGCCATCGACTGCAGCCGTCGCCGCAGGTCGAGTTGCACGCTTGATTCCAGGCTCGCCAACTGCTGCCGCCACTCGACCGAACCATCTTCGCGATTGAGCGCGATCAGATAGACCGCGCTCTTCGACTCGCCCAGCACGTAAAGAGATTGACCGACCGACAACGGCGCCCCTAGGAAGAACATTCCCGCGAGATCGCCCTCGGCATGCTCGCCGTTGATCTCCCAGACCAGCTTCCCCTGCGTGGCCAGCTCATACGCCGTCAGCTTGTTGGTAGCGCCCCGCTCCGGCAGATCGCCCCCCATAAATGGCGCCAATTCGTATTGCTGCGACATCGGCATCGTCAGGTTATTCACCATGTAGACGCGCTCGCCGTCGCTGCTCACGACTCCATAGAGGTAGTCCTCCCACAGCCGCCGCGCGAACGCCCGCACCGGTTCCGGATTCGCCGCCTGATCCTCGCCGTTCGCCGCCGACTGCACGAGCATTTCCAACACTTCCTCGCGCTGCGGTTCGCTGCGCCAGATCCGTTTGCCCGTGCGAAAATCAACCGCTAACAACCCCTGCGGCGTGCGCGTGAGAATGTAGTCTCCCGCGGCAATGACATTGCTGGCGACTGGCGCCGCCTGTTCGGTCCGCACCAGGTTGTCGATCAAATTCTCGAACAACGTCTCCAGCTTCGGCGGCCCCAGCAGCGGCACTTCCCACCGCACCCGCAAGTGCGGCAAGCCGCCGCTCACATTGCCGTTACGCGCTGCATTGCCGCGATAGGTCAGCCATTGCCGTTCTTGCTGGGCGACGAGGCCGGTCGGCTCGCCAACCACCTCTCGCAGCCACTTGATCGACTCTGGTTGCGACTCAAGCTTCCGCGTGCGCCCGGCGATTTCGATCGACTGCCCGCTCTGCGCCAGGAGTGCTTCGAGAATCTCGCGTGCCTTCTCCTCTTCCCCAGCCGCCATCCAACTGGAGGCGGCGCGAATCGAGAGCGCCGGTTCAAACCGGCGCGCCGCTTCCGGTGCGTCGAGAAGTTGTTCGTAAGCGAGCGCCGCCGAGAAATGGCGACCGGCGTCGGCTTCGTCCATCGCCAGCAGCAGCGCCGCTTCGTACCCGGCCGGCGTGAAGAAATAACGGTGGGCCACCGTGGCGAGCGACTTGGCGTCGCCTTGCTCGATGGCGGCTTCCAACAATCGCTGCGCCGTGGCGCCGTAGGAAGTTTCGTACGACTGACGGCCTTCGTTGGGTAAATCGCGAATCAACTGCCGCGCCGTCTGCTTTCGGCCCGCCAAACCTCCTGCGTCGCCATCCTCAACGAAGCCGTCTTCATCCATTCCCAGGACTTCGTCGAGAAAGCGGATCGCCTGCGAGAATTCTCCCGCCGCAATGCTGGCCTTGGCCCGCTGCATGCCGCGATTGATCGCACGATCCATGGGGGGTTGGACGCCGGTCGCTTGTTGGGCCGCATCGTCGCCCGCGACCGCCACCCGCAACGCCGCATTCTGCCCCGCCGCGGGATTCAACCAGGTAAAGAAGTGGAGGCCCCACGCCACGGCGGTGCATAGCCCAGCGTTCCGTCCGATCCTCCAGCTCGACATGGCGATCTCCCTATTGCTCATTCGCCGCCCTTGCTGTCAGCAAGCGGGGGCATCCCAACCCCTCAAGCGAGCCGGGGCGTCCTCGCCCCCGGTTCCCAACGCGTCGCGACGCTGCCTAACACCTTGCCCGTCTTAAGTTTACACCGGGTGACGATTATGGCAATTGAACGATTTTTGCCGTCCCGATCGCGATTCCCCTGCCATCGGGGGGCGACGGCGGTCGGAAACCGAAAATTCCGCATTTTCGGCCCTCTGCAGGGGGTCCGCCGAACTTTAGCCCCTGTTTTCTAGGCCGTTTTAGTCGGAAAGTTGGGAAAACCACGGCATTTCTAGGGTTTTTGCCGACTTTCGGCTTGTAATTTGGCCGCCAGAGCCCTTAAATCAGCACGTTGCGTGCTAGATTCCTAGTACGTCACGGCTCGGGGCCCCGAGCCAATCCGAACAAGTGTCGTCCCACCCCAACTCATACCGTACTAAGGAAGGTTCCCCAAAATGGCGAAAGCCCCTGCCAAGAAGCCGCCCACCAAGACTGAAATCTTCGCGAGCATTTCCGAAGCGACCGGCGTCGCGAAGAAGGACGTCTCGGCCATCTTCGATTGCCTAGGCGACGAAATCGCGAAGGCCCTCAGCAAGAAGGGCGCGCAAGCGTTCACGATCCCCGGTCTTTGCAAGATCGTGGTCCAGCACAAGCCGGCCCAACCGGCCAAGAAGAACGTCCCGAACCCCTTCAAGCCAGGCGAGATGATGGACGTCGCTGCCAAGCCAGCGAAGAACATCGTCAAGGTCCGCGCCTTGAAGAAGCTGAAGGACATGGCCTAGTCGCTGCTGCGACCCAGGCTCATCGAGCAACATCGACCGCCGAGCGCGCTACCAGCCGCTCGGCGGTTTTTTTATGCGCTGACAGTAGCCGCCGGTCAACGGCCGGCCGGAGCGGCATGAAAAAACCAACTACGAAGGGAACCGACGAATAGGACACGGATTTTCGCGGATTCGACGGATAGACGCGGATCAAGAAGCAACGCGGCGCTTCGAACGATCACTGGCCCCTGATCAATCCGCGAAAATCCGTTCAATCAGCGTAAATCCGCGTCCCATTCTTCAGCGCCGTCATCGGCTGAATTCGCCCCCTACCCTTCATCTCGTTTACGCGGTCCATTCGCTCGATCATGCCCATGCCCATTCGAGTGCAACGCGCCGCACCAGCGCTGCATCGCCGCCAATACGAGCAGTGCGAGAATCGTACTCAGAATCGCCGTTGATGCGTGCCCCAGCCCGACCGCCACGCCGATCGCCGCCGTCATCCAAATGCTCGCCGCCGTGGTGAGTCCATGGATCTCCTCTCCTGGCTTCCCCTTCACGATCGCCCCGGCGCCGAGAAAACCGATGCCTGCCACCAAGCCCTGAATAATGCGCGACGACTCGGCGTCGCCCCCGCCGGCAAGATTCACCGCCATCAGGAACATCGCCGCCCCGATCGCCACAAGCATGTGCGTCCGCATGCCCGCCGCCTTGCCGGCGCTTTCGCGTTCGAACCCTAATGCCCCGCCCAGAACAGCCGCCAGGAGCAGCCGAAACGTCACCGTTGCGGCTTGCCCTGCGTCTCCCAAGTCGCTGAACTCGGCCGCCAGCGCATCGATGATTTCCTGCATCACGGCTTCATCGTCCTCAAGTTGTGATCAATCCTGTCATGGATGCAGGCCAAGCAGGCCAGCAATTGTCACCTGCCGCATCCATGTTTAATTCGCCTCATAGCCCGCTTCACGGCACGTCGCAGCATCGACCTCACGCCTGCTTGAGTCAACCCGCTCGCCTCCCGTATACTCGTGGCCTGTGGGAGTGGACCATTTAGCCATGCCGGGCAGCTTGGGGCGGGTTTGCCGGCGTCGTGAGGGGAGAGAATCGCTGTGGCCAAGAAGCAACCGTCGACCGACAAGAAAGCCAAGCCCGCCGCCAAAAGCGCCGCGAAGCCAGTAAAAAAAGCGGCTCCCAAAACCGCACCCGAACTAGCCAAGTCCCTCTTTAACGAACCCGCCGAAGAGCCGAAGCCGGCCAAAGCCGCTCCGAAGAAGTCCGCCGCGCCGGCCGTTCCCGCCCGCCCGCTGACTGTTGAAGAGATCGGCCTCGCCGCCGGCGAAGTCTGGGGCGCCCTCTCCACCGGCAACGGCGGCGTTTCGCTCGCCGCGCTGAAGAAGTCAGTCGAGGCCCCTGCCGATCTCGTGTTGCTCGCCCTCGGTTGGCTCGCCCGCGAAGACAAGGTCGAGATCGACGCCAGCGCCAAGGCACCGACGATCTCGCTGAAGTAGCCGCGACGCAACGCCCGCCCGTCGCCCCGCCAACTCGCCCGCCACCACGCCAAGCCCATATAGCCCCGCCGCTCGCGGCGGGATCCGCGGCTAAATGGCCGCAATGGCCCAGCCTCCGCCCCGCGCCGCTCCTACCTACCCCATCGCCGCCAGCATCCCGTCCCACAGCGCCACCCGCGCCCGCAGGGCCTCCATCGCCCCCGCTTCCGCCTGCCGCCACCGCTCCGGCTCAGCGCCGCATAGCGATCGCACCAACCGCGCCGCCATTGGGCCGTGAACGTCGCCGTCGAGTTGGATGTGCCGGTTTAAATAGTACTGAAATCGCCCGAATCCGCCGGCAGTCGCATTCGCTTGAGCGACAATTTTCTCAAAGACGCTCGGCAGCAGATCTTCGCGACCAAACGTGAACGCCGCCGCCAAACGGCAGAGGCTCCCCTGCTCGATTGTGTGAAACGTCTCTTCGACGAATTGAGCCGCTGCCGCCGGGACCTTCGCTTCGTCGAGCGCCGTCTCCAGCCCCGCTCCTTCGTCGATGCGCGCCACGAACGTTTCGATCGAGTCCGTCTTCGCGCCCGCATCCTTCATCGCGCGAAGGTACAGCTCGTAGTGGCTGGCAAACCCGCCTTCGCCATCTTCGTCGCTCTCCTCGGCCAGCACGATCTCATTGACCAGCCTTGCAGCGGCGCGGTCGCGCGCCGGCCGCCAAGGAATCTCGACGCACGTCAGCTGCTTCTGCAATCCCTTCAGCAGCGACATGAAATCCCATACCGCATAGACATGGTGCTCCATGAAGGTTCGCAGCGCCGCCGCCCCGTCGATCCGCCGATAGAGCGGATGCTCCAGCAAAGTCGCCCGCAGCGGCACCAAGCGTAGTTGAAGTTCCTGTAGCGGATCAGCGGCAGACATGAGGCGTCCAAGCGTGAGAGACGGCGAAAATTCAATCCCCAAAGAATACCACCAACCCCCAGCCGCGGGTCAACGACCCGCCGGAGCGGGACAAGGAATTTAACCACCAAGTCACTAAGGCACTAAGAAGCCACGAAGGAAGTAAGAAAACGGTGAACGGCCCTATCAGCGCCAATCAGCGTCCATTAACGGTGCAAAAATTCCCCTCCCCCCTCCCCCCTCCCCCCTTCTTCCTTGGTGCGTCTTCGTGCCTTCGCGTCTTGGTGGTTAGTTTTTTCTAACCGCAGCCGCGCTAACTCTTACAACCCGACCTCGCGGAGACGAGAGGCGAGCGAACGTCGTAAGCTATGTTTTCAATGGCCGATCGCACCGCAGTCCTGCTTAATCTGCAAGTTCCCAACTCAATCCGGGACGCCCCGATGCAACCAATCTTCCGCGACCCGCTCTTCCGTCGCATCGTCGCGGCCACGGTTTTGGTCGGCACGCTCGGCAGCTTCATGGCGGGCCTCGCGCTCAGCGTCAGCCCCTGGGCCCTCCTGGTCACGGCCATCGGCGCCCTGATCAGCCTCGCCCTCGGCTTCCTCCTCGCCGTCTCCACCCTCGCCCACCGGCAACTTGGCGCCGCGCACTTCTGGAAGGTCGCCCTCCAAAACTACTTGGTGCTGAATGCCATCAACGCCGCGCTCGTCTTCTTCATGACCGCCGATCCGACGCGACAATTCGTCTACGGTCTCGTCGGCCTGGCCATTCTGAGCCCGCTCGCCGTCGGCGCCAGTTGGTTCACCCAAGCGGCCGTGCCGAAGCCAGCGTAGCGCCGCCCGAGTGCCGCCCTCTGTTCGTTGCCCGCATTACTGGTCTAACCGCTCAACTTCTTGGTCTGCTGGGCCCCCAGGACTAAGCTCACGCACTGGGTACGGTTGGGTCGCAAGCGACGTGCGCGCGAATCGGTTCCTACCAACGGCTCTGATCGCTCATCGACGCCGGCATTGCCGGCGCGCCTCGTCGCCAGATCGACCAGTTCTCTTCTTACTCTTTCTTAGGCAGGAGATGCGAAATGCCAGGTCTATTGGAAGCCTTGTTCGGCAACGACACCGAGACCGTCGAAAAAGTCCGCACGCACACCGGCAACGATCCCCAGCGAGCTGAGCAAGCCTACGGCGCCGCCGTCGGCACGATCCTGCGCGGCCTCGAGAACAAAAGCAAAACGAAGGAAGGCGCGGAAAGCATTTGGGAGATGCTGCGCAAACAAGTCGAGCAGGGCAACCTCCCCGCCGACGCCCCTGCCTCAGGCAAACACGTCCAAGTCCGCGACATGGATCCCAAGGCCGCCAACGAAATGCTGAAGACGATTTTCGGCAAAGATGCTCCCGACGTCGAAGGCGCCTACGGCAAAGTGATCACCCTCGACCCCGAGGCCTCGCGCAAAGTCTTCGCCAAAGTCCTCCCCGCCGTCCTCGGCGGCATCTTCGGCGCAGCCGAGCGCGCGCCCGAAGCGAGTGCGCAAGCGCTCCCCAAGATCGTCGGCAAGGCACGGACTGAAATCGAAGATCAGCAACCGAAAGCCAAAGGCATTTTCGACGCGATTCTCGATCGCGACCATGACGGCGACGTCGACATGGACGACCTCAATCAACTCGCCAGCATGTTCATGAAGAAGCCGCGCTAGCGACTCTATTAGAAATAATCACCCGCACGGGGCGTTCGGAGTGCAATGAATCTTCCGGACGCCCCTTCTCGCGTCAGCGATGCGCTGCGTGCGCGACTCTACGGCGAGTCGCGCCACGCAGCCTTTCTCGCGCAACGACGCCTTAGCTAATTCGCTTTCCCGCCACGTCGCAGCTACGCGATCCGCGCCGCACTTTACAGGCGCCTACCACGCTCGCCAGCGATATGAGGACGCCGGCGCTTGGCTCCGGGATTGAAGAAAAATCGCCACTGCCGTCGGTCTGATACCACCAACGTCCTTGCAGCAGGTCGTCGTCGTGACCAAAATTCGGTCCAGTATTCAAACCAGTGTCAATATCGTCGATCCTCAACACCGCCATGTGTCCCGATGTGGCATGACGCCACACGATGAAATCGCCGACTCCGTCGGCCGCTGCCGCAGCGTCGCCGTACGGCCCAATCGCTTGACGCGTAAATGGCAATGACGCTGCGTTGGTGATTTGATTGATGGAACGCACCCCCGCTGCGTACGCCACATCACTGTCGATGTCCAAATCTCGCCCATAGAACCAGCCGTAATGGAGCGTATTGATCGACCACCGCATGCTCACATGATTGACGCCGTCCCCAACTTCCCGGATGCCTCCCTCACGCCAATCGACGAACGTTCCGGTCAGCACCGCTCCCTCACTAGCGGATCCGGTTAGCGAGATGCAGGCCAACGCCGCCATGCAGCAACTCCACAGATTTCCCACAGACATTAGCTATTCCAGTTCATCATTGAGGAAGAATGCGACTCGGACACTCTTCACCAGAATAACATGGGCGGAACCCCAAGTCATTGACGCGATGCAATCTCTAGCGGAGACTCGGTTTGATGCTCCGGAGCGCGACCATGCCCCCTGTTTTCCATACCCTCGCGATCTTAGCTCTCATCGGCGCAGCGAACGTTGCCGCTGACGACGCCCCTACCCGTCCCAACATCGTCGTCATCCTCTGCGACGACCTCGGCTACGGCGACGTTCAAGTCCTCAACCCCCAGCGCGGAAAAATCCCCACGCCGAATATCGACCGTCTCGCCGCCGACGGCATGCGTTTCGCCGACGCCCACTCCTCCTGCTCGGTTTGCACCCCCAGCCGCTACAGCCTGCTCACCGGTCGCTACGCCTGGCGCAGCCGCCTTCAATCGGGCGTTCTCAACGGCATGTCCGCACCATTGCTCGCCCCCAATCAACTGACGCTCGCCACGCTCCTGAAACAACAGGGCTACGACGCCGCCTGCTTCGGAAAATGGCACCTCGGCCTAGAGTTCGGCGCCGACCAGTTCACGTCGCCCATCGTCGACGGCCCGCTGCAGCACGGCTTCGACCATTTCTACGGCATCGCCGCGTCACTCGACATGCCGCCGTTCGCCTGGATCGAGGACGACCATTTCCCCGAAGCCCCTACGGCGACGAAAACGTTCATGCGATCCGGCCCCTCCGCCCCCAGCTTCGAGGCGGTCGACGTCCTCCCAACGCTCACCGCCAAAGCAATCGAGTTCATCAAATCGCACGGCGACCAGACTCGCAACGATGCGAACAGCGACGCCGACCAACCACAGCCCTACTTCCTCTATCTCCCCCTCGCCTCCCCCCACACGCCGCTCGTTCCCACGCCCGCGTGGCAAGGCCGCAGCGGCCTCGGCGAGTACGCCGATTTCGTCATGCAAACCGACGCCGCCATCGGCGAGATCCTTCAAGCGATCGACGACGCCGGCCAGCGCGATCGCACGCTCGTCATCCTGACCAGCGACAACGGCTTCGCCCCCTACGTGAAGCCCGAGCATCTTGAGCAACAGGGCCACTACCCCAGCGCCAACTTCCGCGGCTACAAATCCGACGTCTGGGAAGGAGGCCACCGCATCCCCTTCCTCGTCCGCTGGCCCGGCGTCGTCGCTGCCAACGCCGAGTCGTCGCAACTCATCGGCCAAATCGACCTCGTCGCCACCGTCGCCGATCTCTTCGACGAACCGCTCCCCGCCAACGCCGCCGTCGATTCGGTCAGCTTCCTCCCAATCCTCCAAGGCGACGACCGCCCCGTCCGCCAACACGCCATCCAACAATCGGCCGACGGCTACTTCGCCATCCGCGACGGCCAGTGGAAGCTCGAACTCTGCGCCGGCTCCGGCGGCTGGAGCGAACCGCGCGAACCCCAGGCCACCAAGCGCAAGCTCTCGCCAGACCAACTCTACGACCTCGCCCACGACCCCGGCGAACAACAAAATGTCGCCGCCAACAACCCCGAAATCGTCGCCCGCCTCACGCAAGAGCTCAAAGAATCAATCGCCAACGGCCGCACCACCCCCGGCCCCGCGCAACAGAACGACGTGGAAATAGTCATCCGCAAAACTGCAAAACCGCGCCGCTAGCCAGCGCTCCAACATCCGTCACCCTGAGCGCCAGGGTCATCCTGAGCGCAGCAAAGGATCTAGCACGGCCGCTAGAGGCCGGCGCCCACAACTTCAGCCCCTTGCTCCGTCAGGGGGTCGGTCGCTATACCGATAAACGTCCTCCCGCGCAGTGCTCGCCCCCTTGCGCAGCAGGAGCCAGAAACGTGACACAGAGATGAGAAACACTCTAACTGTTCACTCTCTCGTCACGGACTGCAACTAACGATTGCCTTTTATAGAGAAGCATTCCAATCGAACCGCCGCCGAAGGCTCCTAGTGGAAAAAGATAGGGCCTTAACGGATCGTGAATCGCCGCTATCCTGGCATTTGATGCATACGTCGGCGTCCCGATCCCCCCCACTCTGATTCGCGTGTAGATCGCCGACGCCATGAACGCGACGATGACGCCCAACAAGGCGCTCCACGTCAAATATCGCCACTCCTTAGCAGGCAGAAATTGTCCAAGCACGACGATAATCACGCAAAGAACAAAGCCGCCCAACTCCGCAAAAGGCAGGTAGCAGAGCGAAAGACAGACGCTGAACGCCGCCACGTAGAGCATCAGTGATCTGATCGACCAACGCATTGAACGCACCATGCAAGAGACGATTTCGATTTCACTGCTCGCCGTATTCCCCGACGCTTACGATGCGAGCGTCCGGTGACAGAGCGGCATACAAGCCATGTTCTTCCTCCCACTCTGGACTCCATGAGAACGAAATAGCAATTTCGTCGCGGCGCCGCGTAAACGCGATTTCTGGCTTGCCTAACGTTTTCCAAATGTCTGCGTTTCGCCGCAGACTGGGCAAAGGATCCACACCGGTCAAACCGGGACGCAGCCGAATCTTACGGTAATATCGAGCAAGGGCCGATTCCAGCTCGCGCAAGAGACTTCGCTCGCGAAGGCAAAACCGCGTCCACACAAGTCCAATTGATTCGCTGTTCGCCAGTTCCAACGGAACTTCCACAATTACAGACGATTTCGGATAAAGCAACGTCTTCTTTCTACATACGAATCGCACGCCATCGTGCGTAAGTTTTCCCAGGCCGCTGACGTTGAGTTGAGTTCCCTTTTTCCGCTTGCTGGCTAGCTCTTCGTCTCGAAGCTTGATCAAGGCCGCAAGAGCCTTTTTGCTCTTAGTGCCGTACACGACCGCAGCAGCCTCAACGAGATTTCGCCCGGCCTCCCAATCGCGCATGGCCTTCCCGTATCGTCGCTGATACTCAGGGTTGAGAATATCACTCAGTTTCATGTGACAGGTTCTTGCAACGCCTCAGGACAGCTCGACCCCCAGCCGCTCCTACTGCGGCCCCATCAACCCCAACCATACAAACACAAACAAAACGTACCCCAACACGGCTATCAAACACCCAGTATCAGACAGGTAACGCCCCAACAGAGCCACGCCAACCAGCGGCCCGAAAACTACCAGCGTCGCCGCATCGCTCAACCCCATCATCCGGGCAAACGTCAGCAGCCCGGCAGCCACCACGGTCGACGTAAAGAGTTGCCGAGTTGTGAACCTGACGCCGCTCATTAATTTACTCTGCAAGTATTCTTGCCGAACCGCTTTCCTTGCTCAGCGCCATCATCGGCACGCCGACACGTCGCGCACACCTGCCCAATAAATCTGAAATCAGCCAACTTGCAATTGGCCGCCCGAGCTGAAATAATGAACGTCCGTATACATCCGCTCTCTGGCAACTGAATTCCCGGACTCGCGGCTGGCTAAGCGACCCGCGATGGATCAAACAACGCGCGAATCCCGCCTGGTCCAGATCACCCTTCAGATGAAGATCCAACTCTCTCGACCGTAGATCGACGCCATGACGCCATAACGCAGGCCGCTGTCGCGACAACTGTCGCCTCCAGGTTGCTATCGTCCTGTAAGAAAATGACGCAACCACTACAAACAAAACAAGTTAGGCCTAGTGTCGTGCTGTCGCCAAAAATCGCATTCCGCCACCAGACGACGCGACAGGACACGACACAACGCCCCCCAGCCGCTCGCGGCTTAGCGATTCCCACCAATCGACCAGCAATCAGGCCACTCCACGCAAACCTCTCACTCCTCTTTCTTTCAACCAACGATGTTTCTCGAAGCCCAAATTGCCCCCGCCGTAACCCGTTCAAACGATTGACTCTCGCCCCCTCCCGTGCGACCCTAATACCTTCGCCTTTCCGGGAATTTGGCCCTCGCTGCCCATCCCGAACCACCCGCCCACCGAGCCTACCCGCGCCAGTTGGCGCTGACTCACGACGGAGGATTCACACGATGAGGTTGCTTCTCGCCGGGATGACCCTGGCCTGCCTCGGGCAAGTCGCCCAAGCTCAATCCCGCTACGACGAAACGGCCGCAGCCCCCGCTCCCGCCGCGGAGTCCCCCGCCAGCGCCCCCGCCGAGGCGGCCGCGACGCCCGACTACGCAAAGCTCTTCGCTCAACCCACCCCAAGCGCCGCTGAAGCCGCCCCCACTCCCGCCGCAGGCGAGCCGGCAGCGTCAGCCGCCGGGACGCCCCCACAACAACCAGCCGCAGCCCCCCCAGCCGCCGCGGCCACGCAGCCCTTCGCCCCCCCGGCCCAAGCGGCTGCTCCCGCCGAGCGCTCGACGCTCGTCAGCGGCCCCAAGCCCACCAAGCTGATGCAAGAGCTTATGAAGGCGCCCGCGGACGCCCCGCTCGCCGGCACGCCGATCACACTCGGCGAGGCGGTCCGTGACTCCCGCTCGCGGCAAGACCAAACCCAACGGGCGAAGGCTTACTGGGACCTCGCCGCCGCCGTGGCTGACTATTACCTGGCGGTTCTCGAAGCTCAGGAACTCGACGCCTACCGCGCCGGCGTCGCGGCTCCCAACAAGCAATGGGATGTTCGCCAAGCCGACGTCAAGACGCGCATCGACGCGGCCCGCTTCGCCGCTCAGGCGGCGCAGTTGCAGCTCCACACGCTCCTCGGCGGCAACGCCTCCTCCTTGCCGCCCGTCCCGGCCGACGTCCCCCACTGCGGGCGCTACAACGCCGAGTACGACGAAATCTTTGCCGCGCGACCCGACCTCGTCGCGAAGAAGCTCGCCGACGTCCTGTCGCTCCGCCACGCTGAGTTGCGCTCGATGACCCAAGCGGTCGAAGATGCGAAAGCGTCGTTGGAGCAAGAAGTGACGATGCGAGCGGCGACGAACGACGGAACCCAGTTGCTCAACGCGCAG
The DNA here is from genome assembly GCA_013822725.1 of Pirellula sp. Classification (GTDB taxonomy): domain Bacteria; phylum Planctomycetota; class Planctomycetia; order Pirellulales; family Lacipirellulaceae; genus Lacipirellula. Next base: position 63,033 of record PNKX01000023.1, read on the forward strand.
CAACTCCTCTCGCTGCAGCGGCGAGCATTCGTGACGCGAGCTCGCGAGTACAACCAAGAGATCGCGACCTACACCGAACTTGCCGCGCCGGCGGAGGTTCCCGCCGACCGGCTGGTCGCGATGATGATTCGCACCTCGGCGCCCACCGACCAACTCCGTTGGGGCCAAGGGGACATCGAACCAACCTCAGCAGAGGAACCGGCCGACGCAGCGAACGTCGCCGACGGATCCCCAGCAGGCGAGAACGGCGCGACGCCAACGCTGCAGGCGGAACGGCGGCAAGAAGTCCGCCGCCCGCTGCAACGTCTGCTCGGTCGTGAACGCGAACGTTCAATCGTCGTCAGCCGGCTCCGCAACCTGATGGATCGCGAATAACTTAAAACGCAAGCACGTCGGTCAACAGAAATCCAAAGCGAGCCCCCGGGTTCATCCCGGGGGCTCTTCGTACATCATGGCAAGCACGGTTCTCGAATCATCGATCGCAGTGAGCGACCTGTCGCGGCCGCTGGCGAAACCGTTCTACATCGGCTCGCTGCTAGTCGACCCGCCGATCCTGCAAGCGCCGATGGCGGGGTTCACGAACTACGCCTTCCGGCAGATCGTCCGCGAGTTCGGCGGCGCCGGCCTGCTGGCGACCGAGATGGTGAACGCCCGCGGGTTCGTTTGGATGGACGAGCACGAAGCGGAACATCCCGACCGCCTCTGGGGCGTCGCCGGCGAACCGCGGCCGCTTGCGGTGCAGATCTGGGACAACGAACCAGAGACCCTCGCCAAGGTTGGCGCCCGCCTGGCGACCGAGTACCAGGTAAGCGTCGTCGACATCAACTTCGGCTGCCCGGTACGACAAGTGACGCAGAAGGCTCACAGCGGCTCATACCTGCTGCGGTTCCCCGACCGGATGGGCGAGATCATCGAGCGCGTCGTCGCTGCCTGCGCGCCAACGCCCGTCACCGCGAAAATCCGCCTCGGCTGCTCGCGCGATCAGATCAACGCGATCGACGTCGCTCAGGTCGTCGAAGGGGCGGGAGCGGCGGCGCTCACGGTCCATGGGCGAACGGCGGCCGACATGTTTAGCGGCGAAGCCGATTGGGATAAGATTAGCGCCATTAAGCCGCATCTCAAGAAGATTCCGCTCATCGGCAACGGCGACCTCGACTCTGCGGCAAAGGTGGTCGCCGCGTTCCAGCGGTACAACGTCGACGGCGTCATGATCGCTCGCGCGGCGCTCAACAAACCGTGGCTGTACGCCCAAGCCGCCGCCGCCGTCCGCGGCAAACCGATCCCGGCCGACCCAACGCTCGCAGAGCAGCGGGAACTAATGATCCACCACTTCGAACTGGTGCGCGAGCGCTTCGGCGATGAGAAGGCCAGCGTCCTGATGCGCAAGTACGCCTGCTGCTATGCCCAAGGCCGCCCCGGCGCCCGCGACTTCCGTAAGCACGTCGCCACGATCGAATCGCCCGCCGCGTTTTATGCCGTCGTGGAGAAGTACTTTCCCGTCTAGATCGGATGGTTACCCAGACTATTCGACCTCTTGATCCAATTCGTGCGTCAGCGCTCGGAGCGAGAGATTGATGTCACGCAAGAAGAAAAGCAGCGAGCCGATGAGGCTCGTGAGGCATGCGGCGAAGAGGAGAATCACGACCACCGCGACGTGCAAATCGACCAGCGTCCCCATGAACAGGACGATGATCATGAGGGCGGCCAGGAGAGCCGCAACGGTGGCCAACGTAATCGCCTGCCGCAGCAACCTCGCCCGCTTCCAGAGTATTCCCAACTGAAGTTCAACGGCTAACCGGCGCGAATCGGATGAAGTGCTGCGGAGGGCGATGAGCGCCCGCGAACGATCAATCGTCCGCCCCAGCCGATTGGTCATCGTCAGCAGCAGCATCCCGACGCCGGAGATGAGAATCACCGGGCCGATAGCGGTCTGCAAGACAGGAATAAGTTCGTCGAGAGACACGGCTTGCGGCGGAGGGAGGCAGGGACGTCAACTCAATCAACCAACGATCGATCAATCGGCATCCTGCGTATCACCCGTATCGATCTCCAGCGGCCCCTTGATGTCCTCAACGTCTTCGGCCGGGAGCTGAAGCACCCGGCGAATGCAATAGAAGGTCAGCGAGACAACGGATCCGACCGAGATCAGCATGATCGTCCACCCTTGGGCGTTCAAAGCCTCAGTGGCGGCAAAAATAATCCAACTCATTTTGCATGCTTCCGCGATTGGTTTCGACTGATTGTTATGCCTGTTTTGAAAACGCTTGACTCAAGGGTAAGTCAGGCGGCCTTCGGCTTCCCAGCGGCGGCCGGCGATATGCACCAGGAGCAACAGGAATGCGAGAATAATGGCGATGAACATGACCGACGCCAGAGCGACCGGATTGTTGACGATGTTTTCATAATATCCCGCTTTGTGGCGTTCCAATGCTACGCCGTCTTCGCCCCCGTTCAACGTAACGAGTAGCGCGTCGTCGGCGTCGACAATCAGCCAATCGCTGCCGTCACTCACCAACTTGGATCCCGCCGGCGCCTCGACGTCATGGGCGGCAAGCGTCGCCAGTAGCGGCGCACCCAACTCGCCCTCTTGAAGTCCGGCGACCACGCTGGCGTCGAGCGTTGCGACGTTGACGTCTTGGCTCGGAACATTGTTCCAACAGAACATCGCGAAGATGGTGATGAGGTAGACCGGCACGACGTACTTCAGCATCAACTGCACGAAGTGCGGAATCCGCATGTGGGCGCCGACGTGGGCCTCCTCGGCTCCTCGCTCGATCCCGAAACACCAACCGTAAATGATCGCTTGAATGAGGGCGAGCATGATGATCAGTACGCTCCCCACCCAGAAATCGAGGGTATCGAGCGCCACCATCCCTTCAGAGAAGTAGAGGACGAATCCGCATCCTAGCGCCGACACGAGTCCTAACATCGCCGCCGACGCATGCCGCTTCAGCCCGAACCCTTCTTCAAAGAAGGCGATGACAGGCTGCAGCATCGAAATGCTGCTGGTGATCGCTGCGATGAACAGGACGATAAACCACAAGAAGCCAATGATTCTTCCACCCGGCATTTGAGCGAAGACATTCGGCAAGGCCTTAAAGCCGAGATCAAACGTCCCTTGCGAGCCAGCGGCCGCGCCAAGAAAAATGAATGCGGCAGGCAAGGTAATCAGTCCGCCGAAGCAGACTTCGAAGAACTCGTTAACGCTGCAAGCTGTCACGCCGCTAAGAACGACGTCATCCTTGCGCTTCAGGTAACTCGCGTAGTTAATGACGATGCCGAAGCCGACCGACAACGTGAAGAAGATTTGTCCCGCGGCGGCGAGCCACATTTGCGGATCAGAGAGATGGGAGAAGTCGGGATTCCACATGAATCCAAGTCCGCCCAGTACGGATTGGTCTGGTTTGCTGGGATCGGGCGTTCCGAGCGTCAACACGCGGATCAGGACGATAAACGCCAACACGGCCATGGCCGGCATCGCGACGCGGCAGAATGTTTCAATCCCCTTGCTGACCCCCCGATAGATCAACACAAAATTTGCGATAAACGTCCCGGCCAAGATGACGAGAAATCCCAGGTGTCCCGACTGGAACAGGGCGCCGTTGGCGTCGGCGCCGACGAATTCATCGAAATGCGTCTGGAAGACTTCGGGGTTGTTGCCTTCTTTCATCAGCGAGCCGGTGAGGTACTGGATCGCGTACCCCAGGCACCACGCCTCGATGACGACGTAGTACATGTAGATCACGAGAGGGACGACGAGCGCGATCGCTCCGAAGTATCGCGCCCAACGGCTCTTCCAAAGCGTGCTGTAGATGCCGGGGGCGGAGTTGAACCCGTTGAGGCCGCCATACCGGCCCATCGTCCATTCGGCCCAGCAAAGGGGAATCCCCAGGACCAGCAGGGAGATGAAGTACGGAATCATGAAGGCGCCGCCGCCATGCTGGGCGGCCTGCCCCGGAAACCGCAGAAAATTGCCCAATCCGACGGCGGAGCCGGCGACTGCCAAAATGACGCCAATTCGGGAGGCCCACTGCTCGCCGCCCGCTGGGGATTTGCTCGACACGCGGTCGTCTCCTCTGCCACCACCTGATTTGATCGGTAAACCTCTGCGTAACGCCTCCTCTTTGGCACGCTAGCAGAGGCTGACTTTTATCGAATAACACCTTCCGTGTCAATGACTTACGACTTGTAGAATTTGCGCACACAAGTATTTATCAAATAGCCAGTTGTCACAAATCGGCATGGCTGTAGGATTAAGTGCTAGGCGGCTCGTCGCCCAGCAGCAAAAAAGCCATGAACGCGATTACCGAACTCTCAGACCAAACGATCGTCGACTACCTGCGCCGCCACGCGGTCGCCACGGTGAGCGATTTGGTTGAGTTCACGGGCGTCACCGCGACGGCGGTTCGCCAGAGGCTGACGCGGTTAATGGAGCATGGGCTGATCGCTCGCGAGTCGGAAGCGGCTGGTCGCGGCCGGCCGACGCACCGTTACTCGTTGACGCCGGCCGGAATTCGGTCGGGCGGCAATAACTACGGCCCGCTCGTGCAGGTGTTGTGGGATGAGATCCGCGAGATTCGCGACCCTGAGATTCGTCGCGGGCTATTGAAGCGAGTTTCAGACCGCCTGGCCGAGAGTTACCGCGGACAGATACAGGGTGAAACGGTGAAAGAGCGGATGGCCGATTTGGCGCGCCTGATGGCGAGCCAGGATGTGCCGTTCGAATATCAAGAATCAGCGTCAGGGGAGTTGCCGGTGCTAACCGCGTTGGCGTGCCCCTACCCCGATTTGGCCGAGCATGATCGGGGAGTTTGTGCGATGGAAAAGATGTTGTTGTCGAGCGTGCTCGGCGAGTCGATGCGGCTGAGTTCGTGTCGGCTCGACGGAGCAAATTGTTGTACCTTCGAAGCGAGTGGAGCAGCGGGCTGAAGCGAGCCGTCACTCCTAGTCGGGCGCAAGCTAGCGTGATACGCTAAGCCTTTCGCCGTAAGGGTTTTGGACGCGCCGCAATCAACTCATAGGACGATCGAACCGCTATGTCGCAACCTTGGATTGAAGGACGGTTTGAGGAGAACGTTATCACCACGACGGTGGAGCAGGCGATTAATTGGGCGCGGCAGGCCAGTATCTGGCCGCTGACGTTCGGACTCGCCTGCTGTGCGATCGAGATGATGGCGGCGGGAGCGAGCCGTTACGACATGGATCGGTTTGGCGCCGGAGCATTCCGCGCCACGCCGCGACAAGCAGACTTAATGATCGTCGCTGGCACGGTGACGTACAAAATGGCGAGCCGTGTGCGGCGACTTTACAACATGATGCCCGATCCGAAGTTCGTCATCGCGATGGGCGCCTGCACCGTCGGCGGCGGGCCGTACTTCAAGTATGGCTACCACGTGGTGAAGGGGGTCGACTTGGTGGTGCCGGTGGACGTTTACGTTCCTGGCTGTCCGCCGCGGCCCGAGGCGTTGCTCGAAGGGCTGATGCGAATTCAAGACAAGATCAAGGGGCACCGGATCGCTCGGATTGCTGGTCAGGGGATCGGCAACAAAGTCGAAGACGAGTTGCCGATGCCGCATCACAGCGGTTATGTGGCGAGCCCGATCGAGACGGCGCCGCTGTTTGATCATCAGAAGATTACTGGTTGAGTTTTTGGAATGACACGCGCCGGGGGCGAGACGCCCCGGCTCGCTGGAAATTAACTTTGCGTCTCGAAGCGAATAACTGTTGCGATGGCTGAAACGCTCAAGATTACGAATCTCCATGTGTCCGTCGAAGGCAAGCCGATTTTGCGCGGCGTGAATCTCACGATTCGCCGCGGCGAGACGCACGCGCTGATGGGCCCGAACGGCTCCGGCAAAAGCACGCTCGGCAACGCGGTCATGGGGCACCCGAACTACGAGGTGACCGAAGGCACGATCGAGCTCAACGGCGAAGACGTCCTCGCGATGGACGCCTCCGAACGGGCGCGCGCCGGCATCTTCATGGCCTTCCAACGGCCGATGGCGATTCCGGGCGTGAAGATGGCCGACTTCCTGCGCCACGCGACCACTAACGTCCGCAATCCAAGTCGCAAGGAAGGTCAGGAATTGATCCCGATGCGTCAATTCCGCAAGGAGCTGACCGAGAAGATGGACCAACTGCGGATGGACGTCGAGTTCGCCCGCCGGTACGTCAACGACGGTTTCTCCGGCGGCGAGATGAAGCGGGCCGAGATCCTGCAGATGGCGATGCTGCGGCCGAAGTTCGCGATCCTCGACGAGACCGACAGCGGCCTCGACGTCGACGCAGTGAAGCTGGCCAGCCAGAGCATCGCCCAGATCGGCCGCGAGCAAGCCGAAGGCGAGGAGATGGGCATTCTCATCATCACGCACCACGACAAGCTGCTTGAGAACAACGTCCCCGACTTCACGCATGTGATGCTCGGCGGGCGGATCGTCGAGACGGGCGGAGTAGAGCTCGCCCAAGAGTTGTACACCGAAGGTTACGACCGCATTCGCGCCGCCTACCCCGACGCCGCGGCGGCCGACGCCGAGATGCAGCAAGCGACCGCTGCCGTTTAATTAATTGAGAACAGAAGAGAATAATTGACAGGATCACAAGATTTACAGGATCGACAGGATGAAACTTCTCATCCTTTCATCCTGCTGATCCGCGAAATCCTGCAATCCTGTCAAAGAATCAATAGGCTCAACCATGGCTACCGACTTGCTTGAAAACGGCACGATTGGCGAGATCAATAAGTACGACTTCATCACGCCGTCGCACGACGTCTTCCGCGCCGCGCGCGGCTTGAACGCCAACATCGTCGCGCAGATTTCCGAGATGAAGAAAGAGCCGGGCTGGATGCGCGACTTCCGCCTCCGCTCGCTCAAGATCTTCGAATCGAAGCCGATGCCGCTGTGGGGCGGCGACATCGGCATCAATTTCCAGGACATCTACTACTACCTGAAGCCGACCGACCAACAGGGCAAGACCTGGGACGACGTACCGCAGGACATCAAGGATACGTTCGATCGGCTCGGCATCCCCGAAGCCGAAAAGAAGTATCTCGCCGGCGTGAAGGCCCAGTTCGAGAGCGAAGTCGTCTACGGTTCGCTGCAGGAAGACCTCGGCAAGAAGGGGGTCCTCTTCACCGATACCGACACGGCGCTCCGCGATCATCCCGATCTGCTTCGCGAGTACTTTGGCAAGATCATTCCGCCGGAGGACAACAAGTTCGCGGCCCTCAACTCGGCCGTCTGGTCGGGCGGTTCGTTTATCTACGTCCCACCGGGGGTGAAGATCGAGTTCCCGCTGCAGGCCTACTTCCGCATCAATGCGGAGCAAATGGGCCAATTCGAGCGAACGCTGATCATCGTCGACGAAGGCGCCGAGGTTCACTACGTCGAAGGGTGCACCGCCCCGATGTACACGACCGAGAGCCTTCACTCGGCCGTGGTCGAGATCATCGTCAAGAAGCATGGCCGTTGCCGCTACACGACGATCCAAAACTGGGCGAACAACATCTACAACCTCGTCACCAAGCGGGCGATGGCGTACGAAGATTCGCTCATGGAGTGGATCGACGGCAACCTCGGCAGCCGCCTGACGATGAAGTACCCGGCCGTCTACATGATGGAACCAGGCGCCCGCGGCGAGATCCTGTCGATTGCGTTCTCATCGAAGGGTCAGCATCAGGACGCGGGGGCGAAGGTCGTCCACTGCGCTCCGAACACGAAGAGCCGCATCATCTCGAAGAGCATCAGCAAGAACGGCGGCCGCTCGAGCTACCGCGGCCTGTGCAAGGTCGAAAAGGGCGCCACCGGCTGCAAGAGCAACGTCGTCTGCGACGCGTTGATCCTCGACCCGCAAAGCCGCAGTGATACCTACCCCTACATCGAAGTCGAAGAGTCGGACGTGCAGATCGAGCACGAGGCGAGCGTCTCGCGAATCGGCGAAGAGCAGCTCTTCTACTTGATGAGCCGCGGACTGAGCGAAGCCGAATCGAGCTCGATGATCGTGAGCGGGTTTATCGAACCGCTGATCAAAGAGCTGCCGATGGAATACGCCGTCGAAATGAATCGGCTGATTGAGTTGCAGATGGAAGGGAGCGTGGGCTAAACGCCTGCTGTTTCTCACTGCACGCCGTTGCGAATTCTTGAGTCTTTGAAAGGTCGGCGATTCCTCGTCGCGGCCAGGAAGTTTATTTGAAGATGAGTGCTACGTTGACTGCCCCCAGCTTCACCCAAGATAGCTTCGACGCTTTCCTTGGAGGGCGAAACGAACCGGGGTGGCTCGTCGATCTCCGCCGCGCCGCGTGGGCCCGCTTCAACGAGTTGGCCATGCCGGCTCGCAACGATGAAGAGTGGGTACGCACCGATATTCGGCTGTTCAAGCTCGACCGCTTCGGCTTCCCGACCGGCGCGCCGGTTGGTAGCGACATGCCGCGGTCGCTCTTGGCCGAAGGCGTGGCCCTTGGCGGCAGCACGGTGACGAGCGATAGCGTCGTTGTTGGGGCTCAGCTCGCCGAGAAGTGGTCGGCGAAGGGAGTGCTGTTTGGCGACCTGGCGACGATGGTCGCCGAGCATGGCGACTTGCTGCGTCCCTATTTCGAACGCCGCGTCGTCGATGCGAACCGCGACAAATTCGCAGCACTCAATGCGGCTGCGTGGTCTGGTGGCGCGCTGCTCTACGTGCCGAAGCGGGTGACGATCGACGAGCCGCTGCACTCGCTCTCGGCAATGACCGACGGCGGGATCGACTTGAACCGGACGCTGGTTATCGTGGAGGAAGGCGCCGAGGCGACGCTGCTGTCGGAAACGGCCAGCATCTCCGAACATGGCGGCGGCTTCCATTGCGGTTCGATCGAACTGCTCGTCGAGCCAGGCGCTCGGCTGCGGTACGTCAGCCTGCAGAACTGGGGCGATCAGGTGTGGCACTTTGCTCACCAGAAGGCCCACATCGCCGCGCGGGGGCATTTGCAGTGGACCATCGGCGCGCTCGGCAGCCGGTTGGCCAAGGTGAACCAGCACGTCGCGATGACGGGCCAGGACGCCGAAGCGCAGGTGAACGGCGTGATGTTCACCCAAGGCCGGCAGCATCTTTCGTACAACACCCACCAGCACCACATGGCGGCCCACTGCCGCAGCGACTTGCTTTACAAGGCGGCGCTGCAGGACGACTCGCGCACGGTGTGGCGCGGGATGATCAAGGTCGACAAGCCTGCGCAGCGGACCGACGCCTACCAGCGGAATGACAACCTGATGTTGTCGCGCACCGCTCGCGCCGACTCGATCCCGGGCCTCGAGATCGAAGCCGACGACGTTCGTTGCACCCACGGCAGCACGAGTGGCCGCGTCGACGAGCAGCAGGTCTTCTACGCGATGACCCGCGGCTACACCCGCCAGGAAGCGGTCCGCATGATCGTGGAAGGCTTCTTCCAACAGGTCTTCGACCGCATTCCGATCGAAAGCGTCAGCGAGGCCCTCGGCGAAGCGATCGGCCAGCGCGTGCGCGATATTTAGCCCAAGTCAATCAACGTGCGTCGCCTGGCGCGGCGCGCAGCCAGTAAGGCGGTAGTCAGTAGATGTCTGAGTTCATTCCGGCTGCGAAGGTCGGCGAGGTCGTTGATCCTGGTTCGTTGCTGGTTGAGATCGACGACCGCCTCGTGGTGCTGATTCACGCCGCCGGTCACTGGTACGCGCTCGACGACGTCTGCACCCACGACGGCGGCCCGCTAAGCGACGGACCAGTCGATGCGGCAGACCTCTCCATTGCCTGCCCGCGGCATGGGGCGAAGTTCGCTCTCGCCACCGGCGCCGCGATGACTATGCCGGCAACGAAGCCGACCGTCGCCCACGAGGTGAAGGTTGAAGGTGATCAGGTATTCGTGCGACTTCACCACGACGCCTAACTACGAGGAGTATTGAAATGGCCATCGCCGAAGACACCGTACGCGAAGCGCTCAAGACCGTGATCGACCCCGAGTTGTTCGTCAACATCGTCGACTTGGGGCTGATCTACGACGTGAAGATCTCCGACGTCGAAGAGGGGAAGTGCAACGTCGACGTCGAGATGACGATGACCAGCCCTGCCTGCCCCGCCGGTCCCCAGTTGCTTGGCCAATCGAAAGCCGCGGTCGGCAATCTCGAAGGGGTCGCCGCGGTCGACGTGCGGCTGGTGATGGACCCGCCGTGGACGCCCGATCGCATGACGGAAGACGCCCGCGATCAGCTCGGCATCTTCTAACCTACGCGCCGCCAACCACTCCTTAGCCCCCGGTCAGTGACCGGGGGTTAGCTCCGCATGCACGTCTTCCTCTACGAGTGGATCACCGGCGGCGGCCTGATCAGAGAGCCGGGCCAACTGCCGGCATCGCTGCTGCGAGAAGGCTCCGCGATGGCGACCGCGCTGGCCGCTGATTTCGCGAAGATCCCCGGCTGCCGCGTGAGCCTGCTCCGCGACGTGCGGCTCGACACGCTAACCTTTCCCGGTTGCGAAGTCGTTGACGTGCAATCGGCGAGCGAGTGGCGAGAAGAGTTCGAGCGGCTCGCCGCCGCTGCCGACTGGTCGCTCGCCGTCGCGCCAGAATTCGACCGCATTCTCGAACGCACGACGCAGCACATCATCGACGCTGGCGGCCGCTCGTTGAACGCCTCGCGCGAGTTCATCACGCTCGCCTCGCACAAACAGCGAACGGCGGAACGATTGCGCGCCGCGGGCGTGGCCGCGCCGCATGGCGTCATCTTGCCCGAAGGCGAAACGAAGCTCCCCGCGGACTTTGCGTATCCAGCAGTGCTCAAGCCCGCCGATGGCGCCGGCTCGCAGGACATGTATCTCGTGGCCAGCCACCGCGACGAACCGCCGTCGTACGCCTGGGAGCGTCGCCTGGAGGAATTCAAACCAGGGCGATCGGCGAGCGTTGCCGCGATATGTGGCGATGCCGGCCCGATCATGTTACCCGCGTGTTCACAGCGACTGAGCGACGACGGCCGCATGACTTATCTTGGCGGCGCCCTGATTGTCGAACCGGCGCTGGCGGAACGCGCCTCACTGCTCGCGGAGCGCGCCCTCACAGCGATGCCACCGGCGCGCGGGTTCGTCGGCGTCGATCTGATTCTCGGCGCGAGCGCCCACGGCGAGGACGACGCCGTCATCGAGATCAACCCGCGCGTCACCACCTCGTACGTCGGCCTGCGGCAAGCGATCGATCAGAATCTTGCTCAATTGCTGATCAAGGTCGTCAACGGCGAATCGGTTGAGATCACTCTTCGCAATCCGAACATCGAATTCGGGGCCGACGGCGCCACATGGGTGAACCGCCGATGAGTTGCTTAGCAATCGACATCGGCGGCGCCAACCTGAAAGCAGCTGACGGCTGCGGCTACGCCGCGACATGCCCCTTCGCGGTTTGGAAGCAGCCGGAACTGCTGGCCGTCGAATTGGGGCAGCTTTTGAAAGCAGCGCCGCCGAGCGATTCCTTGGCGGTGACAATGACTGCGGAACTTGCCGACTGCTTCGTAACGAAGGCCGAGGGAGTACGCCAGATATTGGACGCCGTGGAAGCCGCCGCTTCTGGGCGAGGCGTTGGCGTTTACCAAGTAGATGGTCAATTGGTTAGCGTCGCCACGGCCCGCAAGACGCCGCTGCTCGCCGCCGCCAGCAACTGGCATGCACTCGCCGCGTTCGCCAATCGCTATGTCACCGCGTGGCCAGCGCTGCTCATCGACCTCGGTTCCACCACTGCCGACCTCATTCCGCTCGACCCGCACGGCCCGATCGCGGCGGGCCTCCACGATTCAGAACGATTAGCGAGCGGCGAATTGGTCTACACCGGCGTCGAGCGCACCCCGCTCTGCGCGCTTGTTCGCTTGCTGCCGTGGCAAGGTCACGACTGCCCCGTGGCCGCTGAGCTGTTCGCCACGACTGCCGACGCCTACCTGATGCTCGGCGAACTTCCTGAGGAGCCGGAGAACCAGGACACCACCGACGGCCGCCCGCGTACCTGGCCTCACGCGCTGGCGCGCCTCGCCCGGATGGTGTGCGCCGACGCCGATTCGTTCACTGTTGAAGATGCCCGCCAAGCCGCCGCGACCGTCCGCGAAGCTCAGCTCGACCTCCTGCTAACCGCTGTCGAAAAAGTCGTCACGCGACTCGGCGCCACCCCGAAAACCGTGATCACCAGCGGCCACGGCGAATTTCTACTGCAACATTTGCTGGCTCGCCTTCCGTGGCACGCCGACGTGTTATCCTTGACCGAAGAGTTAGGCCCCGCCGTCAGTCGTTGCGCCCCGGCGCACGCCTTGGCCGTGCTGGCTCGCGAGAGGAAAGTCGCTCACACCATCTGATGATTCGCGTCGTAAAAGTTGGCGGTAGCCTGTTCGATCTCCCCGATCTCGGCGAGCGGCTGCGCGAATGGCTGGCTCGCCAACGGCCGGCCCACAACGTGCTGATCGCCGGCGGCGGTCCGCTGGTCGAACAGATCCGCACCTGGCACGCCGACGAGCCGATCGAAGACGCCGCGGCCCACTGGATGTGCGTCGACCTGCTCACGGTCACGGCTCACATGCTGCACGCTTGGATGCCGGAGATCCCGCTCGTCGAGGACGACTGCCTCCTCTGCCAACGGGTGGGCGAGCCGGGGGCCACGATCTTTGGGCCGGCGCCCTGGATGCGTCATTCCGAACCGGGGCTGCCGGGGACGTGGCTCCCCAGTAGTTGGGAGACGACGAGCGACTCGATTGCCGGCCGCTTGGCCGCCGCACTGCTGGCCGACGAGTTCGTGCTGATGAAGTCGGCCCTGCCCCGCCGAAAGACGAGCCGCGAGCTAAGCGCCCTCGCGGCGGTGGGCTATATCGACTCAGTGCTGGCCCAAATGGCGCCCGAACTCCCCTCGACGCGCCTCGTCAATCTGCGCGCTCTGCCCCCGATTGAGGCGAGAGTCCCGCGTCCGGGTGAAGGTCCGAGCTAAATTCGCCAGCAGCGTCGCTGCCGGACAGGGCGAGTTTTCCGGTTGCCAAAGCCTTGCTATCCAAGGATTTGCAGCCGGCCGATAAGACGATGGCGATCGGTTTCGACGCCGTTCTTCCCGTTCATCCTGCGATTGGCCCAAGATTTTCAGGCAGTATAATGAGCGACCTTGCCTAACCCCTCTGGCCGGCAATCTTACGCTGACAGCTGCAGATTGCCGGGCCTTCAATCGTCGAGATTCTATGTCTACCGTATTGCCCGAAGAAGTGACCGAAGTCGATGTGCCCGAGGCGGTGGTTCCCACGTCGCTGGGCGGGCCGTGCTCCGCTGCGTCGCGCGTGTTGCCGCGTCCCGAGACGACGGTGAAGCCGAGCCAAGTCCGTTGGCGCTACGCCGTCGGGATTCCGCTGGTCCATGTGCTGGCGTGCTTGGCGTTCTTCCCCTACTTCTTTAGCTGGACAGGCGTCGCGCTAGCCGTGGCCGGGCTGTACGTCTTCGGCACGCTGGGGATCAACCTCTGCTACCACAGGCTGCTGACCCATCAAGGGTTGGTCGCGCCGAAGTGGCTGGAGCATGGCTTAGCCGTCCTCGGCGTCTGTACGCTGCAAGATACGCCTGCCTGTTGGGTGGCGATGCATCGGATTCACCACAAGCATTCAGACGAACAGCCCGATCCGCACAGTCCGCTCGTGAATTTCCTGTGGGGACATTGCGGTTGGCTCATCTTCCGCAACCGCGACTTCCTCAACGTGAACTACTACCAACGCTTCACGCGCGACCTGCTCAAAGACCCCTTCTACATGAAGCTCGAGCGCGGGGCCAATTGGCTCTACATCTACCTCGGCAGCATGGCGTTCTTCTTCTTGCTTGGCCTCGCGATCGGCTGGCCGACGGGCGGGTCGCTCGCGGCAGGCGTGCAGTTCGGGCTGAGCCTGATGGTGTGGGGCGTCTTCGTCCGCACCGTGCTGACGTGGCACATCACCTGGTCGGTGAACTCGGTGACTCACGTCTGGGGCTACCGCAACTACGAGACCGACGATAACAGCCGCAACAACATCCTCGTCGGTCTTTGGAGCAATGGCGAGGGCTGGCACAACAACCACCATGCCGATCAGCGGGCCGCCGCCCATGGGCATCATTGGTGGGAATTCGACGTCACCTGGATCACGATCCGGGCGCTGGAGACCGTTGGCCTCGTGAAGAACGTCGTTCGCCCGCGGGCTTGGACGAAGAACACGGCGAACTAGATCATTGCGGGCTGGTACTATCAAACGAAAAAGAGGCCTAGAACCAGTCTGGTTCCAGGCCTCTCGCTGTTGATCGTTCGATCAGTCCGAACAAGTCGGCGACCTACGCGTGGGCTAAATTACTCCCACCAGATCTCTTCCACGACGGCCGACATGTCGCTGCGGACGTCGCCCACGGCCTCGACCGTCTCGGTCTCGCTGGCGATGTGCCACGGCAGCATCTCGACGCCGCCCGAGGCGCTGATCACCCAGCCGCCCCGTTGCTTAATGGCGCTTGCCTTGCTGGCGGTCTGCTTCGGGGCCGGGTAGCGTTCGAGCGGTTGCTCGCTCATCAGCCGGGGGAGCTGCAGGTTGGCGATGTCGAGGAGGCGTTCCTTCTCGATGAGGGCGCCAATCACTGCCAAGTCCATGATGTTCCGCAGTTCGCCGAACGACGAGTCGTGGGCGGCCAGTTCCGGATACTTCTTCGTCATCGTCGCGGCCCACTTCTCAGCGGCCGGGTTTTTCGAGACGGCGGTGGTCTTCTGGCCGGTCGAATCGACGTAGTCTTCGTTGCTCATGCACTTCACGCCTTGACCGCGAAGCTCCCAACCGAGGCCATCGGCGGTGCGGGCCAGCGGCTCGTAATTGGGGGCGAGCCACCAACGGGGGAGCATGTTGTTCATGCCGCGCGAGTTGACCTTCACCATCGAAAGAAAGCTGTCCAACCCGTTGATCGGGGCTGGTTCGAAGTCCATCGCGATCCGCTTCATCCGGAAGTCGGCGGCCACCATCGTGCGGGCAAAGTGGCTCGTGTCGGCGACGCCGGTGACCGAGATGTCTTGCGGTCCTAGGGCCTCTTCAATGCGAGTCAACGTTTGTTCGCTGTCGCCCATCTCACGGAGACGGTTCGCTACCGCTTGCACGCGGGCCAACCCTTCCGGAGTCGGGTCGATCGAGCAGGTGATCGGCTCCTGGGCCGATGTCTTGCCGCTACGGAGGGCGACCATCAGGTCGTCGAGCAGTAGCACGGGGCGGTTGGTCGTCGCGCCGACGACGTTGCCCAGATCATCCAGCGCCCAACCCTCGGCAGGACCGACGAGGACAATGTCCTGTCGCTCGGGGTAGATGAACACATACTGCACCCGCTGCAGACCGGCGAGGTACTTTACCTCTTCCGGAATCGGCTTCATTTCAGCCTGACACTTGCGGAGGGTCGCTTCGAGTTGCTTCAGCGAGACGGCGCGCCGTTCGGTGAATTCCTGCAGCGGAGCGGGGACGTCGAGCTTGGTTTGCTCGCGGAGTTGGGCGAGCTCGTTGTCGTCCTGCACCGTCGGCGCTTCGAGCACGCCGTTGGCGTCGACGGCGACGCCGCCGACCGCACGGTTGTTAAACAAACCGCCTGCTTGACCAGCCGGATAGTCGCGAAGACTCGACGCGACGAGCCCGCATGCAAGAATTAACAAGCCGTAAGTCGACCGAGTCATCGCAAGCTTCTCCTGATCCGTATCCACCGCCGCTTCGGGCCAACAGGCGCGAAACCGAAGCGCGGAAGGTGCATAAGTTGGGCGGAAAGCGGTTCCGAGGCGAATTGCCGCTCGTTCCAGCCGCCGCAAGTCTTTAGCGTAGTTGCTAAGGTGTTGTAGTTCAACAGTTTTCGGCCCCCAGACGGGTGGCTTGCGAACTGTCCGAGGATTCGGCGGTCAGCGGCGCGTGGCAGGCGAGAACGGGCTGCTACAATCGTCCTAACCCCCTGCCCTGCCAACGCTTTCGTCGGCGGCGTCAGCTTGAATCCAGGGGGCGCTTGCGAATAAGGTGTAGAGAGGGGCAGAAATCGGCGTCGGGGACGGGGTGGCACGCCCTGCAGGTACTCCGAAAGGGCGTGGCGAGCCTTGCTCACTGGCCACCACGCCCATCGGCTGCGCCTCTGAGCGTGCCACCCCCTCCGCTCGCCTGGAGTGTACGATAACGATACATGTCCAACGCTTACCTCATCATCCGCGAAGGGTCCAAATGGGCCGACGTCTTCCGCCTCGTGCCGGGCGAGTCGGTCACCATTGGTCGCGGCCCTACCAATGCCGTGGTGGTGAAGGATGAGCGCTGCAGCCGGAATCACGCCGAAGTCTTCCAAGCGAGCGGCGCGTGGAAGCTCCGCGATCTCGACAGCCGCAACGGCACCGTCGTCGCCGGCGGGCGGTTGAGCGGCGACTACGAACTGCAGCCGGGCGATATTATTCAGATTGGGAACTCCCATATGGCGTTCGTCCATGATCTGGCGCAGGCCTTCCCCGATACCAGCACGCTGCTGAAGACCTCGAAAGCGGTCGACGGCAGCGCCACGGCGGTTGGCGTGGCGGTCAACGGCGAAGATGAAAGCGTGTTCGACGCCTTCGAGCCGACGATGATCACCCATCGCAAGGGGCAGAGTCGCTTTCTCGAAGGGGGCGAGGCCGAGGACCCGAGCGAGTCGAGCCCGAAGATCAATCGCGCGACCGCCAAGCTCTGTCGGCTCGCATTCGAACTGGCGAAGAGCACCGACGTCTTTTCGCTCGCCAATGCGGCGCTCGACGGGCTGTTCGAAGGAACGCAAGTCGACGCCGGCGCGATCCTGCTGCGCAGCCGCGACGAATCGGGCGCTCGTCGCAGTGAAGAACTCGAAGTCATCGCCCAGCGGAGTGACGGCGCTCACGCCTACCATCGCGTCTCGTCGTTCCTCGCATCGACGGTGATGCGCGACGGCCAGGCAGTGATGGCCCGCAACGTGATGGACGACAGCCAGCTCGGCAATCGCGACAGTCGCGGCGAGATCCTGGCGACGAGCGTGATCTGCGCCCCAGTCCGCTTGGAAGGCGAGCTGCTCGGGCTGGTTCATCTTTACTCGACCAATCCCGATAAGTCGACCGATCCCGAAGACCTCGAATTTACGCTCGCCGTCGCCGATACCGTCGGCGTCGCGCTCGAGAACCTCAACCGCCGGCAGGAACTCGCCGAGAATCTCAACCAGATGCAAACCGAGTGCGTCCAGTTGCGCGAGCAGCTGGGCGTGCAGAGCGAGATCGTCGGCTCGAGCGAAGTGATGATGCGCGTCACGCAACAGATCGCTCGCGCCGCGCCGAGCCGCGCCACGGTGCTGATTCGCGGCGAGAGCGGCGTCGGCAAGGAACTGGTCGCCCGCGCCGTGCACTTCTCCAGCCCGCGGAAGAAGGGACCGTTCGTCTGCATCAACGCGGCGGCGCTCTCGGAGACGCTGCTCGAGAGCGAACTGTTCGGCCACGAAAAAGGCGCCTTCACCGGCGCCACCGAACGGAAGATCGGTAAGTTCGAGCAGGCCCACAAGGGGACGCTCATGCTCGACGAAATCGGCGAGATGAGCCCTTCGATCCAAGCGAAGTTCCTCCGCGTGCTGGAAGGGCATCCGTTCGAACGCGTCGGCGGGGCCGAGGCGATCAAGGTCGACGTCCGTTCGATCGCCGCCACGAATCGCGATCTCGAAAAAGACGTCGCCGAGGGGAAGTTCCGCCGCGACCTCTACTTCCGGCTCCATGTGCTGGAGATCGTCGTCCCTGGCCTGCGCAAGCGGCCGGAGGATATTCCGGAACTCGCCGCCTACTTCCTGCGAAAGTTCAACGAGGAAACGGGCCGCAAGCTTCGCGGTTACACGCCGCGGGCGATGGAAGAGTTGCTCCGTTACCGCTGGCCGGGCAATGTCCGCGAAATGAAGAACGTCATCGAGCGGGCCGTCGTGCTCGCCCGCAACGACTTCATCGACCACGAAGACCTCGTCCTTTCGCGGCTCAACACGGCCGGCGACACCGAGATGGGGATGGAGCGGAGCGAACCCCAAATCGGCTACCAGCCGGTCTCGCTGGCCGACGTCGAACGGGCCCACATCATGCGGACCCTGGCCGCGACGGCGTGGAACAAGAGCAAGACAGCCACGATCCTGGGGATCGAACGCTCGACGCTCGACCGAAAAATCCGCCGTTACGGTTTGGAAGCCGACCGTCGCGGCGTATGATGGGCGGCGTCGCGTGGAATCATCGGCTGACGCCTCGGCGGTGACCATGCGCTGCTGCCGAAGAATAGGACGCGGATGAACGCGGATTTGACGGATTCTCGCGGATAAATGCCAGGACCGAACAGAGACAATGCTCCAGAAACTGGTCCGACAATCATCCGCGTCAATCCGCCAAATCCGTGGAAATCCGCGTCCTATTCTTCTCCTTCTTCGTCGTCGTCGCGTCATCATCGCCTTTCTCCTCATCCCAATGGTATTTCCATGATTCTGCGCCGTTGGTTTTTTATTGCTGCTGCCGTCGTTGTTGCGGCTCTTGGTACTCGTTCTGCTTGCGCTGCTGAAGCGGCGGACGCCGGCGACGCGCCGCATGTCGTCTTCGTCACTGGCGACGATGAGTATTCGTCCGAACTCTCGATGCCGATGCTCGCCGCGATCCTCGAGAAACGGTATGGGGTGAAGACCACCGTGCTCTACGCCGAGAACGACAAAGGCGAACGCGATCGGCATGCCAACAGCATTCCGGGCCTCGAAGCGCTCCGCGACGCTGATCTGGCCGTCTTCTATATGCGGTTCC
Organism: Pirellula sp.; assembly: GCA_013822725.1. Classification (GTDB taxonomy): domain Bacteria; phylum Planctomycetota; class Planctomycetia; order Pirellulales; family Lacipirellulaceae; genus Lacipirellula. Next base: position 81,799 of record PNKX01000023.1, read on the forward strand.
GTCAGCTGCCGCAGGAGCAACTCGACGAGATTGTTAAGTACGCCGAATCAGGTCGGCCGATCGTCGGCTTACGCACCAGCAGCCATGCCTTCAACTACCCTGGCCCGCCGCAAGATCGCTGGAACGCCGAGTTCCCGATGACTTACTTCGGCCACAAGTGGATCTCGCACTACGGCCACGGCAACACGACCGAAGCCTATGTCGTCGAGAGCGAAGCGAAAGCGGACAATCCGATCCTCCGAGGCGTCGCGCCGCAGGAATGGCTCAACTCGTGGCTCTACGTGGTAAACGACGGTGACGTGAAGCTGCCGGAGGACTGCAAGGTCCTCCTGGTCGGCGACGCGACGAAGGGAACCGAACCGGGCGGGGAGAAATTCGGCAACCGCGAACCTATGACGTGGACGCGCGAGCTGCCGACGAAAGAGGGCAGCGTGCAGCGCGTCTTTTTCACGACGCTCGGCCATCCGCGGGACTTCTTGAAGGAAGCCCCGCGGCGGCTGCTGGTGAATGCGATTCTGTGGGGGCTAGGGCGTGAGGAGGCGATTCCGGCCGGCGGAACGGATGTGGAGTTCGTTGGCGAGTATGTGCCGCCTGATCCTCACTAGTTTTCTTCAGGCCTTCGCGGCGATCAACGTCGTCGGAAAGACTGGACAGGATAACAGGATTTCACGGATCGATAGGATTGAAGGCGATTGGATTAGTTGATTGCAACTACTCCCTCCCAACTGTTCTTCATCCAGTCAATCCGTGCAATCCTGCTTATCCTGTCAAAAAAATCCAATCAGCGTCGCCTGCTCTTACTCGTCGCCGGCGCGCATCCACTTCGTGATCGTCGGCTCGTAGGCACAGAGCTCTTCTTTCTTGAAGTAGAGCGCGATCTCGCGGGCGGCCGCTTCGGCGCCGTCGGAGCCGTGGACGAGGTTCATCTGGCGGCTCGAGCTGTAGTCGCCGCGGATCGTGCCGGGGGCGGCGTTCAGGCCGTTGGTGGCGCCGAGCATCTCGCGAACGACCTTAATCGCTTCGAGCCCTTCGAGAACCGCCGCCAACACGGGGCCGCCGGTGACGAACGCTTCGAGAGTCGGGTACCAGCCCTTCTGCACGTGCTCGGCGTAGTGTTGCTTCGCCAGTTCGGGGGTGATCACCAGCATCTTCGCGGCGATCACGTTGAGCCCCTTCTCTTCGAACCGCGTGATGATGCGGCCCATCAACCGGCGCTGGACACAATCGGGCTTGAGCAGAATGAAGGTGCGTTCCATGTTTCGTAATCGGGGATCGGTGACTGGTGATCGGAAAAGGCAGTGAACCAGAACCTGGCCCGCGGCCGCCGGGAAACCCCGGATTGTAAGGGAACGATTGGCCCCGCTCAACCGCTTCCTCGCTGCCAGGCTCCGCGTGGGAACGTTGCGTTTGGCCCTCCGAGGCAGTTCTGCTCGCAGTTTCTGGGTGGCATGTCGTCGCGAAGCGTCGACATGTTGAGGTGGCGAGCGGTTGTATGGTTCCCATGTTTACGCTGGCGCGAAAACATGCCACCCGATTTTGCATTCGGCGAGGCTGGGCGCGCGACGCGGAGCGTGGGAACGAGGGCTTAGCCGCTACGCGGCGTTTCTTCGGCGGCTCGTTGCGGAACTTTTCTTGGCGGCTTTTTGTCGTTTGGCGGCTTGGCGTTCCTTTCGTCGCTTCAGCGTGGCGTAGTGGCGCGGAGGCGTTGGTCCCAGAGGAGGTCTTGTTCTTGCTGGTTGAGGACGCCGATGGCGGCGGCGAAATCGTCGAACCGCAAGTTGAAGTCGATCGGCAGGTTGTAGTCGATCGCGGCGGACGGTTCGCTTAGTGTCGCGTTGCCTGCTGTCGCGTCTTGCGTTTTCGGCGACACGACGCCTGTCGTAGGGCGGGTGCTCGCACCCGCCTTTGCCGTTTCTCTCTCGATCGGCTTTGATTTGCTCTTGGCGGACGCTGCCGGGGAAGGTCGATCGGCGTGGGACGCGGCGGTCGGCTGCGGGCTGGGCGAGGTGGATGCGAGCACCCACTCTACGGGCGTCGCGTCGCTTGCTGTCGCTTCATGCGTTTTAGGCGACAGTTGCGCTGCGGCCTGCGCTTGGGCTTGCTCTTGGTAGGCAGCGATCTCAGCGCGTAGCGCCTGGCGCGACGTTTCGTCGGCTAGCGGCGTCGGCGGGAGTTTGGATTTCTTGAGGTTGCCGCCAGGGCCGAGTTGGGGGAAGCAGTATTCGATCGCATGGCCGCAGACGGGCTCGACTTGCTGGTAGAACGCGGCGCGCTCGGCTGGCGCCGTCGCGGCTAAG
>PNKX01000024.1 GCA_013822725.1 Pirellula sp.
CGGCCGACGCGGTGGACGTAGTCGTCCGACGACTGCGGCATGTCGAAGTTGATGATGTGCGAAATGCTGCTGACGTCGATGCCGCGGCCGACGACGTCGGTGGCGACGAGCATCGTGCATTCGCCCGCGCGGAACGACTTCATCACGCGGTCGCGGACGTTCTGGGCCATGTCGCCGTGGATGCAGTCGACCCCTTGGATCTTCTGCGACAGCTTCTTGTGGACCTTGTCGCAGCCGCGCTTGGTGCGGCAGAAGACGATCGCCTGATGCGGTTGCTCACGCTTGATGAGCCGCAGGAGGAGATCGAATTTGCGCGAATCGTCGACCGTGAAGTAGCGCTGCTCGATCGTGTCGACGGTCTTCCCCTTGGGGGAGAAGTCCATCACTTCGGGATCTTGCATGTAGCGCTGGGCGAGGCGTTCGATCGCGGGGGCGACCGTGGCGCTCAGCAGCAGCGTTTGCCGTTTGGCGGGGCAGCGGCGGAGGATCTTTTCGATATCGGGGCGGAAGCCGATGTCGAGCATCCGGTCGGCTTCGTCGAGGACGACGAATTCGAGCTGGTCGAGTTGCAGGGTGCCGCGGCCGAGATGGTCGAGGATGCGGCCCGGGGTGCCGATGACGATGTCGGCGCCTTTTTGCAGGCGGGCGATTTGCGTTTTGAGCGGCTTGCCGCCGTAGATGGCGGTGGCGCGGACCTTGCGACCGTGCGAGAGGCGGTCGATTTCGTCGCGAACCTGGACGGCGAGTTCGCGGGTGGGGACCATCACCAAGGCGCGGGGCTGGTGGCTGCGGCCGGGCTGGTCGAGCTTCTCAAGGATCGGGATGCCGAACGAGGCGGTCTTGCCAGTGCCGGTGCGGGCTTGGCCCAATACGTCTGCGCCGGCGAGGACGCGGGGGATGATGCCGGCCTGGACGGGGCTGGGAACTTCGTAGCCGACCTCCGCCAAGGCAGCGAGCATCGTGTCGGAGAGGCCCAGGTCCGTGAAGCGGACAGTGGGAGCCGAGTCGATTTCGTCGGCGACGGGAAGGTCCTGAGTTTCAGCCAAGGGGGGAACTGTTCCGTAGAGGGGCTGCCGAGAGTGGGGCGGCCGGGCGCGCTGCTTTGAGCGAAAATTGATCGGGTTAGCCTAACATGGCGGCTGTTGAGGGTCAACTTGGGGGGAATTGCCGGGCCCTGGGGGAAGAAAAGGCAATCGCCAAGGACGCCAAGGTTCGCCAAGGAAATGCGGGGAGGAATTGAACCACGACGGCACGAATGCCACGACGGAAGAAAAGGAGAAAGCGAGAACACTAATCTTCGCTAATCGGCGCTAATAACTCCCCATTAGCGAAGATTAGCGTTCCCAAATTCCCTTGCATTTCCTTGGCGAACCTTGGCGAACCTTGGCGTCCTTGGCGGTTCAATTCTTCTTCCGTATTTCGTCGTGTCCGTTGTGCCGTCGTGGTGAATCAACAAAAAAAGGCCGACCGCGCCCGGAGGGGCGCGATCGGCCTGCGATCAATCACGCATGAAGCGATCGGCTTACATGCCGAGGGGCTTCTTGGTGGCTGGCTTGGCAGCCGGAGCGGCCTTCTTCGAAGCAGCCTTCTTCTTCGGGCTCTTCTTGGCGGCCTTCTTGGCTGGCTTGGCAGCCTTGGCGGCCTTCTTCTTCGGGCTCTTCTTGGCAGCCTTCTTAGCGGCCTTCTTCTTGGGGCTCTTCTTCGCAGCCTTCTTGGGGGCAGCTTTCTTCGTAGCCATGGTGGCTCCTTCCCTGACGGCGCCCAGAGTTTAAAAGGTCCCCTCCTCGGGCGCTGAGATGAAGGAGGCAAGACCCGGTAATCAAGCGAAGCGCTTCAACTGAGCCCAGCGGGCCTTTGCGGAAATGCTTCGTAAAGTCCTAGAGATTTAGTGCGTCCTGTGGGAACAATCCTTGAAACCCAAATGCGAAAGACGTTTTAAAACGGAAGACGGCCAAGAATAAAAAACAGCACGTTGCGACGATCAAATGATGCGAACTATGAAATGATGAATCGTCAGTCGCCCGTTGCGGTAGTTGTAGGGCCGGTAATTGATGCTTCGTGGTCGAAGGGGTGTATGAGTGATGTTACGCCGCGGGCAATCCTGCTGTCGCGACGGCGGTCGGAGCGTTGTCTCGTCGTGGTTGAAAACTCGATTTGGTCTTGTCGCTCACATGCGACCGCTAACACTGCGCGCATTGAAGCAATTATCTCGGCAATGAGTCAAGGCGAGTTGTAGAAAAATCTCGATTTCGCGCGAGAATATTTTGCGGCGAGTATGAATTGAAGAGAAGAAAGGCAACCGCCAAGGACGCCAAGAGCGCCAAGGAAATGCAAGAGAAGTGGAGCCGCCGATGGACGCAGATGAACGCCAATAAATTGTTTTCCCTTGGCGCTCTTGGCGTCCTTGGCGGTTCAATTTTTGAAGCGTTGGGCCCACGCCTCGAGCGCGCGGAACTGGTCCGCGAACGCCGGCGGCGGGTTGCCTTGAGGGGACTTGAAGAAGCTCGCCAGCCAGGGCAATGCGCCCGTTTCACCCCTGTTTTTTGCGAGTGAAACGAATCTCACGAGGTCGAGCGTCAGCGGCGCGGCGAGGATTGAATCGCAGCCCTGCCAGGTGAACTGCAGGGTCATCGGCGTGCCCAAAAATCCTTGATAGTGGATGTGGTCCCACGCCGTCTTCCAGTCGCCGAGGCTCTCGATATGTTCGATCGAGATGAGGGTCTGCGGCGCGTAGCCGAGGATCTCGGTGATGAGCCGATCCTTGCTCTGAATCTTCGCTTGCTTGTTGGCGGGATCATCGAGGACCTTGCCGTCGAGGTTCCCAAAAATATTGTGGCCGACCCAGCTCATGACTTTCAGATTTCGCGCGGCGAACATCGGCGCCAGCACGCTCTTCATGAGGGTCTCGCCGGTCTTGCCGTCGCGACCAGCGTGGCAGGTGTGGCGGAGGCGCGCGAGCTCGTCGATACCCGGGGGGAGCGCCCCTAGCGAGGGGGTGAAGTTGACGAACGGCAGGCCCAGATCGAGGGCCGCAATGGCGTAGAGGGTGCTGGCGGGCAGAGGGCATTCGGGCCGAGCGAGCGAGGCCTCGGCCTCGGCCCAGGTGGCGGGCCAGAGGGCCGGATTGGGCGTCGGTTCAGTCGAGGAGACGTTCAAGATGACGACCGAATCGAGGTTGTGACGTGACTGGAAGTCGGTGAGATCGACCTGCAGCCGCTTGATAATGTCGCGCGGGAGTTGCTCGGCGGGGTTCCGCGGCGGGTGGAAGTCGGCGAGCTCGGTGATCTTAGCGCCGACGTTCCAGAGGGTGCCGGGACGGATGTCGGCGTCGATCTTCTCAAGTTCAGGGCGGCAAGCGGCGACAAGTTCCGGCGAGAGGACGCGGCTTTCGCGGTGGAGGCGTTCCAACTCGTCGGCCAGCGGGGCGGAGCGGATCTCGTGCCCGCCGACGACGACGTTCTCCCATTTCACCAGCGGGAGGTGGGCGAATTGCGGCAGTTCGCTCACTAGGCCAGTGCCGTCGGCCAAGCCGAGTCGCTGGGCGATGATCCCAGCAATGGCGGTGACGGCGACGCCCCCGCGGGCGCCAATGAGCCAGAGACCGAGACGCTGATTTTCGGGAGAGGGCATGCGAGGAGTTTCCGCCGAAAGGTCGATACGAGTCGATGGGAGTGGTGGCCGGACCCCTCGGAGTACCTCGGGGTGACAGTGGGCAGGGGAGCGCCCGGGCACGTCAGACGCCTTGGAACAGGCTGCCGCGGGACCTATCATTGTCGCATGCGCCGCTCGGGAGGGTCAACGGGCGGGGTACGCTCTGGAATGCGTTGCCGCAAAGAGGCGCAAAAGCCGCAATAAATTAAAAGACAGAAGTGGCAAACGGGCCGAACGTTTTTTGCGTTTCTTGTGCCTTCTTGTGGCGGAAAGTTTTTTGCGGCGAGTTCGAGTTACCAACACAGAAAGTGCGGCAATGTTAGAGCGAATCGAGGCGGCTCCTAAGGACGCCATTTTGGGACTGGGCGAGGCGTTCAAGGCCGATCCGCGGAGCGAGAAGATCAATCTGAGCGTTGGCGTCTATCAAGACGAGAACGGCAAGACGCCGCTGTTGGAGTGCGTGAAGGAAGCCGAACGCCGGCTGGCCGCCAATCCAACCACGAAGTCGTACCTGCCGATCTCGGGGCTGCCGGAGTACTGCAAGGCGGTCGCCGAGTTGGCGTTTGGCGCTGGCAGCGAACCTCTGGTGAGCAAGCGCGTGGCGTGGGCCCAGACCCCCGGCGGCACTGGGGCGCTCCGCGTCTCGGCCGACTTTATTGCGGCGAACCTCAAGGGCGCCACGGTCTGGATGAGTGAGCCGACGTGGCCGAACCACCCGCAGATTTTTAACGCCGCCGGCATCGCGACGAAGACCTATCCCTATTTCGACGCTAAGGGCAACAGCCTGAACCTCGCCGGCATGTTGGCTGCGATCGAGAAGATGGCCCCCGGCGACGTCATTCTGCTCCACGGTTGCTGTCACAATCCGACCGGCATCGATCCGACCGCAGCCCAGTGGAAGCAGATCGCCGACGCAGTGTTCGCACGTGGGGTGCTGCCGCTGCTCGACTTTGCCTACCAAGGCTTTGGCGACGGGCTGCAAGAAGACGCCGTCGGCTTGAAGGAGTTCTGCCGCCCTGGCGCTGAGCTGATGGTTTGCAGTTCGTACTCGAAGAACTTTGGTCTCTACCGCGAGCGCGTCGGTGCGCTATTCATTGTCAACGCGACCGCTGCCGCGGCCTCGAGCGTCCAGACGCAGATCGACAAGGTGATCCGCTCGAACTACTCGAACCCGCCGGCCCATGGCGGCGAGGTGGTGGCGACGATCCTGCGCGACCCCGAACTGCGCAAGCAGTGGGAAGGGGAAGTCACCACGATGCGGAACCGCATCAACGACATGCGTCACGCGCTGGTAGAAGCTCTGGCCGCTCAAGGCGTGCCGGGGGATTATTCGTTCATGACCGAGCAGCGCGGGATGTTCTCGTTCTCGGGGCTGACGAAGGAGCAGGTCGAGACGCTTCGCTCCGAGTACGCGATCTATATTGTCGGATCAGGCCGAATCAACGTCGCGGGGCTGACTCCGGCGAACATCGAGCGAGTGGCCCAGTGCATCGGCGAAGTCGTGGGCCAGACTGTGGCAAAGTAAAGAAGAAAAGGCAACCGCCAAGGAAATAAATACAGAGAAGAGTTCACCACGACGACACAACGAGCACGACGGAAAACAAGAGCCCGCGAATGACGCGAATGGACGCGAATAAGAACCAACTCATTTTCTTTCATTTGCGCCGATTCGCGTCATTCGCGGGTAACTCTTGTCTTTCCTTGGCGTCCTTGGCGGTTCAATTCTTCTGCGTATTTCGTCGTGTCCTTCGTGTCGTCGTGGTTCAATTCTCAAGCGGAGCGAGTAACGCGTGAATATCCTGTTCGCCACGTCGGAAGCTGCTCCATTTTCGAAGACGGGCGGGCTCGGCGACGTTTGCGGGGCGCTGCCGCGCGAGTTGGCTCGGTTGGGGCATAAGCCAATTGTCATCTTGCCGGCCTTTCGTCAGGCGCGGAACGCCGACATTCCGATCGAGCAGACTGGCGTGCGGGTCGAGATTCCGATCGGCCAAAAGATGGTTCGCGGCCATTATCTGCGAACGCGGCTGCCTGGCTCCGACGTGCCGGTATTCCTCGTGGCCCAGGACGATTACTTCGACCGTCCGCAACTCTATCGCGAAGACGGCGAAGACTACAAAGACAACTGCGAGCGATTCACTTTCTATTGCCGCGCAGCCATTGAAGCAATCCAGCGGTTGGAACTGCGCGTCGACGCGGTTCACTGCCACGACTGGTGCGCAGGCTTGATCCCAGCCTACCTGAAGACCCTCTACAGCGATCGGGCGCCGTGGCGGGGGCTCACGAGCTTGCTGACGATCCATAACCTTGCCTACCAGGGGAACTTCTGGCACTGGGACATGGCCCTGACCGGGCTCGACTGGAAGTATTTCAATTGGCGGCAGATGGAGTTCTACGGCAACCTCAGCTTTCTGAAGACGGGGATCGTCTTTGCCGACGCGATCACGACGGTCAGCCCGACGTACGCTCGCGAGATTCTGTCGTCGCCGCTGGGATGCGGGCTTGAGGGGACATTGCAGCATCGCGTCGATGACCTGAGCGGCATCATCAACGGCGTCGATTACGATGTGTGGAACCCGACGGTCGACCGTTACCTGGGGCCGAACTGCTACAGCGTTCACGATTTCACCGACGGCAAGGCCCGCTGTAAGGCCGATATTCAGGAGCGGGCCGGGCTCGCCAAACGCCCCGACGTGCCGCTGCTCGCCGCGATCGGCCGGCTGGCGGACCAGAAGGGGTTTGACCTCATCACGCGCACGATTCGGCATTGGGCCGAGCGGGTCGACGCCCAGTGGATCATCCTCGGCACCGGCGAACCGAAGTATCACGACTTGCTGAGTCAATTGGCCCGCGAGTTCCCCGACCGGATCGCGGTGCGGCTGGAGTTCAGCGATGAGTTGGCCCATCGGATCGAAGCGGGCGCCGACATCTTCGTGATGCCGAGCCAGTACGAACCGTGCGGGCTGAACCAGCTTTACAGCCTGCAGTACGGCACAGTCCCCGTGGTACGCGCGACCGGCGGGTTGGTCGACACGGTCGTCGACGCCAACGAGCAGACGCTGGCCGACGGGACGGCGACGGGGTTCAAGTTCGAAGAGTACACGTCGCTCGCTTTGGCGGAGGCGCTGGAACGGGCGCTAGCAGCGTACGGCGACAAGACGACCTGGATTCGGCTGGTCGAAGCGGGGATGCGGCAGGATTGGTCGTGGGGGAATAGTGCGCAGCAGTACGCGGCGCTGTATGAGCAAACGGTGTCGCGCGGGCCGCTGGGGATTGAATGACAGTCGATTGTCATTGAACCACGACGGCACGAAGGGCACGACGAAATGCAAATCAAGAATTGAACCGCCAAGGACGCCAAGAGCGCCAAGGAAATGCGGGGAAGGTTGAATAGGGAACACTGATTTACGCTAATCGTCGCTGATCAAATTCTTATTAGCGAAGATTAGCGGTGATTAGTGTTCCTATCTCATTTTCCGTATTTTGTTTTCCGCCGTCCTCGTTGTGCCGTCGTGGTTCAACTTTTCCCCGTATTTCCTTGGCGCTCTTGGCGTCCTTGGCGGTTAAGTCTTTTGAATGCCGGCCAGGATGGCCGGGCTATTGGTTATGCCTGAACTTCGCATCGATCCTATCATCGGCCGACGCGTTTATATTGCCGAGGATCGCGCGGGGCGGCCGAGCGATTATGGGATTCATGAGGCGACTGGACGCGTTGCGCCTGTTGGGGAATCATCGCCAAAGGCTCATCCCAACTGCCCCTTCTGTGCTGGCAACGAGATCCACACGCCGGTCGCTTCGGCGACGGTGGCTGATGGCGCCGGCCGTTGGCAGATTCGCGTGGTGCCGAACAAGTATCCTGCCTTCCGCCTGGACGAAGTTCAGGACGGCGCGTTTGGCGTCCATGAGGTGATTATCGAGTCGCCGGAGCATTTGCTCGACGTCACGCAGCTTGGTCCGACGCGGTTGGTGGAGGTCGTGCGGATGTATCGCGATCGTCTGCGACATTGGGCCGCGCAACCTGGGCTGCGGCATGGCCTGGTCTTCAAAAACTCCGGCTGCGACGCCGGGGCCTCGCTGGAGCATATCCACAGCCAGGTGACTGCCCTGCCGTATGTGCTGCCGACTGTCCAGTTGGAGCTCGACGCGGCAGGGCGGTTTTACGCCGCTCACCAGCAATGCATCTTCTGCGATCTGATCGAGAGTGAGCTGGCGGTGAACCAGCGCATCGTTTCGGACCACCAGGGATACGTCACGCTCTGCCCGATCGCCCCGCGGCAACCGTACGAGATGTGGCTGCTCCCCCGCATGCATCAGTCGCGGTTCGACCTGCTGACCGACGCGGAGGTCGAAGAGCTCGCCGGCGCCCTGCAGGAGACGCTCAGCCGACTGCAGACGGCCGAGCCTGGCTGCCCCTACAACCTACTCCTCCACACGGCGCCGTTCGACGACGCCCACGCCGCGGCCTACCACTGGCACTGGGAGATCGTCCCCCGGATCGCCCACGAAGCGGGCCTCGAATGGGGGGGCGGCGTTCACATCTGTCCGCTCTCGCCGGAGAAGGCGGCGACTCGGTTGCTCACTGCGAAGAAGAATTGAACCGCGAATCACGCGAATCGTCGCGAATAGAAGACTGGACAGGATCACAGGATGTCGCGGATCGACAGGATTTTGGAAGACGTGAATTTCATCCTGTAAATCCGCGAGATCCTGCGATCCTGTCCAATTCACGATTCGCGCTGATTCGCGTGATTCGCGGCCAGTCTCTTCTGCATTTCCTTGGCGTCCTTGGCAGTTGCCTTTCTTGCCTTCATCCCCGCACAGCCGGTTTCACCTGCCCAGCCCGACGCTTGGCTCGCGATTCGCATCGCGTTTCTTCCGAAACAAATCAACTGCGATGTCAAAACGCGCCGATTCAGTAAACTGGGTCGACTTGGTTGCCGCTCGCAGCTGTACCAGTTAGCCCGACGGCGGGCCGCTCAAGGTCACCATGATTTGCACAATCCGTTGCAACGCAGCTAGCCTCGCCGTGCAAAACCCGCAAATATAGTACGATTCGCACTTGCCGCGCGAATTGAGATGCCCGCCCCACCGCCGCGCCAGCCCACTTAACGCCGCCATGAATCAGCCTTTGCGCCTTGTGCTTGTCCTGCACAACCATCAACCAATCGGCAACTTCGACGGAGTCTTCGAGCAGTCTTACCAAGACAGCTACCTCCCGTTCCTCAACGTCTTTGAACGGTACGAGGGGCTGAAGATCGGTCTCCACACGAGCGGCTCGCTGATGGAGTGGCTCGACGCCCGCCATCCCGAGTACGTTGACCGCTTAGCCAGCCTCGTCGCCGCCGGGCGGATTGAAATTGTCGGCGGGCCGTTCTTCGAACCGATCATGACGATGATCCCGTCGCGCGATCGCGTCGGTCAGATCACCAGCTACACCGATTGGCTGCAGCGTCGCATTGGCGCCAAGGTCCGCGGCATGTGGATGCCGGAACGGGTGTGGGAGCAGTCGCTCACCGCCGACATTGTCCGCGCCGGCATCGAGTACACTGTGCTCGACGACTTCCACTTCAAGAACGCCGGCCTCGGCGAAGAACAACTCGACGGTTACTACGCTACCGAAGAAGATGGCCTGATCCTGAAGGTCTTCCCCGGTAGCGAAAAGCTCCGTTACACGATTCCGTTCCAGCCGCCGCAGGACACGATTGATTATCTGCGCGGCGTCGCCGAGCGGCGGCCGGGCGCCGTGGTCGTCTTCGGCGACGACGGCGAGAAGTTCGGCACCTGGCCCGGCACGCGCGAACATGTCTACGACCGCGGCTGGCTGACGCAGTTCTTCGATGCGCTGCAGCACAATTCCGATTGGATCAAGCTCACCACGCCGAGCGAAGCGATCGACAACGTGGCGCCGCTAGGGAAGGTTTATATTCCCGAGGGGAGCTACCGCGAAATGGTCGAGTGGGCGCTGCCGGCCGCGCGGATCAATCAGTTCGACGATTCGAAGCACGAACTGGAGCATCATGGCCATTGGGACCAGATCAAGCCGTTCGTCCGCGGCGGCTATTGGCGGAACTTCAAGGTGAAGTATCCCGAAACGAATGAGATGTACGCCCGCATGCAGATGGTGAGCCGGCGTTTGCAGGAGATGGTCGACGACGGCGCCGCGGGCGACCTTATTGATCAAGCTCGGCTGGAGCTCTACCGCGGCCAGTGCAATTGCAGCTACTGGCACGGGGCGTTCGGCGGGGTCTACTTGCCCCACTTGCGGAACGCCGTCTACCAGAAGCTGATCGCGTCGGCCAACTTGCTCGACCAATACGAGAACCGCGGCTGGCAAGCCGACCAGCAACAGTGGGCCGAGATCAGCTCGGGCGATTACAACCTCGATGGTCGCCCCGAAGTGAAGATCGCCAGCAATCGGTTGCTCGGTTTGGTCTCGCCGGCTGAGGGCGGGCAGTTGTACGAGCTCGACGTGAAGTCGATTTGCCACAATTTGCTGGCCACTCTCGCCCGTCGCCAGGAAGCGTATCACCGGGCGGTCCTGCGCGGCCCGTCGGCCGACGGCGAGAATGTTACCAGCATTCACGAGCGGGTCGTCTTCAAGCAAGAAGGGCTCGACGAGCGGTTGGGCTACGATCGCTTCCACCGGAACTCGCTGGTCGACCATTTCTTCACGCCCGACGTCGACCTGGCTTCGGTCGCCCACGGGCGGGCGGAAGAGCAGGGGGACTTCCTCCATGCTCCGTACGAAGCGAAGCTGCGTCGCAACGACGGGCGGGTGCAGGTGCAGCTCTCGCGGACAGGCTTTGTCCAAGGGCGGCAGCTGAAGCTGACGAAGGGGGTTTCGCTGAACGCCGGCGAGTCGACCCTAGAGATCGCCTACATGCTCGAAGGGGTGCCCTCGGATATCGCGTTGCACCTGGCGCCGGAATTCAACTTCGCCGGGTTGCCGTCGGGCGCCGACGACCGCTACTTCTCGGGCGGAGGCGGACATCGCCTCGGGCAGCTGGGGCACCAGCTCGACCTGCAGGGAATGACGCAGCTGAGCCTGACCGACGAGTGGCTGGGGATCAGCGTTAACTTGAAGTTCGACCAGCCGGCGTCGATCTGGACCTATCCAGTTGAGACGGTGAGTCAATCCGAGGGGGGCTTTGAGTTAGTCCACCAATCGGTCGCTGTGCTGCCGCACTGGATTGTGATTCCCGACGCCGAAGGGCGTTGGAGCATGACGATGCGCGTGGAGATCGATACGCAGGCGGCTGAGGCGCGGATGCCGCAGTTTGCGGAAGCGGCGGCTGTCTAGGATTAACCACCAAGACACGAAGGCACTAAGGAAGACACGAAGAAAAGAGTTAACCGCGAATCACGCTAACAAGCGTGGTTCGCGGTTTTTTATTTAGCACCGCTGATGAACGCTGATAGACGCTGATGCAAATGCATTTATTAGCGCTCATCAGCGTTGATTAGCGGTGCTCTTCTCTGTCTTTCGTCGTGTTCGTTGTGTCGTCGTGGTTCAATTGATTTTCGCAGCAGCGAGGGCGAACCAATCGATCCTTCGGTCAAAGGCACTCCCACCATGCGAAACCATTGCCAGTAGCGGCGCGTCGCATCTCGCGACGAGTTCTTCGGCGTTCGAGGCGAGGCTGGCGTCGTCGGGACGCGGGGTCGCTTGGTTTAAGATCACGCCGGCGATCGGCAGCTGGGGCGCGCGGGCTCGGGCGGTGATCAGAGTCTGCAGCGTGGCGTTGATGACGCCTAACTCGTTGGCGGCGACGATCACCAGCGGAAATCGAAGCTCCGCGGCGAGGTCGATGTTGTAGTCGGCGTCGCTCAGCGGCGACATGAGCCCGCCGGCGCCTTCGACGACGACGACGTCGCTCGTCGCGAGCCAGGGATCGAGGCCGGTGCGAAGTAACGCGGCGTCAACTCGTTTGCCCTCAGCCATCGCCGCCCTCGGCGGAGCTAGGGGTGCGAGAAAGCGCTGCGGGCAGACTTGTTCGAGCGTGAGCGGTCGACCTGCCGCTTCCCAGAGGGCGAGGGCGTCGTCGGCGACGAGGCCTTCGGCTGCCTCACGGCAACCGCTCGCCGCGGGTTTGTAGACGCCGACGCGGCGGCCGCTCGCCTTCAGCTCCCGCACGATCATCGCAGCGACGTGCGTTTTGCCGACTTCTGTGTTCGTGCCAGCGATGAAAAGGCCTGGAAGGCTATCGGCCATCGGCTGTCGGCTGTCGGCAAGATGTTGCAACATATTCCTCTTGGTCTGGCTGACAGCCGAGAGCTGATAGCCGACAGCCCCTCTACAGCACCAAAAACTCTTCAACCGCTTCGCGCATCGCTTCGCGGTCGGGCTTTTGGCCGGTCCAGAGCTCGAACGCCACCGAGGCTTGCTCGACGAGGAAGGTGAGTCCGTCGACTGTTGCCAGCCCGCGCTTGCGGGCGTCGCGCATCAGCCGCGTGATGGGCGGATTAAACGTCATGTCGCATACGAGCAACTCCGCCGGCAGAGCGTCGACGTTGATCGGCAGCGTCGCCTTGCCGTCGTAACGGCCGACCGGCGTGGCGTTGAGCAGCAATCGCACATCAGCGCCGATCGCAATCTGCCCGTCCTTCGGCCACGGGGTGACGCGGCATTCGACCGCCGCCGTTTGCGGATCGCCGGCAAGCGACTCCACCAGCGGCACGGCTTGCGTCGGTTCGACGCAGACAAGTTCGATCGACGTGGCGCCGGCGAGAGCAAGTTCGCCGGCGATCGACTTCGCCGTACGCCCGGCGCCGAGGATCACCGCCTTCAGCCCCTTCGCCGCGACATGCGCCTCGGCGAGGCGTCGCATGGCGACGCCTTCGGTGTTCACGCCGCGCAGGCCGCCCGCATGCTGTTCGAGGCAGTTGACCTGCCCGCTCAGCCGAGCGGCGTCGCTGACCGATTCGAGATAGCGATGGACTTCGCCGCGATGGGGCGGGGCGAGCATGATGCCGCGGAACTCAAAGATGCGGGCGCCTTTGAGGGCCATCTCGAAGTCGACCGCCGACACCTCGAAGGTGAGGAACCGCCAGTCGAGATTGGCGACCGCAAACGCCTTTTCGAGCATGTACTGCGTCGGGTTGCCGGCCACGGGGTCCCCCATCAAGCAGCAGACGTCTTGCTGGGGGTGGGTCGACATGGGGCGGTGGTCGCGAAAAGGAGTCTAGTTGGGCGGTCAGTCGTCGTCGTCGGCCGCGGAGCTGAGGGCCCTGCGGCGTTACGACTGCTACGGTCACCCCATTCTCCCCCGCTAGAGCGGTATTTTCAACCGTTCAGCCGCCAGAGGGAGATGGCCCATTCGGGGGCATTTCGGCTTGGCTGACTAGAATGAAGGACGTACGCAGCTATCTGAGTGAATGCATTCTGGGTGCCACTGGCGTGTCGCCAGTGAGAAGTGCCGAGCGAGTCCCTGCTTCAGCACTCGCCGCGGCGAGTGGCGCCCCACCTACCTTCTCTCTGCCCACTGCCCACTTCCACCGTGCCTACCTTCTACCAACGACCATTGACGTGGCTCTTCTGCATTGCGGCGCTCTGCCTCGATGTGGTCGCACTGTCGATCAACCACGAAGGGAACTTCGCCACGTCGCTGGCGCTTGGGCAGCTCTTCGTCTTGAGCGGTTGGTTGATGCTGGGGAAGAGCCATCCCTTGGCTCGAGTCGCATGGTTCGTCGTCGCCATCGCTGTGTTGCTGGCGCCGGACTTCATCATTCCGCGTTTGCGCTCGGGATTCTATCGCGATTTGGTTTGGCCGCATGTCTTGGGCGAATTAATCGCCGTCGGCCTTTTCACCGCCGTTGCTACGGGCGGTTGGCTGGCGATGTTACGCGGCATTGCTGGAAATGCCCATGAGTTGCCGCCAACAAAGCCGCAGTTCTCGCTGGCGACGATTTTTGGTTGGATGATCGTCGTCGCCGTCGTCAGCACGGGATTGCGGATCGCCGACTTCTCGTTAATTGACGACAGCGTGAAGGATTTGATCTCCGGCTGCGGCTTGGCGCTGGCCGCCGCGACGATGATGGCTGCTGCGCTCGGCGACTATCGCGCGACGTGGCCTACGCGGCTGGCGAACCTGCTCGGCATCGCGGGCGGCGTCGCGATGTCGCTTGCCGGCGGCGTACCGCCGCGCGTCGTTGCGATTCACGTCGGCGCCTGGGCCTTCGTGGCGACGTGGATCATCGTCACGCGGCTCGATCTGCGAACAGACGCCAACGCAACCGCTCCAGCCGATGAAGGCGACGTCGCCGCGTCTTCGCTGCGACTATTCGCCGATGAGCGTTAGCTTCGCGCCTCGTGATACTCCCGCATCTTCACGTCGCCGTGCTTTGATCCGCACATAAGGCGCCACGTACTGCGCGCGATGTCCAAAGCTCCCATGCTCCGCTGCAGGGTCGGCGTGCATGGGTTCCAACACGTCTTCGATCGCGAAGCCCGCGCGGCAAATGCCGCCGAGGAGTTGCTCCCAGCGGTGGAGATACTCGAGCGTCCCTCGTTCGCGCAAGCGACTTGGCTCGGCCGGCGGCAGCGGGCCTTCGCGATAGTAGCGCTCGGCGAAGGCGTAGTTGCCGGTCGCTCCCTCGGGCCGTAGCGTCGCCTGCAAACTTGTCGGCGACTTGTGTTGGCTCACGTACATCCCGCCGGGGCGCGTCACACGCGCCACCGCTTGGAATACAGGCGCTACCTCGGCGACGTAGCAGGTGCTCACCGGGTGGATCACGAGGTCGAACTCGCCGGCGGCGAACATCGACAATTCCTCCATCGACGTTTGCACCAGTCGGGCATCGAAGCCGCGCTCGCGGGCGACCGCGCGGTCGAGGGCCAGCATTTCGTCACTGACGTCGACGACGGTGATCTGCGCTCCGGCCGCCGCGTAGAGTGCGCTGTGCCGTCCGCCGCCCGCGGCCAAGCAGAGGACGCGCCAGCCACAGATATCGCCGCCGAGCCAACCGGCCGGATCAACCGTGGCGAGGGGATTGGCGAGTTCGTCGTCGCGCGCCGGTTGGGCGAGAGCGACCCCTTCGCGCGCCAACGCGTTCCAAGCGCGCGCATTGTGCGCGACGCTCGCCGACTGTCCGGCCGGAACATACTGAGGGTCTCGATGCAAAAGAAAGCCCGCGAGATGGTTCGGAACTATAACTCCTGGTGCCCCATCGATTGAACCATCCCGCGGGCAGTTTGTCACCCAGCGATGCGAGTCACTGGTGAGTCTCTTCACTTCAAAGTACCGCCCGATACGGATTTGCCAAGAAATTGGTTCGAGCATTTATTTCAGCCCCGGGCTCCGCCCGGGGGTCGGCATCAAGTACGTCGGGCGTGGCGTGCTTCAAACCGGCCACTGGGCGGAGCCCGGGGCTTCAGGGAGCAATTACCGCCGGCGGCGCCACGATAGCAGTGCAGCGATGCCCGCCAGTGCGAGCGATGCAGGCTCCGGCACGGCATTGATCACGCCGACCCCTTGGCCCCCGGGCAGCCGAAAATCAAATCCGCCGCTGCCGGTCGTCAGCCAGTTATCGCGAATCGGGTTGCCGAGGCTGTCGAGGTACGAACCGTTGCCGGGGATGTCGACGAGCTTAACATATTGGATGCTCGCCAGATTGACGCTCCCGCCGACCACGAGCGGATCAGTGAGCAGATCATCAAGATTGAACGGCGTGCCAAACCCGCCGGCGTGCTTGCCGGCGAGATTGTAGACGTTGCTCATGTCGAAGCCGGCAAACGCGCCGCTGCCGGTTACTGGCGCCACATTGGTGGAAATGCTTGGGAAGCGGGCAAAGTCGACGCCGTTCGACGAAACTTCGACGTAGGCAAGTTCGGCGAACAGGCCATTGGGACTACCGAACGCAAAGCCATTTTCGAAAATGGCGAAGTCGGCGCCCGCGCCATTCTTTACTCCAGTGGGGAACGTCACGGTGAGATAGCCGACTTTGTCGCCTGCCGCAATCTGCGTGGCGTCAAGATCGCCGAGGCTATTGAAGCCAGTCGGCGAAATCGTCGTGGCCCCGCGCGGAGCGAAGTAGGTGCGCGAGGCATCGATCGCGTTAGCCCACTCCGTGAAGAGCGGACTATTGCTTGGAATCGCCGCATCGATGGGATGCGATGTTTGCGAAGGGCCGGAATAGATTCCAGCCGACGCGGCCGTGGCGCTCAGCGAGAGCAGGAGAGCGAAAATATAGGTGCGCAGCATTAGACAACCTCCAAACAAAGGGGTGAAAAAACTCCAACATGGAGTCAGTTAGATGGTCGCGAAAACGTTTCGCGACCGCGAAGTGCAGCCCCAGGCTTCGCCCGAGGGTTGAACGCTGAAGGCGTTCTATCCTCAAGCCCAGGGTTGATCGCGCATGCGATCTACCCTGGGTGAGCGTTCAATTTCCCCCACAACCCTGTAAGGGTTGAATCATTCGTCAACGCATCGATTGATCCAACCCTTGCAGGGTTGTGGGCGCGCGGTAGGCCTTCTTACCCAGGGTAGATCGCCAGCGCGATCAACCCTGGGCTGAAAGATGCAACGCTTTTAGCGTTGGTGAGACGCTATCGTTGACGTCGCCGTAGGCCGGCGATTGCAGTTGCGGCGATCGCCAACAATGAAATCGTTGCCGGCTCCGGCACGGCTCGCACGTCGGCGACGGCGTCGATCTCCGGCGTCTTCAGCGAACCGAGCGGGTTCGAAAATCGGATATACGAAATGCTCGCCAAACCGGCGCTCGAGATGTCGACCCCGAGACCGCCGCCCGAGCCATCGTAGGCGGCGACAATTTGAGCCGTGTTCATCCCCGTGACGTTACTTAGCGCAGCCGGATTCACCGGCTTCGTGAAGTCGCTCAATACGGCGCCGTCCAATGAAGGAAACGGTTCCGCGATGTCGAGGTAGCCCACCGTGGGAAACCGGCCGTCAGCAGAACCGGTCACGGGAAAGAAATTAACGCCGTTGGCGCTCACTTCGATGAGGCCGCCGTCGTCGTCGACGGCGCCAGTCGCGAGGAACGTGCCGAAGTCGATCGAGTAAAACGCATTGCCGAACACCAGCAGATCGATCCCGAACGGGTTGAGCGGGTGATCGACGACCGGCTCGTCGAATTGCAGCGTCAGCGAACCACCAGCGCCGATGGAGACAATTTCATCGTCGCGATACGCCGAGGAGAATGGCGTCGTCGGGCCGCCGAAGTTGGCGGCGTCGCTCGTGAAACGGGTTGGTTCGCCAACGGCCGTGAGCGGATTGTTGACTGGATTGCCGGTGACGAAGTCGTTGCCGACGCCGGTTCCTTGCACGTAGCTGACGACATGATCCGCCCATGGATCCGCGGCAGACGCCGAGTCCTGGACGTTCGCGCACGCGATTCCCAAACCAGCGACGACCATCAAAGCGATTCTCATTAGTTCCCCTCTGCAACGAAATATGTTTTTCAAATCAGTTTCAATTCATCCGTGCCAATTAGTTCCATGTCGGATCACGCGGCCGGCACGGCCCGATAAGGGCAGTGCCGACAGCCGTTGCCGCAGCAAGCGCCGCGACGACGGAGATAGCCTTCCGTGAGGACGAATCGCCCTCGCTCAAAGTAGTAATCGCGCCCCTCGATGAGCGACGCAGAGTGCGCTTCACCTGTTTTTTGAACGCACTTGCCGTCTGCTACTTCCATGCGCTGCCTCTTTGCCGCTGGCCTCTCCTTCGTGCAGCGACGGACGCTGAAATTCCTACAGCTGCAAAATATGCAGCGGCGCTTGGTTCCGGGACGATCGTGGTCACTGAACTGAGGATCAGCGGCGGCACTGGGCCGAAAGCAGCGCTCCAAGCCGCAAGGTCTTCGGCGTCGACCAACCCGTCGCCGTTGGCGTCCCCTTGTTCAAGTTGTGCGCCGCCACTGATTCCGAAGCCGCGTTGCCAAGCAAGAAAGTCGCCGCCTTCGACGACGCCGTCGCCGTTGAAGTCGGCGTTGTCGCCGCTCGCCGGCAGTTCGGCCGCGACCGGATTCTGGGCGAACGGCGTTGCTGAGAACGACTCGGTGTAAACCCAACTATCCCAATCGCCATCGCTCAGCGTGCGGCCTGTCATGCCTGTTTGCGAGGCTTTCCAACTGCCGCCGCCGTACGGATTGCCAACCGACAGGCCGTAGTGCCAGTAGCCGAGGAACCATCCTTCGCGATAGAGGTCGTCGGCATCGAGAGCCACTGCTAGATCCGCAGGGCCCGCGGATGCTGCGAAACCGAGCTCATCGAAGACGGTGTCGTCATCGAGCGCGAACTCACCGTCGCCGTCGTCGTAGCCCAGGCCGTAGATCGCGCTGCCGAGAGCGCCATGTCCCTCCGACTTGGCGAACAGCCGCGGATCGGCCGTGACGATGGCGTTGAGCATCGTCTGCCCGGTCGCCACTCCGTCCCAGCGGAAGCCCCAGACGAGCGCTGGTTCGTCGGTTGAGTCTTTGAACCAGTCGATCGCCACGGCGGCTTGGTTGCTGCCGGAACCGACCCAGAATTCGATGTCATCGAATGAATCGACAGGCCCCGCGGCGGCACAATTGGCCAGCAACAGGACGGCGACGGCAGTCGTGGCGAAGTTTGCGATGCAAGCCATTAGTTGGCGCTCGCTAATCATGATGCAGCTCCTCCCCCGCGCGAGTGAGAACCGCATTGAGTGCTCGCTGCTCCATCTGGTCGCTCAAAAAAACGACATGTCCATCGCAGAAGACGACCTGGGCGCCGCCTGGATGGGGACTGCCGATGCCAACGCTGCTGTTCACAGCTTTGTTAACGGGAGTTTCAACATCTTGGGCGAAGACGTTGTTGCCGTTCACCCATTTGCACTCCGTGGTCCGCCGATCGAGAAGTTCGGCGCTGGCTATGGTGTTCGACGTGCCGTCAAGAATTTCGCTGAAGGCGACTGGTTCGTCATAGACGAGCGCGCCCAGAGCAGCGTTTTTTAGCAACTGAATGTTCCAGTCTTCGCCTACATTGTCTTGCCCTTCGCCACCGACGCCGTAGACGCCGCCGTAGTCAGTGAAGGCCGCTGTTTTCCAAAGTTTGGAAACGCTCAATGCTTCTGGCTCCAACGTGCTAGGGCACATGAACACGTCAAGAACGACGGCGCCGGCGTCGATGTTGAGGCCTTCGTAAGAGGGGACCGTGAAATTGAGTCGTTTACGAAGCGGCGCTTGCTCAAGCCAGGGAAGTATCTGCGAGTTCCAGGAATGAAACCGCTTAGGGTTCTCAAGACAATCGACGCAACCGACAGGGAGCGTGCGATGCTCGCCTTCGAAGCCAATCAGCGCCAGCCCTTGCTGCCGCAAGTTGTTCGCACAGTGCGATCGCCGCGACGATTCACGCGCCGCTTGCACTGCCGGCAGCAGCAACGCGACGAGGGCGCCTATAATCGCGACCACGACGAGCAACTCGACGAGCGTGAAGCCGCTTCTCGCGCGAGGCACGTAGGAGAACGCAAGACAGCCCAGCGTAAGCCGGCGGCGATCTGCGGAGGGCAGGGGCGGGTAAAACATCAGACGTACGTCCGAATCGCCGTCAACGGAGCCGCGTCCGCGCAATTTCGCCCGAAAACAGGGCAAAACAAAGCATTCAAGCGGAAAGCAGCCAACGCCCGCCGCGCACGAACGGATCGCGTGCGCACCAGTCGCCGTCAAAGGCCATTCAACTCGCAATCCGCCCGTCCCTCGCAGGAGCGAACCGCACGACTAATGCATTGGTAGGTCTTCTGACTCCCAGGCTTCGACGGAACGCGCCTTCTCGCCGCGTTAAACCTGAGCTTGGTCTGAACCTAACTCGGGTTCGGACTGGTCGCTTAAGCGACCAGTCCAGCGGCAATGGCTGAAGAAGTGTCCGTCGAATCGCGCCTGGTTACAGCGGCGGGGCCGTCCCGGAATCGCACCGGAGTTCCCTGTTGCGTCGGCCGAGCGACAAGTGCCACGGCCGACCACCAACGCATGGTGAACCAAACTGAAGGGGCGAGTCTAACGCGCGTCGCGAGGGGTGTAAAGCATTTTCTGCAAGTGGAGTGAACCATGCGAGTTACATCGATTTAGCGGCGACGTCTCGCTTGGTGAACTATTCCCAGCAGGTTTGCTATCATCAACTCAGAAGCGCACTTTTACCTGAGAATAAGCAGGATTCCACGATGCACGCCGTGCCCGATTTGCTTCGTCACGCTGTGGCCACGCTCGCCTATCGGGCCACGAAGCCGTTGCGAGATCCGCCGCCGGAGTTTGCCGAAACGCGGGCGAGTCCCACGGGGCGCACCGCCGTCGA
Source organism: Pirellula sp. (assembly GCA_013822725.1). Taxonomy (GTDB): domain Bacteria; phylum Planctomycetota; class Planctomycetia; order Pirellulales; family Lacipirellulaceae; genus Lacipirellula. The sequence continues at coordinate 19,913 of PNKX01000024.1, forward strand.
GATTGTCGCTCACTTGGCGGACCTGATCGAGTGGGCCAATCGCGGCGTGGCGGGGCAGATGGAATGGCGGACTGAGAACTCGGGGTCGTTGGAAGCGGAAAGGGATCGTTTCTTTGCCGCGATTGCCAAGCTCGATCGCGCTCTCGCCGCTGGAGAAATCGCTTGCCCGCCCGATCGCTTGTTTCAGGGGCCGATCGCGGACGCGCTTACCCACGTCGGTCAATTGGCGATGCTCCGCCGCATCTCACATTCGCCCGTGCGAGGCGAGAATTACTACGTGGCCGACATTCGCGTCGGGAACGTCGGCCTCGACCAGGCGCCTGGCAAGATCGAGTTTGATTGAGAGAATTACAACCGCTACCATTGCTCGGTGTGAAGGTGGCGTCGTTACAACTTCATTGAGCTCCGTGTTGCTTAAGCAAGTCGACACTCTCCGTGTGACCTCGTCGCGTCGCCCACGCGAGCGGCGTTGCCCACGGAGGATCGTCCGGCAAGTTCGGTTTGGCTCCGCGCTGCAGGAGAAGAGCAACCATGGCCTGTTGCCCATACTTGGCAGCCCAGCCTAAGGGAGTCGAGCAGATGTCTTCATCGCGTGCGTGGAGGTCGGCGCCATGATCGATGAATAGCGCCGCACTTTCGACGTTTCCTTTTCGTGCAAACTGATGAAGGGGCGTGATGAGGAGCCAATCAGGTTGGCTGGCGTTCATGCCGTGCTCAAAAAGGAGCTCGTTGAGTTCCCGCGTCTTGGCGCCGACGGCCCAGCCGGGAAAGTTGAGACTCTTGGGGAGAGCAGGTTCGTAACGCAGCATGAGCCGCACGAACGCTTCCTGGCCTTCGCTGGCAGCATTAGCCAGGGCTTCCGGGTCGTTGGCGAGCGACGAATTGGCTTTGAACATGGCTGCTGCTGTTTTAACGTCGCCATAGTAACCGAGCAGGTGGACGGCCCGGGCGGCGCCGTAGGAGCAGAGGAGTTCGATCATCGGTTGATCGTCGTTCATCACGGCTCGGCACAGCGCATCGGCGGAGCTTTCGACTTCGGGATTCGGATAGGCCCCGCGTTCGAGCAACAACTTGGCGACGGCGAGGTGCTTGTTCGCGACGGCGGAGTAGAGGGCGTGACCGTGGGGGGCGATCCCTTCCTCCGGCAGGTTCGGATCGGCTCCGCGCTCCAGCAGTAACTCGACAATTTCGAGATGCCCGTTGGCGGCGGCATTTTTTAGCGGGGTTCCTGAGCCGAGGTAATAGGTGACGTACTGCGAAGCGCGATTGGCCAGCGTAGGGTCTTCATCGAGCAGTTCCCGCACGCGATCGACGTCGCCGATGTAGCACGCGGTGCAAATGTCGCAGGTGGCGCCTCGTTGCCGCAGATGCTCAAGCACCTGCATGGGGGTCGTTGGCCAGTCCTTCGGAACGTCGCGCCAGCCGCGAAAATGATAGTCGCCATTGACGAGTTGGATCGGATGCGCGCCGTCGAATCTCGTGGCGTTGACGTCGGCGTCGCGCGCCAGCAACTCATCGATCACGTCGAGTTGACGAGTCATCGCCGCCCAATGAATCGGCTGATTGGTACGCTCGTCGCCAGCGTGGAGCAGTTCGTGCGACGCGTCGATCAAGCGGCGCATTTCGTCGAGATCGTGCGCGCGGATGGCCGCGGCGACCGCTTCGCCTTTGGTTGAGGCGCCTTGAGTGGCGGCAAACTCTGCTTCCAGCAGGCTGACTAGTTCCGCATAGCCGCGGTCCCGGCAGATTTCGAGCAGGCTGTCGTTCACGGCAAGACTGAGAGGATCGGAGCCGCGCGGCAGCAGGTAGGCGACGACGTCGATCTGATTTTCGCGCACCGCGAAGTAAAGCGGCGTTCGATAGGCGTAGTGGCCGCGCACGATCGATGGATCGTTCTCCACTAGCCGTTCAACGGTCGGTAGGTCGCCGACGATGCATGCACAGAACATCTCCCATAGTTCCGTGCCCTTGCCGGTGGACCATTGGAGCGGTTCGTTCTTCTTCAATGCGTCTGGTTGGATCATTCGACGCTAGATCCTTCGCTTCGCTCAGGATGACGCAAAACGACACATCGAAATTCTAGCGGCGCACGGCAAATCTCGCACGCAAAGATCGATTTAACTAAGAATCGGCGCAGTTATAGAGCGCCGGCGCCCTGCAGCAGGTAGAGAGCCAGCGCCAGTCCGATCATCGCAATGATCGCTGCAAAGGTGGCGGACCAGCGCATCGCGCTGGGGCGAGGGAGGCCAGCCGCCTTCAGGCCGCGGCTGAATTGCAAGTGCTGCCACGCCGCCAAGCCGATCGACGCCGATCCCAGCAGAACGAGGCCGACGCCAATCCAGGTTGAGCCAGCGTGAGGCGCGGCGTTGGGGACGTCGCGCATCAATCGCAGGAAGAGTCCAAAGCGTGAGACGACGAACCCCAGACCAATGACCGCCAAACCGGTGCGGATCCACGCCAGGAGCGTCCGCTCGGCGGCAAAGTAGACTCGCGGGTCGTCGCCTTCGGCCATGTGATACTCGTTCAAACGGAAAGAACCGCGGATTTCACTGATGACGCGGATTGAGCATACTCATTCTCAATCCGTGAAATCGGCGAAATCCGCGGTCGGATTCAGTCGGCTATCTAAACTCAGTTCGCTCCATCTAGAAGTCCAGCTGCGCCCGCGTGCCGAAGATGTCGGCGTCGGTGTCGTTCCCCACTGGGCGATCTAACATCGGGTGAATGTAGTTGAACTCGAACCGCGTGAACCTGTTGAGATACCAGTTCAAGCCGAACGTCAGATCTTGCAGGTAGCCGCCTTGCACATTCTGGTTGTTGCAGTCGAGCGCCGAGTAACGGCCGGCCACTTCCCACGCTCCCCAGTTGCCTTTGCCGAAGTTGACGTCAGGCGTCACGCGAGTGAATGCAGCCGTTTTCTTATCATAAAGGCGACGTTCGCCGGTGAGCACGTAACCGAGTTGGGCGTAGCCGGCGGGAAAGTTCAGTTGCGTATCGGCGGGACGGTCGAGCATGGCGTACATGTATTCCGACTGGAAAACCATCGAACCGAAGCCCGCCGCGAATTCGCCGCCGACGACCTGGTAGCTGTCGGTCGGCAGGAACCCGGTGTTCACGAAGAACGGAATCGGGAAGTCGGTGGTGTTGTTCGCGTCGAGCTGCGTGAAGCCGACTTCAGGAGTCGACCGAATCCGCAGCGTGTTGCCGGCTGGTTCGTTGTAGGTGTAGCTGCCGCCGATGTGGACGATGTTGTGGCACCCGTCGTCGTAGAGCAGCATCGTTTCGCGGGTCGACGTGCCGTAGCCATTGTCGCCGGCGACATTGCCGTACTGGTCGGTCGGAAAGCGATAGCCCGACCAGGCCCAAGTCGCCTGCTCGTCGAAGGCCGTATTAAAGAACCCGACGCCGACTTGGCGAAACGGCACCAGCGCGAAGGCGAGCGAGCGTTCCATGAACATCAATTCGCGGAAGCTGGTCGCCGGTTCCATGCTGAACGGCTGCTTCCACTGGCCGACCTTGAAGTGGCCGACGGTCGGCAGGTCGAAGACGTCGACCCACACGTCGGTGAAGTTGGGTCGCCCGGGGAACGCGAAGTCGTACTCCATGCGATACCGGACGTTCTCGGCCAGGAAGCCGTTGGCGCCGAGACGTGCGCGGCGGAACCCGGCGACGTCGCGAGCGTCGCCGACGACGGCTTGGTTAGCGGCGTCTTGGTCGAACCAGATGCCGTCGATCTGCGCGGCGCCCGAGACGATGATCAGCGGATACTTCGGCTTCTCCGCCGCCGCTGCCGCCCCGGCCATGCCCGGCGCGCAAGTGGGACAGTCGCCAAACTGGATGAAGTTTGCAATGGGGACGACTCCCCCGTCGAGCTTGATTCCAGTCGAGGCGAGGTCGTTCGTCGCCGGTTCCTGGAGCGCCTCTTTCTCGCCGACGAGGGACGTCAGCGGCGTGGTTTCAATGAACGTCAGTTCCGTCTCGCTGCCAATGGGCGGCAATGAACTGAGCGATTGTTCCATGGTCTGAGCGACGACATTCGCTTGCAATGCAAGCATCATCAACGTCGAGGCGCAGTGGGGCAAAAAACCCCAGGCGGGACGCTTCATTCCTCGATTCCCTTCGAGCAACGTGCGGCGGGGCGGGCGGGTAGGCGGGGGTGAACGCCTAAATCATCGTCGGCGCGGAGCGACGGAGGTTAAGTGATCTGCGAAGCTTTGCGTTTCGTAGGAGAAACAGCGATCGATTGCATCGGGGCGGATTTGTGCATTCGCTTGCTAGCACCAATTGTGCGATTGAAGTTCAGCTTTTGAATAGCCAATTAACGGGGGCATGACGCATTTCGTGCGGGCGACTCATCAAGGGCGATTCAAAAAGCCGCGACCGGCGGTCGCGGTTCACACGCAGAAAACGAAAAAGCCTCGGAGCACTTGTGGGCGCTCCGAGGCTTTGAGGTTGTCGTGACGACTGCGCGACCAGCGGTCGCGGCTTTATACCGCGTTGGTTAGTCGAGGAAGCCCGACAGTTCCTGGCTGCGGCTCGGTTGCTGCAGCTTGCGAACGGCCTTGGCCTCGATCTGACGGATACGTTCGCGGGTCACTTTGAAAATGTGGCCCACTTCTTCCAGCGTGTAGCTGTAACCGTCGCCCAAACCGTAACGGAGCTTGATGATCTCGCGTTCGCGGTAGCTGAGGGTCTTGAGGACCTTCGTAATCCGCGAGCGGAGCATCTCTTGCGCGGCGCCGATCGCCGGGCTTTCGGCGCCCGAGTCAGGCAGCAAGTCGCCGAAGTGGCTGTCTTCGCTGTTGCCGACCGGACGGTCGAGGCTGATCGGGTAGCGGCTCATGGCGAGCACGCGACGGGCTTCGTCGACCGAACAGCCGGCCGCCTTGGCCGTCTCTTCGATCGTTGGTTCGCGGCCCAAACGCTGCAGCAGCGCCCGCGACACGTTCCGCACGCGGCTCATGGTTTCAACCATGTGGACCGGGATGCGAATCGTGCGGCTCTGATCGGCCACGGCGCGGGTGATCGCCTGGCGAATCCACCACGTCGCGTACGTGCAGAACTTGAAACCGCGGCGATACTCGAACTTATCGACCGCCCGCATCAGACCGGCGTTCCCTTCCTGAATCAGGTCGAGGAACGACAGACCGCGGTTGCGGTATTTCTTGGCGATCGACACCACCAGCCGCAGATTGCCTTCCGACAGCCCGCGTTTCGCCCGCTGGTACTTCGAGTAAACTTCCCGCAGGTAGGAGACGCGGTTGCGGAGGCTCTTGGGAGTTTCTTGCGTGATCCGCAAGATGTTGCGGTACTCGATGATCAGCGGCTTCCGCTCCGAGGCGGGGCGGCGATCTTTCTTCATTTGGTCGAGCTGAGCGCGCAGCTCGTCGACCCGAGCGCTGAACTGCTCCAGCGTCGCGATGTGCGGCTCGATCCGCTGGGTCCGCAGGCCGAGCTCTTCGACCAGCATCACCGCGCGGCGACGCCGCTTGGCCAAATTCTCCCATGCTTGCTGGCGACGGGCCGGCTTCTCCGACTTGCTTGTGGCAATCCGGTAGTCCTCGGCGTTCCGTTCCAGCAAGATGTCGAGCGTTTCCAAATTGTGCGGCAAGCGGCCGAGGATCTGCTCCTTTTCGAGCCGATCGGTGACCGACACCTGCACGGTCCGATCGAACGGCAATTCGCCGCGATGGACTCGCTTCAGCACCTTGTGGGCGGCGCGAATGACGTAATCGCAGGCCAACAGCCGACGGCGGAACGCGGTGCGGGTCGTTTCGATCCGGCGGGCCAGGTTGATTTCCTGCTGCCGCGTGAGCAGCGGAATCTCGCCCATCTGGGTCAGGTACATCCGCACCGGGTCGTCCGACCACGATTCGCCCTCAGGCATTTCGTCGTCGAATTCGAGCGAGCTAGTCGCTTCGTCTTTAACGTCGTCGACCGAATCAAGCGACATCTCGTCGTCATCGTCGATATCGTCGTCGAGCCCCTTGGCGTCGAGTTCGACGTCGCCGTCAACGGCTACCACGTCATCTTCCAGGTCATGATCCATTAACGTGTCGTACAAGTTCAACACTCCTCAGCAAGCGTGGACCTTAGGGCTCCCCAACACGGCGCGGAACTGACGCTGAACCGCTGCGAGCGAGTCGAAGACGAGATCGCCTGAGCTGCCGGCGCGGGCGTGCTCCAAGACATCATCACGTCAGCAAGACATTGCTCAAACTTAGTGCGGTTCACAGATCGCCGCCAAGCACGGCGAATCGTCGCGTCTACGCGCCGGATGTTCCCCCAAAAGTTTGCGACAGAGACAACTAATCTTAACACCGATCGATCGTGAGTAATTGCCCGATCGACATTTGGTAAGAGATTACAACTGCGGAGAGATCGCCGGACCGCGTTAGCTCTTTGCCGACGCATATGCCCTCCGCAACTGTCAGACTCTTCCAACTGCAGCGGCGACGACGCTCCAACGATGGAACAGCGCAAACCGCCGCAACCCATGAACGACCAAGCCACTAGCCCGCCCAGACGAACCTACGGCGAACGACGCAAAGTCGTTCAACGAAAATTCTTTCGGGCGGCAGTGTGTAACAAATACAGCCCGCGAACCAAAAAATGACGCACCGCCAGCCGCCCCATCGAGCGACGGGATCAAATCCCGACGCCGCCGGAGCGACTGTGAACAAAGATTCGCTGCCCGTACCCAAGTAACGCGATCAATGGCATGCCTGATAGGCGTGGTCGCCGTCGGATCGAGCTCGGTTACGGACGTGTGGGGGGCACGTCAGAAATTCAGAACCGAAGCGTCGCCGGGCTGTACCGCGGATTGGCTCTCGTGCGTCTGGCTTGATCTGCGTGAAGGTGGGGAGGGAACCTGGCCGATTCCAGCCTTATAATTTTACCCACGGTAGAATCGGAGTCTAGCAAAAAACCGGAAATACCGGCTCGACCCCTGCCAGATCCTTGCATCGCTATTCGAGCCTGGAAAACCGCTGCAAAATCAGGCGCTAGACGGGCCAGACGGCTGGCTTCGGAAGGCAACCTTGCGGTTTTTCACCCTGCTGTTGCGGCGGAAGGTACGTTCGGCCTGAGCGACCTGCCGGTTGCTTGCCGGCTTCGTGGCGGCCGTTGGCAGGTCCAGCAAAGTGGACACCTGTGTTGTCCACATTTCGAGAAGGCGTCGACTAGCCGGAGGGCCACGCCCTCCGGGGGCCCCGGAGGGCGTGGCCCTCCGGCTAGGGGCTGATTGTCCCCGGCTCCACGGCGGCTACTTCAGCAGGTCGCCGCGGGAGGCCTCGTCGAGATCAACCCAGGTCTTGCTCAGCCGGCTCCGCTGCGCGATCCGGCGGATGGCGAGCGTCTCTTTCTCGATCACCACCAGCAGTTCCCTCAGCAGCGACGACGCCTGGGCGATGTAAACCCCCTGCGTCTCGGCCAGCTGCCAATGCTTCCAGCGGTCGAGCCCGGGATGCTCGCCAAAGATCCAGACCAGCCGCGGGTCGTCTTTGGAGACCTTGGCCAGACCCCGGCAGGCCGAGCAGACCCCCTCGCTGAGCACCGCCTTGCTCACCCGCTGCCGGCAACGCTTGCAGGCGACGAACTCGCCCCGCAAGGTCGGGAGGCCGGAGACGGAGCAGATCTCCGTGAACTCGGGCAACACCCGCAGTCCGGTGACGCCGCACTGAACCAACTCTTGCCGCAGCACTCGCCGGCCTGATTTCTGACAGACGGCGATTTCGTCCGCGGGCTCGATCCGCCCGTCGTCGGTCGCACCGAGCTTAAACGCCCCGACGCCCGAGTCCTTGCCGACGTATGGCTCTGGCTTGAGCAGCGCCGCCCAACTGCTGAAGGGGTGGTCGACGGTGAAGGCGCCGATGGTGAACTGCAATCGCCCCTCGGCATGACGAACCCACAGGACCGTCGCGGCGAGCGGTTCGACGGTCGCCGCCGACGGGTCGCGGCTTGTCGATTGCTTGGCGGCAATGCGGCGGCCAGCGGCGATCAGCGACCGCAGGGCGCCTTCGTCGAGTCGCGGCGGATGTTTCACAATCGGCTGCAACTCATCGAGGCCGAGTTGGGGCACGAGCTCATCGCTCACCGACGAGCCGTCGGGGGCCACGAAGATGTGCCGGACTTCGGCGTCGCCGTCGGCCGCAAACGAGAGTCGCAGGAAGGGATGGTCGGTCAGTTGGCAGCCTGCCAAATGGACCTGGCCTCCCTCGACCGCATAGGCGGCGAAGAGCTTCGCTGTGACGTCGTTGACCGCCATCGGCTGCCGCAGCGGCCGGGCGTGAACGGCGGCGGCCGTCTTGGAGAGCTGCTCGTGGAGCCAGTGGCCGAAGCGGCCATCCCACGCGAGCGGTTCCTGGTCGGTCGATGCAGCAACAGTCGTCGCCAGGCGGAGTGAAGACTTCCCATCGAAAATCGTACGGTCGGCTTCAGGCAACTCGACGATCAATTCGCCGTCACCCCGCTCGAACGGCATCTCTAATTCGGCGAGCGCCCACTCCACGAACCGCGCAGCCGGCTCGCGATGAACCGATTCCGGCACGACAGGCGACGATGTTGGCGATGCGGACGAATTCACGGCTCGGCAAATCGATTTGAGAACTCACACGAAGAAAGAATTTTAAACCGCCAAGGACGCCAATGACGCCAAGGGAATACAAGGTTGAGGAACCGCGGATAAACGCAAATCAAATCAAGGAAATTTCGAATTCAATTCATTCTTTATTATTCGCGTTCATTTGCGTTCATCCGCGGTTCCAAATCTCCTCCGCATTTCCTTGGCGCTCTTGGCGTCCTTGGCGGTTAATCTTCTTCTCTTGCCTTTCTTCGTTCCGTCGCCCCCCGGCGGTAAAGAAATTCAGCCTAGGCCGACATTACCGCCGCCGCAGGATGTAAACGACATCCTCGGTAGAACCGTCAATTTCGATCGGTTCGTCAATCTCGTAGCCAAAATCGTACGTTTCGAGCAGTTCGAACTCAGCGACTTCCCCTAGTAGCGAATCCATTTGGGCCGCCGTGTACATCCGGAAGCTCGATTCGTCGTTGATCCGGAATTGCCGCGTCGGCGTGTAGACGTCGAAGCTCATGCCGACCCGCTCCTGGCGGCGGCGGCGGTTCCGTTCAATGACCCACAGCCGCGACAGGACCGAGAGATGCCCGCGGCGGGCCGCCCAGCTCTCGGTCTCGAGCGGCGTTCCCTTCGTCGGCGTCAGGTGGAGGCCCAGCGCGTAGATACCATCCTTCCGCAACGATTTGGCGACGCACTTCAAATGCGCCAGCGCTTGCTCCTCGCTCCCTAAGTGGCGAAAGCTGTTGATCGTGTTGAACGCCACGTCGACCGGGCGCTTCAGCGTGAAGTCGCACATGTCGCCGACGAATGCGGTCGGCTTCAGCCCATGCTTCTCCAGCCGCGCGTTGCAGAAGTCGACCGCTTTCTCATTCAGATCAAGCCCCGCGACGTCGTAACCGGCCTGAGCCATCCGAAACATCAACCGCCCAGTGCCGCACGCCGGCTCGAACAGTCGCTTCACTTTGCCGCGGACATGCTTGGCGAAGCAGGCTTCGAGGAAGTCGACCTCTGCTTTCCAGTCGGAGCCGTAGACGAGGTCGTAGTACTTCGGGAAGTCGTAAAGGTTGGCGTTGATCGTTTCGAGCATGTGCTATCCGTGTTGTTAATTCAGAAAGGCAACCGCCAAGGACGCCAAGAGCGCCAAGGAAGACAAGATACAGAGGAACCGCGGATGAACGCAGATAGACGCTAATAAAGAGCCATTAAATCCGCCAACATTTTTCATCCGCGTTCATCTGCGTTTATCGGCGGTTCTAAACTTCCCCGTATTCCTTGGCGCTCTTGGCGCTCTTGGCGTCCTTGGCGGTTAATCTTCTTCTCTTTTACTTCTTCCCAAACCAAGACTGCCCCGGCTCGTCCGCGTGGCGGTTGGTGGCGAGTTTCTTGAGTATCTCCGCCTTGAGTTGTTCCAGCACCGATTGCTTGTCAGTGTTTTCCAGAATCTGCGTCACGACCGCCTTTGGCGATTGGTCTCCCCAGCTGGCGCCATGTTGAAAGTAAAACCGCGCCGCCTGACCGACGATGAACGAGCCAAATCCCGCCGCGGCGCCTTGCGGGACGGCGGTGAGCACCGTGCCGAAGCCGACAGTGAGCGTCTTGAACGCCGAGGAGGCCCAGCTGACGCCCGCTTCGAGCAGCGTCACCAGGCCTGCCGACTTGCCGATCGACATCGCCAGCGACTGGGCGTTGTTCGTCGTGATCGAGATGCCGTAAATCCGCCCGAGCGTTACCACCATCGCCGCATCGACGGCGACGCCGCCGAGCACGTCGACGATGCCGACGGGGTTCAGTGACACCGCCAGCGCCTTCGTCACCGCAAAGCTCCAGATCGTTCGCGCCGCTTCCTCTTCGCGGAAACGCACGCGCAGCGCCGTCATGCGGTCGCTCTTATCGGCGGCGAAGATCGCGGCGTTGAGCGCGATGAGCGCCTTGCCATCGGCGGCCAACAGCTCGATAATCCGCGCCTTCACCTCTTCGACCTGTGGCGATTGCTTCCGCCACTCGCTCCGCGTGCTGCCGTCGGCGGCCACAATGACGTACTCGACCTCGCGCGGATCGGCCTGAGCCAGCACGATGTTTTCGGGGCGAATAATCCCCGCATATCGCGGCCCGTTCAACACGGTGAGCAGATCGTTCAGCTGATCAGGCCGATAGAGGTCAGTCTTGTTCAGCACAAGGATCAGCGGCTTGTTGCTCGCGGCCAATTCGACGAGCGCTCGATACTCGGTGTCGTTCAAATCAGAATCGGCGACGAACAGCACCAAGTCGACCCGCGCCGCCGCATCGCGGGCCATCTCGCCCCGCTTGGCGCCGTCGACTTCGTTCAGCCCCGGCGTGTCGACCAGCACGACCTGCGAATCGGCGAACCCCGGCACGCAGTAGCCGGCCGTCTCCCACGGCACATGCCAGACGTCCTTCGTCCAACCGCCGCGGACGTTGACCGACGCCCGCTGCTCGCCGCAGAGGGCGTTGATGAGGGCGCTTTTGCCGGTGCTGATCTCGCCGAAGACGGCAATGTCGACGCGGGCCGATTGGAGTTTCTCCGCCATCCGGCCGAGCTGGCTCATGTCGTCGGCCAGCTCGCGCAGCTCAGCTTCGTTGCAACCCTTGAAGTGCCCGATCGCCGACTCCAACGCGCGCATTGACGCCTGGAAGTCAGCGTCGGGCTGAACGGCAGTCGGCGATGGCGGGGCGTTGCTCATTGGTTCAGATTTCAAATTTTAACCGCCAAGGACGCCAAGGACGCCAAGGGAATACAGGAAACTGTGGAACCGCAGATGAACGCAGATAGACGCAGACGAATGTTTCCGGGCAGTGATCGACTTTTTTCATTTGCGTTCATCGGCGTTCATCTGCGGTTTCAATTCATTGTTTTACCTTGGCGTCCTTGGCGTCCTTGGCGGTTCAATCTTCTTTTTCATCAGCTGACGCGACAAGACTAAGCTGCTCGCGTCCCAGCGAGATCAACCGTCGCAGCGACTCGGGCCGCGTTAGCAGCTTCCATTCGCTGCGAGCCACCTCGGCCAGCCCGCCCGGCGGCGGTTGCATTTCATTCTGCAGGTACTTCACGAACACGTTTCCTACCCACCGCGTCACCAGGGCCTGCACGAGCCCCTGCAGCAGTCCGCCCGCGACGGTGCCGACGCCGGGGACCGTCTTGAGCAGCGAGGCGATCATCGTCCCCGCCACCGGCGCCGCCGCCGTCGCGCCAACCATCGCCAGCAAATTCTTCGAGAGCTGCGCCAGGATTTTCACCGCCATGTCAGCGTCGAGCGGCTGCTTGTAGACCCGCGCCAGGTCGAGCACCATCTTCAGCGTGATCGCCGTCGAGCCGGCGATGTCGAGCAGCGGCAACGGGTTGATCCCCGCCGCCCCGCCGGCGGCCCACATATAGCGGTTGATGATCTGATCGGCCCGCTCATCGAGATGCTTGCGGACTTGTTCCTTCGCTTCGTCAACCAGGCCGCGCGATTGCAGCAGCAGGTTCGCCAGCAACAGGTCCGGTCCATCGCGTTTAACGACTTCCAGCATCCGTCGCGCCAGCGGACGCACATCGGGCGGCGTCTCGACGAAGTCGCGCTCCTCGCGGCCATCGCTGAGCACCCGCACGCGCGGCCGCTCGCCGACGCCGGCCTGCACCGCCACAACGTCGGCCGCTTCGATCGACGGCAGCTGCTCGGCGATCTGACCAACCAACTCCGTTTCTTGTCGCTTGTCGTACCAGTCGACTTTGTTGAGGCAGACGAGCACCCGCTTTTCCATTTCGCGGAGCGTCTCGACCAGTTCCACTTCGTACGACTTGAGCGGCCCGTCGACTACTAGCAGCACGAGATCGGCATGCTCCGCCGACGCCGCCGCGATCGCCGCCCGGCTTTCGCCGCGCACTTCGGCGAGGCCCGGCGTGTCGACCAGGATCACCCGATCGGCTCCCGGCCACGGCACCTCGCAGCGAGCCATCGTCGTGCCGCCGACAACGTTCGACGAGAAGATGTCGCGACCCGCGAGCGCGTTGAGCAGCGTCGACTTGCCGCTGCTGATCGTGCCGAACGCGACGATCTCGAGCCGCTCCTTCGATTGTTTCTCCTGCAGCGCGAGCAACTGCCGCTTCAATTCTTCACGCAGTTGCTCGGAGGCGATTTCATCATCGACTAGTTCATGGCTGTGCGCGAGATTGTCTTCCAGTTCCGAACGCCGTTGGCCCGCTGACAACTCACTGGGGTTAGCGAGCCGTTGCGACCGCCGCTGCCGCTTCGCCCGCGAGTTCTTCCAGAGCTTATAGAAGAGGTACGCTGACGCGCCGCCAAGGATCAGCGTTCCCGCGGTGACCGCGGCGAGGTAGGCGTAGCCGAGCCACGGGTGCCGCTCGGCGATCTTCTCGTACCCCTCGACGAGCCCCGGCGTCCACGCCACCAGCGCATAGCCGAGCGCCGCCGCGTAGAGCAGCACCAGGAAGCCGAGATTTCGCGGTCGCCAGTTCATCAGTCAAAAAGTATAGGTCAACGGCCGCATTGTAGCAGGCACCCGGATTGTGCCTGTACAGGCTGCGTTGCCTCTTCGCCGGCAGGGCCGCTATCTTGTCATTCGTTCCGCGAACTCCGCCCTTGGTGCAATCCGCCATGAAAGCCGCCTATATCAACCAGACCGGTCCCGCTGAAAACATCATCGTCGGCGACTTGCCCGATCCGACGCCGACTGGCAGCCAAGTGCTCGTCCGCGTCGGCGCGGCGAGCGTCAACCCGATCGACACCTACATCCGCAGCGGTCTAGCGGCGATGCCGACCATGCCGTTTCCGTTCGTCATCGGCAGCGATCTGGCGGGCGTCGTCACGGCGGTCGGGCCCGACGCGAAGCGGTTCAAAGTGGGCGACCGCGTCTGGGGCGCCAACCAGGGAAAGCTCGGCCGGCAGGGGACGTTTTCCCAGTTGGCGGCAGTCGACGAGCAATGGCTCTACGCCACGCCCGAGCACGTGAGCGACGAACAAGCCGCGGCGCTCGCGCTCGTCGGCATCACGTCGCATCTTGGTTTGGTGGAACATGCCCACCTGCAACCCGGCGAAACGGTGCTGGTGAACGGCGGCAGCGGCGGCGTCGGTTCGACGGTGATTCAGATGGCCCGCGCGATCGGCGCCACGGTGATCGCCACCACCAGCGGCGCCGAGAAGATGGAGTACTGCCGCACGCTCGGCGCGAACCATGTGCTCGACTACCGCCACGATGACGTGGCGAAGCGCGTCGCCGAACTCACCGGCGGCGTCGACGTCTGGTGGGAAACATCGCGGATGCCCAACTTCGATGCGATTTTCGCCTCGATGAAGCTGCGCGGCCGCGTCATCCTCATCGCCGGGCGCACATCACGCGTCGAGTTCCCCGTCGGCGCTTTCTACACGAAGTGCCTCAGCCTCCATGGCTTCGCAATGTTCCTGGCGTCGGCCGAAGTGCAACGGCAGGCTGCGGAGCAGATCGGCGAGTGGCTCGAAGCGGGCAAACTGCACGCGAAGATCGATCGCGTGGCTTCGCTTGATGACGCCGCGGAGTTGCACCGGCTGCAGGAAGCGAGCGACAGCGGAGCGATTCGCGGAAAGCTGGTAATGAAGATGTTGTTTTAGCCCCTGGCTCCGCCAGGGGGTAGGTCGCCATCTCGGTACGTTTCATCCTGCGTAGTGCTACCCCCCGGCGGAGCCGGGGGCTGAACGCGCTACACCAACCCCCACCGCTTCCGCAAAAACCACTCCGTCGACAACAACCCCACAAACGTCAGCAGCGTCGGCCAGCTATCCCACAGCGTCACCGTCTCGACGATCTCCTCCTCAAATTCATCCGCCCGCTCCTTCAGCTTTTCCAGCAAGTCGGGCAGTTCCTCCGGCGCGAGGCCCGCGCCGCCCGCTTCGGCGGTTTCTCGCGCCAGTGACGCCAGCAGCATCGGCTCCGCCGCCGGTTGGTCGAGTTCCACATCCTGGTCCGACACGCTAAACCGCGCCGCCGCCGTCCCCACTGTTTCCCCCTTGTCGCGGGCTGAGACGACGATCCGGTAGTCGCCCGGCTTCTCGGTGGCGCTGAAGCTTCCCGTCGCGATGCTGCCGCTGCGCGTCACGCGCACAGCTTCGCTTGTTCCATCAGGCTTTTCGACCTGTACGGCGAAGTCGGCGCCTTCGAGTGCGCCACCCTCCGTGTCTTCGGCGCCGAGCTTGAAGTCGACGCGGCTCCCTTGCTGGAACCGTCGCTGGTCGAGTCGCACCCACACCTGCTCGCCCGCCGTCTCGTCTTTCTTGGCGAGCCACAGCACCAACTGACGCCAAAAGCGGCGGTGGACGTCGCCGAACCCCTGCATCTGCCAAAGCCATGTCGTATCGACCGCCAGCGCCGCCGACCGTCCGTCGCCGTACGGCGTGACGATCAGCAGCGGCGAACGGGCGCTGTCGTCCCCCTCGGCGATGACGCTCGCGATGCTCTTCTTGTCGACGCGATCGAGTTTGTTCGCCCCGTCGAGCGCCGGGAGTGCCTCCCAAATCGCCATATTCGCCGCGAGAGTTCCTTCTTTCATGCGCAAGATCGGGTGCAGCTCGGTTTTATTAATCGGAATCGGCAGCATCTTGATCGGCCCCGGCACATGAACGTCTTTGCGATGGTCGTCGCCGAAGCTTTGCCGTTCCGTCCGGCTCATCTCGATGGGTAGGACGTCTTGCAACGGTGAGTTTGCGAAACCGCCCGGCCCGAAGCTGTGGAACCCGCCGAGCATCGCGAGTCCCGCCCCGCGCTCCACCATCTTCGCCATCTCGCTCCATGACCGGGCGCTGAGGCCGTTGACGTCGACGTCGCCCAGCAAGATGACGTCGTACTTTTCATCTCTGAGCTCATCGCGCAAATCAACTTCGCTGGGAGCGTAGTTGATCACTCGATACACAAGATGAAAATCTGGATTCGCTGCGAGAGCCGAGCGGACGAACCGCGGGTCGATGCCCGGCAACCCGCCAATCCGTCCGGCGCCCGCAAGATAGAGAATCTTCACGCCTCCTTTGAGCACCGTCACGAACGTACTTTGCTGATTATTGCTGGTGATCAACTCGCCGGCGGGCGATTCGACCTGCAGCGTCACCTTGTACTCGCCCGGCGCCTTGGGGGTGTAAGTAAGCCGCACGGGGTACCGTGTCTTCCCCGGTTCGATGCGAATCGTCTGGGCGTCGACCGCCTCCTGTTCGCCGTCGGCGTTTTCCCACAGGAGTTGCACCTTCACTTCTTGATTCTTGTATCCCGCGGCGGTGACGACTCCTTCGACCGTCGTCGGCGTTTCGGCGAAGACAGCGTCGCTGGCCAGCATGTCGCTTAGCCGCAGGTCGTTTTGCTCCCCGAGCGAAGGCTGCCCGAACGCCAAGGTGTAGAGCGGAATGCCGTCGCCTGCCAGTTGCCGCACCGCCGTCTGCGGCGGCATGTCGCGCGGGGCGAATGCCCGCTGGGCGCCGTCGCTCAGTAAAATCACTGCCACGACTCGTTGCGCCGCTTCGCGCGCGAGAATGTCTTCGATCGCCGCACCAATCGCCGTCTGCTGCCCCGTCGGCTCATCGGGGAGGTCGAACTTCCCCTCGGCGAACTTCAGCGGCTCGGTGTCGCGACCAAATCCGTAGGCCCGCACGTCCCACGCCTGCGCGAGGTCGGCGAACTCCGCCGCCGAATCATCAAGCGCTTCGCGCATCGCCGCGTAACGAGGCTTGTTCCCCGTTGCGTCGGCGACGGTCATGCTTCGCGATAAGTCGGGTAGCACGATGAGCGTGCCGGGAAGCTTCCGCGTGGTGCGCGTCTCGAGCGCCGGCCGGAGCATGGCAAGCAGCAAGAGCACGAGCGTCAGCAACCGCAGCGCCGCCAGCGTCGCCCGCCGCCCGAACGACTGCTTCCGCTGCGACGGCCCGATGGCCAACAACGGCGCAAGCGCGAGCGCCGCGGCCATCACCAGCCACCAACCGCCAACAGGATCGAAGCTCCAGCCAGTCATTTCGTTCGAATACTAAACCGCCAAGGACGCCAAGGACGCCAAGGGAAGACCAAATTCAATTTGTGAAACCGCCGATAAACGCAGATGAACGCCAATAAGATGAATTGAGCAATACAATTTCTTCTTTAATCTACGTTCATCAGCGTTCATCGGCGGTTCCATCTCTTGCATTATTCCTTGGCGTACTTGGCGTCCTTGGCGGTTCAATCTTTCCCCTTCTCTTCCCGATAAAACCGATTCGCCAGCAGATGCTCTGCCCCCCAGATCGCCGCCACCAGCCCGATCATCCAGGGGAACAACTCCCGTCCCGAGCGGCCGACGTCGACGTACTCTTCCACCGCTTCCAAGTTCTCCGCGAGCCGCACGCGATCTTTCGGCAGCGCCGCAGTCAGCTTCTCCGGATCGAACCGCGCCAAATCGCTGATCGCGCCGCTGGCGTTGACGCTGAACCCGCGATCAAGCCGTTGCGACTGGCCGCCGGCAGTGAGGCGATAGTTCCCCAATTCGTCGGTGATGCTGACGGCAAGTTCATCGTCGCCGCTGGTGGCGACGCGCGACCCTGCCTGTCCGTCGGGCATGTGGAGCACGTAACTCGCCACCTGTTGCTGCGGCGTGAGTTGCACCCGCGCCGTTTCGCCCGCCAGATAATCAAGACGTTCGTCGCCGTCTTGAGCGAGGTAGCCGACCAACTGATCGACGAGCGCCACGAACGGCCACGCCTCCTTGGGGAGTACGTTCCAAGTCTCGCGTCCGTCCGGCTCGATCGGATCCGAGAACGGCGTCGTTGAAACCAGCACGCGCCCCCGGCCTGCGGGGCGTTCGATCAGCGCCGGCTTATCGTTGGCGAACCCCGCGATGACGTACGCCTCGGCGTTCAGCGGCTTGTCGAAGGTCCAGTACTGAAACACAGCGCAGATCTGCCACGGCAACTCTTCGGCGTAGTTTCGCAACCCGGCCAGGGCAGGGTGGTCGAGTCGCCGGGGCCGCAAGTACGTCTCGGCCCGCGAGACCCGTTTGAGCTTCCCCGGCAACAACCGCTGCGCCGCCTCGCCATTGAACGACTCCAACTCGCCCACGGCATTGTGGCCGAGGAAGATCCCAACTCCTCCGCCGCCGGAAGCAAAGTCCCACAACTGACTCCATGCTTCAGGCGCCAACGGACCTGGATCGAGGAGGGCGATCCCCTGAAAGTCATCGAGCGGCGTCTTCTCAAGCTCTGCGAACGTTTTCACGGTGACGTCGAAGCGGCTTTCTTCGCCCAACGACGCCCCCAGCGCTTTCTCGACGAACAGCGCGTCGGCCGTTTTTGTCGCTAGCAGCAGCACCTTCGCCGGCGGCCGCACTTCGACAGTGAAATAACGCGTGTTGTCGACCATCAGCGGATCGGTCGCTGCCATCTCGATCGATCCCTGGTGAGTTCCCAACGGCAGGCCGGGAACCTCAAACACGACGCGGCCTTTCCCTTGACCGTCGAACGTGGCGATGGCCTGGCCCTTCTTTTGCGTTTTCCCCTCCGCGTCTTGCAGCGAGAGCTCTACCAGCGGCGGTTCACCCTTGAGATTGCTGGCGATCTCAGCCTCGATATGGAGCGGCTCGCCAGGCCTGAGCACGCTGCGGCGGATCTGAAGCTCGCCGAGAGAAGCGTTCTTAGGATCAGCGACGCCGACGTCGACGACGTAGATCCGCACATCGGGCGCCGCGACGAGCGCCTCGTTGATTTCGTTGAGCCCTTCGTCGTTCCACGCCCCTTGCGATAGATCGGTGAAGACGAATACCTCTTGGCGCCGGTCTTCTTGCTCAGCTGCCAATTTGATCGACTCCAAGACCGCGTCGACCAGCGGACGCGCTTCGGCGGTCGGCCGGAGATGCTCCAGTCGCGACGTGGCGGCCCCCAAGTCGGGAGCATAGCCATTCGCTGCTCGTCCCAGATCGCAGACCGCGACCATCGAATCCTCCGGCAGCTTCTCGACGAGCTCCAGCGCCGTCGTCTTGGCCTTCTCGAGTCGCGACTCGTTCGAATGGACATACTCCATCCGCAGCGAGTTATCGAGTACAAGATTGACCGCTAGCGGCGCTCCCTCTTTGCCGCGAAGTCCCGTCCCCTTGAACGTCGGCCGCGCCAGCGCGATCGCGAGCCCCGCGATCAGCAGACAGCGGAGCGCCAGCAGCAGCCAATGCCGCAGTTTCATCTTCCGCCGATTCGAATCACGTCGCTGCTTGACGAACCGCAGCGCCGGAAACGTCAACTCCCGCGGCTGCTGGCGCATCACAAGATGGAGCACTACCGGGATCGCGATAAGTGCGATGCCTCCGAGCAGCAGTGGCGTCAAAAAACCCATGTTGAATTACGGTAGCCGCGAAGAGGCGCAACAGACGCAAGAAGAAATCTCTCGCAGAGGCGCGGAGGCGCAGAGAGGAATAGGCAAAGTCGAATCTTGGTTGTTAGTTGTCACCAATACTTTCACTCAAAAAATCCGCTAGTCAGTCGATGTTCAGAAGACAATGAAACAGCCGATCACTCTCCACCTGTATTTCTCTGCGTCTCCGCGCCTCTTCGCGGCAAAAAAATCACCCCATATTCCGCCGACTCAACAAATACTCCATCAGCGCCTTATCGAACGGCATACCCGTGTGCAGCGGCAAGTAATCGATCCGGCTCTTCGCGCACTCCCGCTTGTAAGTCTCCCGGAACTCGCCGATCGCCTTCAAGTAATCTTTCCGGAAGCCGTCGGCGTCGACTTCGATTCGCTCGTGCGTCTCGGGATCGCGCAGTTCCACCAGCCCGTTAAACGGAAAATCGACCTCGGATTGATCGAGGATATGGAACACGATCACCTCGTGCCCGCCGTGCTTCAGTCGTCGCATGGCTGCGAGGACTGGCTCAGGGTCGACGAGCAAATCGCTGAAGACCATTACCAGACTGCTATGCCGCAGCATCGCCGCGAGCTGAATCAGGCTCGTCGCAATGTCGGTCTTCGCCCGCGGCTTGAGCCGCGCGAGATGCGACAACACGTTGCCGATCTGCTGCCGCTTCGACTTCGGCGGCAACACGTCGATGATCTTCTCGCCGAAGGTCACCAGCCCGACCGGATCTTGCTGGTGAACCATCAAGTAACAGAGCGCCGCCGCGATGCAGGTGGCGTACTCGAACTTCGAGAGCTCGTTCTGATAGCGGTAGGCCATCGATCCGCTCAGGTCCATCGCCAGGTAGCCGGTGATGTTCGTCTCGGCTTCGAACTTCTTGACGTAATACTTGTCGGTCTTGGCGTAGACCAGCCAGTCGATGTCCTGCGGATTGTCGCCATGCGAATACTTGCGATGCTCACTGAACTCGACTGAGAACCCGTGAAAGGGGCTGGCGTGGAGTCCCTGCATGAACCCCTTCACAATGAACTGCGCGCGCAAGTCGAGCCGCGAGATCTGGCGGATCACTTCCGGCTTCAGATACTTTTCAACGGCGGCCATGGGGCGGTCTAAGGAAGAATGGGACGCGGATTTTCGCGGATTAAGCGAATAGACGCGGATAAGATTTAATTGCTGTGCAGTGTGGCCGACTTAGCAAGTCGATTTCAATTAATCCGCGTTGATCCGCCAAATCCGCGATCATCCGCGTCCTATTCTTCTGCCCTAAGTTCCATACTTCGGGATTTCAGGCGTTGGGATTTCCTTAAGCAACTTCGCTATTACGTCCTCGTTCGTCACGCCTTCCGCTTGAGCCTGAAAGTTCGTGCTTACACGATGCCGCAGCACTGGTACTGCGACTTTTTGGATATCTTCCACCGCCACGGCAAACCGCCCATCCATCGCGGCGAGCGCTTTGCCGCCATAAATCAGGAACTGCCCAGCTCGCGGTCCCGCGCCCCAATCGACCCACTCGCGCACAAACTTCGGCGCCTTCTCATCCTTCGGCCGCGTCGCCCGCACCAGCGCCGCGACGTATTTAATGATGTACTCGCTCACCGCCACCGAGCCGACGAGTTTTTGCAGATTGAGAATCGCTCGCGACGACAAGATCTTCCGCACCTCGGGCTTCTCTTGCCGGGTGGTCGACGTAAGGATCTGCTCCTCTTCGCTCGCGCTCGGGTAGCCGACCTTGATGTTGAACATGAACCGGTCGAGCTGCGCTTCCGGCAGCGGGTAGGTCCCTTCCTGCTCGATCGGGTTCTGCGTCGCGATGACGAAGAAGGGATCAGGCAGGGTGTAGGTCGTCTGCCCGACCGTCACTTCGCGCTCCTGCATCGCTTGCAGCAGGGCGGCCTGCGTCTTCGGCGGCGTCCGGTTGATTTCGTCGGCGAGCAAGATGTTCGAAAAGACCGGTCCCTCGACGAACCGAAAGCTCCGCCGACCATGCTCGTCTTCGTCGAGCACGTTGGTGCCAGTGATGTCGGAAGGCATCAGGTCAGGCGTGAACTGGATGCGTTTAAACCCGAGGTCGAGAATCCGCGCCAGCGTGCTCACCATGAGCGTCTTCGCCAGCCCCGGCACTCCCTCCAGCAAGCAATGCCCGCGCGTGAAGATCGCCGCGAAGATCTGCTCGATGACCTCGTCTTGGCCGACGATCACCTTCTGCAACTCTTGCTGCATGATGCCGCGATGCTGGCGAAACTCCTGAAGGATGTCCCCCAGGTTGCGAGTTGGTTGCGTCGTCGACAACGGTCACGCCTTTCAATCGAAGATAAATACTAAACCGCCAAGGAGGCCAAGGAGGCCAAGGGAAGACCAAGTTCAAGTAATGGAACCGCCGATAAACGCAGATTAACGCCAATGAATTGAATCAAGAAAGATACGCCCTCTCTCATCTGCGTTTATCCGCGTTCATCTGCGGTTCCAACTCGTCTTCTCTTCCTTGACGCTCTTGGCGTCCTTGGCGGTTCAATTCTTTGAACCCACGCCAGTCCAGCCGATTCTATAGGCCCCTCGTAGGAGGGACAATCAACGCCCCAACTTCCATCTTACGCACACGCTCATTGTTTACGCAGACGACGCAACCTACGATGTGAGTTAGGCCTACGCTCCTCCGCCAACGCAGCGTACGCCCATCGCATGGAAGGAATCTCTGATGCGCAGCCGCCAGCTTATTCTGATCGTCTTGGCCGCCGTCATCGCCGCGACGCCCACCGCTCGCCTTGCTGCGCAAGAACCCTCGCTCACCGCCGAACAGGTTCGCGAGTCGATCCGCCAAGGGGTCGACTACTTGCTCAATGAGCAGTCGCCTCGCGGGCTTTGGGACGATATGACCGAATATCCGGGCGGCGTCACGGCCTTGTGCACGCTGGCGCTCCTCAACGCCGGCGTCGAGCCGAGCCACCCCAAGATCCAAAAGTCGCTCACGTACCTCCGCACGCTACAGCCGGAAAAGACCTACACCGTCGCCCTGCAAACGATGGCCCTCTGCGAAGGCGAGCCGGTAAAGGATCTCGCCCTCATTCAGAAGAACGCACTTTGGCTCTCGCGGGTTCAGATTACCCAAGGCCCCAGAAAAGGCAGCTGGTCTTACCCGCTCGGCGAGGGGGTCGGCGGCGATAACAGCAACTCGCAGTTTGCCGTGCTGGCGCTCCACGAGGCCGAACGCGTCGGCGCCAAGGTCGATCCCGAAGTCTGGCAACTCGCCGCCGAATACTGGAAAAAGTGCCAAAACCCCGACGGCTCGTGGGGGTACCAGCCCGAAAACATGCCCGGTTCCGGCAGCATGACCTGCGCCGGCATCGGCGCCTGGATCATCTGTTCCGGCAAAGTCGCCGCCGCGGCCGCCGAGGCCACCGGCAACGGCGTCCAGTGCTGCCTCCCCCCCGAGAAGAACGACGTCCTGGAGCGCGCCCTCGTGTGGCTCGGCCGCAATTTTTCGGTGCGCCGCAACCCAGGCCAGCCAGGCGCCGCCACGCAGTGGCATTTTTACTACTTATATGGATTGGAACGGGTGGGCCGCCTTTCGGCCCGCCGCTTCATCGGCGATCACGACTGGTACCGCGCGGGCGCCGAATACCTCATCGGCCGCCAAGACGCCTTCAGCCACGAATGGCTCGGCGAAGGACACTCCGAGGACAACGCCCACGTCACCACGTCGCTGGCGCTGTTGTTTCTATCGAAGGGCCGTCGTCCGGTGTTGATGGCGCAAGTAAAGCATGGGCCCGCCGAAGACTGGAATCGCCATCCTAGTGCCGTCGCCAATCTCACCGCGTTCGTCGAGCGCGAGTGGGGCCTCAACCTCACCTGGCAGATCATCGATCCGCAAGCCGCAACGGTCGAAGACCTCTTGCAGGCGCCCGTGTTGTTCGTCAGCGGCAGTCAGCCTCCCGAGCTCGGCGGCCTCGAAGAAAAGTTCCGCGATTACATCGACCGCGGCGGCTTCGTCTTCGCCGAAGCCTGCTGCACCGACGGCACGGGCTTCAAGGAGGGAATGAAGGCGTTCCTCGACAAGATTTTTCCGGAAGGCGAATACAAGCTCCGCCTCGCCGGCCCCGAACATCCGATTTGGCGCATCGACCGCCTCGTCCGACCCGACTCCCCGTACGTCGGCCGCCTCTGGACGATCGAATACGGCTGCCGCACCTGCGTCGTCTTTTCCGAAGTCGACCTTTCCTGCTATTGGGAACTCTACGGCCACGGCCGCACGCCGGGGATGCCCGAGATGGTGAAGCTGCGCATGGAGGATGCCAATACCATTGGCCTCAACGTCCTCGCCTACGCCACCAACCGCGAGCCGAAGTCGAAGGAAGAATCATTCATCGCCAGCGATCTGCCCGACCTCGCCGCCGACGCCGACCGCGGCGTCATTCGCATCGCGAAGCTGATCCACGGCGGCGGCTGCAACGACGCTCCCGGCGCCTTGGCGAACCTCTTGCGCACCGCCTCGCAAGGCGAGCTCAAGCTGCAGATCAGCAGCCAGCCGTTCGAGATGCGGGCCAGCGACCCCGCGCTGCCGCGCTTCCACTTAGCGTTCATGCATGGCCGGCACGACTTCCGCTTCACGCCGGAAGAACGCAAATCGCTGCGCGAGTTCCTCGAACATGGCGGCTTGCTCTTCGCCGATTCGATCTGCGCGAGCAAAGAATTCACCGACGCCTTCCGCCGGGAGGTTCAGCTGGTGCTCCCCGACCACCAGCTCGCCCGTATCCCGATCGAGAATCCGCTCTTCACCGACGCCGCCGGCGGCTACAATATTCAGCAGGTGAACCGCCGCGAGCCGGCCGCCGCGCAAGCGGGCCAGCCCCTCCGCTCGCGCGTCCAAAAGGTCGCGCCGGAACTAGAAGGGATGGAAATCGACGGCCGCCTGGTCGTGATCTTCTCACCGTACGACATCAGTTGCGCCCTGGAGCAGCACGAAGCCCTCCAATGTCGCGGCTACACCCGCGAAGACGCCGCTCGCATCGCCCTGAACGTGCTCCTCTATTCGCTCAACCCCGACGCCGGCGCGGCGGTCACGGCGAAGTAGCGCACCAAGAAAGCGAGCCTTCCTTACTTGCCGACTTGAATAAGCCGACAATCTGCCCACTGCCCACGCAAAAAGCTGCCCGCCCCCCATCCGGCAAGCCAGACGAAGGACGGGCAGACCAGGAGAAGCTGCGTCAGCGACTACACGCTCAGTCGCCGACGTCGCACCACGAAAAAGCAAGTCGCGGCCAAGCCCATCAGCCCCATCGAGGCGGGCTCAGGGACCGCGTTGACTTCAATCTTGTCGAGCATAATTCCGCCGAACACCCCGCCGCTCATCGACATGAACGACAGCGTCGTCGACGCCTGTTGGGCAGTGAACGTGAAGGAGGGATAGCTTGTCCAGTCGAGGTTCCCGGAGACCGAAGTGCTGTGCGAAATGACGTCCGAGAGGTAAGTGTTGGCGCCGTCGGCGACCTGCACCAGCGCTTGGGCCGTGCCCGGCGTCGTGTAATTGTTCGCGTAATCGAAGGTCAGCGTGTACTGCGTCGCCGGGGTCGTGGCGAACGTCTGGGTGATCGAACCGGGGCCTGGCGAGCCGTCGAGATCAAGGTATTGCGCGCCGTCAGCCGCGGCGCCGTTGACGAAGCCGTTGCCTGCGGCGTTGACGAGGTCGACTCCGACGAGGCCCACCGTCCAGCTGGTAATCGTCGGGTCGCCGGCGCCCACGACGATCAGCGTCGAGGTGACGGGAGTTTCAAAGCTGCCGTTGGAAATCACGTTCGCTTGAGCGGCGCTGCCGACGATGGTCAGCAAGGCGGCGATCAGCATCGGGAGCGTACGGGTCATTAGACTGGTGTCCTATAGTAGAAGTTGTTTTGAGTAGGAGAGAGAGTCTGTGGTGGTTCGCAGCGAAGAGAGCGGCGTCTCCGTCCCCGCCCGGCGTTGGCCAGGCGGGGGACGCAGAAGCAGAAGAAGGCTGGTCGACTACGCGTTGCGTTGCCGACGTCGCACGGCGACTAAACCCAGAGCTGCGCACCCGGCCAAGGCAACGCTGGCCGGTTCCGGAACGACGCTCGTCGAGAGGTTGTCCCAGTAGATGTTGTAGTTCACGCCGTTCTGCGTGTTGTGACCTTGCAGAATAACGTTGTCGATCTCGACGCTCGCCGGACCCATCAAGGCAGTGCTCGCGGTCACGTCGCCGACCGAGTACTTGAACTCGCCCGTGCCGAGCTTCTCAATCGTCAGCGTTTGCCAGGCGTCATAAGCAAAGCCAGTCGGCAGACCGAGGTCGATCCATGATCCGTCCCCTTCGAAGCCGCGGAAGCGGGGCGTCCCATCGGTGGTGAATTCCAGAATCGGGTAAGCCGACACGGCATTGGCGCCATCGACGGCGGTTCCCCAGAAGCCTGCCATCCGTCTACCGGCTGACTGCCAAGGAGCGGGGACGTACAGATCGATCGACATCTTGATGGTGGCTGCTTCCAGATCGTACTTGCGGCCTTGAGTGTTGTAGAACGAACTGGAGAAGGCTCCGGGACGGCTGGAAGCGCCGTCAGCGTCGGAGATGCTTTGCAGCAAGCGGTCGTCGCCGCCGAAAGAGACTGGCGAAGTGAAGTTGCCCGGAGCGTAACGATCGGTGTACCAGACGCCCGCTGCTTGCGAGGCGCCGGTCACGACCGGCGTGGTGAAGTCAAAGAATTGGTCGGCTTGCACCGCGGCGCCGCTCGACAGGCAGACGACGCTCAGCAGAGCGACCAACAGGTGTTTCTTCGAGAGGGACATTAGCGTTCTCCTGGAAAATTTGAGCCGTCTGTCGTGGTGCGATGACGGCGCGGGTGAAAAGAATCGTTGAGAGATAAACTTGAGGCAGTAAAAGTTGGCGTCAGTAATCAGCGTTCAAGGGTTTGGTTCTTCGCGGGCTTCCGGCGTCTCCGCCCCCCGCTCAGTGATCAGCCGAGCGGGGGACGTTGAGCCAGGAGAAGGCCCGTCGGACGACTACACACTCAGTCGCCGACGTCGCACCACGAATATTCCAAGGGCGGCGGAACCAGCCAAAGCGAGCGTGGCCGGTTCCGGAATCGCCTGAGCCACCGGGTTGCCGACGACGTAACCGGGGGCGCCAGATTGATAGTTGGCCAGCGTGTCGCCGAAGATCCAGTTGAAGCCCAACGCGACGTTTGTGCCGAGCTCATCCGGGGCACCCGAGCCGACGGCGTTGGCGCCGTTGGTGATGTAGGCGGCGTCAGGAGCTTCGATCACCAAGCTGGCGACGTCGCTGAACGTCAGGGGCGTGTTGCCGAACAAGTTGTGGACCCAAGTGGTCGTCGAGCCGTAGCCGCCATTCGGCGTCTCATACACCTGCACCGGCTCGTTGGCGATGTCGGCGAAGCTCAGGCTGTAGCTCTTGCTGCCGTCGCCGTTGTCGACGAACAGCGGTTGGAACGAGGGATTCGACGGCTCGTTCGCCAGCACGGCGTACTTGCCCAAGCCATCGGTTACCCAGATGTTGAAGTAAGGAGCCACGGCCGGACCCGAGCCCGCGGTGAAGCGAGCCGTGTCGTCGTAACGGGTGATGCCGACGTTCGTGATCTGGCCCATCTGATAGCCGCTGATGTCATCGGTACCCCAGCCAGCCTTCTGGCCCCCTTCGGCAATGATGAATTCCAAAGCGCCTGGCACGATGCCGTTCGGCTGAATAACCGGCGAGTTCCCGCCGCCGCTATTGCGGATGATAAAGTCGTCGAACGCGGCTTGAGCCGTAGCCGAGCAGGCGACGACGGCGGCCAGGGCCGTCAGACAGGTCAAATGAAACTTGCGTGCGGACATTAGCTTTCTCCTGAGTAAGGGCGACTCGCGTGTCGTGGTGCGATGCGAGTCGAGTTAAAAAGGGAGTGACTGAAACTGTGAGTTGCGAGTAAGAAATCAGAGGCGTTGGCGATCGTCCTCCCCGCCTGCACGCGGCAGGCGGGGAGAGCGAATCGACAGGAGTTCCACTAAGCCTTCCGAGTCCGACGACGCACGGCCAAGCCGGCGATCGCGGCGACTCCCGCCATGGTCAGACTGGCCGGCTCAGGAATCGCTTGGAAGTCCCACGTCTGACTGGGGCCGCCGATGACGGCGTACGAGATGTTGTCGAAGTAGCTGACTTCGCCTGCGTTGAACGTCCCCTCGCCGATGCCGATCGCCGTGACGCGGGCCGTGGCGAAATCGGTCGGATCGCTCAACTGGAAAGTGCTGACCCATTCGGTGAGCGAGCGAAGTGGCGGACCGCCGGCGCCCGAGCTGACCCCAAAGCC
This sequence comes from Pirellula sp., assembly GCA_013822725.1. GTDB lineage: Bacteria > Planctomycetota > Planctomycetia > Pirellulales > Lacipirellulaceae > Lacipirellula. The sequence continues at coordinate 47,142 of PNKX01000024.1, forward strand.
GCCGTTCCACCACCAACCTCCGCCGTTGTCGTTGCCGCCGCCGTCAGTCGCAGCGATCGAAACGTTCTGCCAAGCGTCGGGCGTCGGCGCCGCTCCTTGCCAATAGGGCTCGTAGATCAACGTGCCGAAGTTGTCCCCAGTGCCGCCGGCGGCGAAGACCTGCAGCTTCAGAGCCGGGGCGGCCGAAACGTTCAGCGGATTGGTCGACTTGTAGTAGCTGTAGCCGAGCGAGACGTTGTTCAAGAACGCTGCCGCGTCGCCGAAGTCGTTGTAGGTGTAGGCCTGACCGCGAGCGTTGTTATCGTTCGGGGTCGTGATCTTGCCGGCGCCGGTCGGCAGCGGCTGAGCCGTCTCAAGATTGCCGCCGACGCCCGTGAGGTCGACGATGCCGATCGTGCCGCCCCCTTGAACGTCCGTCTCATACCAAGGCCCGACGACGGGCGAGCCGGTTTGGGGAAGAATCTGCGTGACGGTCGTGGCCGCATCGCTGCGGCTGGCGACCAGCGCGCACGCCGCGCCCAGTAGGGCGGCCGTGAGCTTGAAGCGAAGAATGGACATTAGCTTATCTCCTGGAAAGTGCTTTTGATCTGCGGCGCCGAGATGCGGCGCCTGACGAGAGCTTGCCACGGCTCTTGAATTGCCTCACGCGACCTGTCCGCTTCGTGGTGCGAAATGCGGTCGGTGCGTTTCACTGTTCACTTCGCCGCGGGCTGGCTAAGGCTCGCGACGGTCCGCCAGATGAATTGCTCCTAATAGGGTGAAAAACTTTTGGTGAGATGAAGCAACAGTCTGCACTCAATCGGGACTTGGGGAAAAAACGAACAACCTACGCTTCGACGGTTCGCCAATTGGCTTGGAGAACAACAGGCGAATCAAACGTCGAAGCCAACGGGGAAAATCCAGTGACAGGGTCGCGCCGTCGCAGCGACGACGCGAATTCGACTAGCCAAAGCTCGTCCGGCGCCTCGTCCAGCACCACCGTGGCGCCGAGCGAACGGGCCAGAATCTCTTCCTCCTGCGTCACCTGGCTCGACGCCAGCATCCACCGCTGCTGCGGCCAGGCCGTCAACACGCGGTGCAGCGCTTCCCACACGTCCAAGTGCGGGTCGTCCAATCCCACGACCACCAGGTCGAAGCCAATCAGCCGCATCGTCGACATCACTTCGCGAACCGTCGACGCCGTGTAGACGTCGATCGCCGACGATGACTTCGGCAAGCCGTCGATCCCGATGGCTAGGAGCGTGGGTTGAACGGGGGTGAACATGCAAAACGAACTCGGACAGGGAAACCGGAGGCGAGTTGCCTCATTTCAATGCGTTCCCTTAAAGCGAAGCGCGTGCCAGTCGCGGCGCGAGAGCTCGTTAATCGCTAGAAGTGCCGTGAAAACAAGGGTTATCTCGGCGGAAAACGTTCACGAATCGCCTATGGCGTGAAATAGACCGATCGGTCGTTTTAACCTGCTCTCCAGCTCGCCGAAGGAGGTCAACTGGCGGTCGTTACAAGCCTTACGACAATGAAGGTTGTTTTGAACGTCGCAGGTTAAAATAACCATTCGATCGCCGATCGCGTCCGCCGATGATGCCGAAACGCGACGCGCGTTGGGATCGCCGCCAATCGCACGAATGTAGGCAATGCGTAGAGAGCCCCAGCCGTCGTGGCTGGCCCGCCGCAGGGGGACGCCTCGCATCACACCCAAAGGGGCGATATCGCCATGGCAAAAGCGTTTCGCGCTCAGGCCTGAAAGGCCGCGCTATGAGAGCCCAGGGCGCAGCCCTGGGTTAAAATGCGATGATCATTTCCTAGCCCTGAAAGGGCGCGCTTGCAGTCGCCTACCCGCGAGTCGAGATATTCAGCCGCTCAATCCGCCGATTGAGTCGTTGAATGTTGATCCCCAACATCCGGCTCGCCTTGGCCTTGCAGTAGTCGGTCCGCCGCAGCGCCTCGGCGATCGTCCGCCGTTCGAGTTCGGTCAAACACAACTCTGGCGCCCCGATCAGCGCCGGACGCGACGATTGCAGTCGAATCGGCAAGTCCGCCAATTCGATCACGTCGCCCTGCGCCAGCACATGGGCCGATTCCATCGCGTTGGCCAACTCGCGGACGTTGCCCGGCCAGTTGTAGCGCTCCAGCGCCGCGGCCGCCTCGTCCGACAATCGCCGGACCGGCTCGTCGTAAAGATCCGCCTGCTTCTGCAGAAAGTGACTCGCGAGCGGCAAAATGTCTTCGGCCCGCTCCCGCAGCGGCGGCAGCGTCGTCACTACCACGTTCAGCCGGAAGAAGAGATCCTGCCGAAAAGTTCCTTCGCGAACCATCGACGCCAAATCGCGATGCGTCGCGGCGACGATCCGGACGTCGACCTCATGAGCCCGCGTATCGCCCACCGGCGTCACGCAACGCTCCTGGATCACGCGCAGCAGCTTCGCCTGGAGCGGCAGCGTCAACTCGCCGACTTCGTCGAGAAAGAGCGTCCCGCCGTCAGCGGCCCGGACGAAGCCAAGCGACTCGCGCACGGCCCCCGTGAACGCCCCTTGGACGTGGCCGAACATTTGGCTCTCGAACAGCGTGTCCGAGAGGGCGGAGCAGTCGACCGGAATCAGCGGCGCGTCGCACCGATCGGATTGGGCGTGGATATACCGGGCGACCATTTCTTTGCCGGCGCCCGTTTCGCCCAAGATCATGACGGTGCATTGGCGCGGCGCCACGGTCGAGGCGACGGATTTGATCGAGTCCATGGCGGCCGAGCGGCCGACCAGTGAAATGTGGCGCGCAAACGAGCGCCGAGCGGAGGGCGCGCGCAGCATGGCGCTCCCCGAGGATGTCCCGTTCATTAGGCGTGATGTCTCTTCTTAGGTGGGAGTTGCTCGTTCGCCGTTCCAAACGAACTAGCAAAGATGACTCTAGACTGGCTATTCCGCTCACCAGAAGCAGTCATCGGCGGCGTGGGAGCCCAACAATCGGCTAGCCCATCACCGGACGTTAAGAGCCCTTCGCGATGCGATCGGTAAATCGTTCAGAAGACGTAAGTTGCTCTCCTGAAGCAACTTTCAGCCTCGAAACTCTTACCGCCCGGTCACCTTGCCACCATGGTTGGCGGCCTTCGCAACTCTTTTCGTGTCAACTCGATTCACTGTTCTGGTGAAAGATCGGGTGTGGATAACCACGCCCGGCTCAATTTTCAAAATAATCAACGCCAAGACGCAATCAAGCTCTTGGTATGCGCATTTCATGCTCATGGAGTCTGGTTTTCAGGCAAATTGATAAATAACGCCTGCTTTTTGACGATATTTGCGTCTAGAGAGAATTTTCGCCCCTAGATGCTTTTTGCCTCGGGGAGCGGCCCAGTTATTGATTAGGCGGAGTTCCCTCTCGGCATCCAACCCAAAATCACCCATTCAGCTGCGAGCCCCGTCCCGCTGCACTGCCAATCTCGCTCCGCTCCTCGCCGTCAACCAGCCGAATCAGCACCGGCAACACCAGCAGGTTCCCGATCAGCCCGCCGATCATCGAGAGGCTCACCAGCACCCCAAAATAGATCGTCGGCACAAAGTCGCTGACGCACAGCGTGGCAAAGCCCACCGTAAGGGCGAGCGTCGAGTAAACCGCCGCCCGGCCGACCGAATTCTGCGACTTCGCCAGTGCGACGTCGCACGGCAAGCCTTCCCGCCGCAGACGCTGATAGAACATCGTGTAGTGAATCGAACTATCGACCGACAAGCCAATCGACACCGCAGCGATCATCGCGGCGCCCATGTTCACTTTCACGCCCAGCAGCCCCATCACGCCGAACAGAATCAGCGACGGGAAAATGTTGGGGAACATCGTCACCGCCGTCAGCTTCAAATCGCGAATCGCGACAATCATCATCGCCAGCACGACGACGGTCGCCACTAGAAACGCCTTCCACTGGTCGGCCAGCACGCTTTCGATCAGCCGCGTCAGCAGGACGTAGTATCCCGTCACCTCGGCGTCGGGGAATCTCTCTTGCGCGGTCGAACGAACTTGATCGATCATCGCCGCCTTCTCGTCGGCGCCCAACTGCTCTGGCGCTCGCAGCAACACATGTTGCCACCAGCGTCCATCCTCGGGGTCGTCTTGGTAGAGCGTGTCGACGAACAGCCGCATCGATTCCTGCGACCGCATCATGCTCATCGGTAAGGCAAGCATTCGTCCGCTCGCCGCGGCCAACATGCTTTCGTTGCCGATGCCGGCGGCGAGGGAGTCGCCCAACGAGATGATCTTGGTCAGCTCCGGCGATTGTTCCTTGATCTGTCGTTGCAGCTTGAGAAACTCCAGGTAATGTCGCCCGCTCAGCGCTGGCGGTTGCGGCAATCGCTTCCCTCCCTCTTTCGTCACCGGAATCATCAAGTCCCACACGCCCGCCCCGCCGAATTCCGTCTCAACGAACCCGTACGCCCGATTGATCTCGCTGTCGGCGCGGAAGTTCTTCGTAAAGTCGGTCTCGTGCTTCAATCGCGTCGAACCCCAGAACGAAACGGCAATGATCACTGCAGCGCCGGCCGCCAGCCAGCGAACATGCGTGGAGGACCAGGCGAGCAGCCAATTCAACCAGCGACCCAAAGCCAGGTCATCGCTTGGCGCCAACGGTTTCTGGCGGTAATCGCTCAGCCACACCAATCCAGGCGTCAGCAAAATGCACGACGGCAGCACGAGCAGACTGCCGATGGCCATCATCAACCCGAAGTCATGCACCGGCCCGACCTTCGAGACCATCAGCGCCGCGAACCCGGCGGCATCGGTCAAGATCGCCACGGTCACCGGAACGGCGAGTTCTTCGATCGTATTGAACAGCGCCCGTCGCCGACCATGCCCCTCGCGGCGCTCGTCGAGGTAGTGAACCAGAATATGAACCACCGAGGCGACGCCGACCACGGTGACGATCGCCCCCAGCATCGAGCTCACCATGCTCAACTCCAGCCCGCTCAGCACCAGCACGGCGTCGGTCAGCGCGAGCGTCAACTGCACCACCGCGAGCGGCAGCAGCAGCCACACCGGGCTGCGGAAGCAGACCAAAATCGTCAGCATCACCAGCAGCGTGCACCAAGTGTTTAGCCGTCGACCATCTTCTTCGAGCAAGTCGAACGCCTCCTCGATCAGTACGGGCTCGCCCACTAGCGCCCCCCGCGGCAATTCGCCCACGACGGTTCGCATCCCGTGAAGCGTCGCGCGTCGCGTCGATTTCCCTTCGCCCGGCCGTTCAATCAGACAGATGACCCCCGCGGCGGTGAGTTCAGCATTGTGCGTGTATCCCGCAAAGACCTCGCGAAAGTTGGTTCCCAAGCCATCGGCGTCAAAACTCGTTCCTCCCGGCAAATCGTGCAGCGACACCGTCGCCGCCACACCCGGGACCTGTTTCAGCCGCTCCTGCACCTCCTTCACCTGCGCGATCCCGGCGTCGGTCGCCAACTTGTCGTCGGCATACATCGCTAGGACGACTTCGTACTCGCCGAAGGTCCGCTGCATCCGGTGGTACGGCACGAGGATCGGGTCGTCCGGAGCAAACATGCTCTCAATCGACCGGTCGAGTTGCAGTCCGTGCCCCGTGAAGGCGGCGGCGATCCCCAACACGGCGGCGAAGCCGAGCATCCAATATCGGTAGCGGATCATCCGCTTGATCCACCGGCGATAGGGGAGGCTTGTCATGTCACGTCCTAAAGTGTTGAGGGCTAATCGAAGAAAGACTGGACAGGATCACAGGATTCCATGGATTGACAGGATCGAACACGAAGGTGGGGCAAGCGGCTCCACTTTCTCTCATCTGCTATCCCAACATCCTGTCGATCCTAAACATCCTGTTATCCTGTCAAAAAACTCCTCGACATCGCCATTCGCTCGCGAAAGTTCCCCGTCGGTAAGGCCGCGCAGCACGCAGTTATAAAGCGCCCGAAGAAACCAATTGCAACATACCGCCGCGAGCCGCCGTCAATCATCCAGTCCCATCTCCCGGCGAACCGCAGGCGCCTGGGTCCCAATGGTCGAGTCGCCGGCCAAATCCCACAGCGACGTTTCCTTGGAGCGCAGGCCCAAGGCGACCGCCGTCCAGGCGGGCGCCCAACCCGCCTCGGCGCACCACGCGCCCCAGCCGAGATCGCCGGAACTCGACCAGTAATCCCAACGGTTGTAGTCGAACGCGCGGAACCACGTGCCGTCCAAATACGGCAGCCGTTTCGACGCGACTTGAATGCGAACCAAATACTCCGCCAACCGATTCTCCGCCTCGGCAAGGCTCGGATCGTTCGTCGCAGCGACTGCCTCGCGCAATCCGAGCAGAACGAATCCCGAAACGTAGAGCTGATCGGTCACGGGATCGCCTCGCTCTTGGATCAGCGGCGTTTCACCCGTCCCGTAGGCTGCGTTCGAAGTCGGAGTTTGAAAGTGTCCTGAGTTAGGATTGCCAGGCTGCTCGGCGATGCCGCCGCAGGCATGTTGATTGGCAAGCAGGTCCTGGGCGACGGCGCCCAGCCACCCTCGATGCTCCGCGGTGTCTTCCACGCGTACAAGCCACGCCAGCGCGAGAAGCATACGGGCGCGGTCGAGATTCTCCCCCCATCGCCACTGATCGGGGTAGGCCGCCATCGTCCGTTGGATGCCGCGCTTGGCCGTCTCCAGGAACTCGCGGTCGCCCGTTCGGTCGTAGGCCCACAAGTAACACGCCCACAAATACGCCTCGAAGTGGGGCGAAAGGTTCAGCGTCTCCGCATCGTGGAAATGTTTCCAACCATGCTCTTCGAGCTGAGCCAGCGGGATGTTATCGCTGCGGAAGCCCAGCGCCCCCGTCGTCCGCAGATTGGCGTACAACGCTCTCACAATTGGCTTATCCCACTCGTCCGACTTCAGTGCGCCTGCCACCGCCATGGCGCCCAGCAACGTCCGCGCGTTGTCGTCGCCGTAGTTCGATGAACGCCAAGCGGGCGAGACGGCTCCCCAGCCGATGAGTCCGAAGGCCGGGTGGCTAGGATCGCCGCGCTCACGCTGACAGAGCTCCGACGTGTAGAAGAGGTAGTTCATCAAGTTCGTCGCCGTCGCTTGGCTCCGCGCGTCGTTGCCTACCACGGCATGCATCGCCAGCGCCGCAGCCGTCTCCGCCTGACAATCGGCGCGGAGCGGAATGCGCTGCAATTGACTGCCGTCAGGCATAATTTGCGAAGCGTAGCCTTCCAGGACGCCCAGCGTTCCATCTCCGATGGGCGCGTCAGCCGGAGGAACCGGCGCCGCCTCGGCGTTGGCCTCCAACAAACCGCGGATTTCCGGCTCGCGCTCCGTGGAGACCAGCAGCCGCGACTGGAAGCACCACTCGGCAAAGCGGGCCAGCGACGCCGCTTCGGCGTCGGCGGGCAGCGCCTGCTCTTTCCCATAGACCGGCGTCACGATCGGTTCGAGATCAACTGAGTAGGGGGCGCCCGCCGGATTCAGCATGCCGAGTAAGCGTTCCCAAAGCGTTTCCCATTCCGAGGTCGGAGCGTAACGCGCCGTGACAAAACCGCTCAGCTTGGTCGTCGCCACCCACTCGCCTTGAGTCGTCTGGAACAGCAGCGGAAACGCCGGCTCCGGCAAGCCAAACACGGCGCGATCGAACCCCGCGACCCGTCCCAGCACCAGCAGCGGCTCATCGGCCTCAGCCGGCAGAAAGCGGCAATCGTGGAGTGCCAAAATGCTCAACTGCGGAAGTCCCAGCTGATTTCCCAGCGCCGACACGACGCCGCGCTCCCAGCGCGCATCCTGGGGTTCCCCCAAGGTGACGCCAGCCATCGCCTCAGGATACTCGACGAGAACCTTGAGCTCCTTCCGGCGAGCCGCTTCCAGCTGCGCGTCCGTCACCACGGTGCGCTCGCCAGGGTATCGATCCGCGAGCAGCAACAACCCCGCCCCCCGCGGAGCGGCGTCTATCGCTTCAGCGATCGCCGAATACCGAGCAATCGACTCACCTCCAGCGACAAGCCCGCGATAAAAATCGTTCTCAGCATCACAGACGAGCACCAAGCTGGGAGAACCGCTCGCCGACGGCGAACTCGAGGGCGCCGGTTCCGCGAACGCCAGCGGCATGAACAAGATCGCCGCAACGAACGGCGCTAATCGAACTGCTGGCATGCAATCATCCCAATGTCATGCAACGCGAGTCGTGATTCGGAGACCTCGACAGCTGCTTTTTTCGCAACGCCGGCTCCGCAGTATGGGGGCATGAAGCGCTATCCACAACCAACCGCAACTCGTTGCTAGCGTCGCGTCGGCAGATGTTTGCTTCGCCCCGTTTGGCGAGCGGCCCCGTACCAGCCAAGCTAGCAGCGTCCCCTGCGTCGACGCAAGGCGTTGCGAATGAACACGTTGCGACTGCACGAAACCGCGTGAAGGCGGCTTGCTCGCCTCGGCGAGGCTTCCTATACTCCGCCGCCTCTCTGTAGACCCCGCTGCGCGCAAGCCGTTGACCACGCTCTGGTTGAGCGCTCTTCGAGTTCGCGCCGCAAGTCACGCGGCTCCCCCGAGCCGCGCGCGGAGAGCGTCCGTTCATCACTCGTCGAATCGTTGTCGCCACGGAGGGCGTCACGCTGATCATCGCGCCGCACGCAACTCGCAGCGGAAGTTCGCTTCGCGCGAACTGCGGTCGGCGTGCGCGCTTCTCGCGGCGGTCGTTGCTCGCGCTGCTGGTCTTCGCGGCGGCGATGCTTCCCTCGTTCCACGGCAGCGTCGGCGACGCGCGCGCCGACGATATTCAAGTCGCGTCCGCGACCTCGCATGAACCGATCACCATCGCCGCCGACGCGTGTACCCGTTGGAAAGAGGGCGTCTACGACGTCTGGCATCTCCGCGGCAACTGTTATCTGAACCAGGGCCTCACCTACGCCCGCGGCGCCGAAGCGGTTCTCTGGATCGGTGCGCGCAACGCTCCCGACGGACCGACGAAGGTCATCGCTTACTTCGAATCAGAGAAGGGTGGCCACGTTGAGGTGAACTTCCTCCGCACCGACGTGGAGGCCGGCAAAGACGGAGTGCTCGGAAAACAAGTCAGCCCCAACTGGTTCCAGCGGATGGAAACCTCCGCGGCGCTCCGCTGGAACGTTCCCCCCGCCATGGGAACCACCGAAGCCCGTCCCGCAATCTACGAGCGCGGCCTCGCTCAATTCAATCCCGAGCGCCGCCGGCAGCTGATGCTCGCGCAATACTCCGAATTCGTCCCCAACGTCATCGAGGGCGGCGCGCAGGTCTTGCCGCCCGGGATGGTGAAGTACGACGTCTTCGGCCGCAGCGACGCTTCTCCCAACATCTCGATTGATACGAAGCAAGGCATTGCCATTGCCAACGGCGGCGTTCGCGTCGTCATCGAGGGGCTTTCCGTCGCCGGCTTGCCGGCGGCTTTCGGCCCCCTCGGGCAGATCGACCTCTCGACTGATCGCGCCGTCATCTGGAGCGCTCCTGGCATGGGAGTCGCCGGCGGCGTCCAATCAGCCGACGCGCCGCTTGAAATCTACATGGAAGGGAACATCGAGTTCCGCCAGGGCGATCGGATCATCTACGCCGACCGCATGTTCTACGACGTGCGTCGCCAAGTCGGCGTGATCCTCAACGCCGAACTCCTCACGCCGTTGCCGCAGATGGGCGAGTTCCAATACCCCGGCCTCGTTCGGCTCAAGGCCGACGCCATCCGGCAACTCGATGCTTCACACTTCTCAGCGACGAACGCGTTGGTCACGACCAGCCGACTGGAAGAGCCCGCGTACGACCTCTCTTCCGAGCAGATCAACTTTACTGACGAACAAGTCCCCGTCGTCGATCCCCTTACCGGCATTCCGATCGCCGGTCCAGACGGCAGCATGGCGGTCGCTCATCAGCAGATGGCTACCGCCGAGTCGAACGTCATCCACATGCGCGGCGTTCCTGTCTTCTACTGGCCGCGCTTCGCGACCAACCTGCAAGACCCGTCGTTCATCATCGACCGTATCCGCGTCGGCAACGACAGCGTCTTCGGCACCCAGGCGATGATCGACTGGGACGCCTACGAACTCTTCGGCATGAAGAACGCCCCGCAGGGGACCGAGTGGAATCTCAGCACCGACTACCTGAGCGATCGCGGCTTCGGCTACGGCACCGACTTTCAGTGGGATCGCAACGAGATCTTCGGCTTCGTCGGCCCCTCGACCGGCATCCTCGACTTCTGGGCGATCAAGGACCACGGCCACGACAACCTCGGCCTGGGCCGCCGCGACATCACGCCCGAGAAGGATTACCGCTTCCGTCTCTTCGGTCAACACCGGCAGCGCCTAGAGAATGGCTGGGAAGTGACCGCCGAGTCGGGATGGGTGAGCGATACGACGTTCCTCAATCAATATTATGAACGCGAATGGGACGAACTGCGCAGCCCGCGCACCGGCGTCCGCGCGCGACGGTTCAACAACAACCGCGAATTGGCGATCGAAGCCAACGGCCAGGTGAACAACTTCTGGAGCGAGACCGAATCGCTTCCTCGGCTCGATCACTATTGGCTCGGCGAATCGTTGCTCGACGACCGGCTCACATGGTTCGAACACTCGCAGGCCTCCTATTCGAAGTACAACATCGGCACCGAGCCGACCGAGCCGACGCTGCAATCGCAATGGGTTCCGCTCCCCTGGGAAGCGAACGTCGCCGGCGAGAAGCTGGTGACGCGTCATGAACTCGATCTGCCGATGCAGTGGGGAGCCGTGAAGGTGGTCCCCTTCGCTCTCGGCGAACTGGCGCGGTGGGGCGAGGCTCTCGACGGCGATTCGCTCGACCGGGCCTACATCAACACCGGCGTCCGCGCCAGCCTGCCGATGTGGGCGACTTACGACGACGTCCGCGATCCGCTATTCAACCTGAACGGGCTCGCCCATAAGGTCGTCTTCGACGCGGAGTTCACCTACGCCGATGCGAACGCCAATTACGACGAACTTCCGATGTACGACTTCATCGACGACACGTCGATCATCGAAATGATCCGTCGCTTGCAGAGCGGCGCCCTGCCGCCCACGATCACCGGCCAGAAGTTCGACCCCCGCAATTACCTCTTCCGCAACGGCATCCAAGGTTGGGTCACCTCGCCGTCGGCCGAAATCGTCGACGACCTGATGGCCCTCCGCATGGGGATGCGCCATCGTCTGCAGACGAAGCGCGGCCCCGTCGGCAATCAGCACATCGTCGATTGGTTCACATTCGATATGAACGCCACCCTCTTCCCCGACCCCAATCGCGACAACTTCGGCCAAGAAGTCGGCCTAATCGACTACGACATGCGCTGGAACATCGGGGACCGCTTCTCGATCGTCTCCGACGGCTTCGCCGACACGTTTGGCGACGGACTCAAGACCGTCTCCGGCGGCATCGTGATGAACCGTCCGACTCGCGGCAACATCTACGCCGGCGTGCGTTCGATTACCGGTCCGATCACCAGCAACGTCGTCATGGGAAGTTACAGTTATCGCTTGAGCGAGAAGTGGATCACCACCGCCAGCGCTGCGTATGATTTCGACTCCGGCGGCGACATCGGCGAGACCATGACCGTCACCCGCATCGGCGAGTCGATGCTGATGACCGTCGGGTTCAACGTCGACCACTCGAAAGACAGCGTCGGCGTCAACTTCATGCTCGAACCGCGGTTCCTGCCGAACCTACGGGTGACCAAAACGACCGGCATCGACATCCCGCCCGCCGGCGCGATGGGATTGGAGTAACCTCATGACGCCTCCCGCTGAATTCGACGACGACGAACGGATCCCGCAAGTCCGCAGTTGGTGGCGAATGTTCGCCGACGCCTTGCGCGGCGTGAAGGTGGCGTTTCGCAGCGAGATCAATTTCTTCGTCCACCTCTTCATCGCCGTCATCGCCGGCGTCGCCGGCGGCATCGTCCGGATGACCGACGAACGCTGGTGCATCTACATCCTCTGCGTCGCGGTGGTCCTCTCGGCCGAACTCTTCAACACGGCCATCGAACGGCTCGCCCGCGCCGTGACGCGCGAGGAACACCCCGAAGTGCGCGACGCCCTCGACATCGCCAGCGGAGCGGTGCTGGTGGCGGCGCTCGGCGCCGCGATCGTCGGCGCGCTGATGATCGGCTGGCCGTTCGTGGCGCAGCTAGCGCGTTAACGCGTGGGTCGCGACAAACGACTGCTAATCCAGCCAATCCTGATCCCGCAGCCGCGCCGGCACGTATTCCTCGGTCACATAGCTGATGTCCTTCGAAATCAGCGACTCGACTTCGAGCTTAAAATCGTTCGACAGCATCTTGCGGATCTCGGTTTGCCACTTCGGCTTCTTCTCGAACCACGGGTACTGCGCCACCTGCTTCGCCCGCTTCCGGTCGGTGTCGTTGAGCGAGATTTTCACGCTGTCGGAAAGCTGACATCGCTCGAAATCGATGCTCCGCAGGCCGAGGTACTTCGCCTCAGGGATCGCCATCCGCTGCGACTCGAACGCGAGGTTGATCGACCCCTGCTTGATGACGCTGTAAATGTAATACCCCCACGGATCGTTATCGAGCACGCAGTAGAGCGGTAGTTCCAGCTCATTGTGCAACCGGTGCAGCATTCGCCGCACGCCGCGCGGCGGTTGACCGGCGCCATGGGTCAAAATGCAATTATGCTTTTCCCAGAAGCGATCCTCGTTGAACCGCTGCCAGACGGTGCCTTTTTCGACATGGAGGATGAACTTCGCGGTGCAGCGTTTTTTGTCGAAGATGATCACGTCGGGCTCGACGATCGACGGAATCGCGTAGCCGCCCGATCCCATGCGGGCGCAATTGATCTCGTCGCCCTTGTCGGTGAGCACGATGCCGCCCACCATCGCTCCGCGATTCTCAGCGTACAGATGCAACTCCTCGCGAATCGAAGAGAGGAGCACCTCGACGTCTTCGATGATCGTGTCGCACTCGCCCTGCTCGTCGAAGGTGTTTTCCTTCACCCCTTCGATCGTGTGCTTCAGCATGTAAAAGAGTCCCCGCAAGCTGGTGCTCTTCCCCTGGTCGATCAGCTTCTTGCAGCCGCTGGTGACCAGCATCGTCCGCATGTAAGCCTTCGCCTGCGAGAGATCGAAGAGCTGCCGCCGATTGGTGGCGTTGCCCATCTCGAGGATCTTCTTCTTGGGCGAGTACTTCACGTTCGCCAAGGTCCGCGACGGGATATCGACGAACGGATCCTTCCGGTTGTTCGCGGCGGTGACGACGCGATCCGCCAGCCCGGTGAGCCGTTCAGCCGTCTTCTCATCGCGCGGCGAGAGTTTGACCTTGGGGGCCTTCGCCACAGGAGTGAGTTTCTTCTTGGCCATCTCGTTCTTTCAGATTCAATCTAAAAAATTTTCTCGCAAAGGCGCGAAGGCGCAAAGGAAGCGCAAAGAATGCGAATACAGGTCTTCTTTGCGTTTTCTTTGCGCCTTCGCGTCTTTGCGAGAGACTATTCGTCAGCCACCGCGACAGCCGCCGGACCGCGCTTAATAGCCGCCGCATGCGTCATCGGATCGACGATGATCACGTTGTCGCCGTAGTCAGTCTCCGCCGCCTCTTCCTTGATCTTCCGCCCGCGATCGTCAAGCTTCATATCCGCGTCAGCGGTCACCCGCTTCGCCACCGTCACGAGTTGGCCGTACAAGTTGTCGCGGTCGACGCCGTTCAACTCGTGCACAGCCGTGGCGACTTCCTTCAAGTACCGCATGAAGATGTCGCGCCGGTCGCCTTGCTGCTTCACGCGTTGCCGCTTGCGGACGTACATGCCGAGCTTCCGCCCCACCGCCTGCAGCCCGAGGCGAATCTCCTTCTGAATCTCCGGATAGCTCGCAATCGCTTCCTTCGATTCGCTGGTGAACGGCACCCACACGCTGGCGATGTGCACCATGATGTAAACCGGCCCCTTCGGCATGCCGCCGCGGGATTGGCTCAGGCCGTAGCTCCGCCAGTTGGTGCTGGTGATCGTCTGCGTGATCGCACACGCGGCCTGCTGGAACTGCAGCGGCACGCGGTTGGCGTACCGCATTACTTCCATCGTCTGTCCTTCGGCGACGTTCACGTTCTGCATCGCCTGCAGCAACCGCTCTTGTTCCTTCGGCTTCAGCTGCTTGGCCGTCTGCCGGGTGCCGAGCGCCGCCGCCTTCATGATCCGATCCGCCGCGTCGCTACCGAGGCCGTTGAACGTGCTGATCAAAAACTGCCGAATCGTCCGTGCGTCGGTTTCTTCGAGCAAGTCGGAGAGGAGTTCCTTGTCGACGTTCTGCGTCGCCGCTGCGCCGCCGAAGGCGAGCGCCACTTCAATCTGGAACGGATTGCCGCGATAGACAGACGGCGGCCGCGTCGCCGCGCAGTAAAACTCGCCCGGCACGACCTGGTAGAGCCCCTTCAGCAGTAGCTCTTCGCCGATGGGGCAAATGCAGTCGGTAGCCGGCGGGGCGATCTTCGTCGCCTGGATCGCGTGGTAGAGAGCCTCCGCCTCCGGCCGCCCCAGCTTCCGCGTCATCGCCCGCGGCGACACCTTGGCCGTCGTGCAAATCTTCTTCGCCACGGCCGGCGACACCCGCGAAAACTTCGTCGACAGGAACTGCGTGATCGACATTCCCTCCGCTTCGGCAAGCATCGCCGCCAGCCGGCCCAGCTCGATGCCATACGGATGCGGCAGAATCTCCTTCGGTTCCGGCGGCAGCTTATCAGCAGCCCGTTGGTACTCGCGCGTGCTCCCCTCAGGGTCCGTATAGTGGAGCGTGATGTGGGGATTCGCGATCGCCGTCTGGTGCAGATACTCGTCGACGCTGCCGCGGCCGCGGTTGTACTTCGCTTCGAGTTCGATCGTCACCCGCGTGCCGTGCGGTTGATCGACCCACTCGATGCCGTGCTTCTCGATATCCTTCGCGCCCTTCTCGCCGTACGCAATGTCGACCCCTTCGCCGCCGCCGTTGAGAATCTTCGGCTCGTTGCGCTTCGTATCGATTTGTATTTCGTAATAGTGGGCCGGCTTCTTCGGCGAAATCCGCGAGATGATCTTCACCGGCTTGCCGGTCGTCTGCACGCCGTACATGCCAGCCGCGCTAATGCCGATGCCTTGCTGCCCGCGACTCTGCCGCAGCCGGTGGAACTTCGAACCGTACAGCAGCTTCCCGAAGATCAGCGGGATTTGCTTCTTGACGATGCCCGGCCCGTTGTCCTGAACGCCGATCTTGTACCGATCAGTCGAGGTCTGCTCGATGTGAACCCAGATCTCCGGCAGGATCCCCGCCTCTTCGCAAGCGTCGAGTGAGTTGTCGACTGCTTCTTTAATGGTCGTAAGCAGCGCCTTCCGCGGATTGTCGAACCCGAGCAAGTGGCGGTTCTTCGCAAAGAACTCGCTCACCGAAATATCACGCTGCTTCGACGCCATCGACTGGGCCGTCGCGCGCCGACCGCTCGACTTGCCGCCAGCCGGCGCCTCATCGGCGGCGTCATCGACTTCCGCCGCCTCGTCGCCAGTAACGTCGAGCACTTCGTCTGCCTCCGCCTCGGCAGACTTCGCCAACTTCTTCCCCGCGGCTTGCCGCTTAGCTACAGCGGGTGGAGCGGCTTTCTTCTTCGTCGCCGTTGCGGGAACGGAACGCTTCTTAATTGGTTTGCGGGTCGCCAAAGCGACTACTCCTGTTCATGTCAGTTGACTCTTAGGCAGTCAACTTGCGAGGTCAATCTAGTGCGATTCTTGGGTCCCTGCAGCCCCCGGCTCCGCCGGGGGGTCGGTCACCATGCCGGTAGGCGTCGTCCTGCGTAGCGCTACCCCCCGGCGGAGCCGGGGGCTGAAAGCGCTCCGCCACCCCCTATCGGCAAAACGCCGCCCGCGATTCGCCGCATGCTAAAAGACGCCGGTCGCAGCGATTGTAGCGGCCAGTTTCCGCCATTCCCACCCGCCACAGTATGCTACCACCCGCACAGCCGTCGCGAATGTTACGGCAGGCAGACAAAAACTCATCGGCACAGCCCGGATGATCCGACACACAGGAACACGAGGGGACTTTTCGATCACCCGGCCCACAGTGCCGCAAGTCGACCCCCGCGCCCGCCCCAACCCGCCGAGCACTTCCGGACTGGTCGCTTAAGCGACCAGTCCGAACCCGCCCCCACGCTCAGCCTACCTCCACCGCCCGCCCAAAACTAAAGATCCCCGAACTCCCAACGAAGGAGCCGTTTCATGTCCATCCGCGTCACCGCGCTCGCGCTCATCGCCGCCGGCCTCGCCGCCGCGTCGATCGCCTCTCCCGCCCGCGCCGAAGAAGGCCTCTGGAAGCGCCAGATCAGCTACCAGAACAAGCAAGACCTGTTCTACAACTACTACGAAGGTCCCGATCCCAGCGGCACCACCACCGCGATGTACATCTCGCCCCGTCCGGTGCCGGCCCACGTCGGTCACACCTACACGACCTACCAGCCCTTCATGCCGCACGAGTACATGTACAAGCACACCATGTCGCACTACGCCCACGCCCCCGGCGCCGGCTGGTCGCGCTCGAAGGTCCGCTACCGCACCGGCGGTTTGTGGCTCGACCACTGGGCCGCCGGCATCGACCCCGTCTTCTGCTGCCACTAAGCCGGTTCGCACCCTCGGACCCCCGAACCGCACCCCGCTTCGGACTGGTCGCTTAAGCGACCAGTCCAGCCCCGCCACTCCGTTTCAATCTTGCTGAAAGCTGACCGCTGAACGCTGACAGCTTCATCCCCCACACAAGGAAGCGTCCCGTGAACAAGCCGCTTGCCGCTTGCGCGCTTGCCATCGCCGCCGTCGTGGCTGCGTCGCCGGCGATCGCCACGGCCGAGATGCCGTACCTCAAACCGCTCCGCCGCGCCCAGTTCTACAACTGGCACGCGCAGTACGCCTACACCGACTACGGCGTCCCGACGTCGCTAGTCGTGCCGCCGACGGCGCAACTCCAAACCAACTGGAGCTGGGGCGCCCCGAGCATGCGCGTCTCGCGCATCGATCACCAGTTCACCCGCAACTACGCCGGCCCCGGCATGCCCGGCCCCTGGGCGTACACCCCCCCCAACCCAGCCGACACCGCCCAATTCGGCGTCTATTACGTTAGGGGCCCGTGGTATCCCACGCAGCCCTAACGTTAGCGAGGCGAAGTCCCCCAGCACTTCCGGACTGGTCGCTTAAGCGACCAGTCCAGCCCCGCGAACAAAGCTCGCCTTCGCACGCGATCCCCCTCGCGTGCTATCCCCCGAAACAGCCCCGACCAACCCCCGGTCGGGGCTGTTTTCATTTCCCCCCCGGACTGGTCGCTTCAGCGACCAGTCCGAACCCGCCCCCACGCTCCGCCTCCCCACACTCCAAAGCCCCACCCCAAGCGTCCCTACGCCCCCTCAGCCCGGCGCCATATACTGTCGAAGGTGACTGCGATTTCATCAGTGTTTTCATAAGTCCGCCCCACGACCACCGCACCGCCGCCGCCACTCCGCGTAGGGAAACCAGACGTTGAGCCTCGAGATCATCCACTACCCCCATCCGACGCTCCGCTACGTTTCGAAGCCGCTGAAGCGCGTCGACGCCGAGCTCAAGGCCATGGTCGCCGAAATGTTCGACCTCATGTACGAACACGAGGGGATCGGCCTCGCCGCCAACCAGGTCGATTTGCCCTACCGCCTCTTCGTTTGCAACCCGAAGGGCGATCCCGACGAGAAAGAAGCCGAGTGCGTCTTCATTAACCCAGTGATCCTCAAAGGCTCCGGCCAACACGAACGCGAGGAAGGTTGCCTCAGCATCCCCGGCGTTTACGGACCCGTGATCCGCAAAGAGAAGATCACCGTCCAGGCTTACAATCTCGCCGGCGAAGAAATCAGCGGCGAACTCGACGGCCTTTTCGCCCGCGTCGTGCAGCACGAAACCGACCACCTCGACGGCCGCCTGTTCATCGACCGCCTCACCCCAACGCAGCTGGCCGACATCTCGGGCGAACTCGAAGAATTCGAAATCGACTTCGAAAGCCGCCGCAACGTCGGCGAAATGCCGACCGACGAACAAATCGCGGCAAGGATCGACGAACTGATTCGCCTGCGGACCTAATTTCTTTTAGCCGCGAGAAGGCGCAAAAGACGCGAAGAGAAAGAAAAAGAGAGACCGCGAATCACGCGAATTGACGCGAATGAAAAACTGAACGAGCAGCACCCATCAAGAGTGTAAGCCTCTTTAGGGATTTCAGCGATCTTCTGTTTTTTTCCTTATTCGCGTGATTCGCGGTCAACGCATTTCCCCTTTTTGCGTTTTCTGCGCCTCTTTGCGGCTAAGCATTTTTTGAGGATATACAGGCGATGCGACTAGTGATGCTAGGCACCGGCCCCTTCGCGGTTCCCACGTTGCGGCGCCTCGTCGCTTCCCCGCACGAAGTGGTGCGTGTCGTCACCCGCCCCCCGCGCGGCCGCCGCGCCGAAGCGTCGCCAATGCAGACAGCCGCCGAGGAACTCCGCCTCCCCCTCTGGCAGCCCGAAACAGTCAACAGCGATGAGAGCCGCTCGCGGCTTAGCGCCGACGCCCCGGATCTCCTCGTCGTCTGCGACTACGGCGAAATCTTGAAGCGAGAAACGCTCGCCATCACCCCTCACGGCGGCATCAACCTCCACGGTTCGCTCCTGCCGAAATACCGCGGCGCCGCCCCAGTCCAGTGGGCTGTGTTGAATGGCGACGCCGAAACCGGCAACACCGTCATTCAAATGACCGCCGGCCTCGACGCTGGCCCTTGCCTCGGGATCGACGTGCTCGCGATCGATCCCGACGAGTCAGCCGGCGAACTCGAAGCAAGGCTCGCAGCCCGCGGCGGCGACTTGGTCCTCAGCGTCATCGACGCCCTAGCAGCCGGCACGGCGACCCCCATCAAGCAAGATCGGACCCAAGCCAGCAAAGCCCCGCGCCTAGAAAAAGAGCACGGCGCCATCAACTGGTCCCGCCCCGCCCAAGCAATCAAAAACCAAGTCCGCGCCCTCGACCCCTGGCCAAGAGCCTACACCTCATGGCAGCGCCAAACTGATCAACAAAAAAGCGAGCCGGAGGGTTCATCCCTCCGGTCTTCGTCCCCCCCAGAGCCCCTCCGCCTAATCCTCCACCGCACCGCCGTCATCACCCCCTCCCCGAACCCCGAAGTTCACCCCGGCACAATCCTCGAAGCCAACCAACGCCTCCTCATCGCCACCGGCGCCGGCGCCCTCGAGATCCTCACCCTCCAACCCGCTGGCAAACGAGTCATGCATGCCGCTGAATTCCTGCGCGGCTACCAATTAGCCCCCGGCCAGCGCCTCGGGTAAGTAGCAAGGCTCTCGACGCCCTCCAGCGCACCACCCCAGAATCGGGCGCCTACCGTATTGAATTTGGCCACCCAGCCCGGGATACTGAACTACCGTCCACATTCCGCGCGGGCTCGGTCCAAAAAAGCGATTTGTGGGAGGCGTCTCCGACGCCGATTTCGTTCACCACCACCAAACCGTCATGGTGTCGCGACATCGTATCGGGGTCGGAGTTCCCTCCCATAAAGACCCCTACGACAGAGCGACAGAAGCGACAAAGGCGACAGGACGACACACGTCAAATCACGTAACCAAAACCCTCAAAACAACTTAAGCCCGGTCGCCACCTGTCGCCAAAAATCGCTCTCCGCCACCAGGCGCCAACACGACACAACAAACCGCTACGCCGCACCCCCAGAACCACCCCCCCCAACGGCCCCCATCCCACCCCGCCCATTTAGCCGCGTGGCGCCAGCCCGCGTCCCCCCAACTCCCCTCGTTCAGACTGCCGATTTCACGCTATGATGCAAAGCTCGCAGGGCCGATGGGCCCGTGGCCATGGGAGGGCCAAGCGATGCTGGATCGATTCGACATGCTGATGTTCGCCGTCGCCGGATACGTGGCGATCGTCACCCTCGTCCGGCTGATGATCACCCGCCGCGACGAGGTCGTGAGCTACCTCCGCACCGACCTGGAACGCCAAGCCGCCGCGGCCGCCGCCGAAGAACACGACGACGAACGCGACGCCGCCTAGCCGCTCGCGGCTTAGCGCCCCACATAAATCACACCCCAGCAATTTTTTGACGGGATCGCACGGATCAACAGGATGCGAGGCATTCAACCAAACCAACAACACATCTTCTCTCCTCCGCAATCAATCCTGTCGATCCGCCAAATCCTGTTATCCTGTCCAGTCTTCCGATAACGTCGACTGCACGCCAAGTCTGCTGAGTAAATGACCAAAAAGCTCTACATCGAAACCGTCGGCTGCCAAATGAACGTGCTCGACAGCGAGCTCGTCGTCGCCAGCCTGCGCAAACAGGGTTATGAGCTCACTCGCGACACCGACGCCGCCGACACGATCCTCTTCAACACCTGCAGCGTCCGCGAGCATGCCGAAGAGAAGATCTACAGCGCCCTCGGCCGCCTGAAGAACGCGAAGCAAAAGAACCCGAACAAAATCATCGGCGTCATCGGCTGCATGGCGCAGAACCATCAGCGTACCGTCTTCGAGCGGGCCCCTTACGTCGACCTAGTCGTCGGCCCCGGCCAGCTCCACCAAATCCCCGGCCTCATCGAAAAGATCGCCGCCGGCGGCGGGCAGCAGCTCGAAGTCAGCCTTGGCCGCAAGGATGGGACGCGCACCGAGATTGAGCGGAGCCACGAAAGCTTCGACCCGCTCCGTGACCCCTCAATGCGCCCGACGCCGTTCCAGGCCTACGTCCGCATCCAAATCGGTTGCGACAAGTTCTGCACCTACTGCATCGTCCCCAGCGTCCGCGGCCCCGAGCAGAGCCGTCATCCCGAAGACATCCTCGCCGAGGCCCGCCAACTCGCCGGCGAAGGCTGCAAGGAAATCACGCTCCTGGGGCAAACGGTCAACAGCTACCGCTATCGCGACGGCGAGCGCACCACGCGGATGAGCGACCTGCTCTACGCGCTGCACGAGATCGAAGGCATCGAGCGGCTGAAGTTCGTCACGAACTATCCGAAGGATATGACCGACGACTTGCTCGCCGCGGTGCGCGATCTGCCGAAGGCCTGCAAGTATCTGCACGTTCCCGCGCAGACTGGTTCGAATCGCATGCTGCAGCGGATGAAGCGCGGCTACACGATCGAAGAGTACCGCGAGATGCATCAGCGCATTCGCGAGTGGCTCCCAGAGGCGGCGGTTACCAGCGACTTCATCGTCGGCTTCTCCGGCGAGACCGACGAAGATTTCGAAATGTCGTGCGACCTCGTCCGCGAGTGCCGCTTCAAAAACAGCTTCATCTTCAAGTACAGCGTCCGCCCCGGCACGAAGGGCGCCGACCTCTACGCCGACGACATCCCCGAAGAGACAAAGCGCGTCCGCAACAACGAACTGCTGGCGCTCCAGAACGAAATCTGCGAGGAAGACAATGAACGTTTCCTCGGCCAGCAGGTCGAAGTGCTGATCGAAGGCCGCAGCAAGTCGGCCGAACGTCGCGACGAGACAGGCGAAGCGACCCAACTGGTCGGCCGCACAATGTGCGACCGGATCGTGGTGTTCGACGGCAACCTCCGCCAGGTCGGCCAAACGCTGCCAATCTCGATCTACGACGCCAATGCCCACACCCTCTTCGGCGCCGTGGTGACGCAGCACGTCGGGCCGGAACTCTTCTCGCTCGCTTAGATTACAAAGAACCGCCAATTCGATTTATTTAACCGCCAAGGACGCCAAGAGCGCCAAGGAAATACGGGCGAATTGAACCACGACGGCACAACGGACACGACGGAATTCCAATTAATTTAAGAACCGCGAATCACGCAAATCTACGCGAAAAGCTTTGAACAATCCGGTTTCTCATTCGCGCTGATTCGCGTGATTCGCGGTTAAATCTCCCTGCATTACCTTGGCGTCCTTGGCGGTTGCATTTTTCGTCTTGGTTGATCGTTCGCTTAGAAACTGCGTTCCAGTTGCTTCCCCCGCCGCGCAGTGAGAGAATGAACAGGCTCGCCTCCACAGGCGACCGGCCGAGGCAACGGCCCGTTTCGCAGTTCCACGTAGCACAGAGTTTGTAGGCGGCCCAGGATAGGGGGAGCGCACGCTCCTCGTCGCTATGCCAGGGCCAACATCCCCGATGCAGATCGATCGCCTACGGACCATGCTCGACGCCCCGGCTGAGGCCGAGAGTTGGCTTCGTCCGCTAGGCTTCGCCGACATCCGCACCGGCCACGACAATCTCACCCGGCTCGCCATGGCCGGGGTGCCGCTCGATCTGCTCGGCACTCTCTGCGACCAGTTCGCCACGATCGCGCCGAAGCTCGCTGATCCCGACATGGCGCTCAACAACCTGGAGCGCTACCTCCTCGCCTCACGCAGCCCGCTCGCTGCCGCGGCGCTCTTCGAACGCGATCGGCAGGCGCTCGCTCCGCTGTTGATGCTGTTCAACGCGAGCCAGAACCTTTCGGACATGCTCTGCACCGATCCGGAGAGCTATGACCTGTTGCGGATGACTGGCGGCCGCGCCGTTGCCCGCGACATGCTGGTCGAGGAACTCGTCGCCGACGTGCGGGCCCTCAGCAGCGAAGACGAGGTGATGACGGCGCTCCGCCGCTTCAAGCGCCGTGAGACTTTGCGCATCGCTTACGGCGATATCGTCAAAGGGCACTCGGTGGCGAAGGTCACCCGGCAGATCTCCTACGTCGCCGACGCGATCGTCGAAGCCGCGCTCGACTTCGCCACGCGGCAAGTCACTGAGAAGCAGTTCAAGCGGAACGGCCGCAACCTCCGCCCGCCCCACTTCGTGGTGCTCGCGCTCGGCAAGCTTGGCGGTCGCGAGCTGAACTACTCCAGCGACATCGACCTCGTGATGCTCTACCAAGACGCCGAGGGAGTGAGCGGCACGCCCGACACCGACGGCGGCGAGTTCGCCCAGCGACTCGCGCGCGAAGTGATCAAGCTCCTTACCGAGTCGACCGATCTGGGGTTCGCCTACCGCGTCGACATGCGGCTCCGTCCCGACGGCAGCCAAGGGCAGCTTTGCACGCGCATCGATCAGGCGCTCGCTTACTACGATACCCGTGGCCGCACCTGGGAACGCCAAGCCTATGTGAAAGCCCGCGCCATCGCCGGCGATATTGATCTCGGCAAGACCTACCTCCATCACCTCCGCCCCTGGATCTATCGCCGTTACCTGAGCCTCGCCGATATCACCGGCATCAAGGGACTCAAGCGGAAGATCGAGAAGCATGCCGAGGAAGCTGGCGTCGCCGAACGGCACGTGAAGACAGGCCGCGGCGGCATTCGCGACATCGAATTCGTCATCCAGTTCCTGCAGCTCCTCAACGGCGGCGCCATCACGGCGCTCCGCACCGGCAACACGTTCGCCGCGATCGAACGACTCGAACAAGCGGGCTGTCTCACGCACCAGGAACGTACGATCCTGGAGGACAACTACAGCTTTCTCCGCAAGGTCGAGCATCGTTTGCAAATCATGTTCGACCTGCAGACGCACGAACTGCCGGTGACAGACGTCGAACTCCACAAGCTGGCCCGCCGCCTCGGCTATCGCGCCGCCGGCGACGTGACGGCGCTCGAAGCGTTCAAGAAAGACTACGCCGACCGTACCGCGGTCAACCGCCGGATCCTCGACCACCTGCTCCACGACGCGTTCCCCGAAAGCGCCGAGACCGAGCCGGAGATCGATCTGGTCAACGATCCCGACCCGTCGCCCGAGACGATCGAGAACGTGCTGGGACGCTACCCGTTCCGCGACCTGCCGGCGGCCTACGACAACCTCATGTCACTCTCGCGCGAGAGCATCCCGTTCCTCTCGACGCGGCGCTGCCGGCTGTTCCTCGCCTCGATTGCCCCGCGGCTGCTCGCGGCGATCGCGCAAACGCCCGATCCCGACGCGACGCTGATCACGCTCAGCCGCGTGAGCGATTCGCTCGGCGGCAAGGCGGCGCTCTGGGAACTCTTCAGCAGCAACCGCCAATTGCTCAACCTCTACGTCACGCTCTGCGCGGCGTGCCCCTACCTGGCGGGCATCCTCACCAGCAACCCCGGCATGATCGACGAGCTGATGGACAGCCTCATCGTCGACAAGCTGCCCGACTTGCCGCGACTGAAGGCGTCGCTCGCCGAGTTGACCCGCGGAGCGGAGGATTTGGAGCCGATTCTGCTCAGCTTCAAGCATGCCCAGCACCTGCGCGTCGGCGTTCGCGACATCGTCGGCAAGGATGATGTGCAGGACACGCACGCCGCCCTCAGCGACGTTGCCGAAGCCTGCCTCCAAGAGATTGCCGCGGCCGAGCTGGCGAAGCTGGTCGACAAGCTGGGGCAGCCGACCATCGGCGCGCTAACCGGCAGCGACCTCCCTGAAGGGGAACTTCCCGCCTGGTCGCCACGACCCGATCAAGTCGGCCAGCCATGCGAGCTAATCGTGCTGGCCCTCGGTAAGCTTGGCGGCCGCGAACCGAACTATCACAGCGACCTCGACCTGGTGTTTCTCTACGACGCCGAAGGGACGACGATCCCCGGCCGTCGCGGCACTTCGACCAGCAACAGCCACTTCTTTAGCGAGCTCGGCCAACGGATCATCAAGGCCGCCACGCAGTTCGGCCCCCACGGACGACTCTACGAAGTCGACCCCCGGCTGCGCCCCACGGGCCGCAGCGGCGCGCTCGCGATGCCGCTGTCGTCGTTCGTCCGCTACTTCCGCGAGGGAGATGGGCAATTGTGGGAACGGCTCGCCCTCTGCAAATCGCGCGTGATCGTCGGCTCGCCCGAGGGAGCGGCGCGGGCCATCGCCGCCGTCACCGATTCGGTCTACTGCCGTCCGTGGCGAGCCCAAGACGCCGCCGAGATCCAAGAGATGCGGCAGCGGCTCCGCGAGTCGGCCTCCGCCCAGAACCTCAAACGCGCCGCCGGCGGCACGATGGACGCCGAGTTCATCGCGCAGATGCTGCAGTTGAAGTACGGTCGCGAACTGCCGCAGATCCGCGTGCCGGGAACGATCGCCGCGCTCGAAGCCTTGAACAAAGCAGGCGTGCTCGGCAAGGACGACGCCCGTTCGCTCGCGGCGAGTTACCGCTTCCAGCGGAGCGTCGAAGCAAGAATTCGCTTGATGGATTCCGCCGGTCGGCACGAGTTCCCCGACGAACCGCGCGAACTGGAGAAGCTGGCGTTCCTGCTTGGCTACGCCGACGTCGATCGGCTGGTGCAAGAAGTCGACCAAACCTGGCGCGATACGCGTGAACGGTTTGAGCGGATTTTCAACGAAGCCGCGGCTGAATAATGAAGAGTCAACCGCGAATCACGCGAATCTTCGCGAATGTAGGAAGAGATTTCTATTCGCGTCGATTCGTGAGATTCGCGGTTAATTATT
The DNA here is from genome assembly GCA_013822725.1 of Pirellula sp. GTDB lineage: Bacteria > Planctomycetota > Planctomycetia > Pirellulales > Lacipirellulaceae > Lacipirellula. Next base: position 72,453 of record PNKX01000024.1, read on the forward strand.
ACACAGCTGATAAACGCTAATTATCGCTAATGTAATTACTGCATTTATTAGCGTGTGATCAGCGTCAATTAGCGGTGATAGTTACTTCCCGCCCAGCACCGCTTCATACGACTGCGCCGACAGCACGAAGATCTTCCCGTCGCCCATCCGCCCGGTCCGCGCCGCTTCGACCATCTTGCGGATCACTTCTTCCGCGCGGGCGTCGTCGACCCACGCGGTGATCTCGACCTTCGGCAGAAACGCCTCGGCGTATTCGCTCTCGGCATACTCGTCGAGATAGCTCTTCTGCCGGCCGACGCCTTTCACTTCGCGAACGTGGACCGCTTCCAGCGGCGCGCGGCGGAGCCCTTCGAGGATCCGCTCAGCAAGGAAAGGTTTGACGATGGCGACGACTTGTTTCATGGGAGCGGTCAGCTTTCAGCGGTCAGCAATCAGCCAAGGCAGCTGCGAAGGACGCTCCTCATTCTAACCGACCGCCGCGGGCCGATCGCTAGCTAAAGAAATTCTCGCCAAAGAGGTCGATCTCCGGGCCCGTTTGCACCTCGACGTCGCCGTTCACTTCCGTGTAGCAGGCGAGCCGCATCGTCTGCTCGTGCCCGACGTAGGCGAGGGCCGCCATCGGGTCGGGGACCGGGACGCGAAACTTGAACTTTTCCATGGCGCCCATCGGACTGGCGTTTTCCATCCCCTTGGTGATCAGCACGCGGCACATCCCGCATTGGCCTAGGCCATGGCAATTGAAGACTTTGTTGATCGACGCGCCAAAGCCGTTGATTCCCTGGTAGAGATTAATGCCAGCGTCGATGGCGGCCTTCCGCAGGTTGGCCCCGCGGGGGACTTCAATTTCCTTTTTTTCCTTAATGAACTTGATAATCGGCATGACGCTGCGGATTCCTGTAAGCTGCATCAGGAGGGAAAAGAGGGCGGTAGCCGGGAGGCGCCGCCGAGCGATACCATACTGTAACGCGCCCCCGGCGGCCACGAAAGTGGAGCCCCGCGGCGCGCCGATGGAGCCAAAACGCCGACCACCCTCGGCCCGCTAAGCCGCAAGCGGCATGACCTGCCAAGACGCCGACCACTCCGAACACCCCATTTAGCCGCGGGCGCTAACCCGCGCCAGGAGCACCCGCTCGATGGACCGCCAATTTTCGAAGTTCCAGCAAAAGGCGATCAAGAACTTCTACGACAACCGCGAATCGATCTCGCTGCAGCGACTTGGCGAACTGGTGACCGACCTCTACCTCGCCGAGGGGAAGAGCCGTGCGACCAAGTGGAAGCAAATCGCCACCGCCTTGGAACGCTCCGGCGTGCCGAAGACCGAAATCGACCATTTGCTGAAGAAGGACGACGTGTCGCTCTTGGCGAAGAAGGTGACGGAACTCTCGGGCAAGTGATCGGCAGGCGACGCTTTCTCATTTTTTTGACAGGATGAACGCGGATTGATCAGATCGACAGGATGGTCAAACGCAACAGACGATCCTGTTGATCCATAACATCCTGTTATCCTGTCAATAAAATTAATGCGGCAGTACCTCGACCTCCTCGACCACATCCTCGCCAGCGGCGCTCACAAAAGCGACCGTACCGGCACCGGTACGCGCAGCGTGTTCGGCTACCAGATGCGGTTTGATCTGGCCGCGGGCTTCCCGCTCATCACGACGAAAAAGGTCCACGTTCGTTCGATTATCCACGAGCTCCTTTGGTTCCTCCGCGGCGAGACGAACATCCAGTACCTCACCGAGAACGGCGTG
>PNKX01000025.1 GCA_013822725.1 Pirellula sp.
CCACTGTCGCCCCGTTGGGGCTACGAATTCTACGAACGCCGTTTCCAGGGGCTGACGCCCCTGGCTATTCACTTTCGCCGCGTTGCGGCTGCCCTCCGAAGCGACCAGGGAGATGGTGATGTTTGCGAAGATCAACGGCGAAGGCGCCGCCCCCCTGCCCCCTTCCATCGGCGAATACCTCATCCAGCGTCTGCAGGACTACGGCATCGCCGATTGCTTCGGCATTCCGGGCGATTACATCCTGTCGTTCTATGCAATGCTGGAGGAGAGCCCGATCAACGCCATTGGTTGCACGCGCGAGGATTGCGCCGGGTTCGCCGCCGACGCTTACGCACGAGTCAGCGGCATGGGAGCGCTCTGCGTCACTTACTGCGTCGGCGGCTTGAGCGTTTGCAACTCGATCGCCGGGGCATACGCCGAGAAATCGCCCGTCGTCATGATCACCGGCTCGCCGGGGTTGCGGGAGCGGATTCACAATCCCCTGCTCCACCACATGGTGCGCAACTTCCGCACGCAGTACGACGTGTTCGAGAAACTGACGGTCGCCGGCACGGAACTCGACGATCCGCAGATTGCGTTCCGCGAGATCGATCGCGTCCTGGCGGCGTGTCAGCGCTACAAGCGGCCGGTCTATATCGAGATTCCGCGCGACATGGTGCATGTCCGGCCCGAGGCGCGGCCGCTTTACTCTAATCCAATCCCGCCGAGCGACCCACGGGCGCTTGATGAAGCGGTCGAGGAAGCGGCGGCGCGCATCGAAAAGGCGCGGCAACCGGTGCTGCTGCTCGGTGTCGAGATCCATCGCTTCGGGCTGCAGGACCTCGCGATCAAGCTGGCTGAGCAGGCGAAGATTCCGATTGCCGCGACGATGCTCGGCAAGGGCGTCGTCGAAGAGACGCACCCGCTGTACATGGGCCTCTACGAAGGAGGGATCGGCCGCGCGGAAATCACGCGCTACGTCGAAGCGAGCGACTGCGTCGTGATGCTCGGGACGTTCATGACCGACATCAACCTCGGCATCTACACGGCCGAGCTTGACATCGGCGACTGCATTTACGCCACCAGCGAGCAGCTGCGGATCCGCCACCATCACTATCGCGACGTGCGGCTCGAAGACTTCATGCGGCGATTGGCGGAGCGTGGCATCAAGCGAACGCGCCCGCAGCCGCCGGCGCCGACCGAGTGGAACCGCGAGCCGTTTAAGCTAGAGCCGCAGGCGCCGGTCTCGATCACGCGACTGATGCGGCGGATTGACGAGCAGCTCGACGACGGCACGATCGTCATCGCCGACGTCGGCGATTCGCTCTTCGCCTCGACCGAACTGACGACGCATAACCGGACCGAGTTCTTGGCGCCCGCCTATTACACGTCGATGGGATTCGCCGTGCCGGCGGCGCTCGGCGCCCAGACGGCGCGCCCCGACGCGCGGGTCCTCGCGATCGTCGGCGACGGCGCCTTTCAGATGACCGGCATGGAACTGTCGACGATCGTGCGGCGGACGCTGCCAGTGGTCGTGATCGTCCTGAACAACGGCGGCTACGGCACCGAGCGGCTGCTCCATCCCGGCGAGTTCGAGTTCAACGACATTCACAGCTGGCAGTACGACAAGTTGCCGGTGGTGCTCAACGGCGGGACGGGGTACTTGGTGCGCACCGAGGGCGAGTTCGACGCCGCGCTCAACGCCGCCTGGAACGACCGGAGCGGGCCGAGCATTCTGCACGTGATTATTGATCCGACGGACAAGAGTCGGGCGCTGGCGAAGTTGACGGAGATGATGTCGAAGACGGTGGTGCAGCAGTGAGCGACGTTAGTCTTCGCCACCTGAGAGTTGCGCACGTCGTGGGGTTTGTCTTCGGAGCGGCGCTCTGCGCGGCGGCGATCTGGTCGGCTGATCCGCACGCGACGTTCCTGCAACCGCCGAATTCTGCAGCGCCTCCTGGTTCGCTCCGGATGGCGGGCGTGGTGTTGATGATTGGGGCCATCTACTTCTGGAGCGGCGCCATCGCCGCGAGACAGCGCGCCAAGGCTGTGGCGAATTCTTCGCATGAAGCAGTCAGGCCGAGACTGCGCCGACCTGCCAATGCCGCGGGCGGCGCACTGCTGCGATGGCAAGCGATTCTGGCGGTATGGCTTGCGCTGGTCGCCTACCCAAACGCTTGGACGTGGGAGACCGTCGGCTTCAATGGTTCGGCGCCAACTATCGCCGGTTTGTGCGTGGGAATCCTTATCTACGCACCGTTTACCGCCCTCTTGACGTTTTATCTCCGGGCAAGCGGCGGTTTAGAAAAATTTGCTGACGACAGTACGCGGACCATGGCCGGCATCTGGCCTCGGCCGCGCCGGCAGAAGGTCGCCGCCTGGATCGCATTCTGCGTCTTCAATCCGGTGATCGAAGAACTGTTGTTCCGCGGCGTGCTGGTCTACCAATCAGCGCTGGCGATGAATTCGATCTGGGCGCCGCTGCTCGTGGGGTTCGCGGTGAGCATCGGGAATCATTGGTATCAGGGGCGTCGGATGATGGCGCTCCACATTCCCTTTTATTGGGTTGCCGTTGGATTGCTGTTCAGCCCGCTGGGGCTTGGCGGGGCGATCGGATTTCACATCGCGGGCGACGTTGTGCCGGTTTCGATGATGGCCCGGCAGTTGAGGGAGTTTCGCCAGCGGTATCGTCGCGGCGTGAGTACTTCAGCCCCTGGCTCCGCCAGGGGGTAGCGCTACGAGGGACAACGCCTACCAGGATGGTAACCGACCCCCTGGCGGAGCCAGGGGCTGCAGTGTGGAGTCGGGCATTTGGTTTACTTCATTTGGCGGCGACTTCATGTGCAGGCGGGCAACGCCGCCGCCAATCTCACGACGCTCGCCCAAGCCGCCGTCTCCCGCGGCGAATAGATACTCACGCCGCGTCAACGATTCGCCAAACTGCGTGAGGCGCATAATCTTCTGCGCTACGGCGCATTTTTCTGAGAGCCGGCTCCAACTACACTGAAGCCATCCCAGGCAGTAGTCGACCCGCGCCGCACGCGGTCGCCCCGGCAGGCGATCGTTCGCGGCGAAGACTGCGTTGCGTTTATTCCAAGGGTCATCCTCATCGGCGGCAACCGCTTTGCCCACCACGAAAAGGACTCGTATTGCCATGCATCGCCAAGTCCCCTTGGCGTCGGCGCCCTGTCGCCGCGCTGCGCGCGCGTTCACGCTGGTTGAGCTGCTGGTGGTGATCGCCATCATCGGCGTGCTGATTGCGCTGTTGTTGCCGGCCGTGCAGGCGGCGCGTGAAGCGGCGCGACGGATGAACTGCCAGAGCAATCAGAAGAACTTCGCGCTGGCGGTGATGAATTACGAGAATGCTCGCAAGGAATTGCCAGCGTCGTCGAATGCCATCACGGCGCTTGCGGAACGCAATGGGACGACTTACGTCTATGCTCCTTACGCTGGCGGGCAATTCAGTTGGACTGTGCAAATACTGCCGTACATGGAATTGCAGAGTCTCTACTCGCAGTTCGACCAGAAACTCACGATCTTCACTCAGAATGCGCAGACGGCGCCGGAGAGCGCTCAGCCTTCGGTAATGTTGTGCCCGAGCGATTCAGCGTCTGGCCGCTTCTACTTATCAGAGCACACGAACGGCAAGAAGCTAGCCAAGGGAAATTACGTTTGCTACGCCGGGCCAGAGCATCTGAATGCTTCCAGGGCCTTTTCTGGAGCAATCATTGATGGGGGACAGGAGTTGCGTCGCATCGAAGACGGAACCTCGCAGACGATCATGCTCACCGAAGTGCGCACTAGAGACATCAACGATGACCAGCGAGGCGCGTGGGCGCTCGGCTGGGGGGGAGGCGCGAGTATCATCACGCTTGATTTGCACAGCGCAAATCTTGGCATTAGCAACAGTTGGAATACCACGAAGCCCAACGTTCCCTACATTCCTGGATCAACGAACGAATTCACATCGCGCGCTAATCCTCCGAATCAACGCGGAGGCGCTGATATCTTCAATGCCGATCAGCTGAGGATTTGTTCGGATTCCGCCGGCGCCGACATTGAACGCATGCCTTGCCAGATAACTGGCGAATCGTGGGGGACCGCCGCACCGCGAAGCTTGCACCCGGGCGGCGTCAACTCGGCTCACGTCGACGGCAGCATTCATTGGCTAGGCGATGAGATTGACGTTGTCGTGCTGGCGACCATGATTTGCATCAACGACGGTCTGACGATCGCGCAGTAACGTCGGACGAGCTCCGAGAAGGATGGATCGATGAAATCAACATTGTCGACAATTGCCGTCGTCGTCGGAATGGTGCTGCTGTTGACCAGCTTCGCCTGGGGGTCAATTTTCCCCGCTTCTGCTGGTTGGACGGAAGAAAAAAGCTTGCGGATGTCTGAACTGAAGGGCCGCGCCCACACGCTCGTCACCCAGGTTGCCGCCGCCAAAGAAAAGCCGAGCATGCACGGCGGCTCCAACGCCGCGGAGTTGGATGCAGAGTTCGAAAAGGTTAAGGCGGAACTCAAAGAGCTCGCCGACGAGCTTGACGGGCGAATCGAGTCGCCCAAAACGACGGCGACGATCCTGCGCTATGCGGGGATCGCTTTTGTCGTGGCCGGAGGTTTGGTTGTCTACGCCAGCAAAGTCTGAGCAAGCATCAAGCGCAGATCGCTAAAATGGAATGAGCCGCCCTTTGCAAAGGGCGGCTCATTTCACTGGTAAGATCGGTGGCGTCGCGAATAGCGACCGCTAAATATCGTAGTACAAGCAAAACTCATACGGATGCGGCCGCAGCGCCAGGGCCTGCACTTCATTCTTCTTCTTGTACCAGATCCAGGTATTGATCACGTCCTGCGTGAAGACGTCGCCCCGCAGCAGGAACTCGTGGTCCTTCGCCAGCGCGTCGAGCGCTTCGCCGAGCGAGCCGGGCGTCGTTGGCACCTTGGCGAGTTCTTCCGGCTCGAGGTCGTAAATGTCTTTATCGAGCGGGTCGCCCGGGTGGATCTTGTTCTGAATGCCGTCGAGGGCGGCCATCATCAGCGCGGAGAACGCCAGATAAGGGTTGCTGCTCGGGTCGGGGCAACGGAACTCGATCCGCTTCGCCTTCGGGCTCGGGCTGTACATTGGGATGCGGCAGGCGGCCGAGCGGTTGCGCTGCGAGTAGGCGAGGTTTACCGGCGCTTCGAACCCGGGGACGAGCCGCTTGTAGCTGTTCGTTGTCGGGCAGGCGAACGCGAGCAGGGCCGGCGCGTGAGCGAGGATGCCGCCGATGGCGTAGATCGCTTCGTCGCTCAGCCCTGCGTAGCCGTTGCCGGCGAAGAGGGGGTGGTCCCCCTTCCAGAATGAGATGTGGGTGTGCATCCCCGAGCCGTTGTCGCCGAAGAGGGGCTTCGGCATAAACGTCACCGTCTTGCCGTGCCGGCGGGCGACGTTCTTGACGATGTACTTGTACATGCACATGTTGTCGGCCATCGTCAGTAGATCGTTGTACTTCAGGTCGATCTCCGACTGGCCGGCGGTCGCAACTTCGTGATGCTGCGCTTCGACGTCCATGCCGCAGTCGATCATCGTCTGCATCATCTCGTTGCGGATGTCCATCAGTTGGTCCGCCGGCGGGCAGGGGAAGTAGCCTTCCTTGTGCCGCAGCTTGTAGCCGAGATTCGGGTGTTCGTCAGTCCCGCGGTTCCATTCGCCTTCGGCGCTATCGATGAAGAAGAAGCCGCAGTTGGGCGTCTGGTCGAAGCGGATGTCGTCGAAGATGAAGAACTCGGCCTCGGGGCCGATGTAGCACGTATCGGCGACGCCGGTGCTCTTGAGGTAGTTCACCGCCTTGCGGGCGACGTTGCGCGGATCGCGGGAGTAATCCTCGCGGGTGATCGGATCTTGGATGTTGCAGATCATCGAGAGCGTCGGCAGCTGCACGAAGGGATCGATGATCGCCGTCTCGGCCTGCGGCACGAGCAGCATGTCGCTCTCATTGATCGCCTGCCAGCCGCGGATGCTGGAGCCGTCGAAGCCGAGGCCGTCCTCGAAGACTTCCATTTCCAGCTTGCTGACCGGAATGGTGAAGTGCTGCCACAGCCCAGGGAAATCCATGAAGCGGAGGTCGACGGCTTTGACGCCTCGTTCACGGCAGAGGGCCAAGACGTCTTGCGGGGTCATCATCGCGGTTCCTGTGGAAGAGAACGTGGAAGCCAGCGCGGCGGGCCCGGCTCAGCGTCTAAAATCGGCGCCAACGGCGTTTGGACAAGTTTATGTCTAAACTGGCGAGTCGGCTGCCAAACACGATACAAAAGAAAACCCCGCTTCGCCACCAGGGCGAAGCGGGGTTCGACATATCAGCTTTGTAATGAAACAGCCAAATCTGGGCCGTTCATTAGGACCGCAGCGTCGCCAGGATACGAGCCGTCACCTTGTACGGATCGGCGTTCGAAGCCGGACGACGATCCTCGAGGTAACCCTTCCAGCCGTTCTGGGCGGTGACGATCGGGATGCGGATGGACGAACCGCGATCGCTCACGCCATAGCTAAACTTGTGGATCGACTGCGTTTCGTGCAGACCGGTGAGGCGTTGGTCGTTGTCCGAACCGTACGAAGCGATGTGCGATTCGTGCTGGCTGCGGAACTTTTCGCAGATGCTCTTGATGAAATCCTCGCCGCCCTTTTCACGGATGGGGGTGTTCGAGAAGTTGGTGTGCATACCGCTGCCGTTCCAGTCGCCCTTGACCGGCTTCGGGTGAAGCTCGACGACAATGTCGTACTTCTCGGCACAGCGCTGGAGCAGGTAGCGAGCAATCCAGGCGTCGTCGCAGGCCTTCTTGGCGCCCTTGCCGAACAGCTGGTATTCCCACTGACCCTTCATCACTTCGGCGTTGATGCCGGTGATCGACAGGCCGGCTTCGAGGCAGGCGTCGAGGTGCTCTTCGACCAGGTCGCGGCCGACGCAGTTCTTGATGCCGACCGAGCAGTAGTAGGGACCTTGCGGAGCAGGGTAGCCGTCCTTGGGGAAGCCCAACGGCTTGCCGTCCTTGGTCAGCGTGTATTCTTGTTCGAAGCCGAGCCACAGATCGGTGTCGTCTTCAAACGTGCCGCGGAGGTTGCTCGGGTGGACCGAACCATCCGGCGACAACACTTCGCACATGACGAGCGAAGCGTTCTTGCGGAGCGGGTCCTTCACGAGGCGGACCGGCTTGAGCAAGCAATCGGAGGAGTGGCCTTCCGCTTGCTGCGTGCTGGAGCCGTCGAAGTTCCAACCGGGGCATTCCTCGGGCGACTTCGGCTCGCTGTCGACGATCTTGGTCTTGCTGCGGATGCTGGGTTCGGGCTTGTAGCCGTCCAACCAAAGGTATTCAAGTTTGTAAGCCATTTCCTGAGCTCGCTCCTCACATTGACTGGGGACTTCTGACGGGCATCCATCCACTAAAAATAAGCGTCATCCATCCGGACGCCCGAGGGCGTTTGCGCTGACGACGGCCGTAGGGACACAATTCAATTCAGAGAATATTCGCGCCGGGCCTGCTAAGAACCAACATCGTACGGCGATCAACCACTGCTCGCTAGGCGCCGGACGAGGCGGGTGGCCTCGCCAGTCCAGAGCGTTACTGCCAGCAGCAATGCGCGCACGAACAGGTCGTGAGCATGACGGCTCGATAAGCGAAAACGACCGAGCTGACGCCCAGGCCCACCTCGGGGCCGGGTGTTTGAAACAGAATGGATGGTCCGCCTATCGCATCTCTGCTGGAGGGCTGCGCCTGATGCGCAAAATCCAGCCGACGGGGAGCATTGCAAGCCATGGGCCAAATTTCGACTGCTCGGGATCGAAAGTCGTAAAGCAATTGACCAGAATCGGTTACGATGGAACGCATCGCGCTCGCCCGACGCGACCGCCTTGGGTGATTGCTTATCGCGATGGCATCGCTTGCCCTGCGGATAGGCATTCCGACAGCAAGGCTGCTTAAGATCATAGGATCACCCCCTGGGACCGATCCGGGGTTTTCCGCACTTTTCCTGAGTCCCGATGTCGACGCCGAATCCCGAACCTCCGCGACTCAAGTTCATTCCCACGGCCGCGACTTTTCGGCTGGGGGAGCCGTTGGGGATTGGCGCGGTAGGGACGGTTTACCGTGCGGAGAGCGACGACGTCCCCTCCCCCGCCGCGGTGAAGATGCTCCATCCGCACATCGCGCACGACAGCGGCGTGGTCGACCGCTTTCAGCGCGAAATCGTGATCATGGAGCGGCTCAGCCATCCCCATATCGTGCGCCATTACGGCGGCGGGGTGATGGATGGTCACTATTTTTACGCGATGGAGTTGCTGGCCCATGGCTCGCTGAGCGATCGCATCAAGCGGGAAGGACCGCTCCCCTGGCCGCTCGCGGCGCTCTACACGGCTCAAATTTCTTCCGCATTGCAGCACGCCCATAACCACGGCATTATCCATCGCGACCTGAAGCCGACGAACCTCTTCTTCGGCGACGATGGCCGCGTGATTCTCGGCGACTTCGGCATTGCGCGGGATACGCACGACGCGGAAGGGACCGATCCGGGACGTACCGTCGGCACTTACGCCTACATGTCGCCGGAACAAATCTGCGCGGACCGCGAGATTACCGGCAAGACCGATCTCTACTCGCTCGGTTGCGTCGTCTACGAAATGCTCTCGGGCAAGCCGCCATTCGCGGGGGCCAATTTCGCGCAGATTTGGGATCAGCATCTTCACGCGACGCCGCGGGGGCTGCGCGAACAGGGAATTGAGTGTCCCGAGTGGCTGGAGCATCTGGTGATGCAACTGCTGGAGAAGGAGCCGCACAAGCGCCCTTTCAATGCTCGCGCCGTGCAGGGCTACCTCCGCGACCATCTGGAGGATGAGTTTGGTCGCGAGTATCCGCAGGCGATCCGTGAGCGCTATTCAGCCCCCGGCTCCGCCGGGGGGTAGCGCTACGCAGGATGACGCCGACCGGCATGGTGACCGACCCCCCGGCGGAGCCGAGGGCTGAACATAAAAAAACCGGGCGTCGAGTCGATTGCTCGACTCAACGCCCGGCGGAGGATTTCACGTTAGTTCTAGCTTTGGGGCCTTAGTCTTCCACTTTCGTCAGTCGCGGAGCGTTGCTCGCCCCTGACTGATGAAGCCGCACGACGCGGCGGTCGGCCTTGAGCGGCACGCCGTTCACGACCGAGCCGAGGACGCGGACGCCCATGCCTTTGAGCATCTCCACAGCCTTGTAGATCTTGCGGATCTCGCTGTGGTCTCGGAGCACGGTGAGGATGGCGCCGTCGATGTACTGGCCCAGCGACAAGCTGTCGGAGATGCCCAGGACCGGCGGAGCGTCGATCACGATAAAGTCGAACTGATCACGCAGCTTCTCAAAGATCGCCTGCGGCTGATCGGTCGCCAGGGCGTGAATCGCCTCGGCGTTGCAGACGCCGGCCGTCAGCATGTAGAGCCCTTCGTTGTTCGTCGGCTTGATCGCGTCGACCAGGTCGATTTCCGAACGGAGGACTTCGCTCAACCCGTCTTCGATCGGCATGCTGAACAACTTGTGGAGCGACGGAGACCGCAAGTCGCCGTCGACCAGCAGCGTCCGACGCCCGGCGCGAGCCAAGCTGAGGGCAAGGCTGCTGGCGACGACCGTCGTCCCTTCCATCGTGGCGGAGCTGGTGACCATGATCACCTGCCGACCGCCGGCTCCGGGGTCGTGCATCAGCGTGGCCCGGACGTTGTCGATCGCCTCGGCCACTTGCGTGGCGACGAGGCTGTTACCGGTGAGGGCCTTCAGCGACGTCGAGGGCAACACTCCCAGCACGCGGATGCCGAGGCCCTCGTCAACATCGGTCGCTCCATTCAAGCGGCGATGGCGGAACTCCAACAGGGCGATGCCGTAGCAAGTGAGCGCCATGGCAGCCAGGCCGCCGATGCCGGCGATCGAGTACCGCTCCAGCGTATTGACCGATTCGAGCGGCGTCGCTTTCTGCATGACCGTCACTTTATCGAAGTCCGAAACGCCGCCGGTCCGTTCCTGGCGTTCGCGAGCTTTGCTCATGACCTCCCACTGGAGCACCTTTTCTTCAAGATTACCGGCGATCTCTTTTTCGCTTTCGATCTTGCCTTCCATCATCTCCTGAACGGGATTCCGCACGCCGAGGCCCAAGAGCTTTGTACGGGCAGCCTCCAAATCTGACTGATACTTCGCGAGATTTTCTTCCACGGACTTGCGACGAATCTTGTACTCCGTGATGGCCGCCCGCAGCGTTTCGTTCGGCATCTTGGCGATCTTTTCACGCATCGCTCGCCCGGCCTGACTCTGATACTGTCCCAACTGAGCTTCGGTCTGTTGAATCACCTGCCGCACACGCTTGATGTCGGCGCTATTAGGGTTCTTCGACGTGGAGAGTTTCTGTTGCAGCTGCGAGTTCAACTCGAACAATTGCTGCTTATACATGTTGATCGTCGGATCCTTGTCCAGCTCCATGCCGATGGCCGCTTCGATGGCCGCCGGATTCTGGGAGGTCTGAATCGACAATTCCTTGAAGACCTCGATGTCAACGAGCTGCGCCTGGGCCTTAGTAATCAAGTCTTCAAGGTTCTTGATCTCGTTGGTGAGCTGCGGAATCTCCAGTTCTTCGCGGAGCGTGCCGGCGCCCTCTTCAGCTTCCTTGAGCGCTTTCAGTTGACCTTCGAGACGCGCCTTCGTGTCGGTCAAAACGGTTCGCAAATCGGATTGAGTGCTCGCTACCTGCAAACGATCTTGGAGCAGCACCTTTTCCTGATATGCCTTGACCACGGCGTCGATCACCATGACCATCTGCTGCGGATCTTCGTCGCCTTCGTAGCGAACTTCGAGGATTTCACCGTCGCCCGGGAATGTGACGCGAAGTTCGTCCAATAACCACAGCATCTCTTCGCCCTTGTGGGCGCGGACCGCGTCGAGATTGGCGATGTCTTGTTGCTGCAGGGCCGCGTCCAACACCAACGGGCTCTTGAGCAGGGCGAGATGGTTCATCGCCTGACGCTCAATTTCCTGCGGCATCAAGCGATCGGTGGAAGTCTCGAAGACGTTTTCGATCTTCGACTTCACTTTCAAGTAGGCGGTGACTTGCGAGGTCTTGGGGAATGCCAGCAGCAACAATCCGGCGGCGCCGGCGCCCACCAACATCCCCATTAAAATGGCCATCAGCCAGCGGCGACGCAAGCAATTGGCCAACCAAGTCTGATTGAACCCTCCGCTCAGGATCTCTGGACCCCGTGAGGGATAGAGTCCTGGCGCGGGAGCATTGCTCGGATAGACCTGAGTCGCCACGAGCGCCCGTGACGGGGCGCCGTCGACCGCGGGAGGGTAAATCACTTCGGATTCGGAGAAATCTGCGCCTTCTCTAGCCATCGAGTGCCTCTCTAAAAACGATTCCGACTCGTGCGAACGATTCAGGATATTGAATTGAATTGACGGACGGTCCAGCAGTGTGCCGGGGAACTCCGCGGCGAAACTCAGGACGAGCTGGGAACCAATTCGCCCGTCCGTTTCGCCTGCCAACCGCCATCGCATCCTTCGCGTTGGAGGGATTTCTCAAAGCAATCCTCGGGCCGCTTTCGGCAATCATGCGGAAAACACGGCTTTTCTACGCATCCGCAACTGCTGTCGGTCGTTCTTGTGGCGTTCCCGCAACATGGCGGTTGTCCGCAGACAACGCTCCTCGCGCATCCCTCTTCTAGGCCGTCGTCGCCCGTCCGTACGGGACAAAGTCGTCGGCGTCGATCGGAATCGTCAGGCGCGAGAGAATCGCTAGCTCGATCCACAGCAGACCCAGGCCGATCGGCATCATCGCAAAACCGGCCCAGTCGTGAATGATTTTGTTGAGCCACGGCGTATCTTGCCCGAACGCCATGTAGAGCAGTGCCGTGGCGACGATCCGGATCACGTTGCTCGCCAGCGCGATGGGGATGGCGCTGAGCAAGATGATCAGCTTGTCCCACCAGGGGCGATCAATGATCATCACCAGCGCGACGCTCATCGCCCCGAAAATCGTTAGCATCCGCAATCCGCTGCACGCCTCGGCGACCTCGAGGGCCTCGTCCAGCGTGTCGACGTTGATCGTATTCCCTTGGCGGGCGGCGCTCACTCCCAGAACTTGCAGGGTCCAGGTGCTGAAGATCGAGGCGTACATCTGCAGTTTCATCAGCAGCGTATTCTCGATCAACGACGGCAAGGGGTACATGAACGCCAGAAAGGCGATCGGCAGCCAGGCCCACTTGAACATCGACCTGCCGCCGGCGATCAAGCAGACGCCCAGCAAGGCGCCGATGAAGCTGACCCGCTCAAAATTGTTGTAATCGAAATAGGCCGCAAAAATGCGCAGCCCCAAGCTGGCGGCGACGACTCCCACACCGATCCACCGATCGAGCGGGGCCGCGTCCCGCAGGGGGCGCTTGCGAATCCAGAATAGGTACGCCGCAAAGAACGGAATGATGTACCCGTGCGAGTACATGTCCTTGGCCCAGAAGGTGGCCGTGAAGCGGATCATGTTCTCGTAGGCGACGATCACCGCGGCGGTGAGGCAGCCGTAGACAATCCAGGCGACCTGCGACTCCTCGGCCGAGAGCAGCCGTTCGTCGTCGAACTCGGAGAAATCGTCGAAATTGCCGCGGGGATTGAGATTACGCGGGGCGACCGTGCTCATAGCAAAAAACCGCTTGGAAGTTCTTCTAATAAGTAGTGTGATTCGCCGGGCGTTGACGTTTCACGAATCTGGGCCCTGCAAACCTGGCGGCACCCAACGCTCGAAGCAGCGCACCAGCCGGGAAACTTGGTTTCGAACCCCGCGACGAACGTCGCCTGCCGGCCGCGAAATGCATCGAAAATGAGATCGCGCTCTAGAACCGAGAATACGCGGGTTCAACAGAAGTGTCAAATCAATGGGCGTCTGCAAACGTCTCGCTATCTCGTTAATGGGTAAGGGACTTACGACGCCGGCGGGGTCGCGCCGATCGTGCCGTTTAGAGCGGCGCGACGGCCCCGATTTCGGGACTGCTGACGAGTCGCAAAGTCTTAAAACTTAACCGCCAAGGACGCCAAGGACGCCAAGGGGAAATGCCTTTTTGCCACGAAACACACGAAGCACACAAAACGTGAAACAGCGCGGCTGAGATCATTCCCTTTCTTTGGTGTGCTTCGTGTGTTTCGTGGAAAATCTCCCCGCATTTCCTTGGCGTCCTTGGCGGTTCAATTTAACCCTCCTGTCTCTTCTCAGGAGAGCGGCCTACCGGATGCACTGCTGGCACTGCCGGCGCCTTTCGCAGCCAGAAATCGCGCTTTCCTGCCGATTTCGCCCAGAGAAGGCAAAGTCGGTGTGAAGCTCTTCCGATTATATGCATTGTAACTGTCACGTAAGCGGCGCCGCGCCGCGGTGCGTCCCTCAAGGGCCGCCGCGGAGGCTAGCGTCGCCAGCGATCTTTTCTTAGCGGGAACCGACCAATGATGGCTTGCCACCGAACTCGTCGCGGCATCGCTTGGCTGCTGATCGCCACCCAGGCGGCCCTTACCGGCTGCACGGCGTTCATGGAGCCCCGCAACCCGATTCCGGTGACCGCCCCCGAGGCTCCGCCGACGAGCCCCGTCCCGCGCGAACTCGAAAAGGTCACGCTGCCGCGCTACCGCATCGAGCCGCCGGATATTCTCCTCGTCGAGGGGGTGAAGCTCGTCCCGAAGTCGCCGCACCGCATTGAAACGTTCGACGTGCTGCTGATCCGCGTGATTGGCGCCTTCCCCGAACAACCCATCGATAACTCGTACAACGTCGACGCCGACGGCACGGTCAATCTCGGTCCCACCTACGGCCGCATCTCGGTCGTGGGCCAGACGATCGAGGAAGCTGAAGACGAGATTCGCGCTCAACTGTCCAAGGTCCTCACCGACGTCGACGTCTCGGTGTCGCTGCTCTCCTCGATGGGAGCTCAGGCGATCACCGGACAGCACCTCGTCGCGATGGACGGCTACGTCACCCTGGGCACCTACGGCTCGGTTTACGTCACGGGGATGACCCTTGAGGAAGCCCGCGCCGCGATCGAGTTGAAGCTGACCGAGCGTCTCGACGACCCCGAGGTCTTCGTCGATGTGCTCGCCTACAACAGCAAGGTCTACTACATCATCACGCAAGGCGCCGGCTTGGGCGACGACGTCACCCGCCAGCCGATTACCGGCAACGAGACGGTGATCGACGCGGTGGCGGCCCTGGGCGGCATCTCGCAAGTCTCTTCGACGAGGATGTGGATCGCCCGCCCCGCCCCGAACGGCGTCGGCTGCGAACAGATCTTGCCGATCGAGTGGAACGACATCGCTCAAGGCGCCTCGACGGCGACGAACTACCAGCTCATGCCGGGCGACCGCTTGTTCATCGCTCAAGATCGTCTGACCAACTTCAACACGGTGGTCAACAAGATTCTCAATCCCTTCGAACGGATGTTCGGGTTCATCTCCCTCGGTACCTCGATGGCGAACCGCATCGTCCGCTTCGGCTTGGCCAACACGTTCTAGTCGCCTCGCTCCGCGAGGAGCGTGCGGCTGGGACGCTGATTGCTTGAACTTATCACCAACGGCTTACGCATACCGAACAGCCTAACGACGAGCCGCCTGCCGCTGCTCGCCGCGACTGCCGGGATCCACAGGAAGTGACGCCATGTCTCCTCGGTTGAAACTTCAATCCGCCGCCAAGCCGCTGCTCCTGGCCGGAGCTATGTGGAGCGCCGGGTTTGCGACGCCAGTCGGCGCCGTCGGCAATGGGAGCGGCCGTCCGCAGACGCCGCCCCCCTGCGGGCCGGATGGCGTGTGCATTCCGAACATCCCGACGTACGGCTGGTATCAGACGCGCTGGCGCACATTCCCCGGCGAAGCGAAGGGTCCGACCAAGGCCGATGTGGAGAAGCAAGAAGAGAAGGACAAGGAAGAGGATATCGGCGGTCCGCAGACTCCGCCGATGGAGATGGAAGGTTCGTTGACTCGCGAGCGGCCCAAGCGCGGCGCTCAGCCCGGTGCTGAAGGGGGGCCCGCTCCCGATCCCAACGAAGACATTCGTAACCTACC
Source organism: Pirellula sp. (assembly GCA_013822725.1). Lineage (GTDB taxonomy): Bacteria > Planctomycetota > Planctomycetia > Pirellulales > Lacipirellulaceae > Lacipirellula. The sequence continues at coordinate 15,055 of PNKX01000025.1, forward strand.
CGGCTTGCCGCCGTTGCCGGGTCCGGGCGAGGCGCCGCCTGCCGGCGGAGCGATGCCTGCCCCTGCCGGCAACCCGGCCGCCGCACCGGCGGGCGACTTGCCGCTCGGTCCTGACGGCGCTCCCGCGCCTGCCGGCACGGCCCCCGAAGGAGGAGCGAATCCGCTCGATCCGTTCGGCGCCGCGCCGCCGACGCCCCCATGGCTCTCAAAAGCGACGATGACCAACCCGGCCGCCGGCGAACTGGTCCAACTACCGTACGTCGAAGAGCAATCTGGCGCCCAGGTCGTCCAACCGGTCGACAACCTCGAACCACTCCTCGACGGTCCGAATCTTCACGGCGAAGATGCGCCGCCGGCGTTGCCTGCCGCGCTCCAACGCCTGTCGGGGCTCCGGTCGCCCGTTGGTCAGGGAGTCGCCTATGGCGCCCCGGTCTTGCCGCCGGCCATGGCGCCGGTGCGCACGGCGATGGTCCAACCTGGTAGCGTGGCGCCCGCGAGGCGTGCCGCCGGCGTCGTCCAACAAGCGAGCGTCGTCATTCCGGTCGGCGGCCAGCTGGTGAACCCGGCCGGTACGATGGAAGCGATCGCCGAAGACCAAGGCGCCCAGCAAGCGATTTACATCGAAGCGAGCGACAGCCAATAAGGCTGCAACTCAAACCGAAGCCCAAACGCACCGCCGGACTGGTCGCTTAAGCGACCAGTCCAATGCGGACTCCACCCCACGCGCTTTCGCAGCGCCTCAATGGCGTTTCGCGCTCCCGCCGCGTATTCTGTAACTGCAGGGCGCCCGTCGGCGTTCTCATTTCCTGACGGGCGGCATCCAGGGGCGGCGCAGCGATGGGGGCATCTACGGGGCGGTTGATCGCGATCGGCGACGTCCATGGCTGCAGCCATGCGCTCGATGCGGTGATTGAGGCGATCAAACCGACGGCCAACGACGAGCTCGTCTTCCTCGGCGACATGATCGACAACGGCCGCGAGTCGAAAGACGTCCTCGAGCGCATTCTCAAGCTCCAGCAGAAATGCCGCGTGGTCCTCATCGAGGGCAACCATGAAGAGATGATGCTCCGCGCCCGCGACAGCGACGCCGACATGAACTACTGGATGAACTGCGGCGGCGCCGCGACGCTCAGTTCGTACAACTTCCCCGGCAAGCTGCGCGATGTGCCGGAGGCCCATTGGGCGCTTATCGAGTCGTGTCTCCCCTATTACGAGACCGACGAGTACATTTTCACCCACGCGAATTATCTCCCCGACCGTCCGATGAGCGAGCAGCCGCCGCATGAATTGCGGTGGACGCTGTTCGACCCGCCGGAACAAGAACCGCACGTCTCCGGCAAGCCGATCACGGTCGGCCACACCGAACAGCGCGACGGCGAAGTCGTCGATCTCGGGTTTGCCACCTGCATCGACACCGCCTGCTGGCGCTACGGCTGGCTCACCGCGCTCGACCGCCGCAGCGGCGAGATCTGGCAAGCGAGCAAGTGGGGCGTGCTGCGCGAGCCTGGGGAAGAGACGCACCGCGAGAAGCTTGGGGAGCTGATTGGCGGGAAGGTTGAGTAACGCAGCGCAGTCAGAGCCGTGCTTTGAGACTCTTTGTTCGCGGCTTTAAGTACCCGGGTTCGTTTCTCTCATTTCGTCTGCCCGTTCGATCTCATTCATCCATTTAAGAACGGCTTCGTGTTGGCGTGGATGATCTTCTCGTCTCGTTCCGTTAAGAAACTTGCTGAAATCCGAACGAGCTGCGTTGAGGTCGAATTTTAGACGATAGTTAATCAGCCCAACACAGAAGTACAGGTCTGTTCTTTGTGGCTCTTCATCAATGACAATCTGAATGAACTCCTCCACTTGAATAACTAACGTTTGGTCAGATGTCGGGTATTCAAATGCCTTACGGTAAATTCGGTACGATCGCTCAAGGTCGTATTCGTATGCGCTCAAGAAGGCGTCGCTGTACATCCAAGTTGCGTCGTCGACGGAACGACAAGCATCTATTTCCTTTTTGGCACGTTCCATGTCGCGGTGCAAAGTGAAAGCCGTCATTGCGCGAAGCAATCTAGCTTGATAGTCGCTCGGAAATCGTTCATCCAACTTGTCCAGATAATTTTCAGTGCGCTTCAGATATTCCTTGTCGCGTGTAACGCGGTACTTGTTGCCATTGCCAAGGGCACCGCTCCGATAGATATCTCGCAATCGGCTGGGGATGCTTTGCTTAATCTGTGTAATCGAAGGGATTCTAGGCAAGTCATTCCTCAAGCGGTTCTCAGCGGACAAGAGCATTTCTTCGGCATACTTTAGATCTGCCGTAAAGAAAGCAGCAGTTCCGACGATATACCTGGTAATAACATCAAGCCACTGTGCAGTAAATTCGAAAGAGAATACGTCGTTGTCCTTAGCAACATGAAGCTTTGTCGGAAATACCGACGTGAACTCCTTCGCAAACGCAGCTGAAATGTCTTTGGGAAGTGGAGCATGAGAAACCACACCAGTAAGATTGAAAACGTGAGTCTCTTTGCCATCAACTATTCTGATCCGTCCAACACCGTAAATCATAAATCTACAGCGAGACCGATGCAGTAAGTTGAGCGCCGAAGTCCGCTCAAGCTTCTTGGCAATACGTTGGGGAAACTCGACTATCTGAAAGTGATAGATTTCATTGTCGCGATCCAACAAGTCGCGAATTCTCTGCACAAAATCATTGTCGATCGCTTCGGCATGGGCCTCGTCCTCGAAGCTGATTGCCACTCCGAATCCAAGATTTCCCTTTTTAGCTTTCGGGATCTTGGTAGTTGCATACCACAATCCACCTACCAAGAGTAAAGCGACGATCGTAGCAGCCCATTCATTTGCTGTGATCTCAGAGAGGTTCGAGCCGGAGAAGAATGAGACCAGAACTACGACTACGGTTAGTAATGCACATGCTAGGCCCTTGCGTGTCGACCAAATCTCTTGCCCCTGTTTAGTAAAGAAGTGCAGGAGTTCCATTAGGAAGGCGCCAGTTCGAGCAAGAATAGATTTATCGATGGGTAACGCATAGCTATCGTATCAACAATCGCCATCCTAAATAGCCTCCGTTTGATCGAGGGATCGGAACGCTTCGTTTAAACGCATTCGAGGTTTGAATAAATCAAGAGCCGAACGCTGAAAGCGTTCCATCATCCAGCCTGGGGTTGATTGCGCAGCAATCTACCCCAGGAAATGGTTCGCGCGTCCCCGCAACCCTGTAAGGGTTGAATCATCGCGATGATCGCCGCGAAGGCCGATAGCAACCCCTACAGGGTTGCGGCTCATGCGATGCACAACACCCGGAGTAGATCGCGATTGCGATCAACCCCGGGCTGGAAGATTGAATCCCGTTAGGATTCGCGGTGCGGCGCATTCTTTCGAGCCTGCGGCGAATGGATCGCTGCTTGAGTCTTGGCAGCCCCGGGCTCCGCCCGGGGGTCGGTTTCTATTCCGGACGGCGATGTCGTGCGTCGTGCTACCCCCCGGCGGAGCCGGGGGCTGAAAACGCGACAGCGAGCGGTGTCACAAACTAGCGCACACTAATCCGCAAACACCCCATCCGGCACGTCCCCGCCGTCCCCAATTGCTGAGAGCATCACCAACGTCGCCACATCGAGCGAGTGCTCAATCGTATGCACGCTGCCATCGAGAAACGCGAAGTGGCTCAGGTTCGTGTGGAGGCTGCCGAACTTGCCGGGGTAGTCGTCGGTCTCGCTCTCAGGGAAGCCGGAAGAACTGCGGCGGACGATCGTGTGGCGGGCGTCGCCGCTAAAGATGGCCGCGTCTCCTTGGCGGACGTGTTGCAGCGCGGGGTCGGCTGATTCGTCGATCGGCGGCAGATACTTCTCGCCCACCGCGTACGTCATCGACAGGCCGTCGGTCACCTGCCGGGCCGAGATTTTTGACAGCACGTAGATCGGCCCAAGCTCAGTCGTATCGAACTCATCGCGGCCCGGCATGCCGTGCTGCGTGCTCGTGCCGGAGTTGGCCGCGTAGTCGCCGGCCGCGCCGACGCCGCGAACTTGCGAGGGGCCGTCTTCGTCGTCGAAGTCACGATCGGCGATCGGGCTCCGCCGCGTGGGACAGAAAAAGGCGCTCACTGGAGTCCGCATCGCGGTGCTATTCGCCGGCGCGTCGGCGCGAGCTGCCGGATCATGCGTCGCGTGGATCGCTTGTTGTTCCATGTAAGGCAGCAAATCGAACGCCCACGATACGGCGTACTGATCCGTGCCCAACGGGTGAGCCGGCGAGCCGCTGCTAGCGGCGGGGAAGCGGTTCTTCGCGTCGTGATGGAGCTGCAGCGCGAGGCCTATCTGCCGGAGATTGTTCTGACACTGCGTGCGGCGGCCTGCTTCACGCGCGGCCTGCACCGCGGGGAGCAACAGTGCCACCAGCACGCCGATGATGGCGATCACGACGAGGAGTTCGACCAGCGTGAAGCCGCGGCGGCGGCGAGTTTGAGGCGTCATCGGCGGGTTCGCAGGCGGGAAATGGCGGGGAGAATTCGAGCGAACAGCGGACTGTTGCCCTGTTGTTCGCCGGCGAGTCGCGATCGTATTCAGCCGCGACTTGATCCTTAAACCCCGCCGAGCCCGCCGCGGATCGGCGCTTTGCTCAAAATGCTTGCCAGCGTCTCGATCGTGCGCTGCTCCGACCGGCCGTTGACCGGCGGCTACGAGCGACGCCGTGCGACGAGGCAACCTGCGGCGGCGAGGACGACTAGCAAGGCGCTCGTCGGTTCGGGGACCGCGCCGGCGGCGGGGGCCGCGAGCGTCGTCCCGAACTCTCGTTGCCACGCGAGGTAATCGGCCCCGTCGACGGCGCCGTTACCGTCGGCGTCGCCTTGCATGTGGGCCGCCCCGCTGGCGATGCCGAAGCCAGTTTTCCACTTGGCGAGATCGGCGGCGTCGACGTCGCCGTCTTCGTCGAAGTCGGCGCTGAGCGACGGCGCACTAACCACGGCAAGCACCACCGAGTTCGGCGTGTATTGGACGTCGAGCGAGAGGCCGGCGCTCAGCGCGGGGAGCGACTCGCTGGCGAACGTTCCCGAGAGGCCGCCGCTGGCGCGGAGGATTTCAAACGTATCGCCGACGGCCGGCGCGAAGCCGGCGGCGAGAGTCACCGTGAGATTGCCCGCCAGCGTCGAAGCGCCGCTGACGTCGACGAGGCCGAAGGCGTCGGTCGGTTCTGCTTCGGCGACCAACGACGCCAGTTGAACTCCCAGGCTCGATGCGGGGACGAAGTTGAGATTGTCGAGCAGCGCGATCTCGCTGCTGGCGGAGACGAAGATCACGCCGTTGTTGGTCACGGCATTGTGGAAGACGGCCGAAGCCCCTCCTACGACGGCGATCTCGGCGCCGAGGTTGTTGTCGACGGCTCCGAAAACGTCGATTGCCCCGCCGGTGAGGGCTAGTTGCGCACCCGAGTTGTTGTCGAGTCCCGCGCCGCCGAAGCGGAGCGTCGCGCCGAAGCGGGCGTCGATGTCGGAGTTGTTGGTCACGGCGCCGAGCGTTTCCAATTCAGCGCCGTTGAGATCGACCTGTCCGGCGTTGGTCAGGGCGTTGGCGAGGATCAGGCCGTCGCCCGCGGCGAGGCGGATCGAACCGGTGGCCGTGTTGGCGACGTTGCCGGCGATGCGGCCCGTCCCTGCGATGAGGCCGTTGTTGGTGAGACCCGTGAGTCCTGCTTCCAGACGACCTTCGTCGAGGCGCAGAGCGCCCGCCGCGGCGATGCGGACGACGTTCGTGGCGGTCACGCGCCCGCCGCCGGTGATTGCCAGCTGCGCCTCGCCCGGCTCGGAAACGTCGAGCGTGCCGGCAATCGACCAAAGGGAGTTCGCGCCGTCGACGACGACGTCTCCCCGCGAGCCGACGTTGTCGCCGATGATGGCGCCGGTCGAGACGACGCGGCCGCCGTTGAGAATGTCGAGCGTGCCGAGGCCTGTTTCGCCGACAGTCATCGTCGTGCCCACGGCCAGAACGGAATTGGCGCCGGCGACGGCGGCGTGGGAGACGCTGCCCGCCGCGGTCGCCATCCGCATCACGCCAGTGGTGGTCACGGTCCCGCCGTCGCCGATGTTCAGCGAAGCGACGCCGTTCACGCCAAGGTTAAGAAACCCGGCGAGTTTCCACTGCGAGTCCGAGCCGCTGACGGTCGCGACGCCGACGCCGGAGACGTTGATGCCGAGCACGCCGTTGGTGGTGGTCACGAGTCCCTGGTCCAGGACGTTCAACTCGCCGCGGCCGGCGTCGCCGAGGGTGATCGAATTCGTTTGAATCAGTCGCGACCCGGTCCCCGTGACGGTAGCGCGACCCCGTCCTCCGGCGAACTGACCGAAGATCGTATCGTCGGCGTCGATACGTCCGCCGTGAACGACGTCGATGTGGGCCACGCCCGTCGCTCCCGCGATGATCGTGTCGTTCACGTCGGTGAACGATCCAAGTCCCTCGACGAGCAACTCGCCCAAGGCGGTCCCCTCCATGCCCATGAACAAATCGTCGGCCACGGTGATCTTCGCGAAGGTCAGCACCTTGACGCTGGAGAGGCCGGCGCTGCCGATCGTCAGATCGGCCGAGGTTGAGAAGGTGTTGTTGAAGCCGTCGATCTGGACGAGCCCCATGCCGGTGGCCGTCTCGCCGAAGACGGCGCTGCCGCCGGTGACGTTCAGCGGCGTGTTGCCGTTGATGGCCAGCGTGCCGACGCCGGTGTTGCCGACGCGGAACGGCGCGGCGACGTTACCGCCGCCGGCGGGAGGCGCGGGCGAGACGTCGCCGCTGGCCGTGACGGTGGCGTGGACGCGCTGGGGAGCGAGCGACCACGCGCAGCAAGCAGTCAACGCAGCGATCGCTAGCAGAACGTGCGTTCGCGTTGCACGGAAAGACTTCGTCGTCGCAGGGTGCTGCAGGCGAAGCGGGAGTCGGGTGGGGTTGCTCATGGAAGTCAATTCTCCGCAGTCGATGACGAATGGCGGCTAGTCAGCCTTGTTGCGTCCGTCACCCATATTACTTGGAAAGGGAGGTCGGAGCGTCGTTTTGGCCGGAAAAAGGGTTGGCGGTGGTGACGGGGGATCTTGGGAGGGGCCGGAAAGGGAATGAAATCACCCTAGGGACGCGCCGCGGGCTGTTGACCGGCGGCGACGACTGCTAGCGCCCGGACTCTCTTGACCGGAAGACGCGCGGGCCCGTATTGTCCCTGCCCCTCTCTTTTGGGGTCGGCTGCTTGCTCATGGGCGGCCTCACTACATTCTTTACGCACTGGAGGCGTGGCGATGGTCGCAAAGGGATTCTTGGCAGCGGCGGCGATAATTATTTGCTGCAGTACGACGTTGCGAGGCAACGACACCGACGAAAAGTGCGCCAGCGGCGACTGCCCGGCGGCTTCCAGCGACAAACAAGCCTGCAGCGCTGAAGGCAACTGTTGCGCTGAAGGTAAGTGCGACGACAAGGAGGAGTGCTGCGAAAAAGAGTGCGATAAAGAGCAGGTCGCCCTGGTGAAGTGCGCGACGGAAAAGTGCTCCGCTGGAGCCTGTTCAACTCAAAAGTGTGCGACCGGCGAATGCGCAAAGTCGAAATGCTCCGCTGAGAAGTGCTCCCAGGAAATCTGCTCGACGGAGAAATGCGGAACCGAAAAATGCACCGCCGGTAAGTCTGGCGGCGAAAAATGCGCCTTTACCACGACGCTAGGCCCGCTGCGCTGCGCCTTGGAGGCCACCCCGGTGAGCATCGAAGTCACGGTGCAAAATTGCTCTAAGTCGGAATGCGACGCCAAATCGTGCACTGCCGAAAAGTGCACCGTCTCGACGGAAGCTGGCGGCAAGTGCCAAGCCGGCGAGTGTGCCGGCGAGACGTGCCCTGTGGCCGCCTGCGCCAACCAAGTCTGCAATGCTCTGAAGTGTGCGGTTCAATCGTGCACGACTTCATCGGACAACGACTGCTGCGCAGACGCCGTCTGCGCCACCGGAACTTGCGGCACGAGCCAATGCGCCGCCCTGCAATGCAACGGGCAAGAGTGCCCGGCAGGCAAGTTCGAAAAGATCTGCTCCAGCGAGGTGAACAACGGCTTGAAGTACGCCGTCGAGGCCTGCCTCACCGCGTCAGGCGGCCAAATCACCTTCACCACGAGCAGAGCGTTCACGGGCGAACCTGTCGCGTCAACGTGTTCGACGGACGCTTGTGCCGAAAAGACTTGTTCCACTGAGAAATGCGGGACCGAAAAGTGCGCGACGTCGACCTGCTCAACGTCGCCCTGTTCAACATCGAAGTGCGCGTCGGCGAAGTGTTCGACCGAGGTTTGCACGGCAGGGACTTGCTCGAAGGCGAAGTGCGCCGCCGAGCAGTGCTCGATCGAAACTTGCTCGGACAAGACCTGCACCGCGGGCGAATGCTCGACCGGCAAGTGCGGCAAGACGGACTGCGCGACTGAGTGCACCGCCGGCGTCGGCGAGTTGGAAATGAAGCTGGCTCAGCTTGAGCAACTGCAGCGCGACATCGTGGAGTTGCGCCGCACCACTGGCGCCCCTGAACAAATGATCGTGAAGGTAGCCGTCGTCGAAATCAATCGTACAGAATGTCGCAACAAGGGCTTCGATTTCGAGACGACTTCCGACACAGGAAAAGGCGATCTGGTGAGCCAGATTCAGCGCTTCCCGGCGCTGATCGAGGCGCTGGAACGCAACCACTTAGCGCGTATCGTCGCGAACCCGACGTTGGCTGTCGCCAGCGGCCGTCCGGCGAAGTTTCACGCCGGCGGCAAGGCGTTGGTGACCGACTCCAATGGAAATACGATCGAGAAAGAAGTGGGAGCGAAAGTCGACGTGTTGGCCCGATCGATCGGCGGCAACAAAGTTCGCGTTGAAATCCGACCCGAGTTCAGCGAAGTCAAAGAAGGTCGCCCGATGATCGAGACTCACTCGGTCGATGCGGCGTTCGAAACGACGCTGGGAACGCCGTTTGTGCTGGCTGATTCCTGTATGACTCGCGTCAAATCTGTCACTCGCGAAGTGGATGGCGAGCAACGCCAGAGGGAAGAAATTGAAGACATTCAGCGTCTCACTTTGGTGACCGTAGAAGGCGTCGGCGCTTCGATCGAACGCCCGGCGATTCGCCAAACGGCTTACGAGAAGACGCTCGTCGAAGCGGTGCAGGAACCGGAGTTCCTCACCAAGGTCTACCCTGTCCCCGACCTCCAAGTCTGGAAGGTCCGTCCGCAAGGCGTTCAGTTCGACGCCGATTTGCTCGTCGCTCATCTCAAGTCGACGGTCGATCCCCAATCATGGCGTGGAGCGGTCTACTCGTCGCCGGCAGATGCGGAGCATGCGAACGGCGCGATTCAACCGTTCGAACGTAACGGGTCGCTCGTCATTTGCCAGACCGAAGAGAACCACGAGCAGATTGCTAACCTGCTGCAGAAGATGCGAGCCGATGGGCAGGAGGAAGCGGCGGCGCGCGAGGAGCATGAGTTGCTCGACGGCGGCGTGACGCCAGCGTCGGCCGAATCGCCGGTCGAACAAGAGGAGAAGTGTGCGAAGGGTGCGTGCAGCGAATCGAAGTGCAACGGTTCGAAGTGCCAGGGCGCCAAGTGCAGCAAGTCGGAAGTCAGCACGACGACCGCGCCAGCGGCCGAGTGCGCGGGCAATTGCCAAGGCGAGTGCCACGGCGAATCCCCCGAAACGGCCTCGTGCCCCTGCATCGGCGGGACTTGTACGCGGTAGCTTTGCTCGCTCGTGACGAAACCAAAACCGCCGTCGCTGATCCAATCAGCGGCGGCGGTTTTTTCATGTGCCTGGGCGGCCCAACTCCAACGGCGTTGCCCCATGCAGCCCCTGGCTCCGCCAGGGGGTCGCCCGCCACGCCGCTAATCGTCGCCCCGCAAAAAGCCCTCCCCAACGCCAACGGCGTTGCAGATCATAGCCCGGCGCTGATCGCCGCAGCGATTTACCCCGATCGCGCCCCGCAAGATATCAGGGCGCCATTCGCCGCGGCGAGTGCGAAGCAGGTACACGGCCCCATCAATCACAGCCAACAAGAATCCCTTCCAACCAGCTTCTTGCAATCTGTACGGCAAGCAGCGTCATCCGGCACTTACCACTGGCAGGATGCCAGTGGCGCCAGGCTCAGACTAGGACATAGTGCAAGGTTGCTTTCGCTGCTCGGATTGCCGTACGCTCGGCAAAAAGCCTTAAAGGCGCACCTTGGGCTCGGTAGCATCAACCAATAGGCGTCTCGTGATCTTTACTTTTCAGAAGGGACTCAGAGCTTACGTTCTTGAGCACTTCAGACCGGTCTGACTCCTCGGCGATGCAACCTGTCGTTGCTCGCTGAACACTGTAGGTGTTGCAGACCTCCTTCGCAGCCAGGCCTGGGCAACCTTTGCTTCTCCTCGCTGATCGACGCCAGCAGTTCGAGCATTCCTGTAATTGCTCGCGCTAACGTCCATCTCTCTTCATTGGCCATATGACAGGAAGCGTCGCCTCGCTCAGACGGCGTATGCAAGTCTTCGAGACGAGATCGTCAACCACCTCTCACACCTTAAGAACCATGAACTACAAACTTCTCGGTCTCGCGATCACTTTCAGTGCGTGCCTGTTGGCTGCACAGCTCGACGCGGCTCCGCGCGGCCGCAGCGGCGGCGGGCGACCGCCGGAAGGAGGCGGACAGGGACGCTCAGCAGGCGGCGAGCAACGCAAGCCGGAAGGTCAATCTGCCGGAGCGCGTCCCGGCGGCGGCAGCGCTCCCGGCGGATCGTGGTCGCAACGAACGCACGGCGGCGGCCAGTTTTCTCCGCAGTCTCAGCAACATTCGGGGGCGCAAGGCGCTGCGCCTGGACGGGCTGCCTCGAATCGTAATGCCTCCCAAGCTTCCGGCGCCGAAGGGGCGGCGGCTGGAGCAGCAGCTTCCAATCGCAGGCAGCCGCAAGCCTCGGGCGCTGAAGGCGCTGCTGCTGGCGCCGCCGCATCAAACCGCAGGCAACCCCAAGCCAGTGGCGCGCAAGGCGCCGCCGCCGGCGCCGCGGCGGTCAATCGCAACTCGCCCAATGCGTCGGGCGCTCAGGGCGCGGCCGTCGGCGCCGCCGCTGCGAATCGCAATCAACCGGAGTTCAGCGGCGGCGAAGGCGCCGCGGTCGGCTACGCCAGTGTGCGGAACAACTTCGATCACCCCGACGTCTACGGCGGCGGGTGGTACGGCAGCCATCCAAATGCGTGGCACGCTTCCGGTTGGGCTGCTGGCGCGGCATGGGTTCCGTCGACTTGGGGCGCCGTCGCCGCCTCATGCGGTTACAACGAAGCCGAACCAACTTCCTACAACTACGGCGTGAACGTCACCTGCGAGGACGACAACGTTGCCGTGAACGGTCAACCCGTCGGAACGGCCGCCGAATATAGCCAGCAAGCATCCGACATCGCCGCCTCGGGCGCCGAAGCTCCAACGACCGACGCCGATCAGTGGCTGCCGCTCGGCGTGTTCGCGATGGTTCGCAACGAGCAGCAGCATCCGCAGCTGATCGTGCAGTTGGCGGTCAATCAGGCCGGGACGATTCGCGGCAATTACACCGACGAACTCACCGACCACACGCAGCCCATTCAAGGCGCCGTCGACAAGGCGACCGAGCGGGCGGCGTGGACCGTGGGCGACAATCGCCAAACCGTGATGGAGGCCGGGATCAACGATCTCACGGGGACGGAGGCTTCGGCGCTCATCCACCGCAATGGTAAGAGCGACCATTGGTTGCTGGTTCGACTGCCGCAACCGGAGTCGTCGGCAACGGCGACCGAGTGAACCGGCGGCGACTCCACCGGTTCAAGCGGAGGAGCAGTTGCAAACGCAGAGAAACTCGGCGCGCAGGAAGGCGCCGCGATTTGGGAGGAGTCATCATCAGAACTCACAGCAGAAGAACCATGACGCGAATCAAACACAACCTGTTTCTGTATGCTTGCGCGGCAACGATGCTCGTCGCGACGATCGCCGCGCGTGCGGAGGCCCAGCAGCCGAACATTATCTTCATCATGGGCGACGACATCGGCTGGTCGAACATCGGCGCCTACAACCAGGGGATCATGGCCGGGCGAACGCCCAACCTCGATCGCCTGGCCGCCGAAGGAATTCGGTTCACCGACTATTACGCCGAGGCGAGTTGCACCGCTGGACGAGCCAATTTCGTCACCGGTCAGTTGCCGATTCGCACTGGCATGACGACGGTCGGGCAAGCCGGTTCGCCGATCGGATTGCCGGCGCAGGCGCCGACGATCGCCACCGCGCTCAAATCGATGGGCTACGCCACCGGGCAGTTCGGCAAGAACCATCTGGGCGATCTCAACAAGTTTCTGCCGACTGTTCACGGCTTCGACGAGTTCTTCGGCTATCTCTACCATCTCGATGCGATGGAAGATCCCAGCCACCGCAACTACCCGCAGCAGCTCAAAGACACAATCGGCCCGCGGAACATGGTTCACTCCTGGGCCACCGACAAGGACGATCCAACGGAACAGCCGCGCTGGGGCAAGATCGGCAAGCAAAAGATCGAAGACGCCGGCGAGCTTTACCCGAAGCGAATGGAAACGGTCGACGACGAAATCCTCGCCAACGCGCTGAAGTTCTGCGACAAGGCCCGCACGGAGAAGAAGCCCTTCTTCCTCTGGCTTAATCCCACGCGGATGCACGTCGTGACCCATCTCTCCGACAAGTACGAGAACATGCGCAACGCGGAGAATGGTTGGAGCATCCAAGAAGCTGGCATGGCGCAACTCGACGACGTCGTCGGCGAGGTGATGAAGTACCTCAAGGACAACGGCCTTGAGGGAGACACGATCGTCGTCTTCTCGACCGACAACGGCGCGGAGAATTTCACCTGGCCCGACGGCGGCCAGACCCCGTTCGCCGGCGGCAAGGGGACGGCGCTCGAAGGAGGCTTCCGCGTCCCATGCATCGCCCGTTGGCCCGGCAAGACGCCGGCTGGCAAAGTGGAGAACAGCATCGTCTCAGGACTCGACTGGTTCCCGACCTTCGTCGCCGCCGCCGGAAATCCGAACATCAAGCAAGAACTGATCGCCGGCAAGAAGCTCGGCGACGCAGACTACAAAGTCCATCTCGACGGCTACAACCAGCTCGACCTACTTACCGGCAAGGGTCCTTCGCAGCGCAATGAGATCTTCTACTTCACGGAAGGGACGCTCAGCGCGGTGCGGATCAAGGACTTCAAGTATCGCTTCACCGACCAGCCGAACGGTTGGCTCGGCGCCACGGTGAAAGTCGATTGGCCGATCTTGGTCAACCTCCGCCTCGATCCTTACGAGCGGACTGGCATGTACAACGGCAAAGACAATGGCTCGATCGCCTACTACGATTGGTTCGCCTACGAATTCTGGCGTTTCGTGTTCGTCCAACAGGAAGTCGCCAAGTACGCCCAGAGCTTCATCGACTTCCCGCCCATGCAGGCGGGGGCCAGCTTCAATATGGAAGCAGTGAAGGCTCAGATTGAAAGCGCGATTAAGTCTCGCCAGTAAAGTCGCTATCATACAGCGGTCGGCCTTCACAGGCCGGCCGCTTTTTATTTGCGCCGTCGCTTAGCCAAGTGACGGCTGCCGTCGGAAGGTGAACTGGAGATCGCTACATTGAGCGCAGTGCTGACGGCTCTCATCGTGTTTGCATGCGTCTTCGGAGCGGCGCTGCTCGGCATGTTTCTCCGCGCAATATTGCCAGCCCATCATCTGAGCGACGATACCAAAAGCACCGTCTCGGTGGCGATGGGCTTGGTCGCAACGATGGCGGCGCTCATTCTGGGGCTGCTCGTCGCGTCTGCCAAAGAGCTTTACGACGCCGAGAAAAGCGGCGTGACGCAATTGGCGGCCAAGGTCGTCGGCCTCGATCGCCTGCTCGCCAACTACGGGCCCGAAACGCAGGATGCCCGCAGCTCCCTACGCACTATGGTCGAACGAAGCATCAGCGAAATGTGGCCAAGCGACGACGGCAAATCGGCCCAACTCGACCCAAGCGCTGCTTCTGCCGAGGCCGTCTTCGCATCGATCGAGGCGCTGAAGCCGCAAGGCGATTCGCAGCAAGCCCTCAAGGCGCAAGCCTTAACTACCGCGATCGACATCGGCCAATCGAGATGGCTGGAGTTTGAACAAGCCAGTGCGGCCAATTCTCCTGTCTTGATGGCCATTCTAACGTTCTGGTTAGCGGTGCCGTTCATCAGCTTCGGACTGTTTTCGCCCCGCCCCAATGCCACCATTCTGGTCGCATTGATGCTCGCCGCATTCTCGGTCGCGGGGGCCATCTTTCTTATTCTCGAGCTTGAGATGCCGTTCGACGGCATCCTGCGGATTTCTGACGCGCCGATGGTGAACGCGCTTTCGCATCTTGGTCAGTAGTACGGGTGTTGAAAACGCTGTTAGCCTCTACTCCGCCGTGCGCCACTGGCATTCTGGCAGCGAGTAGGTGTTTCGCATTTTCGTCGTCGGAAATGTTGAAGGCGCTCGTTCGATCCCCGACTAAATATCCAAACGACCATCTAGAAAATGGCCGCGCCGTTTGCTATAGTGATCGCATGTCCACATAGCGCGCCATCGCTGCAGCCGCCGGCCAGCCACGGGGAGAAGCTCACTCCCCACCCCCGGCTTCCTCGCGCGTGACGGCGCGACCATGCTCAGCCCGCTTCACCCGCAGCGGGCATGGGATTGCCGCGCGCGCCGACCGACAAGTTGGCCAGCTAGACCATCGTGTCGCCCGTCGGTCCCCCGCGATATGCGCGGCGACACGGCAACTTCAACCCATTCAACGAGTTGCGACTTCTGTCGCCAAAAACGCGTTTCGCGACAGAATGGCCCAGGCGACAGAAGGCGCCCTGCCCCTCGCCGCCAGCCCAGTGTCGACGAAACCGACCGCGCCCGAGGCGGCCAACCAAATGGCTTGGCCGACACGGCCGCCTCGCCAAAACCAGTCCTTTTTCTCTTTCCCCAGCCTACGCGTGAGCCCGGGCCCACTCGCGCAGATCATGCGGCGTGTCATCCTCGCGGTTCATCGTCGGCAGAATCTGATGCAGCAGGCCGGTCCCTTCGTCGAGGTCGGCGACCGAGTCGATCACCAGGTCAGGCTGGTAGGCAAAGTTGGCGAGATCTTCGCGCTTCGAGCCGCCGCTGAGGACCAGAATCGTCTTGTACCCCATCTGGACGCCTCCCTGGATGTCGGTCTCCATCGTGTCGCCGATCATGATCGTCTCGCTGGTCGCCATGCCGAGCTCCTTGCGGGCCATCCGCATCATCACGGGGCTCGGCTTGCCGACGCTGAACGCCTGGATGCCGGTCGCCTTCTCGATGAGCGAGACGATGGCCCCGCATCCTGGTCGCGTGCCGCTATTGGTCGGGCAGTTGGGGTCGAGATTCGTGGCGATCAGCTTCGCCCCGTCGAGGACCATCTGCACCGCGATCTCAAGCATCTCGAACGATAGGGTCCGCCCCTCGCCGACGACGACGTAATCAGGCGCACGATCGACGATCGCGTAGCCATTCGAGTGGAGGGCGTTGAGCAATCCCCCCTCGCCGATGACGTAGGCCGTCCCGTGCGGTTTTTGCGAAGCGAGAAAGCGGGCCGTCGCCATCGCACAAGTAAAGATATGCGTGTCCTCAACGGCGACCCCCATACGGGTCAGCTTCATCGCCACGTCGCGGCGGGTGCGCTGGCTGTTGTTCGTGAGGAACATGAACGGAATCCGCGAACGCCGCAGACTGGCGATGAACTCCGCGGCGCCCGGAATCAATTCCGGCCCGCGGTATATGACGCCGTCCATATCGATGAGAAAACCTTTGCGCGTACCGATACTCATGGGATAACTCCGCTGTCGTGAGGGCATGGAGGCAAGTTGGCTGCGATCGCTTCCAAGCGCCGCGCGGGAGACTTGCCGATATGTCGGAAAGCGGGCGAACTCGCTCAGAGTCGCCGGCTTCTTCTAGGTGGGACCGTCGCGGTCGACGCGACTTCAATTGCCGTAGGCGAGTGAAGTATGGCGACCGACGGTTAGGGGGATGTGAAGCTTGGCCTGTGGGCATCGCTTCACGTGAATTTAATCCAGAGCAAGGGGCGTGCCGAAGCGCGAGCGCGCAGCGTGACAGCATGACGAAATGCGTGAAACCCGCAGTTCGCGACCGCGAATTTTCCGCCTATCTTCGCAATGTTGCGCGAATCGACTCGTTTTAAGCGCGGCGTCGCGATAGCAGCGGCGGCCGAAATGCCGCACCTGCCCAAGGATTGGGCAGCATGTTGACGACGACGCGTGAAACTTAATGGCCTGGGCAATGCGGGCCAATTCAATGGCGATTGCGAACTTGCAACATTGCAGAGAGCGACGCGAAACCAAACAGCGCCAGGCTCGCCGGTTCCGGAATGCTCGCGACCGCAGCGATTGCGGGAGGGCTGCCGCCTCGCTGCCAAACGAGAAAATCGCGCCCGTCGACGTCGCCATCCCCGTCGGCGTTGCCCGCCCCCTTGGTCGCAGCGGTTCCGGTGGCGCCGAAGCCCGTTTTCCAGATGGCTAGGTCGAGCCCGTTCACGGCGCCGTCGCTGTTGAAGTCGCCCGACTCGACCGGCGCCGAGACGTTAATTGAGCCGACGGCGCCAGCGAAGTTGGTGGGAGAGTTCGTCCCCGCGACGAGATTCTGCACGCCGGCGGGCGACTGATCGGTCAGCGAGTTGATCCCATCTTTTGGCAACGCACTTCCAGCGAACGTCAGCGTGTCGACGCCGGCAAAGTTGATCGAAATGCTCGCCGCGTTGGGATTGAAGAAATTCGCAGGCAACGGCGTGTAGTCGGGCGCCACGCTCCCCGCGAGCGCCGCAAAGCCCGCTGTCGCCAATAGCAGGTGCTTGTTCGTCGTCGGCGACGCGACATTGTGATCGAGAGTGAACGTGACGACGTTGCCGTCCGACGTGGCGGTCAACTTGTGATCGTCGAGCTGCGTCTCGCCCGAAGCGGTCGTGAACAGCTCAATGAACTGCACCGTGCCGTCTTGGTTGGAGAAAACCTCCTTGATGTCCCACAGATGGAACGCGGCGAAGCACGGGCGAGCGGCGGTCGTGACGAGCAGACAAGCGACGAGCGCAAGCGCTCGCGAAAAGGCGTTCATGGAAACTCCTCAGATGCTCGACCCGACCACTCTGGTGTACCGCGCCGAGTACCCCGCGTCAAACTGCTAGCGCTGCGCTGCTCGATGGCGAAGCGCGCACGAAGCCGCCGCCAACGCTCATCGCTAGCCGGAGGGCCACGCCCTCCGGGAGGCAGCGCACGCGACGTCATGAACCGATGGGCAGCATCGCCCGGACCGCGTGGCGGTCCGGCTAGTGGGAAAAGTTAATAATCGCGAATACATGAATCGCAAAGACGACGCTCGTTAGCGCGTTCGATTCCAAGCGAGCGCCAGCGGCGCAGTTGCGAGAGGCGCGACGACCAACGCCAGGGATCCGATTAGCAACAGCCCGAGGAACAGCCAGTGCCCGATGTTCGACATCTCTACAGTCGGAATGGCGTAGAACGTAAAGGCCGTCAACGCGCCCCAACTGGCGACCGCCAGCCAAGCGATCCGTGGAGTGATGAGCCGACGTTTTTGGGCAGCGTAGAGCGACCAGGATGTACCCGCGACCGAGGCCAAGCCCAACGCTGAGAGGAGACCGCCATAGAGGCGATCCGCTGCCAATGGCGTCAGCGCATACTTAGTCATCAGAATGCCAACCACAACGGCCGTTGAGATGCCGAGGAGAACGCGGTAAACGAGTCGAGCTCGACCCATCAGGGCGACAGTTGCGAAGTTTCCCATCAGTCCCCACGACGTCAGCAGGGCCGCCGCGAAAGTACGGAAATTGAACTCCTTGGGAATCAGGCTCACCGGCGCGTAGCCGAGAACTTGCAACGCGCAGAGTATCAGGGCGAACAGAATCGCCCATGTTAGCCAGGCAAACGCCCAACTTAGCGCGGCAGTGTGGAGCAGTTCCCTAGCCATGTCGCCGCTCGTGATGGGACGCGTCGCGAGGAATTGACCGATGACGACGTCGTCTTTCGATCCGATGGAACCAAGGATCACTCCTCCCAAGGCGGCCGCGCAGCAAAGCCCCCAACTGCCGAAGGCGAACCCGTTCACCAGTTCGCGGGAATCGCCGCTCGCGAAGCCCCAGATCACGAGCGCCATCAAACAAACGCTCAGCACCGCGACGGGAGTGATCCAGACGCGTCGTTGAAAGTACCAACGCTGCGCCGCGTCGCTCGTGGCGAACGGCGCCATCACTCTCTTGCGCCACTCCGGCAACGAATTTAACCAGGCGGCGATCCCCAACGACAACGGCGGCTCGCCGCGACGCGCACGCGCGAAGCCCGCCACCGCCAGCTGATGGAACGCCAGAGCAACTCCTGCCAAGGCTATACCCTCGATTGGTCCCATCGGCGACCACGCATGGCGAGGCATGCCGAAGATCGGCCCGAAGTGCGATTTCACCCAGAAGCTGAACAGTGCCGCGACGAAGGTCAGGCCCAGGATCATCCAGTACGACCCGTGGAAGAGCCACAGGACGGCAAATGATGCCGTCAGCGCCGCCACGGCGAAGATCGCCGGTTCCCACACTGGCCAGTTGATCCGAAGCACGGCGTTGAGCGTGGCAGTCCACAGGAGGACTTGCAACGTCAGCAGACTCGCAGCGGGGAACAATCGACCATTCGCCAGCGTCCTGGAAGTCGCCGGTTGGGGGAATAGCGGCCGCGTCGATTGGTGGACAAGTCCCAGCATCACGACGATGCCCGCGAAGATATTCGTCTGCATGAACAGCAGATGAAGCATGTGGATCGTTTCGTCCTGAGGGTCCAGGCGAGCGACGCTGAACAGTGAAGTCATCACCAAGATCGGGACCGCCGCCATCGACAACCCGGTCGCCGCCAGCGCCAAGCGCCCGCTCACGAGAAGCTCCCAAGTCATCGCGGTAGAGATCGATCGCATGGTTCAAACTCCAAAAACGCTCATATTAGCCCCCGGTTCTTCAAACCGGGGGCCGCGCCACGTCCCTACCCCGCCACCTGCGACACAAAAATCTCATCGAGCGTCAGCGCCGCATCATCGACGACGGTTGCTCCAATCGCCCCTGCCGCCTGCCGCAGCTGATCGCTCTCGCCGCGGCAGAGATATGTCCACTCATAGCCCCCGCCGGAGTGCGAAAACGCCCCCACCAGCGCCGGCGGCCGTTCATGCGCCTGACTGAACCGCAGCGTCACGCGACGGTTCCGTTCCTTCACTTCATCCATCGTCGCCGTGAGCAAGAGCCGCCCCTGATTGATCATCGCCACCCGATCGGCCACCCGTTCCACTTCGTCGAGCAAGTGTGACGAGAACAACACGGTGCGTCCCTCTTCGGCGATCGTGCGAATGATCGCGCTGAGAATGTCGCGACGCACCACCGGATCGAGGCCCGACGACGGTTCGTCGAGCACCAACAGCGGCGGCCGATGCGCGAGCGCGGACAGTAAACCGGCGCGGGCCCGTTGGCCACGGGAAAGGGTTTTGATCCGCGCGTTCGGATTGAGATCGAGCGCTTCGCGCAGCTCTTCGGCGTACCGCTCATCCCAATTCGGAAAGAACGCCTGCGTATAACTCATTAGTTCATGAACGCGCATCCAATCGGGCAGGTCGCGATCTTCGGAGAGATAACCAATCCGCCCGAGAACGCCGACCGGATTTTCGATCGGATCTTGGCCAAAGATACGCACGCTCCCCTGCTCTGCGCGCAACATCCCGAGCAAATGCTTGATGAGCGTCGTCTTGCCGGCGCCGTTAGCGCCAATCAGTCCGAAGACGCCCCCGGTCGGAATCGTGAGCGACACGTCGTCGAGCGCCGTCGTCGCCCCGAAGCGACGCGTGAGCCGCGACACTTCAATGCATGGCGGAGCGGAAGAAGGATAAGCGTCGTTCATGTGATTCTCCCATGCAGCCCCCGGCTCCGCCGGGGGGTAGCGCCACGTTGGGGCTAACGTCGATCGAAATAGATGCCGACCCCCCGGCGGAGCCGGGGGCTGAAAAAGCGATTACTCAGTGGGAGGATTCATCGACTGATTCCTCTTGTCTAAAAGTTTCACCAATTCGTCATACGGCACATCCATCTGCCGCGACTCGGCCAGCAGCGCGTCGACGCGCTCGGTCAGAATCTTCAGCCGCTCCTTGCGCGCGAGCGGCGAACCCTGTTCGGAAACATACGTGCCGGCGGTCCGCCGTTTCTCGACGACGCCGGCCGATTCGAGTTCGCGATACGCGCGAGCGACGGTGTTCGGATTGACGATCAGCCGCTCCGCCAAGACGCGGATCGGCGGCATCTCATCGCCGGGCGACAGCCGTCCCGAGGCGACGAGGTACTTCACCTGATTGACGATCTGCTGGTAGATCGGCACGCCGTCGGCGGTGGTGATGTGGATTTGCATGAGGGGCGACGCGACTAAAACCTTGCAACGGGTTTTGTGTCACTTGTATTAATTCAATAATACAATAATCGCCGGCGGCGTCAAGAGAATATTTTCAAGGAGCCAACTTGTTTTCGGCCACCTGTTTCAGAACAATGAACAGGCGTTCATTATTGGTAGTGGCTTGCAGCCCCGGGCTCCGCCCGGGGGTCGGCGTCCATCCCGGTAGATGTCCGCGCGCGTGGTGCTACCCCCCGGCGGAGCCGAGGCCTGAAAGCGTCCGCGTCCGTCCTTGATCGTTGAAGAGAAACGCTCGACGGAAACGACTCGAAGCGCGCTTGTGTCGCCCCTGCCGTCGCGACACAAGCGACAGCAGAGGCGCTCGCCGATCACGCAAGGTGAACTAGTGCAATGACTTAAGCGAGGCGAAGTGTCGCCAAAAATCGATTTCGCGATGAAGGCGACGAAGCGACAGATTGCCAATCAAGCCGCCAACTGCCGTCGCGTTCGGCGACAGCCGGCCAGGGCCATCGCCGCCAGCATCAGCGCCGCCGCACTCGGTTCCGGCACAGCCGCCGCGGCGGGCTGCACAATGGCGACGGCCGGCGCGCTTCCGTATTGCTGCTGCCAGAGGAGGAAATCATTGCCGTCGGAGTCGTTGTCGCCGTCGGCATCGCCGAGTTGGTTGAGGTTGAACGCCCCCTTCCAAATGGCGAGGTCGGTCGGATCGACGTCGCCGTCGTCGTCGAAGTCGGCCGAAAAGAGGGGTTTGTTGACGACCTGCAATTGGACCGCGTTGGCGAGGTAATTGATATGGAACGCCAATCCTGCCGGCATGCCGGAGACGTCGGCATAGTCGAACGTCCCGCTGACCGTATTGCCGGTAATGATATTGAACGTTTGCCCCAGAGAAGGGACGAAGGGGACGCCGGGCGAGACTTCGTCGATGTCGATGTTCAGGTAGCCGTCGAGCACCACGTCGCCGCTGGCAACCAAGCGATCAAACGCGTTGAGCGCCGTTCCTTTCAGTTCGACGAACAACTCGGCGGTGCTCGACTGTTGATAGTCGAACAGATCGACGCGGCCGATTCCCTCGAAGTTGCCGGGCCGGAAGGCGCCCTGCATGTCGAGCAGCACGCCGATGTTGGACAGATTGTCGGCGACCAAGTGGCTGCCGTCGGGGACGATCAGCGCGCCGCCGCCGGCGAACGTGGCGCCCGCTTCGATGTTGATGTTGTTGTTGATCGTACGCAGATTGCCGGTGAGCGTCGTCGCGCTTCCCGATTCAAACGTCAGGAAGAAGTTGTTCGCCACTTGAATCGTCGAATCGGGACCGGCGTTGACGGTCACCGTGCCGCCAATGTCGGTCGAACTCGTCGATTCGTACGTGCCGGAAGTGAGGTTGATCGTCGAGCCAGGATTGAAGTCGAGCGCGAAGCCGTTCGCGAACACGCGACCGAAGCCGCCGGCGGTCACCGAACCGGCGAAGCCGAAGGTAGAGTTGTCGCGGAGCTCCAGCGTGACGTCGTTAATAGCGGACAAAACGCCCGTATTGAGAGAGCCGTCCCAGTCATTGTCGTTCGCCGCCGTTTGGAGCGTGAGGTTGCCGCCCGACGCTTCAACGACGCCGTTGTTGACCACCGAGTTGGTGACGAGCCCGTTGCCCCGCAGCGGCTTGACGTTGGCGGCGACAGTCAGCTGGGCGCCTTGA
The DNA here is from genome assembly GCA_013822725.1 of Pirellula sp. Taxonomy (GTDB): domain Bacteria; phylum Planctomycetota; class Planctomycetia; order Pirellulales; family Lacipirellulaceae; genus Lacipirellula. Next base: position 37,187 of record PNKX01000025.1, read on the forward strand.
ATCGTCCCCCCATCCATCAGGATGCCGTCATCGGTGACGTTCGTCGTCACGGGTTGAGTGAAGTTGAAGACGGCGGAGGCGCCGCTGGTGCGGATGGTGCTGACGTCGGTGATGAAATTCGTGTAGGTGAGCGTCCCACCTGCGGCGACGATGTCGGCCGTGCCGTCGAAGTCGATGGCGGCGTTGATCGTGCCGAAGCCTTGCAGAGCCTTCCCGGTATCAGCTCCGAGAATGCCGGCGCCCGAGATCGTGCCGCCGGCGAGCGTGTTGGGATCGTTCGTATTGTTGCCCCCTGCCAGCCGGAATGGTTGGCCGGCCGTGTTGATGTTCACGATTCCCGCGACGTCGAGCCGAGCCGTCGTGCGGACGTCGCCGGTGACGTTGACCGTGCCGTTGACGTTGACGTCGCTGCCGGCCAGCAGCGTCGCCTCGGCGTTGTCGTTGATCAGGCTCATGACGCCAGGGCCGTTGAGGGTCCACACGGCGTTGGGATCGTCGAGGTTCACCGTGAGGACGCCCGTTCCAAAGCTGCTGTTGACGCCGAGCGTATTGACGCCGCCGCCGCCGTTGACGCGGCCAAAGTTCTCCAACGTCGCGGCGTTGATCGTCATCGGCGCCAGGATGCTGATGACGTCGCCGACCCCGTCGACGCCGTCGAGGTCGACGACGCCTCCCGCCATGTTCAACGTCACCGCCTGATTGACGCCCACGGCGTTCACGAAGGAAATCTTACCGGCCCCGGTGAACTCGGCGTTGTTGCCGGCGTTCGAAGTGTTGAACGTCACCGAACCGTTGAAGACCAACGAGCCGCCCGCGGCGACGTCGACGTCGGCGTCGGTGTTGAACAGCACCGTGCTAAAGAACCTCGCCTGCGAGTTTGCATTGCCGTCGCCCGTGACGTTAAGGTTGGCGTCGAGGACGCCGCTGTTGTCGCCGAAGTCGATCTGGTCTCCGCTCCATTCGGCGGCGCCGCCGCCGGAGGCGTTCATGTTCATCGTGCCGTTCATGCGAATCGACAGATCGGACGAGTTGGCGAAGATGCCGCCGTTGTTGAGCGTCATCGTCGAGTCGAACGCATTGGCGACCGCATCGGGTTCGTAGTCAGACGTGTTGAACGTGAGTTCCGCGCCGCTTTGCACGGTCCAACTGCCGCCGTCGAAATCGAAGATGTCGGCGTTGATCGTGAAGTCGCCGGTGACGGTGTTCGACGATCCGGGATCAAACGCCCCGACGCCGTCGATCGTCCCGTCGGCGTACGTCGTCGAACTGCTCGTCACGTCGAGAATCTTGCCGGCGTCAATGTTGGCGACGAGCCCGGCGCCGTTAAACGTCACCGGCGCTGAGATCGTCGTGTTTCCGTCGACGTTCATGAGGCCCGCCACGATCATCCGACTCGTACCGCCGATCGTCGACGTGCCGGCGCCCGAAGCGTTCGCCGTCACCGTGCCGGTGACGGTCCACTGGGTGAGCCCGTTGGCGTTGTTCACGACGAGTTGCGAGCTATCGCCCGCGAGCGTGAGCGGATCGTCCATGTCGCCGTCGGAGTCGAGCGTGCCGGAATTGATCGTGAACGTGGCGCCCGCGTTAATCGTATGCGTGGTGCCCGTACCAAAGCCGTCCCAATCGAACGTGGCGACGTTCACCGTCGTGTTGGCGGTCACCGTCGATGTGCCGGCCATGAATAGTTCACCGGCTCCGGTAAGCGTGGCGGGCCCGGCAAACGTCGAGGCAGCGCCAAGAATGAGTCGGCTGTTGACAGTCACATTGGCCGAAGCGGAAAGCGTGGCGGCTGGCAACGCTAAGTTCCCGTCGTTGGCGATGACGTCACCGGTAACGTTGATCGCGTCGCCGGTGACGGTGCCGCCCAAGGCGCCGCTCTTCTTCAACGTGCCCCCCATCGTCCACGATGTGGCGGCGACGTTGACGGATAGATCGCCGTCATCCTCGAGATTGATCGTGCCGCCGAAGACGTCGTCGCCCGTGTCGACGTGATTGACGTTGAGCGTGAGCACTCCGCCGCCGCGTACGGTGGTGGTAGCGACGCCGGGGCCGTCCCAGTTGAAATCGCCGGCGACATCCGTGATGGTCGTGGCGTCAGTGACGATCGTCTGCGAAGTCGCCGTGGCGGGCGCATAGCCAGCAGCGGTTGTGATGTTGGTCGTCTCGTTGAAAATCACCGTGCCGCTGTTGGTGAACGAGCCGGCGCTCATGGTGAAGTTCGCGTCGAATTGCAGCGTCCCGTCGGTATCAGGGACGTTGATCAGGCCGCCGCTTTGCGTGAGCGTAGCCCCCTTGATGATCGACTTGCCGGCCGGCGTGTCAGGTACGCCCAGCCCGCCCGCCACAAAGCCGTTGTTCGCCGTCAGCGTACCGGCGTTGAGCCCCCAGTTGTTCGACATGTCGAGCGTCGATTCCTGAAACAGCGTCATCGTGCCGCCGAAGGCGTCGGCCAGGATGCCATTCACGTCGAGAGTCTGGTTGCGATTGACGTTCACGATGCCGGCGTTGCCGGCGCCATCGAGGTCGATCAGGCTGAGCGTGTTGGCCGTGTTGATCTGCAGCGTGCCGACCGGCGGCGCGCCGAAGATGAACAGCGGCCGCGACAACGCCGTCAGCGTCCCGTCGTTCGAAAAGAGGGTCGTGAAGGCCAGCGGCGCGTCGGCGAACGAGATGACGCCATTGCCGGCGAGCGTCCCGCCGGCATTGACATCGAGCAGCGACGCGCCGACCTCTTCGTTGAGCGTCAGGGCGCCGCCGGTCAGTTCCAGCACGCCGCCGTTGATGGTGACGTTGTCGGCGTCGATGCTCCCCGCGGCGCCCCCGACGAACAGGTTCGTCCCAGCGCCAGTCAACTGCACCAAGCCGTCGACCGTCAGGTCAAAATCGTTGATTAGCAGGTCGATGCCGCCCGACATCGTGAGACCGTTGGTCGCATTGTTCGAACCGAGGTTGACCGTGTTCGCGGTGTTGAAGATCGCCTCGTCGTCGGAGTCGGGTTCGTCATTGGGATTCCAATTGGTCGCCGCGCCGGCATCGACCCAATCGACGTTCCCCCCGATCCAGGTGCGCGGCAAGGCGGCGGCTTGGCTGGTCAGCAAGGTTAACGCAACTAAGAAAGACAAGCAGGAGCAGACGCGAGCGGGAATCGGCTTGACGAACAGAAGGCGCGGCGACATCGGGAGAGACCTCGTGGAAGTTGGCTCATGAGCTGGCGGACGACGTACACGCAAATCGGACGCGGCGCGCCGTATGTTTGCATAGCATCGCCGCCCCGGCGATGTTCTCCAGCCAAGTCCATGTCGACGCCTAACAAGTTAGGCTCGCATCGCAGACTCATCGGATGAGGACACGCGCGAGCGTTCCTCCCGGCGAGGCTCATCCTGCCTCAGCACCGGCGACTAGAGAGATAACATGGCTCCAGAGAAAGAAACCCAAACGAACAGGCAATGTTCGTCGAGCAGTATAGCCGCACTGCGGCTCCCCGCAAATGGAAAGGCAGCGAGAAGGTGTTCAGATTTGTTGGGCGCTTGCGTCCACCTCGGACGTCGGCTCGATCACCGGCACGGCGGCCGCGGGATCGCCCAGTGGCAGCACCGGTTCGACGCGTCGCAAATCCTCGGCCGCGTAGGCGTTGGGAACGGGACTCCCCGCTTCGTCAATGTAGTAACGCATCGAACGGCTCCGCGGCTCCCACTCCATCTCGCGGATGACGCCGGTGCGCGGCGTGTTTTTCTGACCGCGAGAGAGGACCTCGACCCAATCGCCGACGTCGTACCCTTCCCAGGGAATCTCTTGCCACATCGTCGGCTTCACGCGCAGCCGAAGCTGGCCGTAGTGGAGCGTGACGAACGGGCCATGCTCGCCGTCGCGACGGAAGACGCGCGGGCTGGGGATCGTGCCGCGCGCCGTCGCGACGTCTTCGGGGTGAACCCAATCGTCGCCATCTTCGGGCCACCAGGGATAGAAGCCGTACTTGGGATCGGTTTTGAGGTTGGGGAGATCCATGATTCGCATTCCGCCCTAGGCTGGCCCTGCGACCGCTATCGTAAGCTGCCGGGCGGGGGCGGGTCAAAAAAGTTAGCCTTCAGCAGTGGATTGCCTCGAACGGCGTGCCTGCTGCAACCGGCCCGGACGACCTATACTTCAAGACCGTAAGTGCAAGCGGCGCGCCACTTGCTTGCGATTCTGCCTCGATTGAGACCTGATTTTATGAAACTGCACGACCTGCTCGCTCACCACGGCATCGCCGCCAATCCGTTTGCGGATGAAGACGCCCAGACCGACCCGGTCTTCCAGGGCCGCTGCCGCGCCAGCACTTTTCACCCGCAATGGGACAAGATCTACGGCGACCCAAGCAGCCCGGCGACGTCGATCGTGTTCGGCGAAAAAGGCGCCGGCAAGACGGCGCTGCGCCTGCAGATCGCGGGGCAGATCGACGAGCACAACGCTAAGAATCCGGCTGGACGAGTCTTCGTCATTGAATACGACGACTTCAATCCCTTTCTTGATCGGTTCGCCGACAGGCTCAGCAGCCGCAAACGCCGCGACGCCGGCAAGGTGCTGGCGGAATGGAAGCTATGGGACCACATCGATGCGATTCTGGCCCTGGGCGTGACGAGCGTCGTTGATCGGTTGATCGGCGTCGCGCAGCCAAGCGGGCCCGCGGCGAATTCGCTCCCGGCGGATGCGGCGAAGAAGCTCGACCGCTTTCAGAAACGGGATCTCCTCCTGCTCGCGGCGTGCTACGACAGCTCGCTCACCGAGACTTTCCACACCCGCTGGGCAAAGCTGCGCCGCAAGGTCGGCTACTGGCCGTGGCTCAGTTGGGGCATTGCCCTGCTGGGGATTGCGGTGACGGCGGCGGTTGCGGGGGTGATTCTCTACAACAAAAAGTACGAGTGGCTGAAGACGGTTTGGCCTTGGCTGATCATTGCGATCGGCTGGGCGCCGTGGCTGGCGCAAGCTTGGACCTGGTGGTTCCGCGGCTGGGGGGTGGCGAAGAATCTCCGCTCCGTGACGCGCAACGCCAATCCGCTGCGGAAGGTGTTTACGAAGTTCCTGGCCCGCGATATTCGCAACCAACCGCTGCCGAATAAGCAGCGAACTGACGACCGTTACGAGCTCCTTTACAAGTTTCAAGGCGTGCTGCGGGCCCTAGGATTCACGGGGATTGTGGTGCTGGTCGACCGCGTCGACGAGCCTCATCTAGTGAACGGAGCCGTCGATAAGATGCGCGGCCTGGTCTGGCCGATGCTCGACAACAAGTTCCTGAAGCAGCCCGGCGTCGGCATGAAATTGCTGCTGCCGATCGAGTTGGCGGAGTATATCGAGAAGGAAGACCGCGACTTCTACCAGCGGGCCCGGCTCGACAAGCAGAACATGGTGCCGTCGCTGGAATGGTCTGGCCAGTCGCTGTACGACCTCGCCTGCTCGCGGGTGTCGGCCTGCGGCGCCAGCGGCAAGACGCCGAAGCTGCGCGACCTATTCGACGGTTCGATCAGCGATCAGCGGCTGGTCGACGCCTTCGCCGGGCTCCGCGTGCCGCGGCATCTGTTCAAGTTCCTCTACCGGCTGCTAGCGGCGCACTGCCAGCAGTTTACCGATGCGTCGCCGTCGTGGCAGATTTCGCCGAGCACGTTCGAGGCGCAGCTGGCGGTTTATCGGAAGGATCAGCATACGGTGGATCGGGGATTGGGGGCTTGATTGGGTATTCCTCGCTATATCTGACGGGAACCAAAGGAGATAATTTGTTTTGGATTTTCTCCCAGGAGTATGCATATTAGATGCGATAGAATTTATGCGATGTAAAACTCCTGGTTTAAGTTATGCGAATCAACCTTGCTTTCGTGCCTATTGCCTCGCTGGTTTTTTGCCTCCTTCTAGCGTCATGGGCTAATGCCCTAACCATTCACTCAACCGCTGGAAACCCAAATTCCAGCTTTGGCAATGCAGTTGCCATAGACGGCGGGCGGGTTCTAGTTGGTGAACCCGGCGACGGAAACGGAGTGGGCGTGGCGCATTTGTTTGATTCGGCGAGCGGGGCGTTAATCCAAACGTTTCGGCACCCGCCAGCTGCCCTCACAGGCAACGATCACTTTGGTTCATCAGTCTCGATCGATGGCGATTTGGTCTTGATAGGAGCCGCAGGGATTGGCGTACCTGGCGACGCCCATCTTTTCAATGCAACGAGTGGTGCGTTATTACATACGTTTTCTAGTCCGAATCCTTCAACGGTCGACGTCTTCGGAGCTTCGGTTGCACTGCGAAATGGAAAGGCGGTGATTGGTTCTGCTGTAAGAGCCAATTTCGCTGGCGGGGCTGGTAGAGCCTATTTGTTCGATGCATTTTCCGGGCAACTTCTTAATACGCTGGCCAACCCGGCGGCTCCGCCTGCTTTTCCGTCAATATTTGCGCAGGACTTTTTCGGCGGGGCGGTCGCGATGGACGACGATTTTATCGTAGTGGGTGCGCCAGGAGACGATTCGGCTGGAAGCGACACGGGGCGAGCTTTTGTCTTTGACGCCGCTGGAAACTATCTAAATGCCATTGACGCACCGGGACTAAACTCGACCAGCTTCTTCGGAGTCAGCGTTGCCGTCGACGCAGGGAAGGCGTTAGTTGGTGCTTCAAATTTTGAGGGAGCGAATGAGTCAAACGGCGCGTACCTATTCGATCTTGAGTCTGGCGCGCATGTGCGAACGTTTACTAATCCAGATCCGGCTGGCAATACATTCGAAGAGTTTGGGTATGTGGTCGCCATGCAGGGAGATTTTGCCCTGATTGGGGCGCCAAGAAAGAAGGCTGATGGTACCGAGGCTGCCGGAACTGCGTATCTTTTCAACACCGCAAACGGATTGTTGATCAATTCGTTCACGGACCCCGATCCTGCGTACTACGAGATGTTCGGAAACGCTGTTGCCATCGATGATGGCGTCATCGCAGTGGGAGTTCCGAATGAGCGATCGCCTGGTAGCAATGGCGGCGATGTGCATCTGTTTTCTGTCCCAGAGCCAGCAGGTTGGGTTTTTGGAGTCCAATCGATGCTATCAGTGCTGCTCGTTTGGAGGCGATTCGAGCACAGTTTTAGCGAGTTACGCTGAAGCTTATCGCCGTTGCAAGCTGCTTATATGTTCTGCGAGCGCGAACCGCCTTGACCCTATTCTGGCATTTTGCCACACTCCCGCCCCCTTGCTGAATCTTTGTCGATCGCCGTCGGCGGTCGCGCCCATGGATGGGAGTTGAGCGATGCGTATTGCAAAATGGGCGGCGGTAGCCGCGATCGTTTTTTCCGTTGGTTGCGGCGGCTCGGGTGCGCCGGCCCCCTCGGCCTCAAACGGCGCGGCCAGCGGCAACGCGGCTGCGACGCCAGGTCCGTCGGGCGAGATTCCCAGCGATCCTGTGGGACGGGTGGTCTACGACTTCCTCGAATCGGTTCGCGTGGGCCAAGGCGAAAACGCCGCCGCGAAGTTGCTCACGCCGCTCGCGCTCCAGAAGATTCAAGAGCAGGACCTGAACATTGCTCCTCCCGGAAGTCCCACCGCTCGGTTCAAGGTGACTCACGTCGAGATGATGGAAGGCGATCGGGCCGTGGTCGAATCGACCTGGAGCGACGTCGACGCCGACGGCAAGACGTACCAAGAGCCGATCTATTGCGCCCTCCGGATCTGCGAAGGCCAGTGGCGGATCCACGGCATGGCCCAGTACATGGGCGAAGGTCAGGCCCCGATGGTGATCGACTTCGAGAATCTCGATGCGCTGATCGAACAGCAGCCAGCGCCCCAGAACGTACCGAAGGATCAATTGGTCGCGCCGGCCGGGGAACAACCAGCCGCCTCGGTGGCCACTGATCCCTTCAACCAGCCCGCCCAGCGTTAAAATATCGCGGAAAAATCGGATTGCCCGCAGGGCAGCGTCTCCAGAGCGTAAGTGGCCTGATATTGGCCACTTACGCTTTTTTCGTTGGCGGTCTAAACGGTCAGTTTGGGCTCAAAAACGGCTCAATTTGGAGCTCCTTGGTTTGGCTCCTCCCCGCGTGGAACATGGTGTGCTATGCTTCTGAGTCGTCAAGGTCCCCGTAACCCTTGAAGACCGCGTGGACCACGCCACTTGCCAGCGGCCACTTGACAGTGAAAGCTGGTTCGGTAATTTGGTCCTTCCTAAGTTCGCTGACGCGAACAAACGGTGCATACCACCCAAGTTTCGGGACCCGCCAACTCAAAGCGTTTGATTCTTCGGGACGAACGCTATCACCGAGACACACAAGCAAAACGCGTTTACCCAGCCGCAACCGACCGTCGAGGCGGCGCAGGGGAGAGAGCAACTTCGACGGTCAATGTTGCGTGACAGTTGTTTTTTTCCGCATTCACGTGGGAGGATTTTGAGATGAATCGTATCGTTCTTTCGACGGTTGCCGTCCTGGTCGCTGTGGTTGGTTTCGCCATGGTTGGTGAGGATCAGCAAGCCAACGCCGGCCTGTTCGGCCGCAAGTGCTGCAAGCCAGCTTGCTGCGAACCGGCTGCTCCGGTCTGCTGCGAACCGGCCTGTGGCGGCAAGAAGCATTGCGGCGGGTTGTTCGCCCGTCTCCGTGCCAAGAAGTGTCACAAGGCTGATTGCTGCGAACCGGCCCCGAGCTGCTGCGAGCCGGCCCCGGCTCCTTGCTGCGAAGCCGCTCCGGCTTGCGGTTGCGAAGCCGCTCCGGCTGACTGCGGTTGCGAAGCTGCCGCTCCTTGCGGTTGCGAAGCCGCTCCGGCTGCCGCTCCCGCCCCCGAGGCTGCCCCGGAAGCTCCGGCTGCCTAACTTGACTGACCGTTTATACGGTTAATCAAAAAATAAGAACCGGGCCTCGAGCAATCGAGGCCCGGTTTTTTTATGCGCTTTATGCGTCAATTGAATATGCCAACCGCCATCGGAAAATCAGCGCGCGGCGCGAATGGACGCCGATCACCGCCAAGCCCATTTAGCCGCGCGGCGCCAGCCCGTGTGCCCGCCGCGAGCGGACGGGGCTAAATGGGCGTTTATGACGTGGCGACCGCGAAACGCATCGAGGTAGCGCCAACGTATGTACCATCGCGCCCTCAACGATCATCAATCACCGCCATCATCTCGCGGCGAATGTGTTCCAACCGCTCGGCGTCCTCAATCTTCCCGCCGCCACGGTTGGTGACGTAGAAGACGTCGACGACCTGATCAATGTTGGTAGCGATCTTTGAATTCCAGATGGTCAGTTCTAAGTCGTGCAGCCGCTTGGCGAGGCTGTAGAGCAGTCCTGTTCGGTCGAACGTGTAGACCTCCACGACCGTCGCCTGGGCGGAGGCGGCGTTGTCGATCCGGACGTTGTTCGGCATGCCGGTGAGGCGCAGCGACGCCTCGGCGCTGTCTTGCCCCCAGATCTTGCGAAACCGGGGAGGAGCCTTCGAGTCGACCGACTTGATCATGTCCTTCGAGACCGCGGCGAGGCGGGAAGGGGGCGGCTCTCCCTTGGAATCGGGATCCGTCACGACGAACCGCAGCAACAGCAGATCGTCGGCCATCACCTGCATATCGGCGGCGAGAATTTGCAGACCGTTGCTGGAGAGCGCGCCGGCCATGCTGGAGAAGGCGCCCCGACCGCGGCCCCGATCGACGCCAGCGACGAATTCGACGGTGGCATTCTCGGCGTTGTAATGGCCCCACGCGTCGGCTCCGCGCTCGGGAAGCTTGCGGAAGCGGCGCAGAGCCTCGCCGATTTCTTGACCCGATCGAGCGCCGACGAGCGCCGCGGGGAGGGCTTCGATCTGGCGCTGAAACCAGGGGTCGCTTTGCTCTTGGGGAGAGAAAACGTCTGCGATCTCACGTCGACGCTGCTGCAGGGCCACGTCATGCGGCGACGTCTTTCCCTCCAGGACGGCGAGCGTCTTGTAGAACAATTCGCTGAGCACCTGCACTTTCCACTGCGTCAACACGTCGGGTCCGACGGCGGCGAGGTCAGCAGCGCTCAGGACGAACAACATCCGCAGCCGGTCGGGCGTTTCGACCAAATCGGCGAAGCGGCGGATTAGCTCCACGTCGCCGATGTCGCGGCGGAGCGCCAGATCGGTCATGTTCAAGTGCTGGTGCACCAGGAAGGCGACGTCGCGCGTCGCCGACGGATGCATATGCAGTCGCGGGCAGACCTCCTCCGCGATCCGCCGGCCGATCTCGCTATGCTCTTCCTCGAATCCCTTGCCAAGATCGTGCAGCAGCAGCGCCAAGTGGAGCCGCAGCTTTTCGGCGACGTTGCGGTAGGCCTCGCCGATCGTATCTTCGCGCTTGGCGAAACTCGTGACCTGTTCGATCGCCTGGAGGCTATGCTCGTCGACCGTGAACTTGTGGTACTGATTGAACTGCAACAGGCCGCGGGCGTGCTTCATCGCGGGGATGATCTTTTCGAGATAACCCAGCTCGTGCAGCAATCGCATGGAACGCGGAGCGAGCGTCGGCGTGCCGAGCAAGTAGAGGAATCGCTGGGCGACGGCGGGTCCAATCTCCTCGCCGCACTCCGGCGCCGCCAGCAGCAGCGCGGAGTAAGTGGAATGATCGAGCGGCTTGTTCTCGCTGACCGAAAGCTCGACGAGCCGCAGCACCTCGCCGAGATTGCCTTGCAGCTTTATCAGCCCTGCCCGGGTGGCCGAAACCTGCCGCACGCCAATACGGTAATCTCCCTCGACCTTGCGGCCGAGGACCGGATCGAGCACGCGCGAGGTCATCGTAGAACCGGCAAGGTTGGCCGCCTCGCGCCGGCGAGCCATCTGCCAGACGTGGTTGGTGTGGCGAAAGTAGTCGCGCATGAACTGCTCGACCGGCAGCATGCCTTCGCCGCCGCGGTAGCCCATCAGGGCGGCGATGCGAAGTTGCTCGGCTCGATCAAGCAAATCTTTGGCCGAATTGGCGTGGAACTGCATTTCATTGCGCAGTCGCAATAAGAAGGCTTGCGCGTTCTGCAGGCGATGGTGATCGAACTTCGACATCGCCCCCTGCATGAACAGCCGCTCGGGGTCGGATTCGCCGAGTTCCGCAAAGCCGATCCAGCGGAGCAGGTGGATGTCGCGCAATCCGCCGCGAGATCGCTTCACATGCGGTTCGAGCAGGTAGAGACTCTCGCCGTATTGGTTGCGTTCCTCGGCCCGTGCGTCGCAAAACGATTTGCAGACCGCCTTGGAGCGCTTCCGCACCATGCGATCGAACAGCTCGCGAAAGTGCTCGTGCAGCGGCTGGCTGCCGGCGATCAGCCGATTGTCGATCAGCGAGGAACAGATCACTCCGTCGGTGCGAGCGAGCGTGATCGCTTCTTCCGCTGAACGGAGGCTGCTGCCGAGTTGCAACCCGGCGTCGAAGACGGAGTTGGTGAAGCGGCGGACCAGCGGAGAGAGTAATTCCGGCTCGACGCCGCTGTGGAGCAGCATCAAGTCGACGTCGGAAAAGGGCGCCGACTGCCGTCGGCCGTAGCCCCCGAGGGCGACGAGGGCGAGTTTGGTGCGGGCCCCCGCGGCGTCCCCTTCGGCGGCGGCCGCGGCGTCGAAGAGCTTGCCGATCACCCCGTCGACCAGCGTCGTCAGTCGATTGCAAACCTGCAGCCCGTCGAGACCGCGGTCGTGCATTTCGTGCATTCGCTCCCGCCCGGCGTTGATCTCATCGCGCGCGGCGGCAATGGCGTCTGCCATCGACGTCGCGTTGCCGGGGGGAGGGAGGGAACTCACTGATTCGTTGCTCTGGCGGGTTGATGCGGCGGCGACTGATGAAAGCCACTGGCCGAGGCGGGGGCTTTGATTACAGGGCGTCGTTACCGGTTTCTCCGGTGCGGATGCGGATGGTGTCACGAAGGTCGCTGACGAAGATCTTGCCGTCGCCGATCTGCCCCGTCTGAGCGGTCCGGATGATTGTGTCGACGACCGACTGCAGCTTGTCTTCGCCGACGGCGACTTCCAACTTCACCTTCGGCACAAAGTCGACGGCGTACTCGGTGCCGCGGTACGTCTCGGTGTGGCCCTTCTGCCGTCCGAAGCCGCGGACTTCCGTGATCGTCATTCCCGCGACCCCCTGCTGCGTGAGGGCGTTTTTGACGTCTTCCAGTTTGAAGTGACGAATAATGGCTTCGATCTTGATCATCGGACGAACCCTGGACTGGATAAGTAAGAACCTTTGGGGGAACACTCTATTGTATCACGACTTGGCCGCAGCCAGCATGGGCCAGCCCGCGTCTAGAAAAGCTGCAATGTTCAAAAACTAACCGCCAAGGACGCCAAGGACGCCAAGGGGAAGGCCAGGGAATCAAGAACTGCCGCTGGGCGCGATGAACGCCAATGGAGTTTATCTGCGTCTGTCGGCGTTCATCGGCAGTTCCATCAATTCTCCCAGTTCTTCCGCCATGTCCGCCGTGCCGTCGTGGTTCAACTCTCACCGTATTTCCTTGGCGAACCTTAGCGTCCTAAGACCCAAAGGAATTGAATTGTCGGTTTCCAACCTCCCCTACCCTTTTTTCTCCCACAGCACATCGGGCGCCCCGGCGGCGTGATTGGCGTAGCGCGCGAGGACGAACAACAGATCGCCGACGCGGTTGAGATACTGGAGCACCGTCGCGCGGACCGGGGCGGTTTCGGCAAGGGCGCACACATCCCGCTCTGCCCGGCGGCAGACGGCGCGGGCCACATGCAGGGCAGCGCTGGCCGGCGTGCCGCCTGGCAGGATGAAGGTCTTCAGCGGTTCCAGGTGTTGCTCGAACCAGTCGATCGCTTCCTCCGCCGCGGCGATGTCGGCGTCAGCAATCAAAATCGAGCCGGGAGCGGCGTCCCCGGGGCTGGCTAGCTCGGCGCCCACGGCAAACATTTCGTGCTGCAGCCGGGCCAGCGGCTCGTCGAGCGCCGGTGGCAGGTTGGCCATCCGGCAGACGCCGAGTTGGGCGTTCAGCTCGTCAACCGCCCCGTAGGCAGCGATACGGAGGTCGTTCTTGCGGACGCGGCCGCCGCCGTAGAGTCCGGTCTGGCCGGCGTCGCCGGTGCGGGTGTAGATCTTCATGGCTGGGCTCGGAGGGTGGTCGACTCGATTGTCAGCGGGGGTGGCATTGTGTTGATTGTAGCGAGGGCGCCAAATAGCCCGGCCATCCTGTCCGGGTGGCACGTCCTAAGGTACTCCGCAGGGCGTGGCAGTCCTGTCGCGGGATCAACCACGCCCATCGGAGTACCTCTGGGCGTGCCACCCGAAACAACTTGGCGCCAGTCTCGGCCCTATGCTTGGATTGATCGCTTGCGCAATTCGGGCCGGTATTTCGTTGCGTGCGGCGTGGGCGATCGGGAGAATGTAGGCGCAGAACCCTGCCGACTGCAACTCCACGAGTTCTCCCTTGCCCTATCGGCCGCCCGGCGATCGTGGACGGGGAACTTAAGATCGCACCGGCCCAGACTGTATGCCGCCGTTGATTCAGGAGTCTCATGATGCTTCGCTCGTCACTCGCCCTCTGGCTGCTGTTGGTCGCTGCGTTGTCGTTGCCGTCGCTGGCGCTCCACGCGGCGGCCGCCCAGGCATCGTCGACTCCGACTCCAGCGGAGTCCTCGGCGGAACCAGCTGAGAAACCGTCCGACGATGAGGATGAGGACGACGAGGAAACGGAAGACGAGAAGTCCATCGAAGGCGAGGGAGAAGAGGAAGAGGGCGAAGAGGCCGAGGAGGACGACGCGAAGTCCGACGAGGAGGAGGCCGAAGAGACGGCGAGCGACGACGAGAAGAAGTCGGCCGAAGGGGATGCTCAGGACGCTACGTCCGAAGAGGAAGAGGAGAAATCAGCCGAAGAGTCCGACGGCGAGCCAGCGAAGAAAGAGAAAACCGCCGAAGAGAAGGCCGACGAGAAAAAATCGACCGCCGCTGCGACCGACAAGCCCGCAGCCAAGCAGGCCGTAGCGGAGAAGGAGAAAGAGGCCAAGCAGCCTGAGACGTTCAAGGTCGAGGCGAAAGCTTTCAAGATCGACGTCGAGGCGGAAGGCGTCTTCGTCGCCGAAGAAACGGCCGAGGTCGCGCTGAGGCCCGAAACGTGGGCCGCTTTCAAAGTCGTCGAAGCGGTCCCGCACGGCAAGCGCGTCCGGAAGGGGGACGTGCTGGTCAAGTTCGACGACAAGGATATCGAAAAGGCGATCGCCGAGAAGTCGCTGGAGCTGCGCACCGGCGAGCTCGCGCTGATGGCGGCCGAAGAAGATTTCCCGCGGCTCGAAAAGTCGATCGCCCTCAGCTACGACGAGGCGAAGCGGCAATACGACGAAGCGCAAGACGAGAAGAAGCGTTTCGACGACACGATGCGCGACATGTCGGAGCGAATGGCGAAGTACTACCTCCAGTCGTCGGAGCAGCAGTTCCAGAACGCCAACGAGGAGTACGAGCAACTCAAGAAGATGTATGACGCCGACGAGCTGACCGAGGAAACCGAAGAGATCGTGCTCAAGCGGCAAAAGTTCGAGGTCGAGGCGGCGAAGTTCTTCCTCGAGTACGCCAAGATCAATCATCAATACACGACCGAGATCTCGATCCCGCAGCGCGAAGAATCGCTCAAAACGGGCGTCGAAGTGGCGAAGATCGCCTTCGATCGGGCCAGTATGGCCAAGTCGCTCGGCATGAACCAGCAGCGGTACGAACTCGAAAAGATGCGCGAAGCGCGGGCGAAGGCGGTCGACAGCCATGCGAAGCTGCTGGCTGACCGGGCCCTGATGACGCTCAAGGCGCCGGCCGACGGCATCGTTTACTACGGCCGCGCCGTCAATGGGCGGTGGCTCGAAGTAGGGAGTCAGGAGAGCAAGTTGATTCCCTTCGGGAGCGTCATGCCGAACTCGGTTGTGATGACGATTGTCAAAGATCGACCGATGTACGTCGAGACGGCCGTCGGCGAGAAGGAATTGCCGACCGTCAAAGCGAAGCTGCCGGCGATGGTTGCGCCAGTGGCTGATGCCGAGGTCGAGTTTAAAGCGGAAGTGGCGAAGGTGGCCGACGTGCCAGGCGCCGGCAACAAGTTCCCGGTCCGGGTTGATCTGAAATCCAACGACGAACCCGATTGGCTCATGCCGGGGATGACCTGCAAGACGAAGATCACCGTCTACGACGTCAAGGAAGCGATCGTCATTCCCGCCGAATTGCTGCAGACCGACCACGAGGATCCGAAGCAGAAGTACGTCATGCTGCAGGTGGAAGGCGAGAAAAAACCGATCCGTCGCGAGGTGAAGGTAGGCAAGACGAAGGAGAAGGAAGTGGAGATCGTCGACGGATTGAAGGCGGGCGACTTGATCGTTAAAGGGGCGAAGGACGAGAAGGACACAGAGAAGAAGAAATAATAATAGCCGGAGAGCCACGCCCTCCGGGACGCCCCGGAGGCAAGTGTGCCTCCGGCTAGGTTGGCGTCTCGACACGATGAAAGGATTTGCAACAGGGATGGTTTTAATGGTTCGCTGCCTCACGCTGCTAACGTTCCTGAGCCTCGGCGTCGCGTGGTGTGCCGTTGCGTCAGCGAAGGAGGCCGTCGACGCCGAAACCAAGCCGTTCCCCTACCCGCTCGCTCTCGAAGGCCCGAAGCCGAAGCCGGTCACGCCGCCGACGACCAAGGAACTAACGACGTCGATCACTCGCGGCGTTGACTTCTTGTTGGAGTCGCAACGTGACAGCGGCGCCTGGGGCGGTCCGCAGAAAACGAAGGATCTCAACATCTTCGCCCCAGTGCCGGGCGCCCACTTGGCGTTTCGGACCGGCGTGACGGCCCTCGCCATCGAGGCCCTCATCGATGCCCGCTCGCTCTTCGACGAAGAGAAGCAGCAGTCGATCGACGGCGCCATCAACCGCGGCCAGCAGTGGCTCCTGGTTCATTCCGGCAAGCTCCGCCGGGCCGAACAAGAGGCCCTCTACAACGTCTGGGGGCATGCCTACGGATTGCAGACGTTGGCGATGCTCTACGAACGAGCCGAGGGGAACGAATCATTGCGGGCCGAACTCAAGACGCTCGCCGAGTACCACGCCGATATGTTGCGCCGCTACACCTTCCTCAACGGCGGCTGGGGTTACTACGATTTCGATCAGCATACGCAAACGCCGGGGAGCAGTCCCAACAGCTTCGTGACCGCGACGGTGCTCATCGCGTTCAAGCGGGCGGCCGCGATGGGAGTCGAGTACCCGGAGCAATTGACGCAGAAGGCGGTCGACTCGCTCCTGCGTCAACGACAGCCCGATTTCTCGTACGCCTACGGCGAATATTTGCGAATGAATCCGCGGTTGGGGATTAATCGTCCCGCCGGCAGTTTGGGCCGCAGCCAGGTCTGCAATCTCGCGCTGCGAATGTACGGCCACGAAGAGGTGACCGACGGCGTGCTGCAGGCGTGGCTCGACCGGCTGTTCGCCCGCAACGGCTGGTTGGGCATCGGGCGCAAACGGCCGATTCCGCACGAGTCGCACTTTCAGGTCGCCGGGTATTTTTACTACTACGGCCACTACTACGCGGCGATGTGCATCGACGAGTTGCCGGAACAGGAACGCCCCTACTTTCAGGATCACTTGGCCCGGATTCTCTTGCCGCTGCAGGAGAAGGACGGCAGCTGGTGGGATTATCCGCTCTACGACTACCACCAGCCGTGCGGCACGGCGATGGCGGTCTCTTCGCTAGTGCGCTGCCTGCATGCGGCTGATAAGGCCAAGTGACGTGTCGGGTGGCACGCCCTAAGGTACTCCGCAGGGCGTGGCCGAATTGTTAGCAGCGCCTCCCACGCCCATCGGCGTACCTCTGGGCGTGCCACCCAAACTAGGCGATTGCTCGCCGTTTCTGCGGCAATTTGCCCCCTTTCTCGTTCCCGGTCCGGTTGTAGCGACTGGACGGTTCCCCGACCGGCTAAAGCCGTTTGCGGACACTCGGAGACGGTTCGCGGTTCGGACCGTGACCTACGTTTTAGTAAGGAAACCGAGCAAGCGTCTGCGGCGTTCGCCCTTTAGCGAAGCCCGGCCCGCGGTTCGGCGACGTTCCCAGACGTCGTTAAGCGTTAATCACTCCCGGCGTTCGTTGTTTCGTTAGTCGTTGGATGTTTGGTAACTGTCTCTGCTTGACCTTGCCGTGAGTGTTCGATGGGCTTCCTGAAGAAATTCTTTCGCAACGTCTACCAAGAAGAAATGCCAGCCGCGCCGGCTAGCAGCTTCGAAACGCTGAACGAAGATCAGCTCGAAGCTCACCTCGGCGTCGCTCGCTACGGCAGCTTCACGCTCAGCGATGCGGTCCGCCCGTCGTACGCCTTGGAAGTGGTGCCGTCGTGCGGGTTCCGTCACGACACGTACCGCGACGAGCAATCGAAGAAGAACGTCCCCGTGCTGATGGCCGCCGCCTCCCGCGAGCAGCTGTTCGAGACGTTCATGGAACTGCTCGATCCGTTGGGTCCGGTCGTCGACGTCGTCCTCGAGACGAGCCACGACTACAACGCGGCGGGGCACCAAGACCTGTACCGCGAACATATCGACATGCCGATTCTGCAGTCGATCCTGTGGGACTTCGAAGAGATGCTAGTGAACGACGGCTGCACCGGCATCGCCGTCCTGAACCCAGCGACGCCGCAAGAAGTGCAGTTCGACGAGCACAAGCTGCTCATCGTCTACGGCAAGGAACTCCGGCAGTACGAGCAAGTGCTGGGCGACTGGAACGTCCCCTGCCGCGACGACATGCGATTCATCACCGAGGCCGAACACGTCCACTCGACGAACGACGAGTACATTCAGCAATTCGAACAGCTGAAAATGCGGCTCGGCATTGAGAGCGATTATTGATTTGCTCTCGTTTGCTGCTTGCGGCCGATGAGTCTCTCGCAAAGCCGCGAAGGCGCAAAGTGTCGCAAAGAAATGCGGATGATTGTGCAGCCTTCCTCCACTGTCTTCTTTGCGCTTCCTTTGCGCCTTCGCGGCTTTGCGAGAAATCCCCTTCTCGCCCAGCCTGCTTGTTAGACGCTAGCATCGCCTCTGTTCGGTCTTGTGCCGATCAGGTGCTTTCACGAAGATTCGCCGCCCCATTCTCGGGGAAGAGATCACTTTGGCTTTGTCGTTGCTCGGAAACGGAGTTCCGCGCCTTGTCGATTGCGCGCCGCTGGTCGCCGCCGTTTGCCGCCGTTCGGTGGAAGCTGCGTTGCTGCGCGCTGATGGCGGCAGGAATAACTACGGCCGTCGGCTGCAAGCCGTTTGAAGTCGTCCAGCCCGTCGCGCCGGGCCAGCAGGTGATGGCCCCCCCGCAGCTCTTCGGCGCCCCGCCGATCGTCAGCGGGCAGGGAGTGATAATCGACCCGTTCGCGATGGACCCCAACAATCCGATGTCGGGCGGCATGCCGATCGTGGTGCCGGGCGACGGCGGTTCGAGCCAAATTCACATCCCGGTCGCCAATCGTGATTGGACTTGGGAGCAAATCGTCGACACGGTAGACGATTACTTCCGCATTGAACGCGAACGCCAAGTGCAGCTCGTCGGCGACGTGTTGACCGAAGGGCGCATCGACGTCCATCCGCAAATCGGCGCGACGCTGCCCGAGCTTCATCGCCGCGACTCGGTCGGCAAGTACAACCGCTGGGAAAGCACGTTCCAAACGATCCGCCGCCGCGCGACGATCCGCGTGATGCCCGACGCCACTGGCTATCTGGTCGACGTGCTGGTGGAGAAAGATCTCGAGGATCTGCCGCAGCCAGAGAACTCCACCGCGGGAGCCGTCACGTTCCGCAATGATTCGTCGCTGCCGAGTACTGCGGCGGAAGCGGTAAGCCGCACTCGGCTCGCTAGCAGCTGGATTTTCATCGGGCGTGATCCGGAACTGGAGCAGGCCATCATTGCCGACTTGCAGTCGCGTCTTATCGTGGCGCCGACGAGCGTCCCGATCGCTCCCTAATGCGTCAGCGGTTTGCCGTAAAACGTCATTTCGAGCTCGGCGAATTGGTCGCTTTGAGGGCTTCCAATTGCCCATTTTCGCCGCGTAATCAAGAAATATGCCGTTCTTCACAGAATCATGGTAAGAACCATGCGCACGGCCAAGTATCGTATTGCAGTAGACTGATTGCAGCGGCGCTAAACGCCTGCACTACGGGAAAATCGTCGCATTTCGACGCGCGCCGGGGGGCAAGCGGCGGGGTGACGTTGGACCTGCAGGCAGGCGTCTGTCGCCGGGCGTCGGTCTTGGCTTACGAGCTTGTCAGGGAGCGTAGCGCCTTCCTCCTTGATTGATTCGAGCTTAGAATATCTATTCAATATTTTGAACGTTCTATTCTAGCTACAACGGCCGTACCTCATACGCAACCGTTCCGCATCTCTTTGCATCGCGATTCTGCTCCCTCCGCCAGTCTTGGAGAGTCCACATCATGAAGTTTTCGTTGTTAAAGACCGCGGTCGTGTGCGCCGCGGCGGTCGTCGTTTCGCCGCAGTTGGCGTTCGCGCAGTCCGCTTGGAACGTGGCCAATGGGAACTATGCAACCGCCGGAAACTGGAACCCAGCCGGAGTGCCGACAGCCTCGGACGCCGTTGTGATCAACAACGCCGGAACGGCAACGGTGAACGCGTTCCAAGAGGCGTTAAATCTGGGAATCGGATCACAAAATGGAACCTCCGGCACCCTGTCGCTGACTTCGGGCGGCGAACTGCACGTCTACGATATCATCCAAGTTGGCGAGCGGGGCACGGGAACACTTACCGTGAACAACGCCACGATTGACGTCACGACCGCCGAAGCCGACATCTTCGTTGGCGGCCAAGACAATGGTGGCACAGGAACGTTCACGCTTAGCGGCAATGCGTCATCGATCAACATCGGCGATGATTTTGTGATGGGGCGCGTCGGAACGGGCACGTTGAATTATCAGGGAGGGTTGCTTAAGTCAGGATTTGCGGTAGTCGGGAAATATGGGACAGGCGTCTGGAACCATTCGGGCGGCGTCTTCGACCAGAACTTTGGGGATATTGAAATCGGCGATGGCGGTAACCTCGATTTCGGCCCTGGCCCGCGGACTGGTACAGTCAATCTGACTGGCGGCGTCATTCAGGTCGCTGGCTACTTGGCGATTGGCAATCGAATCGGCACTGGCACGGTCAACATCAGTGGAGGGGCGCTGGCTGTTGATAATGCCGCGGATGGCGCCATCGTCATTGGGCGTGGGTACCAATCTGAGGCACTGATCGGTCAGGGCGGCGCAACGTCGCTGCGCGTCACTGGCGACGATGCAATCATCATCGCCAATGGCAATTTCGACATGAACTCTTCAGGAGTTGCCTCGTCGTCAACGCTCATCGCGGAGATCACAGGGGCTACTCACACGACAATCAAAGTGGGCGGCGACGCCTTGCTTGCCAACGGAAAGTTGGCCGTCGATCTAACCGGCTACATTCCCAACGTCGGCGACTCATGGACGATCTTGCAGGCGGGCGTGGACATCATGAGTGCTCCTGAAATCAGCCAAATTGACGCGATTGTCACTGCCAGTTTAGATCCCAACCTTGGGCACGCGCTGGTCCATAACGCGCAGGCCTTCCAGGGGACGCTGCAGGGAACCTTCTCCAGCGTCGACTATTCGCAGGCGACGTTGCCCGCCGGCCGAGGTTGGAATATCAGCTACGCCAACAACTCCGTTGTCCTGTCAGTGGTCAGCACCGGCCCTGCCTTCTCCGCCGATTTCAACAGTGACGGCAAGGTGGATGGCGCTGATCTGACAAAGTGGAAACAATCGTTTGGGGGCGTTGGCGCCGATGCAAACGGCGACGGCGTTAGTAACGGCACCGACTTCTTGATCTGGCAGCGCCAGTTCGGCTCGGGCGTGCCGGCCTCGGCTGCAATTGGGGCCGTGCCGGAGCCAGCTTCAATCGCGTTGATTGGATTGGCTGCCATGGCGATGGTCGCCTGCAGTCGATCGCGTCGCAACCAAGCCTAGATTCGTTAGATACCTAGCGAATTCGGAGAAGTCGACGAAGCAAGCGAGTTCGGCACGCCCAGCGGCGCAATTGGCGCCGCGGCGGCCGACTCGCTTTTTTGTTGCCACACGGGGAGCCGCACGGTGAAGGCCGTTCCCTTGCCGACGCTGCTTTCGACGCGGAACCGTCCCTGATGGGCTTCGACGATGTCGCGGCAGGCGGAAAGGCCGACGCCGGTCCCCCCTTTGCCGGTGGCGTCGGGGCCCGCTTTGGTCGTGTAAAAGCGGTCGAAAATCTTCGGCAGTTGCTCCCGCGGAATGCCGCAGCCCGAGTCTCGCACGGTGAGGTCGACGAATCCCGCTTTCGCGTCATGCGCGATGCGCAGGACCATTTCGCCGCCGGTCGACATCGCCTGCCGGGCGTTCGTCATCAGGTTGAGCAGCACCTGTTGGATCTGATTGCCGATCGCGCGCACGGGCGGCGCGGCGGCGAATTCTTTGCGAACCTGGACGCGATACTTCTGCATCTCGCGTTCCAGCAACAGCAGCGATTCGTCGACGAGACGTTCCAGCTCGGTTGGCGCGAATTCCTCGCTGCGATTGCGCGCCATGCCGAGGACCGCATTGGTGATCTTCTCGGCGCGCAGTGCAGCGGCGAGGATGCGATCGAACGCCTTGTCGCGCGACGGTTCGTCCTTGTTACGCATGCCGAGTTTGGCGTAGTTGATGATCGTCATCAACACGTTGTTAAACTCGTGCGTGGTCGTGCCGACGAGCTCGCCGAGCGACGCCATTTTCTGCGCGTGCATCAACTCTTGCTTGAGGGCGGCGAGTTCGTCAGCCTGCGAAACCTTGGTCGACATCCGCCCCTCCGCGAGTGAGCCGCTGCTTTATCTGTGTGGGAGGCGTTTCTGACGCCGATTCCGCTGACCACCACGCATTGTGGTCGAAGGCCGCCCCCACAAACCCCCTCCCCTGCCCTGTCGACGCACCCTCGCCACTTCGGGTGGCTTGCCGAGGCGGCGTGCGGTAACTCATTGCAGAGAAAGACGTTGCTTACGTCACTTCTATCGTCGAATCACGCTGGGCGACTGGAACCGATCGCGATACAATCCCGCCCCCCATGGAAGCCACCGGCTCTGCCGGTGGACGAAGTTCGTGCGAGCAGGACGTACTCAGCTGCGTCCACCGGCGGAGCCGGGGGCTCTTATTCGGCCGAAGGAATCAACCCATGCATACCGCTACGTTGCTAGCAGAGGCCGCCGAGCTAGCTCGTCGTCTTGATTACACCCTCCGCGAGGAGTATCTCGACGGCGCCGGCGGCGGGCATTGCTCCTTCGGCGGCCGCAAGTGGCTGTTGCTTGACGTGACGCAGTCAGTCGACGAACAGCTGAGCGTCATCACCGATGCGCTGCGAACCGACGACGCCGTGTGGCGCTTGCCGGTCTCGCCGCAGCTAGCAGGGATCCTGCGCGTGAGCAGCGCAGCCTAAGAACGGTACAAGCCGCGCTCATCGATGTACTCGGCAACGCGCTCAGGCACGAGCGACTGCCACGCGCCGTGTTCCGCAATCAACCGACGAATATTCGAACTACTGATCGGCGTCGCCGGCATTTCCACCTCGTGAGCGCGAATTGCAGCGAGTCGTTCGGCGGACACAAGCTTCGCCAATCCGTCGAAGGCAGGCGCCGGCGTTCCCGCACGACGGACCACTAGCGGCGTCGCCAGTTCGCAAATCGCCGCTGGCTCACGCCAGGTCGGCAAGTCAGCGAGTGAGTCGGCTCCCATCAGGAAGAAGAACTCGGCGTCGGGCCGCTCGTCCCGCAGTTGGCGCAGCGTCTCGACCGTGTAGCTCACCCCGCCCCGCTCGATCTCGATCAGCGATAGGGCGAACTCCGGCCGATCGGCGATCGCCAGCCGCAGCATCGTCACCCGATCAGCCTCGTTGGCGACCGGCCCGCGGGGCTTCAGCGGCTGTTGGGCCGTTGGCAGGAACTCGACCCGATCGAGACGCGCCTGCCGCCAACAGCACTCGGCCAGCGGCAAATGGCCGCGGTGAACCGGATCGAAGCTGCCGCCGAAGAGGCCGATACGCATGGGGTGACGTTCCGTCGTAAGGGTCCAACAAAGCCGACCGCTGCGAACCAAACTCGCCGGTCTCGCCAGACAGATTCTACGCTAAAATGGCGGGTCTCGCCCGCCGGCGATTTCATTGATCGTCCTGTAGAAAGTAATGCATGTCCTCAGAGTTCGAATGCTTTGACCTCGACGCCGTTGTCGCCCAGATTGCGGTCGCCGTCAGCGCCACGCCCCAGCAGGTGCGGGCCGCCGTTGATTTGCTCGACGCCGGCAATACGATGCCGTTTATCGCTCGCTATCGCAAAGAGGCGACCCGCGGCCTGGAAGAAACAGCGCTGCGGGCGATTGAAGACGCGCTGGCCGCAGCGCGGGAACTGGCGCAGCGGAAGCAGACGATCCTCAAAACGATCGACGGCCAAGGCGCCCTGACGCCGGAACTCCGCCGCCAGATCGAACAGTGCGCCGAGAAGCAGACGCTGGAACTGATCTATCTCCCCTTCAAGCCCAAGCGCCGTACCCGAGCGACCATCGCGCGCGAGCGTGGGCTCGAACCGCTGGCCGAGATCCTGTGGAAACAGGCGCGACTCAATCGCCCGCGCGCCGAAGTCGTACGGCCCTACATCGACCCCCAGAAGGAAGTCCCCGACGCCGAGGCGGCGCTGCAAGGCGCTTGCGACATCGTCGCCGAACGCTGGGCCGACGACGTCGAACTCAATCGCTGGCTCAACCAACAGGCGCACGACTTCGGCCACGTCGTCTCGACAGTCAAACGCGGCAAGAAGACCGAGGGCGCCAAGTTCGAGACCTACTTCGATCATCGCGAGCCGACCAAGCGCGTCCCCTCACACCGCTTGCTGGCCATGCTGCGGGGCGAGGCCGAAGGGTTTCTCAACGTCGGCGTCGCGCTCGATGACGAATTCACCCTGCGCAAACTAAGGCCACGCTTAGCCCATAACCCGTCGTTCGAATTTCACGAGGAACTCCTCCGTACGGTCGACGATTGCTATACGCGACTATTACTGCCGGCCGTCGGATCGGTGACGCTGCAAACGCTCAAAGAGCGCGCCGACGACGAAGCGATCACCGTCTTCGCCAGCAATTTGCGGCAGCTCCTGCTCGCCGCGCCGGCGGGACCGCAGGTGACGATCGGCATCGACCCTGGCTTTCGCACCGGTTGCAAGACAGTCGTCGTCGACGGCACCGGCAAGTATGTCACCAGCACCACGATCTTCCCGACGGCCCCGAAGAACGACGTCGCAGGCGCCGCACGCGTCCTGAAGGATCTGATCGCCAAGTACGACGTCCGCCTGATCGCCATCGGCAACGGCACCGCGTCGCGCGAGACGGATGAGTTTGTCGCCGACGTGCTGAAGTCTGCCGGCATCGACGTCACCAAAGCGATGGTCAGCGAGTCGGGCGCTTCGATCTATTCCGCCAGTGAGTTGGCCGTCCGCGAGTATCCCGACCTCGACGTCACCGTTCGCGGCGCCATCAGCATCGCGCACCGCTTGCAAGACCCCCTGGCCGCACTGGTCAAACTCGACCCCAAGTCAATCGGCGTTGGCCAGTACCAACACGACGTGAATCAGAAGCTGCTGCAAACGTCGCTCGGCCGCGAGGTCGAGTCGTGCGTCAACTCGGTTGGCGTCGATCTCAACCTCGCCAGCATGTCGCTGCTGTCGTACGTGGCGGGGATCGGTCCCAAGCTTGCTGAGCGGATCGTCGAGTACCGCGACGCGCATGGGCGCTTCGATAGTCGCGCCTCCCTGCTGAAGGTGCCGAAGCTCGGACCGAAGGCATTCGAGCAAGCGGCCGGCTTCCTGCGCATCCGCAACGGCTCGCAGCCGCTCGACGACTCGGCGGTCCACCCCGAAAGTTACGGCGTCGTCGCGAAGATGGCCAAGTCGTTGGCGGTCGACGCCCGAGCACTCGTCGGCAACGCTGCCCTAACCTCACGCCTGCGGGCCGAGGACTTTGCCGACGGCGCGGTCGGCTTGCCGACGGTGCAAGACATCATCGCCGAGCTAGCCAAGCCGGGCCGTGACCCCCGGAGCGAGTTTCGCGCGGTGAAGTTCAGCGAAGGAGTTACCCAAATCAGCGACTTGCGCGAAGGGATGGTCCTCGACGGCGTTATCACCAACGTGACCCGCTTCGGAGCGTTCGTCGACATCGGCGTCCATCAGGATGGCCTGATTCACATCTCGCAGCTGGCCAACTCCTACGTCAACGATCCGGCCGAGGTCGTCGCCGTCGGCGACCTAGTGCGGGTTAAAGTGCTGGAAATCGACGTCGAACGGAAGCGAATCGCCGTCTCGCGGAAGCAGGTCGAAGCGGGCTGTAGGGCCAGTTGAGGGAGGCGTCCAGGAAGGGTTTCGCAGGTCCCCAGCGGATAGTAGAATTGACCAACCGCCCCGGCTAAAACTGGGGCGTTCTCGGTTTGGAGCCCCCTGACGGCTTCCTGATCGCGAAAAACACGCTTCGGCGGAGTAGCTCAGTCGGTTAGAGCAGCGGAATCATAAGAGAAACAGGGCTTCTCGTGTATTTGCGAGAAAGCCCTATTTTTATAGGTCCAAGTGAGTGTTTCCTGTCGCTTAGTAACCTCCAATTACCTGCCAAAAGACGGGTCTTTAGGTGTCAGTGACACCCGCTCAGGTGGAACCGAATGATACCTTCGGCCGTCGCCGCTTGAGTCACCCCGCCGCCCAGTCGACACACAGCAGTTCCGCCTGCCGCAGCACCGTCTTCACCGCCTCCTCCTGGAGGTCCGGCGGATACACCATCACCCGGATCTTCGCTCTGGCGCTCTGCCGAGGGGGACAGTCGATCGAGACGCTCTTGCGAACCTGGATGATGAGCCCGGCGACGCCGACGCGGGGCGTCGCCCATGGCTTCCGAAGCGGTGTCGTTGGCGGCGAAAGCGTCGCTAATGTCATCCTCGTCATCGAGAGCCCACGGGCTTCGCCCCGTCGCAACCAGCACCATCCCTTTCGCTAGTCTCCGATCCGAGTTGCTGATCCCATCTGTATCTTCAACCGGTTCCACGTCCCTGGCAAACGCTGGTTAACGATCGGTGAGCGATGCCATTCCTGGATCTCCGAAGGGTTAGGGAGATGGTAATTCCCGGACTTTCACTCCGAATTTGCATCCGGATAGCCGGGTTGCTACGCTAATGGCGTCCTCCCTGCCGGAACGGGGTGGACGTGTCTCATCACTCTCGGAACGGAGAAGGCTCATGAACGCGATTCTGCGATCGGCAATTGTCCAGGCGTCATCGATAATTGTG
The DNA here is from genome assembly GCA_013822725.1 of Pirellula sp. Classification (GTDB taxonomy): domain Bacteria; phylum Planctomycetota; class Planctomycetia; order Pirellulales; family Lacipirellulaceae; genus Lacipirellula. Next base: position 63,435 of record PNKX01000025.1, read on the forward strand.
GCATCGATGCTTCTTTCCGCTCCGCTTATCGCCGCGCCGCTGAAATATCAAATCAACTTTGCGGTAGATTCAACTCCGGCGTCCCCGCCTCTTACAGGCGCTACCCTTGAATTAACTATCACCTGGGATGCAGCAGAGTTTCCGCCAGCCTTTTCAACTCGCGGCTCCACGCGATGGGCGATTGGCAATGCCAAGTCTTCGCTGACCGTAAGGAATTCTGCTAACGTAGACGGCAACTACGACGGATTCTTCCTACAACGTTCGCGAGAATGGAGGCTTGAGGATAGCGGTTCTACGGGTGGCGACGTACTCGAATTCCCGTCGCCGGGTTTCCATATCGACGGTGGTCTTCTTGCCATTGAATTTTTGGAAGCGAAGCTTGGTACGTCGTTCGTTACTCCTCCCGATCCGTATTTTCCAAAGCCGTTCGGCAGCGACGAGGCGACCTGGCGGCGTCCACAGGTTACGTACTATAAATTGGGAACTTCTCTCCTACGCGGAAATATCATCTCCGGCTCAGCCACTCCTGTTCCCGAGCCCGCAACGCTCGCCACGGCCAGCGTCGCCATCATAAGCCTCGCCGCCCTCCGTCGCCGCAAGCAACCCCGCCGTGCTGCCCCGCTGTGCTAGCGGCAAAGAACCAGTAAGTACTAAGCAATATCATCTATTGGTGTTGCAGCAATCGACGACTTGTCGAAATAATCACCAATCGCATCGGGTATGGCCTACCCTCGATGCGATGAGGTTCGCATTCACTCCGGAGGGCTGCCGCCTCCGGCGTGTTGCTTTCTTGTCATTGAAAACGCCCCGCTGCCCCAGGGCGTCTGAGAAATCTACTACTTCCGCTTGCTGCGGAAGGGTGAGCTAGATTTGCTCTACCACCTTTGCAATTCCGTCTATGTCGCCTTGAGGGATAGAACTTGGAAGCTGAACGCCGCGACCTTTGGTTGGTCATCCCCGCGACGGTCGTTTGGGGTGCGCTGGGCATACTCGGTTTGCTGCCGGCGATGTTCACGCCGATGATGTTCGATTCGCCGGGGTCGACGTCGAGCATTCCCATCATCGTGGCAGCGCTCAGCATCCTCTGCTTTCCGCTCGTCTGTCTAGTCTCGATCGTTGCCGCGTGGATGGCGTACCGCGAGTGCGACTATTACCGCATCAAACGCTGGATCGTCATGCCGCTCGGCAGTATTGTCGTCACCGTGGCGGCGTTCATTTGGCTCAATCTTGCCCAGGCAGGGCTGCTTCCTGGTTGAACTTCGCCAGATCTGACTATCTGTACGCCACCGTACCGATGGGGATTTCGACTTGCAGCCGCTGCGCTCGCTGCTATCTTTTCTCAGCATTGGCCCGTTTCCACTGTCGTAAGGAATATCTAGCCGCGGAGACTGAGATGTCTTCTACCCCTACCTGCTGCAAGACGTGTAAAGATTCTGGCCGCTGCCCTGAGTGCAAGGGTGTTGGTTCCTTCCCGGCTCGTCAGGGGGCTCCCAAATCTGAGCGGCAGCCGTGCAAGACGTGTCATTCCAGTGGTAGATGCCGGCAATGTATTAATAAGGGCCGGCCACGAGCGTGAGCCTCTCAGCGCCCGCCTAACGCGCTCCCGCGAAACGCGGCTCGATGGTCATGCCCGAACCTCGCATCGCGTCACGAGCGATTCTGTGCGACGTTTTTCAGCGGCGCTTGCAATTGGCATCCGGGGCGGTGAGATTAGGCGATTGTATCTTCTCTGACTGAGTAGGAGGTCGCGTGAAGTTCATTGCATATGCCCTCATCGGAGCATTCGTCGGCTCGATCGTATTCGCCATGATCGCCGGCATGATACATGGATACCGCACCTCGTCGCGCGGCGGCGATATCGAGCAAGCCCGCCGAACGATGCACGTGGGACTTCAACCCATTACCGCAATTGGTGCGATTGCTGGCGGCATCGCCGGCTTGAACATTGCTACATGGAGGGAGCGTCGCTAACCTCCCCATGCCCCGCCCCCGCTTTACTCTCCGCGTCATCCTCGCCGTGACCGCCATCGTGGCTTACCTCGCCTGGCAGGTTAGCATAGTCCAGCAGCGCAAGGCGGCCATGACTGGCACCCACGAATTCGTCGTAAACATGTCCCCGCGGGCGGGCGTCGACCCGATCCGGGCCATACTCGGCGACCAACCCGTTCGGTACGTCTACATCCTCCCCATCGACGACTACACGAGCGACACGGACCGGCTTGCCCATCTCTTCCCCGAGGCGGAAGTGAAACCGATCGAGGATCGACGTGCGTTCGATTGAAGTCCGATCCCGATTTTGACCGGCCGCATTGTTGCGGTTAAACTCCGCAATAGTCAAATTCCTTCGGATACCCCTGAATGCACAAACGTACCTCCCAAAGCGTCCTCTTCGCCGCTCCAATTCTTGCAGTCTTTCTATGCTCAACCGCGGTTAACGCGGCCCTTGTAGGCAAGTTGGTGGGGTGGGGACGAAGCACGAACGGGCTGTCAGATTTACCTGACGGCGACGACTTCGTTGCGGTGTCAGCCGGCTGGGAACATAGTCTCGCTCTACGCTCGGACGGTTCGTTGGCAGCGTGGGGCGACAATTCGGCGATGCAGTCAATCGTTCCCGCGGGCAATGATTACAAAGCCATAGCTAGCGGCGTCTCGCACAATGTCGCGCTCAAGACCGATGGATCGCTTGCCGCTTGGGGTTACGGTGCGGATGGGCAAACAGCGGTTCCCGTTGGAGCTGGGTTCATCGCAATATCCTCAGGTTATCACCACGGCCTCGCGCTGAAGTCCGACGGGTCAATTGCTGGCTGGGGGTATAACGAGAACGGTCAAGTCAATGTGCCGACCGGCAACAACTATACGGCCATTGCAGCGGGCGGCTACCACAGTCTCGCTTTACGCACGGACGGTTCCTTAGTGGGGTGGGGGCGTAACGATGATGGTGAAGTGAATGTTCCAACTGGAAATGATTTCATCGCGATTGCGGCCGGGGGCTTTCACAACGTTGCTCTCAAGGCGAATGGATCTCTGGTGGCGTGGGGATTCCCCAATCAAAGCATCACCAACGTCCCTGCCGGTAATGACTTTGTCAGGATCACGAGCGGGGCATATCACAATCTCGCCGCCAAGGCAGATGGCTCCTTAGTCGGGTGGGGATCTGATGGGGAGTACCAGACGTATCATCTGCCAACCGGCAAAGGTTATTTTGCGATGGCCGAGGGGGGATGGCACAGTCTGGCGATCCAGAGGGTCCCTGAGCCAGCGACTACCGTGCTTGTCACGATCGCTGCTATGGCATGGGCGGCGATTGCGAATCGTCGAGCCTGATGTTACCAGGGAGTGGTTGCCGGTCTCTGACTTTACCGTTTCCTGCCCCCGCCTAGTGTGCCACCAACCCGCTGGCCGCAAGATGCTCAGCCAGCATGAAACTGGATTACTGTTTTCTGCCCCGGGGTTATGCTCCCGCCATGGCCTACTACCGCGTGATCTTCAGCGTCCTCTACTGGGTCGAGCCCCCGCCAGGCGCTCACTCGACCTGCATGCACGTCAATCTCGACCGCCAGGGGATGACTCTCCATCCTACGAACGGCAGGCCGCGGCCGCCGGTAAAGCGGACGATTGATCTCCGCGCAGGCGATAAGATTTTATTCGAGCAGCAGTGGGAGAAGATCGTGGAGGTAGAAGTCTTCACCGATCGGTGGTTCACCGACGAGCAGCTTCCGCATTACGAAAAGGGCGGCGACGGCTACGTCTACCGTGCCGAGCCGCAGCCAGACTCACTGCCAGAGCCCGCTCGCATTGGGTCGAAGCGAACGCGCGAACGTAACCGCTAGCCCAGAGGCCGCTCTGAATTAGCCCTCTCCGGCGCTGGCGGCAGAAACATCCAGTGCGTGACGAACGGCTCGTAAAACTCCACCCCGGCCAAGTGCCACGATCGGGGTTGGTACTCTGCAACCTCTGAGTCTGGAAAATAGTCCGCGATCCACCAGCCCATCTCCTCACTGTCAAAGGCTAATACCTTTCGATTCGTTGGCGGCGGCGACTCCCACGCGTCGAAGCAGATTTTGGGGTCGAAGGAGTTCATGGCCTCCATTCTAGGCAGGCGTTATTTGCGCTGCCATCATGGGGGGATGTGCCATCATTACCGCGGACAAAAGAACGCCCCAGAGTTTTACATTGGCGAATTCTCGATTCGCGTCAACCTTGCTCTGCTGACGCCGGAACTGATGGCCCCAGAGAAGGGCTACTGGCCGCTTAAAGACGTTCCGGTGATCCGCTTGGAGCATGGCGATCGCGCGTTGGCCGTCTGCAAGTGGGGACTGCTGCCAAGTTGGTGGAAGCCGAAGAAAGAGGACGAAAAGCCAGACGCTACACAGAAGGGAATGTACAACGCGAAGAGCGAGACGGTCGATACGAAGCCGTCATATCGCTCGGCGTTCAAGTCACGCCGCTGTCTGTTGCTGGGCGCTAAGTTCGAGGAGAAGGGCCACTACTTCAGCTTACCGGACGATCGACCGTTCGCATTCGCGGGCCTGTGGGAGAGTTGGCACGACGGCGAAATCGTCAGTTGCACAATGCTCACCACCGAGCCGAATGAAGAGGTTCGCGGCGTCGGTCATCACCGCA
>PNKX01000026.1 GCA_013822725.1 Pirellula sp.
GCGCGGAGAAGTAAAGCTCGCGGAGCGCGGCTTCGTCCGGCGGATCGCCGGCTGAGTTTGCGTCGTCGACGTCGGCGTGTAGCGCGGCGATTTCGAGTGGCGTCAGTGCGCGACCGAAGATTCGTAGTTCATCGAACTCGCCATCTTTGAAACCGCGGTCGCGAAAACGCTCGCCAAGCGTGAAGGCGCCGCTGCCGTGCGTGGCGAGGGTGGCGCTCTTTTGAATTTTGTCGCGAACCACGACGGTCGGCAGTTCCCGGCCGTTGAGGTAGAGCTTGAGGCCGGCGGCGCGGCTGGAGCCGTCGTAGGCGACGGCGATGTGTTGCCACTCGCTCGCCTCGATCGGCTCGACGGCGCGAACGCCGATCGCGTTGCCGGGCCAGACGCGGTAGAGGCGGGCCTCCAACACGCCGTCGGCGAGCATCAGATCGAAGCCGTTGTAGCCGACGTCGGTGCCGAACGTGCGTTGAGCGACGACAATGGGGAGCGGATTGTGCGCGACGTCGCGCAGCCAGAAGTCGACGGTGAAGGGGTCGGCGCGGTCGGCGTTCAGCAGATTCGGAACGTTGACGCCGTGGTCGCCGTCGCAGCGGATTGCCCTGCCCTGGCAGCCATCGACGCGCGGCAGTCCGTTGGAGCTGGCGATGGCGGATTCGTGCGGGGCTTCGGCTTTCAGTTCGTCTTGATCGCCGTCGAAGGTGAAGTGGGCGAGGAGGTCGGGCGCAGTCCCTCTCCCTGGAAGGGAGAGGTTAGGTGAGGGATTCTCGGAGTTTACATAACCGCTGCCGCCGACTGTACTGGCGGCGTCGGGAATCCCTCCCTTTTTTGCTTCAAGAGGACTACCGCCCTGCGCTCGGTCGCCACTGGCGACCGTGCTCGGTTGCTCCCATCCCTGCGAGGGAGGGGGATTGGAAGCCGCCCACGCAGCGAATCTTTCCCCTCCGTTGTTGATGGTTTCCGATAGTCGTAGTTCTGCTGTTACGACTGCAGCAGCAGCTTCGGCCAACTGCGTCTCTTGCTCCGCGGTCGGCAGCAGGAGCGTCGGCGAAGGGACCTTCGCCGCGTGATCGTACATACCGTTCTCGTCGATCGAATTGAAGAAGGCCGAGAGCGAGTAATAGTCGCGGGTGAGGATCGGATCGTATTTGTGATCATGGCAGCGGGCGCATTCCAGCGTGAGCGCCAGCATCGAGGAGCCGAACGTATGGACTCGATCGGCGGCGTTCTCGGCCAACCACTCCTCGGCGATCGAGCCTCCTTCGTTCGTCATGCGGTGGAGACGATTGAAGGCGGTCGCGAGAATTTGATCACGTGCCGGATGCTCCAGAAGATCGCCAGCGAGTTGCCAAGTGAGAAACTGGTCGTATGGCAAATTGTCGTTGAAGGCCCGCACGACCCAATCGCGGTAGGGCCACTGCGTATTGAGTTGATCAGACTGGTAGCCGAACGAATCGGCGTAGCGGGCGGCGTCGAGCCACGCGATTGCCTGGTGTTCGCCAAACGCGGGGCTGGCGAGGAGTCGTTCTACGGCGGCGGCGAGTGCGGCATCGAGATCATCCGCAGCGACCGCTTCGAATTGCCGGATCTCTGCCACCGTCGGCGGCAAGCCGGTCAGGTCGAGCGAGAGGCGACGGAGGAGACGCAACGCAGCGGCGCGCTCGGCGGGAGCGAGTTGTTCGGCGCCGAGTCGCTGGAGCACGAAGCGATCGATTTCGTTACGGGGCGATGCAGTGTTCTCGACCTGCGGAACCGCGACTTCCGCGGGGAGCGGTTGAAAGGCCCAATGCTCAGTGTATTCGGCGCCGGCGGCAATCCAGTCGTGGAGGAGTTGCTTCTCCTCCGCAGTGAGCGACAGGTTCGACTCCGGCGGAGGCATCCGCATCGACTCGTCGTCGCTGGTGATGCGGGCGATCAATTCGCTCGCGTCGGGATCGCCGGCGACGACGACCGACTCGATGGCGCCGGCGCGGGTATCGAGGCGGAGCTCTGCCTCGCGGCGTTCGGCGTCGGGGCCGTGGCAGAAAAAGCACTTGTCGGAAAGGATCGGCCGGATGTCGCGATCGAAATCAGGCTTCGCGGCGTTCGCAGCTGCGCTAAACGACGCGCCTAGTGCGAACGCCAGCGAAATCGAGGCGAGCACATGCTGCGGCACAGCGGTCCCTAGGCGTCGTCGCGAAGTCATCTGCCACTGGCTCATGCGCTATCCTGAAGAGTCACTTGCGAGTGCAGTCGACGCGCTTGGCGGACGATCGGCTCGAAGCTCTCTTCATTCTCTTATGCGATGTGCGGTCAATGCAAGTTATGAGCCGGCGAATCGACAGTTGATTTGCGTCCGTTTTTGCCATATCGCTTTGCGATTTCGGAACAGTTAGGTCGTTGGCAACGCCATCACCAATATTGCGGAGCCGGGCGTAGAGGACTTATTGGCTTTCGTCCGCTGCCGCCGATTTGCTTTGCCCAGCGAGCTTCATCGCGGCTATTTCCGCCTGCCGGCTGTAGTCGATGGACTCGCCGAGGATTCGCATCGCCTCCTGATCAGCGTGGAAACCCATGGAGTTCTCGCTGCTGATGAAATCGAGCCGCCACATCGCCTGGCGCTGAAGCTTGTCGATCTCGGCAAGTTGCTCGCGGGTAGCGCCGGCGGCTTGGGCCGTCTTGATGGCATCGAGCATGTCTGTCATCGCGATCGCGGCCCGATCGAGCTGCTCGCGGGTGCGCGACTGAATGACGTCGACGCGGCCACGGAGCTCCGCCTCGGGGACGTTGTGGCAGGTTTGGCAAGCGCGGTTGATGTTGTGCAAGGGACTGCGAACCCAGTGGCTGCTGACCTTCATCGCCCCCTGGCGTTCATACGGCATGTGGCAATCGGCGCAGCTGACGCCGCTGCGAGCGTGAATGCCTTGGCTCCAAAGTTCGAACTCAGGATGTTGCGCCTTCAACACATGCGCGCTGGTTTCGCCATGTTCGAAATCGTAAAAGGGCGTGCCGTCGGGGAACTTGTGATCGGCATAGGTGGCTTCGATCTGCTCGACCTTCAGCCCCTTGTTCCAAGGAAAGAAGAGCGTCTCCTTGGAGCCGCAGTAGTATTCGACGTGGCACTGGCCGCAGACGAAGCTGCGCATTTCTTGACGCGTTGCGTCGACGTTGGGATCGTACGGCTGGCTGCGCTTGCCGGCGCGCCAGCGCTCGATGCTCGGCAAGTGCGGGACGTCGGCGTCGCTTTCGGCGAGAGCTGCGATGCCGCGAATGAACCCAGGGCGGGTGACGCGAACCTGCATGGTTTGGGGGTCGTGGCAATCGACGCAGCCGACGGGATGGGCGGTGCCGCCGAAATGGGCGTCGGCGGCGTTCTCGTCGGTCGGCGGTTCATTCTTGGCGGCGTTGGGCGACTCGATCGCTCGTCTTGAGGCCAGCGAGCCGTCGGGCGTCTTGAGGAGTTCGGCATGTGCCGTTTGGTAGTCCATCGCCGCGGCAAGCTCGAAGCCTTTCATCACCGCTGGCCAGTTGAAGTCGGCGCCGAGCGCAGCGGCGTCCGCCGGCTCTCCGGCGGCTTCCAGCCCCAGACGACGATACGTCGGCGCGATCGCCGCGTGGCAGTGGAGGCAGGCGCCCGACTGCGGTCGCTCGGTGACGCGTTCCGTTGCTTCCTGATCGCCGAGCATGTAGGCGTGCCCGCGCGCTTCGCGATAGTCGAGACTAAAGGCGTAGCCCGCGTAGAGTCGCTTGAGCCAAGGGTCGGACTCTAGTTTGCTGGGAGGCATGGCGCTGGAGCCGCCATGTTCGGTTTCATCGTCGTCGACCGTGCGGCGATAGGTGTCAAATTGGAACGGCCAGTTCATGCCCCACGGTTCGGTGTCTGTCGTCGTCTCGTCGACTTCGACCAATCTGACAAAGGGAGTTCGCGACTCTTGTCGATGCTCGAAGATCGTGACCAGCAGCGCGGTGACTCCGAAGGTGACCACGGCGATGATCGCCAACAGGCCGGCCCAGAGGAGACTGCGGCGACGTGACGGAGGTGCGACTGACGACGCGAGCGGAGCCGGTTCATGATTCATCGAAGTCTCGCTTCAAAAATCGCGTGGAATCGTGGAATGACGTGGAGAAGTACCATTACCGCAACGCGTGGCCGACGTCGCTGTGGCAGTGAACGCATGAGGGCCATTCGCCGTTGGGACCGCCTATGGCCAACTCATGTACAAAATCGGCGTGACAATGAATACAAGTTCCCTGAGTCACGCGTCGATTGCGGGGCTTGATCTGGATCGGGTCGTGGAAGTTTTCCAGAGTGAACGCCAGCGAGTGAAAGAAGCCGTTGTCCCCCTTGACGATCCATTTGCCGATCGGGTGGTGGGGTAAATGGCAGTCGTTGCAGACCGCCACATGGCGGTGACTGCTGTTTTGCCATGAGTCGAAGTGATCCTGCATGACATGGCAGTTCACGCACATCGTCGGGTCGTTGCTGAGATAACTCCACCCTTTGCCATAGCCGAAGGTGAAGGCGCCGACGCCGCCTAAAACGCCAAGCATCACGGCCAAGGAGACGGCCCAAGGAGCAAGACGCCGCCGCTTAAGCGTCGATGCCGCTAGAGTCGGCGGTAACGAAGTGGTGTTCGAAGAGTCGTCCAACGTGAAGATCCTCAGTCAGCGACATGCATGAGAGGTGATGAGTGTAACCATGGCGTCAACAAGCGAAGCGACGACGTTATCAAGTAAAACATAAGAGATCCGCATTCTAGCTTGATGCCACACTCTCAGGATAGCAGTGGCGCAAAATCAACTTGGTCAATTCCAGCACCGGCGAGACGCTTGCCGAGACCAAGAGCGTGAGTCCCCAGTCGGCGATGGTTAGGGGGACGGCGTCGAAAGCGGCATTGAGCGGCGAGTACATGACGATCATGGTCAGCAGCGCCGCCTCCCACCAGACGGCTAGGTTTAACCAGCGATTGGCCAGCGGGCGGATGAAGACGCTATTGCGATCTGAGCGGAAGTTGTACGCCTTGAAGAGTTGAATCAACACGAGCGAGACGAAGGTCATCGTCATCGCCGCGGGGAGCCCTTTGCCGACGTGGAGCGCCCAGGCAAACAGGCCAAGGTTGACGACGGCCGACCACAAGCCGCCGACTGCCATGAGCGTAATCACGGGTCGCGTAAAGATGCCGCTGCGAGGCGCGCGAGGCCGCTGCTTCATCAGACCAGGCTCGGCGGGATCGACTGCGAGAGCCAGCGCCGGCAGGCCGTCCGTAGCGAGATTCACGTAGAGGATTTGCACGGCAGTGAGCGGCATCGGCATGCCAAGCGCGGCCGCCCCCGCCATCAGGCCAATCTCGCCGATGTTGGAAGAAAGGAGGAACATCAGATATTTTTTGATGTTCTCGTAGATGGCGCGCCCCTCTTCCACTGCCGCGACGATCGACGCGAAGTTTTCGTCGGTGAGCGTCATCGCCGCGGCTTCCTTGGTGACGTCGGTCCCAGTGATTCCCATCGCGATGCCGATGTCTGCCTTTTTAAGGGCTGGAGCGTCGTTGACGCCGTCGCCTGTCATGGCCACGATGGCGCCGCGGCGCTGCAATGCGTCGACCAGGCGCAGCTTGTGCGCCGGCGACACGCGGGCGTAGACCTGAGTGCATTCCACGAGTTTGTCGAGTTCACTCGGCGAAGCGTTCTCTAATTGGGCGCCAGTGACGACTTGATGCGGGCACGCGAGATCGAGAATGGCCAGTTGGGTCGCGACTGCGGCTGCCGTCCGCGGGTGATCGCCGGTGATCATGATGGTGCGGATCCCGGCAGCGCGACAGGCGGCGATGGCGCGTTGCGCCTCGGGGCGCGGCGGGTCGATCATTCCCACGAAGCCAAGGAAGGTGAGTTCGGTTTTGGCCGCGGCAGCATCGTTCGTCGCCTTCCTCGCCACGGCTAGGACGCGCAGGGCGTCGTCGGCGAATTGTTGGGCGATAGTCGCCATCTTTTGGCGGCGATCGTCGTCCAGTGGTTCAAGCGAACTGGGCATGAGGATGTGAACGGAGTCGGCGAGGATTACCTCGGGCGCACCCTTCGTGTAGGCAACTGCGCCGTGCGGCCCATCGTGCAGCGTCGTCATGCGCTTGGTTTCGGAGGAGAAGGGAATTTCTCCGACGCGCGGGAAATCTCGTTGCAGTTGAGTTTGATTCAAATTGGCTTTCGCCGCGACGACGATGAGTGCTCCTTCCGTCGGATCGCCATGAACTTGCCAACGACAGGCGTGTTCATCGAGGACGACGCGGGCGTCGCAGGCGAGCATCCCAGCGGTGAGAAGTTCGCGGACGGCTGTGGGCGGTTCAATCGACTGGCCGGATGATCGAAACTCGCCGATTGGCTCGTAGCCGGCGCCGGTGACTTCATAAACTTCGCCGGCCGCCCAAATTCGCACGGCCGTCATTTCGTCCTTGGTGAGCGTTCCTGTTTTGTCGGTGCAGATGACGGTCGTGCAACCGAGCGTTTCGACTGCCGGCAAGCGCCGCACCAGCGCGTTGCGCTTGGCCATCCGCTGGACGCCGATGGCGAGCGAGATCGTGACTATGGCCGGCAGCGCCTCAGGAACGACGGCCACTGCGAGCGCGACGCCGAAGAGGAGCATTTCCAACAGCGGCTGTCCGCGCACCACGCCGGCCGCGACGATGACGGCCACGACGGCGATCGCCGCCTTGCCGAGCGTTCTGCCTACTCGATCGAGATTGATCTGGAGGGGAGTTTTTCCGGAGTCGACTCCTTTCATCAAGCGGGCGACGCCGCCGAACTCGGTTTCCATGCCGGTCGCCGTGACGACGCCGCGGCCGCGGCCGTAGGTGACGACCGTGCCGGCGAAGACCATGTTACTGCGTTCCGCCAGTGGAGCGTCGTCGGCGAGCGTATCGGCGGCCTGTTTCTCCGCGGCGGTCGATTCTCCGGTGAGGGCGGATTCCTCAACTTGCAGGTTGACTGCTTCAATCAGTCGGCAGTCGGCGGGCGTTCGGTCACCGGGGTGCAGGAGAATGACGTCGCCAGGGACGAGCTCGCGCGCGAGTACCTCAATCTCTTCGCCGCCGCGAATCGCCTTGGCTTGAGGGGCTGCCAGCTTGCGGAGGGCTTCGAGGGCGCGCCCGGCGCGAAATTCTTGAATGAAACCAAGCAGCGCAGCGAACAGAACGATGACGGTGATCACCGCCGCCTCGACCGCATGGCCCATGGCCGCCGATACGAGCGTGGCGGCGATGAGAATGACGATCAGCACATTCTTGAACTGGGCGGCAAGCAGTTGCCAGACGCTGAAACGAGAGGGGGCTTGCAGTTCGTTCGGGCCGAATTTATCGAGCCGTTGCGCCGCCTCTGCGGGGGCGAGCCCTTCAGGACCGGACTGAAATTGCTCGAATAGCGCCTTGAGTGGCACGACATGCGCGACGAGGCTGGTCGACGTTCGATCGGCAACGGCTGTATCCATTTGGCTCTGTTTTGCAGAGGAGTGCGTCGATGTGGCGCGCAGGAACCCGGCGAGACGGCGAAAAGGTCCCACGCGCCCCATTCCGATAGTCGCAAGTGGCAAAGCCTGTTCCACTTTCGCACAGTCCTAGGTGATGGCGAGGGAAGTGGCAGATAGAGATGAAGCGGGCGCAAAAAAAATGAGCCGTCGCCGGTAATCCGGGACGGCTCAAAACAGGCTAGCCATTTCTCTATCCCTGTCGCTCGCGGACCGATTCAAGTCATGCCTGCCGTTTCACTTTTCTTTGCCGCCCCGTAGTGGGCCGACAGCAGGTACATGAACCCAGGAACCGCGAACAACATGGCGGGCGACTCAGCGACGACCTGGGCGGCGGTGCCGCCGTACAGGCTGGCGATGAAGAAGAGCGCCGTGCCAACGAGGCTCAGCACCCCGCCGAGCAGCGCACGCTTCCAGCCGATGGCGTAACCGCAGAAGACGACGGCGAGCATCGCCGCTTGCAGGTAGGTCGCGGCCACAGGCTTGAAGTCGGGGCGAAACGCCTCGGCGACGACGAACCCTACCCAGCTGACAAACAACACGGCGCCGGCGACTCCAGCGCCGATATGCAGAACCTCCGCCCATTCCATGCGACGACTGTGAGTTGAAACGTACATCTTTCACCATCCTTCCCAGATCGTGACCGTGCGGCCAGTAAGAGTTCTTCGAGTTGCCTTCTGCAATTTGCAACGTGCGTGCCATCCCCGCATTGGGGGCGCCTGCAGGTTGTAAGCAACGGCTCAGGCTAGAGATGCGACGATAGCAGAGCGGGCGATCGGCTTTATTGAATGTTATGCGGCGCGCAGGTCCGGCGCGCGGCATGTGCTGCGGAGCGCGCACGCGCAGCGGGGTCACGTGAAATCTCGCTGGATTTGTGGCCTCGGCAATTGGCGCCGCTTATGCAGTGATTGCCTCCAGCGTAGCGACGACCGACCAGGAGGGGCGGTGGGCGACGCAGCTTCTCACTAAGCAGCCGTCAGCGCTGCGGAGGGACATCATGAATGCCATTGCTGCCGATCCTGTGCGGAAGGCGACTCGCAATCGCGTCGATCAGCCCCGCTTGGCGCCGACTGGCGCAGCACGAGAATTGTTGGCGAATCACCCGCACTTTCGCGGGCGAGCGGACCGCTTCCGATTGGAACTGTGCGACGGGGCCCTGGTCGTCGAGGGGGTTGTTCCCTCGTTCTATTTAAAGCAGCTGCTGCAACAAGTCTTGCGGAACGTCCGCGGCGTGAGGCAGATCCAGAATCGCGTCGCCGTCGTGAATGCGTACGGGCTGAGCAGCCACGATTCACGTTTGGCGGCTCAATCGGAAACGACCGGCACCTGCCAACCCTCGGCGGGCAATACCGACTGATTGACCTCCGACGGTCCCCAAGTTCCCGGTTCATACTCGTAAACCGGCGAACCGGCCTTCAGCGCCGGATCGACGATTCGCCACGCCTCTTCGACGTAATCTTCGCGCGCAAAGAGCGTTGCGTCGCCGGCCATCGCGTCGCCGAGCAGTCGCTCGTAGGCGTCGACTTCGCCCGCCTGCGGATGGCGGCCGGTGATCGACTCGACGCAGACGCCTTGCGACTCGTCATTTGGTTTGACGACCATCATCCCGAGCGCGAACGCAATGTCGGGGCTGATGCGAATGCGGACGTAGTTTGACTTCAGATCATAGTTGTCGTACATCGTCGGCGGCTTGCGGAGCCGGACGACCATCTCGGTGCAGGTGACCGGCAGATTCTTCCCGGCGCGCAGATAGAACGGCACCCCGCGCCAGCGCCACGAATCGACCTCGAGCTTCATCGCGGCGAACGTCTCGACCTGCGAATCGGCGGCAACGCCCGGCTCTTGAAGGTAGCCGCGGAATTGACCGCGGACGAGGTTCGCTGACTCGAGCGGCGGCATGGCGCGCAGCACTTTTACCTTTTCGTCGCGAATCGACTCGCTGTCGGTTCGCACTGGCGGCTCCATCGCCAGGTTGACCAGTACTTGGAAGAGGTGATTCTGGATGACGTCGCGAATCGTGCCGACTTGGTCGTAGAAGCCGCCGCGTCCCTGGACGCCGAAGTTCTCGGCCATGGTGATCTGCACGCTTTCGACATGCTCGCGGTTCCAGAACGGTTCTAGAAAGGAATTCGCGAACCGGAAGAAGAGCATGTTGTGAACGGGGGCTTTGCCGAGATAGTGGTCGATGCGGAAGATCGACTTCTCGTCAAAGGTTTTCAGCAAGATTTGATTGAGCGCTTGGGCCGAAGCGAGATCGCGACCGAACGGCTTTTCGATGATGACGCGGGCGTTCTTGGCGCAGTTGGCTTTGGCGAGTTGTTCGACCACCAGTCCGAAGACCGAGGGGGGGATCGCCAGGTAATGCGCCGGACGTTCGGCATTGCCGAGTTCTCGGCGGATTGCTTGGAACGTGGAGGCGTCGTTGTAGTCGCCGTCGACGTAACGCAGCAGTCCCAAGAGTTTTTCGAATGCCGCGTCGTCGGCGTCGCCATGCTTCGCGACGCTGTCGCGGGCTCGCGCGCGGAGTTGTTCCAGTCCCCAGCCTGCTTTGGCAACGCCAATGACCGGGAGGTTCAGCCGCCCGCGCTTCACCATCGCGTGGAGCGACGGGAATATCTTCTTGTAGGCAAGATCACCGGTCGCGCCGAAGAAAACCAGCGCATCGGAGTGGAGCGAGTCCATCTATTTTTATCCCTAAGCGCCGGCCGGCTTTTCGATGTGTCCGCCGAACTCGTAACGCATTGCGGAAAGGAGCTTGTCTTGGAACTCGGCTTCGCCGCGGGAACTGAAGCGTTCGTAAAGCGCCGTCGTGAGGACGGGCGCCGGCACCGCTTCGTCGATGGCGGCTTTGATTGTCCAACGTCCCTCGCCTGAATCGGAGACGCGGCCGGCGAACTTCGCCAGCTGCGGATCTTGCACAAGAGCGGCGGCGGTAAGGTCAAGCAGCCACGAAGAAATGACGCTGCCGCGGCGCCAGACTTCCGTCACGTCGGCGAGATTCAGGTCGTACTGGTAATGTTCCGGATCGCGGAGCGGCGTCGTTTCGGCGTCGACTTCGTGCGTTCGTTTGCCGATGTTGGCGTTCTTGAGGATGTTCAATCCCTCAGCATAGGCGGCCATGAGGCCGTACTCGATGCCGTTGTGAACCATCTTCACGAAGTGGCCGGCACCGTTCGGACCGCAGTGGAGGTACCCCTGCTCTGCCGTTCCGATAGCCGTCGGGCGGCCAGGCGTTCGTTCGATGTCGCCGGCGCCCGGCGCCAAGGCGGCAAAGATCGGATCGAGTCGTTTAAAGACTTCCAATTCACCGCCGATCATCATGCAGTAACCGCGCTCCAAGCCCCACACGCCGCCGCTGGTGCCGACGTCGACATAGTGCAGCTGCTTAGCCGCGAGTTCGTGAGCGCGTCGAATATCGTCGACATAGTAGGAGTTGCCGCCGTCGATGACGATGTCGCCTGCGTCGAGCAGCGGCAGCAAGTCGGCGAGCGAATGATCGACGACTGCCGCGGGGACCATCAGCCAAATGGCCCGTGGCGTTTGCAGTTTCTGCACGAAGTCTTGGAGCGAGTTGGCGCCGACGGCCTTCTCTTTGACGAGGTCCTCAACGGCTTGAGGCGACATGTCGAAGACGACGGCCTGATGGCCCGCGTTGAGGAGCCGGCGAACCATGTTCGCCCCCATGCGGCCGAGTCCAATCATTCCGAGTTGCATAGCTCAAATCCTGATTCGCGGCGACGATAGCGGGATAGTTCGGTTCTGTCGCCGATGCCATAGCTTATGTCAGCTTTGCGCCCCCTGTCCCCGCATGAATATCTCGGCGAACTCACGGTAACGGCGGGCAATCTCGGCGACTGCGGCCTCACGGCTCATCTGGCCCGCCCGCAAGGCGACGAGCGGTTCCCAGAAATCGGTCCGGCCGACGGCGAAGCCGATGAATCCCGGCACGCCGGCGGCGACTTCGAGCCACTCGTGAACCTTACGATCGTCTTCGCCGCGGCCCAAGACGATGCAACTCACTTTTTCTCGGCCACCGCGTCGCGCGGCGGCCACAATTTGTTCGCAATCGTCACGACGGTCCAAGCCCTCGATCTTCCACAAATCCGGTTCGACCCCACCATCCTGCAATTGCGTGATCGCCCGCACCATCAGCTGCGGGCGAAGCTCCAAGTCGTACCGCCGTTTGTCGCCTGCAACCTGTTCAAGTTGCGACGGTTCCGGCGGGACCAATAGTTCGAACATGAATAGCGCGCGGCTATGCGCATGCAAGTAGTTCGAAAGTCGCTGGAGGCGATCGGTCTGCCGATTGTTGAGGACTTCATCCCCGTCGGGATTGTAACGCACCAGGACTTTGCAGAACGTCGGCCCGATCGCTTCGATATGTTTCGCGAAGTCGTCGCCATACTCAAAGTCGAACTCTTCCTGTCCGCTTTTTTCCGCCGGGCAGGCGGTCATGAAACCTCGCGCCTGCGCGTCACGCAGGATGGCGGCGCCGAATTGCTCGTCGACTAAAATCCCGGCGCGCTCTTGGGGAACGCCGGAGGCGACCGCGGCGAGAAAGCCGTCGTAGATGACGCGCTTGGCGGCGGCGATCTCGGCCGTCTGTTCGGCAGTCAGATCGCCGGTCCAGCCGAACATCTTGGTTTCGAACGACCCGCGATGGTCGAACGGCAGAATATACAAGGGAGCATTGAAGCCAAGGGTCATGGATCCGCCTTTTGGAATGAGGAGTCTCCCGGCTCAATGGGATGAGCGTTGTCGCAATTAATTCGCATCTTATGCTTTGACAATGCGCAGTCTTAGCGTAGATGGGAAAGGTCAGGCGGGTAAATGTCAAAGTACGTTCCACCGGCGGCTTTGCCGATCTTCACGCCGTCCATCACGTCGGACGAACCGAAGCGCGTGGGGTTGTTCGCCGCTGCCGAAACCATTTCAAAGCCAACGCGAACTCCGCGCTGATGCTGTTCGGCGATCACGCGGTGATGCGGTGCGAGGAGCTGAGTGCCAGCCTTCAGGGCGTTGTGTTCGAGCGTCATTCGCTGCCCCAGCTTGGCGCGACCGTGGTCGATCGTTTTGGAAAGGTAGCGGTTCGCAGGTCGTCGAACGCTGATCGATAGAATGCACGCATTGCTCGGAAATGCGGCAGCGTACATGTCAATTGCTCGCGCCCAGGCGTCCAGCATCTTCTGGTCGCTGTAATCTTTAATGGATTCGATCCCAGGCGCCGGGTGCATTTCGGCGCTCGGGAACGTAGGACCAGTGATGTGAACTCCAACCAGCAGCGGATCTTCGGCATAGCGCCGGCCAAGCTCGGCCACCAATTCGCCGTAGAACTTGCTCAGCTCAGGAGACCATGGCACCGGCGCCCCGCGGTACCAATCGCCCCCGATCCATTCGGGCGAGCAATTTGCTCCGGTCATCACGAGCAGCTTGTAAGGCTTGCCGAGTTGGCGACATCGCTCCACCTGGGCATCGAGAAAGCTGAAGTCAAACTCCCCCTCACCAAGATGGAGCCACGACCAGCGCGCTCGGATTGTCAGACCGGCGATGTGAGGGAGCTTTAACTGAGCCTCGGAAATCTGCCGATTGCTCCCCGGCTTGAGGACGGCAGGGTCGCCCGGCTGAAGCGCGAAGTATCCGACCGGCGCCCGAGGCGCGGTCGGTTCGGCGGCGGCGATGGGCGCCACGATCGCCGTCCATACGCTGAATGCCGACAAGACCGCTTTCATTTGTGACCTCGATATCGGATGTAAATAGCAGGCTGTCCAAAGTCTTCGCTTGTTCCAGCAGTGCATCGGTAGCAGTGCGTTCGATGAACCGCTAGCCGTCAAAAACCCGCCTATTATCTCGCCTATACGGCCAGCCAGTGCAACAACGGAAGTCGGCGACGATGACGTCAGATAGCTTAATGGCGGACACCCGCAAAAGCGACTACTCGGCGATCACGAACTGCATAGAATTCGCCTCCGCCGATGGTCGCCGGAACGGCCACAGCCTCAAAAAACGGACAACGGAGAGAGTGT
The DNA here is from genome assembly GCA_013822725.1 of Pirellula sp. GTDB lineage: Bacteria > Planctomycetota > Planctomycetia > Pirellulales > Lacipirellulaceae > Lacipirellula. Next base: position 13,510 of record PNKX01000026.1, read on the forward strand.
ATGAGGATCGCAACGTTCGCATTCCTGTTGGCTGTCGCGTCACTCAGCGTCACCTCTGAGGCGCTTGCTCAATTAAGGCAGCCGACTGGCTACTTCGTGATGCAGGAGGTCGGCGCCCAGAACGTGAAGGACGACAAACTAGCCTCGCCGGTCTTCAGCGGGATCGTCATTCGCCAGCGCTGGTCCACCGTCAATCCAGCGCCGAACGTCTACAACTGGACCTTCCTCGATCAACAGGCGTCGCGAGCCAGGAGATTGGGGAAGAGATACATTCTGGCCATTTACACGGGAAACAACGCACCGCTGTGGTTGGGAGTTCCGCTGTACAAGAGCGCTCCACTTCCCTGGGACGAGACGATGCTCAACGCCCACGGGCGTATGGTGGCCGCCCTTGGCCAGAGATATGGCGGCGATTCGAGTCTGGCGGGGGTGGAACTTAGCGGTCCCACACGCGGTCCCAGCGGGTCGCTGGAAATGCACCTAGCCGACGGACTAGTGCGATACCCGGGGTACAGTCCCGAGCGGGTCGCGATGGCTTGGATCCGTTGCATCGATCAGTATGGCGTCGCTTTTCGCAACTGTGCGCTCATCTCGGATGGCGGCGTCGCGCCGGGGGGGCGCGACGCATCGATCACCCAGGCGGCCTTTGACCATCTGGCGCAAACGTATCCGGTTCAAGCAAACTACTCGCATTGCGCCCTGAAAGCCAACACGCCGGAGTCCGCCGTGCATCACGTGATCGTCACCAACATGGCGCGGAAAGGATACGCCGTAGGGTTCGAGATGATTGGTCCCTCGGTAGCTGGCGTTGACGGACAAAATGGTCCTGTAAGTCGCTTTGGCGGAACTTTCGATCAGGCGCTCGCCATCGCCAATCGAGGCGGCGCGCGTTGGCTGAAGATCTACCAGGGAGACGAGTTCAACGCAATTTCGCCGTAACGGCAATAGCGCCGTCAATCTACAAGGCGATCCAGTCTCGACGCATCGTGCGCAAAAAAATCGCGATGCGTCGAGACTATTTGCGGTTTCTGTAGAGCGAGGAGTCAACCCCATCGACCATGCCGTCGACGTTGAGCGAGCCGCCTAGAAACTCGTTGATCTTCGTGAGCTCGGTCCGCGGATCGGCGAGCATGAGATTGTAGTCGACGTCGATCAATTCGATGTGCGACTTTCCGTTTACCCATTTGTAGAAGGAATCGATTTCCGCTCGAAAGAGCTTCATCATCTGCGCGTGGCTCACCTGATCGGCGGCGCCGTGGCGGTTGAGCATGACTTGCTGAGACGCCAGTACTTCATCCAGATTGCGTCGCATGAACAGAACGCGGTAGCTTCGATCCTCGGGGAGATCGTAAAGAAGGCGGTAGACCATCTTGACCGCGCTCCCTTCGCTTCCTCGAAGCCAACTGCTATCTTCAGCCGTCCGTTTGACCGCTTCGAATTCGTAGTAGCCGTTCGGATTGTCGTCGTCGGCGACTCGTTGCTTATCGGTCAGGACCGGCAATCCACCGAGTTCAAGCATTCGCATCATCATTGACGTCCCCGAGCGGGGTAATCCTGACACGATCGTTAGGTATTCTGTAGTGGCCGTGCTCATGGTCGTCTCTCGATCGAAATGCGCTTGAAAGTTATTTCGGCGTTTATCGCCTTAGAAAGGGCCGTTGACAAGCCCCGGGAGGGCCAAAACTCGCTCCGCTCAACAGACGCGCGAGGGGCAATTCACATACCGCTGCCGCCTTGATTGAGCTGGACGTAAGAGTCCGCAGGTCATGTTCATCGCGCATGCGCCGCGGGCGAGATAGTGGTAACTTCTTTAGTTGCTAAGCGTTACTTAATTGGGCGAGCCGTTCGGTCGCCGGTGTTGGTATCTGCCAGTATGGAGCAGCGGAATTTACGTGATCCCCGCGCGCCGCTCAAAAAAACGGCGCCCGCTGCGCGAGGCTGGTGCAAGACGAACATAAAACAATTTCTTTCTGGATCTGGCGCAAACAAGTTCTCTGACGGAAAGCGTTCAGGATGAGGTAGTTGCAATCTGCGCCAGCCGGTGTATAACGCCTACCGTTGATCACGCGCGATGGAAACGGCATTTATTTTGCTTCGCGAACAACGTGAACGACGTCGCTGGAGGGAGACGGCGATTCTCGGCGGAAGAGGCGAGTTGTCGACGCCGCCACGAGTATCATCCGCATGCTGGCCATAAGTTTATGGCGGTCATGTTGGTTGCTTGACACCCTATCTAGTTCACCCCCTGCCTGCCGAAGTCGAGCGTGCAAAGATGCGCCGCGCTTCAATCTTGGCCGAACAAGTGCTTCGATTTACGCCCTGACGTCACTGGACGTCGAGCGGACTACGTTCTATCAACCGATCCTACGTAAGGAAGGTCCCGTCGTGACCAGATTGACGGAGCACGTTCAGCTTGAGGTACCGAGATTCCCCCAGGTCGTACGGCGCCCTGAGCAGCGGAATGACATTGTAGGCGTTGGCGGCGCGGAGCCGCGACTGAAAGTCTGCGTCTTGGCGGCTTGCCCATTTCCAGCGAATCACGGTACACCCGGTTCGATTCGCGAGTTGGTCGAGGCGACCGCGGAGCGCGGGCACGAAGTTCATGTCGTTACCTACCACATTGGGGAATCTTTGCCGCTGCGGAACGTCCATCTCCACCGTATTCCGGACTGGACGCGCGAGAAGACGATCGTCGTCGGTCCGACGCGAAATCGTCCGCTGTACGACTTCCAGATGATCTTCACCGCCATGAAGACGATCCGGCGGCATCGTCTGGATTTGATTCACGCGCATGGTTACGAAGCGGCTCTGGTGGCGGCTTGTTGTCGACCGTTCGTGCGCGTGCCGGTGTTGTACAGCGCGCACAACGCCATGGGCGACGAACTGGCGAGCTATGACTTCTTTCGCTCGAAGAAAATGGCCAAAGCGCTGGCGTGGGTGCTGGATCGTACGGTGCCTCGCATCGGCGATCGTTGCATTCCGCACAGCGCCAATTTGCAAGAGTTCTTGCACGCGCGCGGCCTCAGCGAGCGGACGGACCCGGTGCTTAATTTCGGCGTCGACTTCGAGCGCATGCCGGTGGGCGATCGACAGCGTCTGCGAGCCGAATGCAGATTGACCGACGAACCAGTGATTCTTTACTCAGGCGTGGTTGACCAGTTCCAACGTCTCGACCTCTTGTTGGAATCGATGGTTCACGTCTTATCCAGATTCCCGCGGGCGAAGTTGCTGGTGTTGACGAACGTGCCCAATGGAAAGGGGGACGCGGCCCTTCACCAGCAGGCGAAGGCGCTGGGCATCGAGGGAAGTCTCGTGATGATGTCTCCGCAGTCGCTTGAGCAAGGGTTGAAGGTGATTTCAATCTGCGACGTCGCCGTCGTTCCTAGACCGAAAGCGCCTGGGTTTCCGATCAAGCTGCTGAACTATATGGCGGCGAAGCGGGCGTGCGTCATGTTCGCCAGCTCATGCAGCCGCCTCTCTCATGGCGAACACGTCTGGCTAGCGGCGGATGATACGCCGGAGTCGCTTGGCGGGGCGATGGTGCGCGTGCTGAAGGACGAGACGCTGCGCAATCGAATTGCCGAGGGAGGCCATCAGTTTGTGGTGGCAAGGCACGATCGTCGCGTCGCCGCCGCTCAACTATGCGACTCTTATACGCGAATGCTTCGTTCAACGCGACGTTGGGACAAAATTGCGGCGAGGCCCGCCGCTGGAATTGGATCGCTCATTGGTCGGAATGAATCCGCGGCGATTAGAGAAATAGCGTTGGAGACAGAATTAAATGCCTACGCCTGATTTTCGCGTGCTGATCGTTGGCCTCGACGGCGCCACGTTTGATCTCATGCTTCCTTGGATCGAAGAGGGCTTTCTTCCCAACCTAGCGCGCGTCCTGCGCAGCGGGGCGAAAAGTCCGTTGGAGTCGACGATTCCGCCGATCACTCCTTGCGCGTGGTCGAGTTTCATGACGGGAAAGAATCCTGGCAAACATGGCTTGTTCGACTTCATCGAACCGCACGGCGAGCGTGGATTTCGTTTCACCAACGCCTCATTCCGCGAGGGCGAAACGCTGTGGGGGTGTCTGAGCCGTCATGGGCGGCGAGTCGGCGTCGTGAACGTGCCGATGACGTTTCCTCCAGAGCCAGTGAACGGCTTTCTGATTTCGGGGCTGGATACGCCCCACGAGCTTAGCCCGTTTATGTACCCGGTGGAGATTCGCAGCGAGCTAAAGCAGGCGGGCATTCGCTATCGCATCGATCAGCAGCATCTCGGCAACATGCGAACCGACGCCCGCCGCCGAGCGCAGCTGGCCGACATTCGCGAGTCCGAGCAAGCCCGCACGGCTGCGCTGCAGCATCTTTCCGATGAGCGGCCTTGCGATTTTCGGATGATCGTCTTCGGCTCAACCGATCAAGTGCAGCATCATTTTTGGCACTTCATGGATGCGTCGCACGAAAAGCATGATCCGGCCGGCGCGGCCGAGTTCGGCGGTGCGATTCGCGACACCTACGCTCACGTCGACGAGCAGTTAGGCGTCTTGCTGGATGAGTGCGACGACGACACGATCGTGATGGTGATGTCGGACCACGGTTTCGGGCCGATGTCGAATGTGCGTCTGCGGCTGAATCAGATCCTTGCAGACGCCGGATTGCTCAAGTTTGAAGTCGGTTCGGCGCCCAGCAAACTGAAACAATCGCTGGCGGGCTGGCTCGATCGAATGCTGCGGTCGACGCTATCGTCCGATGCGAAGCGCCGAATTGCCGGCATGTTGCCGAAGCTCCGCACATGGTTCGAAACTCTCGACGAAGCCAAAATTGATTGGGCGAACACGAGCGCTTACGTCAATGAGGCCTACAGATCGAGTCCGGCCATTTGGCTCAATCGAGTGCAGGAGTTGACGGACGCCGAGGCTGACGATCTGCGAGATCGCATCGAAGAGATCATGCTCACGCTAGTCGATCCCGAAACGGGCGAGCCGGTGATGAGCAGTTTGGAACGGCCGCAAGAGATCTACCATGGGCCGCACGCGGAGAAGGCTCCTGACTTGCTTCCTTCCTGGTGGCGTGACGGGTTCTTGTTAGACCAGAGCTCGCCGGCAACGCCTGGGCGTCCGAACGTCGAGCGCTCGACGGCTCCCATTGAAGGAGGAGTCGAGTTTGCCGCTTCGCACCGCCTGGACGGCGTGCTGATGATGAGCGGCGGACCGATTCACGCTGACTTCTCGTTCAACGACGCCAAGATCGTCGATGTGACGCCGACAGTGTTGTACCTGATGGGGCTGCCGGTCCCTGACGACATGGATGGGCGAGTGCTCGTGGAGGCGATCGACCCTGAATTCCTTGCGGCGAATCCCATTCGCTATGAAGCCGTAGACGATGGCGAAAGTTATGGCGCCGACGGTGATGGCGCGCCGGTGAGCTTTACTGAGGACGAGTCAGAGTTGATCGCAAAACGCCTGCAGGCGCTTGGTTACATCAAATAGGTTGTCGAATTTGGCGGCTCTGGGAGCGAGTGTTATGGGACGAGTGTTCATTGTCGGCTGGGATGGCGCCACGTTCGATTTGATCGAACCGTGGATCGCTGAAGGCAAACTGCCCAACATTGCCGAAGTCTGGAACGGCGGTTCGCACGGCGAGTTGCAGTCGACGTTGCCGCCCATGACGTTTCCCGCCTGGTCGAGTTTTATGACCGGCAAGAACCCGGCGAAGCACGGGATCTACGACTTCACGCGCCAACGTCCCGGCACGTACGACTTAGAGTTTGTCAACGGCGGGCAGCGAAAGGCGCCATCCTTCTGGAAACTCTTAAGCGACGCCGGCAAACGGGTGATTTCCATCTCGGTCCCCTGCACTTTTCCGCCAGAGCCGGTGAATGGCGTCATGCTGAGCGGGTTCGACGCGGCCGGATTAGGCGGCAGCAGTTCGAAGCTCGATGCCCGCGGCATGTATCCGCGAGCGGTTTACGACGAATTGGAACGAGAACTCGACGGACATCCGATCGGTTCGTTTCCCATTCAAGAGATCAACCAAGGTCGCGCCGAGGCGGCAGTCCAAAAGATTCTCGACGTCATTGGCCGCAAGGCGGCGACCGCCAAATACCTGATGCAGAACTACGAGTGGGACTGCGCAATGATTCTCTTCGGGGAGTCTGACGGAGCTGGCCACCACTTCTGGAAGTACTGCGATCATCGGTCGCCGCAGTTCACCGCCGAACCGGCTTCCATGCGCGACAGCATCTTGCGCGTCTACCAGGAACTTGATCGGCAGTTGGGCGAATTGAAGCAACTGCTGCCGTTCGATACGACCTTGCTGATGATGTCGGACCACGGATTCGGCGGCGTCAGCAATACGGTGATTTACCCGAACTGTTGGCTTCGCGAGCAGCAGATGCTGCAGTTCCGTGGCGGCGTTTCGAAGTGGATGTCGCGGCGGCTCGACGCGCTCAAGCTGTTCGCCGTCGCGGTGTTGCCCAACGGCGTGCAGAAGTTCCTGTCTCGGTTCGCTCGGACGCAACTCGGCGGAATTGAAGCGAAGGTCCGCTACGGCATCATCAACTGGAGCGAAACCAAAGCGTTCTTTGAGGAAAACCCTTACTACCCGGCGTTGCGAATCAACTTAAAAGGCCGTCAACCGCAGGGAACAGTCGAACCAGGCGAAGAGTACGAGCAGCTTCGCTCCGAATTGATCCAACGACTCGAAGAGTGGCGTCATCCCGTTTCCGGCGAACGCATCGTGGAAAAGGCCTACCGACGCGAAGAAGTGTACGAGGGAGCGAGTCTCGACGAAGCCCCGGATATCGTCGTGAAGTGGGCGACTCACGAAGAGTATACCTATGCGTTCCGGGTCAGCTCAAAGAGTCGCACGCTTCAGTGGATCGAGGAGCTCGATCCAAAGCGGCAAGACAACATGGCGTTTTTCTCCGGGAAGTCGGGGAGTCACCGCGACAACGGCATATTTCTTGCCGAAGGGCCGGAGGTCATTGCCGGAAAGACGATCAACGGCGCCAGGATTATCGACATGGCGCCGACGATTTTGCATCTGCTCGGAGTGCCGACGCCGGCAGACATGGATGGCCGCGCGCTGATCGAAGTGCTCGAAGGCGAAGCGGCGTCTCCCATGGAAATTGGCGCCGCAGCGGGCGCGGTTGCGGAAGTCGAGACCGAAACTTACACGGAAGAAGACAAGGTCGTGATCAATGAGCGGCTGCGGGCCTTGGGATACATCGATTGAGTCGTCGTCGCGAATTGATACGTTCACCATCTAAAACTCGGAAGTCATCACCGGTGTCGCGCTCTCACGATCAGTCTACGCAAGAACTAGAGAACAACGGTCGAGGGCATGAATCGCCGCTCGGGCGGATGGTGCGCAATAGCGCGTTCAATGCGGCGGGAACGGTCCTGATCGTGCCGTTCAATTTCCTGGCGTTGTTCACGCTGGCCCGTCGTCTCGGTGCGCAGCCTATTGGAACGTTCTTCACGATCTTCGCCATTTCGGCGGTCATTCATTGGATCGCCGACGCCGGCACCACCACGGTGCTGACGCGAAAAGTGGCGAGGACGCCCGATCGCCTTAAAGAGATCATTCCCGAAGCTATCGGCGTCCTCTGCGTCGTGTGCATGACGTCGTCGACGCTCTTCTTGCTTGTTGCCGTGCCCTGGATGGCGCTGTTTACTGATCGAGTGTCGTTGGCCGTGCTGGTCGTCGCCGCTGCGGCGATGTGGTCGCGACATGCTCTCGATTTTGCTGCAAACGCGTTGAGGGGCTTGGAGCGATTCGAGTACGAAAATCTGTCGCGCGTCGTGCAGACCATCACGTTTTGTCTGTTCGTATGGTTGTGGGTTTATCCCGAAACCGGCGGGGCGCTGGCTGCATTCGTTGCCTATGCGGCGAGCAACTTTATCGCTGCCGCAATCATTTGGGGCGTCTTGCTCACTAAGTGGCGCTGCGGCGGATTCAGTTTGAATGGGGAAATCGTCAAGCGGTGGTGGAGCGAGTCGATTCCGCTCGGCGCCGGCGACGTGATCCGCCAATTTCTGATGCAGATGGATACGTTGCTGCTGGCGGCGTTCCGGCCGCAGGCCATCGTGGGCATGTTTAGCATCGCTGCGAGGCCGCTGCAGCCGCTGCAGTTGTTGCCGCGGATCATCGTTTCGGTGACGTTTCCGATGCTCAGCCGCGCCGCTCACGTCGATCGCGCCGCCGTGAATCGGCTCTTTGAAAAGACCACCGTGATTCTGTGGGCCGCGTCGCTGCCCATTAGCATCGGCATCAGCATGAGCGCCGAACCGATGATTGTGGCCACAGCCGGGCCCGATTTCATTCGAGCGGCCTTGCCGCTGCAGATCCTTATCTGGGCGACTGGCTTGATCTTCATCAATGCCCAACTTCGATTCGTGATGACGGCGCTTGATGAAGAGCGGACTTACTGGCGGCTGATTTGCTGGACGCTGGCCGTCAAGGTTGGCTTGGAGGCGGTGATGATTCCCCTGTGGGGTCTCTACGGCGCCTGCGTCGGCAATCTGTTAGGCGAGTTAGCGCTTTGCGCTGGCGGGATGTTCGCACTGCGTAAATTTCACATTACCGGTCCTCAGTGGGCTCAATTTCTCCGTCCGCTGCCCGCCGCAGTCGCCATGGCGGCTGTGATGTGGCCGTTTGCTCATCGCGGAGCTTCGTTGATTAGTCTGGTAGGCGCCGGATTAGCCGGCGGCGCCGTCTACATTGTCGTCGCCTTGTTGTTCGGCGTGTTACCATGGTCAGACGTCTTGCGGCTGTGGAACTCCCTCAAACGTCCCGCAATTGTTCCCGGATTGGAGCCAGCCGCGATCGTTGCCATCGCCGAAACGGCGGACGCCATTCCCGGGTAGAGGCTTCGCAGGATTCGTCGCTGCATACATTTTTTGTGATTCGATCAGCAATGGAATATTCGCTCCTGACTGGGAGCCAAAGAGACTATCAAAGGTACTACAAGTGAAATCGTTCATCCGTTGGACCGGCGGCTTCTTACTTCTTGCCTCTGCCACAGTACTGATTGGCATGTGGCAGTTGCGGGCCCGAGATGCAATGGCCGATTGGGATCCCGATGCGGCGCGCCACGCTGAGAAGCCGATCCCCATCCGTACGATCAAGGTCGCGGAGCGCGATTTCGAGGAGACGATCGGCGGCACGGCGGTGACGATGCCGGCGCAATCGGCGGTCATCACTATCCCTCCTCGCTCAGGACAAGTGATCGATCGCGAGGTCAAGGACGTTAATTGCGTACCAGGCGGGGTCGTGACGAAAGGGCAAGTGGTCGCCACGTTCTTGTCCAAGTTGTTCGAACATACCGTCCAACAACGGGAAGCGGCGGTCCGTCAAACGAAGCTGACGCTTGAAGCCTATCGAGGCCTCACGACCAGCAAGGCGATCACCATCCTGCAGGTGGCCGAGGCGGAAGTGAACGCCGAAACTGCTCAACTCGAACTCGCACTCGCGAAGCGTGATCTTGAGCTTTGCAACATGATCAGCCCCATTGACGGAGTCGTGCAAGAACTTAACGTCGTCCCGCAAATGCGAGTCGGCGCCGGCGCCACCGTCGCCATTATCCATCAACTCGACCCGATCTACATTCAGATGGATTATCCCATGGAGCGGCTCGATTCCCTCGCCGTGGGACAGGACGCAGAGATCGAACTCGATGCGTTCTCGCAGGAAACCTTCACCGGCAAAGTGATTCGCGTCGCTCCTGTCGTCTCGACCAAGACGCGCGTTGTGCCGATCATGCTGGAAGTCCCGAATCCAGACAATCGCATCAAGGCCGGCATTTCGGGGTTCGCCCGCGTCAAATGCTCGAAATCGGGCGCCACGGCGATTCCGAGCGTGGCGGTCATCAAAAAAGAGCGTAAAGCGATGGTCTTCTGCGTCGAAGAAGGCCGAGCCAAGATTCGCGAAATCCAAACGGGCGAAGCCGTCGGCACCGGCGAAACGCAAGTCCTCAAGGGACTCAACGTTGGCGATGAAGTCATCATCTACGGCCACGACTCGTTAAATGAGGATGACGTGGTGAACGCCGACTGGCGGAAATGGACTCGCCGCGGCGAAGGGAGCGTCGCCCGCGCGAGCGTGACCGGATTTTAGGAAGCGAGTTAAGCAAAACGATAGTGATGAGATTGATCCTCCGATTCGCCGCTGCTTGTTGGGATCTGTACGCGAGAGCGTTCAGTTTCGTGGCGAGTTCTGCGCTGTCGAATCGCGGGATCACGCTCTCGTTGTTCGCCGTGTGCGTGCTTCTCATCACTGGTCCGTGGTTACGGTCTTCAGTCAGTCGCGATTTTCGCGGCGTCCATATTCCTTGGAATAATTTGGCTAGTTCGCGATTCTTACCCGAGTACGTCGCCGAATCGCCGAGGGAGTGGCGATGGGACAGCATTGCCGTGCCGCTCTTGGCGATTGTGGCGACCGGAGTGCTGATTGCTTTGGTGCGCCCGAGATGGACGCCCTACGCGTTTGGCGTGCTCCTGATGGCGAGCATTCCCGCCCTGGCGGTGACGCTCTGGAATCATCCGGGGCTTTACGAATTCTTCGAAAGCGAGATTCGCGGTCGAAGTATGTTGCGGACCGTCTATGGGATGGAGCACGTCGATCTAATGACTGTCCGTGCTCCTGATCGCATGCAGGCGTTTGGCGGTCAGACGGGCAAAATCGATTTGCTGGAGCCGACGCATCCGCTGCTCGTCCCGTTTAATTATTGGATGTACGGCCCGTGGTTGATCGCCGCAGCCGCGATTGGCGTGTTGTCGACCAAACGAGCTTCCTGGTGGTCGCGCAGCAGTTTTCTCGGCGGGTGGGCGGCGGCAGGCATTGTCTTGGCGCTTGCATCGACGTGGCCGCGTTGGGCGGCGGAGTACTATTGGACGCAAGCCGACGCATTCGAAGAACGAAATCAATTCGACGAGTCGGCGCTCGCGTTAGAGCAAGCGCGCGAGACGATGCCGCATCTCGGCTACATGCGGCGGTACTGGCTGCAGCGAGGAAAAATTGACTATCGCCGCCATGACAATAGCAAGTACTGTGCTTTTTTTGTCGCCATGCAATATTTGGAAGTCGGCGACGTCGAACGGGCCCGGGCGGAATTGGAGCCGTACGTCGATACTGATAGCGCAGCCGCAGCGCGGGATCTTATGGCCGAGATCATCGGGCATACTGCCGCTGGCTACAACGCCCACGGCAAGCGGGAGGCGGCGGAACTTGCCTGGCGCGAGGCCGCGTCAATAGCTCCCTGGAAGCCGGTTTACTGGGTCGCTCATGCAGTGACCGTGGTGGGGACGGCGCCAAGCCGTGCGCGAGAGATTGAGGATCGTTACCTTGCCGAGTTGTGCGAAGTCGGCGATTGCTTCGTAGGGTGCGATTTGGCGACGGCCCTCGGGGACGCTTATTTTGAAAACGGCGACTTTGAGGATGCGCGCCGCATGTATGCGATGGCGATGGACATCTTCCATTTGCCGAAGTATGTCAATCTACACGCCCAGGAAGGTCGGTTGGGAATGTAGTCATGGCATGCCGTCCGCTCATAACACTCCTGGTTCTTGGATTTGCGATCGCCGTCGGCGACTTTGGATTCCGCACGTTCAATCCGGCCGTCATTTCTGAATACATGCTGGAAGGCGAAGTCCGTCCGTTTCGTCTGGAAGCCGACGGCGAGCCTAGCAAGCACCTCTACTTGCGTCACAAGTGGCGTTTGACAGAACCCCCTGAGCAGGCGTGGATTAAGCTTGTGGGGCATGACGTTATTGAAGTCTGGGTCAACGGACGGCGGGCCGGCTACACTCCGCCGGTGGGCTTCAAACGGACGACCGGCGTGGTCATGGATATTAGCCCCCTGATGCACGGGGGCGAGAATTCGATCGCCATTCATGTGGCGCAACTCGTGCTAGATCGTCCTCCCGCGGCGTCGGTGGAAGGCGAATGCCGTTTCGCCGACGGCAGTTCGCGGCCATTGAACGATCCGGAGGAATGGAAGGCGTCGAGCGTCTACGAGCGCGACGGACCCTACTGGTACGAAACCGAGTTTAACGACGAGCATTGGGCAGAGCCGACGTTAGGCGCTCCCGAGGAGTGGCGAGCCCAGGTAAGTTTGCCGCCGGGGTCGATCACTCATCCGCGCCTCGCCAAGTGGATATCGCCTCCCTCGGCCACGGATCGAGCAGCGGTTGTCGCCGCAACATTCGAGGTAAAAGGACAACCGCGAGACGGTTGGCTGCGCGTCCTCACCACTGGATCGCAACGAGTCGCGCTCAACGGCTACGTACTGACGGAGGTACAAGAAGCCCTCGGAACGCAGCAGCCCATGACGGCGCGTGAGTTGACGTTCGACGTCAGCCCATTGCTGCGTCGAGGCCCCAACATTGTCTCGATCCTGGCTGAAACCCCCGGCGAGGCGCCGCGGTTTTTGGCAGATCTTGAAGCGACGACTATTGGAGGCGAGAAGACCTACCTGGCAACGGACGCTGCGTGGAAGGGAGCCGCGGGATTCGCAACGGACTGGCTCTCGCCGGATTTCACTGACGATCATTGGGAGAATTGCGCAGCTCAGATCGGTTACCAGGGTGTGGTTCCACGCTCGATGATCCGCGAACTCGCGGTCCTCAATCCGACAGGTTCGTTTTGGCTGATTCGAGGACTGAATCATGCGGCGTGGATTATCGGAACCGGTTTGGTCGGAGCGTTCGGGGCTTATCTCACCGGGCGGCTCCTCAGCCGACGAAACGCTGCGGGCGGCGAGATTTCGCCAGCGATCTCTTTCCTGCCGTTATTGCCTGCATCCATTGCCGCGGCTACTGGCGCCCTGATGACGTGGGATTTCGCTTGGGCGGCGCATGATATTTATAAGCCGGTCTGGTTGCTGAGCATCTGGGGCTTGGCGGCTGGGCAATGGGCGTTGTTGTTGGCGCTCCATTGGACGAGGTCGATGTGGCCTCATGCAGGTATCGGCTGGCAACTTAATAAGCGGACCGTTTGGACCGCGATGGCCATCGGATGGATCGTGATTGGAAGCGTGGCGCTATGGCTGCGTTTGCGCGATCTCACCGCAGAACCGATTCACCACGACGAGGTGACGGTTTACGCCTTCACCGAAACAGTCTTCACGCAAGGGTTTCCGGGGGGACAGGTTCATCCCGACATTCCATTTGGCTATGCCGCGACGAACGAACTATGTTACTTCTTCAATGCCATTGCGGAGTTGTTCTTCGACGATCCGCTGCTGGTGATCCGCGTGCCAGCAATGATCTGGTCGATGTTGACGCTGTTCCTTCTCGCGTACGTCGGATGGAAATGGTTTGACGGCTACGTGGGTGCGGTCGCGGCGGTGTTGTTCGCCGTCTCGCCTCATATGATTGGCTTCGCAGACTTCGGCCGCTACTTGTCGCAGGTGCAGTTCTTTTCCATCCTGACGATGTATCTGACGTACGAGGCGGTGCGAGGGGTTGGCCGACCGAATGTCCCGATGATGTGGGGGGCTACGGTCAGTTTCATTGCGATGTATCTGAGTTGGGAAGGGACCGGCATGTTCGGCTTCGGGCTGGCGCTGGCAGTTTTCTTTCACCGGCGACGGCACCTCAAGCCGTTGCTCGCTTCGCCGCACCTCTACATGGCTTCGACGGTGCTGGTGTTGTCGGTCATCGCTCAAAATGCGCATCGCATCATGCAGCAGACTCAACGGCTGTGGTACGGCGAGGGGATTAGCTCGCTCACCATCAAGCCAATGTGGCGGTTTCCCTTTTTTCAGCACGATTACTATCTGATCAATTCGTCCTGGACTCGCGACGCTTTGATTCCGATGGTCGCTTTAGTCTTGGCATTCGGACTGTCGATAGGTCATCGCTGGCGTGCGCCTCTGCGCTTCTCGCTATTCTGCCTGGTAGTCAACGCCGAATTGATGGCCGCGTTTCTGCCAGTCCGCACGAATCGTTACGCCTGCCATCTGATTGCGATTATGATGCTGATCACGGCTGCGGTAGTCGTTGCCGGAGCGGAAGCGATGCTGAACTATCTGCGGCATCGAAAGTTGCCGACGGCGTACCGCTGGTACGCTAGCAGCGTTGCCGTCGGGGGCGTTGCGGTGCTCATCGCGCTGGCAAGCGGCTGGACCGTTCGCATGGCAGAAATGACCGAGTTCGCCAATGCCGCATTCGACGTCAAACAACTCCGCATCCCTGACTGGGACGCGCCGACCGAGTATCTACACGAACATTTGCAGGAGGGAGACGTCGTCATCTCGATCTTCCCTCATACGACGAATTTCAATTTTGCGTTCGATAAAGTTCGCAAGGGGGAAGAGACGCGGACCGTCGATTATTGGTTGCAGAGCCGTTTGGTCATCCAGGCGACGATCGGGGACAGCACGGAATCGCCGCGTGACCGCCGCAGCGGCGCCATCATGATTCACGACATTGATCAGGTGAAAAAACTGTTTGCTGAGAGCGATCGCGTCTGGTACTGCACGATGCGGATGGCCCAAGGCAAGCTGAACGACGGCGAAGTGTCGCAGTACCTGCGCCAGCACATGGACGTGGTCAGCGAAGATTTTTCCACCGCGCTCATGTTACGAGATAAGAATCATCGACCCGCCCCCATCCGCTTGGAAGAAGATGAAGCAGGTCAAGTCGCGGCCGAATATTTCTTGGACTAGCGACAGGCAGCAGCCTCGACCAATCCTGACCGGGAGGCCAGGACCGCCATGCGATTCATCAACCAAATCTTCACCGCTCCGCTTGGCGAAGTCTGGACGAACGAGCGCCTCTTGCTCGTTTATGAAGAAGCGATTGCTGCGTTGCCGACCGACGAACAAGAAACCGTTCGCAATTTCGTAAGGTTCCAATTGGTGGGAGAGCGAAGTCGCCGGACCGTGGTGGCGAAGCTGATTGAGCTCGCGAGCTTTCAGAGTCGCGCAACAGCGTACGAAGAGGGCGCCGATAGCGCACTAACGAAGCTCGCAGCGCAGATCGAGCCAACCGCGTCCGCCGCGGGAGTGACTTTTGACGCGGTAATCACCACGACGTCAACGGGTAACTTGATGCCAGGGTTGAGCTACCGATTGGCGCAGCGATTGGGACCATTGGTTCGTCCTGAGAGCATGTTGCTAGACTTGGCTAATGTTGGTTGTACTGGCAGCAGCAAGGCATTGAACTTAGCCAGATCGCTCGACGAGAGCTTTCGTCACATTCTGATCGTAGCCGTCGAATTGCCGACGACGCTCATTAACGTCCACACGACCGATCTTGATATCTGGCAGGGAAACTGCACGTTCGGCGACGGGGCCGCGGCAATTTGGGTTTCCAACAACGTCGAGTGCGGCGAGTACGCATTATCCCTGGAAGAGTTCCGCTACCAGCAGTTTGCCGGGACGGGGCTCGACCTCATCCGTTGGGGATACGACGAATATTATGGCTTCCGCTTGCGCGATCATGCGACCTTCGAAAGCGACGTCAAGCAAACCGTCGGCGAAGCGCTGCGGCAAACGCAGGAAGGTTGGCAGGACGAGCCTCGTTGGGCCATTCATCCGGCAGGCATCGCGTTGTTGATGCGATTGTCGCGAGAGCTCAAAATGCCCAAAGACGCCATACAGCCCTCCGTCGCGCACTACCGCGAAAACTCCAACATGAGCAGCGTGAGCATCCTGTATGTGCTGAAACAACTGGCCGCCGCGGCGCAAGTCGGCGCCGCCGTCAACCTGCTGACGATGGGCGCGGGGTTCAACGTTATTTACGGCCGCGTGCGCCGCGTGCGCTAGGAGAATGTTGTGGATCGTGACGCTGTATTGTCGACGATGAAAGCGAACTTTGAAGGCTCGGTTCCTCCCGAGAAGCTTCAACATTTCGCGGAGACGAAGGCCGTCGACCTGTTTGAGGAGAGCATCGACGTCATTAACTTCCTCTTCTATTTGGAGGACGAGTTGGGGCCGAAGATCGACGCCTCGCAAATCGGTCCGGCCATGGCAAACATGACGTTTGGCGAGTTAGCGACGGAGCTGTGCCGCGTTCTCAACAAGGATGAAACACCTGGCCCGGCGCACTAAGTGGTCGGCAATCGAATCGCCAAGATACTCCAGCCTGCATTCAGGCCGCAGAGGAATACGCAGTGGACGCTCAAGCTGAAAGTAACGCCGCCCTACCCGACGCCTCTGCCGCGACCGGTGCGCCTAGTGCGCACCTCAGCGGTAGAAGACAGCGCTTTCGAGAAGGGATGACGGCGACTCGCGAGGCCGTGCAAACATTGGGCCTCAGCGCAGCGCTCTGGATGTTGTACGTCCCGCATTACGTCGTGCTGCGCGCCCTGGGGCCCCGTTGGGGGATGGCATGGGTTCGCTGTGCGGCCAATATCCATTGGCTGTTGACGTTCGTGGGAGCCCAGCGTTCGGCGCGCGGTGCGATCGCCGCGATGAGCCCGTACTTCGACTGCAAGGCGTCGGTTTCTCATATCCTGCGTCGCCACCTTCTGCTGAAGCATGAATGTTTCGCGCGCGTCCGCGTTTATAGCCTGCACGCGGCTGGCGGCCGCGACGCCGACATGCATTGGAACTGCAGTCCAGAATCTGTCGCGGCGCTTCCTAAGGAAAAGCGCGAGCGAGGCCTCGTCATCGTGGGCTTCCATTTCAACTTCTTCCAAACGTTCGCCGCGGGCCTCGCGGAGTTCTTCCCCGGCGACAACCTAGTGCAGTTGAGGTACCGCACCTCTCGTTGCGTCGAAAACGCCTCGTCGCCGATCGTGCAAATCGCGCTCAAAAAAGCGATGGAAGCCGATCGTCGAGCGGGAGCCAACGTCTTCTACATTGACGACATCGAGGCCATCATTCAGCTCTACCGCTTGTTGCGACAGAAAGGGGTCGTCGCGGTGACGGCTGACGGCGGGGCCGCCGGCGAATTTGTCGACGTCCCGTTCTTCGACGGGACGTTCCGCGTACCAAGCGGCTGGGCCAAGCTGGCGGCGGGGACGAAGTCCGACATCCTGCTCATCTGCGACAAAGAGCTTAGCGCCAACGCGCGCGAGGGTCTGTTCTACAATCACGTCTCTTGCACCGAGAACACAGACGAGGCGGCGTACCAGGCGATTGCCGCGGCGATCCGCGTTCTTGAGTTGCGCATTAAGGAAGAACCGTGGGGCTGGCACCCCTGGCAACGCCTCCGCGTTGACGTCGATCGAGACGGAGTTCGGCGCTACTCGTTGAAGCAATACGGTTTTGACGAAGGAACGCGGCTGCAGAAGCAGCCCGCCAAGAGCGTTGCGCAACGCGAGCGGCAGACCCAGCTTCGCGCCGGCGAGCCGCCAATCGAACGCGCTGCAGTGAAGCGTCGCGTTGCCGTGATCGCGAACTCATTGCCGCCCTATCGCATTCATCTTCATGAGGAATTGGTGGAGCGATTCCGTGAGATGGAGTTGTGGAGCCTGACAACCCACAGCAACGCTTACCGCCGTTGGGGCGGGCTGCATGCTCCTCCGTCAATTCGCCATGTCGAGTTCGGGGCGGGCGAACCGACGAACGAGCAACCGTTGCTTCGCTATTCGCTGCGCGAATGGCAAAAGGCGGGACGAATCATTCGCTGGCTTCAAGACCAGCAAATTGATTCCGTGCTGGTGCAAGGCTGCGGCGACATGGGGCGAATGAGAATCATTCGTTGGTGCAAAAGGCATGGCGTCGAGTGTTTCTTGACCGGCGACTTCAATATTTGCAGCGACAACCATCGCCCGCTGAAACGCTGGCTCAAGCGGCGCGTCTACGAACGAGCGGTCGCCTGGTCGACGGGATTGATGCCTTGCGGGCAACATGGTCTCGCGTTGTTGCATCGATACGGCGGGAAATCGAAGCCTGCGCACATGTTTCCGTTCGTTCCCGACGTGGAGCTTTTTACGCGCCCGTCCGAAGAGTCGATCGCCGCCGCGCGCGACAAGTTCGGATTGGAGCCTGGCCGGCGGCGGTTTGTCTTTTCCGCGCGCATGATGCAGGCGAAGCGCCCCGATCTTGCTGTCCGCGCCTTTGTCGAGATTGCCGGGCTGAGATCGGACTGGGATTTGGTCATGATCGGCGACGGACCGCTGCGGCTGCAGCTGGAGGCGTCGATTCCACCGCATCTAAAGTCTCGCGTCCTGTGGACGGGCTTCTTGAACGATGTGTCGGAGATGGCCGGAGCCTACTCCCTGTGCGACGTTCTCGTGCTTCCCAGCGATCACGAGCCGTGGGGAGTGGTCGTGGTCGAGGCGGTCGCCGCTGGCCTGGCGATCATCGCGTCCGATAAAGTGGGCGCCGTGCCCGAGTTGGTGCATCATGGCGCCAACGGGGCGGTGTTTGCCTCCGGAAACCTTCGACTGCTCAAAGAAGCGATGCTTTCCGTCTCGTCCGAGGCGAAGTGCGATGCCCTGAAGGAACAGTCCCGCGAGGTCTTCCGCGAATGGACTTGTCTCAACGACGCCGCGACCAACTTTGGAGCCGCGCTAGGATTGCGTGAAGATGCGGCAAATGATTCAGGTCGCCAACGTTCGACGATACATTCTCATCGAGCCTTGCCCGCAGTATGTGAGCCGGAGTACGTCCCATCCACTTAGTGGAACTTCACTTCGTCACTCGCTCCGGATAGGAGGACGAAGTCCTCGCTGCTCCGAACTCGGAGCGAGTGCTCCGCCCCATGTTTTAGCGCGACAGCCGTCTTCGTAGCGCGAGGAAGCCCATTCCGCCGAGCGCGAGGAGCGACGCCGTCGCAGGTTCTGGAACTCCGCTCGCCGGTTCGGGATCGGGTGCGGTGACGATGGGCGGCGCGGTGCCGAGCAGATAGCGCTTCGAGACGTATCCCGGCAGCAGTCCGCGCTCGCCGAAGTTGTAGAAGTTGCCGCGCGCGTCGGCGGGGAGCGCGATGTTCAAAAAGGCGTCGGCCGCGACCGTGCCGACGTTGGCGCCCGCTGGAACGGAGTTGTTGTTCAGGTTGCGAATAATCCCGAGCGTGTCGATGCCGTCGAGGTAGCCGACCGGTTGCGTTTGCCGAAGTGCGTACGTTCCCGCCGACAGCCCGCTAAAGATGTACTCGCCGATGCTGCTGGTCGTCGTCGTTGAAAGCAACGTCTCGGTCGTGCCTGAAATGCTGAACAACTTGACCTCGACGCCGCTGAGGACCCACTCAGGATGCGCGGCGTCGGCAAAGGCGAGTTGTCCGTCGTTATTGCGGTCGATGTAGGCGTAGCCTGAAAGCGAGCTGGCGGCTTGGGCTGGCGACCAGGCGACGGTTGCAAGCGCAAAAGCCGAGAGGATGGCCGCGAGCGCGCGTCGTCCCCGGCGGTGTCGTTGAATCATGTGAAGCAAATCCCAAGGTGGACTAAATGAACGCCGGTCGCGAAGGCGAGCCGACGGCGAATGATGAAGGGCTGGGACGCTTCAAGAGCGTCCGAAGTCCGTCATTAGTCCTGCCTCTGGTGCGTGGGATCTGCTGGGAAGAGAAATGGCCTGCGCAAACTCTGCGGGCCTATCTCCACGCTAATTGCCGCGGGGCGAACCGCCAGCATTTGGGAGAAGATCAACCACTTAATTCGTCCGGAGTTCCTGCGGAGGGGTCCGGTTATGGCGGTTGATGGGGGCGGGCGCGGTTGCCGGTGGATCTGTCGCTAAGCCGCGAGCGGCGGGAAGGCGATTTTTGGCGACAGGACGACTTCTTTGTAACGCCTTACGGGCATGACACTTAGGGGCCTTTGTCGCGTGACGTCTGTCGTGTTTGTCGCGACAGAGGCCTTTGTGTCGCTGGCTTGCCGGAATCTGGTTAGCAACTCAGGAGAGTGCGTCGGCGCGCGCGGCTACTGGCTCCTCTGGGAGGTTGGCCCAGGGAGTGTTGGTGATTGTGGTCGATTGCCAAAGAGCCACCATGTACGTCCGTTCATTATCTATAGTTTGCTGGCCAAAAGCAAGTTTCTTTGTGTGAGTTTTTGGCGAGCTTTCTGAGGGGACGGGCTAGTTGCGTGGCGGCCCGTGTGGGCGGGGCGACTGGTCGCTGAAGCGACCAGTCCGGGGGCTCTGGTTGATGGGGGGGGTTCTGGTCACACTGAGGGGATTCGCTGTTGCTTCGTATCAGGTTGTTATGCCCGCTGAAAACCCTCACCCGACGCACCATCGCCGCCGGGTCGCCGTCGGATTGGCGAAAATGGGGATCGCCGTCGCGATTCTCAGCTTCCTCATTTACCGGCTGCGCTGCGAAGGAGTCTTCACGCGGCTGATCGACGAACCCAAACATTGGGACCGGCTCGCGCTGGCACAATGCTTGGTGCTCCTGGGGATCTCGCTCAATTGGGTCCGCTGGCAAATCCTCGTCCGGGCGCTCAAACTCGACTTTTCCTTTCGCGACGCCTTCCGGCTCGGCGCGCTTGGTCATCTGCTGAGTCAGGTCTCGCTGGGCAGCGTTGGCGGCGATTTATTCAAAGCGATGGCCGTGGCGCGCGAGCATCCGGGGAAACGGACGGAAGCGGTGGCGAGCGTGATCATCGATCGCGTCGTCGGCCTCTACGCGCTGCTACTGGTGGCGACGATCGGGGCGATCGCCGCCGGCGAGGCGGCGTCCCTCACCGACGAACTGCGCGGGTTGATGACGCTCGTCGTGTCGCTCGCGATCGTCGGCACGATTGGCATTGGGTTGCTGATGACTCCGGCGCTCACGGGGCCCTGGATGCGGGAGCGGCTCGGCAAGATTCCGGTGGCTGGTCACACGCTGGCCCGGCTCTTTGGCGCCGCCGACGCGTATCGTCATGAACGGCGGTATCTGTTCGTCGCGATCGCCATTGCCTGTTGCACCCACTTGTCGCTGGTGACGGCGTTCTGGTTGATTGGCCAGGGGTTGCCGGTGGTCGCGCCGTCGCTGGCGGCGACGTTTCTCGTGGGGCCGTTAAGCTTGTGCGCCGGGGCCATTCCGCTGACGCCGGCGGGGCTGGGGACGTTTGAGGCGGCGATGAATCAGCTCTACCAGGCGGTCGGGAGCCTGCCGGGGGACGGGCTGCTTGTGGCGATTTGCTACCGAGCGATGACGTACGTGGTGGCGGGGATTGGGGCGACTTACTACGCCACGGCGCGGAAGAAGGTCCGCGAGACGCTGGAAGAGGCGGAAGCGGAGGAAGACGCCGAGGAAGCCGCAGTACGCTAAGCCGCGAGCGGTAGGAGGCTCCCCTGGGTTCGTGGCTTGAAATCCCTTAAACTAAAGTGTTTACGGCAAATCCGCTCACCCGGCGGGCCGATGAAGGGTCATCCTGAGCGGAGCGCCTGTCGGGTGGCACGCTCAGAGGTACTCCGATGGGCGTGGTTGCCGTGCGCGAGGGTTCTCCACGCCCTGCGGAGTACCTTAGGGCGTGCCACCCAGCGTGCGGTACGTCCCGTTGCGCGCCACTGCATTACCAGTCACTAGTCACCGATCCCCGATCACCACTCCCCCATGTTCCCACCTGTCGATAAAGACCGCGGTTTTCCTGAGCGTGAGCTCGACGTCTTGCGCTTCTGGAAGGAAGAGAACGTTTACCAGCAGACGCTCGCCGCCCGCGCCGACGCTCCGCCGTTCATCTTCTACGAAGGGCCGCCGACGGCGAACGGGATGCCGCACCCGGGGCACTGTCTCACGCGGTCAATCAAAGATCTTTACCCGCGCTACAAGACGATGCGCGGCTTCCGCTGCGAGCGGAAGGCGGGGTGGGATACGCACGGGTTGCCGGTCGAGGTCGAGGTTTCGAAAGAGCTGGGGATTCACTCGAAGGAAGAGATCGAAAACTACGGCGTCGAACCGTTCGTGCAGAAGTGCCAGGCGAGCGTCTGGCGCTACATGCAGGAGTGGGAAAACCTTACTGAGCGGATCGGGTTCTGGGTCGATCTGAAGA
Organism: Pirellula sp.; assembly: GCA_013822725.1. Taxonomy (GTDB): domain Bacteria; phylum Planctomycetota; class Planctomycetia; order Pirellulales; family Lacipirellulaceae; genus Lacipirellula. The sequence continues at coordinate 35,367 of PNKX01000026.1, forward strand.
ACGCCTACGTCACTTATCACCAGAGCTACATCGAGAGCGTCTGGTGGTCGTTGAAGAATCTGTTTGACCGCGGGTTGCTGTACAAGGGGCACAAGATTGTTTGGTGGTGGGCCCAGGGGGGGACGGCGCTGTCGAGCGGGGAGGTGGGGCAAGGGTATCGGGAGGTCGCGGATCCTAGCGTGTATGTGAAGTTTCCGCTGCTGGATGATGATGGAAATGTCACGAAGAGATCACTGCTCGTTTGGACTACAACGCCCTGGACTTTGCCTTCGAATCAATTTGCCGCGATCAATCCCACATTGGACTATGAAGAAATCGTCGATCTCACTGACCCTTCTCAAGAATCAACTCTACTCATCGCGAGCAACTTAGCGCATACCGTAAGAATTAAGCCAACGAAGGGTAAAGGGGACGCTGAGGCTTCGCTCAAACGGGCGAGCATCAAGGGGAGTGAACTAGTCGGAAAACGTTACCTACCCCCATTCAACAACTATTACCAATTCTTAGACACCGATCGGCATTGTGGATTCAGATACACCGGAGAAGAACCAACGGAAAATGAGTGGATTTTGTTGCGCCGGAAGAAAGCTGACTGGCGAGTAATAGCAGCCGATTTCGTTACTACGGACTCGGGAACGGGAATCGTGCACATCGCTCCAGCATTTGGCGAAGACGACTTCCGAGTCTTAGGTGAACAGCGACGACGGGCGCCACATAAAGGGTACTCCCCCGTTCTCTTAAACCCCGTCGCGCCCGACGGAAAGTTCACCGACGAGGGCCCCGAGTTCGTCCGCGGGCGCTGGGTGAAAGACTGTGACAAGGACATCTTAAAACATCTCAAAGATCCCAAAGAGAACTGGCTTGGCAGGAATCTGGTATTCCACCAAGAACAATACCTGCACGACTATCCCTTCTGCTGGCGGGCCGAAGAGGATCCGCTCATCCAGTACCCGCGCGAGAGTTGGTTTATTCGGACCACCGCGTTCAAGGACGCGATGCTCGAGAATAACTCGAAAATCAACTGGCTGCCGGATCACATCAAGGAGGGGCGGTTCGGGAAGTTCCTGGAGTCGAATGTTGATTGGGCGTTAAGCCGCGAACGGTTTTGGGGGACGCCGCTGCCGATCTGGGTTTGCAGCGAAACGGGGCAGATGGAGGCGCTCGCCGGGTACGACGAGTTGCTCGCCAAGCCGGGCGTGCAAGGGACTGAGGTCTGGGCTGCGGCGAAGAAGCAGAACCCTGATCTGGTCGAGGATTTGAAGGTTCACAAACCGTACATCGACGCGGTGACGTACGACTCGCCATTCGCGAAGGGCGCGCGGATGGAACGCGTCAGCGAGGTGATCGACGGCTGGTATGACAGCGGGGCGATGCCGTTTGCGCAGTGGGGATACAGGGGAGAAGGCGGAGGGGGGAAGGCGGAAGGGGGAAGTGGGCAGGAGGCGGCTGCGAATTTCCATTCGCAGTTTCCTGCGGACTTTATTAGCGAAGCGATCGACCAGACTCGCGGGTGGTTTTATAGCCAGCTCGCGGTGAGCACGATGCTGTGGGGTGTAGCCCACGGCTCCGCCGGGGGGGCGGCCTCCACTCCGGTAGGCATCGCGTCATCGCAGGGCGACCCCCGGGCGGAGCCCGGGGCTGAAGTGCCCTACCCTCACCCGTTCAAGAACTGCATCGTCCTCGGGCTCATGCTCGGCGAGGATGGGCAGAAGATGTCGAAGAGCAAGCGGAACTATCGTGAGCCGCGCGAGATTTTCGACAAGTACGGGGCCGACGCACTGCGGTGGTACTTCTTTGCGAATCAGCCGCCGTGGACTTCGATTCGGTACAGCGAGCAAGCGATCAAGGATAGCGTGCCGGAGTTTTTGCTGCGGTTGTGGAACGTGTATTCGTTCTTCACGATCTATGCGAATATCGACGGGTTCACGCCAGCAGCCGCGGCTCAACGAGCCGCCGGAGCGGTTACAAGAAGACCTCTGGCTCAGCGGAGCGAGCTCGATCGCTGGATCGTCAGCGAGCTGAATCGCACCGCGGCGATCGTCGTCGAGCGGATGGATGCTTACGACAATTTTGCGGCGTGTGCGGCGATCACTGAATTCGTCGATGCGTTGTCGAACTGGTATGTCCGCCGCAGCCGCGATCGGTTTTGGGCGGCGGACAAGCAGTCGGCGGAGAAGCTGGACGCTTACTGGACGCTCTATGAGTGTCTCACCACGACGGCGAAGTTGATCGCGCCGTTTACGCCGTTCTTGGCGGAGAGCTTGTGGCAGAATTTGGCGGTTGGCCCCAACCGGGAGGGCGAAGCTCCTGCTGAGCCGGAACGACCAAAGACGCCAACCGCAGCGGCGGCTCGGCGGGAGCCTCGCCCTCCCGCGCACGTGCCGATGAGCGTTCATTTGTGTGACTACCCCGTGGGGGACGCGGCAGCAGTTGATGTGCAGCTTTCGGAGCGGATGAATCTCGTGCGGCATATCTCGTCGCTGGGGCGGCAAGCTCGGACGGCCGCCAGCCTCAAGGTGCGGCAACCGCTCGCGCGGGTCGAGGTGATTCTCGCCGACAACACCCATCAACGGTGGCTCGAGGAGCATGCCGAGGTGATTGCGGAAGAGCTCAACGTGAAGCAGGTCGAGTTCAGCGACGAACCCGACAAGTATGTCGAGCACGAGGTGCTGCCGAATTTCAAGTTGCTCGGCAAGAAGCTGGGCAAGTTGATGCCCAAGGTGAAACCGGCGCTCGCCAGCCAGAGCGGGGCGGAGTTGCTCGCGAACTTGCGCGACAACGGCAAGATCGACCTCGTGATCGACGGCCAAGCGGTGGAGTTGCTGCCCGAGGAGATTGAGATTCGCTTGCAGGCGAAGCCGGGGTGGGCGGCGGCGAACGATAAGGGGGTCGTCGTCGTGCTCGCGACGGAGGTGACGCCGGAACTGCTCGCCGAGGGGCTGGCTCGCGACCTCGTGCGGGTGATTCAGGATCGCCGGAAGGAAACGGGGTGCGAGTTTACGGATCGGATCAACGTCGGCGTCGTTTCCGCGGCGCCGGAACTGATCGGCGCCGTCGAGAGCTTCCGCGAGTACATCGCCGCGGAAACGCTGGCGGAAAAATTGACGACACAGGCGATTCCTAACGCGGCGCCGTTTGCCACCAAGGTCGGGGACGCCGACGTCGAACTCTACCTGCAGGTGGCGTCATGAGTCGCGAACCGGTGAAACCTTTGAAAATCGCCGTGCTGATTTCGGGCAGCGGGCGGACGCTGCAGAATTTTTTAGAGCTGGCCGCCGAAGGGAGTCTGCCGGTCGATGTGCGGCTGGTGATTTCGAGCAGCCCGACGGCCGGCGGATTGCAGTATGCCCTCGACGCGGCCGTGCCGACGGAAGTGCTCGTGCGCAAGAATTTTTCGTCGGCGCAGGCGTACGGGGACACGATCTTTGCGGCGTGCCGCGCGGCGGGCGTCGACTACGTGGCTATGGCGGGGTTCTTGAAGCTTGCGCCGGTGCCGGATGATTTTGCAGGCCGTGTGGTGAACATTCACCCGTCGCTGATCCCCGCGTTCTGCGGGCATGGGATGTATGGACATCGCGTCCACGAGGCGGTGCTGGAGTATGGCGCCAAGGTGACGGGCGTAACGGTGCACTTCGTCGATAATGAGTACGACGCGGGGCCGATCATTTGGCAACAGCCGGTGCCGGTGTTCGATGACGATACCGCGGAGACGCTCGCGGCGCGGGTGTTTGAGGTGGAGAAAGAAGCTTATCCGCATGTGCTCAAGCTGTTGGCGGGGGGGAAGATCAAGCTTGAGGGGCGGCGCGTGAGGATTTTGGCCTCCGCGCGACGTGGGGCGATGATTGAGGATTGATCGTTGATCGCCGTTGCCGTTTCGGGCCCCCGGTTTGAAGAACCGGGGGCTAATGGGTTGAACTGACACATCGAGAATTCTGCTACGTCATGTCCGACATCGAACAATACAAGCAAGAGATCTGCGACATTGGTGACCGGCTGTACAAGCGGGGGTTTGCCGCGGCGAACGACGGCAACATCACCTATCGCATCAGCGAGAATGAAGTCCTCTGCACGCCGACGATGGTGACGAAGGGCTTCATGAAGCCGGCCGACATCGCGCTGATCGACATGGAGGGGAACCAGCTCGCCGGCGATCGTAAACGGTCGAGCGAGGCGCTGCTCCATCTAGAGATCATGAAGGCGCGGCCCGACGTGAAGAGCGTCGTCCATTGCCATCCGCCGCATGCGACGGCGTTTGCGGTGGCTCGCGAGGCGATCCCGTCGTGCGTGTTGCCGGAGGTGGAAGTGTTCCTCGGCAACGTGCCGATCGCGAAGTACGCGACGCCGGGGGGGAAGGAGTTTGCCGAGACGATTCTGCCGTTCGTCGCGCAGAGCAACGTGATGGTGCTCGCCAATCACGGCACGGTGAGCTACGGCGAAAGCGTCGAGCGGGCCTACTGGTGGACGGAGATTCTCGACGCCTACTGCCGGATTCTCATCCTGGCGAAACAGGTGGGGCGGGTGGAGTTTCTCTCCGAACAACACGGCTGGGAACTGCTCGATTTGAAAAAACGGTTTGGCTTCGACGATCCGCGGCACGAGCCGAGCTACGCCGGCGCCGATATTTTCGCGGACGATATTTTTCGCGAGGCGTGGGCCGAGAGCGGCGTGAACGTGGGGGCCTTCGGGACGCCGGCGTGGTCGCGGGCGGCGACGGAATGGCAGCGGAGCAACGCGGCGCCGGCGGATGAAGAGGCGCTGATTGAGCGGATTGCGGAGCGCGTGGCGGAGAAGCTGCGGGAGAAGCTGCGTTAAGTAATCAAAGGCAACCGCCAAGGACGCCAAGAGCGCCAAGGAAATACGGGGAGATTTAACCGCGAATCACACGAATAAACGCGAATAGGCGATAGGGTGATGAGTGCCTATTCGCGCAGATTCGCGTGATTCGCGGTTCTTGCCTTTTCAAATATCCATCGTGCCCGTTGTGCCGTCGTGGTTGAATTCAAACACATTGTCCTTGGCGTCCTTGGCGTCCTTGGCGGTTTATAATTTTCGTCGGCATCAACGATAAGTCGTCGAACCAAGAAGAGAAGCATTATGTCAGCTGCCGTGGAACTGCCGGAACCGCTCGACGTCATTGCCGTTGGGGCTCATCCTGACGATGTGGAGATTGCCTGCGGGGGGACGCTGGCGCGGCTGGCTGAGCAGGGGCATCGGGTGGGGATTATTGATCTGACCGACGGCGAGCCGACGCCGAATTCGCCGGGGCCGGAGGCGCGGCTCGAGGAAGCGCGGGCGGCGGCGGCGGCGCTCGGGATTCATAAGCGGATCGTCCTGCAGCTGAGCAATCGCAAGTTGTTCGATTCCTACGAGAACCGGGTGGCGCTGGCGATCGAACTGCGACGTTATCGACCGAAGCTGGTGATCGGCTTCGGCGAGAAGACGCCGATGGCGTCGCCCGATCATTGGCAGGCGATGCAGATCACCGACGCGGCGATTTTTTACGCGCGGCTGACGAAGTGGGACGATCAGTTCGAGAATTTGCCGCCGCACAAGATTGCGGCGCAGCTTTACTACACGCTGGCGTTTTACTCGGCGACGCCGCTAGCAGGGGCGGGGCATCTAATTTCCGACATCAGTGCGACGCTCGAAAAGAAGCTGGCGGCGGTGCGATGCTATGCGACGCAGTTTCCCAAGGAGAAGGAGCACGTCTTCGGCCGCGTTGAAGCGCTCGCGAAACACATGGGGGAGATTGCGGGCTTCGATGCGGGCGAACTGCTGGTGACGCCGCGGACGCTCGGGACGCGAGACCTGATGGGGGCGATTTTTGGGGACGTGGTGGTGTCGCCGCCGTCGGATGCGCCGATGTAGGCGTGATTGCAGCCCCGAGCTTTGCCCGGGGTAGCACAACGCAAGACGACGCCGACCGGTATGGGACCGACCCCCGGGCGGAGCCCGGGGCTACAGAATGCGGCTAGCGCGGGGTGGCGTCGGGCAAACCGCCATCGACGGGGATGGTGGCGCCGGTCGTTGGGCTTTGCCGCGAGACAAAGTACAGCACCGCGTTGCCGACGTGGCGGCCGGTGACCGACGCCTTCAGCAGGTTGCGGTTGCGGTAGTATTCGTGCAGCTCCGCCTCGCTGACGCCGCGAGACTTCATGCGGTCTTCGCCCACGAGATCCCACAGGCCCGACTTGTATTTGCCTTCGGCGAACACGGCGTCGGGGGCGATCATGTTTACGCGGATGTCGTGCGGGGCGAACTCGACGCTCGCGATGCGGCCGAGTTGGTGGCAGGCCGCCTTCGTCGCGCTGTAGGCGCCGAAGCCGGCGCTCGGCGAGGGGACGTTCTTGGTCGACATGACGACGATGTCGCCGCCGGCCGCTTTCTCGATCATCCGCTTGCCGGTTTCTTTGAGCACGACGAGCGTGCCGTCGACGTTCACCTTCTCCAGCAACTGGAAGCGGGCGATGTCCATGTCGACGATTTTCGACACGTACGCGATGCCCGCGTTGTGAATCATGATGTCGAGCCGGCCGAACTTGGCGTAGATCTCGTCGAGCGCTGCGCCGACGGCCTCGGGGCTGGTGACGTCCATCGGCAAGCCGATCGATTGGCCCGGAGCGAGCGAGTCGAGATCTTTCGCGAAGGCGTCGAGTTTCTCACCTGCCAGATCGGTAGCGACGAGCGTGGCGCCGTTTTCCAGCAGGACTTCGCAGATGCCGTAGCCGATGGCGCCGGCGGCGCCGGTGACGACCGCGACCTTGCCGCTCAAAACCTTAGACACTGATTTGCTCCAGCATGAACTGAATATTCTCGGCGGGATTGCCGGCGAACGCGGCGCTGCCGGTGACGATGCCGTTCGGGCCCATCGCGGCGAGCTGGCCGATGTTGTCCTTCGTGACGGCGCCGTCGACGAAGATGAGGATTCGTTCGTCGAGCGCCCGAACGGCGGCGATCTTCGCAGGTAGCGCGTCGATGAAGCTCTGCTTGCCGGTGGTCGGTCCGACGGCGAGCAGCGTCACCGCGTCGATCTTGTCGGCGACGGCGGCGATCGCGTCGACCGGCGTCGCCGGATCGAGCGAAACGCCCCGCACGATGCCGCGGGCCGGGTCGTTCGCGTTCGTCTGCTGGCCGATGAGGTCGAGCGTGGCGGCCACGTCGCCGCAATGCTCGATCGAGAACGAGATCACGTCGGCGCCCGCCTTGGCGAACGCGGCGACGTGTTTCTCGGGTTCTTCGATCAGCAGATGAACATCCTTCAACAAGCTGGTGCGCAGCCCGGCGAGCACTGGCGCCCCGGCGGTGATCTGCGGCCAAACGCGGCCATCCATCACGTCGAGGTGCAACAGCACGCCGAACTGCTCCAGCAGCTTTACGTCAGCCCCATAGTCCATCGCGTCGGCAGCAAGAATGCCGACGCTTAGTTTCGGAGGCTGCGAACGGAGCTGTTCGATCACCGCTGACTGGCTCACTTCGAGTCCGCCTTCAGCGACTCGAACAGTTGCAGCGCTTCGGCCGGCTTCATGTTCTCATGAACGACCTTGTTGACGGCGGTCATCATCGCCTTGGGGGCGTCCGACTGGAAAATGTTGCGACCCATGTCGACGCCCGCGGCGCCTTGCTGGACGGCGTTGTAGGCCATCGTCAAGGCATCGAGTTCGGGGAGCTTCTTACCGCCGGCCATGACGATCGGCACTGGGCAGGACGAGGTGACGGTCTCAAAGCCGTCGGCGACGAAGTAGGTCTTCACGACGTGGGCGCCGAGTTCGGCGCACATCCGGCACGCGAGCCGGAAGTATTGGGCGTCGCGAACCATTTCCTTGCCGACCGCGGTGACGGCCATGACGGGGATGCCGTAGCGCATCCCCATGTCGACGAGCTTCGTCATGTTGTGGACGGAGCGCGTTTCATGCTCACCGCCGATGAAGACCTGGATGCCGATGCCGGCGGCGTTCAGGCGGATGGCGTCCTCGATGTCCATCGCGATCTGTTCGTCGGAGAGTTCCTTCAGGATGCTCGGTCCGCCGCTAGCGCGGAGGAAGACGGGCTTCTGAACGTCGGGCGGAATCATCGACCGGACGATGCCGCGCGTGCAGAACAGCGCGTCGCACATCGGGGCGAGCGGGACGATCGTTTGATCAATGCGTTCCAGGCCGGTGGTGGGGCCTTGGAAGTAGCCGTGATCGAAGGCGAGCATCACGGTGCGGCCCGTCTTCGGATTGAAGGTCTGGGCGAGGCGGTGCTTCATGCCCCAATCGAGATTGCCGCTTCCCTTGAGGAAGTAACCCGGGGTCTGCTGCGGCACGTCCGTGTAGTAGTTCTTGTCCTTCTTGCTGACATCAGCTTCTGGCATGGAAAGAAATCCCGTTTTCAGATTTTTATCGCGGCCAGAAATCTCTTAGCCGACACGACTCGTGCTTCAGCCTGAAACCACTCCAGACCCGCAGGGACGCCATTCTACCAGCGCCGGCTAGGGTCTATCGAGTGGTGATTTTTCGGGAGATTTTTATAACGCGTGTGCGCAGCGGCCCTCGATTTTGGACGGTCGATGGTCCGCGCACGTCATTAGAGTAAGCAGAGGCGTTACGAGCGGCCCTTCGCCAGAGAGTCGCGAATCTCGCGGAGGAGCAGAATCTCCTCTGAAGGAGCTTTTGGCGGCGGCGGTTCCTGTCGATTGAGCTTATTCATAATCTTCACGACCAGGAATAAAGCGAACGCGACGATGAGGAACTCTATCGTCGCTTGGGCGACGCTGCCCCAAGCAATGCTTGCAGCCTTCTGACCGTCGACTAAAACAGGCAAATCATACGCCATGTCCGACACGTCGGTATTTCCCGTAAGGTATGCCGTAATCGGAGTGAACACGCCGCCGACTAGCGAGTTCACAATTTTCGTAAACGCGGCGCCAATGACAATGCCGACCGCGAGGTCGATCACGTTGCCGCGCATCGCAAACTCTTTGAACTCCTTAAGCATGCTCATCGTCGCTCCTCCTGATATCAACAAATTTGCCGCGCATGGCGTGTCGCGACGGCGACCGTTCTATCACGTTTCGCCGCCGCTTCGCAACACTTCCAGCACGCCGGCCATGTCGGCTGGCAGCGGCGCTTCGACCGTGAGCTGTTTGCTAGTGAGAGGATGCGCGAAAGTCAGCCGGTGCGCATGCAGCGCGTGCCGCGTTAGCAGCACTTTGTCGTCGGAGGCGTCGCCCCCCAGCCGTTTCTGCCGCGTCACCTGGCGCATCTCACCGAGCGTGATCCGTGAGCGGCTGCCGTACTGTTTGTCGCACAGCACCGGGCAGCGCAGGTGCGCGAGGTGGACGCGAATCTGGTGGGTCCGCCCCGTCTTGGGGCGCGCCCGCACCAGGGCGAAGCCGGGGAACCGCTCCATGACTTCGAAAAAAGTTTCCGCGGGCCGGCTGTCGGGATGATCAGGCCGCACCGCCATCTTTTCGCGATGCGTCGGGTGATGGCCGATTGGTTCGTTCACACGATCGGCGTCGCGGTCGAGCCGACCCGAGACGATCGCCACGTATTCCTTCTGCACGAGCCGATCGTGGAACTGCCGCGCGAGGGCCTCGTGGGCGGCGTCGTTCTTGGCGACGACGATGGCGCCGCTCGTCTCGCGGTCGAGTCGGTGGACGATGCCGGGCCGAACCTGGCCGCCGACGCCGCTTAGCTGTTGATCGAAGCGGTAGACGAGCGCCGCCACAAGCGTGCCGGCCCAGTGCCCTTTGGCGGGATGAACAACCATCCCCGCAGGTTTGTTGACGACGGCCAGCACGTCATCCTCGTACAGCAAATCGAGCGCGATCGGCTCGGGGAGCGGCGCGTCGACGCTCTTGGGGACGCGGACCTCCAGGCGATCGCCGGCGACGACGCGATGGGAAGCTTTCTGCTGCTCCCCATTGATCGACGCCATACCGCCGTCGATCGAACGGCGAATCCGGGCACGGCTCACCCCTGCGATCGCCGCCGCCAGGAAGGCGTCGAGCCGCTGACCGCTCGCGCTCTCATCGACGACGAGCGTGAACAGTTCCGGCAGGTCAATCAGCGAGCCCGGCGGCGCGACCTCGTCGTCCCAAGCTTCAACTTTTTCAATCTCACTGTCGCCGTCGGCCGAGCTCATTACTCGGCCGGCTTTTCAGCAGCGGGGGCTCCGGCTTCGCCGGGGATGGATTCTTCGGCAGGCGAGGTCGCGGCGGGGACGGCAGGCGTTTCGACTGCTGGCGGAGTCGCGCCTTCAGTCGGCGCCGTGACGGCAGGGGTCGTCGCGTCGCCTTCAGCTGGTTGCGCTTCGTCTTCGTACCGCTTGTCAGCTTCGCCATCTTGGATGCCGCCGAGGATCTGCTCCAGCGACTGCGTCGAGTCGAAATTCAACCCGCTCTTCGCATCGGCTGCCGGCGGCGTCGCTTCGAAGCCAGGGCGCGCGCCTGGAGTGCCGGGCCCGGTCGGCGGCGTCCGCTTCGGCAATTCGACGGTGGTGAGCCAAGCGACGGTTTCGGTTGCCGGCTTGCCTTCGAGCTGCTTGATTCGCTCCTCGGCGATCAAGGCCAGAGAGCCATCGACGAGATTGTATTGGGCTTTGGCCTCCGCCAGATCTCCTTGCATCTCACTAACGCGGGCCAAGCCAAGTCGAGCCCGATTCTTGAGTTCGGAAGTCGAGGCGCTGTCGGCGAACTGTTCGTAGATTCCTTCCACACTGGAGAGCTTTTTCTTCGCCTCTTCACGGTCGCGGAGGTATAGCTCGGAAGCAAGCCGCAGCTGGCGATCGGCCCACGACATGTAGGCCCATTCCTGCATCTCAGTTCCCTGATACTCTTCGCTGTTGGCTAAGCGCTGCAGGCTGCGCGCTTCGCCGTCGCCCTCGAACAGGGCGAGTTCTAGTTCGTGCCAAGCCGCGGCGTTGCGTTCAGCCTGATACTTGTTCCAAAACGACGTCACAATGAAGAGGACGAGCAGCGCGGCGATCACCGCCAAAATCAGCGAGACATAGGGACGCAGCTTATCGCTCCAGGTGGTGATTCCGTGGGCGAGGGCGTTGTTTTCGAGCTCGTGTCGTCGTTCGGTATTCATGAAATCGATTGGGGAGTGGGCAGTGGGCGGTCGGCAGTGGAGGAAACGAGACGATGCTCCAGCGCCTGCTAGGAAACGTGGCCCTCACGGGGCGATTGCCGCCAGCTGAGAAGCCGCCTCCAAACCCGAAGTGTAAGGCCATCAAACGACTTGCGTCAAGGCTAGCGTCTGGCCGTTAGTTCGGGGAGCGCCGATGTGCGGCTCATGCCCGGGAGTACCAGGCAAGCGTTTTTGATTGAACCGCCAAGGACGCCAAGAGCGCCAAGGAAAGACGGGCGAATTGAATCACGACGACACAACGGGTACGACGGATATCCTATGACTTTTATGAACCGCGAATCACGCGAATTAGCATGAATAGGGAAAGGGATTGTTCAATTCTATCTATTCGCGCAGATTCGCGTGATTCGCGGTTAAATCTCCCCGTATTTCCTTGGCGCTCTTGGCGTCCTTGGCGGTTATTCTTTGAACACGGCAGTGCTCCTCAGTTCCCTGGCGACGCCTGTTCCACTCGTGACGGCGGCGGCTAGACTAACGAGTCGCGCCCCGCGATGAAGACGACGCCGGGGCGCTGCCGCCCGCCTAGTCGCTCGCCTGCCTGCATGGACGCCCGATGGCTCACGGACTGAATCCCGCCCAACACGCCGCCGTCGAGACGCTCAGCGGACCATTGCTCGTACTGGCGGGCGCCGGGACCGGCAAGACGCGCGTGGTTACTCACCGCATTGCCAATCTCATCCGGCATCGGATCAAACCCGATCGGATTCTCGCGGTGACGTTCACGCGGAAGGCGGCCGGCGAGATGCAAGAGCGGGCGATGGCGCTCCTCAGTACCGGCGGCAAGGGGAAAGGGAAGCCCAAGAAACCGAAGGTCCGTCCGCAGATCTCGACGTTTCACGCCCTCTGCGTGCAGGTGCTCCGCCGGCACATTGTGAAGTTGGGGTATCCGCCGCAGTTTGCCATCTGCGACCGCGGCGACCAGGAGTCGCTCGCCCGTGCGGCGTTGCGGGAGATTCGGGTGCCGGAAGATTCGCTCCGGCCCGGCGACTTGCTGGCGATCATCAGCGGTTGGAAGAGCCGATCGCTGCGGCCAGCTCAAGCGGCGTCGGTGGCGGCCAGCGATCGCGAGCACCTGGCGGCCGCCGGTTACCGGCGCTATCAGAGCAGTCTGAAGGCCCGCGGGATGGTCGACTTCGATGACCTGTTGCTCTGCACCGAAGAACTGTTCGTCAATCACCCCGCGATTCGTCGCGAGGAGGCGGGGAAGTTCGATCACGTGCTGGTCGACGAGTACCAGGACACGAACGGCAGCCAGTATCGCATCGTCAAAGCGCTGGCGATGGCGCACCGCAATTTATGCGTCGTGGGCGACGACGATCAGTCGATTTACGGCTGGCGCGGCGCCGAGGTGGAGCACATTCTGCGGTTTAAGGAAGACTGGCCCGACGCCATGGTTGTGCGGCTGGAGGAGAACTATCGCTCGGCGGGGGCCATCCTGGAATATGCCAATACGCTGATCGCGTTCAACAAGAAGCGGCATGACAAGGTTTTGCGACCGGCGCGCGGGGCGGGCCAGCGGCCGGCGATCATGCAGCTGCCCGACGAGACGCTAGAAGCGGAACGGATTGTCGGCGACATTCAGATGCAGCTGACGCAGCCGGGAGTGAAGGCCAACGACTTTGCGATCCTCTGCCGGACAAACGAACAGCCGCGGGCGTTTGAGACGGAACTGCGACGGCTAAAACTCCCTTACATTCTGGTCGGGGGACAGTCGTTTTTTGATCGTAAAGAGGTACGTGACCTTCTAGCTTACCTGAAAACGATTGAAAACCCGACCGACGAGACGGCGTTGCTGCGGATTATCAACACGCCGCCGCGGGGAATTGGCAACGCGACGGTGAAGCAGTTGCTGTCGGAAGCCGTCAGCCGCGGCGAACCGATGTGGAATGTGTTGCGCGAGGCGGCCAGCGGAGGCGGCGCCAGCGGAACGGCCATCGGCAAGTTCTTGCGGCTGATCGGCGAGTTGCGGGAGATCGCCGACCGCGGGGCGCCGATCGACAAGCTCGTCGACGCCGTGGTCGATCGCGTACAGTATCGGCGCGATTTGGAACGGCTCTATCCTGATCCCATGGAGCGCGAAGCCCGTACGGCGTCCATCGAAGAACTGATCAACGCTGGAGCCGCGCACGTGAAGGGGCGCAAGGCGAAGAAAGAAAGTGAAGGCGCCGAACCGTCATTGCTGCGAGAATTCCTGGACGACGTGGCGCTCGGCGGCTCCGACAATCGCGATGACAAGGAAGACCAACTGCAGAAGAACGCCATCGCGTTGATGACGCTCCACTCGGCGAAGGGGCTGGAGTTTCCGTACGTTTACATGGTCGGCATGGAAGAGGGGATTTTGCCCCACAAACGGACGTTGGAAATGCCGGACGACTCGCAGATCGACGAAGAGCGGCGACTCTGCTACGTCGGCGTGACGCGCGCGCAAGAAAAGTTGACGCTGTCATTCGCGCTGACCCGGCGTAAATGGGGCAAGCCGCGTGAAACCGTCCCCAGCCGCTTTCTCTACGAAATGACGGGGCAGGCGGAGAATGCCGCGAAGGCGCGGCGTGCGGGGACGGCGGCACACGCGCCGCCGAAAAAGCATCCCGCGGCGAAAGGGGGCCGTGGCGCCAAGGGCGCGAAATCGAAGAGCCCGCGGCGCTAGGCTACGCCCCCATTTCGCAGCGGCGCCGGGCAACTGCGACCGTGCGTCGTTGTTGATTCTCCGCTCAAGTTGACGTTTTAACGGGTTCGTCGCCAATCTCAGCAGTTCTGCTCGCGTCGCTTCGAATGGCGTCTGCACACTGGCTTCGACTCCTTTGAACCGACTGCGCGATCCGAATGATGCGGACTCTTCACCGGCTCGCACGGGTCTCGTGTCTTCTATCGCCATTACGGCTAGTAGTAGAGCGCGACTCTCTAAGCGATCGCGATGGCTTTGGCCGACTCTGTTTCATGCTCTTCGTCTCGCTTCAAAAAGCGACTGTGACACAACCGACGGCACTTCTCCGTGACCGTCGCGCGTGAACTTCAACGTCGTTGGGCGAAAATCAGTCCTGGGCATCGAGAAAATCGCTGCAACTTTGCATTTGCCGCGGAGGTCGTGACAAAGAGCGATGACGTCGGCCTATGGTACGACGCGCGCAAACTTGTCGCATTGTTTCATGACTCAACGCTGATCTGCATCATGTGGCGATCTTCTGTTTATCGACATTGGGCATGCTGCCAATCGAATGAGCCACGCCGAAGGATGGACCAATTGAAATGGGTGCAAGGTTGCATTACTCGCGCGTCATGCATCGCTGCGGAAGAGTAACGTTGCAGCGGTCGACGACGCTCTACTTCGCTGTCTTCCACCTCCCCGTCTTCTCCATGTGAAGGATCTTCTGATGACTGCAATTTCGCCCATGGTTTGTCGTCGCGCTACGAATTACTTGCTCATGCTACTTGTTTTGAGTTTCGGAGCGTCAGCGGGAATGACAGCTAGCGCCGCGGTCCACACCTGGGCCTCTCTCGGCGATGGGACATACAGCAACGCCTCGAACTGGTTCCCCGCCACCGCACCCGGAGCCAACGACTTCGTTACCTTCGAGATCGGCTTTGACAATCCTTATTCAGTTCGTTTTCCCGGTAAACGCTCTTTCGAACCGCCGGGCGACTACTTCGCTAGTCATCTTCGCGTTCGCGACAGCAACCTCACGTTCACGGGAACGACTCAGAGTTTCGTCTCCACCTCAACGTACACAATTACTTCTACAGTGCAGGCGGAAGTCAATCGCGGCGTCATCATCGGACTGAGCGTTGGCGACCAATCGTCGCTGACGCTCAGACACGTCGGGTCTGGCGGCAGCATTCTGGCGAGAGTGAATACGATGGCTGCCACGATCGGCGACGGACCTGGCTCGGAGGGGACGCTCAACGTCGCGACCGGCGCCTTTTTCGTCACTGGATCAGAGTTCGGCCAGCGACAGTTCATCGTCGGCAGTCACGGTCGCGGCGTCGTCAATCTCACTGGCGGCAGCGCCAGCGGCGTCAACGTCAGTGGATCGAACAGCACCACGAGTCTGGGGCGCTACGCCGACGGCGTCGGCGAGGTCAACGTCGGGAATGGTTCGATTTGGACCAATCGAAATCAACTTTGGGTCGGCGAAAACGGGGTCGGCAAGTTCACGGTCAAAGAGGGAGGAGATCTCGTCACGAGCAGTAACGCAGGCAATTCGAACATTATCGGCGTCTTTGCTGGCAGCAGCGGAGATGTGACGGTCACCGGCGCCGGTTCCTCGTGGCTTACTAGCAATGCCATCCAGGTTGGCAATGCCGGCAGCGGTCGCCTGACGATCAATCGCGGCGGTACTGTAGACGGTTCAGCGCCAACCATCAACACGGTCGGCGGCAGCGGCCACGGCGACGTGACCATCACCGACCCAGGTTCGAACTGGGTCGCGCGCGGCACGCTGTTCGTCGGCAGCACCGGCACTGGGCGCGTTTCAGTGCTCAACGGCGGTTATCTCTTCACTGGGAGTGCGCGCGTCGGCGGATTGGACGCTGGTTCCGGCGAAGTCGTTGTGGGGGGCAAGTATTCGGAATGGGACGTCCTGGGCGGCTCGCTTGAAATCGGGTACGTGGAATCGGGGTTTGGCGTCGCTCCCGGTACGGTGACCATTAATACCGGCGGCCTCGTCTTCGTCCCGCTCGACGTCGATCTTGATTCCAGCGGGACGTTGAGGCTGAACGGCGGCACGCTTGCCACTGGATCGATCGGATCTCGCGATCTCGCCTCGCAACGATTTGAAGGCAAGTTTGATTGGATTTCCGGCAAGCTCCACACCAATTTCATCTACGGCAGCGTCGTGAACCAAGGGGGCGTTCTCTCCCCCGGCGTCTTGGCTGGCCCGGGAGTCGTCGCGGGCAGAACAACGATCGATGGCCATTACACGCAGCAAGCGGCTGCGGCGCTAGAGATCGAAATCGGCGGCGTTACCCGCGAAGGAGAGTACGACTTCGTTTACGTTGAAGGGGCCGCGACGATCGCCGGGGAACTGCAGTTGTCGCTGATCAATAACTTCATGCCGACCGCAGATCAGACCTTCACCATTCTCGACAGCCTCAACAGTATTACCGGCTCCTTTAGCAATGTTCTTAACGGCCAGCGACTCACAATGCCCAATGGCATGGACTCTTTTCAAGTCAACTACGGGCCTGGCAGTCTGTTCGATCCGAATCGAATCGTCCTGTCCAACTTCGCGCACGACTTTATCGCCGCCGATTTTGACGAGGATGGCGACGTCGACGATGACGACCTATCACTTTGGCGCAATAACTTCGGCACGGCAAATAATGCAGATCATCGACAGGGTGACGCTGACCACGACCTCGACGTCGATGGCAACGATTTTTTATTGTGGCAACGGCAATATGGCCTCGGTGTCATTCAGCCCAAAGCGGCTTCGGGCGGCATTCCGGAACCAACTTCGCTTTTACTAGGCATGGCTGCCGGGCTCGGAATTGTCGTAACCGCTCAACGAGCCGGCAAACACTCAATCAAAAGATGTGGACGCAATTAATCGATTCACCGTTGCTACAACGAAGCTCCCGACCAGGATGTGCTGAGACAGGGCGTGACGAACTACGCCAAGCATTACGAGAGGCACGCCCGATCGAGGTTTTTCGCTTGCAAACGCCAGTCTTCTGGCCCTGCAAAGTTGCATTCTTAACTGCCAAATTTTTGCTGCAATTTATGGTCAGCCAAGTTAAGTTGTGTTCATGCGAGTGACGCTGAAAGAAGTCGCCGAACGTGCCAAGCTCTCGATCAGTACGACGAGCCGCGCGCTCAATGGCCACCCGGCTATCAGCGAAGAAACCTCAGCAAAAGTCCGCAAAATTGCGGGAGAGTTGCGGTACAACCCCGTTCGTTCGCACCGACGCGCCACCCCCGCCAGCAGTTACCTGGCTGGTCGTGAGATTGCGATCGTTTCGCTGGGGCTCGATCGGTCCCTGGTTGCCATGCCGGTGTTGAGCGCGGCATTTCAAGGCGCCGAAGAATCGTTGATCGAAGCAGGGGCCAATGTTCGCCTCATTCATATGCCGGACCTGTCTCGGTTACCGAATGATTTGCGAATCGCGCGGCTGGATGGCTTGATTCTGACCGGGGCGATGGTAAAGCAGTTTGGCGACGCCATCGATACCCCCGCCGTGAAGCAGCTGAAGAGCGTGCCGTCGGTCTGGATCATCGGACAACCGCCAGGCGCGTGGGGCGACGCCGTCGTGGCCGACGACTTTGCGGTCGGCGTCGGCGCTGCAGAGCACTTAGTGGCGAACGGTCATCGGCAGTTGGCTTTCTTGAATCACGTTCCGGAGAACTTGCTCTTTGCTCGACGGGAGGATGGGTTTTATTCCGCGGCTCGTCGTCTGGGAGTTAAAGTGCGCTCGTTTTGTCAGTCGCCGCCGACCGGCTGGCCGCTGCCGCTGCAAGCTCCGACATCGGTCTTTGACACAGTGCAGACGCTTACCGATCAATTGCTAGCGAGCAAGCCGCGTCCGACGGCGATTTTTACGTCGGCCGACAGCGTTGCGGGATTGGTTTACTGCGCGCTTGGCATGCGCGGGCTGCGCGTCGGCGGCGACATCAGCGTGGTTGGCGGCAACAATACGCCGGGTCTGCTTGCCGTCCCTTATCCGCATCTAGCGACATTCGACATCCACGCCCGAAGTATCGGAGAACTCGCCGCGAGGCAATTAGGAGAGCAGTTTTCCGAACGAAGAATGGGCATTTCGCGCGATCAGCGCATTGCCAGACAGATTGTCGTCAGGCCGACTCTCGTGCCGGGCGAATCTGTTTGTAATTTGACGAAATAGCAGGCCGACGTCACGGGATGACGTGTGGCGCTGCGACTCTTGCGTTTGCTTTTCTGCTTGTGTTTTGAGTGACTGAATCGACCCCAGCGCGCAACTCTGACGCTCCCCCGCGTCAGGGAATGCACTTCACTTTTTGTCGTTGAGGAGAATTCCTGATGAAGCATCGCGTGCTTTTCCTTGCGCTGGCGTGTATCGCCAGTTGCAGCGTCGCGAATTGTAGACGCAGTATTGGAGCGCCGCTGTTGGCAGTCGATTTCGGAGGTCAGCTACCTAATAGTATAATTCAACCCGGATTTGACGGGATGTGGGGAACTGCCGACCCAGTCACCGCGTCGACGTTCGGTCCGTACACTGTTGAGTTGAGCGCGAACAATACGCAAACGGGAGTTTCCGCCAATCGTGGCTTTATCAACAAGATCGCGGGACGAATTGACGACACTGATGCAAGCATTCGCGATTTCTATCGCGGTTACTACTACAATCGCTCGCCGGTCAACGGCGAGGGGATTAGCCTGAGGTTGTCGGGCCTAACGCCGAATCAGCCGTATACGCTGACGGTGGCAAGTTTTGATCCTGATGCGTCAGCGAACGTCGCCGCCATCACAGTCATCGATTGGAGTCCTGCGACGGGCAGCGACACGACGGGTACTTCGGCGGCGGTAAACTTGATTCGTACGCCGGTGCCGACTTCCGTGTTTGATCCGGCTTACAGCGGCGCCCTGCAGGTCAGCACTTCGACGGGCGTACTCGACGTCTTTGGGACGGTCAAAGTCGGCTCAGTCGGAGTTCGCGGAGCCGTTTTAAACGGATTCAAGCTGAACGATGGGACGAACGACGTTCTCTCGGTCGACTTGGGCGAAGGAGCTCCTGCCGGGAACGGGCAACCAGGTTTCGTCGGAGTGGTCGGCGACCCTGGGCTCGTCGTTTCCCATACCGAAATCGTTGGCGCCTACACGGTGACAGTCGAGGCGGTGGGACAATACCTTGCAGAAGCCGGCTTCTACAATACGCCGATGAGAGAGCAAGGATCCGACGTTCTCACCCCGCCCGCACACGCATTTTATCGAGACTACTTCGGCACGAATTCCACAATTGCCGGCGACGGTCTGAAGTTGACGATTGACGGCGTCACGCCGGAGCAGGAATACGATTTGAAGATTTGGTCGCACGATCCGGCGACAGCGGCGACTGAAATTCGCTGGAGTCCGACGGACAATACGATTGGAAATTCAGGCGACGTCACGATGGTTCGCACGCCGGTGCCGAGCGACGTCGATGATCCCAGCAAGTACGTATTGCTGCGGGTGAAGGCCTCAGACGCCAGCTTGGATGTTTTCGGAGGATTCTTGACCGGGCCAGGGGGGACGCGGATCAACGGTTTCGAACTGACCGCGGTACCGGCGATCGCAGGCGACTTCAACAACGACGGCGCCGTCAACGGGGACGACCTGGCGATTTGGAAGGAGCATGTCGGAGCTTCGGTTGACGCGGCGGCGGCGGATGGAGACGCCGACGGCGACCAGGACGTCGATGGCGCGGATTTCCTGGTATGGCAACGTAACCTGACCAGCGGTGCGGCTGCGGCGATCCCCGAGCCGGCTGCCGGCAGCCTGTTGGCCTTAGCAAGTTCGATTCTGTATTTCGCTAGAAAGCGATCTAAGCAATAGGATCGCGGCAACGTCTCCGGTGAACACTGACCAACGTCGCGGGGCAGCGGCGTTGGTCAGTCTCATCGACTGAAGGAGTGAATAAGATGGGCGTCGACCGAAAGCTCTCGAAATGTTTGGCGCTAGCTCTGTTCGCCTTGGCAGGATGCGGCTCCAGCGAGCCGTTTGATTACGTCCCTGTCTCAGGCAAAGTGACGTACGAGGACGGCTCGTTGATTCCGGTTCGCGTGCGGGTAATCTTCACCTCACAGCAGCCTCCTGTCGACGGCAAACGGTTTCCGCGTCCAGCCAGCGCGCTGCCGGATGATCAAGGGTATTTTCCCGTGGTCTCAAGCCTGCGGTACGACGACGGAATCGTTCCTGGAAAGAACAAGGTGTCGATTATTTACGAAGGCAAGCAACCGGAGCGATTCGTTCCGCGCGAATACTCGAGTCCTGCCACGACGCCGCTAGAAGTCGATTCGGAGGACTCGCCGTTTGAAATCAAGATCAAGAAGCCCGACAACGTGCCTCAGCAGGCGCCCGCTGAACAAGACGCGCTGAGCTCTGGCTCGGCGCGTAAGTGAAATCGACCCTGTCCGAGCGTCCGCCCCGCCTTGACGCGAACACCACACTCTTTTTTTTCACGGTGAATACCCATGAATCGCTCTCGCTACTCGTCTTGCTTATGGCAATCGTCAGTTGGCGGCCGTTGTGGTTTCACGCTTGTGGAACTTCTGGTCGTCATCGCCATCATCGGCGTGCTGGTTTCGCTGTTGCTGCCGGCGGTGCAGGCGGCGCGCGAAAGCTCGCGCCGCTCGCAATGCGCCAACAACTGCCGCAACGTGGCCATCGCGCTGATTAACTATCACGACGCCAAGCAGCGATTTCCCGCGGCGATCAGTCTTCATCCGAAAGACGACGTCGGCGAGGACAATGGTCGCCCGACGACATTGCAAACGCTGATGCCGAACTGGGCCGTGATGATTCTTCCTTATCTGGAACAGGCCTCGACCTATGCGACGCTCGTCACCAAGAATCCTAGTGATCCTTCGCAGCCGGTCTATCTGAGCGACGATCGCAATCGAGCTGTGCGTAGCGCGGAGCTCTCGGTCATGCGTTGCGGGAGCGACTACGTCAATGAGCCTTTCAGCAACGCGACGACCGGCGACGGCTGGGCTCGCGGGAATTACGCGATCAACGGCTTTCAGATGGCGCCCGCCTTCTACAATCACCCTACGATGGGTTGGAACGCGCAGATTCCGCGCAAGGGGATCGCCGGCATCAATGCGGCGCTGCGTATCGGTGACGTCACGGACGGATCGTCGAATACCATCATGATTGGCGAGATCCGCGCCGGACTGGCGACCGTCGACTCACGCGGCGCCTGGGCCCTGGGCGCTTGCGGATCGAGCGTACTGTGTCTGCATGCAAGCCATCTCATCTTGTCGCCGAACAGCTGCACTCCCGGCGATGACGACGTGAATAACGCGGAAGCGATCATTGCCGCTGTCGGCGCCGAGGCGCTGAAGATGGAATGTATGTACCCGTACGAGTATGGGGCCAGCAATCAGGCGGGGACCCGTAGCCAGCACCCAGGCGGCGTAAACGTCGCCATGGCAGACGCCAGCGTGCATTTTATCGACAACTACGTGGAAACGGGCGTCACGCCTCCAGTCTTCGAGTATGACTCTGGCTATCCGAATACGTTCGGCGTCTGGCAACGCCTCAACCTATCGCAGGATGAACTGCCCGTGAGCATGACGAACTAAGCGGCGGATGGCCTCTCGTGAAAGCAGACGTCGCGTCCCGTCGGCGGCCGGAGGCGAGATACCCAACCGCGCGGCCAAAAAGCAAGTTGCCGCGGGTTGGTGAACCGCTGGTTTTAACTGAGACTCGTTGCGTTCTAGGAATTGCGTTCGTCCGACAGCGCTCGCCGCCGTTGGGCGAGAACAATGATCGCTGCGAACGCTGATAGAACCGCGGCGCCAGGCTCCGGTGCCGCCGATAGCTGCGGCGGTGAGTTGACGATAAGACTGCCCGATCCCGATTGGCGCTGCCAGTGCAGAAAGTCGGCGCCGTCGGTGTCGAGGTCGCCGTCTGCATCGCCTGCCGCGGACTGCCCGAGGGACTGTTTCCAGACGTTCAGGTCGCTAGCGTCGACGTCGCCGTCATCGTCGAAGTCGGCTGCAAACTCTGGTTTGCTGATTGCCTGCAGCAGCACGGAAGTCGGTTGGTAAAGAACTCGGAAGGTCAGGTTGTCGGGCATGCCCGAGACGTCGAGTTGCTGGAACTTTCCCCGTACGCCGCCGACGCTCGTCAACACTTCGAACGTATCGCCCAGCGTCGGTACGAACGCACCGCCGACTTCGACGTTCAGCAGACCTTCCAAGAAAGCCGGAGCGTTGACGGCCAGCCGATCGATCGAGTCCGGATCGCTGCCGCGCATTTCCAAGAAAAGTTTGCCGTCTCGAGTCTGCTGAAAGCCTTGCAGCGGTAGGTTGCCGATGGCGTCGTCTCCGCCCGGTCGCAACGCGCCGTTGTTTTCCAGATTGATCCCTAGCGTGACGCCCGTCGCCGTCTCCAATTCGCCTTTTTCGCTAACGGTGAGTGTTCCTCCGCCGTTAATGACCGTGCCGGCGGCGATATGCGACCGGCCCTGCAGCACGGTGCGACCCCGATTGACGATAGCGCCCCCGAGCATCTCAAAGTCGCCAAGCACGTCGAGCCGGCCATCGCCATCAGTGACGTGAATTGTACCGCCAGTCTGCCGCAACTTAGGAGCGACGATGTACGCAATCCCCGCTGACTGATTGGCGTCCAAATCAGCGCCGTTGTTGGCATAGATGGCGCCGCTTTCCAGCGTCCACTCGTGTTGGCTCTCGAATCGCGAGTTCACGAAGAGGTTCATCGTCCCGCTGAAAGCGTCAGTCATCGCCAGATCAAGCTTCAGCGTTTGGTTATCTTGGACGGAAACAATGCCGCTCTCGCTTTGACCGTCGAGGTCAATCAGCGCTTGAGCGTTTCCCGTCAGCTGAAGCATTCCCGTCGGCCTTGGTTCCCAAGGAACCAGGGGCAATCGATCGACCAAGATGATGCCGTCGTTGACGATCGCGACCCGCGTTGCCGCGAAATCGGCAGCTACGACGCCGTAGCCCGTAAGGTAGGCGTCGCCGTCGATCACCCCCTGCCCTACGCCCGCCTGCTCGCGAAGCTGCAGGCGACCTCCTTGCAATGCGAGCGACGCGGCGGGATCGATCCGCCAGGCAGCGGCTGAGACTTGACTTCCTTCGTCGATCACCAGTGTGACGCCCCCTCCTGACATGAGCCTGATGTCTTCGGCGACAGTCAAATCCCAGCCTGCCGTGCTCAATTCGGCGCGCGACGACATTTCGAGTCGAGCGATTTGGTTGTTGCTACCCATCGCCATTTCATGCGGCTGGTTGAACCGGGCCGTATCATCGGCGTCGGGCTCGTCTGCAGGATTCCAAAGAGCGTCCCCCGCGTTGCCGTCGACCCACGCGCTGCTGCCGCCGATCCACGAGACGTCGGCGCCGTCGCAAATCGCGGGAACGACCATGCACCCCGCAATAGTGGCGTAGCGAGCAACTTGAGACTTCACCTTCATCTGTTCGAACTCCTAAGTTCCGTAAAATTCGTCAATAGAAGTCCGGAGGTACGCCTAGGCGACATCGCGTAACGTCGGCGAATCAGTGCAATCTGCGAAAGGACGGACGTCAGCCAAGACGGCGTTGCCGTTGGAACTGAACGGCAAGAAGGCCTGCCGTTAGTGCCATCTCGAATGCGGCTGGCTCCGGTACCGCAGCCGCTGAGGGCGCAACGCCGGCGGCGCCGGTGTGCGAGCCAAACTGCCTCTGCCAACTCAAAAAGTCGCTGCCATCGGTATCGCCGTCGCCGTCGGCGTCTCCGCCGGCTCCGACGCCGTACGATGGCCTCCAGACCGCTAAGTCGTCCCCGTCGACGTCGACGTCGCGATCGAAGTCGGCCGTGAACGAAGGTCCGGAGACGACCTTCAACTGAACGATCGTCGGCAAGTAATTCAGTTGGAACGATAGTCCAGCGGGCATATCGGTGAGTTGAACGGAACTGAATGTTCCCGAGATGCCGTCGGCTGCCGTCAAGACGTTGAACGTCTGCCCCAGCGTCGGGATAAAACCGCCGTCGACGTCAATATTCAGCCGTCCGCCGAGTAGCGCCCCCCCAGCGACGGTCAGTCGATCGAATTGATTCAGTCCGATGCCCGCGAGTTCGAGCGTCAGGCTGCCCGTTGCCGACTGCTGGAATTCGCCGAGCGTTACTCTGCCGATCGCCTCGTTTCCTGCGGGCAGAAATGATCCTTGATTATCGACCAGGACATCGACGACGGCGTTCGCATTCACGGAAAGATCGCTGCCGGAAGACGCTTTGAGCGAACCGACTCCCGCAAACGTCGCTCCTGCCTCGACCACCGTTCTGGTTAGCGGCAGCGTCAGTTCGCCGGCTATGTTCGTGATACTTCCCTGCTTGAAAAGTAGTTCGCCGTCCTCGATCGTCACTGCCGATGCGCCGGCGACATTCATATTGCCGCCGAGGCTGGTGGTGTGCGTTGATTGGAAGGTTCCGTTGTCGAGCGCGAGCGTCGAACCTGCTCCCAGGCCGAACGCAAAGCCATTGGTAAAGACGCGCCCTCCGTCGCTGGCAGACACGGCGCCGCCGAAGCTGAAGTTCGCGTCGTCGCGCAGCTCCAGAGTGTCGCCTGACGTGGCGATGAGCATCCCGATGTTGGCAGCGCCGTCCCAGTCGTTGTCGTTGGCGGACGTTTCTAAGATTAAAGCTCCGCCACGCGCCGCCACTCTCGCGTTGTTGATGATCTTCGCAGAAACCAGACCGAATCCGACAATACCTTCGGCGTTGCCAACGGTGAGCGCGCCGCCGCGAAGTTCGCCGCCTTTGAGGCGCACTAAGTCGGCGACGTTCGAATTCCACGGATTCGAAATGTTGAGAATACCGTCCTGATCCTCGGTGCCGATCTGGCCGACGTCGAGGATTTGACCATTGATCGTGAGCATGCCGTCGTCGGCGCGGAGGATGGCGGTTTCGTCGAAATCGACTCCCGTGTTGATCGTGCCGAAGCCATACAGAGCCCTATCGGCGTTGGCGCCCAGTAGGCCTACGCCAGAGACGACGCCGCCGGCAATTCTGTTGGGAACGAAGCCTTGGTCGCCGCCATTCAGCTGGAGAGGCTCTCCGGGGGTGCTGACATGAACAGCCCCGGTAACATGAAGGCGGGCGTCGATTTGTATGTCGCCGGAAACATTGAGGTCGCCGTTTAGTACGACGTCGCTCCCCGACAATAGCGTGTTGCGATCCTTGCCGTTGACGAGGTTGAGCTCGCCCTCTTGGTTCAACGTCCAATTGGCTGTTGGGCTGTCAAGATTGATCGTCAGCGCGCCAAAACCGAAATCGTTGTTGACGTCGATGATATTGACGCCGCCCATCGCGTTGGCTCTGCCAAAGTCACTGAATACGGCGGCGTTAATTGTCACCGGCGCCGTGACGGTGATGGTGTTGCCTGTTGCGTCGTCGCCGTCGAGATCGATGGTTCCCCCGATCATGTCGAACGTCACCGGGTCGATGAACGTGGCTGTATGTTGAAATAACAGGGTTCCCGCGCCGCGAAACTGCGAACTACCGGACGGCCCAAATGCGTTAAACAGCACGTGATTTTCAAAAGCGAGCGTAGCGCCCGCCGCCACGCTGACGTCGGCGTCGGCGTGGAAGGTAACGTCGGTCATAAATCGTGACCTGCGCGTGCCGGTCACAATCACCTTGGCGTCGAGCACTCCTATGTCGTCGCCAATATCGACCGCGTCTCCTTCCCAATCAACGGTCTGCCCGTCTATCGTTGACGTGAGCGCCAGCGTTCCGTTCATGACGAATCGGGGATCGAGCGTATCGACGAATACGTCGCCGTCGGTGACGCTAATGGTCCGGTCGAATCCGTTCGTCGGTTCGAAAAGGTCGTAGTCTCTCACGTTGACAACTTTCAATTGGCCGCCGGCCCGGACGTTCCAGTCGCCGCCGTCGAAATCGAAATTGATGTCCCTGATCGTCGCGGTGCCGAAGACGTCGTTGAGCGCCGCTGGATCGAATACGCCGCTGTTGCCTCCGCTGCCGCCGCCGATGGTCGTGGACCCGTAGGAGGCTTCTCCGATGACGTTCAGTCTCGTTCCCGTGCCGGTCACGATCAATGAGCCATCGCCGAAAGTGACCGGGGCGGTGATGATGACGTCGCCGTCCACGTTCAGTCTATTGCCGACGATCATGCGCGAAGTTCCGCCGATGGTCGACGTGCCGGTGTTCCCGCCAGCCCCGATGCCGGCTGAGAAGATGCCGTTCATCGTCCACTCGGTAGGGCCGTTGACGATAAGTTGTGCTCCGCGGCCGCCGAGAATGATCCGGTCGTCCATGTCGCCGTCGTCGTCGAACGCAGGCGAGTTGATCGTGAACGTCATTGAGTTGCCAACCGTGTGGAGCGAACCGGCGCTCGTTCCATCCCAATCGAACGTCGCCACGTCGATGGTCGTGTTCGCGGCCACCGTGGAGCCGGCAGTCATGCGGAGCATGCCGGCGCCGGCGACGGAAGTTGGCGATGTGAGTCGGGAAGCGTCGCCGAGCTCAAGAACGCCGTCGGAGGCGACGTTCACCACGGCACCCGGAGAGAGGATTGTTTTGGGCAATGCCAACGTGCCGTTGCTGACGTTGACCGCACCGCGAAGGTCGAGGGCGTCGCCGGCAATGCTGGATGTCCCTGCAGCCGTCTTGTTGAGGGTTCCAGAGATCGTCCACGTGTCGGAAGTGACGTTGACGATCGCCTTGCCATTGTCGACGAGGTTGAGCGTGCCGCTGAAATCGTTGCTGCTGACGTCGACCTCATCGACGCCGATCGTCAGCGAGCCGTTGCCGCGAATGGTGGTCGTTGCGTTGCCGACTGTGCCGTCCCAGTTGAAATCTCCGGTGTTAGTGATCGTTGCGCTCTCAGTAACAACCAACTCGCTGTTGTTCTGCAAGAGGATCAGGCCCTTGTCGATCCAGATGCTTCCCGCCAAGGTGAGCGACGAGGACTCGCTCACTGTGAAGTTGGAATTGCCGATGAGAATCGGCCCGCCAAGGAACGCGTCGCCGTTAACGGTGAACGTCGAGGCGTCGACGATGCCAGTTTCCGGACCATTGATCAGGCTCGCGACGTGATCGCCGCCGTCGAGTTGGACGGTGGCTCCGGTCAGGAGGAGCCGTTGTTTGAAGTTGACTGTATCGCGGCTGCCAATCTGTAGCGTGCCGCTGAAGCCATCCTCCAGCGGAGCGTCGATAATGAGCGTCAACGTATCGGCGACCAGGTCGTCGACGTTGTTCGAGACGTCGACGAATCCATGTTCGTTGTCGCCGTCCAGATCGATGTAGTCGATGCCGTTGGTTTGCAGGGTCAGCGAGTTGTTCTCCGTTCCACCAAGGCCGACGATGATCGCTCCGGAGTTGTCATAAGCATCCTCGAAGATCGTATCGGCGTCGCCGAAAATAATGAGCCCTCCCCCCTGCACCGTCGCGTTGGAGGCGACGTCGATGGTCGGACTGTAGATGACGCCGCCGTTCATCGTCATTTTGGCGTTGTTGCGGATAACAAGGTTAGTCGCCTGAAATGATATGGCGCCTGACGCGGCGTTAGGATCAATGCGAAGCGTGCTGTTGAGACCGTCGACCGTCGCTTGGCCAAGCACGATCAGCCGATTGCCGTTCGTTAGGAAGTCCGCCCCGTTGGACAGTGCGAGCGACGAGACGGTATCGCTCGTCCCGTCGCGCGGAATGAATGTGACGACGGCGTTCGCCGCCACGGCGCGATTGCCGATGAGAACGTTGTAGTCGAAGCCATCGGCGCCGTTGTCGGGGACGCCGAACGGAAACCAGTTTCCTTGGACGTTCCAATTGCCGTTGCCGGCGTTCCATTCGTTGTTCACGAGTTGCGCAGACGCGACGGGCGCGACGAGCGCCGCCGACATGGCAATGGCCCACGATAAGGTGCGATTCATAGGGAGAGTCCTGAGGATTCGACGCGATTAGGCGTCTCGTAGGCAAAGTATTTGTATCACGTCGGGGGCGCGTTTGCCGAACGCCCGACGTATGGCAATGTGTTGGGAATCGAGGCCGCGATCTAACGCCGCAAGAAGCGGGAAGTCGGCGGCAAGAGTGACGGCGATTGACGCGACGCCTAAGCGTTACGAAAGTTCAATCGCAGCGTGCGAGATGGATGCAAAATTCCGTTCCGATGCGGCAAGCCAAGTGATCGACTCTTCTTGCATTACTGGCCGCCTGTTGTTTGCCGCGCCACTAACTTGTCGATTCTTTTTCCAATATTCTCTTCTCGAGGAAAGTCGTGAAACTCTCGCAGCGCCGATCGTGCGACGTCGCCATCTTCAGCGACCACGAGCGGCAATTGTTTCACAACTTAGCGCGGTTAGTCATGGTGATAGCGATGGCAATCGTGCAATGTTGCGTCACCACTTAGAAACCATGACCCCG
>PNKX01000027.1 GCA_013822725.1 Pirellula sp.
TGCAAGTTGATTAGCTTCGCAAGATTCGAGGTCATTCTTTAGGTTTGTTTTCATTTTCCAATCACCCAAAATTGGCTGACATGTCAAATTGGCGGAAATTCGGCTTCGTCCCACAGGCATGATCGCCAGTCTTGATCGTTCGTCACTCCACTCGGCGCGATGCGCGGCCTTAAGCTCGGCGATTCCCGTCCTTAGCTGACGGCCTGCGGGCTGTCGGAAATCGCGGCTCTCACGACGCGCTCGTCGAGCGTTTTGCCGGTCGTAATGTCGACGATTCGAATGGACACCGAAACTTGCTTCATCCACTCCGCGCGCCGCTCAGCCAGCTCCCATTCTTGTCGAATGCCTTCAACATCGATGTACAGTTGGAGGGCGTCCATGCTGAGCAGAAAATCTGCATGGTCGACCTCGAAGGCGAGCAGCATGATCCCTCGCAACACGTCATCCACCTTCGCATGGCGCTCCGACGTCCAGGCCGTTACGTTTGGCAGGTCGCGCCTTATCTCCTTCAGAAGCCGTCGTTCTTCCTTCCTCGTCGTCGGTCTGGCCATAGTTGCACCTATCCCGGGGTGAAGTTACGCCTCGCACAATCCGTCAGTCGCTCTAAGAAGCCAACGTCGCTCAGCGGCGCCCTTTTCGACCATGGCGTCGATCGATTGGCCTGCGGCCTCCATCACTGCCAATTCCTTTGGCGTTGGCGGAGTGATGCCGCACAAGATTCTCGTCAGCCACGCCCGTGCCGTCGGGTCTCCAGCCTCGGCGTCGACAGCAGCCCGCTCGACAATCTTCGCCCAGCGTTCCGGCGTAACGCCTGCGATTGTGACTCGTACGTACGCATGCTCTGTCGATCGAGACGGTCGGCCAGGTCCGCCGCTGCACCCAGGCGCGAACCGGCCGCTCGGATCCCGTCCATCGTTGGTCATCGCCATGTGTCAGATCTCCTCGATATTGATAGTTGCCGTTTCCGTCCCGATTAAACCGGGGTCGCCAGACGTCATCTAGCGGCCTATCCGGCGTCCAGGCCTTCAAAGTCGCCTTGGGTGCTCGCGTCGCGTGAGGCGCCGTTTCCGGGCCCGTAACGTCGCCGCGCGCAACCCCGCAGTTTCGAAACATCCCGGCCGGAGTGCGGGTTGGACGGTCAGCGTGAGCCCGATCCGAATGCCCGCAATACCTAAGTCCGGTTCAATGTTCAGAGGAGTTGACCGAATCTTCTTTGAACTGCCACAGCTGTAAGCTCAGAGAATGAATTTGTTGGATAAATTGGGCCGTTAGCGCCTTGTCCCAGTGGGGGTCGGCGAACATTCCGGCGAGACCGCCGTATTCGCTTTCGATTCGGTTTAGTAAACCGACAAAGTTGGCAGTGGTTTCAATGGCGAAATCTGAAATAGGATACTGCGGCGGCGCGACCTTCGGCGTAACGGCTGCGTTGATCGCCTTATCAGCACTAGCTGACTTGACCGCCTTTTCGACAATCGCAACCTGCTGATCCCTATCCGGTACTGCCCGCACCAGACGCTCAGCGACCTTAACGCTGACAGTACCAGCCCGAACGGCGTCGGCGACTTGTTCGGCCCCCTTGCTGACGACTACCTTAGCCGAGGCCACGCTGCGGGCGCCGACGCCCATGACCTTTGCTGCCTTCTTGGCGGACTTGCCTTGGTCGCTTTTAGGACGGTGCACTGGCGCAATACCTTTTTTGCCCCGGCCTTCGCTCAGCTTCTGCCGCTTCTTGGCTTCCACCGCAAAACCCTTCTCAAGGTCGGCAGCGATCATCGCGCGCTGGGCTTCAGTTAAGTGTCTCCGCCGCAGGTTCGCACTCACCACGAACGCGATAGGGTCACCCGCGACATCCTCCTCGTTCAGCTCAACGATCATTGGCTCTAGCTTGAGTTGTTTGCACACCTTTAATCGGTTTCGTCCGTCGAGAATTTGGCCTTTGTAGGTGGCGATCGGGTCACGGAGGCCATGCTTTCGGATGTCATCCTTCAGGGCGGCGAATTCGTCATTGTCCATCATCGGGAAAAGTTTGGCTGCCTCATGTGGAGTCAGAGCCTGGCAAACGCTTGCGGTCATGATTACTTCCTGGGTTGAGACGGAATTTGCACCGTCGCGATTCTCACGACGGCTGAATTGGGGCGATTCGTTTGATAATTCGAGTCCTGGGACGACTCGGCGGCCGGCCTGACCCCGGGGATCGTAGCGACGAGGCGAGCGACTTTTTCGGCGACCGTCATGTTGGTGGTCCTCCCGGTTGAACTCAGGGTACGACGAGGCTATCCCCCGGTGATCCCGGTTTGGCGCCTCCCTGTGGTCCTCAGCTCCGTACGCTTGCGATTCGGCTCGAACTGCTTCGCTCAACCTTTTTTCACGACTCATATCGCCATTCGACCGGGACGTTAGCCTCGTTGCAGGATCAAGTACACTGCCCGTTGCCCGGAAAACTGCCTCGTGGGCAGAAAGGTTGTTTCGCTGTTCGAGTTCACGACCCCTTCAGCCCCAGCGGGCCTTCCGTCGTTCCGATACCGGGCGTCACCCCGGCCGTTTTTTCTATCCCGGTTTACCTTTTGGGTCAGGCGAAGTCACCGGCGAACCAAACCTGCTCCACCGGCTCGACGGGTCCGTTTTGGACCCTACAATGAACGGTGGAGGCTGACGACCTTCGACACTTGGAATGAGCCCCTTCCCGACTGCCGCCCGGGAGGGGGCTTTTTGCGTTTAACGGCCGGGCCGCCGACGGGGGACAAGAAACCTCGCCGACGACCCAGCCACGAATCAGGACGCTGCCGTCTGCAATCGCTTAGCGATCCAAGCCTCAAGGGCAGCGGGCGACTATCTGACGGAGACGCCGACCCGGACGACCGGCAGGTCGCCTCGGGGTGCGGTCCAGTTCCACAACGTCTTCTCGCTGACGCCTAGGGTTGCGGCCGCCTCACGGGCGGACAGCAGCAGCTTCGGGGGTGCGGTAGTTGTTTCCATGTCAGAACTCTCCCGTGGATGTAAGCGACCGTTGCTCGACGTGAATTGGCGTCGGCGGGCCCAGTGAAGCACAGAAACGCCTAAGAAAATCCTCGAAGGTCGTTCTGCGGTCGCCGAGAAATTACCGAAAGCCCCAAGAAACCAGGGGCAGGGGCGCCGGAAATTTTTCTAGAAGGTCGTTCAGCGGTCGCTGACCGTCGACCTATTTCTCGAAAAGATGGCGAACCGCTGAGAGGCGGTAGAGGTAGCGTGGCTGCCGTGGGCCGGGGCTTTCGGCCTCCATCCAGAGGTCTTTTCGGTCTACGGCGTGCGCTTTCCGCCAGCGCTCAGTTTTCCCCTTAGCCGAATCGCTTGTAACTCCGTATCGCTCGGCAAGTTGTTTACTGCTCAGCCAGGGGTTAGCTTCCTCGCCAGTCGACAACGCCCGCAGCACGTTGGCCCGCTCACGGGCGATCGTCGCTCTGAGCCCCTGTTCGTCGACGGCGGGGTACTTCTCGATCAGGGCTCTCACCTTCGGCCAGTGATGAACGACATCGTCCTCGCTGAACGGCGGGCAGGGCACGCCGAGCGTATTTGCGATCAGGAAGATCTGATAGCCTGCCGCAATCTGAATCATGTTGAGGATCTTCTCCTCGAACTCCATCGCCGCCTTGTGGGCGTTGGGGTACTGCTCACCGTCAAGCCTGACGATCGCATCGGCCGCAGCAGTCAGCCGATCCTGAAAGGGCTCCAGGATTTCGGCTCGGCTCGCTCGGTTGGGGTCATCCAAGAACTCGCTGACGAATCGAGCCACTCGGTTGGCCTGGTTCGCCTCGGGAAGGTATGCCGCCATGGCCGGATGGAGGACCCCCCGCAGGACGGCGAGGATGCCAGCGGACGCCTCGACGCTTTTTGAGGCCTGGATGAACTCCTCGACGGAGTATTGCTCTGCCATGATTGCACCACCTTGTTGTAGGCCGGGCGGGTCAGCCGGCGCCCCGGGGTGGTGCCACCAGGACGTCGGCCGACCGTTAGTGGGGGATCAGCCCACGACCCGGCGAAGGGTCAGATTGTAGCTTCCCGTCGAACGGCCTCCACGATGCCGGCCCGGGTCGCCTCACTCAGCGTCCCCCAGCGGGAAATAACGAACCCCAGCTCGGGATCCGTGTCTGAACCGTTGTTGCTTGGAAATGAGCCGTCCCGCACCCCGGTGACGACAGGGAGTTTCCCTAAGTCGTTAGCGGGCAAAGGACTTAACGATTCACTTTCGAGTCCACCCGGGACTACTGGTGAAAGGGGGATGGATGAAGGCGGAAGGGGGATGAGAGACAGCATGCATTGTTTCCTTCCCACTTCCACCCTCCGCCTTCCCCCAACGTTACGCCTTCGTGGTCCAGCCTGGAGTGGACGCCTGCCTGTCACGCAGGAGAGCGTGGGTTCAAATCCCATCGAAGGCGCTCGCGGCAAGGTACGCAAATCGGCAAAGCGGCGCAGCTCAAACCTGCGCGACTTTGTGGGTTCGACTCCCACCCTTGCCACTGCACAACAACGTGTTCCCCGCGGCTGGCTGTAAACCAGCTGTCATCAAACAAGCGGGGTGGCGACGAATGGTTCAATTCCTTCACGTCTCATCAGTATCGAAAAGTTCAAGGCCCCGTTGGTCTATCGGTAGGACGTCAGGTTCTCAGCCTGAAAAGGCCGGTTCGATTCCGGTGCGGGGTGCTCATGGCCGAGTGGTGGAATTGGCAGACACGCGACGCTCAGAACGTCGTGCCGTAAGGCATGGGAGTTCGACTCTCCCCTTGGTCACTAGATCGCATCGGAAATCGTCGTCGCATTTTTAGCCCCGGGCTCCGCCCGGGGGTCGCGTCGCTTTCCGTACCACGACGTCAACCGAAATGGAAAACCACCCCCGAGCGAAGCCCGGGGCTAGAAGCAACACGTTAGCGAGTGGCAGGCATCCCGGCTGGGTCTCATAAGCCCGGTTCCGCTTGGTTCGAATCCAGGACTCGCTACTCCCGCAGTCGGGTACGCAAATTGGCAAAGCGGCCAGGTCGAGAGCCTGGCGTCTGCGGGTTCGACTCCCGCTCCGACTACTAACTACGAAAGCATCAATGAACGGGACGCTGGTCCAACGGGACGACGCCTGGTTTGCACCCAGGAAATCGGGGTTCGATTCCCCGGCGCTCCACTGATACGGAAGGTAGCCGAATAAGGCTGGTCGGGCCGGTTTGCTAAACCGTGCGACTGCGCGAGCGGTCGTGTGGGTTCGAATCCCATGCCTTCCGCTGTGACCGATCCCGAAGTGGTCGAGGGGCCTGGCTGTGAACCAGGCGGCAGGCGGTTCGAGTCCGCCCGGTCACCCTGCCTCGCGAGTGTGATGGACGGCACAACGATCTTCTAAATCGTGAGACGATGTTCGATTCCTCGGCGAGGCGCTTACACATTACCTAACCACATACTCACCTACTAACCCAGCACAACAAAAATGTCATGAACACTTTGCAGCGACCAGTCCTAGTACTCAACCGCAACTGGCAACCAGTCCACGTGGCCACCGTCGCCCGCGCGCTGGTGCTGTTGTGGAAAGAAGCGGCCCGCGTGGTCGATGCGGCCGACTACCAGACGTTCACGTGGGACGATTGGTCGCAGCTCCGTCCACGCGACGACCAACGGTGCTTGAACGGCGTCAATGTGCGCTTTCGCGTGCCGGAGGTGATCACATTGACCGAGTTCGACCGCCTGCCGCGGCGGACGGTCGCGTTCAGCCGACACAACATCTACAAGCGAGACCATTTTCAGTGTCAGTATTGCGGCGTTACGCCGGGGAGCGAAGAGTTGACGATCGATCACGTCATCCCGCGGGCCCACGGCGGCGTCTCGAGCTGGACGAACTGCGTCCTCGCCTGCGTCGACTGCAACAGTCGCAAGGCCGACCGCACGCCGCAGCAAGCGCGAATGAACCTGAAGCGAGTTCCCGTGTCTCCTGAGTGGCGGCCGGCGTATGGCGACCATCGAGTCCGATTAGAGAGTTGGTCGAAGTTCGTCAGCGAAGCGTACTGGAACGTGCCGCTGATGGGTTAGTTGTTTCGGAAATCGTGTCCCCCGTCGGTGCGTTCGGCACGCCGGCCGCACCGACGGGGTTTTCAGGTCTGTGCTCCTGGGAGAGCAGTCAGCCTCCAAAACTGACGGACCGGGTTCAAATCCTGGCGGACCTGCTTGACTCAAGTGGGGCTGAATCGTGACGTTACAGAGCAATAGGCGCTTGCGCGCCTTGAGGGCAATCAGCAAGACACTTATTGCGAGAGAGTTTCATGAACCAACCCAAAGAACATGTCCATGCACTTGCATGTTGGTTTGCCAGTCAAGCTGCCAACATGGTGTTCCTTCAGAGCCATCGGCTTTGGGGAGATGACGCTGACCATCAATCGGCCAAGTACGATTTTTGGTTTCTCCTGATGGCCGCTCATCAGCTCCGTAGGGCTGCGATGCAAGTTGCAGAATATGCCAAAGATAAAGCGCCAATAATCCGGGCGGTTAAAGAGTTTGATGAGTGTATCCCGAATTTGCCGGTGGCGCGAAATATATTCATGCACTTTGACGACTACATTGCGGGTAAGGGCCATCATTACGATGGTGCTGCAGCTGCTGGAATCAGCCCGAGCAGTTTGTCACTATTCGAGTTCCACAATTCAACACGAACAATCATATGGTCGCCTACGAAGGCCATTTTGGGGAGTTCTGAAGGTGGATTCCGTATAGGTCAAGCCAATCTCGAATCTTGCACCCAAGAAATACGCGATGTTGTAAGCGCTAGTGAAGCCAGCGATGAAGATTCTTAACGGAAAACGCCCCGCGAGAAATTCCGCGCAACTTCGATTGCTCCGGCGTGGCAGAGCGGAGATTCAGCTGTTTTGTAAACAGCCTCACGGGGGTTCAAATCCCTCCGCCGGATTGTGAGTGCGCGGCGCCCATGTTAGCCCCCGGTTCTTCAAACCGGGGGCCGCAAGAGTTGCCGTCAAGATTACGCCTAGTGAGTGTGCCGGAATCGCACGCGACGCTTCGGACGTCGAAGAAGGGGTTCAATTCCTCTACTGGGTACTGAGTTGATTCGAATTGCAGCCCCTGGCTCTGCCAGGGGGTAGAGCTACAAGGGGCGTTGCCTACCGGCATGGCGCCCGACCCCCTGGCGGAGCCAGGGGCTAGAAGAAAGATTTCGTCCTTGGAGTGTGTCGGATTAGCACGCAACCCTGCGAAGGTTGAAGACCAGGTTCAATTCCTGGCGAGGGCATTTTCCTGTTGTGACGCTGGAGCCAGACGGCACGGCGGCTGCCTGCAACGCAGCTCGAAGCGGGTTCGACTCCCGCCGGCGTCTTTTTCGTGATGCAACTTCAAGCAAGGTCTGACGCGCCGGGTCCAGCGGCGCGCTCCGCTCCGAGACATCGGTTAGCGTTGCGCGTTCCGAACATGGAATCGAACGATGGCGCGTCGTCCGCCACCGGTTAGCTCAGTGGATAGAGCACCAGACCGATAATCTGGCTGTCGCGGGTTCGACTCCCGTACCGCACCGCGAGTGTGAAAACTCGCTCCAACGAAGGCGCGTGAGCGTCTCAGGTAACCCCGAGGGCAACGAACGAATGATGAGATCGGCCGCGCGTCGCCGTACTCGCTTCGGCGAGTCGACGACGTCGGCAGCGCCCGCCGACGCTCTGTAGTGCGTGGATTCCGCATTCGCGTCTGCAGCGTTTGAAGCCAGCGATAAGTCGACCGCCGCTGCGAAGCGATTGCTTCGCACCAGCATCGACGGACGCTCGCCGACGACGCTGTAGCCGCGATTGCTTAAACGACGCTCCGCGTGCGGAGGCGTGATCGATTGTTCGTTTCGTTGCCTCAGGGATTTTTCAAGAATCGTGCGAACCACCTAACGGTGCGACGCATCCAATATTTCCTGCACGCAAATTCTAGCCCCGGGCTCCGCCCGGGGGTGAGCTTGTAGCACGTTAGATTCAGCGCCAAACGTAACGCCACCCCCGGGCAGAGCCCGGGGCTAGGAAGA
This sequence comes from Pirellula sp., assembly GCA_013822725.1. Taxonomy (GTDB): domain Bacteria; phylum Planctomycetota; class Planctomycetia; order Pirellulales; family Lacipirellulaceae; genus Lacipirellula. The sequence goes on from PNKX01000027.1 coordinate 8,012, forward strand.
GTTCACTAACAGATACGACATTCGCCGCATCGTCATGTCAAGAAAGGAGGTGCGGCCATCATGTTCAAGCGAGTTCATATTCACAGTGACGAAGTCGGTCTGTACTTCCGCGACGGCGAGTTCCAGGGCTTGCTCGACGCGGGTCGACGCTGGATCTTCGATCCGTTGCAGAAAGTCCGCATCGACGTCGCGTCGCAGCGACTGCCGTGGCTCCGTCACGACATGCTCGACGTCATCGTTAAGAGCGGCGCTCTGGCGGGTCGTGCGCAAGTGGTGGACCTGAAGGACCACGAGCGGGCGCTCGTCTGGATCGACGGTCGCTTCAGCCACCTCCTACCGCCGGGTTTGTACGCGTACTGGACCGGCTTCAAGGAAGTTCGCATCGAAACGATCGACGCGCGTAAGGTCCGCTTCCAGCACGACGACTTCAACGTGATCGTCCGCAGCCCGCAAGCGTCGCAAGTGTTGGACGTTTGCACGGTGGATCGCCACAAGGTCGGCGTCGTGTTCCAGAACGGCGAGTTCGTCGAAACCTTGCCGCCAGGCCAGTACGCCTGGTGGCGCGGCATGGGCGATGCTCGCGTGGCCGAGGTCGACCTCCGTGAGCAAACCCTCGACGTCGCCGGTCAGGAGATCATGACCGCCGACAAGGTGACGCTCCGCATGAATGCGGTGGTCACTTACCGAGTGGTCGACGCACGGCAGTCGATCATGGTAGCCGACGGCGCGAGCCAGTCGCTCTACCGCGAGGCGCAACTCGCGCTGCGGGCGATTGTGGCGACGCGAGATCTCGATTCGTTCCTGACCGAGAAGGATGCGATCACCAGCGAGTTCGAGGAAGCGGTCCGTCGTCGGGCGGGCGAATTGGGTCTGCAGATTCTTTCGGTGGGCGTCCGCGACGTGATCCTGCCGGGCGAGATGAAGGACCTAATGAACAAGGTGACCGAGGCCAAGAAGGCGGCCGAGGCCAACTTGATCGTCCGCCGCGAGGAAACCGCCGCGATGCGCAGCCAGGCGAACACCGCTCGGCTGCTCGCCGACAACCCGACGTTGATGCGGCTCCGGGAACTGGAGGTCCTGGAGCGAGTCGCCGCAGGCGGCAAGCTCAACGTGGTCCTCGGCGAGAAGGGCCTCGCCGACCGCGTGGTCCACCTGTTGTAGCGATGAACGACCGGCTGCCGAGAGGAATCTCGGCAGCCGGCGTTTTTAATCCGCTGCAGAGATTCGTGAAGTGCAGGCTTCCATCTGAGAGAGCGTATGGCTGCGTTTAAGGCGATTCCGCGGCCAGCGAACTGATCGACGACAACCTCGGCGGTGACTCGGAAATATCGTGAGCCGGAACATCGACGTCGGCGTTCACCAAACCGTCGTCAGTTGCTGTGACGGCTGCAGACTGTTCGATCAATCGTAGTTTCTCAAATAGTCGTCGAATGTCGAACAACCCCCCGATCGTGAACCAGACCGTCGTGATGGCCCCGACCGCCAGCGGCAAGAAGACGTTGTAAAAAACAATCCAACGCCACCAGGTTCGTTCGCTCCAAGCGCCGAAGACCATGTTGATGAGCGAGATGACGGCGAACGCTCCAAACATGAGCCCCGTCCAACCGAAGAGCGAAGCCGAGATGAAGCGATCGCCACGCGTGAAGTTCTCGTCGTAGCCGAGCAATGTGCGCTTCCACGTTGGAATGGCGGCAGTCGACGCGGGCTCGACGTTGTCTTCAGTGACGGCATAGTCGCCGCGATGAAGCAGTCGATCCATGTCGTGCGGCTCACGGCAAGTCAGCAGCGAGACGATTACGAACGTCGCGATGCCCGCCAACATCGAAAACAGCATCATCCAGTTGCCGTTCAGCGGAAAGTCGGGATAGAGCTTAGGCATCGCGAGGCCCAACACGCCCAGCCCGGAGCCGACGATCATCGCTCCCCAAGCGCCGGCCGTCGTCGCGCGATTCCAGTAGAGTCCGCCGATGATAACGGCGCCGGAGCCCCCCATGTAGACGGCCGCCGTGATGTTCATGAAGAAGAAGATATAGTCGCCCAGCGGAAAAAACAGACCGAACAAGTAGGCGAAGAGGGCGACGCCGACGATTGAACACCGTAACCAGGTGAGATGTTCGGCGGGCTCCAAATGTCTGCCTCGAATCGGCAAGATGACGTCTTGCACGAGAATGCAGCCCCACGAGTGGAGATAGGCGACGTCGGTCGACACCATCAGAAAGAGCATCATCAACACGAAGCAGCCGCGCGCGCCAACAGGCAGAAACTCGCCGATAGCGATCGGCACGGTCATTTGCTTGCCAATCTGCTCGCCCTCGGCCGCGGCGGCGTAGGCGATTTTGGCGTGGGCGGCTTGGCTCGCCACGGTCCAATCGGCGTCGACGCCAACCTGTTGCGGCGCCGGCGCGTGGAGCAATGCGACCGCGGCCAAGCCGAGCAGGGTGAACATCAGCGTCTGAGAAAATAGTCGCCAACCACTGAGGATTTTCCCCATCTTGGCTTCGTGCGGATTGAGCGCCGAAGCGTTGTAGGCCGAGTTGCCTTGCCAGCTCATGTAGCCATAAACGGTCGCGAACAGGCTGATCGCGACGTACCACAAATTGAAGTCTTCCAACTCCGCCACGTCGAACGGATTGATCATCGACTTGCCGGCCGGCCGATGGGCGACGCCAGCGAAGAGCTGTTCGAGCGAGAAACTGTAGAGCACCGTGACGGCGATCACCAGAAACAGGATGCCGCAGAACAGCCCCTGCACAAAGTCGGTGACCATGATCTGCAATTGGCCGCCGCGCAGCACGAAGAAGAGGGCGATCAGCAGGAATGAACCGCTCAGCAGTGCGTAGTTCGAGATCGTCAGCGGGCCAAGCTGAAAGTGGGTCGGCAGACCGCAGAAATAGATGAAGAAGCGCGCCCCGACGATTGGGAAAATGCCGAAGTTGATGATTCCCGAGACGAACGCCAAGAACCCCATGCAGATCCGCAGATTGCGCGAGTAGCGCATCTCGAAGAACTGCGCCATCGTCATCGCGCGCGTTTCACGGTAGCGGTAGATGACAAAGCCGAAGATGGCGACGAACATCAAAATGGCGGGCTGCAACTGCTGCCACCAGGCGATACTGAAGCCGGAGTTGTAGAAGACCTCGAACAACCCCACCGCGGTGATCAGGCCGACGGCGCCCATGCCGTCGGCGGTGCTGACGAGATAACGGCCCGCGCTCCGACCCGCGGCGAGAAAGTCGCTCGGCGTTCGCACATAGCGACGAACGCGCAGCGCCACCAGCACCACGATCAGGCATGGAACTGCGACGATGATCCAGTCGACCGACGCCATGGCGTCTCCGCGGATGCAACCGTACGAAACAACGACGCGACGAAATCGTTAAGACGGCGCCGAAACGCCGCCAAAATCCGTAACTGCGACAACGCCTCGCCGCGATGAGCTGCTTTGGGCTCTCTCTCGCGTCAAGAATCGTCGCAGTCCGCCCTGCTCTGTTTCTGACCAATCGTTCAACGTCAGGAGCGTGCCGCCGCTATCGCTCCACCAACGTCGGGACAAGTTTGCTGTGCGTTTGAATGGGGGAAGGCCCCATATTAAACAACGGCGAAATCGCCAACGACGCCGCCAAACGCCCCGCCTCTTCGAACGCCATCGTCACCGACGACAGCGGATGGGGGGCGTATTGGGCCACGGTGTTGTCGATGCTGACGAACTGGACGTCATGGCCGATCTTCAAGCCAGCTTCTTCGGCAGACATCATCGCCCCAATGGCTTTACCGTCGCTGGCGCCGATGACGCCGTCGAAACTGATCCCGGCGTCGACCAGCGAACGCAGCATCGCGCGGCCGGCTTCACTATCGACCACGTGAGCCCCTTCCAGCGCCAATTCGGTGCGGTACGGCAGTTCAAACTCGGCCAATGCGCGTTGATATCCCGCCAAGCGAGCTTGAAAGCCCCAGTAGGCGGTCAGCGGTCCATTGAGCAGCGCCACGTTGCGGCAACCTCTGCTCAACAGATAGCGAGCCGCCAGGTAGCCGGCATGCTCTTGATCAATGTAAACGCAATTGCCGTTGGGAACGTTGTCGAGGATAGCCCAGGCGTTCCAGCCGCGGCTACGCAATTCTTCCCACAGCAGCGGCGTCGAAGAGGGCTCGACGACCAGCGCCGGCCCCGGCGAACGCGCACCGAGGAATTTATCAATTTCCTGACGGGACATGTCTTTGATGCTGCGCATCACCAAACTGAAGCCGGCGCCTTCAAGCGCCGTCTGCACGCCGCGCATCAGGTGGATAAGCAGTTCTTTGGCGTCGCCGCTTTGCCGCACGGCTTGCGAGTGGACGAATAGCGGCACGATCTGCCCTTCCGGGGCGGTCGGCTCGACGGGACGAGCCGTGCGATCGGCGACAAACGTCCCCTTTCCCTGGCGGCGATAGACCCAGCCTTCGCGAACCAGATCCTGAAACGAACGGACCAGCGTCGGCCGCGACACGTCGAACCGCTCGAGAAGTTCGGCTTCCGAAGGGATCAAACTGCCAGGAACGAGGCGTCCCTGCTCGATGTCGCCAATGATGGCTAACTTCACCCGCTCGTACTTTGGCAGTTCCACGATTGACATAGGTGCCAGCCTACAGACCAAGAAAGTATTGTCAACTTGAATCTTTGAATTCCGTGATAACGGCAGATTGCCGCATTAAAAAACAATACAATCTTTTCGGAATTGTATTGACATTAGTATTGCCAATCATTGTAATGAGCGACGTACTAAGCGGCGTCACTCGTACGACTAGACCTTCGCTATGGCCAGAACCACTTCCATCTGGATCATCGCTCTAACGCTCACGCTGGCTTCGTGGGCAGCCGCTGATTCCACCGTCGCTCAGTCCGCAAAAGCATCGGCCGTCGCCGCTATTGAGCCCAAGGCCAACCGCGACCAGCCGGCGCGACAACGCTTTCGGGACGCCCGTTCCTTCTACGCCTATTACGGCGGCGGCAAGGTCTCCGAACTGGGCCGCTACGACATCGCGGTGCTGCACACGCCAATGATGGCGAGCGCCGACGTACGGCGTCTTTCCGACTTGGGAGTCGTGACGGTCGGCTACATCTCGATCGGCGAATCAAGTCGGCTGCTCGATGGCGACAGGTCGGGGCCTGGCGGTAAGGCGAGTTGGTATTTCGACCAGGACGGCAATGGCGAACCCGATCAAAACGCCATCTGGAAAAGCTGGTACGCCAATACAAACGATCCCGCCTGGCGCGCCAACCGCGTTGCCGAGGCGAAGCGACTGGTGGAAGAGTACGGCTTTGACGGGATCTTTCTCGACGTGCTGAATGTCTCGGAGATCTATCCCGAATCGCGTCCCGGGATGCTGCAGATGATCCGCGATCTGCGCGAAGCGCTGCCCGAGGCCGTGATCGTCATGAATCAAGGCTTCGACCTCGTAGCGGAGTCAGCGCCGCTGGTCGACGGGTTCATGATGGAGAGCTTTACTGCTACCTACGACTTCGAGACGAAACAATATCGGCTGCATGATCCTGCGTCGCTCGACTTCGCCCTGCGACGCGCCACGACCATCTTGAATCCAGCGATCGAGAAAACTCCGCTACGAGTGCTGGTGCTCGATTACGCCACGCCGGCCGACCGTGAGTCGCTGCAGTTCGCCGCCAATCGCGCTGCGAGCCTCGGGTATCTCTTCTCGGCGTCGAATATCATGCTCGACGACGTCTACGTCGACCTCCCCGTCGGCGAGGCCAACGCCAAGTGGTTAGAACGTCAGATGACGCCAGAGAAACTGGCCTACAAGATGACGGACGCCGCTAACGGCTTCCCCGCTGGGACGGTGGTGACGCCGTCGAGTTGCTTCATCGGCTACCAGGTGAAGCCTGTCGTCGATCCTTCCACCGATCGCTCCCACTGCTCTTGGAGCGACGCCGCCTGGGCGAGCGCCGAAGATGGCGAAGAACCATGGCTGGAAATCGATCTGCCAGAATCGCGCCAGAGTGGCTTGTTGCTGATCAATTGGCATGATGCCGCCGGGCCGTCGCGCAACTTCCAGGTGCAGGTCCGCGAGCACGACGACGCCTCGTGGCAACAGGTCGAGTCGACGGTCGACGCTGCCGCGCAAATATCAAGACACACGCTCCCCAATGCCAAGTTCCGGCAGATTCGCATCGCCCAACCCGCCGATGGCGGCAGTAACGACCGACCAGGTCTGATGTGGATCGCCCGCATCGAGTTATTGGAACCGTAATTTCGTTCAGAAGTTCGTACAAACAAAACACTAGCCGGAGAGCCACGCTCTCCGGGCGCGAATAACGGCCGCCATTCAGGAACTTTCATGATTCGTCTAGGCGTCATCGGCATGGGGAGACGCGCCGCTCATTTGACGGCGATGCTCCAAAAAGCTGACAGCGAGGTCCGTCTCGCTGCAGTCGCCGATCCGCGCCCTGAGATGGCCCGCAAACGCTTGGCCGATGTGAAGGTCGATGATGCGGGCGCCCATGTCTTTCCCACGGCCGATTCGCTGCTCGAGTGTGCAGACCGTCTCGACGCCCTGCTCATCGGTTCAAACTGCGAGAGCCATACGCCGATTGCCCTGAAGTGCGCTGGCCTGCGATTGCCCCTCTTCATCGAGAAGCCGGTCGCGATCTCGCATGGCCAACTCCAAGAGTTAGCAGCCGCGTTCGCAGGCCGGGAAAGCAACGTCGTCGTTTCCTTCCCATTGCGGATGACCCCGCTCTACCGTCGCGTCGCTCAGATCGTCGACTCTGGGCGGCTTGGCGTGGTCAACCATATCCAAGCGTTTAACTACGTCCCGTACGGCGGCGTCTACTTTGGCCAGTGGTACCGCGACTTCGATCTTACCGGCGGGCTCTGGCTGCAAAAAGCGACGCACGACTTCGACTACATCAATCAATTGCTGAAGGCCGCGCCCCGTAGCATCGCGGCCACCGGTTCGCGGCGCGTTTTCGGCGGCGCAATGCCGGCTGACTTACGTTGTTCGGGCTGCAGCAGCGCGGACGAATGTCTCGAAAGCCCCCGCGCCATCGAAAAACGGGGCGACGACGGCGGCATGGGGCTGGGCGATCACGATTGCGCCTTCAGCACGTCGATCCGCCATCACGACGCTGGCTCGGCGCTCATTACTTACTCCAACGGCGCTCACGCCGCCTACTCGCAAAACTTCGTGACGCGCCGCAGCGCCGCGTGGCGCGGCGCCCGCATCACCGGCTATCGCGCGACGCTGCAATTCGATTGGTACAAGGAGTCGCTGACGGTGATCGACCACCATTCGAATACCGTCGACGAGATCAAAGTCTCGGCCTCCGAAGAACACTACGGCGGTGACGCGATGCTGGCCCGCAACTTCCTGGACGTGATTCGCGGCGAGGATTTTTCGCAATCGACGCTCGCCGACGGCATCCTCAGCGCAACGATGTGCGTCGCGGCCCAACGGAGCGAGGAACTAGGAACGTTTGAGTCGATCGATCCGCCAACGCCGGGCGCCCCGCGTCCACGGATCCGTCCGCCGCACCATGCGGCGAACGGCAGCCAGAAGTACGACGAAGGCGCCGCCGCCAACGTGATCTAAACGGAACTTGATGGAATGCCGCCGTCGCGGCGGTGCATGAGGAGCTTTGCAATGACGCAACCGATCAAATACCAGTCGCACCGAAAGTCCGCCGGCTTTACGCTGGTCGAGTTGCTGGTGGTGATTGCCATTATTGGAGTCCTGGTGGCCTTGCTATTGCCGGCCGTGCAAGCGGCTCGCGAGGCGGCTCGGCGGACGCAATGTTCGAATCAGCTGCGTCAACTCGGTCTGGCGTTCCAGAATCACCATGATGCTCAAAAACACCTTCCGACGGGCGGTTGGGGCTTTATGTGGCTGGGATATCCCGACTACGGGTTCGGGAAGGGGCAACCAGGAGGCTGGCTGTACAACATCCTGCCGTTCATCGAGCAACAGGCTCTGCACGATATTGGCCGCGGGGCCACCGGCGCCGCTCGTGACGCCGCGACGCGCAAGAGAGTTGAAGCGCCGTTTGAGGGAATGAACTGTCCGAGTAGGCGCTCGACCAACGTTTACTCGTACACCAGCACAAGCATTCCGTTTTCCTATACTGAGCAATTCGAGCGATGCAGTAAGACCGACTACGCCGCCAACGCGGGAGACATGATTCAGGTGGAAGCATTCGGTTATCCTGCGGCGAATACGGCGTATGACTTGGCCGTCAAAAACACCAATTGGAGTCTTTACGGGAGTAACTGGCGCAGCGCCTACGGATTCAAATACAGCGTCGCGGCGTCGCAGGGCGAAGGCACAGGCGTAGTATTTGGTCGGTCTGAGATCAATTTTCGTCAAGTGGAAGACGGCCTCTCAAACACTTACATGGTGGGCGAGAAGTATATGTCGACCGACAATTACGACGATGGGCTTGACTTCGGCGACAATGAGCCCGCCTTTGCGGGCAACAATGCCGATACGCTTCGCACCACGGCACATGTGAAGGAACTCAATCGTCCGCTGCAACTTGGTCCCGATAAGCCCGGCGATTCAAACGAAATCGGCGAGCGATTGTTCGGCAGCGCACACTCCGGCGGCTTCAATATGACCCGCTGTGATTCGTCGGTGGCCTTCATCCAATTCGACGTCGATCCAGAAGTCCACCGCGCTGCCGGTCATCGCAGCGATGGAATCGTCCCCCAACAGTAACAAACGATGAATGCGCGGAACGCATCCAGGCAATACGCCAGAGATTGATTTGAGGAACATGAGGCGGCAAGCAACTAACGGTTTAGACTAACACCCCTTTTGAAAGGAGCACGACTCATGACCCGAAGAATCTGGAGCGCTGCGGCGCTGCTGATCGCGATGCAGACTGGCGGAATCGTTACCGCCGGGACGTTTAAGACCATTGTGATCGACGACGCTTACGCCGATTGGGCCGGCGTACCCGTCGTCGACTCCGACGCCGGCGATAACTTCGGCGGACCCGACATCGCCGATACGCAAATCGCCAACGACAACCAAAATCTTTACATTCGTAATACGTTTGCCAACAACTTGGCGCTCGGCACGTTTATTTCCATCGATACTGACAAGAACTCGGCCACTGGATTCGACATTTTCAGCGCCGGGCTGATCGGCGCTGAAGTAGGTTGGCAGAATGACTTCGGCTTCGCGCAAGATACGGGTGTGTTCAATTCCGGAACGCTATCAGGGGATTATTTCGGCGGCGGGCATGCCTTGATGTCTCCCTTCGCCGACGCTGGCAGCCGAGAACTAGCGATCTCTCTCGCCAATGTGCGAACGGCAGGCGGCGCCACGTTCCCCGACAACGTGATTCGCTTGCTCGTGTGGGTGGACAAGGGGACGGGCGCCGATCAGTTGCCGACCGGGTTTCCCGGCGACGACGGCAGGAACTACGACGTCAGCGCCGTGATTGAATACACGCTCGCCGTGCCGGAAGCCTCCAGCTGCATGCTCGCCCTGATCGGCGGCGGAGCACTACTGTTGAAAAGGCGCCGTTAATAACAACAAACGACCTGCGTGGGGCGCGTCGGAGACGTCGCCTCGCGCAGGAGCATTGAGAAATTCTCGCACCGTGGGAGGACTCGCGGTGCGCCATTTATGTAGCGACTTAGCATTTCCAGCGACCGCCTTCCCCTCTGGCGACGCATGACCGCGGAGATTAAGAGATGACGCCCCTCGTTCGCCGCCTGCCGACGTTTTTCGTCGCGATATCCGCCTGCTGCATTCCTTCGATTGGCTCGGCCCAAGTGATCGCACCGAGTTTTTACGCCACCACGATCCAGGTTCAAGGCGAAGCGCCTGGAACGGAGTTCGACGATTGGACGAACTCCGGCATCACCGTGGTCGACATGGATCCGCTCGACAACCCGGGCGACGTCGATTTCGCGAACGTCCAGGTCGCAAATGACGATGAGTTCCTCTACATTCGCGTCTCCACGTTCAATGCGACGCCGATCTCTCTGGCCAACGTGTATCTCGGCTTCGACACCGACCAAGACAAGGCGACGGGCTTCGATGTGCTGCAAATCGGCGAGATCGGTTCTGAACTTGGCTATCAGACCGATTTCCCCTTCGCCCAATACACAGGCATTTTTAACCTGGGGCTTAGCATGACCGGCGGCCCAATTGGGAACGGCGGAGCCCTGATCTTTCCGAGTTGGACCGAAGCGGGCCCGCCCGTGGGGATCGGCTACGAGTGGGCCGTTCCGCTCGACGTGACCATTCAGTTCCCCCCAGCGCTCGGCGGCCCGAAGCTGGCCTTTACGCAGCCGTCGTTTAACTTTGTCATCTACACCGACCAGGGCTTGGCTGACATCACCCAAGTCATTAGCTATACGCTCGCCACGCCGCCGGCTGGAACTCCGGGCGACTTTGATCTCGATAACGACGTCGACGGCGCCGACTTTCTGCTCTGGCAGCAAGGCTTTGGCACGACGTACGACGCCGCCGACTTGGCAGATTGGAAAGCTAACTTTGGCTTGCCCGCCGCGGCGCCCGTCGTTAGCGCCGTCCCGGAACCGGGCAGCGCGTTGCTGGCGATTGGCGGCGCTGCGATCATCGGGAGTATGGTTCGCCGCCGAAAAGCGAGCTAGAGAAGCACTGCGCACACGACCTCGAACCGCGGCGGGAGTTGCGGGGGCAGCCTCCTGCCGTGGTTCGAGCGTCGCGCGGAGCGGGAACACGGAAAGATTGCCGAAGTCACCTGGGAATTCACCTTGAGAAGTCGCTTGAGCCGCACCATTGATTCACGAAACATTTGCGCGACATTGACATCCGCGTCGGCGTCGACGGTGCGATGGCTAGTCCTGTTGTTGCTGGCGATTAGCAGTCGCTCCTCCGCGCATGCGGCGCTCGACATCGTCGTGCCCGCCTACTTCTATCCCTCTGCCGGTAGTCCTTGGAACGCGATGACGGCCGCGGCCGACGACGTGCCGATCACCGCGATCATGAACCCTGGCAATGGGCCGGGCAACAACGTCGACGGAAACTACGTGGCGGCCGTCAACGCCTTCCGCGCCGCCGGCGGCCGCGTCATCGGCTACGTCTATTCGAGCTACGGCAGTCGCCCGCTGGCGCAGGTCACTGCCGACATCGACAAGTACTCGACATGGTACGGCATCGACGGGATCTTCGTCGACGAAATGTCGAACACCGGCCCCGCGCAGAAACTCGATTACTATCGCAACATCTACAACCATGTGAAATCGATCGATCCCGTCTGGGAGGTGATGGGCAATCCCGGCACGAATACTCTGGAGCAATACCTTCTCTGGCCGACCGCTGACCGTTTCATGGTTCATGAGAACGTCGGCTCATCGTATCCTTCCTACGCGCCGTCAGCGTGGAACGCGAACTACGATAGCCAGCAGTTCGTTCATCTGGTCCATACCGAGTCGTCGGCAACGACGATGGAGGAGTACCTGCGACTGGCGCTCACGCGCAGCACAGGTGGGATTTACATTACCAACGACGTGATGAACAATCCCTGGGACACGCTTCCTTCGTATTGGCAGGCTGAGGTCGATGCTGTGGCGGCGATCAACGCCGCGCTGCTTCCGGCCGACTTCAATGACAACGGCACGGTCGACGCGAGCGATCTGAACCGTTGGCGAACCGGCTTCGGCGCCACTGGGGCGACGAAATTCCAAGGCGACGCCAACGGCGACGGCGTCGTCGATGGAGCCGACTTCCTGCAGTGGCAGCAGCAGTCAGGGCAAACGTCGCTGCCGGCAGCGGCGTCCGCGTCGGCTGTGCCTGAGCCCACGACGGCAGCCCTCGCGGCACTAACCGCCCTGGCAGTCGCCGCCTTCACTTCCCGCCTTCCCACCCGACGTACGCGTCGCCACGCATGATCTCCGCCATCAATTATTGGAGCTTTGAACACGCGCTCGAGAACGAAGCGCCGATTGACGAAGTCTGCGCGATCGCCCGCGAGGCTGGTTTCCAAGCGATCGAACTCGGGATTGCCGAGACCGGCGTGCTAACGGTGGCGTCGACGCCAGAGGAGTGTGCAAAGATTCGAGAGATAGTCGAATCAGCCGGTCTGCGGATGGAATCGCTCGCCTCGGGGATGACTTGGGGCTGTTCGCCGTCGCATCCCGACCCAGCGATCCGGAGCCGAGCCATCGAATTGAACGAAGCGGCGCTGCAGCGCGCCGGGTGGCTCGGCTGCAAGTCGCTGCTCTTCATCCCTGGCGCCGTGGCGATTCCGTGGGATCCCGGATATGGCTTCGTCCATTACGAGCAAGCCGTCGAGTGGGCCCGCGAGGCGACCAAGACGCTTGCTGTTACCGCTGAGCGAGTCGGCGTCGAGCTCTGCCTTGAGAACGTCTGGAACGGCCTCTTCTACTCGCCGCTCGAGTACCGCGACTTCATCGACTCGATCGGTTCGCCCGCGGTTGGCGCCTACTTCGACGTCGGCAACTGCATGGGGCAGCACCAGTATCCGCCTCACTGGATCGAGATCCTTGGCTCGCGCATCAAGCGGGTTCACTTGAAGGACTTCAAACGATCGGTCGGCACGCTCGATGGTTTCTGCGATCTGATCGAAGGAGATCAACCCTGGGCGGAAACGATGGCGGCACTCCGTGCGATTGGCTACGACCGCACGCTCACTGCGGAGATGATTCCATTCGCGCCAGGCCGCGTCGCGAAGACCGGCGCGGCGATGCGGCAGATCGTGCGAATGTAATCGGCGCGCGTTATTCTTTGACCGAACCGAGCGTCATTCCCGAGACCAGATAGCGGCTGAGCAAGACGAACACGACGACGACTGGCACGCTCACCAAGATCGACGCCGCTGCATAGAGCCCCCATTGCGTCGACATGCTCGCTTGAAAGCTCTTCAGCCCCAGCGGCAGCGTGAACAGGTCGCGATCCTGCAGGATTTGGGCGGCCACAATGTATTCGCTCCACGCCGTCATGAAGCTGAAGAGCGCCGTGATCACCAATCCCGGCACGGCCAGCGGCAAGATCACACGGCGGAACGATTGCCACGGCGTGCAGCCGTCGATGCGCGCCGCCTCTTCGAGCGAACGGGGAATCGTGTCGTAGAACCCTTTCATCTGCCAAATGCAAAACGGCAGCGCCGTCGAGACGTAAAAGATGCCTAGTCCGAGGAACGTGTTCACCAGCCCGAGCTTTGCGATCATGATGTACAGCGGCAGCAGCAGCATCGTCGCCGGAAACATCTGCGTCGTCAGAATGGAAAGCATCATCGCCTGCCGACCGACGAACCGGAAGCGGCTGAAGGCGTAGCCGCCAATCGACGCCAGCGCGACTCCGGTCGCCGTCACGCCGGCGGCCACTAGCAGCGAGTTGCCGAGCCACCGCAGAAACGGCTGGCTCGTGAAGAGTTCTCGATAGGAGTCGAGCGTCCAATCACGCGGAATCAGTCGCCACTCGGCCGTGCGGAGTTGGTCTCCGGGACGCAGCGAAATCGAAATCACGTCGAGCACGGGCCACAATGCGATCGCCACAAAGGCGAGCAGCACGACATGCCGAGCGGCGGTGAGTAGTTTCGGTTCAGACATGATCGAACGTCGCGGTCGTCGAGCGGAGCCACGGCTTCAATAAACGGCTTCAGTGGCTCGAGTTTTTCCGAGGAAGAGCAGCGAGAAAGTCAGCAACATGAAAAACAACACCATCGACAGCGCCGCCCCATAGCCATACTGGTACAGGTTGAACACCGCTTTATAGACGTAGCTCACCAGAATATGCGTTTGGTCCGCCGGCTCGCCGCCGTTGGAGACGAGCCACACGACGTTGAGGTTATTGAACGTCCAAACCGCCCCGAGCGTCACCGCCGGCACGAGCACCGGCTTCAGCATCGGCAGCGTAATCATTCGAAACTGCTGCCAGCGCGACGCCCGGTCGATGCGGGCCGCTTCGTAAAGTTCCGCCGGGATGCCCTGCAATCCTCCCAAGGCGATCACCATCATGAACGGGAACCCTAGCCAGACGTTCGCGATGATGCAGGCGGCAAACGCCGGCGTCGCCTGGCCGAGCCAATTGATCGGCTCCAGCTGCAGCATGTCGGGCAGAAACCCGTTCATCCAACTCAACCCGCGGATCATCTGATTAACGGCGCCGAACTGCTCGTCGAACATCCCGCGCCACGTCAGCGCCGTGATGTACGCCGGCACGGCCCACGGAATGATCAGCATGACGCGATAAAAGCTCTTGCCCGCAACGGGCCCGTTCAAGGTCACAGCCAGCAGCACGCCTATCGTCACGTGAAAGAAGACGTTAATCGCCGTCCAAAACAGCGTCTTCACGAAGATCTGCCAAAATACCTGCGATTCGCCGCCGGTAGCGATCGACGCATAGTTGCGTAGGCCGACGATTTCCCAGTCGCGCAGATTCGTGAGCGACATGTTCGAGAACGACAGAACAATGTTGTAGGCCAGCGGATAGAGCACCGTGAGAAAGATCAGCACGATCGACGGCAAGACCAGCACGTAGGCCAGGCGGTTCCGCCGCCAATCCACGCCAAACGCGCGGAAATGACGACGCAAAAACGCTAGGAGCGCCGCCAAGGCCCCGGCGGCGAGCGCGTAGACGACGAACGCCGAGCCATCGGGCGTCGTTTGACCCGTGATGGTCTCGATGCGTGCGAGCGCATCATGCTGCATGCGGGCTGAGGCCTCGGCCGCATCGAGTTGTCCCGCCATCATCAGTTGGTAAGGAGGCCGCATCGCGTCCCAAACCGCCCGCATGGCGACCGTCGTCGGCATCGCCCGGCCCCGCTCGGCCTGCTCCACGGAGAGCGCCATCACCGGATCATCCGTCACCAGCGGGTCGTCGCGCAGGGCGAGTCGCGACGGCAGGATCCGCTGTTGGGCCAAAAAAGCCCGCTGAGTTTCCTCCCCCGTCAGAAACAGAATCAGTTCCATCGCCTCGTCGGCCTGCTCGCCCGTCGCGAAGGAGGTGAGGCTATATCCCTTCGGCGCAACCATCGGCGCCATCGGCAACCCGGTCTCCGCCACTGTCGGCAGCAGCGCGACTGCCGCATCGAGGCCCGGCGTCGTGAGATAATTTTGCCAACTCCAATCGCCATCGATAATCATGGCCGCCTTGCCGGCGCGAAACAGCGCCGTCGCCGTCTCATAGTCGGCTGAGCGCGGCAGCACTCGGTGCTCATTACGCAAGGCGGCGACAAAGCGATACGCGGCGATCGCTTCCGGCGTATCAAGCGTCGGTTGCGGATCCCGGCGACCCTCTCGGCGAGTCGTCGCCTCGTCCTCGAAGATCCAGGCGCCGTAGCCAGTGAGAAAGGGAATGACAAAGAAGGGCTCGGTGTAGTTCCATACCAAGCCATAACGATCGCTCTGGCCGTCGCCGTTTTCATCGACCGTATTCGCCTTGGCCAATTCAACCAACTCCGCAGTCGTTGCAGGAGGGCGAGGAATGAGCCGGCGGTTGTAGACGAGCGCGAGATGGTTGCCGAAGCGATCTCCCAGGAAGACCAAATCTTTGCGAGCCGGATCGGTCCGATCCGGCAAACGCACGACAGCCCGCGGATCGAACGCCTTTTCCTCAGCCGACGTGAACCAGGCGGACATATCTGCCAGCGCACCCATTGCCTGGTAGACGCCCACGACGTCGGACGGGCCGTAGATCACTTCTGGCCCCTTGTCCGCCAGCACCGCCGACACCAGGCCGCTGCGCAGCTCTTCGGTTTCCTTGTAAAGCGCTCGCACCGCCACGCCGGGGTGATCGCGTTCAAAGACTTCGATCCGCTCCGCCAGCACAGCGCGATCTTCGGGGCGCATCTGGTGCCAGAGATTGATGACGCGCCGCGAATCTCGCTCCCCACACCCGCTCAGAGCCAGCAACGCGGCCGCAACGAGCAAATGGACCGTGACTGCGTTGCGACGGCGAGTTCTCACGTCATCGCTCCGCAATGACGACGCCGCACTTGGCGGGTAGCTTCACCGACTGGCCTGCGCCGTTTGTGGCCGGCGCCAGCGAGGCGGCTTCGTCCGTGCTGAAGAGAATCTTGGCGCCAGCGCTCATAGCCGCGGGAATCGCCCACTCAAAAGGCTCATCACTGCGATTGAAGGCCACCAGCACCTGCCGCCCGTCAAGCTCGCGGCAGAATGCAAAGAACTTCGCGTCATCGTCAGAAGCCACCGCCGACCAACTGCCGCGGCGCAGCGCCGGTTCGTTTTTTCGCAGTGTGATGGCATCACGATAGAACTCGTGGAGATCCTTGTCGAAGGCTACCGGCGACGCATCGCGAGGACGCCCCAACGGATCACTCCCCTGCTCTTCGAACTGGAGGTCTTCCCAGGTCATTGGCCAGCGGTCGCAAGGATCGTCCCCGCCCCACATTCCCGCTTCATCGCCGTAATAAACCATGGGGGCGCCGACATACGTCATCTGCAGCAGGACGACCATCCGCTGAATTCTTCGCTCTTGCTCTGTCGGCGGCGCCACGTCGTAAGCAGGATTGTGCCGCGGCGAGACGACGCCCCCTTCGTCGAAGTCAAATCGATCGGCGTTGCGATACAGCTGGTCGATCGGTCGATTGACGATCATCGACGCCAATCGATCCGTGTCGTGCGAATCGACAAGGTTCTGCAGCGCGAACTGCATCGCAGCCGGATACGCCTCGCGCCGCAGTTGCAACTCACAACCGAAATCGTGAGCCGTCATGCGGCCATCGATCAGAAAGCCTTTCGTCGGAAACGCGAACGCATGGTAGTTCATCGTCGCCGAAAAGCCGCCGTCGACGAGAAAGCGACGCGCGTCGTTCCATACCTCCGCAACCGTATACGCCGCCGGGTTCAGCTGGCGAACAAGTCCGTTCCACTCCTTCCAAAACGGCAGCGGAATCTCCTCGGCCACGTCGAGCCGCCAGCCGTCGATGCCGTCCTGGGGATTGCCGTCGCCGTCCGGATCCATCCAACGGCGCGTGATATCCATCACGTATTTTTTCGGCCCCGGATGGAGGTCGTCGCCTGCGCCGTTGTCCGAAAACTCCGGTAGCGTGTCGTTGCCCCACCATCCCTTGTATTGAAACTCGTTTGCCGGCGTCTGGGGATCGTCAAAGTGGGCGACGATGTACCAATCGACGTACGGAGATGCTTCTCGACGCTTCGCAATGTCGGCGAACGCAAAGAAATCGCGGCCCGTATGGTTGAAGACCCCGTCGATGATGACCCGAATGCCGCGAGCATGGGCTTCCGCGAGAAGTTTGAGAAACAGCTTGTCGGCCGCCGTCCAATGCCACGACGCCGGATCGCTAGTCTCCTCGGCCATCAGCCCAAAGTCGCCCGCCGGGTCGGGTCCGAAGTGGGGGTCGATATGGTGCATCGAGCTCCCGTCGTACTTGTGGAGCGAGCGGCCGTAGAAGACCGGGTTGAAGTAAATCGCGTTGACGCCGAGATCGCTGAGATAATCGAGTTTATCGAGCACCCCCTGCAAATCGCCGCCGTAGCGCCGGTTGAAAACGCCGTTCTCGAAAAAGTTGTCGCCGCTCTCTCGTTCCCAATCGGCGCGGGCGTACCAGTCGCCGGTCCAGGGCGAAATCTTCCACGACTTCGGAATCACGTCGGGAAATTCCAGTGACGCGTGTGTTGGGTCGTTCGAGGGATCGCCGTTGCGGAATCGCTCGGGAAAGATCTGGTAGAAGACAGCGTCAACGGCCCACGCCGGCACATTGGGGAGCGTCTCAGCTTCGTCCCATTCAACGGCAACGGCGTTAGTCGGCGTTGCGGGCGTAGCGACAGCGGCCGTCGTCAATTCGGAAATGACGGCAACTTGGCTCGGCACGCCACCTTGCCCGCACCCCATGGCGCCGATGACTGCCGACACAATCAATCGCTCAATCGCCTTCACTGGATGTCGCTCTTGCTGAAGAATCGGATGACAAAAATCGGGGCGACCGCGGCTGCCCCCCGGCGAACTCGCGGCCGCCCCAAACCAAACTGCTCAAGTCGCTCTGCCAACAAATCGCTTACCGTCGGCGGACGACGCCCAGCGCGGCAAGGCCGCTCAGTAATAACAAGGCCGCGGCAGGCTCCGGCACAGCGGCCGCCGCAGCGACCGCCGGCGCCGGAATGGTCACAAATTGATTGCCTGGGAACTCCAATTCAAAATCAGGCAACAATCCGCCAAGGTTTCCAAAGAGAACGCCCTCGCCTGAGACTTGATTGGCGAGATAATCATGTCCGCCGTTGTTGACGAAGGCGATCAGCTTGATGGGCCCCGACGTGTAGCCGATCTCCGTAAGCGGAATCGAAAACTCGATGCCCGTCCGAACGTTCTGCGGATCGTCCGTCGTTGGCGTGTCATAAGGGCCGTTGCCCGACACGCCGGCAATATTGCTGTTGTCGACCGCCAACTGCAGATCGACGATGTTCTCCATGTTGCGGTGCTTGAAGGTATTCGTGGGGTCGCTCCCGTCGATCGGCAGCGAGAACTCCAACTCGCGCGTAACGAGGTTGCCGTTCACCGTGCCGGCGCCCTGGGCGTAGACCTTGTCGATCAAGTCTCCTGGGGCGAGTCCCGGCAGCGTCGGGCCGATCAGAGCATCTGAATTGTCGGCGTTAGGGTTTTGCGGAGCGAAGTAATCCGCGCCGAACGTCGCGTTGGCGACGTCGAACCCAAACTTCGCTTGCCAGGCAGCCAGGTCGGCCGCGTCGACGGCGCCGTTGCCGTCGGCGTCGCCCATGGCTCGCGTCGCCCCGGTCGTGACGGTGGCATTGCGTTGCCAGGTGAGGAATTCGCCGCCATCGACGTTGCCATCTGTGTCGAAGTCGGCCGTGGTCCCCCGCAGCACATTGGGCAAACCACGTTGGGCCAACTGCATGCCGAGCGCTGCATTCCGACCGTTCACCCCATTGGTCAGATCAGCGTAATGCGCCGTCAACGCGTAAAACTGCAGTTGGTCCGGCAATCCTTCCCGGAGCTTCTCAAAGCCATGGGTGAACGTCAGGAAGTGATCCGCCTGAAAACCGGCGTCGAACGTCAGTCCGGTGAGTCGTTGCAAGGCGCCGGTGTTGTTGGGATCAGTCCCATTGCCGCCGCAGCAGAACTGGTCGACGCCCGCAGGCAGAACTCCGCCGTCGATGACGTTGGAGCCGCCCGCCTCGGAATCGATGAAAACGTCGAACTTGTTGAAGTTCGTTTCCAGATTGCCGGCGATGGTCACGTACAGTCTTCCGCCGCTAATGTATCCGAAGACCTGATCGATTTCCGAACCGCCGCCGCCGTTGATCGGGTCGCCGCTCGTCGCGTTGCCGAACTGCGTATTCGTGTTCTGCGTCGACAATGCGGCGCCGTACTCGACGTCGGCTGTGCCGTCCATCACTGGAATCGCGAATGCCGGCGCCGCCAGGAGGGCCGTCGCGGCCATGGCGTAGCGAGCGAAACGTAAGGCTTTCATCGTTCTTCCTCCCTCGTTGATGTTGGGTCTTCGATTACCCATAGTCGAAAAGTCAGGGGAGCGTTCCTCCCCGCTACATTGGTCATGAAATCTTGGATCGCGTTGTCGCGACGCGGCCGAAGTAATGGCTTGAGAAACAAATCGCCGCCGCTAGCGCCATCAAGTACGAACGCGGTTCCGGAACGGCTGCGGTTGCAACCGCGCTGTTAAGCGGACCGACGGAACCATACCCATTGCGAAAGATGGCCAGATCAGCGGCGTCGATCACGCCGTTCAGGTCGGCGTCGCCTTGATCAAAGCGGGCTCCGGCGAGCCCCACGTTGCGCTGCCAAGTCAGGAAGTCGGCCCCGTCGACGCGGCGATCGAGATTGAAATCGCCGAAGCTCGTACGAACCAACTCCGTGATCAGCGTGGCGACGTCGCTCAACCCCACGACGCCATTGGCGCTCAGGTCGGCCTGCCAGCCGGTTTGGCCGAAGCTGGCATGCAACGCCGCCACGTCGGCGCCGTTCGTGACGCCGTCCAAGTTGACGTCGCCGCGCTTCACCAGCAATTGGTCGTAAGCGTTGAGCGCCGCGACGCTCGCCCCCTTGGACGTCAGTTCGTCGCCAAGCCCGAACAGATCGACGTTTGTCACCCGCCCGTCGCCGTTCACGTCGGCGGCGGCATTGAACAAATTGTTCTGGCTGTAGAGCACCTGCTCAAACGAGCCATTGCTAGTGCCAAGTAGATCGGACGCGGCGTAGGCGCCGTTGCCGTTCATGTCGCCGAATCCTGCGCCAACGCCCGTTTCAGCGAACATCCCGGCAAACCGCTGAATATTCGAACGTCCAGTCGGCTCAAACGTCACGACGGTCGCCACATGGTTGCCAGTGCGCACGCCGAAGAATCCCGAGATAAAGCTGTCACGGTCGTAATCGCCGGCATCACCTTGTCCGTTCTGCACCATCTGCATGATCTGGGCGTTCGTCGTGTTGGCCGGCAGATCGATAAAGAAGTGCATGTTGTCGGCCGTGCCGTCGGCGGAACGCACGACCAAATCGCGGTTCTGCAATGTGCCGGGGCTGCTGGCGAAGGGGGCAAAACTCACCACCGCCGCCTCGGGCGCCAACCGATCGACATAGATCGTCCGCGTGAAGTCGGTGAACACTGCCGGCCCTCCGTCACCGCCAGTGGCGGCGTTGCGATGACGGAAGGCCCGCACAGTTAGATAGTGACGCCCCTCGCTCAGTGCGGCGGCGTCAATTGTTTGCGAATAGGAACCTGTGCCCGTGCCGACGTTGACGCCGGCGCCGTTGTCGACAAAGCCCGGGGAGCGCACATCGGTGAACTCTTCGAAGCCGTAAACGACGCTCCCCGGGGTGGTATGGTCGACGCCTGCCAGGTTGTTTAGGTTGACTCCGCCGTCGATCATTAACATCGCGGCGTCGCCGTCGGCATGAACGTCGCGGACGGGATTGACCTCTCCCGCCGGCGCCGGCAGCGTCACCGGCGTCGTGTTGAGTTGTACGGCAAACGTATTGCCCGTAATCACGTCGATGTTGGCCAGTCGCGCCGTGCCGTTGTTAGCAGCCGTCGGCGTCGCGCCGGCGAGCGTTGACGAGACGCCCGTCAGCGAAAGCGTCCCTTGCGGCGGCGCGACGCCGTAGACGACGTAACCGCGACCATGTCCCGCATTGCTCGGGATGCTGAGATTGATCTGCCCGGAGCCATTCACGCGAATCGCCTCAGGAATCGCATTCCCGGGGTCGACCGTTGCGTCCGCCGCATTTCCCGTCAGTTCTACGAGCACCGTGCCAGGCGCGAAGTTGGTCTGCACGCCGTTGCGAGTCTCGACGAACGAGTCGTTTCGATTGCTCAGCCCGACGACCGCCGACTTCGATCGCTCGTAGACGTAGATCGCTGATTCCTGCTGGCCGTTGCCATTGCCGTCGCCGAACGCCTCGTCGATCCAGCGTTCGTGGAGATCGCCGCGGCCATGGCTGTTGCGTAGTTCAACGAGCTTTGTGATCGTGTCGCCGTAAAACCCGCCTAAGGCGTCGACTTTGCCGTCGTTTGGAAAATCGCGGCCTGTGCCGAACTCGAGGGCGTTCTGATAAACGATCGCGTTGCCAGGTCGCAACAGCGTATAGGCGTAGGCGACGTTCTTAAGAAACGGAAATCCCCCCGGCAGGTTATCGTGGCTGTCAACGAACGACACCCCCTGGCTTCCGTTGCGCAGCCCGTCGTCTTGCATGTCCTGGCTGGCGTTGTGAATTTGATGCCAGTTGTTCTGCAGCCCGTTACCCGTCAGGTTGTTGCGCATCGCAAAGAACAACGGAAAGTCGAGTGCATCGCGATTGCCGCCCACGGTAGTATTCGCGGGGCTGATGCTAACCGGACTCGGCAAATCCTTGCGGATATAGCTTTGAATAAACCCCTTGTCGTCCGTGAGCAACTCCGAAAACATGAACGTCGGCTTGATCGATCCGTCGAGATTCAGCCGCGGATTGGCGCGGAACGTGGCTTGGTCGAGATAGTCCATCACGAATTCGGGGAAATGCTTGGCGGCGTCGATCCGAAATCCGTCGACGCCAATCACCTCGACCATCCACTGGGCGTTCCGCATCAGCAGTCCCGTGGCGTTTTCT
Source organism: Pirellula sp. (assembly GCA_013822725.1). GTDB lineage: Bacteria > Planctomycetota > Planctomycetia > Pirellulales > Lacipirellulaceae > Lacipirellula. The sequence goes on from PNKX01000027.1 coordinate 30,062, forward strand.
GGCGCCGCGTCGCCGGCGAGGGGGTTCGCCGCGTTGAAGTTGTAGCGCGTCACCGTTGCGCCGAGCGCCGGATCGCTCAGCGTTATTCCGCCGAGCGCCTGGTCGGCGTACAGCCGTGCGTTATTCGGATCGGGCTGATTGAATATCGTCCCCGCGGGAATGTTGTTCGGATTGCCCGGCGTCGTGGGGTGGCGAATGAACTGGTGATTCTTCTCCTGCGCAATATCGGCTAGTCCCGCGAGCTGGCCCTGCAGATCACCGCCGTCGCTGGGGTTGTGGAAATCGCCGTACTGATCGCCGGGAAGCTGCAATGCGAATCCCGGATAGCCGCCCGCCGCCACGAAAGAGGCGTCGTTCGAGTCCCCAAACCCGTTGTGATTGGGGACGAAATCGGTGTACACGCTCACCCCCGCGTGCCGCGCGGCGGCGATGCTCGCCTTCAATCCCGCCTCGGTGCCGTACAGCGTTTCGCTACGCGGCTTACCAAGGTCGAAGCGATCGAAGACGTCATAGCCGACCGAGAATCCGCCGGTGTCGGCCCGTTGCGGCGGCGGCAGCCACATTTGCCCGTAACCGACGTGGTGAATATCGGCCATGCGGTCTTCAATCGTGTTCCAACGCGCTTCGTACATTTGCAAGATGGCGGGCGCCGAGACGTCATCAGCATGCGACGAGCTCGGCGTCCAAACGAACCCCGCGATCACGACCCACAGGGCAAGCGCGCAGCCCCCAGTACGCATCAACGATGCGCGGCGATCGCAGTTCAAGCGTGGGGAAGGGAGAAGTTGCATTGAATTCCAACGAGAACGCCATCCGCTGGCGCGATTCCAAAACAGGTCGATATCGTCGTGATATCTGGTTCATCAGCACGTCTCATGCACTGAATCGAAAAGCTGGCGGACCGACTCTCAACGTCTACCTGGCGGCGGCTTCCACCCCGGCGGCGGCGTCGCGTTCAACTCCAAGTCAATCGTGTTGTCGCCAGGCGCCACGGTGAACGTCAGCCCGGAGGTCGCCGGATCGCGATACCACTCGGGGGTAATTGGTTTGCCCATCGGGGGCGGTCCCCCTTTAGGATTCGGCGGCGGCGTTTCGTTGGCGGCGACGCTGACTGTGTAGGGGCCCGATTTCAGACCTTCCTCACGACCCGTCCGCAGCAAGTACGTGCCGTCGGCGTTAATCTGGCCAAACGCATCCGCGCCCGTCGATTGCGGCTTGAACGACACCGTGCCGCGCGGCACCGGGGTCCCGTTGAACTTCACCATCCCGGAAACGGTCGCGTCATAAGGGCCGCCGCAACCGACCAGCGTGATCAGACCTAAGCATGCTGCGATCAACCCGGATCGCGTAGAAACAAAGCGAATAATCAAGGCTTCGCCTCCTCAGCTGGCGTGGCCCCAGCAGGTTCGGTCGTTTCTACTTTTGCGTCTGCCGCAGCAGCGGCTTCTGCAGCATCGTCGGCAGACGCTGGCTTCGCCGCATCATCAACGCCTTCCTCAGCGGTTGGAGTCGCATCCTCGTCGCTCGCCTCTTCCGCGGGAGGATTCGCCCACGGACCATCGAGCTTGAGGACGATGATGTTTGGACCCTTCTTCACCTCGAATTTCAAATCACTTGTTTCGCGACTGCCGTACTTGTCGGCAATCAACTTCGGCCCTGACGGCGGCGGAGCCCCCTCAGGTGCAGAGTCTTTCGGCGACGGCCCCGTGATCATCGCCGTAACGATATATTCGCCGGCGGGAATCTCACTGCGGTCAGGGCTACTAACGTCCCCTTGACCAATCCGCAGCGAGTAACTTCCATCCGACGCGATGGTTCCGACGCCAGTTGGTCCGTTCTCCACGGGCGTGAACGTAACCGAGCCCCCCGGCGCCAGTTCGCCGTCGATCGTGACGGCGCCCTGGACATTGGCGTCGTACTTGGCGCTGGCGCCGCCGCAACCGACGAACGCCGCGATGGACGCCAACGTCGCGTAAAGCCGAATGCGAGATTTGAGGGTAGTACTCATGAAACTTTCGGAAGTCAACAGGATCGATTCGAATTGCTTGCGAACGACGCCTCTATTGATTCAACGACGCCGTCTCGCCGCCGTCTCGCGTCGCCAGCGAACGATAGGCAACCGTGTCGATCCCCTCGTTTACGAACTGCACCGAACCGTCGCCCATGACGAAGTTCACTCCGCCCGGGTGGACGCTCTTAAAACCGCGCGATTGCATCCACTGCGGACTATTCTTTAACGCAGCGACGTCGAGTCCCACATGGAAGTAGTTGATGGGGACGCCGCAGGTACCGAAGTCGCCGTCGGCAAAGAAAGCGGCGCCGTGGAAGTCTTGTCCCGTCACCGTCTCGCCAACCATGAACGTGTTGCTCTGCCCGTCGGTGATCGACTTCAGCGCAATCGGCTTCACCGAAGTGTTTCTGCCGAACAGTCCATTAGTCTCCGCGGTGTTGTGACTATCGGGGACTGATCCGGTCGTCAGCGGGAAGCCAACTGGCGGCGAGAGGCTGCCCCGCGCTGATCCGTCCGACATGACGGAGTCTCCGATCACGCCCTTGTAGTTCGTGCTCCCTACCGAAATCCCCTCCCAGTACCAGAAGTCCGTTGACGGCTGAGCCGTATCGTCTGACGAACAAGACAAGAAGGGATACTGCTTCTCGATGAAGGGACGAATATCAGGCGCCGCCATCCCGGATCCGTTCAATCCGCGTGGAGGGCCGAACTTCAGCTTTCCCTTGGTCGTCTGCAGGCCGTTCTTGATGCCTTGGTAAACGGCTTGTTGTTCGATGTAGGGCAGAATCTCCACGATCCAGCCTTTACCGCTGATGCCGGGGCCCCCATTCGCGGGATCGTTGGTCCCTCCGGGCGGGCCAATCCAATTCCCCTTGATGTCGAAGTCTTCGGCGTCCTTATAAATGCTCGTGGGCAATATACCTTGGTGTGCGTCGGCATAGTTCAAGCACGACAAGCCAATCTGCTTCATATTATTCCCGCAACTCATCCGTCGCGCCGCCTCGCGTGCCGCCTGCACCGCCGGCAGCAGGAGCGCTACCAGCACGCCGATGATCGCTATCACCACGAGGAGTTCGACCAGCGTGAATCCGCCACGATGCGATCGATTGAATGAGTTGCCCATGAAGAGCCCTTTCCACAAGAAAAGCCGCGCCGTCTTCTCACGATGAGAGCGGCGACGTCGAACGCTGCAAACTGCTTCGCTGCCCGCCGCGCGTCAGCGGGCAGCGAAGTCGTCATTTCCCAAACGCTTCTTGGAGGACGCCTTACTTCCGGCGACGGATCGCCAGCAAGCTCACGCCCGCTAACGCCGCCAAACCCAGCGACGCCGGCTCGGGGATCCCACGCAACGTGAAGAACTGATTCCCCGCTAGCGTCGTGAAGTCGATGGCGCCTTCGCCGGTAAAGTTGCCGTTGCCGTCGCCTCCCAGATTTCCTTGCGGCGCCGCGAGTCCGCCGAGAAATTGGTTCGACCAATAGTCGTGGCCGCCGCCGTTTTGCCCGACCATGACGTTAATCGGCCCACCGATGTAACCGAGGTCGCTCAATTCAATCGACAACTCAAGCCCGGTCGTCACCGCCGCCGCCGCCGTTTGATCCGCCGCAGCGGTGCCGCCCAGAACGCCAGCTATGTTGCTGTTGTCATAGCCGAAGTTGATCGGCGAGCCATTCACGCCCGTCCCCGTCGACCCCGTTCCTACGACGCCGCTCCCCGACAAGATGTCGAAATACCCCGACGCCGATTGCGCGCCGAGGTTCGCGAAGTCGACGTCGAACCGGTCATTCCCCGCGTCGTTGCCGCGGCGGACGATCAGGTGGTAGTCAGCAGTGAAACCGGCGTCGAACGCCAAGCCGTCCATGCGATTGGCGTTGTCATTGCCCGAGCTATCAAAGACGCTTTGCCCGCCCGCCTTCGAGTCGATGAATATTTCCAGTTTGTTGAAGTTGGCTTCGAGGTTACCCGTAAGCATGAGATAGAGTCGGCCAGCGTCGATCGTCGCGTAGCCAGCGTCCCACTCGCTCGCGTTGTCGCCGAACTGCGTCTCAACAGTCTGTACGGCGAGAGCCGCGCCATAGGCGCCATCCTTCGTACCGTCGACCGTGACTTGCGCAGCCACGGGCGCCGCCATCACGCCGACCAGGAATAGACCCAAGATTTGCTTCATGATGCTACCTCCGGGAGAGGTCCCCCAAAAAAGGAATAGTCGTGGGCCGCGCCAACGCACGAGGCGTCGACCCGGCCATTCTCCGAACAACTGACGTTCATACAGAAAAGTAATTGCCGCCGGACGACGCTACTGCCCGCCGCTGGCTACAAGCCAGAAACGATTGAGCCGTCCTGTTTCCACGCTCCCGGCCGTTGGCCGCGAGTCGATTCCATTGAGATGAGCGATCGGCTGTCGCAGCCGACCCTGATTATTGCCCCACCGACCAGTTACTGCGAGGAAATGGGTTCCCACGCGGAGTTCGTCGACTTCATGGACTTTGCTGCCATCGAAATTGGCTAAGCTAATGCGATCAAAAGCGAAGTTGCCGCGCAGCACGGCGTCGGGTTTGCACTCTTTCTCGTCCCGCAGCGACGCCGGGTTGCGGTAGATCTCCAGCGTGTCACGGTTGCCGACGCCAAACGCTACTTTAACTACGAAGAAGTTCGGTTCACTGGATTCAACGCCCAACGAAGGAAGATTCTTCGCCCCGTAGACGTTCACGTTCGAGGTGGCGCCATACCCGGCCCCATCCGCCCCGTTGCCGATGCATAAAACGCGGTTGCCGTTGCCGTCGCCGCGGTGCAGTTCTAGGCCGTAAAACCCGTCGTTTACCTGCGAAACTCGCTGCACGAAGCTCAAATAAACGTTCTTGCCGTCGCGTCCGACGAGGCGAACTTCATCCTGGTTCTCCACCAATCCTTCGGCGTCGAACACGCCGCCGACCGAGGTCGCCAATTGCCGGCGAATTCGATTGCGATTGCCGATGAGGATCGCACGATTGCCGACCGGCACGATCCCTTGCACGGCCAAGCTTCCCGGCGTGACGCGATTGGAATCAGGCCCCGCATCTTCGTCGTCGGCCGACGTGGTAAACCACGGCCCCGCCCACCCAAAGCCGCCGTTCTGGGCTTCGAGCGGCCCTTCGGGATAGCGAAACGCCTCATCAGCGAGGAGGCCGTCATGCGGACCGACGCTAGGCGAGATGTTACGAACGAAACCGGCGTCGTTCGCGGGGAACTCGACCACCGTCGTTGAGAGGGGACTGATCCGCGCGGCCTCGGCAGCGTTCAATTCCAACCGCCGCGTGGCCCGCCCCTGATTGTCGAGGACGTCGGCTTTCACCAAACCATTGAAGACATGTACCTCCGCAGCGCCCGACTCCTGCGCAACGAGCCCGAATTCGGTCCCGACGTCAAACACGTCGAGCGAAGTCGTATGCACATGAAAGCCTTCCGCCCGCTGCGGCACGACGGCGGCGAGGCGTCCCGCGAGGAGCGCGACTTTGTTCGAACTATCGACGTTGAATGACGCCGGCCCTTCGAGCAGCAACGTGGCCCCGTCATCGAAGGTAATCTCGGCGAGCCCTTCCGCGAGCTCGATACGCTGCCCCGGAAAGAGTGACGAGCCGTAACCGACCGGTTCGTGAGAATCGCCCCAAATACAGTTATGCGTCCCCGTAATCCGCGCGACCGCTTCCGCCTCGGGGACGGCAAGTTGCTCAGCGGCTGTCGGCGTTTGCTCGGCAATCTGTCGATCGGTCCAGCGGGCCGTGACCCAACCGGAGAACGCCGCCACGCCAATCATCGCTGCAGCGAGACCGTACCAAGATCGTCCCCGACGACGGCTTGCCGCAGTAGATTCCGCCGCATGCAAATCAAGCTGGCTCGCCAATTCCGCGTGGTTCGTCGCTGCGTCGTCGGTATGGAGCGATCCCCCCTCCGCATAGAGACAAGCATGCGTCCACATATAATTGGTGTAGACTCGCCGCGCCTGCGCGTCGCTGGCCAGCATCTCGTCCAACTCGCGCCCTTCGACCTCGTCGATCGTCCCGTTGCAGAGATTGCCAATGGCGTCGAGCAATCGCTCGGTGGTCCATCGTCCGTTCATATCACGCCCTCCGCTGAAAGTCGCCGATCAATGCACTGATGCAATGAACGGCGGATGCGGTTCAGGGCTTTGTAAACGGTATTCACCGGTCGGCCAAGCTTTTCAGCAATCGTTTTGAAGCTCGACTCAGCGTCGCCGTAGCACTGCTGAACGAGCTGCCGGTCATTCGCCTGCAGCTTGCCGAGACATTGCCGCAGGGCATCGCGGCGGAAATCGAACAAGTCGGCTCCCCGCGCGGCGTCAGCGGCCAACTTCTCGCAGGTGACGTCGCTCAGTTGGAAACCCCCGCGCTTCGACTCTCGCCGAAACTTGCGGACCTGATTGTGTGCGATCACGCTCACCCACTTCACAAAGTCAGTTCCCAGATCGAACTGATCCGACATCCGCCAGACCGTCACGCAAACCTCTTGAAACACCTCTTCGGCGTGGGCGGGGTTCGCCAGCAGCGTCACCAAATAGGAGAAGAGCCAGCGATCGTACTTGGCGAACAGTCGTGCAAACGCATCGCGGCGCTGGTCGGCCGCGGCTGAATCGCCGCTATTCGGGATGATGGGAAGGTCGTCCGCCACGATTGCCGCCGTGAACGCGGTGAGAAGTGAGGAGCGCTAACTTCAAGTAAGGCGCGCCGTTGTCGGAACTGGTATCGAAAAATCTCAAAAACTTTTGTGCGAGCTCGTGAAAGAATGGCTGTGCGCAGCCGCAACTCGTTTAAGAAAAAGGGCTTAGGTTCGATGCAACTGCCGATTTGCTGGGACGCAGAAAACGTGACATTTTTCGGCGTCTCCCGCCGACTCGCGAACAAGTCTTGGCGAGTAATTGACAGCAAACAACGAAACTGACTACCGTAACGTGCCGGTGAATGCATGCACTTTATAGCCTCCAAGGTTCTCGGGAGACGGTAGCTTGAAACTTTTCGCACTTATGGCGGCATTGGTTCTGTCCGCGGATTTATCCCTCAGCACCGGCGCGGAGCCCCTACGAGCCGGCATCGTGGGCTGCGACACTTCCCATGTAATTGCATTCACTAAGCTCATCAACGCCTCAGACGCGACCGGCCCGCGGGCCAACGTGGAAGTCGTCGTCGCCTACCCTGGAGGCAGCCCCGATCTCCCCACCAGCGCCGATCGCGTTGGTCCCTACACGGAAGAACTCCGTGGCATGGGGATCGAAATCGTCGACTCCATCCCAGCGCTGCTGGAGAAATGCGACGTCGTGCTGCTCGAAAGCGTCGACGGCCGCCCCCATCTCAGTCAATTCGAGCAACTCGCCGTCGGCAAGCCTGTGTTCATTGACAAGCCGGCCGCCGCTAACCTCGCGGACGTGATCGCCATCTTTCGGCTTGCCGAGAAGACCAAAACCCCCTGCTTCTCCTCGTCCGGTTTGCGTTATTGCAGCGCCGTGACAAAGCTTGCCGCCGACCCGGCGATCGGCGACATCACGGGCTGCAGCGTGGCAAGTCCCTTCGAAACCGAGCCGCACCACATCGACCTCGCTTGGTACGGCGTTCACGGCGTCGAGGCGATCTATGCTTTGATGAGTCCCGGTTGTGAAGCGGTTAGCCGCGTCAACTCCTCAACGGCGACGCTTGTCACAGGCCGTTGGGCCGATGGTCGCATTGCCGCGTGGCGCGGCCTGAAAGACTACGGCGATTACGCCTTCACCGCGTTCGGTGCGAAGGGCATGGCATTCGACCGCGGTTTCTCCGGTTATGAACCGCTCGTAGACGAAATTTGCACCTTCTTCACCACCCGCAACCCTCCCGTGCCCGCGGCGGAAACCATCGAGATGTTCGCCTTTATGGAGGCGGCCGACGAAAGCCTCCGCCGCGACAGCGCCCTGGTCAGCACCAAAGAAATGATCACTCGCGCCGAGCAGCAACTTGCCGACAAAGGCCAGAAGAAGGACTAAGCGCCATTCGGCCCTCGCGAACGTTTGCCCATCAACTCCACGGAAGCAACCAGATCATGTCGACGCTCAATCGCCGTCACTTTGTCGTCGCCTCCACCGCCGCACTCGCCGCCTCGACGCTTGCTCGCGGCCGCGCACGAGCTGCGGACGCTAACAGCGAAGTTGTCCTGGCCCTGATGGGAGCCAACAATCGTGGATCGGACTTGGCCGGACAATTCGCCAAGCAAGCCGGTTGCCGCATCGCCTACGTTTGCGACCCCGACGAGCGCGCCATCGAGAAAGGCATTGCCGCCGCGACGTCGCAAGGGGCCGCGAAGCCACAAGGCATTCGCGACTTCCGTCAAGCTCTCGACGACCCGGCGGTCGACGCCTTGATCTGCGCCGCCCCGAATCATTGGCACGCTCCCGCGACGATCTTGGCTTGCGCCGCCGGGAAGCATGTCTATGTCGAGAAGCCCTGCAGCCACTCTGCTGAGGAAGGCGAACTGATGATCGCGGCCGCCAAGCAGGCAAACCGCGTCGTGCAGGTTGGCACGCAGCGCCGCAGCGGTCCCCTCTACGGAGAGGCGATCCAGAGAGTGCGAGAAGGAGCGATCGGCGAACCGCTTCACGCCAAGTCTTGGTACCACACGCCACGCCCCACGATCGGCGTCGGCAAAGAGACGCCGCCGCCCGCCTGGCTCGACTATTCGCTTTGGCAGGGTCCGGCTCCCGAGCGCCCCTTCCGTGACAACACGATCCATTACAACTGGCACTTTTTCTGGAACTGGGGCGACGGCGAAATCGGCAACAACGGCGTCCACTCGATCGACATCTGTCGCTGGGCGCTCGGAGTCGATTTCCCGACGCGCGTGACCTTTGCCGGCGCTCGCATGCGTTACGACGATGACCAAGAAACTCCCGACACCGCCAACGCAGTCTTCGAATGCGGCGACAAGATGATCGTCTGGGAGCAGATTTGTTGGCTGCGGCCATCGGAAAGCGCCAACATCTTCGGCATCGAGATCCGTGGCACGGAAGGAATCCTGCGAATGAACGATGAAGGCGCCACGATCCTCGACGAGGAGCGTAAAGTGACCGCCGACTTCAAAGGCGGCCGCGGCGATGCGGAACACCTGCGCGACTTCCTCGACGCGATCCGCGATGGCCACCGCACCAAAGCCAACATTGAAGAGGGGCATAAAAGCGCTCTCTTCTGCCATCTCGGGAACATTGCCTACCGCACCGCCCAATCAGTAGTGACTGATCCCGCCAACGGCCACATCATCGACAACCCCGCGGCGGAGAAGCTCTGGGCCAAGGAATACCGTCCCGGCTGGGAACCCGCCGTCTGATTGATTCCGCCGGGCGACGATCGCCTGACTGGAAAGTGCTTTACCGGGCATTCGCCACCGAATGCACCGATTTTGCGATGCTCCTTGGCGATTCTTGCTTGACTCAGGCCAACCAAACGACCAGACTGGCAAAAGTGAATTCATTTACCCTATTCACTTACGCCGTTGTGGCAACTCATGCCTAAAGCCAAACTCCAGTCCGCCGACGTCGAACCGCTAGACCTGAGCCTTCCCGAAGACGAAGCTCAGCAATCTCGCGTCGAAGACGTCTACCACGAGATTCTCGCCCGCATTGTTCGCGGCGAACTTCCTGGCGGCAGTGAACTTAAGTCGACGCAGCTCGCCAATGCCCTCGGCGTCAGTCGCACGCCGGTGGTTCAGGCTCTCTCGCGCCTGATCGCCGACGGCATCGTGACGCAGCGGATGAACATGCGGGCGATGGTCCGGCCCGGCGCCGAGAATTGGCTTGTCGAGATCCATGAGCTCCGGCTGTTGCTGGAACCGGCCGCCGCCGCGCGCGCCGCTCAGCATATGCCGGACGAGGCGATTCAAAAGCTCCAGCGCCAAGCCGATGCCGTCGATCCGCAAAACAACGACGACTGGCCGCGACTGGCCCGCGACTTCGACTTCGCTCTCCACTTGGCGATCTCCGATCACGCGGCTAACCAACCGCTTCGCGGCGCCATCAACAAGTGTTGGCAATATAAACAACTCTCCTACGAGCTCGGCCCCGAGCGAACCGAGGCAATCCTGCGCGGTTTTCGCGAGCATCGCATCATCCTCGCCGCGCTTGCCGCGCGCGATGCAGCGACCGCGTCCGCAGCGATGGAACTCCATTTGCGACTCGCTTCGTCCTACCGTCCTGAGGGACGGGTCGTGTAGCCCTTGGCGTTCGTTATGCACGTTTCTCCAACGACATTACACATCACTTCGAACTCGCAGAAATCATTCCATCGTGCCTCCCCTTCCCCCACTCGCCGCCGTTCATGAACTCCGCGTCGGCATGATCGGCATGGGGATGATTTTTGACGAAACCTACCGCCCCTTCTTCGAACGCAGCGTGGGCCGGCCGCTTTACGACCCGACGTTCGGCGTCTGCTCCGTCCCGCTGACCGCCGTGGCGACGCGAACTGGGCAGCGCGCCGCCGCCTACCGCGCGAAGGCTCCCGCCGACGTTCGTGACTTCGAAAGCTTCTCCAGCGCCGACGCCGTCGAGCAGCTTGTCGAAAGCCCCGTCGACGCCGTTTGCATCGCCACGCCCGATGATCGTCACTTCGCTGCCGCCAGGCTGGCCATCGAAGCCGGCAAACATGTCCTCATCGAAAAGCCGTCGGTCCTCAAACTTGCGGAACTCGACGAGCTCCAGCAACTCGCCGTCGACCACGGCGTCCTCGCTAAAGTCGTCTACCACAAACTGCTCGACCCCGACCACAAAAAGCTCCGCACATTCGTCGCCGACGGCGTGCTGCAGCATGTGAACAACGGCTACTGTTCGCTGCTGGAGCCGAAGTCGATCGCCGGCTCGCAGTTCGCTGAATGGATTACGGGCCGCAATCCGGGGACCTATGTCGCCGTCCACTACATCAAGCTGATCGACTTCACGTTCGGGCTGCAGCTCAAGAGAGTGAGTTGCACCGGCCAGCGCGGCATCGTGGGGCCCGCTAACGGCCCGACTTGGGACTCGACGCAACTGCGCCTGGTCTACGCTTATTCCGACGGCCGTGAGGCGGCGTTCGACATCCATACCAGCTGGGTCACGCCCGACAACTTCCCCGGCTACGTCGAGCAAGAGGTCCAGTTCCGTTTCGACAACGGCGTTTGGAACGGCCATAGCCGTAAACGGGGCGTCGAATGCACCGTCGAGGGCGCCACGCCTTTCACGATCAAGAATACGATCAACAATCACTACAACGCGGCGCTCCTCGAACCGTGGGACGAACGCTCGCAGCGCGGCTACGGCGTCGAAGTGATCGAACGCTTCATGCGCGAGGCCGCGATGGTTGAGTTCGGCGGCCCGCTGCAGGAGCGTGCCGCGCGTCTCGCGTCAGCCCGCAAGCTTGCTTACAACGACCTCGCCGCCGATCGTCAGGTCGTCGCCGCCGTTGAAGCGATGGAAGCGATCCTCGCCCGCCATGCTGCGGGAACGCCCGACTGCGTCGTTGAAGTCAACGGTCCCGCCGGCGGATTGGCGCTTCAGCCGCCAGGCTCCGCTGAAATTGACGTCCTCTATCAACCTCCCGTTTGAACTACCGAACATCTAGCGCACCGAAACTCACCTTTTCGCAGCAATACCCGCATTATGAGCTCCGTCGAGCCGATCAACGCCGCCCACTCGTTCAAACGCCGCGAACCGGAAAGCGACGCCCTGCGGCGCGACATCGGTCGCATCGAGCCGCGCGCGTTGCGCACCTACACGCCGACGCTTGCCGTGATCGAGCGGAGCGCCGGCTGTTACCACTACACCGCCGACGGCGTCAAACTCGCCGACTTCACTTCCGGCGTCCTCGTCGCCAACTTGGGGCACAATCCAACGCGCTGGTGGCGGCGCGTCTACGAATACCTTGGCCATGGCCCTGAGCTGTTCGGCAGTGAATCAAACCGACTGGACGCTGCCCCGGTTGGATCGTCCGCAGAGTTCTTCGCCGCCGCTCCCCTCACCGCGTACAACGCGATCACGCCGCTCGAAGCAGAAGCCTGCCGACGCCTGCTCGCCAGCCTGCAAGCCTTGCCCGGCGGCGGACGTCTCGAACAAGTCGTCTGGTCGGCCAGCGGCAGCGAAGGCGTCATCAAGGCGCTCCGCACGGCGCTCGCGCAAGATGCGAGTCAGCAGGTGATCTTAGCGACGCGCTTTGGCTTCCACGGCAAGAAGGGCCTCGCCGGCGCCGTCACCGGCAGCGAGCGCGACGCCGAACGCGATCCGCGCGTCCGCTTCATCAACTTTCCGCGCGAAGAATGCTACTCGCTCGCCAAGCGGCAGGAACCGATCGATCTCGCCCCCTACATCGCCGAACTCAAGCAACTCCATGCAGAACTGGGCGATCAGATCTGCTGCCTGATCACCGAGCCCTATCTGGGCGGCGGCGGTTCGTACCATCCGCAAAAGGAATATCTTCAACTCCTGGAAGCCTTCTGCCGCGAGCACAACGCCCTGTTCATTCTCGATGAGGTTCAATCAAACTTCGGCCGCACCGGGTCGCTCTACGCGTTCGCCGATTACGGCGTCGAGCCCGACATGGTCATTCTCGGCAAGGGAATGGGCAACGGCATCCCGGTCGACGCCGTCGTCGGCCGCGCGGAGTTGTTCGAGAAGCTCCATTACGGCGAGGCCTCCGACACCTGGAGCGGCCACCCTCTCGGTTGCGCCGCCGTGTTGGCGACGCTCGACGAGTTCGAACAGACCGACGTGCTCGCTTACGGGCGCAAGCTATCGCGAGTTTTCGAAGCAGGCCTGCAGCGGTTGACTGAAACAGCCGCCGTCGCCGCCATCCGCGGCGAGGGGAACGTGTGGGGCGTTCAATGCGCGGCGCTGCCCGGCCGCACTTCGCACGAAGTCGCCTGCGCCATCGTCCGCGCTTGCTACGACGGCGACGAAGCGGGCCATGCGATTCACCTACTCGGTCCGTTAAGCGGAGACGTGCTTCGCATCGCCCCGCCGCTGGTGATGCCGCTCGACGAAGCGCAGGCATACCTCGACGCGATGTATGCCATCATCGAGTTGCTCTAACGATTTCAGCCCCTGGCTCCGCCAGGGGGTAGCGCCACGCGCGACAATGCCTATCGGAATGGCAGCCTACCCCCGGGCGAAGCCCGGGGCTACAAATAACGTCACACCCCCAGCGGCCGCCAGTCGTCGCGATACTGCCGATGCACCAGCGCCGTCGCGCCGGCATGGTCGAACTTCAACCCCGCCGAATCCCACGCCAGCGTCTCCTCTGGAAACGTCCCGGCGACCGTCCCCGTCAGCACTGCTTCGGTCAGTGGCCCGCTAAAGGTGAACGGCGTTCCCGTTTTACCTTCGCCGCGACACGCCGCCACCCACTCATGGTAGTGGTTCACGCTATCCACCGGCTTGATCTCGATGTCCATTGGCTTGCCGTTGGAGTAGAACGACGGCATCGCCCAGTGCGGCAGCACCATCACCCCTTTGTCGCCGACGGTGAACGAACCCGAATCGGGTAGCTCGACGCCTTCGGGCAACTGCGCCCGCGACGCCTCAGGCTTGAACTTGCCGTTCGTCCAACGGAAACGCACTTTCTCAGCCGTGAGCGGCGTGCCGGCGAACGTATACTCCACTTCGGTGTCAGGCGAGAAGGTGTCGCGCAGATTTGCCGGCCCGCCGGAGCGAACCGTCAGCGGCGCCTTCAAATCGAGCCCCGTGAAAATCGGATCGAACAGGTGGCTCGCCATGTCGCCCAGCATTCCGCAGCCGTAATCACGCCACATCCGCCAATTGAACGGGTGATAGAACCCTTCGACGTACGGTTCTTCCGGCGCCACGCCCTGCCACAGTTCCCAGTCGAGCGTCGCCGGAACTTTATCGGTCCGATTCGGCCGCTCTAGCGCCGGCAGCGGCAGTCCGCGGCCGATCCAGCAATGAACTTCGCTCACCTTGCCGATCGCCCCGTCCCGCAACATCTTTGCGCCGGTACGGTACGCCGATTCGCCGTGAATTTGCGTCCCCATCTGGGTGACAACTCCTTGCTCCGCCGCCGCGTTGCACATCGCACGGAGTTCCGCCAGGTTGTGGGCCAGCGGCTTCTGCACGTAGACATGCTTGCCGAGCGACATCGCCGCCAGCGAGATCGCCCCATGCATATGATCGGGCGTCGAGACGATGACGGCGTCGATCCCCTTCCCCAATTTGTCGAGCATCACGCGATAGTCGCGAAACGGGGCGGCCTTTGGAAACGCTTGCTGGGCCGAACCCAAAAAGTTCGTATCGACGTCGCAGAGTGCCACGATCTCGGCGCCCGGCGCGGAGGCGATACACTCGAGATCATCCCGACCTTTGTTGCCGACGCCGACCGAAGCGATCCGCAGCTTCTGCTCTGGCCCGGCAGCGAAGGCCCCTCGCGTCCGGAGAAAGGGACCTGCCGCCAGCGCCGCGGCGCCGAGTCGCAGGGCTTCGCGGCGAGTGAGATGAGCGGCAGCCGAGCGGCGAACGAGCGGAGCGGAAGCGTCAAACGACATGGAAGACCTCGTCAGGTGGAGTCGATGGCGTCACCGAGCCGCAGTCGGCCCGTCGCTCCAGTATACGAAGTCCCCCGGCGTCGCCGCGAGCATTTGCTATCGTTTGCTAGCCGAGAATGAAATCTCGCAACAAAGAAACAGCCCCTGTCGGAGCGACGCGGATCGGGGGGCGAATTCCCGCGTCACCCCTCCGGGGGCCTCTTGAATCTAAGAATGCTGTTTTTTATGGGTGGCATGCTCTCACGCGGTGTGAGCATGTGAAGTACTACTACGGCTCGCTTTTCACTATCCACATGGTCACGCCGGAGTACCGGCGAGACCATGCCACCCAACACCCGAACGACCGACTAATGCTTCCCCGCAGTCTGTAGCGGCTTCCGCCGCACCGGCGGCTCTTCGTCTTCATCGCCGGCAAACTTATGGATCGTCGGCTCGACCGCCGCCAACGGCTTCCACCACTCCGAAACTCCCTGCAGCAGCAGGAAGAAGACCGGCGTGAAGAAGACCGCCAAGATCGTCGACGTGATCATCCCGCCGAACACCGCGGTGCCGAGCGCCTGCTGCCCCGCGGCGCCCGCGCCAGTCGCCCACACTAACGGCGCCACGCCCAGGATGAACGCGAACGACGTCATCAAAATCGGCCGGAACCGCAACCGGGCCGCTTCGACCGCGGCGTCGTAGATTGAACGTCCTTCCTTCCGCAGGTCGCGGGCGAACTCCACGATCAAAATCGCGTTCTTGCTCGCCAGCGCGATGATCAGCACGATGCCAATCTGCGTGTAAATGTTATTGTCCATCCCGCGGAACGACACCGCAGCCACCGATCCCAACAGGCCCAGCGGCACCACCAAAATCACCGCAGCCGGCAGGATCCAGCTTTCGTACTGAGCTGCCAGCACGAGGTACACGAGCAACACGGCGAACGCAAACACCCACACCGCCTGCCCGCTGATCCGCTTCTCTTGGAACGATTCGCCGGTCCAGTCGTAACCCATCGAGTCCGGCAATTCCGCCTTGGCAATCTGCTCCATGATGCCGAGCGCCTCTCCCGAACTGACGCCAGGCGCCGGCTCGCCGCGGACGGCAGCCGTCGGGTAGAGGTTATACCGCTGAATAATCTGCGGACCGAACGATCGAGACACCTTCACCACCGAGCCGAGCGGAATCATCTGCCCACGCAAGTTGCGCACTTCCAGCCGTTCGATGTCTCGCGGGTCGAGCCGGAAATCTTCTTCCGCCTGCACTCGCACTTGGAACGTGCGGCCGAACTTATTGAAGTCGTTCACGTACGCCGAGCCGAGGTACGTCTGCAGCGCGCCAAAGACCGCCGACAACGGCAGATTGAGCGTCTTCACCTTGACGCGGTCGATGTCGATGTACAACTGCGGCACGCCGGGACGGAACGACGAGTTCACGGCCGCCAGCTTCGTTTGCGAGTTGGCGGCTTCGACGATCCGAGCCGTCGCGGCGCCGAGCTCTTCCAGCCCGACGCCCGACCGATCTTCGACTTGCATCTGGAAGCCGCTGCGGAAGCCGAGGCCGCGAATCGCCGGCGGCGGGAAGGCGAAGATCTGCGCCTCCCGAATCTGCGAGAACTTGCCCATCAGGCTGCCGAGAATTCCTTGCAGACTCAACTCTTTGCCCGGGCGTTCTTCCCAGTCGTCGAACCGCATAAAGACCGTCGCCGCATTCGACGCCGCGCTGCCGTCTAGCAGCGACAGGCCGCCGACATTGAACCAGGTCATGATGCCCGGTTCCTTTTCCATGATCTCGTTGATCTGGTCCGTGACCGCTTTCGTCCGCGACTGCGAGGCCGCGTCAGGCAGCTGAATGCTCGCGATGATGTAGCCCTGGTCTTCAATCGGCAAGAAGCCAGTCGGCACCTTGCCGTACCACCATGCCGTCAGACTCACGAGCCCGACGAACGCGAGCATCGTCACCCAACGGAACCGCAACAGGCCACGCACGATGGCGACATAGACCCGCTCGACTTTGTCGTAAACGTAATTGAAGCCGCGATAGAACCAGTTCTTCCGCTCCGGCGGCTTTCGCAGGTAGGTAGCGCATTGCGCGGGCTTCAGCGTCACCGCGTTGATGGCGCTGATGAGCGCCGTCGCCGCGATGGTCAGCGCGAACTGCCTGTACAACTGCCCGGTAATGCCGCCGAGAAACGCCGTTGGAAGAAACACCGCCATCAGCACCAGCGTGATGCCAATAATCGGCCCGAGCACCTGTTCCATCGCGCGGATGGTCGCCTCGCGCGGCGCCATGCCCCGCTCGATATGATGGGCCGCCGCTTCGACGATGACGATCGCGTCGTCAACCACGATGCCAATCGCCAGCACCAGGCCGAACAACGTCAGCATGTTCACCGAGAAGCCCATCACGTACATGGCGGCGAACGCCCCAATGATCGTCACAGGCACCGTCGTCGCCGGCACCAGCACGGCCCGCCAGTCTTGCAGGAAGACCAAAATCACGATCAGCACCAGCACGCCGGCTTCGATGATCGTGTGATACACCGACTTGATCGACGCCTCGACGAACGCGGTCGTATCGAGCGGGAAATCGACCAGCATCCCTTCCGGGAACGACTTCTCCATCTTGGCGATGGCCTCGCGCACGCCCTGGGCGACATTCAGGGCATTCGCCCCGGGAAGTTGATTGACGGCCATGCTCGCCGAGGGGACGCCCCCCTTCTCGGCGTACTGGTCGTAGTTCTGACCTCCCAGTTCGACGCGGGCGACGTCTTTCAGATACGTCACGCGTCCGTCTTCGCTCGCCTTGATGACGATGTTCTCAAACTGCTCAGGATTGCTGAGCCGTCCAAGCGCGGAGACGATGTACTGGAAGTCGAGTGTATTAGGCGACGGGGGCTGCCCTATTTGCCCCGCCGCCACCTGGACGTTCTGCTCCAAGATGGCAGCGTAAACGTCCTGGGTCGTTAGATTGCGCGCCTTCAGCTTCTCGGGGTTGAGCCAGACCCGCATCGAGTAGTTGTTGCCGCCGAAAATCTGCACGCTGCCGACGCCCGGCACGCGGCTGATCTCGTCCTTGATCCGCAGGTTCATGTAGTTCGACAGGTACAACGACGAATAGCGCTCGTTCTCCGACGTCAAACTCACCACGATGACGATCGCGGTCGACTGCTTTTTGACGGTGATGCCTTGCCGGCGGACTTCTTCCGGCGTCTGCGGTTCGGCGACGGCGACCAGGTTCTGCACAAGCACCTGGGCCTGATCGAGATCAGTGCCGATTTCGAACGTCACCGTGAGCGCGTACGTGCCGTCGCTGGAGCAGACCGACGACATATAGAGCATGTTTTCGACGCCGTTGACCGATTGCTCGATCGGCGACGCGACCGTGTCGGAAACGACTTTCGCGTTGGCGCCAGGGTACACCGCGTTCACCACCACGGTCGGCGGCGTGACGTCGGGATACTGCTCAATCGGCAGACCGAACACCGCGACGCCGCCCATGATCATCGTGACGATCGCGATGACGTTGGCGAAAATCGGTCGGTCAATGAAGAATCGGCTTAGCATAGGACGTCAGTTGCCCCCCGTGGCCGACGCCTTGGCGGGGGTCGTCGTCGAGAGTTGAGCATCGCTGCTAGGAATGGCTGGATCGTCCGAGGCGTTGAGCTGCTTCACCTCGGGGAGTTCCGTCGTTCGCTCAGGCTTCACCGGCGTTCCGGGACGAGCCCGCTGCAAACCGTTGATGACGATCCAATCGCTGGCCTGAATCCCTTCGTTCACCACGCGCATGTTCGCGACGCGTAGTCCCAGCTTCACCGGCCGGCGTTCCACCGTATCCTTGTCGTTCACGACCAGCACGTATTCGCCGCTTTGATCCATCGCAATCGCACGGTCGGGAACCATCAACCCTGGCGCCGGCGAACCGACCGGGAGTCGCACGCGGACGAACATGCCGGGAACCAGCGATTTGTCGCTGTTCGGAAAAATCCCGCGCCGCATCTGCGTGCCTGATTGCGGATCGATGCCGGCTTCAGCGAAGTCGAGCTTCCCTTCGTGCGGGTAACCATTCTCGCCGGTAAGCCCAACGTAAATGGTCGGTGGGTTTTCCTTGAGCGAAGCGGCGCTCGTACCAGGGGTGCTCGCCATGAGCGCTAGTACGTCCGACTCGCTGATCGCGAAGTAGGCGTGAATCGGATCGAACGCCTCAACCCGCGTCAGCATCGTTTGCTCAGCCTGCACCAGGTTGCCGATGTCGACCATATGCCGCGAAACGCGACCCGAGATCGGCGACTTGACTTGCGTGTAGGAGAGATTGAGTTCGGCTTGCACGAGCGCGGCCTTCGCCGAGGCGACGTCGGCCTTGGCGGTCGCGACGTCCGCCTTCTTGACGTCGAGTTCTTGTTCGGTCGACGCCCCGCGCTGGACAAGCGGTTGCGTCCGCGCCAGGTCGGCGTTCGCCAGCGAGAGGGTCGCTTCCGCCTTTTGCAGCGCCGCCTTCGCCGCGTCGAGCGCCGCCTCGAACGGCGCCGGCTCGATCACGAACAGCACGTCGCCCGCGTTGACGTCGGCGCCGTCAGCAAAATCGATCTTTTGCAAGTAGCCGTTGACGCGGGCCCGGACGTCGACCGCTTCGGTCGCGCGCGTGTTGCCGGTGAACTCCAGCTGATTAACGACTTCGCGTTCGACCGGCTGGGCGACCGTCACGGCCGGCGGCGGCGGCTGAACATATTCGTTCGGTTTCGCGCAGCCGACAATCCCGACGGCGGTCAGGGCGAAGCCAATCCAGAAGGAACGGGCCATCATAAAAAGTCGTTGCCTGGGTGATTCGCAGGGCACTGCCGATCAGCAGCAGCGTCGTAGGCGGGGACGGCCGGTGGTGTTTGACGATGGCGAGCATTGCATGTGGACATGCCCGCGAAACTTCGGCCGCTTGGAAAGTATACAGTGGACGGACGCGCCCGTCCACACTATTATTTCAGGACGGCCAAGAGCCGCCCCAGGTTCGCGACCGATAGCCCAAAAGTAGGGAAAACGACGCCCCAACAGGCCCCGTCACATCACCCCGGTTTACCGTAAAGCCCATTTAGCCGCGGCCCCCAGCCGCGAACAAACGCAAGTTTCTGAGGCCGACCAACGAACAGATTGTCACGTCGGCAGTAGGTAGATTATAGAGGAAGTCGCTGCTCTCCTCATCGCTACTCGAGAATCAATGGACACTACATCCCTCGCCACCGAACGTCGCGAAACGGCCGCCCAAGTCGAGCGCTCGCTCGAAATCCTCGACGCCGCCGTCCTGACGTTCGCCGCCAACGGGTACAACCAGACCGACGTGCAAGAAATTGCCGACCGCGTCGGCGTCGGCAAAGGGACTGTCTACCGTCACTTCGGCAACAAGGAAGCGTTGTTCCTCGCCGCAGTCGCGCACGCGCGGGACAAGCTGATCGCCGCCGTCGACGCCGCCAAGGAGACGGAAAACGATCCGCTCCTCGAGATGCGGGCCTGCATGACAGGCATCCTCCGCTTCTTCGATTCTCATCCCGAAATTGTCGAGTTGATCATCGAAGAGCGCGCCCTCTTCCGCGATCGCCGACCTTCGCTCTTCTTCGAACACGAAGAGAAGCGCAAAGCCGAATGGGCCGCGCGCCTCCAGGCGCTTATCGACTCCGGCACGATCCGCCCCCTTCCGGTCGCCGAGATCCAAGACACGCTCTCGCGATTCGTCTTCGGCGCGATGTTCTTCAACTACTTCGAAGGCGGCAACAAAGAACCGCTGGCCGAACGCTCGCAGACGATGCTCGACGTTCTCTTCAACGGCCTGTTCGTCAAAAAGTAGCCTAGACGCTCGCACTCGCTGCCAAGCCTGGATGGCGCGACCATGACCGGTCAACGGAATGACGGAGTACATGAGCTCTAATCGGCCGCCAATCCACGCCGTCCGCGCCGCCTACGTCGTGGCGTGCGCATTCGCTGGCGTCGCCGGGTACGTCGACGCCCATGCATTGATCCGCTTCCGGGTTTATGCTTCGTTCATGAGCGGTAACACGACGCGCGCGGGCGTCGAGGCGGCATCGGCGCAGTTTTCGACCGCCGCCCTGTGCGGGCTCGCGATTGCATGTTTCGTGCTTGGCGCCTTCATTGGCGTGACGGTACTCCATTCGCCGCGCCGCCTGCCAGGTCGTCGAGTCACGTTCATCGCCTTAGGACTGCTCGTCGCCCAAGCCTCGCTTGATGCGCTGAGCGCTTCCGTGTGGCTCTCCGTGGCGTTATTGAGCGCTGCAATGGGGGCGTTGAATTCCACAATCACGCAGATCGGCGGACAGCCGGTGAACATCGGCTACGTCTCCGGCGGACTCCATAAACTTGCCGAGCACCTGGCGTTGGCGTGGCTCCGACGCCCCGTGGAATCTTCCCAGCGGCTCGCCGATACCCATCTTCGCCGCGCGGCGCTGATTGCCGGGCTCTGGGGAGCCTTCCTGACTGGCGCCTTTCTGGGAGCCTACGCGCTACTCTGCTCTCCTCACTTGGCCATGGGCTTTCCAATCGCGGCGTTGTTCGCTGTACTGATCTCGCAATCGCCAGTTTCAGGTGACTGCCGCATGAGCGAATCATGAACTCCGTGACAACGCTACGGCCTACCGCCCCGACGCATACTTCTCACGCAGCCTGAGCGCCGCGGCGACTTCGTTCTTGAGTTTCGCGTAAACCTCATCAATGCTCACCACTGCCGCCGAGCCTGGGGCAAAGCCGCAGTCGGGATTCAGCGTGATCCGTTCCGGCGCCAAATGCTTCACGGCGAGTTCAACGCGATCGTAAATCGCCTCGGCCGAGTCGATGCATCCCGGCTGGCAGCTGACGCAACCGAGCCCGATCTCAAAATCCTCGCGCAGCTTGCCGAACACCGCCATGTCGCCGGCGCCTGGTGCGGTGAACTCCATCGTCAGATGGTGAACCTGCAGCCGATTCAGCTGCGGAATGATCGCCTCGTACCCGCCGCTATGCTGCAACTCGCCTCGCCCGCGCGCACCCGCCCGCCGGCAAAGGTGAACCGCCAAGTGAACGTCCTTCACGCCAGCGACCACTTGATTGGTCATCTCCACGGCAAAGTCGGCCGCCCGATCCGCGTCATCATATTGTTTGCGGACCTCAGGGTCGACGAACAGGCAGAGATGCGGGTCGTCGATTTGCACCACCGACGCCCCCTGCTCTTTCAGCAGTTCGAGCTCCCGATGCAAAATCGGCACGCACGCTTCGACGAACGACTCCCGCGTCGGATACGCCTTGGCCGACAGTTTGGGATCCCACATTCGCTCGCCCAACAGCGCGGGCGCTGGCAGCGTCGCCTTGATCTGCCGCGTGGTGATCGACTTCAAGAACTTCGCCTCGCGCGCGATGAACCCCGGATGCTTCGGCGAGAGCTTGTCGACCACAATCGTCCACGGCCGCCCATCAGCCGGGTTGCGGCTCAGCTCAAACCCGTGAGCCAGCTCTGCAATGACGCCAATGTACGACTTGCGCCACCATTCGCCGTCGGTGATCACGTCGAGCCCCGCGCACTCCTGCAGCGCGACGGCCGAGCGAATCGCCGCCTCCATCGACCGACGATAATCATCCGCCGAACCGGCGTAGTCGTCGGCGATCAGATCCTTCACATAATCCGGCCGCGGCAACGACCCGACAACTGACGTAGGAAACAAAACTCGCTCGCCCATGCCGCACTCCGTCTATCTCTATTTTAAAAAGAAAAAACCTCACCGCTAATAAACGCTAATGGTCGCTAATAAAATCGGTTCTTCAGGGAGTTTAATGGGGGATTTCAGGCCCGAAGGGCCGGCAGTTAATAGCCAGGGGCGTCAGCCCCTGGAAACGGTATTCGTAGAATTCGTAGCCCCAATGGGGCGACAGTGGTTGGGAGGTGGCGCGCTACTGTCGCCCCGTCGGGGCTAAAGACGCTTCATGCGCCCCCTTCCAGGGGCTGTCGCCCCTGGCTATTAACTTTCGCCGCGTTGCGGCTGCGGAGCTTTGAGCCACTAAAATCACTGAAGAACCATAAAAATAGCATCTTATACTGGTCTTAATTATTAGCGTTTCATCAGCGTCCATCAGCGTCCATCAGCGGTGCCGCATTCTTATTTATTGAAAACGCTCAAACTCCCCCGCTCGCCCAATTCCGCCGCGCAAAATCAAAATCCTGCTGCGTATCAATCTCGATATACCCCCCCGGCGTATCGCTGTGACCGAACGTCTCGCCCGCTTCAATCATCTGTTGAAACAGCTGAATGAGATAAGCCTTTTCAAACGTCCGCCCGTCGCGGAATTCGCCTTGGCCGAACTTCTCGCGCGCCGCGTAATAACACCCCTTGAGCCGCTCAGCGCCCGCCGCCGTAAACTTCGCCACGCCGGTGAACTCGCCGTACGCCTCCCCCTCAGGAATCTTCCGATCAACGCGGCTCACCACGCCGCCGGCGACCGTCGCCTTCTCGGCATCGTCCGAAGGATGCTCCGTCCGCTCGCCGTACCGATTGAGCCACTTGGTATCGATCGACAAAGCCATATCATCACGGCTCGCGAGCAACCCGCTGATCACCGACGGCCGAAACAAAATATCGGAGTAGCTGCAAATGAACGGCCCATCCATAAGATCTTCCGCGAAGAAGAGCGACGCCAGGATGTTGTTCTGCTCCCACGCGTGATTGTGCCGAAACGTAAAGTCGGGGTACGCCGCCTTCACCTTCTCGATTTGATATCCGCCGATGAACGCCACGTCGGTGACGCCATTCTGTCGAAAAGCCTCCAAGGCCCAATCGATGATGCGCATCCCGCCGACTTCGGCGAAGCATTTGGGAGCGTCGGCAGTGGTCGGCATCAACCGGCTGCCCCGGCCGGCGCCGATGATGATGGCACGCATTGCGTCAGGTTCCGTGCGGGTGAAAACGATAAGAGAGCCGCATCGTACCGGAGTGAAGTCGACGTCGCAAACGCTCCAGAGTGAACCGCCAAGGACGCCAAGAGCGCCAAGGAAAAACAGAAAAAAACATTGGCCCGCGAATCACGCGAATGGACGCGAATGAAATTCAATAATTCATTTCTTCATTCGCGCAGATTCGCGTGATTCGCGGTCAACTCTCCCGCATGTCCTTGGCGCTCTTGGCGTCCTTGGCGGTTAATTTCCGGACTTCGCAGTTCTCCAAGGCTAGTCATTCTTCGCTCAGCATAACAATGCAACTTTTCCAAACCGCCCGCCAAGATCCCACCACGCCCGGCGAATCGCTCTCAGCAACCACCCCGTTCGCAACGCCGCCCCACACCACCCCGTCGGCGCCGTGAACACTCCCCATAAAACCGCGACCGTTGGTCGCGGTGAACCCGCCAATCACACCCATACCCCCACTCGCAACCCGCAAAACCGATCTCCCCCACACCAAATCCATAAACTAGACTTTCGCAAGCGCATTTAGAGCAACCTGCGCCGCCGGTCCAACCCTGAACCAGTCTCGCTGGAGCTCTACCGATGTCGATTCCCATCCGCTGCGTCTGCGGTCGTCACCTCCTTGCGCGCGATGATTTCGCCGGCGCCCGGGCCGAGTGCCCCACCTGCGGCCGCACGCTGCAAATCCCTGCGAAGCCGGGCGTCGCGTCCGCCGCGAACCCCGCCTCGCCGCCGAGCACGCCCACGCCCGTCGCCGCACCGCCGGAAGTCGAACCGCTCGAAATCACCGAGTTCCTCGACCCGCCGACGGCCGCCGAACAAGCCGCCGCAGCGCACGCGCATTCCCACGCTTCACCCGCCCAAGCCGGCGCCCCGCCCAAACCACCCCGTTCCGTCGCCAGCCGCATGTTCGAGGCCCTCCTCGACCCTCGCAGCATCCAATGGATGCTGATGATCGGCGGCGGCCTCTGCGTCCTCGGTTTAATCGTCTGGCTCGTTAGCCTCGGCGTCTTCAAAGATCCGCACGTCCTCGCCGGCGTCCTCGGCGTCGGCACGCTCGCCATCCTCGGCGCCGGTTGGTACGTCGCGCTCCGCACCCGCTTTCGCGTCGCCGGCCAGGCCCTCACTTTCCTCGGCTGCGTCGTCGCGCCGCTCAACCTCTGGTTCTACCACGCGCAGAATCTCGTCACGGTCGACGGCCATCTCTGGGTGGGCGGCGTCATCTGCTGCCTCCTCTACGCGGCGACCGTCTACGTGCTGCGCGACGCGTTGTTCATGTACGCCTTCGAAGTCGGCGTCACGCTCACAACGCTTCTGTTACTCGCCGACCTCGGCAAAATCACCGACGCCCCGATCTTTGCCTTCTTCTTCATGGCCCTCGGCCTGATCTCGATCCACAGCGAACGCGCCTTCTCGCCGGCCGAGGACGCCCAGTTCCCGCGCCGCAAATTCGGCCTGCCCCTCTTCTGGTCAGGCCACGTCCAAATCGCCGTCGCGCTGCTGACGCTCCTCGGTTCGCAGCTCCTCGGTTGGCTGCTCGCACCGGCCCAGAACCTGCTCGACATTCAGTGGACCGGCAACCTGTTCACCAAAAACCACCTGCTCGCCGCCGGCCTCTGGCTCGCCGCGGTCTACGCTTACCTCTATTCCGATTTGGTCGTCCGCAAGGTCGGCCTCTATCTCGGCCTCGCCGCCGCGTCGCTGGTGATGGCCGAACTGACGCTGCTGGTCGGCTTCGACGTTCGCACCGAGTGGATCCTCGCCGTCATGTCGGCGACGGCGCTGGCCGTAAACATCCTCTGGAGCCGCCTCCCCGCCGACAACCAGAAGCTCACGCGGCTCGTCCCCCCCGTAGCGATGGCCCTCAGCTTGCTCCCCGCAGCCGCCGGCCTGATCCTCCACATCCGCGCCACGAGCGTCAGCTTCGACCGCATGAACTGGAGCTACGAAACCGGCGCCCCGTTCGTGATCACGATGCTGCTGGCCGCCGTCTGCAATCGCATCTCAGCCGCTCTTTACCGTCGCAGCGACGCCCGCACCTCGCAAATCTATTTCTTCCTGAGCGCCGCGTGCGTGCTGGTCGCCGCCGCCGGTCAACTTCGCGATCGCGGCCTCGTCGCGTGGAGCGAACAAGCCCCGTGGCTGATGCTCATCCCGCTTGCCTACCTCGTCGGCGCCCGCCTCTGGCGCGGCCACAGCGCCGAGCGTCCCCTCTACTATGTCGCTCAAGCCGCGACCGGCGTGATACTCGTCGCCGGTTTCCTCGCCACCGTGCAGGAGCCGACGGCTTTCATCCCGCTCCACGGCGAGCGCGCTAGCCTGATGCTCGGCCTCGTCTTCGCTGAAGCCGCCCTCTTTTACGTGCTCGCCGGCTTCTTCCGCCGCCGCAGTTGGAACGTCTACCTCGCCGCCGCCGCAGCCTGCGGCGCCCTCTGGCAGTTCATGGGCTACTTCGGCGTCGACGCCAGCTACTACACGATGCTCTATGCCGGCCTCGGCCTCGGCTGCCTCGCCGTCGCCCGTTCGCTCGGCCTCACGCCGACGACGGTCTACCGCCATCACGGCCAACCCAGCACGGTCCTCCGCGGCCGCGGTCTCGCCGCTCTGCAGTGCGGCCACGGCATCCTCACCGTCGCCTCCCTCGCGGCATTGATGCAAGGCCTCACCGGCCTCGCCGCCCGCAACGCCCAGTGGCTCGACATCGTCTCAATCTTCGTCACCGCGCTCGCCGCCGGCGCCGCCAGTTTCGTCTCGCCCCCCAGCCCCTGGCGCCGCGTCTACGCCACCGCCGCCGTGGCTCTCGCCGCCGTCGGCTTCCTGCGGCTGAACATCCTGATCGACCTGAACGGCTGGCAGAAGTTCGAAATCTTCGCCGTCGTCGCCGGCGCCATCATGCTCGCCGCGAGCCACTGGGCACTCTTCCGCGAAACTGACCGCAGCCAAGACGACGCCGTTAGCCTCGGTCTCTCCCTCGGTAGTATCCTGGTCGTCGGCACGCTGCTCACGGCCGTCCTCTACCACCGCTGGTGGGACGCAGGCCCGTCACTCACCAACGAGCTCGCCCTCCTCACCTTCACGATCCTGATGGCCGTCACCGGCGTCGCCTGGCAAATCCGCGCCACGACCCTCTTCGGCGGCGGCGCCCTGGCGATCTACCTCATCGTGATGATCACGTCGCTCGCCTACCGCCCCCAAGTCGCCGTCGGCGTCTACCTCGCTGCGGGCGGAGCGCTCGTCTTCGCCACCGGCATCGCGCTAAGCGTCTACCGCGAGAAACTGCTGAAACTGCCCGAGCAGATTTCGAGGCGCGAAGGGATTTTTAAGATCCTGAATTGGCGGTAGAACTTCTTCTTGAAAAACCCCTCTAGCCCTTCCCACTTTTAGAGGGGTAGCCACATCTACAAGTGGGCGGGCTCCGTGCTTTCAAGACGGCGTACGTCGCATTCAGAATGGAGGCCGTCGCTGCAATGACCACCTGTGGACCATATTCTGATCTGATAGAGGAAGTGCTATCCGTCGTTGAGCGAGGAGTTATTCTCGGACACCCGTATCACCCAGTGGATGATCAAATATCTATCCACACTCGCACTCTCTATAGCCTTATTGACATTGAGCGATTCCGCGATCCGGACTGGCCCGCAAGCCAGGTTCAAGATGGATTGTGCTGAGTCGATATCCAAAGGTGCGATGAAGGACAGTTTTTTAGTTCTGATTGGTCCCAAGAATTTAGGAACGTGACACAACCGGCCCTCGAGGTCATCGAGCGCTCTGTTTGGAATCGCCTGCACGAACATTTGGCGGATATTCTGCCAATTTATGAAATAGAAAAAATTGATGGATTTATACGCCATCTTCTCTATTTGCGAGGCGAGTGCGGACATACGAGTTCCTTTTACGAGAAACTATTCACGGTATACCGCTCTGGAGGGTATCCTTGCGGTTGGTCAGGATGTTTTCCAGCCGGTGAACTGATTGTGTTCTCACACGGATGAGTCATCCATTGAAATTCGCTACCAGCAGCGGATGCATTTCCTACTAGTTTTGAAACGCTCATCGCCACTGGCATCCCGTCAGCGCCCCCGCCGCAACTCCGCGACCACGGTCTTAGCCAACTCATCCGCCGGCATCGTCCCGTCGACGTTGTTGGAAAGATTCGAGAGAATCAACGGGGTCCCTCCGACACGACGCCCCACGTTCTCGAGCACGGGGCCGTGCGTCCCGTAGAGACAATGCGACAATAGCCCAGCGTTTCAACGCTGGGAGAACCGCAAGCCCCAAGCTGGTAGCCCCGTAGGGATGGATGAAGTTCAGCCATCCCTACGGGACTACCACTGGATCAATTGCCCGAGCCCCAGCATTGTGCCACGCCATGGTGTCGGGAGCCTTTTGCCGCTGGAGGCGCTGGACTGAATGTGAAGTCGCTAGCGGCAAGAGGCTCCCGACACCTTCTCGCTCCGCGCGCCAATTCGGCCAACATCATCCCGATCCTTCACTGAATCAAGAAGGGCCTCTGAGGACGATACCCTAGACGAGTGGCGCCCTCACTCCCAGTCCCTCTCCCAGCGGGAGAGCGGGGCGGAGAGTGCGTGACGGGGGCAGGTCGTCGCCCATTAAACCATTTGCCTGGCTCCCTTCTCCCCGCGGGAGAAGGGCTGGGGATGAGGGGTCGCGCCAATTCGACGAACCCTCCCCCAAAAAACAGCCGCGCCGCCCAAAATTCTCGCCAGATTGTCGGAAAAATAATTCCGCCAGCTCCCCAGTTGAAAATGGGCCACCCGATCCGCTAACGTGAACTTCCGTCCACGTCTCGCAGTCCGGCCGTGATCTCTCTCGCCAAGCCGCGAAGGCGCAAAGAATCGCAAAGAAGAAGGCAGGGGAAAGAAAATCCTTCTTCCCCGTATTCTTTGCGTTCCTTTGCGCCTTCGCGCCTTGGCGAGAAACTTACAGCGCTGCCATCAAAAACCGGGGGAACCAGATG
>PNKX01000028.1 GCA_013822725.1 Pirellula sp.
TCGTCCCGCTGGGACGCATGTTTCGCTCTCGATCGCTTCAGGGCGCTCCCTTACTCTGAGCAAGGCGTTTGAGACAAAACTTAGGGTGGCACGCCCTGCAAGGGCGTGGAAGAGTGCGCGCAGGGAGCTGCCACGCCCTTTCAGGGCGTGCCACCCGGGGCTTAATTGGGATCTGTTTTCAAAGAACGTTTGGCCAAGTCTGCCAATTGTTTTTGGCAGGCTTGGGCGCAGCGTTTTTTTGCCTGCGTTTTGCATGTCGGCCAAGTGGGTCATGTCGGCCGTGTCGGCCAATTGATTTTGGCCAACATGGGCGCGTTCAGTGTCGCCTGACATGGTGTCGCGAAACGCATTTTTGGCGACAATAGTCTTAAATGGCGTTCTCCGTTGGGGTTATGGTTAGCGACAGGGGCGGCGAGTGTCGCGACAGTTGTTCGTAGGCTGTGGTCAGTTGCTGGTTGCTGGTGACTGATAATCGCTTCGTTCTGACTCCTGACTCCTGACTGGCTTGCTGGCGGCGTCGGGGGGTGAGGCCGAGCGCTCCGCTTCGCGTCGCGGCTAATGGGATTTTTGTCCATTTGTACACTACAGGATGGCGCGGCCGATTTCAACTCTAATGTTGGCGGATCGACGTTTTTGTCTCGTTCGCTTATTGGGAAGGAATTGAGCCATGGCCGCTGAACAGCGCTCCGTCATCGTCACTGGGTCGTCGCGCGGAATTGGTCGAGCGGTCGCTAAGCGGCTGGCGGCTGATGGGTTTGCGGTGACGGTCAACTATGCCGGCAACCAGAAGTCGGCCGACGAGGCGGTGGCCGCGATCGTTGGGGCCGGAGGACGAGCGGTCGCCGTGCAGGCCGACGTCGCGCAAGCCGGCGACGTGGCACGGCTGTTCGACGAGACGGAAACGGCGTTCGGCCGCGTCGACGCCCTGGTGAACAACGCCGGAGTGATGAGCATGACGCCGATCGCCGAGACCGACGACGCGACGTTCGACCGGATGTTCGCCACCAACGTCCGCGGGACGTTCCTCACGCTACGCGCGGCGGCGAAGCGGCTGCGCGACGGGGGGCGGATCGTCAACTTTTCCACGAGCGCCACGCACTTGCAGCTGCCGGGCTACGCCACCTACTGTGCGACGAAGGCGGCGGTCGAGGTTTATACGGCAATCTTGGCGAAGGAACTGCGCGGCCGGTCGATCACGGTGAACGCCGTGGCGCCGGGGCCGGTGGCGACGGAGCTGTTCTTTGAAGGGAAGAGCGAGGAGCATGTCGCGCGGCTGGCGAATCTCAATCCGTTCGGGCGGCTGGGCGAGCCGGAGGATATTGCGCGCGTCGTGTCGTTTTTGTTGAGCGCGGACGCGGGGTGGGTGAACGGGCAGGTGATTCGGGCGAATGGGGGGATGGTTTAAGGAACGGTTCCTGCCACCTTTGCTTTTCCATTGCCACCAAGGTCGAATGCCCGCCCTTGACACATTTCGACGGTTAGCTAATAATCGAATTATGAGCCATGTGTTCAAAGCCCTTTCCGATCCGACGCGCCGCCGCGTGCTGCAGCTCCTGCGCAAAGGGCCGATGAGCGCGGGCGAGCTCAGCAACCAGTTCGACGTCTCCAAGCCGACGATGTCGGCGCACTTCGCGGTGCTAAAGGAGGCCGACCTAGTGCATGCTGAGAAGGTCGGCAAGTCCGTCATCTATCACCTGAAGCTCTCGGTGCTCGAAGAATCGCTGCTGGGCTTCGTCCATTCGTTCGGCCTGGGCGCGGAAGCGCCGGAGCCCAAAAAGGAAACTGCACGATGACCAGGGAACTGATTGCCGGTCTCGCCTGGGGCGGCGGCATTATCGCCGTGGCGCTCGGCGCGACCTTCGCGCGCAAGCTGGGCTATATTGACGGTGACACTGAAACTCGGGTGTTCAACGGCATGATGGGGCTCATCATCATCTGGAATGGCAACCGGATGCCCAAGGCCTTCTTCCCAATCGCTCTGGCCCGCAAAGTCAGCTGGGTTGGAGGCTGGTCCATGGTGATGAGCGGGCTGGTCTATGTCGGACTGTGGGCGTTCGCCCCAATGCCGGTGGCAGCAACGGCCGGGTGCGCCGCAGTCGTGGCAGGGATAGTGGTGCCGGTTGGCTATTGCGTGTGGTTTGGGGCTAAGGCGAAAGCCGTCTAATTCAGGCTTTCTTCGAGGCAGCGGCGAGAGGCGGGCGATTGTTGACTTGCATCGCTCCTATTGCCGATGGCAACACCGACACCCTGGCGATCAGGCTGCTGAGAATTGAGAACCCTTTGCGCCACGGTGTCGGTGCTAGCCGACTCGAAGCTTACGCACCGGAGTCTAGAGAAGCTCGTATGTTGGCAACGAAGTCCAACGGTGGAGTAGATTGTAGCGACTCGATTTCCTTCACCAGCTTTGCGACTCGCCTAGTCTGCTCAGGCGTCGTAAGCACTGACGGCATTTCGCCGATTTGTGCGTTGACGACGCGGATGCGCGCCTCTCGCAACTTGACGGCCGCTTTGAGAATCTGGTGCTCGCTCGCGTTGCGTCGGATCAACGTTCGCAGCGTGTCGGTCCTTTTCTCGAGGATCTGAACGGTTCTCAGGCGATTGTGCATAGCGAAGTCTCCTTCGATGTCGACAGGAGACGCTTGATCAAGGTTCACCGCGGGTGGCCCTGACACTCGGGACAGCTATAGCCCACAGTTAGAAACGCCTGGCCGGCCGCGCGTGGGGTGGCGGCAGCGACGAGAGGCGGGCGATTTCCAACTCGCATAACCTCTTGTTGCAGGCAATGCCGACACTCCGGCGGTCAGGCGCCTGAAAATCGAGAGTCACTTGGCCCGGGTGTCGTTGCTACTCCCTGCTCCTCTTGTGTGCAGCATGCCGCCGTTTGGAGTACACTCCACCCTGTCGGCTGCACTCTCATCGCCTTTTGCCCTCGCGATTCGGTTCCTGGCTCATGAACACGCTCGCCCGCATATCGGCCCTAATCTCACCGGCGCTTCTAGCGATCGCGCTCACGCCCCTACTTCTTCTATCCGCGGCGCGTGGCGACAAATTCGGTCACGGGCCTCACGCCTTCTCGATCGAGTTCGTTGCCATCGGCGACCCCGGCAATCAGGCCGACGTCTCCGGCTTCCCCAACCCGGCCGGCCGCGTCGACTACGCCTACCGGATCGGCAAGTACGAGATCTCAATCGATCAGGTCCGCAAGGTCGCGGCTCTTGGCGGTCCCGGGATCACCTTCTTCGATTGGGGCTACAATGACCAGTGGCCGGCAATCGACGTCAACTGGCTCGAGGCCGCCAGCTTCGTCAACTGGCTCAACACGCAGACGAACTCGCCTCCCGCGTACAAGTTCGACGCCAGACGCGATTTCCAGTTGTGGCAGCCAGGCGATCCTGGGTTCGACCCTGGCAACCCGTATCGCAATCGGCTTGCCCGCTATTTCCTGCCGAGCGTCGACGAGTGGTACAAGGCGGCCTATTACGACCCGGCCGCCGACGTCTACTACGACTACCCGACCGGAAGCGACGCCTTTCCCGACGGGCTTGACCGGGTGAACGACCCGACGTTCGACGCCTTGTTCTACGAAGGCTACGAGAGCCGTTATCCCCACGAGGTCACGAACGTCGGCAAGCTGAGCCCCTACGGCACGGCGGGCCAGGGGGGGAGCGTTTTCGAGTGGGAGGAAACCGCGGCCGATCTCGTCAATAGCGCTCCGCTGGAGAGACGCGGCGTCCGCGGCGGCGAGTTCTCGCAGAGCGGCGTGCTACTCGCCTCGACGATGCGTTTTGGCGCGCCGGTGTTCGAAGGCATCGGCTTCCGCGTCGCCAGTCGCGCCGTCCCCGAACCCTCCGCCGCGACGCTCGCCCTCCTCGCCGCGGCGGGAGGGCGCCGCCTTGTCGGCGGACGACGCCGCGCGTCCACGTGATCGGGCGCCGGCGGTCGCGGGTGAGCCGACACTCGGCTGGTAATTTCCGTCAATTCTAGGAAAGTTTAGCCGACCGCGCTAGGGTCGGGGCAGCGATAAGAGGCGGGCGGTTTTCAACTCGCATCGCCTCCTGTTGCCTGCAGCAACACCGACACCCTGGCGGCCAGACGTCTGACAATCGAGAATCGCTTGCGCCAGGGTGTCGGTGCTACCCCTCTCCCAACTCCGATCCCTCTGTACCTTTTTCGCGAAGCGGCTAATTAAAGATGAACGACGGTTCCGAAACGCCTGAACAGCCGCCGGAGGATGTGTTTGCGGAGCCGCTCACGCCGCGGAGTCGCCCGGGGTTGGTTTTGGGGATGGCGGCGGCCGTCGTGGTGGTGAGCCTGTTGGCGCAAGGAGCGGGGATCGTCGCCTACATGGCTATAGCCGATGCGACGGACCCCACGTTCAACGCGGCGGCGTGGGCGGAGAACGCGGGCAGCAATGGGCTCGCGCTCTCGATCGCCACTTGGGCGGGAGGCGTCGGCGCCATGCCGATGCTCTTCTTATTTGCCGATCGATTGAGCGGCGGGCGAGGGCCCGAGTTTCTGGGGTGGCGGGCGGTAAGCCTGAGAAGCGTCGCCGGTTGGGTACTGGCGTTGCAATTGCTTCTGGCTGGCTACGATGTGCTCACTTGGTGGGTGGAACGCGAGGTTGTGTCGACGTTCATGCGGGACGTTTATCTGACGGCAGGACATCCGGCGCTGCTCTGGCTGACGGTCGTCGTCGCGACGCCCGTGGTTGAGGAGTTCATGTTTCGCGGGTTTCTGTTTGCGGGACTCGTGCGAAGTCCGCTAGGGGTCGCGGGAACGGCGCTGGCGACTTCGTTGATGTGGTTGATGATGCATGTGCAGTACGATGCGACGGCTGTCACGATGATCTTCGTGGTCGGCCTGTTGCTCACGGCGGCCCGACAGGTGACGGAGTCAATCATTCCCTGCTTGGCGATGCACGCCGCGATGAACGCGGGGGCGACGTTGGAACTTCCGTACTGGCTGCAAATGGAGGCGGCCGGGTGAGGGAAGCGGAGCATTTAGAGCGCTCCTCGGTTCCTGGTAGCGTCTTCTTCTGCGGCGGCGCACGCGCTATTCTTCGTACAAGTGCTGTTCGAAGAAGGCTCTCATCTTCGCCGCGTAGGGGACGCCGAATTTTACAAACGTCGCTTTGACTTGATCATTCGGCTTCCAGTCGAAGAACGCATGGCCGGCGCCTTCCACTTGATCGTAGACCGCGGTTTGGCCTTTTTCCTGGAGCGCGCTGACGAACGCCATCACGCCGTCGTCGCGAATGAGGAAATCGGCCGTGCCGCGCGTTAGATACTGTGGCACTGAGCGCTGCGAAGCTTCCGGAATGTGGCTTTGCGGCGCCGTTGCTTCGGCGGCGGCGGGGGGCAGGCCGCGCTGGAAACCGCCCAAGGCCTGCGCCGCAAAGACGCCGTAGCTCGGCGCCGCGGCTTTGATCGAGGCGAGCATTTCTTCTCGCACATCCTCGGCGGATTTGCCGGCGGGCAAGTAGGTTGGCTGGAATTCGTAGACGCCTTCCGTTTTGCCGAACCCGCCAGCGCCGATCTGCTCGATCAAGAGAGACGCCGACGCCGAGAGATGGCCCCCCGCGCTGTCTCCCGTGACGCCGATACGCGTGGGGTCGCCGCCATACTCGGCGGCATGCTCCATGATGTGCGCGATCGCGCCGAAGACGTCTTCGATGAGATTGGCCATCGAGTTGGGCTCGTCTTCGCCGTCGAGATTGCCGAGCCAGCGATAGTCGATGCTGCAGACGACCAGCTTGCCCCCCTTGGTGAGTTCGCGCGCCAGGCCGCGCATGACGTCCTCGTCGTTGGTCGACCAGCCGCCGCCGTGGATGATGACGACGATCGGGAGGTTTTTCGCTTCCTTCGGCGAATAGACGTCGTACTTCAACTCCTTCTTCCCCGGCTTCGCGTAGACGACGTTGTGCTTGACGTCGACGTGCGACACTTCCTCAGCCGGAATGAACGAGGCGCCGAGATGCTTTTCGCGATCGATCGTTACCTTGAATTCGGGAGTGAGCGACTCGTGATACATCGAGCCCCACCGACCAGGGACCGAGTAATAGATCGAATCGACCTCGTATCCTGCGGCCGGCGTCGCGCGCACGGCGACGGCGGTTCCGGCAGGGTACGCGCCCTCTGCCGGCAGCGGCGGATCGAGCTGAATCGAACCATGCTCGATCGGATCTACAGTCACTGCGAAAGAACTATCTTGAGCCGCGGCGATGCCCTGAAGTGCTGGAACATGAGCGACAAATGCCGCGAAGGCGCAGAAGCGTGCGATCGTCATAAGAATGTTCCTCCTAGGGAACGGATCACGAAGTGAGGAGAAAATCGCCCGGAGATAGACTTGTCGTCGTCCTCCGGTGCGTTTGATCCTATTGAGGTGCGGCGATCTAGCAAGGGGCTGAATGGAAACCGCGGGTGGCCGCGACACTCTGGCGGTCAGGCGTCTGAGAATTGAGAACCCTCTTGCGCCAGGGCGTCGGTGCTACCCGCTGTCGGCGCTACCCGTTTGATTCCGATGTTGTAGTATGGACTGTCGGGCAACTGCCTAGGAGTGGTGAGGCTGGAATTTGTCGATCGATGCAATACCCGATGATGACCATGAGCGATTCGATCGCGAGCGTCGGCTCAGCCTATTGATTCAACGCGTTGAGGCTGAAGAGGTCCTCGACTTTCCGGCATTGCAATCATTTGGGCTCACAAGCAAGGCCATCGAGCGCATCACCAGGGCTCTGGAACGATATCAGACTCGGCACGCCATCTATGGAATTGTTTTCGGGATCGCGGCAATGGTTTTCGGAGTCGTTGGCGGGGGCTCGATCTTGACGAGCAGTTCTGCCTGGTGGAGCGTCGCTTACTTTGTCGGCTGTGTCGCTTCGCTTGTGGCGGCAGGCTACTGCACGCGAAAGTCGCATGCGGCGGAATCGTACTGGCGGCGGTTCCCTGAGCAATACGACGCGCTCAGATTCTACGAGCGCTGGCATCAAGTGCGCGACGCCTACGCCCTGCAAGTGCAAGCAAGAGAGGCGGAGCGACGGCGAAGCGTCGAGCTGCATGAGCGACGACTCGCGCAAGAAGCCGACCATTCGCAGCGCGTCGATCAATCCATGGCGTCGATCGATCAGCAGTTCCAAGACACGCTGGCGTCTCGTCACGAGCGTCTCAAGCTTGTTCCCGTCGAACCGATCCGAAACAGCCGTCATTTGTCAGAGCTTTTTGCCGGCATTGATGATGACGTCAAAGTTGCCTTCGCGAACCTCTCCCCGACTGCTCTTTGTGCGCTGATGATCGACTACGAGTCGGCATACGGCGTCGCCGCCCGGCGACTCGCTGAGCGCACCTGGCGCATGTGGTCGCTCGGCGAAGTTGACATGAGCGCAGAAATCGTTCAACGACTGCTGGCGTTGGTCCCCAAGTTCATGTCGCAGGAGGAGCGTTACGAACTCCTGAAGAAAGTCAGAGAGAAGTACCAACCCGCGCTCGCTTACCGAGACATCTTCTGTCGTTCTGACGAGCTACGCGACGCGGTGCTGCCGGTCGTGGCGGAGTTGGTGAGCCGCAGCAGCATGGTCTCGTTCCCCGAGTCGCTGGTAGATCGAGTTGAATGGCTGTTGGACGGAGATAGCGTCGCGGCTCAGAAATTGCTGACAGCGATCGAAGCGGAGGAAGCTGAGCGCCGCGTTGCTCACTTAGAAGATGAGTTTCGTAACATTGAACGCGTGTTGCGGGAAATGCCTGGCAAAGGCTCATTCGTTCACCGTATCGACTTGCCGCAAGGCGCCATCACGGTGACGGTCATCAGGCCGCGTCGAGATTTCTTGCAACGTGCGAAGCGATTGATATCATAAGAAGCATGCCTGGCGAATCCAAAGACATCGTCGTACGTTCTGATATGAAGGCGGGAAATCCTCACGGGGAACCTGCGCGCGGCGACCTTACAACCCGCCAACAAAACGCCGGCGGCTTCTTGGAGAAGGCATTTGCTCACCTTCCTGAAGAAAAGCAGCAGTTCTTAATTGAAAAGGCCGTTGAGGCGCGTCTTAAGCTTGACCAGCAGTCCGAAGAAGGGGACAGGATTAATACTCAGAGCAAAGACGAAATGGACTTTGCCGTTGATCACGTCCAGAAGCTGGCGCGTACAAAGACTGATTTCAAAAGCGAGCACGAAGGTCGAACTGCCAGCGGGAGTTGGCGAACCGAAATCACCAAAAGCAATGCGACGATGACGATCATTATCGTCGCGATCGTCGGTTTGGCTCTGGTGCTGATCCTCGCGCGCTGAAATCTGCGCCGGGACAAGAAGTGGCACCAGGAGCCGTTTTCTACTCATGGCCCAGCAAGGCGTTGTGTCGAAGGATGTCTTGTCGAACACGGCTGCTCGTCATGGAAGCTTGATGTGACTTTCAAAAAGAAGTTCTCCGTCAGGGCAATTTTCGTCGTCATGACGCTGCTCGTCGTCGCGTTGGGTTATGGCCAGTGGCGGAGGCAGAGCATTCTCAAGGAAGTCGGCCATCTTGAGGAAGCAGGCGTCAACGTAATGCTCAAGCGGGGTTGGTGGACGTTGGCTTGGTTGCCGTCGCCCCAGTCGGCTCAACTCGACGCCGATGAGGTTGCCGGGGGAGATCTCCGGATTGGAGAAGCAACTTATGAAATAGGCGACGCTGATGAACGACTTCAAGAGCTCAGAGAACAACTCAGGCATCTTAGGGTCGGGCGGTTGGTCGTGCATTTCAAAAAAATCAGCGGCGCGCAGCATACATTCCTGTTTGACTTGAGCCTGGGAGAAGCTGCCAACGGCCAATACCGGCTGAGCGACGTTGAGGCGCCCTCGCTTGTGCCGGGTCAATGACTACCGATTAAACAACGGAGTTCCGTAATGAAATCTCGCCCCGTTAAGGCGGTCATCGCCTTGGTTGCGATTCTGGCGTTCACGTTCAGCAGTTGGCTGTTCTACTCGAAGTACCGACTCCAGCGGGCCCAGGAGAATCGGGCCAATCAGGCGGCTGCGCCGAACCCATAATTCGTAAAACAGCACGGCGGGGACTGTTTTCCAACTGACGAACTGGAGGGTATTGCGCGCATGGCGTTGTTATTATTGAATGCGGGGGCGGGCGAATCGGGTAATGGTTTGATCACCGTTGCGACTGATTGACGAAGCCAACCATGACCATCTAGTCCCTCATTCATGGATGAGCAGATGCACATGAAAACAGCTCAAGGCAAGGCCGATATAATCATGACGGCCTTCAATATTTGGTGCTTCTGTATGGCATCCTTGATTGCGTTAGCCGCAGGTTGCTGGATGTTTCTTGGCCCGAAGGTGCAAATCATCGACTCGATCGACTTAGATCAGAGCGGAATCTCGAACCCTTACAACGATCTGCCGGCTGACGGGCCTATGGTTTGCGGGACGAGCTTTCTCCGCTTGCCCAGTCGGTTTCTGGCGGGCAAGGCTGATCCAAAGCGGCTGATAGATTGGACGAGCCGCCAATGGCCGCCAGGCAGCATCGACAGGACTGAAGTCGTCAACGGTAACATTAAGTGGGATTACGATGAGGAGGCTGTCAAGCAGGCGGGCCTGCCCGAATACTTCGCCACGAAGGGAGACAAATGCCTCCATCTTCAAAAGGTAGAGAAGGGTCTGGACCACTTGATCTTCATCAACCTCAGCGCCGGGACGTTCAAATATCAATCCAGCGGGCTCGATGGAGACGGCGAGGAGTAAGCTGTGCGCTTCACCATCCGCTTCTGCCTGTTGGCAGTGATGCCGTTCGTGGCCCTACTCGGGACGATTTGGGGGATCGGGTTGCTGCCGCCGCGGGGCGTTTCGGCCTTCGCCCACGTCGGCCCCATTCTGGGCGCTGAGGCGTTGTGGATCGCGTGCGTGTCGCTTTATCTGTTCTTGAGCCACCGAGACGGGGAGAAGTAGGCGCAAAAAAACAGAACGCGCTCCGAAGAGCGCGTTCTGCTCGGCGGCAAACTTTGCTGCGGCAACAACCCCCGAAGTTGCCGGCAACGAAACGTGCCGCTTCTGGGACGTTGGCGACCTAGCCGACCCTGCGACGGCGCAGTACGCCGAGGGGGACGAGGCCCAACGCCACCAGCAGCTGTGAAGTCGGTTCAGGGACAGCGGCCGCCGCGCTTGCGCTGCCCGCGCCAAAC
Organism: Pirellula sp.; assembly: GCA_013822725.1. Lineage (GTDB taxonomy): Bacteria > Planctomycetota > Planctomycetia > Pirellulales > Lacipirellulaceae > Lacipirellula. The sequence goes on from PNKX01000028.1 coordinate 10,164, forward strand.
GCCTGCTTCCAAATCGCGAGGTCAGCGGCGTCGATCGTTCCGTCGCCGTTGCCGTCGGCGCCCGCGAACGGCGCTGTCGACGTCCCCGCCTCGCGTTGCCAGCGCAGGAAGTCGTTGCCGTCAACGTCGCCGTTGCGGTCGTAGTCGCCGCTAGCGATCAGCGACCTGATGGAGTAGATCTTTCCACTGTTCGCTCCTGACGCCGAGAATCCCCCCTGCGATGAAATATCAGCCGCATACAGCGTGTCGACAGTGGCCAGCAATCCATCGAGATGCCCGACCGTCGGATCGGCGTTAGGCACGACATAAAACTGTTCGTTTGAATCGAGGTCGACGAAGGCGAGTGGGTTTTCTTCGTTAGCGACGCCAGCCGAACCAAATCGCCCATGGAAGCCGGCGAACAGTCCGTTGGCAAGCGGCTCCGGGAACATCGGCGGAGCGAAGGCGATTTCGTTCACCCCTTCGGCCTCGTCGCCATTGGGCGGCGGAATCGGTTGAAACGCGGCGATTGGCCGAACCCCCACATTGCCGACGGCGACCCCGGTGCGATACGCCTCGTAAGAGGAGGGAAATCCAAAATGGGGGGTGACGGTCCCCAACTGGACCTCTGGAACGACGTTGATCTCGTCCGCACTGTGCGGTTCGTTCACATCGACGAGACCGTCAATGCCGTTATCTCCGAGGTAGAGGTCGCCTGTCAGGGGATGGAAAGCCATCCCCGTGGCGTTACGCAATCCCGCGGCGATTTGGACCGGAGCGCTTGCCGTGAGTCCTCCCGGTCCGTCGGTCAATTCGATGCGATGCACTGCGTCGCCCGCCAACGTCCCAGCGGCGCCGAAGCTGCCGGACAAGGTCACTGTGCGCGTCGTGACGGCAAAGTTCGAGTCCGAGCCGAGTTGGAAATAGAGTTCGTATCGATTGCCGGCTGTAGGACTCCTACGCAGCGCGAGCGCTGAGTGAGGGTGGAGCCAACTGCCAGCAGGGTAGTTCAACTCGATCCCCCCCAAATAGGTTAGAGGATCAGCCGGCGTCGGACCCAGGCGATAAAGCGAAATCGGCGTGCCAGCGCCTTGGCCGGTGACGGCCACCAAATCTCCGGCGCGTCGCAGCGCGGAGAGCTTTCCGCCCGGAACGTTCGCGACTAATGTCTGTCGTACGTCGGCCACGCCGTCGTCGTTCGTGTCGGCCAATCTCAAGATGGCCCCCGTGGTGCTGCCGAAGAAGTTGTTGCCGTTCGAAACGGCCGTCAGCACCGACCCGTCGTCGAGTTCGGCCATCCCCACGGGGAAATTTAGCCCGTCAGCAAAGAGCGTGACGCTCAGCAGGCTAGGGTCGAGTCCCGGCGCGGTCACCGTCAGGGCACGTGCCGGTTGAGCTGTCAGGGCGACGATGGCCACGGCGGCTACTGCGGCAGTACTCCTACCGGTGCAACTCGATCGGAGTCGACTCATGGCGGTGCTCCTTGTGCTGGCGCGCCGACGAGGCGTCATTATGTTTTTTGACAATGAGCAGGTGAAAAGAAAGTGGATGCCGCAAAGCGACCATGCCCGTCATGTTACTTCAAATGCGCAAAAAACAGGGTAAGAAAACGCTTGCAATTTTATGCGTGAAGCATAGACTCTCGGCTACTCGCATGGCGGCGTAGGGAACAGAGAGGCAACGTTCCGATCGTCTCCAGCACCTTTTCTCATTCGATGGCGTTTTACGCGCACGTTCCGCGCTATGGCGATGCCATGGTTGCGACAAAGCAGGTTCGCTTATCGATGGCGGCAACTCTCAGTTGTTTGATCGTGTTCGCCAGCAGTTCACCGAAGCAGGAATCGACGCTTAAACGCTTGCGTCATGCAAAAGTTTCGTAGTTCCATTTTTTAATTCGCCTGAGGTCAGGTGGTCGTTGACGATGCGCAAACGGTGCATCGCGTCTTGTTGCGCTTGCAACGTGACGTGTGCAGCATCGTGATTGCGCATGCCAGCCGATATGCGCCCGTGTTGCGCATCGTCAATGCTCGCCTGGGATGGCTGCCATCACGACGACGATTGGATTGAAGCTGCTTGATCGCCATCGTTTCGCCGTCGCTGGAGGCGTTTTGATTGTGCTCGCGCACCGCATCGTTGAATTTTGAGTTAAGGGTATGAGGCTTGATTCGCCCGGTAATTCACTTTCTTTGAGGGAGATTAGTATGATGTCGCTTCGTAATCGTTTCTGGCTCCAATCATTGCGCGCTGGCGGGGCGTTGGCCGCGATCGCGATCGCGGTCGCAGACGTTGCGCCGGCGAAGGCGCAAACGGTGCGCAACTACAACGTCCAGTTCACCGGAACGGCGCCCACCATTGACGGCGTCGTGAACGCCGGCGAATGGGCGAACGCCGCCACGGCCTCTGGTTCATGGGGCGTCTTGCGAGAAGCGGAAGGCGAACTCGATACCGACGGCAATCGGTTCCGCATGATGTGGGACGCCAACAACTTGTACGTCTTGTACGAAACCAACTTCAACACCTTTATCGATCCGGTCGACAAGATCGGAACCCCTAACCCCAACCTCAACTTTGGCCAAGATAACCTTAACATGTATTTGGACCCCAATACTGACGGCGGTCCGAACTTCGTCGACAATCCGGAAGACAACGTCGACGGCTATCAGTTTGCTTTCAATCAGTACCATGATCCCGACGGCGGCTCGTTGACCTCCACCAACGCGAATCGCCAAGGGGTCGGTATCTACACCGAGGCGCATGCTAATACCCCTTTCGGCAATCAAGCGAACTGGGGCGGCGCTGGCGCCACGCTAGTTGGCGGCGAAGCGATGCAGAACATTGTCGTGTCGCAGCGCAACGGCGTCTCGGGCGGCGTGGCCGAGGTCGTCTTCCCATTCGCCAACTTCAACGCCGACGCCGTCACCCCTGGAACAACCGACGCCGCCGACTTCGATAGCGACGGCTTGGTCGACGGCGATGACTTCCTGATCTGGCAGCGAAACTTGGGGGCCACCGGTCAGACCGACAAGTCGACCGGCGACGCCAACCTCGACGGCAACGTCGACGCGGCTGACCTTGATGCATGGAAGACAGCCCACGGCACGAACACCCAGCATATCACTGGTCTCAATGCCACCAGCGGCGTCGACCCTGGCGACGTTTGGTTCTTCAACATGTCCCAGATCAATAATTCGGGCGACCCAAATAACTTCTTGCCGATTTGGAATTGGCACTCGCAACAGTCATTCGCCTACCGGCCGCACGGAACGCTCACGTTCCTCGGCGCGCCAGCGGCTGCCGCAGTGCCCGAGCCGGCCTCGTTGGCCCTCGTCGCGAGTGTGATCGCAGGCATGGGGCTGATGCGTCGCCGCGCCTAAACGCGACGTCGCCGCCGTTTGAACGTGCTGAACTGGCGAAATAGGGCGAAGGTTGGGGGGCACCAATATTCGCTTCGATTCGCCGCTGAGCGGACCGCGCCTTGCGTCCCGTCGCGGGGCGCGGTCCGTCCTATTGTTAGATCATCCGCTTGCCGACAACTGCTCGGCCTGTGCGCTACCACAATCCAACTACATGTAGCCCGCGGGTGTATTCCGTCGAGAAATTTTGCAGCCAGGTTCCGCGATTTCTCATCTCCAGCGGACCGCCGATGGCTCGACTTGCTCAGGCGCGCCGTCGCAACGGGTTGGCGCTAGGCACGAGCCTTTCTAAACGGCGTCGACGGCACGACCCTCTGAAAGTTCGAACGGCTTGGGCCAAGCAAGAACAGCGCCATAGTCGCCTCCATGGGTCGGCCACATGCACTCCGGGTTAAGATAAGCTCGCTTGGCGACAGAATTCTCTCGCGAACTGGCGAGCATTGCGCAATCATCCTTCGCTGCTGCATCGAAGCAAGTGGTTCTTGAACCCCGCCTGCTTAAGAGTCTGCCACGACTCCAGGATCTCAGCCGGCAGTTCATGCGGCGCCTGGTAGCCCCGAGCGGGATATTTGAGAATCCGATCGACGTCGCCGACCATTTCGTCGATCGCGCCGAGGATGCCGACGACGTTGGAAACCTCTTCCGGAAAGCTAAGCGGCGGGGCGTCGACGAATGCCATGACGCCGGGCCACTGGACGGGGATGGTCAGGCGCACACGGAGAACGGAGTTCGGCTTGGTGACGAACGTCACGCGCTCAAGCGTCGGCGCGAGCCTGCGGACGAAGGCGATGTTCTCGCCGAAGTTCGTGGCCTGATCTTCAATCAGAATGGCGTCAGGAGCGATGCCATTTTGCAGAGCTCGCTCCCGAAAGATGTGGGCTTCGGGAACGCTCCATAAATGTCTGGTCCAATTGCCAGTGTCGCCCGATAGGATCAGCAATGGCGCGACCCCTTGCTGAATTAAATTGCAGGCGTAGTCGCAGACGCGCAGGTCGTACGAGCAACAGATGATGACCGCCTCGCAGTAGGCATGGTTGCGGTTGGCCGAAAGATACTGCCAAAGGCGTTGCGAGGCCGCCATGGTCAGTGAATACATGCGGATAGATCGCCAAAAAATTAACGGGAGTTCCTAACGCCTTCTTGTAGCGAAGCTCGATTTTAAAGGCAATCGTCGCTATAATATTGAGTAACCGTGCGGACCGAATTTAACATCGGCCTCGCAACCCAGGCAGGGAAGAACAGGACGCCGCGGACTGGCATATCGACGGCAGCGATGCGTCAGACGGAAGTTTGTTGGCAGGGCTTTGTTGCTATCAGCAGTGCTGTTATCAAAACGCGACCGCCAAGGTACATCGGAACAGTCTCGTTCACAGGAATCGAGACGGTGCTTAACCATCTTCAAGCCTGAGGACGATTCGATGCCCAACGCCATGGGCCGCGGTCAACGCGGCTTCACTCTCGTCGAACTCTTGGTCGTGATTGCCATTATCGGCGTCTTGGTGGCGCTGCTGCTGCCGGCCGTGCAGGCGGCCCGCGAGGCGTCGCGACGATCGAGTTGCCAGAACAAGCTGAAGCAGTTCGGTTTAGCTCTGCTCAACTATGAGTCGGCGAAGAAGGAGTTTCCCGCCGGTTCATTGGGTATTATCGGCGTGGGGACGGGTAACCAGGTGCCCTACTGGTCGCCTCAAGCGCAGATGCTGGCATACTTTGAGCAGGGCGTGATTGCTGCACGACTCAATTTTAACGACAACCCGTGGAGCGATGCAAACTATCGAGTCGCAGCCACGCAACCTGATCTTTTCATTTGCCCGAGCGACAGCGTCAATGACCAGCCGAACCGCGAGGATATGGGGTGGAGCAACTACCACGGCAACGCCGGCAGCTGGGTGAGGTTGACGAAAACCTGGGACGGCGTCTTCGGACCCTACGCCCCCAAATTTCCTAATGTGACTTCTGGTGGTTTCTACGCTCAGCTACCGCCGGTGACCATGGGCCAGATCGCCGACGGTACGAGCAACACGGCTGCGTTTGCCGAGATGGCCAATGCCTATGGCAACGACACTCAGGCGCCAAAAAGCAAAACTGCCGATTGCTTTGAACGTGCGATTCCAGCGACTTCAGCGACAGCCGCCTGGAATGCCATCAATGCTTCCAGCTGGGAATCGTCGTCCATCGCAGCCGGCACTTGGCGCTGGCGAGGCTATCCCTGGAGCGAGGGAACGGTGTGGCGGACGTGGTACAACCATTTGCAGCCGCCGAACGCGGTTTGCTGGCGACCCTGCATCGATTGTTGGTGGGACCTCATCACGCCCGCATCGAGTTACCATACGGGCGTCACAAACGTCTTGATGTGCGACGGCAGCGTGCAGGCCATTGCCGACGGCATGGACGTCGAGCCGTGGCTGCAAACTGGCACGCGCGACGGTTCGCCGAAGATCCAGTAGCAGGCGATTTTGCAGCGTCCTAATCGCGTCGCGTCATGCCTTTTCGTTTTGTTCCCACGATGGTTTCTCTCCTGCATTTCAATCAATAGGTAGTGAGATATTCATGAAAGTCGACCGCATTCGACTGCGTCTCTGGGTAACTTCCATTCCGTCAGCGGCCGGACTGCTCTTGATGGCTTGTGCGCTGACGACCGGTTGCGCGGAAAAGGCCGTTGAGAAGACGCCCGAGCAGTTTGAACAAGCTCGCGAAAAGCATTTTGAAATGATGCGACAGGAATCCGGCCAGGCGCCGACAGCCGCGGGCCAAAAGTAGTTTCGCTAGCCGCCAGCGCCGTGACACCAAGGCGCAGCGATCTCTCACCGTATGGCTCAATAGCGCCCGTAACCGGCTGCGGGGCGGGCGCTTTTCTAATGCGCGAAGCTCACGGCGGCCGTTAAGGGCCAGCTTAAGCGGGATTGCCGGCGTTTGCTCGGAAATTGCACTGAACGGCGACGGTCTGCGCTGGCATTTTGTGGAGTAGACTTCAGCGAACGTCTACCCGTCGGATCGCCAATCAGGCGACGCCGACTCCCGAATTTTCACGCGCTGCCGCCAACGCCTATCTCTGATGAACAAGCAACTCGCATTCATGCTGTGTGGGGGAATGATGTTCGGGTTGGCGACGGCGGCGACGGCGGAGCGGGGAAATCCGCGCGTCGAGTTCGAAGGGGAGACAATCGATGCGATGGTCGCCGATTTCATGGAACAACAGCGTCTTCCGGGGATGACGCTGGCGATCGTGCAGGCGCCCTATATTCCGCGCGTCGTCGGCTACGGAGTCTCTAACGCGGAGCAGGGATTGCTCGCGTCGCCGAAGACGCTGTGGAACGTGGGGCAGATGACGCAGGCCTACACGGCGGTGGCGATCATGCAGTTGGTCGAGGCGGAGAAGTTGAGCCTTGACGACACGATCGGCAAGCATGTGGCTGGCCTGCCTGCCGACTGGCAAGCGATCACCGTGCGGCAATTGATGGCGCACGCTTCGGGGTTGCCGGACTATACGCACCAAGCCGGCTTTGACGCCGCGCGAGCCTACGCGCCGGCGGAGGTGATTGCCCTCGTCGCGGAGACGCCGCTGGCGTTTCAGCCGGGGACGGCGGTCGCGAATAGCGCGACCGACTTCTACTTGCTGGGACTTGTCGTCGAGGCGGCGAGCGGGATGAGCTACGAAGCGTTCGTCACCGAGAATCAGATCAAGCGACTGGGGCTGAAGAACACGATGTTCGCGGCTGACTTGCCGCAAGTGAAACAGGAAGCGGTTGAGGCGAATGGGTTGAAGCACAAAGAATTCTTGCGCGAGCGGGCATTCATCGATCCGACCGAAATGGCGATGGGCTACGCGGAGCCGGCGGGGAAACTGATTCCGGCGAAGCGAAATGCTCAAAGCGCGTTCTTCGCGAACGGCGCGGTGCTGGCATCGGCGGAAGACATCAGCCTGTGGGATATGGGGTTGGCGGGCGAGTTGCTGATCAAAGAGAAGGCGAACCGCGACTTCCTGTACGCTCCCGTGAAGTTGGCCGACGGCGCGACGGCGCCGGCGCATGGCGGGTGGCGATTCCCCGGCCATCGGGGACTCATGGACATCCAGGGGAATGTGCCGGGGTTCTCGTGCTACTTGTCGCGATTCACCGATAAATCGGAGCTGCTCTGCGTGACGTTGTGCGCGAATAAGGAGGGAGTCGATCTCTCGGGGCTCGCGCGACGGATTGCGGGAGCGTTCATTAGGCAGCTAGGTCCGCCGGTAGGACCGCAGGTGATGACGTGCCGTGAAAGCTGCTATTCAGTGACGGAGACTGTTGATCGGTTGGAAGCGTTGGTGAAAGCCAAAGGGATCGACGTCGCGGCGCGAGTCGATCACGCGGCGGCGGCAAAGCAGAAGGGGCTTGAATTGCCGCCGACGGTAGTGCTGATTTTCGGCAACCCGGCCGTGGGGACGCAGCTGATGCAGAGTCGCCGGAGCGTAGCGCTCGATTTGCCGCTGCGAGTCGTCGTGTGGGAGGAAGCCGACGGGACCGTTTGGACGGGATACCACGACGTGGCGGGTCTGGCCGCGCAGCATGGGATTGGCGATCGCGACGAGGTCGTGGCGGCGATGCAGGCGGGGCTCGAAGCGCTGCTGCGGCAGGCGACGGCGCCTTATTGAGCACTCGCTCAGCGCGCAAAAAAACGCCGCCGCCGACCAGGTCGGCAGCGGCGCTTGACGTGAAAATCCAACAAGCGTCGGAACTAGCGAGCCGCCCGGCGGCGATACGCGGCCATGGCGCCGACGGCCAGAGAGCCCAGCACAGCAGTGCACGGCTCAGGAACTGCTCCAGTTGCGATCGTGGCAGGAGCGCCGAAGTTGGCCTTCCATGTCGCGAGCGAAGCTGCGTCGTAGCCGGGCGTCCCGAAGTTGCGTTGCCACTTCAAGAAGTCGGCTCCGTCGACGTCTTGATCGCTGTCGAAGTCGCCTGGCAACGCGATCGATCCCAGCACCTTGAGCACTACCGACGTGGCGCCGACGTTAAGGTCCCACGTTAGCCCCGAAGCGAGGGGGGCCAGGGTGAAGTCAGCAGGGTTGAGGAAGCTCGTACCGGTGATCGAGTTGGCCGTGAGGAGCGTGTAAGTTTCGCCCCCTTGAGGGGCGTAACCGCTGAGTTCGACGGCGAGGTTGCCGAATTCGATCTTCGCTTCGCCGCCGACCTGAATGGTGGAATGCGTTCCGCCCGTAATGACGGCGGTCAGGGTTGATTGGCCAGGGCTTTGGAGCTGATTGACCGGATCGTATGACATGAGGAGATCGCCCTTGATCTGAGCCCCGACGTTGGGGCCGACGACTCGCAGCGTCGAGTTGGCGGTGGCAGATGCATTGGCGGGGGTCATGTAGAGATTTTGCTGGATGACGAACGAAGCGTTGTCGCGGAGTTCGATCTTCGAGGCGCCGCCAGACCCGGTAACCGTACCGCGATTATCGCCGCCAGAGACGGAAAGCCCTCTGAGCGGCAGTCCGCTGCCATCGTCCACGGCTGCGTCGATCGACATCTTGCCGTTGCCGGTGATGAGCAGATTGAACTGAGCATCGTCGCTCTGCCCGACGTGCGAGGCGCGCTGCGGGCCGAACGGATCGCCAACGAGAGTGGAGACGCCCAAATTAGGCGTCGCGAAGTTGAACGTGTCGAAGATGTGGAACTCGCCGTTGTCTTGAATGGTGAAGTTCGAGACGCCTCCGCGCTGCTGCAGCGTGCGAGCGTACACTTTTCCTGAATCCTTGATCACCATGTCAGCCGTCGCGGCGCCATTGACCGAGAGGGTAAAGTACCCTTCGTCGGTGAAGCCTTGCGCTGCATTGCCGGCGCCGGCGCTATTACCGCTGACGACAAGGGCTGATCCGCCGACGGTCATCTTGCCCTTGCTAGGATTCGATTCGCTGATGCTGATGCCGCTGCCCGTGCTGATCCGGGCGTTGCCGTCGATGAGAACTTCGCCGTTGCCATTGGCTTCGGCGCCAATCTTCAAGTCGTCACTGATGCGGAGGATGGCGCTATCGTGGAGTTCGAGCAGGCCGAGACTTCCGGATGCGCCCGTCTGGGCTCCAATTTCGAGGTCCTGATTGCCGCCAGGGCTGCCAAGGCCGGCGCCGGCGCCGTCGAGGGGTTCGTCATACAGCATCACCGCCGTGCCGCGCATCACGAACTTTGAATTAAGCGAATTCTGATCGCCAATGTGGCTGCGATTGAAGTCGGCGTGAACATTGAGCGTCCCGGCGCTGAAGTCGACGTTTCCTCCAGTGGCACCGTTCGTGCCGAGATGGAAGCTTCCCAAATCACGCGTGCCGGCGAAGTTGATGGATGCCGTGACTGTGGGATTGAGAATCAAGGCGTTGTCCGCCGCGGTCGGGGCCACGCCGGTATCCCAGTTGCCGTTGTTGTAAAAGTCGTTATTGACGGCCGCCGTCCAGGTCGTGTCGACGGCGCCGGCGGGCTGGGAGGCGCTCAGCGCACAAAAGGAAAGCAGGGCGCCCGAGACTCGCGTTGCAAGCTTCATGAATTGGCTCCGTAGATGTAGATCCGTCCCAACATGCCGGTGTTGGGAGTTGCCAGAAGGGATTTGGGCTCGACGGAGCCCGATTTGAAGAGATTTGCCGTCCATCTGTGATACCGCGCCGGCCGGTCGGAGTCTAACCGGAACCCAGTAATTTCAAGGGATTTTGCAGGGGAGAGGCCATTTTTGGTCCAAAGTTGGTCCTGTCCTTGCTGTCTCAACGCCTCTCAAAACAAGCGAAATAGGCCAGCCACGGTGGCAGATCCAGCCCAAGGCCGCCAAGCTTCATCGCAGATTCATCGACGACGCGCGAACTCTTCACAGGGACTTCATTGACGGGAGATAGCATCGCCTGCCCTTAGAGGTCTCGTTGCGGATCAAGAAGTTCATTGCTTTGGAGGATGCTCATGAGTCGGTATCTCTGTTTCTTGGCGGCGACGGCCGCGATGTTGCTGGCAGATCGCGCGGATGCGGCGATTCGGATCACCGAGTGGATGTACAGCGGCGACGATGGCGAGTTTATTGAATTCACGAACACGGGCGCCGCGCCAGTCGATTTGACGGGGTGGAGCTTTTCGGACTCGGCCCGCGTACCAGGGGCCGTGTCGCTGAGCGCCCTGGGAACGATCGCCGCGGGCGAGTCGTTCCTGCTCACGGAACCGACCGCGGCGCTGTTTCGGACCGCATGGAACTTGCCCGGCTCCGTGAAGGTTCTCGGCGGGAACACTGCCAATCTGGGGCGCGGCGATGAGATGAACATTTACGATCCGGCCAACGCGCTGGTTGATCGTTTGACCTACAACGACCAAACGATCGCCGGGTCGATTCGGACACAGAACGCGAGCGGCAATCCAAAAACGCTGGCGGCTTTGGGGACGAACAACGTCCTGCAATGGCAGCTGGCGGTCGCGGGCGATGCCTTTGGTTCGTACGCCGGCGTCGCGGGGAATCTGGGAAATCCGGGTTCGTTCACGTTGGTGCCGGAACCGGCGACGTGGGGCTTGGCGGCGCTGGCCGGAGCGGCGATCGCGTTTCGCGGAAGGCGGGCGAAGTAAGCGGGAGCATGTGCCGCTGAATTTCCAAACATCTTGATGCAGCTTGGTTGGGGCTGTCGCGGAGCTTGTGGCTGCGCGGCAGCTTCTTTTTTTGCGCTGTGTTTCGCCGCTTCATCTGCGCGGCGACGCATTTTTGCACGACTCATGTTTGATCCACACGCTTCCTTCACTGCATCTTCATGCAGTGCGGATAGTTTGCTGCGGATTCACGGGCGGTATGCCTGCTGGTTAGAGGCGGCGTATGGGCGCACTTCGCACTGCGTGAGTGGCCAGCGGCGACGCCCTTGCGACTTTTTATGGAGCGGCGATGCGGAGTCGATTGAATCTGTGGTTGGCGGTCGCGGCGGCAATCGGACTGCCAGGCGCGGCGAGCGGCGCGGTTCGGAACTCGTTCATGCTGAACGAGGCGAACGCCGTAACCGGGTCGAAGTTTTTGGAGTCGAACAAGTTCGACACGACGCTCGGCCGGTTGCAGGGGAACGGGCAGAATTGGCTTGAATTCATCGCGGTGCAGGGGGACGAACTGCCGGGCGGCGCGTTCGCGCATACGCTCGACCTCCGCGGCTGGAAGTTGGAGTGGGCTTATGACAAAAAGGATGTCGCCGATCCCAATAAGTATGGCTCGGGAACCATCACGTTTACCAACGACCCGCTGTGGGCGGCGGTGCCCGTGGGGACGATGCTGACGATCAACGAGTGGAAAGAGGTGTGGTATCGTCCGGGCAGCGACGTGAGCGGCGGACTCGATCGCGTCGGCGGAATCGCCGGCGTCGGACTGCAGCATGGGGACGCCTACAACGCGGCGACCGATACGCTCATCGATTTTTCCACGGATACGGGCTGGAATCCGCAAGCGAGCGGCGGCGGCGCCGCGGGCGATTGGAATCTCCACGTCTGGGCGGGCGAGCGGAACCCCGACGACAGCTTCAAGTATTTCACCTTCAGCGGCAGCGTCGTCGACGGCGATCCGAACAGTCCGATTCCAGTTGGAACCGACGATGGCGGACTCTACCCAGTGAACAACGACAACTGGCAGTGGTCCATTAAGGACGCCGCTGGGAACGTCATTCAAGGACCGCTGGGCGAAACGGGGACCGGCGTGACGGGAGTGAGCCCGTTCACCAACCAGCCGACCGCAGCGAACTGGAGCGTCAACTCGCAGGAGATCTTCCGCTTGGAAGGCTTTGCCGCTGGTCAAAATCCGACGCAGCAAACTTACCTCGACTCTTGGCTCAATGATTATCAGGACGGCTCCTCGGGTTCCTTCGGCCAGCCGAACGTCTGGAGCAGCGGGAGCGGGGTGCAGGACCTCAGTTCGCTGCGGAACTGGCTGACGACAGGCGACGTGAATCTTGACGGCGCGGTCGATGGCGCCGACTTCTTGGCCTGGCAAAGCGGCGTCGGCATGGCCGAGCCCTCGTACGCCGACGGCGATCTGAATGGCGACGGTGCGGTCGATGGCGCCGACTTGAATATCTGGCGCGGGGCGTTTGGCGCGCCGGCAAATGTGGCGACGACAAGCGTGCCGGAGTGCGGAGCAATGCTGCTCGCGCTCATGGGATACGTCGGCACGGCGATCTCGCGGCGGCGTCTAACGAATTAACGGCAGAATGGACTCAGGCTTCAAATTCCTATGCAAATGAACTTTCGGCGGCAGCAAGGGTTTACGCTCGTGGAATTGCTGGTGGTGATCGCCATCATCGGCGTGTTGGTGGCGCTGTTGCTGCCGGCCGTCCAAGCGGCGCGCGAGGCGGCGCGGCGCGGACAGTGCCTCAACCACCTCAAGCAAATGGGGCTCGCGCTGCTAAACCACGAGAGCGCCAAGGGAGCGTTTCCGAAAGGTCGCTGGAACGTCCTGCCGAACGATACCGGCAAGCACGACGTCGCCGATCGTTCAGCGGCGAAGAGTAATGACCACTCCTGGCAGGTGGTGACGCTCCCGTACGCAGAAGAGGCGAACATTACCCGGCTGTACGACCTAAAGAAGCCGTGGTTTCATGCCGACAATCGCACCGCTGTCAGCACGCCGATTGCTTTTTTTCGCTGCCCCAGCGTGGCGGAGGTCGATCGGTTTGACGCAAATTTTGCCTCCGCGATCAAACCGGCCGCCGGCGACTACGGTTGCACCAACAGCATTGGCAAGAGCGCCTGGACGAGCGCTCAACCTTCGCTGGGGACGTACCCCGGCGACATGGACAGCATGGGCGACAACAACGAGCGAGTCATCGGCGTGCTGACGAAGGTACTCGATCGGGCGGCTTGTCGAATGAAGGAAATCACCGACGGGACGTCGAACACGCTGCTACTCTCCGAAGGCGCCGGCAAACCCGACAAGTACACGAAGGGACGCAAGGGAGACGCGAACGGCAATCAGGTTCCCGTCGCCGAGGGTGTAGGCTGGGCCGATCCTGATTCCGGGTTCACCGTGAACAACAGCGCGCAGTTCATCAACTTCACGAACGACCGCGAGATCTACAGCTTCCATGTCGGCGGCGCGCCGTTCTGCTTTGCCGACGGGCATGTGCAGATGATTGGGGAAGACGTTGAGATGACCGTCGGGATCGCGTTGGTTACGCGGGCGGGAGAGGAGATTCTGCCGGCGAGTTACTGAGGCAAGGCTGGAACCACGTGCGGGTTCTTTTTCTACCACGAAAGTGACGAACAGGTAGCGAAGGAGCAAGGCTGGTCATTGCCTCGCGGAAGGTTCATAAGATTAACCACCAAGGCACAAAGATCGCCAAGAAGCACGAAGTAATGCAAGGAAAGAGAAGGGCGACAAAGCCAACTTCCGGAATATTTGTCTTCCCTCTCTTCCTTTGTGCGTCTTCGTGTCCTTAGTGCCTTGGTGGTTAGTCTTTCTCGCCGCTCCGGCGGGTCGTTGACCCGCGGCTACTGTTTAATAAGCCTGCCGTCATCGAGGGCGTAGCGCCGTTGCAAACGTGCTGCCAGCGGCTCGCTGTGAGTCACCGCGATGAGGATCGCATTTTGTTCTTGCTGTAGCTCCAGCAGCAGATTTACGATCGCGTCGGCCGTCGTACGATCGAGATTGCCGGTCGGTTCGTCGGCGAGCAAGAGCGTCGGCTGGCGGAGGAGCGCGCGGGCGATGGCGGCCCGTTGACGCTCTCCGCCCGATAGCTGCGCGGGGCGATGGTGGCGGCGCTCGGCGAGGCCGACGCGCTCCAGCAGTTGCTCCGCATGCGTCACATCGGCGGGACCGGCGGCGCCATCGGCGAGCAGCGGGACCAGGACGTTTTCCAGCACGGAACACTGCGGCAGCAAGTGGTGGTCTTGGAAGATGAAACCGATGTGGCGGCTGCGGAACGCGGCGAGTTCGGGTTCGCTCAGTTGGAACGGCGATTCACCGCTGAGTTCAAACGTGCCGCCGGTGGGGAAGTCGAGCGTGCCGAGGATCGAAAGGAGCGTGCTCTTGCCCGAGCCGCTGGGGCCGACGATGGCGGCCGATTCGCCTCGTTCCAGTGCGAGGCTCGCGTCACGCAGAATGGTGAGCTCGCCGTCGGCGACGGGATAGGTCTTCGCGATCGATTGGGCGTGGAGCGTTGGCATGCGGCCCATTATAGCGGGCGCCTGGGCGGCGCGTCTCCAGCCGCCCAAGAGAAAGGAGACGCCCAGGCGCCGTACGTCAAACGATCCGCTGCAGGCGAGGTTGGGTCACAGCGGTGACGATCATGAGGCAGGCTTCGAGCGGTCCGCCAGCTGCCGACGGCACTCGTCGCGCACTTCGTCATGAAGTTCGCTGCGAAGTCGTTCGAGTTGGACGTCGTACTCGAGTTTGATCGATTTCTTCAGGCGTCTGAGCAGCCACGAACGCATCAGAATACTAGAAACCATCATCAAGACGGTGGTGAGCGTCACGCAGCCAATCACCGCCAGCATTAGATCAGACATGGCTGCTCGCGGATGGAGTTCCGCCTCGAGAGACCTCTACATCGCGTAAGCGCGGAGGCCTTCGGCGATTTTGTCTGGCACTGGCCGCGAGACCGGGGGCTGCCCGTGAACGACGCGGCAGCAGACGCACGTTATTTTGCCGATCGCCAGCAGCGTTCCCGCGCGGGTGAAGCGAAACTCGTAGCTAATGCTCTTGACGCCGATCCGCGTGACCGAGACGGCGATGTCCAGAATCTCCTCGCAGCGGGCCGGCGAAGAATAATCGCACGCAGCAGCGACGCGCGGGAAGCTGATCAGCTCGCCGTCGACTTCTTCGTGCAGACTAAGGCCGAGCGAGCGATAGAGCTCATGCTCCGCCGACTCCATGTAGATGAAGAACGAGGCGAAGTGCATGATGCCGGCCATGTCGGTGTCGTGAAACTCGACGAGGCGCGACGTTTGGAACGGCTCGGGCATGGAGTGAACGACGAGAGGCTCCAAGATTACCGGCGCACGAAAACACGCGCACCGGACGCATTGGGAATCCCTCCCCTAGCCCCTCCCTTCGAGGGAGGGGGACACTTACGCTCAGCCGCCGACGTAGGGCATCAAGCCCATGAAGCGTGCCCGCTTGATCGCCTTGGCGACCGCGTGCTGGCTCGAAGCGTGGCAACCAGTCTTGCGGCGGCTGACGATGCGGCCGTGACGGTTGGTCAGCTTGCTCAGCAGGTCGAGGTCCTTGTAGTCGATGAACATCGGCCGGGGACGAATGCCGTCGACGCAGACGGGGTCTCTCTTCACAACGCGGCGGGTCGAAGTCGGTTTGCGCTCGGGAATCATATCGGAACGTACAACAGTTGATCGGTGGTCGCGGCCGAACGCTCGGCCAGCGGAGCCCTGTATTGTAGCGAGGGCTGGGCGGGACGCAAGGTGCTTTGTGGGCGGGAGTTGCGTGGTTTTTGACCAGGATTGCCGCCGCTCGGGCGGGTCAGCGACCCGCCGTTATGGCTACGCAACGCGCTCGAAGGGAAGGTGAATCCAGGCCTCTTGGGCAGGCGACGTGGCGGGGAGGCGGTATTCGTATTCGACCACCATCCGGGTCAACTCAGCCACCGAATCGGCCTGCATTACGTCGAAGATGCGGCGGCGACGGTTTTCAACCGTGCGGAGGCTGACGTCGAGCCGCTTGGCCATGGTGCGGTTTTTCGAACCTTCCATGATCAGCCGCAAAACCTCGCGATCTTGCGGCGACAGTCGCTTGAAGCGTTCTTCGAGCTCCTGCTGACGGCGATTGCGGCTGACTTCGCTGAGGCTGCGAGTGATGGCTTCTTGGATGAAGCCCCAAAGCTCGTCGTCGCGGAACGGCTTGTCGAGAACGGCGACGGCGCCGCGACGAAGGGCCCGGACGGTCGTGGCGGTCTCGGCGTGGGCGGTGACGATGATCACCGGCAGCGTCGAGGAGCGTTCGTTGAGGCGTTGGAGCACTTCCATGCCGTCGACGCCGCTCATGCGGAGGTCGGTGATGACGCAACCGACCTGGTCGTCGGCGACCTCTAGCAGCGAATCGAGGAATTCTCGCGGGTTTTGGAAGGTACGCACCTCGTAGTTGAAGGTTCGTACGAGTTCAGAGACGGCTCGCCCCGATTGGGCGTCATCGTCGATTACGAAAACGACAGGTTCGGACATCTCATGGACTGGCTGGACTTGACTCCGTGATTCAAGGAGCTGTGCCAACTCGGCGCCGTCGCGACGGGAGCGACGGCTAGTAATGGGCGGGAGAGACATGGCATGGCCCTAAGGTGGGATTGCGACCGCTTGCATGAGCGATGCAGGGTGGTCGCCAAGGACCAATGCAATATTACAACCATCGGCAAGACGGAGTATCCGCAGAAACCGTCGATGCCGTGCGGCTTGCCGCAGCGACGTGACGCATTTGGCGGGGGCGATTTTGAGATACTGCCAGATGCGCAGGCTATGGCCGCGAATAGGCCGGGAAGCTTTGGCGCCATCGAAGAGATCGATGCAATTTGAAAAGCGATGGACTAACCAGGCGATTGGCGGGCGCGCTGAATGCGCTTGCATTCAACTCGCTGCGGGCGGCTTCGATTCGCCTTCGATGGCCACCACCATGCGAACGAGTTCCGCGAGCGAGTCGGCGCCCATCTTCTGGAAGACGTTCTGGCGGTGAAGTTCGACGGTGCGGAGGCTGACGTCGAGACGCTTGGCAATGATTTTGTTGGCTTCGCCGGCGGCGACGTGCGCGAGGACGTCGCGTTCTTTCGGCGTCAAGCTCTCGTAGCGGCTGCGGATTTCGTCGACGCCTGCTTGCACGGCGTGCAAGCGGCGGTCGGCGGCGAGACCGTCGCGAATCGCCTCCCACAATTCGTCGTCGCGGCACGGTTTCTCAAGTAACGTCAGGGCGCCGTTACGCATTGCGCGGACGGTGCCGGGAGTGGTGGCGAAGCCGGTGAGGACGACCACCGAGACGTCGACGCCGCGGCGAATCAATTCTTCCTGAAGTTCGAGGCCGCTCATGCCGATCATGCGGACGTCAGTGACCAAACAAGCTGGCCGACGGCCATCGTAATTGGCGAGGAACTCCTCGGCCGAGTTGAAGCCGAACGTGGTCACGCCCATCGCCTCGATGAGCGTCGTGACGGCCTTGCGGGCTTGGGCGTCGTCGTCGACGACGTAGACGGCAGACTGATCGTCGCTCACGAGTTTCCTCCCGTCGCTGGCAGGGATAAGTTGAAGGTCATGCCGGGGCCGGCATCATTCCGCTCGGCGCGAAGCTCGCCGCCGTGGGCCTCGGCAATGCTTTTGCAGAGCACGAGCCCCATTCCCATGCCTTCGTTCTTCGTGGTATAGAAGGCCTCGAAAAGTCGGTGCATCTCGGCGTCGTCAACGCCGCTGCCGGCATCTTTGACGGCCAGCGTGAGCGCACCAGATTCGAGCGACGTTCGCACAAGCAAGATCTTGTCGACGGCAGGCGTCTGCTCCATTGCTTCGCAGCCGTTCATCAACAGATTAACGACAAGTTGCTCAAGCTGAATCCGATCTCCCAAGGTAATCGGCAAACCATCGGCAAGGTCGAGCCGTAGCTTTGTAGAACTCCGCCGGATTTCATACCCCGCCAACTCGGTCGCTTCGCGCACGACGTCGTTCATCGAGAGCGCTTCCAGTTCGAACGGCTGCGACTTCGTGAAATCTCGCAGTCGACGGATAATCTGAACCGTGCGGGTAATGGCGTCAGAAATCTCCGAACTGCATTCGATGGCTTTGTCGATCTTCTCTCTACCGCCCAATTGGAGATTGCGTCGGGCCGCTTCGGCAAACGTTTTGGCGGCATGGAGCGGCTGGTTGATCTCATGCGCGATGCCAGCGACCATTTCGCCCATCGTCGCGAGTCGCGAAAGGTGAGCGAGGTGAACTTCCTTCTGGCGGAGCATGTCAGCGGCGGCCTTTAATGCGGTCACGTCGCGACCGACCGACTGGAAGTGATCAATCTGCCCTTGATCGTCGAACTTGGCGCGGGTGTTCCACTGCACCCAGGGAAAGCTGCCGTCGCGACGGAGAACGCGGATTTCATACGTCGTTGAAGGCTTGTCTGTCGATACCGAATCCATCGCCTCCTGGAAAGCCGCCTGGTCCTCGAGATGAATCGTCGGAACGAACGTCGTGCCAATGAGATCGGCAGGGGTCACGCTATGAAAGCGAGCGAAGGCTTCGTTGACGAACGTCCTCGTGCCGTCGGGTTTCCACCGGACGACGAAATCATTGAGCGTTTCAACGACGTCGCGGTAACGGGCTTCGCTCGCGCGGAGATCCTCGTACATGCGCTGCATCTCGTCGGTGCGAAGCGCGACGCGGCGTTCAAGATCGTCCTTCAGTTCGCGGATCTGTCGGTTCGCGGCGTCGGCTTCGGTGACGTCCTTACTGATCCCCTCCACCGATGCGAGCTTACCGTCTAATGCAAAGACGGGGCGCTCGTTGATTTCCATCGCTCGGACGCTGCCGTCGCGATGGCGGACCTCGATGACAATGCTTTGCGATGGCTTGCCTTCCTCCGATTCACGAACGAAGCGGTCGACCACTTGACGCCCGTGAGCCGGGTCGGCGTAAGCGTCGCGGGCATAGGTGCCGATCAGTTCCTCTGGCTCGTAGCCGAGGACTTTTTTCACCGACGGACTGACGTAGGTGATCATCCCTTTGGCGTCGCGGGCGTAAATGATGTAGTCGGTGCGCAGGCCCTCGACGAGCCGGCGGTACTTCCGCTCGCTCTGTCGGAGCGACAGCAAAGTCTCCACTCGAGAAGTGGCGTCGTAGACCATGAATTCGCGGCCGACGAAGCCATGTTCGCCGACGACTTCGCGTTCGCGCGCCCAAAGAAACGCCATGCGACCGTCAGCTCGCCGACCAACCGTCCTTTTCAACCCCGGAGGGTCTGTGGAGGAGAAGCGATCAGAAACTTCAAGGTAGCGCACGCGCATGGGATGGTCGACGTCGAAAAACTCGCGGTAATCTTTGCCGATGAGGTCTTCTGGCCGATGCCCCATCATGCGGCGTACGGAGTCCGAGACGAAGTTGATGTTCTGATTCAGGTCGACGCGGAAGAAGAAGTGCTCTGCTTGCAGGAGCTCATTCCAGGCGTCGTAATTGAACGGCGGCAACGACTGCGGAACCGTCGCCACGGCGTCGTGCGCATGTTGCGATTGATTAAAAGGCATGGCAAACCGGCGCTGGAATGGGAGATGCCTTGCAACCGCCTGTAGGCTGGCGGAAGTTCTCTGCAACATTCATTCTACCGACAAGCTATCGACAAGATGCCACTCAGTGCATGGGGCTTATTTTGACGCGTTCGAAGGCACTAGCAACTATATTCACGGCAAATATCCCGCAATCGGGAAAGATCTATGCGGCGCGAGGCAGTTCGGGCGCGATTGCGGGTCAAGCGGACGGTTAGACTAAGCGGCTATAAAGATCACGAGTCGCCTCCGCCATCCGGGCGGCGTGGTAGCGATCGGCCACCGCCTGTTGGCCGCGACGGCCAAGTTCGGCGGCGTGTTCAGGTTGCTTTAAGAGTTTGAGAAGCTGTGCGGCGAGGCTCTCAGCGTCGAGCGGTTCATGAAGCAGCCCGCCGCCGGCGTCGGCGATCATTTCGGGAAACGCGCCGTGGGCCGGCAGCACGACGGGGGTCGCGTTGGCCCAGGCTTCCAGCACCGGAAGCCCCTTGCTCTCGCGGTAGACCGTCGGGAGAGCCAGAATATCGAGCGATTGGAGAAATTCGATCTTTTGCGCGCGATCAAGTTCGCCGTGATAGGTGAAGCGGCTGGCCAACGGTCCGCGGGCGACGCGGCGCTCGACGTCGGCCAGGTACTGACGATCGCCCCCGCCGAGATAGCCGGCGGCGTGGATTTCGAAGGGCGGTGCGTCCAGGACGGTGAGCTTTTCGGCCGCTTCGATGAGGACGTGTAACCCCTTGTCGTGGCAGATCCGCGCGAAGAAGCCGATGCGGCGCGGGGCGTCGGATGAACGGGGCTTGGGGTTGCCGTGCCCGGCGAGGTCGAGGCCGTGCGGAATCACTTCGATCCGCTCACGCGGCACATCCATGTAGTCGGCCATGAAGTCGGCGTAATAGCCGTTCAGGGCGACGAACGCAGTCACATCAGCGGCGCGCTCGCGGAGGAGTTGACGTGCTTGCTCATAGTAGGGGGGCGTTAGCTTTTCGAGAAAGATGTCTTCGCCCGAGAGGGAGCAGACGATCGGCGGGCCGCCGCGGTCGCGGATCAGCCGCGCCAGGCCGAGCATCATCGAATTGGAAAGGTGAACGACGTCGGGCTTTACCTCGTCGACGAGCCAATCGACGAGTTTTTCAAGCTCCTTACGCTGGTTCCCTTGCTCGCCTTGAAGCATCGAGACGGTCATGTCGCCGAGCTTGGAGGCGTCGACGCTCGCCGCGTTCTTTGTCGCTAAACGGAGCAAGGCGGGATGGTCGAGCCAGCCGTCGAGCCAACGCGGCGTGCGGCGGAAGATGGGAAACTTCTGCTGCAGGTAGGCGTTGATCCCGCCGTAGAAGACGCGGGGTTCGCTGACGTCGACTTCGTCGGTACGGATCGGGGTGTAGATCGGCGCCAGGATGACGTCTTCGCCCAGTTTTAGCAGCGCAGCGGCGAGCGTGTTGTCGTGCAGACAACTCCCGCAGTACATGCCGGCGGCCCCGGCGGCGAGGTAGGCGATGCGCATGCGGGAACGACGTTCTCCTGCGGGCTGGTTCTAAGCAAGGGCCGGGACGTCGGCGTCTTCGGGTTCGGCGTTGGGGTCTTCGGGCGGCAGCTCGTTCTTCATTCGTTCCATGAACGGGTCGAGATCTTTGAAGATCCCGCCGACGCGGTCGTTGAAGACGCGGCCGACGAGCAGGTCGGTCAACTCGCCGCGGTGATGGGGGAATTCCTTCACAAACTTCCCAACGCGGAAGCCGCCCGAGTAGAAGGCGTGGACCAGCTTGCGAACCCAGTTAGTCTTTTCTTTGAAGCCGGGCACCCACTTGCCGAGACGCTCGGCCGAAGGGTCGTTCGCCTTTAAGGCGTCGACGATACACTCCGAGGCGAGCTCGCCCGACTTGAGGGCGAAGAAGACGCCTGAAGAGTAGACCGGATCAATAAAACCCCACGCGTCGCCCACCAGCGTCCAGCCGTCGCCGGCGGAGCGGTCGGTGAGATACGAAAACTCCTTAGCGACGACGAGTTCATCCACCTGCGTCGCCCCTTCCATCCGCCATTGCAGGGCAGGGCACTTCTCGACTTCCTGGAAGAAGATCTCCGCCGGCGTCCCGCGGCCTTTCAGCATATAGTCGTTATCCCCCACGACGCCGATGCTCACGACGTCGTCGGCCTGCGGGATGTACCAGAACCAACTCTTCCGCTGGCTGGTGTGGAGGACGATCGTATAAACGCCGCCATGTTCGGTATCGCGTTTGGCGCCTTTGAAGTGCCCCCAAATGGCCGCCTTCTTCAGGTCGGGATTCACGCGGCGGAGGCCGAGCTTGCTGGAAAGGATCGCCGACTGGCCCGTGGCGTCGACGACGACTTTCGAGCGGATTTCACGCGTCTCGGTCGTGCCGTCTGCATTGGTAAACTGCAGCTTCGCGCCGACGGCGCGCTCGCCTTCCATGAGGACGTCGAGCACCCGCACGCCCTGGACCGCGTCAGCGCCATTCTCGGCGGCGGTATCGAACAACAGCTGGTCGAACTCGGGGCGAGGGACATGCCAGGTCTCGCTCCACTCGTTCGGGTCGTTCCAGCGAAACAGAAACGGCGCCGACTCGCGGCCGGCGTGGTTCACGAACTGGACGCCGACTTTCTTGGCGTAGCCGCTTTGCTTGAGCTTATCGAGAATACCCAGCTTCTCGAACACGAAGTAAATGTCGGGCATGAGCGACTCGCCGACGTGGCGGCGCGGGAAGCGCTCGCGTTCGACCAGCAGCACGCTGAAGCCGGCCTTCGCTACGAGGGTTGCGGTCGTCGAACCCGACGGGCCGGCGCCCATGACGATGCAGTCGTACGCGTCCTTCAATTCCGCGGGCGATTTCTCAAGCGTGCAGTGGCTCATGCTCTGACGATCTCCAGGAGTTCTACGGCGGGCCGCCCTTCGACGATGATGCGGGCCGTGCGGCCGTACAGTCGTTCGCTGACGGCGGCGGTTTGGGTTTCAAGTTTCGCGAGGTTGTAGGCGCTAATCGACGAATCGTCGGTTGCCGCGGGCGCCTGGCCCGCAGGTTGGGGGGCGGGGGGCGCGATTTGGTAGATCAATCGCCGTCGCAGTTCGGGCCCCGGTTTGATTCGCCAGAGGCGATGTAATTCTACATGGCGCAAGACGTTGTGGCGAATCAGGATCCGCCCCAGCGGCGTGCCGCGCGATTCGATTTCTTCCCGGACCATTGGCGGTAAGCCTGCCAGATCGATCCGCATGATCCCGAACTGGACAATTCGGCGGCTCCTCCGGCAGATCAGCAGGCTGGTGCGGCTGTAATAATCGCCGTCGCGATGCTCGTCGAGGACCGCCACGTCGACCATGGAATTGTGAAACGCCTCGACCGTGACGGTCATGTGGGCGTAGTGGGCCAGCAACGTCTGGTAGTCGGCCGGCATGTCGTCGACGGCGACGAGCCGAAACTCGCCGAGTTCGGCGAGCGTGGGGAAGAAGGGGGCGGTGATCGTCTCGAGGTGGGGCACGAGAGGATATTGCGAAGGGGGAGGGGGGAAGGCGGAAGGGGATCTTGCGAGGCGAGTGAGTTCCGGCGGAGCAAGATGAAACCCCGGAGCGCCCCCGTTGATTCTCTCGCGGGGCGGCGTGTCTGCCAAGTCTGTCGTCTCTGCCATGTCTGCCAACACTTATTGGCAGACATGGACGATTTCGAACGTGTCGGTTTTTTAACGACTCGGCCAAGGTGGCCATGTCGGCCGTGTCGGCCAAGTGTTTTTTGGCCGACTCGAGTGAATTTGCGATCTAGCTTGATAACGCCGCGCGGATCGTCTCCGTTCCCGTCGCCTGTGATCGCCGACGGCCAGCAGGCCTGATGGAGTTCAATTTTCAAAGAGCGCTAAGCCGCCAGCGGCGGGGGAAATGGCTCGTCGGTGACGAGTCCTTGCGCGATGGCCGTGCGAATCTATTCACCCGTACACTACCATTGTGGGTGGCCGTTTTCAATAGATCGCTGCGGCGAAACAGCGGGTGGCCGCGACGCTCGCTGTGGCGTGGGGTTGCGCGGGAAGGTGTCGGGAGCCTTTTGCCACTGGGGATTATGTTTGGCATGGAGACTCCCCAGTGGCAAAAGGCTCCCGACACCGTTGAGGTGCGCGTCATTTGACGGCGCCCTGGAGCGTCGTTGGATTACTAACTTTGAGCGCCGGCTCGGGCAGCAGACGCCAAGTTTCATCCTCCGGTACGCGAGCATCAATCGCATTGCCGTCTGCTTTGGTCGGCGGAATGCCGGTGACGGTCAGCTTGAAGTCGGTGGAAACAGGAACTGCCCATAGCGGCGTGCGTGGATTGGAGCCCGTTGTTGCGCCTTGGTCCGCAGGTTCTTTCGCAGGGGCATTGGTCACCGGCTTGGGCAGTTCGCGATGATACGGCTTGTTCGACTGATAGAGCTTCAGCCGCGACTCCATCCCATCGGTCGACATCGTCGCTGCCTGCGCAATCGCTTCTTGCTGGACGGCGACCGCCTTCGCAAAATCGCCGAGTTCGGCATGGGCGGCGGCGGCGAACTCGAGATATCGAGCAATGCTATCCGGGTCTGGGTGGCTAATTTTTGCCGCGGCGACCAGTTCTTGGGCGAATTGGAGGGCCCGTTTGCCGTCGCGCGTCCCTTCGACGGGCGAGGAAGCCAGCAGGTCGGCTAAGACGAATTTCGACTGCTCATCGTCGGGAAATAGTTTGAGGAGCGCCTCGGCGTCGGCGATCGCTTCGCCGTAGTGGCCGGCCAGTCGATAGACGTAACCGCGACCGGAACGAGGTTCGAACGCCTGCGGTCGCGCGGCGATCATCTTGCTGAACGCGGCGATGGCCTCGTCAAATTTCTTGGCCTCCACCAGTTTGTAGGCATTGCTCTGCTCTGACCGGAACTGTTCGAGCTGTGAGACCGGGTAGACCAGCAGTTCAGTTGACACATGATCGCCGAAGTTGAGGTCGACTACCGACGCGGAATGGTAGAAGTCATCCGATGGACGATAGTGAACTTGGTACAGCGTCCCTGGTTTTTCCACCACTTCGACGCCAATCCGAAACTTGCCCGGTAAGGCGAAAAACTTAAACGTCCCATCCTGCGAGATGGGGATGCGTTGATGCGGAGGCGGCGGCGGCGGTAGGCGCGGATGGTCGGCACGGATTGCCATCGGAATTGCAAATAGTTCTGGCTCGATATGCAGCGGCTGGCCAGTCGAGGCGTCGACGAGTTGCACTGTCACAGAGGGTGGCGGCCCCACCGCGATATCGGGCGCCTGCGTCGGTTCCGCACCGGCGGCGGCGATGACGCCCGTTAAGCCGCGCGACGCCAGTTTGGTCGGTTCTTTCAGCGTATTCTCTTCTACGAGCCAAAGGTTGTACGTTCCGGCGGGAAGATTCGCGAGGCGATAGACGCCCTGTTCGTCGGTCTGGTTGGTGGCGCTATGCGAGTGCGGAACCGGCATGTAGACCGCATCGCCCTCTCGCTTGACTTGCGGAGCATAGGTTGGTTCGCTCATTGCGCGAACCGTCACGCCTGCCACTGGCGCGCCGGTTTCATGGTGAACGACTCGGCCGATGATCGACGCGGCGGGAAGCATCTGCACGTCGGTCGTGTCGGGCACGTCGCCACCTTCGATCCGCGTCACGGCGAAGTCGGGGTGGGTGACCACGAGCGTCGATACCTCGGCG
The DNA here is from genome assembly GCA_013822725.1 of Pirellula sp. GTDB lineage: Bacteria > Planctomycetota > Planctomycetia > Pirellulales > Lacipirellulaceae > Lacipirellula. The sequence continues at coordinate 35,413 of PNKX01000028.1, forward strand.
ATGGACGGGTCTTCAGGCGCGCTTGGATCTTTCTGCGAAGCAGGGGGGTTAACCGCGGTGGCAGCAAAACTGGCAAAACTATTTTCCCGACGAGCAGCATCGCGGTTGAATGTGGCGCGGTCGCTGAACACATATCGCCCGTCGGCGTCTGTGGTGGCGGTGTTCACGCCGTCGATGTTGCGCGTTCCTGCCCAAGAGCCAGCGGTGACGACGGCATTGGGGACGGGCTTGCCTTCCGGATCGGTAACTCGACCGCTCAGTTTCACTCCCGGCCGGAGCATGATCGTCCGTTTGCCGCCGGCTAGCGCTAGCTCGCCGGCTGATTGATAGATGAGCGCCGTCGCCAAGCCTGGACGCTTTAGCGCAACGAGGTACGACTCTGGCGAAGCGGCGACAAACTCGCCGGCGGCTTTCATCTTCTCAAACTTCGCAATTTGATCGGCGGAGACGACAGCCGCGAAGACGACGTTGCCGGCGTCGTCGGTGGCCAGCGTTTTGATTGGCTTGGCGTCGCCTGTTCGCGACGCAGCGCTGTAGAGCGTGGCTTCGACGCCAGCGAGGGGTTGTTTGTTTTCGTCGACGATGTGGAGTTCGAGGGCGTTGGGCTGGTGCTTCACGGGTTCGATCGGCACGGCTTGAATTGTTCCCATGCCTACAGATTGGTGGGTTGTGCCTGAAGCAGGTGTCGCATTAGCCGGAGCGCTGTTGCCGGCTTTCTTGTCGCTCGCTTGTTCGGCCGCACTGTTGGCGGGTTGCAGCGTCACTGCCGAGAGACCGAGTGCGAGTACGGTTAGCGCCGCCAGCGTACCGCGCCGCCACAGCGCCGAACACGAACGCATCACGTTGAACTGCTCGTTCAACAATACTGCAATGCGGCGTTTGAGTTGCGACGGGCCTTCCCAGAGGCCGACGGCGCCGGCGAGGCGTGGGGGGCGTTGGGTGCTGGCCGTGCTGGCCCAGGCGAGGAGTTGTTGGGCGTAGTCGAGGCGGCCGGCGCGGTCGGCGGCGGCGGCGTCGGCGAGGGTTTCCTGATCGAGGCGGATCGTGCGGCGGAGGAGCCAGTAGAGGGGTTGGGGCCAGAGGAGGATCAGCAGCAGGCGGGTGGCGGCGAGGGTGTGGAGGTCGCGGTGTTGGAGGTGGGCCCATTCGTGGGCGAGGATTGGGAGTAACGCCACACTAATATCCCGTTTTCTCCCCTCTCCTTGACGGGGAGGGGTGTTAGGAGAATCGAAAGGCTTGCCCTCAATAGGGTTCGCCCCCCTCCCCAGCCCTCCCCTCCAGGGGGAGGGAGCCACAACATCGCTGCGCGATGCTTGGTCGAATGTACTAGGGAGCAGAATGGTGGGGCGGTGGAGGCTGAGGGCGACGGGGGCGGCGATGCGGTCGCTTAACAGGAGTTGTGGGGGCGTTTTCTCGGGGCCGCAGAGTTGTTGGAGGAGTTCTTGGAGTTCGCGGGGGGCGGGGGTCGCTTGTTGGCGGACGCGGCGGGCGAGGATCGCGCCGGTGATGAGCCAGAGCGTCACTGCCGCGGAGCCGGTGGCGTAGGCGGCGACGAGAATGACGGACCAGTCAATTGGCTTGGCGGGGACGGCGACGGGCTGCGCCGAGACGCTTCGTTCGATGCTCGGCGATGATGGGGCGAGGGTTGCCGGCGACTCATACGGCGTGAGGAGACTATCGCTCTGTGCGAGTGAAGACGTGTCGAATGGCGTTGGTGCAACCGACGTGATCGACGTTTGTGGTTCGCTCAGTAGATGGACGAGCGACCAGCCGGGGAGGGCGCACAGCAACGCGAGGGCGGCGAGCGCGGCCAGGGTCGACTTCGCGACGGCGAGGCGCTGGGCCGGTTGCCGCAGTGAGGCGAGGGCGAGCATGACGCCGAGGAGGAGGGCGGCGGCGAGGAGTTGGTAGTCGGCGAGCCAGAGGGCGAAGAGCGCCATGAGTGGACTCACTGGGGAGAAGGGTTTAGGTGTCGGGGTTCAGAGTTCAGAAAAGGCAGAAGCCGCGACCGTTGGTCGCGGTTAGTCGCTCGCTCCTTCGGCGCGTCTGCGGGCGGCGTCGATCATGGCTTGGAGTTCGTCGAGTTCCTGGGCCTTCAGGGGGCGGGATTCGAGGGCGTGGACGAGGTACTCGTCGACGGCGCCGTCGAAGACGCGTTCGAGAAAGCCGCCGGCGATTTGGCGGAAGGTTGATTCTCGCTCGATGAGCGGCAGGTAGACGTAGGCCTTGCCGTCGCGGCGGTGGGAGACGAGGCCCTTCTGTTCCATTACCTGGAGGAGGCTGAGGACGGTCGTGTAGGCGAGGTCGGCGCCGCGGGAGTTCATCGCGTCGGCTACGTCTCGGACGGTCGCCTCGCCGCGGTCCCAGAGGACTTTGAGGGCGTCAAGTTCGCGGTCGGTGGGGGGGGTGAGCATGGGAATGCTGAGGGGTGAATGCGGAATGCTGAAGGGGAATGGGCTTGATACTGGTTGGGCAGTATGTTGATTTCGGGATTCTACTGGACGGGCAGTAGGTGTCAAGGAAATTCCTGTAAGACATTATTCACATTGGCTTTATGATGGATCGTCAAGTGGCGTGAATGGTGGTTCTTTTGCGGCAATCTTTAAGGCAAAGGGCGCCCGGGGGCGTGTAAACGACGGCCGTAGCATGTACTTAGGTACCGACGTACACAGTACTGGCGTATGTGGACTGATTTCCCCAGCGCTGCTCACCACCAAACGCTGCCGACGCTCACCTCCCTCTGCCCACGGACACATCCGCACTCGCCCGCAAACCTTACCTAGTCTCCATGACCCCGGCTTTTAGACCATCTCGCAGTTGGCGCGGTTGAAATGCCGATGCGGATTGTATGGGTGGACTGGTCGGCCGCTGGGGGCGATGCGCCGCGAAACGCGGACGCTAGCAACCGGCAGCGGCTTGGCCCGCTCAACGGACTGACAACGAACATCACCACTGGTCGATGGCGCCGATATGGCTCGAGTTGGACGACGACGACGCGTGTTGAACGACGAGGTGCGGAACGCCTCGGGGATAGCCGCCGCTTCTTACGGCGGGGCGCTCGATCCCGATGCGCCGCGCTACGGCGAACAAGCGAACATTGAAAATCATCCCCAGGTGACCGATTTTGTGCCGCGGCGGAAGCTGGCGGTGCTCTCGACGCTGCTGGCGGGCGTCGGCACGGCGGCGGCGACGGCGGCGATTGCGCACTATGCCGAAACGATTGCGGCGGCGCTGCCGGGCGTCTCGGCCAGCGAGTTGAGCGCCGGGATGGCGGGCGGCGTGTCGGCCTGGACGACGGCGATCGCGATGCTCGTGATCGCGATGCTGGCGAAACTCACCTTCTCGCTGCGGCGGCATCGCGTCGACGATTACGCGGGGCGCTATCGCGTGTGGAAATGGATCGGGTTTGGCGCGCTCGCGATGAGCGTCAACGCTGTGGCGCCGATTCATGGGTTGCTCGCAAAGGCGGCCGTGACCGCGACCGGCTGGTCGTTGACGGCGGCCGGCGCCGAGTGGTGGCTGGCGCCGCTGGCGCTCGTGGGGGGTTGGATCTTTGTGCGGTTGCTGTTGGAAATCGGCGAATCGCGGCCGGCGCTAGCGTTCACGCTGATGGCGGCGATATGCTACGGCGCGGCGGCGGTCGGCGTGCTCGGGTTCATGCCAACGATCGTAGAACCCTGGGGCGCCATGGCAGCCGACGCCTTGCCGCTGGTGGGCGCCACGTTCGCGCTGACGGGGATGATGGTCTTCGCTCGCTATGTGGTGCTCGACGTGCAGGGGCTCATCGATCACGCCCCACGGCCGATCGCCGTGAAGCCGGCCAAAGTCGAGAAGAGCGAAGCCAAGGCAGAGGTGAAGGCTGCGGCTGCGGTCGCGACGCCGGCGAAGACTACGCCCGCACCCGCTCCTGCGGTCGCTGCGGCGACGAGCCATCAGGCCGAGGACTCGCACGACGAAGAATGGTCGGACGACGCCGAGGAGGATGACGACTTCGGCAACCGGAAGCTGTCGAAGGCCGACAAGAAGCGGCTGCGGCGGCAGAACCGGGCGGCGTAAGCGGGCGACGTTTGGGCGGCCTGGCCCGCGTCGTGAACCCCTCGTCGGGCGGACGCTTCATTTGGTAGGCTGGGGCCTCGTCCCACCCTACGGAAGATCGACATGACAGTACGGACTCGCTTCGCCCCCAGCCCGACGGGGTATCTCCATATCGGCGGCGTGCGGACGGCGCTGTTCAATTGGCTCTTCGCGCGAAAGCATGGGGGGCAGTTTCTGTTGCGGGTCGACGACACCGATCAGCAGCGGAACGTCGACGCGGCGCTCGCGCCGATCCTGCATGGGTTCCAGTGGCTCGGCATGGACTGGGACGAGGGGCCCGAGGTCGGCGGGCCGTGCGGGCCATACTATCAGTCGCAGCGCGGCGACTTGTATCAAGCGGCGGTGGAGAAGTTGCTCGCGAGCGGGCATGCCTATCGTGACTTTGCGACGACCGAAGAATTGCAAGCCGAGCGCGAGGCGGCGCAAGCGGCGGGCGGGCAGTTTACCTACAGCCGCCGCTGGATGGCGGAGAGCGACGCCGAGGCGGCGAAGTTTGCAGCCGAGGGCCGGCAAGGCGTCGTGCGACTGAAGATGCCGCGCGAGGGCGAGCTTGTGCTGAGCGACCTCATCCGCGGCGAGGTGCGCTTCGCGTGGGCGGCGGAGCAGGATCACGTCATTCAGCGGGCTGATGGGACGTGCCTCTATCACTTGGCGTCGGTAGTCGACGACGAGGCGATGCGGATCAGTCACGTGATTCGGGCCGAGGAGCATCTGCCGAACACGCCGCGGCAGGTGTTTATTGCGCAGTCGTTGGGGTATGAACTGCCGGCTTACGCGCATTTGCCGTATGTGGCGGAGCCGGGAAGCAAAACGAAACTCAGCAAGCGGAAGCTCGACAAGTATCTGAAGAATCGCGATTTCGCGGCGCTCATGGAACGCGGCAATTCGATTGCGACGCGGCTCGGGTTGGCGACGACGGCCGATACGTTCAATCCGGTGATCGTCGACTTCTATGAGCAGATCGGCTTCCTGCCCGATGCGCTGCTGAACTATCTGCTGCTGTTGGGTTGGTCACTCGACGGTGAGCGCGAAGAGTTTTCGCGCGAGGCCATGATCGAGCTGTTTTCGCTGGAGCGAGTGAACAAGTCGCCGGCGAGTTTCGATCCGCAGAAGCTGTTGGCGTTTCAAGATCGAGCGATGCAGCAGTTGCCGCTGAAGCAGAAAGTGGCGAAGTGCCTGCCGTTTTTGCAGGGGGCGGGGCTGGTGGCCACGCCGCCGCCGTGCAACACGGCGCCCTATCTGTCGTCGATTCTCGAGGCGGCCGGCGATCGCGTGAAGATGGCGGGCGACGTGTTGGACTATACCGAGTTTTACGTCGCGGACGAAGCGCTACCGTACGACGCCGCGACGGTGGAGAAGCGGATCACGAAGCCGGAGAACGCGAAGCCGCTACTCAAGGCGTATGCCGCGGAACTCGCGAGCGTCGAACCGTTCGAGGCTACGGCGATCGAAGCGCACCTCAAAGAGTTCGTGGAACGGCAGGGCGTGAAGATCGGCGATCTCGTTCATGCCGTGCGGGTGGCGATCAGCGGCAAAGGGGTGGGCTTTGGGCTGTTTGAGACGCTGGCGATTTTAGGACGCGAGCGGTGCGTGCGGCGGATTGAGCGGGCGCTGACGCTCTAATCCGAGCCATCTCCACGGGTGGCACGCCCTAAGGTACTCTGCAGAGCGTGGTGAACCCTTCGCTTCTCCAACCACGCCCATCGGAGTACCTCTGGGCGTGCCACCCTGCAATCCCGTTAGTCGCGGCCGCCACGATCGCCGCCGCGGTCTCCGCCTCGATCACCACCGCGTCCGCGATCGCCGCGGTCGCTTCCGCGATCTCCGCCACGGTCGCCCCCTTCACTGCGGCCACGGCTGCTACCTGTCGCGGCGCCTTCAGGCGGCTTGTTGCCTTGCCAGGGGCGGGCGAGGGCCGTGTTGAGGACGGCCTGCAGGTCGGCCGCCTTGAGCGAGCCGCGGAGTTCGTGGACTTGGACCACCGTGTCGGGCTTCGCCTTCTCGTCGAGCGAGACGGCCAATTCTTTGACATTTTCCCAAATCGCGTCATCGGCGGAGATGATCAGCGAGTTGGAGATTTCGTCGACGCCGATCGAGAGGGCGCCTTCAAATGACATCTTCATCGGCTTCGACTTGGCGCTGCTGGAACTTGAACCGCCAAAGAAGCTGAAACGCTCGCTGCGGCTGCGACCGCCGTCGTCGCCTTCGCCGCCTTTATTTGCCTGGAACTCCTTGTCCTTGGAGCTGAGCAGATCGCGATAGACTTCCTTGATCGCGGTCCCAATGTCCTGAGCGCTGGAATAGCGAATCGGGACGATGTCGGTCTTGCGCTTCGAGACGGAATCCTCGCTGACGGGCTGATCGTAGATTTTAACCAGATTGCGAATGACTTCGAGCTGCGCGGGGTTGGCGTTTTGCGCGACGATCGTGTTCGTGTCGATGTCGTAAATGAAGCGGAGCTTTCGCGGCTTGCCGAGCGTGGCGGGGGCTTCTTCCTTGCTACTGTCGTCGTCCCACCACCAACCGAAGCTGCTTGTATCGTCTTTTTCTTCCAATTCGTCGGCGAAGTATTCTTCAAGATTGAGCGAGACCATGCTGGCGCGCGAGTTGTAGAGCTGGAAGACTTCGAAGTCTTGTTGCGGCGGTTCGAGTTCGTTCATCAACTCTTCGAGTTGGTCGAGCGCGGCGACGTCGTCGGAGCTGATGATCATGCGGCCGTCGGGGGTGACGGTGATGTTGATCGGGGCAGTTTGAGGGGCGTCAGCTGGCGCGGGCTTGTCGGCCTCTGCTTGCCCTGCGTGTGGAGTCGATTCCGTGGGCTTGGCTTCCTCTGCCGCTGGCGGCGTCGCGTCGGCAGCCGGTTCCGCTTGTTCGGCGATGAGAGTAAATCGTGGCTGCGCGATAGCTGAATTCGCGAACTGGAAAGGGCGCCGTTGTAGCGAGGTAATCTTGTCCTTCGGCGTCGGCTCCGCTGTCGGCTTCTCTTCGGCCGGAGCGACGCTGGGGGCCGCCTCCTTCGGGGCCACGTTGATGTTGAGCTTATTTTGGCCCGCCCAGGTCTCTTGGAGTCGGCGGAGGAGGGCTTCGGTCTCGGCGGGCGTGCGCGATTCCATCACGCGCCACTTGTTAGGATTGCCGCCGGAGCCGGCGGCCACGGCGCCAAGGTCTTTTAGCAGCGCCGTGACTTCCTTGTATTCGTCTTCGTTCGCCCAGAGGAGGAGGCGGTTGTTTTCGACGTCGGCCTGAATGCGGAACGCGGCCGTGTCTTCCTCTTCCTCGTCGCCGCCGTTGTCCCAGGGGGACCAGTAACGGTTGCGATTGTTCTCTTCCTTCTTCTTCTCGCCGACCATGAGGGCCTTGATCGTGCCGGCGACTTGATCGGCGCGAGTCTTGCGGCTCAGCCAGACGACCTTCAGGCCGCGGCCGCTGCCGTCGAGCTTGTCGATCAGCGACTCGATCGTCGCATGATCGGCGGTGGTGGCGAGGGCGAAGATCGTCTTGCTGCGGTTGTCGTGAGTCAGCTGCGTCAGCGGATTCAACCCGCCGAGGTCTTGGAGGGCGTCGACGACTTCGTCGGGATCAATGCTGACGGTGGAATGACGCTTGAAGGTTAACACCTCGGCGCCTGTCGCCGGATCGGCGGCAGCGACGCCGCCGCTTTCGGGAACGTCGAATTCTTCGATGGTTTTGGCGATGATCGTCATCTCAGCCGGCGGAGCGTTCACCAGGAGGAAATTTCGCCGTTTGTCAACGGCAATGTGGACCGGCGGACCATCTTCCTTCAGCATCTTGCTGATGTCTTTCCCCTGCTGCTGCATCTGCATGGCCATCTGCATCTTCTGTTGCTCAAGTTGCAGTTCCATGGGCCCCTTGCGGGAGCTGGGGTCGAGCCCGAGCACGACCATCACCTGGTCGGCGATGTAATCGGCGCGGCGATACTTGAACGGGCCGAAGACGCGCGGGCGGACGTCTTTGTCGGCGACCAACTGCTCGCCGTAGAGGAGGTCGCGAACGTCGCGGAGGTTGGCGACGGAGTCGATCACTTGGATCTGCTTCGACGCCAACAGCGGGGTCACTTTGGCGTTGGGGCTGAGGACGACCTTGAGGTCTTCAACCGCCTTGGCAGGATCCATTGTTGCAGGGAGCGGGAAGCGTGCCCGGACGAAGTCGTGCGGCGACTGGTCGTCGAGGTCGTCGGGCTCGACACGGCGGACGAGGCTGGGGTCGATCTTGTCGATCTTGACCACCGTCAGCACGTCGCCGAGCGAGATGATCGTGAAGCCGCGCGCCATCAACGTCCGGTTGAGCAGGTCGCGGGTTTCGTTGATCGAATAGCGCCGCTGCGTCGACAGGTTCACAAAGTCGGCGGGCAACTCTTGCCAATCGAGGCTTTGCTTCGAGACGGTGGCGAACCACTCCAATACATCGGGCCAAGGCTGGCCGCGGAAGTTGAATTGGACCATGCCATCCTTATCAGGGGCGGCCTTCAGTTCCTCGGCGTTGGCCTGCGGCTTGTCGGTGGGGCGTTTGATCGTCTTCGATTCTTCCGGCGGCTTCTCGCCTTCGGGGGGCTTTTCGCCTTCCGGCTTCGGTTGTTCTGCGCCGGGAGGTTGTTGCATAGGCTGCGGGACGCCGGGTCCGCCCATCTGGCCGGCCCGAATGCGGGCTTGGATTTCGGGCGGCAACTTGCTGATATCGCCGCTGAAGGCCCCGCCCGGCCCGCCACGTCGGCCGCGGCCTTCTTGCGCCGTTGCGACAGTGATGCCCACGGTGCTGACGCCGAGGGCGATCACTAGCGCCAGCGCGGCCGTGCGCAGCAACCAATTGGGAAATCGACGACAGGGGAGGGCGTGGAGATGGGAAGCAGCGTCCGCCATGGCGAGGTTCCTACGGCGCGGGGAATTTCCTGGGAGGCCAAGCCGGTATTATAGACAGGCAAAGGAGTTAACCCCAAATCGGGGCGTGGGGGCCGCGGATTTTACCACGACGGACACGACGGGCACGACGAAAAACGTCCAAGGGGCCATGAGAGCGGCGAAATCTTAGGAACTAACCGCCAAGGACGCCAAGGAAATGCGGTGAACAGATTGGAACCGCGGATGAACGCGGATAAACGCCAATAAGAACGATCTGCGTTCATCTGCGTTTATCGGCGGTTCCAAACTGCTGATCTTGCCTTCCGTCGTGTCCGCCGTGCCGTTGTGGTGGGTTTTTCGGCCCTGTCGCTCGATACTGCCAGCTAGGGTCGGGCGTCTGGGGGGACGATCAAGATCGACGCCCCGCCGCTGGTGACCGAAATGGCATAGAAACCCTCGTCAGGGGCCGCTTCGAGGGCTGGCTCGAGGTAGGGGAACACGGCCGGGACCTCGGTGCGGCACTCTTCCAGCGAAAAGGCGACCGCGAAGACGGTGGTCGCCTCGCTCTCCTCGTCCAGGTCGTCCGACTGGTGCAGGATAGCGTCGTCGACCGTTTCCTCGCCGAGCCAGCTGCGGGCGATCTCGCCGCCGATCGCGTCCTCGCAGTCGAGCAGGACGACGACCGGGTCCTCAACCTGCCGCTGGAGGGCGTCGTCGTAGGCTTCGAAGACGAGCGGGAGGCTGGTCTCCAGGAGCCATTGTTGGGCTTCGAGGGCGTCGTCGAGGTCGTCGGGCATGGGGTGGAGGGGGAGGGCGGAAGGGGGAGTGGGGAGGAATACGACATGCCGTCCCAGTGGTTCGTTATCGTCGCCTTTTTGAGGATGACGCTCAAGCCATGGCGCGAGCGCAACAGGGGAACGGCAAAGTCTAAGAAATTAACCGACCAGTCGCGAGGCAATGACCCGCCGGAGCGGCCCCCAAAAAGGCAACCGCTAAGGACGCCAAGAGCGCCAAGGAAATACGGGGAGATTTAACCGCGAATCACGCGAATGAGCGCGAAGAAGAAAAGGGATTGTTCAATTCTATGCGCGCAGATTCGCGTAATTCGCGGTTATTGAAGTCAGAGGATATTCGTCGTGCCCGTTGTGTCGTCGTGGTTCAATTCCTCCCCCCATTTCACCAGCGATCCCTGGCATCCTTGGCGGTTCAACAAAACGACTTGGCAGTTTTCCGTGAGCGCAAAAAAAGAGCCCGGTCGCCGCGAGGGCGACCGGGCCGTAAACAACTCTTTTGCTTTGAGGGCAGGCTTCAGCTGAAGAACCCGAAAGTGCTTCAAGCGAGGAAGCGGGCACTCAGGAGCAGGTGGTGGCGTCTCCGAAGGGACACCCGCCGGTGGTCAACGGAATTCACCACCCAACTGGCGTATATCACAATGGTTCAACAGACCACCTCCTTCCGTATTGGGTACAGGCGGCTCGGGTTCCTGCCAGAGGAAAGCGAGCGGCCGGGACAGCCCGTCGCACCTGCGTTCGGTGCGACCTACAACTGCATTATAAATGCAGGAGCGGGAAATAAGGCAAGCTCAATCTGGCGAGAATGCTGAAGATTTTCCGTCCTGCATGAAAATAACGACGCAGCGGGGCGAACCTTGGTTCGCGCGTGATGCACTAAACTTGACAGAATTGTTGAGAGCTTAGGGGAACGGATTGAACCACGACGGCACGAAGGACACAACGAAGGACAGAGCCAAGAATGGGATGAAGTGGTTTTGATTGACTCTCTTTTTTTGGGGATTCATCAATCGCTTCAGTATTTCGTCGTGCTCGTCGTGTCGTTGTGGTGAGTTGATTGTGGAATGGATGCGGCCCACAGGGCGAGGCTTAGGATGAACCGACGACAACTGCAAAAGCTGGGGGTGCCGCCGAAGTTTGCCGCGGCGGCGATTGATGCGTTGCGCCACGCCGCGACGCAGGACTTGGGGTTCGGGCTGAAGGGAAAGCGGGCGAAGGAACTCATGCAGGAGGTGGTGCGCGCACCGGAGACATTCCTCCACGATCCGATTTGGGGGAAGCTCGCCACGGAAATGTTAGGGCACGAGCCGATCGAACTGCGCGCGCCGATTCCCTATCGGACTTGGGGAGACGAGATCGACGAAGCCGCGCACGCCCAGATGCGCGCCGCTTGCCGCGTGCCGTCGGCTGTTGGCGCCGCTCTGATGCCTGACGCGCATGTTGGCTACGGTTTGCCGATTGGCGGCGTGTTGGCATGCGAAAACGCCGTCATTCCTTACGCGGTAGGGGTCGACATTGCGTGCCGGATGAAGCTGTCGGTGCTTGATGCGCCGCTGGAAGCGCTGGCGGATCGCCGTGAGCCGTTTCGGCAGGCGCTGGAAAAGGGAACTCGCTTCGGCGTCGGTTGCGAACACAAACCAAAGCAGTCGCATGAGGTGATGGACGCCGACTGGAGCGTGAGCCGGATTACGCGCGAGCGGAAGGATACCGCGTGGAAGCAGCTCGGCACGTCGGGATCGGGGAATCACTTCGTGGAGTTCGGGGTGTTGTCGCTCGCTGCGCGCGATGAGGAACTCGGCCTCGACGCGGGCCAGTATGTGGCGCTGCTCAGCCATAGCGGCACTCGCGGCGCGGGAGCGGCGGTCTGCAGCACCTACAGCGCGATTGCGCAGTCGCGATTGCCGTCGGAACTGAAAGAACTCGGTCGGCTGGCGTGGCTCGACCTCGACAGCGAAGCGGGAGAGGAGTACTGGGCCGCGATGAATCTAATGGGAGCGTACGCCGCGGCAAATCACGCGGTGATCCATCGGCTCGTCGCGAAATTGCTCGGCGCCGAGATCATCACGGGCGTCGAGAATCATCACAACTTCGCATGGCTGGAAACGCATGGCGGCCGCGAGGTGGTCGTCCACCGCAAGGGGGCGACGCCGGCGGGGGCGGGGGTGCTGGGCGTGATTCCAGGGTCGATGGCTGATCCGGCGTTCATCGTGCGCGGCCGCGGCAACGCGGAAAGCCTCGACTCGGCGTCGCATGGGGCAGGGCGGCAGATGTCGCGCACCAAAGCGAACGACATGTTCCGTTTTTCGCAGGTGCGTAAGGAGCTCGCTGAGCGCGGGATCGACGTTCTCTCAGCAGGGTCGGACGAAGTCCCCGGCGTTTACAAAGATATCCGTAGCGTGATGGCGGCGCAGCAAGACTTGGTGGAGATCGTCGCGCAATTCGATCCGAAGATCGTGAAAATGTGCGGCGATGGAAGCCGGGCAGAAGATTGAGCGACGCGGCGTCGCCGCTATCCGGTTTGAGCGAAATAACCTCTGCGCATGAAAAAGCGTCGGCCAGTCTGATCGATTGGCCGACGCTCTGTTTCCGTTGGAGTCGTTCGCAATGCCTTAGGCAACGCGACGACGACGGCTAGCCAGCAGTGCCAGCCCGGCGACTGCGCCCAGAGCCACGGTGGCCGGCTCGGGAACCGCCACGATGGAGAAATCGTCGAGATAGACGACTCCCGTGTTGGTCGGTTCGGGACCGAAGGTCTGAACCGCGTAGACGACGCGGCCGATGTCAGCTCCGGCAGGGGCCGTGGCCGTAAGCAGGAACTGGGTGTAGTCGCTGGTCGGCGACGTCGTGAGGTTCGGCGTCCGCGAGACTTCCGTATCGCTTACGGAGTTGCGCCACTCAATGCGGCCTTCCACGCCGAGATCGAGGGGGTTGGACGGCGTCTTGAACCAACCGGTGTAGTTGTAGATAGTTCCCGCAACCACAGGAACGTCTTGAAACACACCAGCGAACGAGTTGTTCGTGTTGGTGATCGACAGGGTGAGGTTCTTTGCGCCGGTCCGCGGCGCGGTCGTGTCAGTGGCCGAAGAGGCGCCGGCGCCGCCGCTGAAACCCTCCCAGAGACCCAGGAATGGAGGACCGTCGTAGGTAATCGGATCTTCGAAGCTTGGATTAGCAAACAGATTTGCCGCGGCCTGATTGGCGGCAAGAAGTGCGATTACGCACACGCAACACGCGAGTCGCTTCATGAGACATTCCTCCCAGCACTAGAAAAGCGGTTGATGAGTGAGCGAGCAGATCTCGAACTGTAGCGTTCCGCCTAACGGGACGCCGAGTCGTTGCAAACGCTCTCTCTCCCGGTATAACCGCCAGTGAACAGAGAGACAATATTTCGCCTCGGAAGTAACAAGTTACCGAGTAAATTTGTGAAGAAAACTGTTTCCACGGCCTCCCTGCCGCGGAAATTGGCTGACTTATCTACAGCCGCGTCAATGCGACGCCGTGCGAGATTGGCTCATTGCGAGGCTGTCTCGCCACCGTCGCGCGTCGCCATTCCGCGCCAGACAAGGAGGTCGATCCCGTCGTTGATCGATTGGACCGAACCATCGACCATGCCGACCTGCGCCTGCCCCGCGTGGTTACTGCGAACCGTCACCATGGCGTAGGTCGGCGAGCCCGCGGCGCCGCCCTTTCCTTCCTGCCAGGAATTGAAGTCGCCGTCGACTTGGACGCCGTTCAGATCGAACGGCGTGGCGGTATTGGGAGTCATCGTCGCCGTGATGCCGGAGTGGTGGACCCGGCCGTGGGGCCACTCAGTGTGACCGGTGTCCTTTTTATCGCCCGCAGACGCGACCTGGGCCGTTGCTTCGGCGACGGTGTTGGGGATGGTGGTCGAGGCGGGCCCGCCGTCGCGGGTGTAGGGTTGCCACGCTTTGACTTCGCCCGAGAGGAGCGTGTTGCTCGTTCCGTCTAAGACGCGGGACAACGGAAGATCGCTATTCGGGTAGAAGACGCCATCGCCGCCGGTATGCGTCGTCGGATCGTAGACCATCCACGTTCCCATGTTGAAGCCGTAATTCGTGGGGTAGAGAAACGGCTGGCCGGCGCCAGTGTCGCGGACTTCTTCGCTGCGCGTATCGCTAGGGCATTGGAAACCGGGGATGCGAACGTTACTGATCGCCATTTGACCGTTCCAGGGTTGGTCAAGCTTGATCAAATTGCTGACCGCTTGTTGCTCCATGTACGGCATGAGTTGTCCATGCACGCCCCAACCGATGTTGGAGCCGGGAGTCGTCGCGTAGTCGAACTGGACGCTGGGCGGCAGGTGCTTCTTGGAACTCTCGTAGTTGAGTGAGGCGAGACCGAGTTGCTTGAGGTTGTTCTTGCACGAATTGCGGCGAGCCGCTTCCCGCGCGGCTTGGACGGCGGGGAGGAGCAGGGCAACCAAAACGCCGATGATGGCAATGACCACCAACAGTTCGACTAGCGTAAAACCCGCCAGACGACGGTCGGTGCGGAAACTTCTCATGCGAATCAAGTCCGGGGTAAGATGAAGGGCTTGATCGACGCCAATAGTGAGCTTTCGATCGAATCGAACGGCTAATGCAATTGGCGTTCCTATGATTGCCCGCGGCGAGAATCGTGCGATAGGTCCGCGAATTATTGCCGGCAGGGCCCTTAGTCGCGCCGACCGACATCAAGGTCGTCGCGCACTTCGACACAGCAAGTCGCAAAACACGACAGCAATCTAATAAGGGTCGGTATCGATGCGGTGGCCCCTTCGCCGACAAATCATGCTGCCGCTTCTCGCCGTGGCGATCGCCAGCCTAATAGCAGTCGGAGCACTTAATGCCTGGATTGCCGAACGACAGACGAGCAACCGCATTGAACAGCAGCTCCGGGGCGTCGTGATCGCGTTGTCGAGGTCTAACTTTCCGCTGTCGGACAGCGTGCTCCGCCAAATGCGGTCGTTGTCGAGCGCCGAGTTCGTGCTGACTGACGAAGCGGGTGCACCGCTGGCAAGTAGCTTCGACACCGCCCCCGTCGATTTGCCTCGCGTTTCGCCAGCGCGAGTGACAACTGACTTGAAACTCGGACCGCCGCAGACGATCAATCGTCAACTCTATTTCCACGCCACCGCGCGCTTGCCTGCCCGCGCGATGAAGGAACCGGCGCGTCTGCTCCACGTATTGTTTCCGGTGGCGGAGTATCGGCGAACTTGGCGCGAGGCGTTCGTGCCGCCGCTGGTGGTCGGCATTGTGACGATTGCCATGGTGGCGGTCGTCGCTCGCATGATCGGGGGCCGTTTGAGTCGCGCCACCGCTCGCTTGGAAACCGACGTTCTGCGTATTGCTAAAGGCGATTTTGCGCCGGCGCAACTGCCGACGACGGACGACGAAATCCGTGACCTGTCGCGCGCGGTGAACCGTACTGCCGAAATGTTGGCGGACTACGAACAACAGGTCCGCCGAACGGAGCAAATGCGCACGGTTTCGCTCTTAGGCGCAGGGCTAGCGCACGAAATGCGCAACGCCGCGACCGGGTGCCGTATGGCACTCGATCTGCATGCCGAAAAATGCAACGCGCAAAATGACGATGAAAGCCTTTTCGTAGCAAAACGGCAGTTGCGGTTAATGGAAAGTCAGCTACAACGGTTTCTACGAGCGGGCAAACCGCTCGACGATTCCGAGAAGCGCAGCGTCAGTCTTCCCGCGTTAATAGACGACCTGCTCTCCTTGGTTCGCCCCTCCGCTCGCCACGCACGGGTAACACTCGCCTGGACTCCCCCCGATCATGACATCCTGGTTTTGGCGGACCAGGAGGCGCTTGGCCAAGTCGTGCTCAACTTGTTGATCAACGCGGTTGAAGCCGTTCAGCAGAACGGCGACGACGTGCAGCGTGCGATTGACGTATCCTTAAGGAAGTTTGACGACGCAGCGGCAGAATTTGTCGTCCGCGATACCGGACCAGGTCCAAAAAATTCTTTAGAGTCGGCGCTCTTCGAACCGTTCGTCACGAGTAAGGCGGAAGGGGTTGGACTGGGGCTTGCCGTGGCGAGAGAAGTCGTCGAGGCGCATCATGGGTCGATTGATTGGTGGCGATCAGACAAAACGACCAGCTTTCGAGTAGTCATTCCAGTGATACAGAAAGGCGCTGCAAGTGTCTAAGATTCTGGTGGTGGACGACGAGCCGTCGATCTGCTGGGGCTTGTCCCGGCTGGCCGAAGGGCTGGGTCACCAAGTGGAAGTCGCATCCTCGGCAGAGCAGGGATTGGCTCTCGCCGCCGATTTTCGGCCGGAGTTGGTCGTCCTCGACGTGCGACTGCCTGGAGTGGACGGCCTGACGGCGATGAAGCTCTTTCGGCGTTTGAACGAGCAAACGCCAATCATCGTCATTACGGCCTTCGGCGATCTGAAGACGGCAGTGACGGCCGTCGAGCAAGGGGCGTTCGAATACATTCTCAAGCCTTTCGATCTCCATGAGATCCGCACGGCGATCGAGCGAGCGCTGCGAAGGACGCCCCCCGCGGCAGCAGCGGCCGCCATCGCCGCCTCCTCGGCTGGCGTCGAAGGGATGCTCGGCTGCAGCCCGGCGATGCAAGTCGCGTTCAAACGCATCGCCCTGGCGGCGGCGTCGGAAGCGGCCGTGCTACTGAGAGGCGAAAGCGGCGTCGGCAAAGAACTCGCCGCGTTGGCCATGCATCGCCATAGCCCTCGTGCGTCGGGTCCATTCGTGGCGGTGAACATGGCCGCCCTGAGTCCTAATCTGGCGGAGGCGGAACTGTTCGGCCACGTCGCAGGAGCGTTTACGGGAGCAACGCAGACGCGCCGAGGCTTGCTCGCCCAAGCCAACGGCGGAACGCTCTTCATCGACGAAGTGGCTGAGATTCCGCTGGCAATCCAGGTAAAGTTGCTGCGCGCGCTTGATCAAGCTGAGGTGCTGCCGGTCGGGGCCGATAAGCCGGACAGGACCGAGTTCCGCGTCGTTTCCGCCACGCACCAAGATCTGCACCAATTAGTTGACGGAGGACTATTTCGTCACGATCTGTTTTATCGGCTCTGCACGTTCGAGATTACGCTGCCGCCGCTGCGAGATCGTCCGCAGGATATCCCCCTGTTGGCAAACTTCTTCGCCGGCCAATTCGGCGACGGTCGCGCGGTGCTGGCTCAAGAAACGATTGACGAGTTGCTGAGCCGACCATGGTTCGGCAACGTGCGCGAATTGCGCAAGGCGGTCGAGCACGCCCTCGTACTCGCCCGCAGCGGCACGGTCTTGCCAAGCCACCTTCCCCTGCCGCTGCCGGCATTCCAGCTCGCCGGCAACGCCTCAACGGCCGAGGGGCGCCTGAAAGACGCCGTCACCGAGTTGGCCCAGACCCTTCTGAAGGATCCCGAGCTCAACGGCGACGTCTACGATCGCTTCTTGCAAGCGGTGGAGAAGCCATTGCTCACCACCGCGCTGAACCAAGCCGGTAATCAATGCGCGCCAGCCGCCCGGGTGCTAGGCTTGCACCGCACGACGCTCAAGAGAAAACTGGACCAGCACGGAATCGCAGAAGGCAGCAGCGAACGCAACGAACATTGAGGATTCCGCCGCCATACCGCCAATTCGTAACATCCTCGCCATTGGCGTGTTTTTTGAGAGTGCAGGCGCCCATCTGGCCATCGACGCCCTGAATCGATAAAATGGCCGACTTGCCGATCTCAGGGCGGCTAGCTCAGTTGGTTAGAGCGCTACGTTCACACCGTAGAGGTCACAAGTTCGAGTCTTGTGCCGCCCACTTTCTCGTAAACTCTGCCGAACCAACGTCTTAGGATACCTGTCGACGGTCGACAGTGCGGCTTCTGAATCGCTGCGAATCGGGTAGTACTACCCGATCATTGGGCGATAGGAGCATTCGCATGTCCGTCCGTATCCCCAAGTACCGCCTTCATAAGGCGACTGGTCAGACCCTAGTCGAGATTCGCGGTCACCGCACTTACCTCGGCAAGCACGACAGCCCCACTAGCCACGAGCGCTACCGGCAAATCATCGCCGAGTTTTTGTCCGCGAAGTCCACACCGGTTTCAGGGCCTTCAGCCAGCGCTGTGCCGTTACGGGTAGAAGAGCTTATCCTTCTCTACTTTCAGTACGCGAAGGGCTATTACGTGAAGGACGGGCAGCCCACGAACGAAGTCGTCGCGATCAGAGCAGCCCTCCGCCGACTTCGCACGATGTTTGGATCGAGTCCAACCAGTGAGTTCGGCCCCAAGGCATTTAGGCTCGTTAGGGAATCACTCATTCAAGAGGGGTTGAGTCGCAAATACGTGAATGACTCGATGGGTCGCATCACCCGCATGTTTCGCTGGGCTGTTGTCGAAGAGCTAATTCCGTCATCCGTGTTTCACGCGGTCTCCAGTGTTCCCGGATTGCGTAAGGGGCGGAGCAACGCGAAGGAAACAGCGCCGATCGGCCCGGTAGGAGATGAGATCATCGACGCGACCCTCCCGCACCTGCCGGATATTGTTGCGGATATGGTCCGAGTGCAGCGACTCACAGGAATGCGCCCTGCAGAAGTATGCATTCTTAGGCCATGCGACATTAATCGAGACGGCGAGATTTGGACGTATCGCCCATAGCATCACAAGACGGAGCACGCCGGAAAGGATCGAGTGGTGACGCTTGGTCCCAAAGCTCAGGAAGTCTTGCTCCGATACCTGGCGCGACCGGCGGATATGAATTGCTTTCGTCCTTGCGACTCGGAGAAGAGGCGACGAGCTGCCCGGCGTGCGGCTCGCCAAACGCCGCTTTCCCGCGGCAACCACCCGAAGGAGCCTCATCGAGCGCCAAAACGCCGCCCAGGGGAGAAGTACACAACAGCAAGCTACCGGCGTGCAATCCATCGGGCCTGTGACAAAGCCTTTATTCATCCGGAACTGTCACGCAAGCGGCGATTAAACTTGAATCCGGAGGAACTAGCCGACCTCGACGCGTGGCAACATCACCACCGTTGGGCGCCTAATCAACTGCGTCATACGACGGCGACTGAAATCCGTCGACTTTTCGGACTGGAGGCCGCCCAAGTATCACTTGGACATTCGGCGGCCAACGTCACGCAGGTTTATGCTGAGAGAGATGCACGGCTCGCCGCAGTTGTCGCGGCCGCGATTGGATAGCTGGCAGTTGACACTTAGAGAAAAACACATGCCACACAACATTGGCGTAAAAGCTAGATGGATGAAACTGAGCGAGGCCCTCGACGCAAGCTGGAGCTCTCTTTACGACATCGGTGGCGCCTTAGGGAAACTGCTGGAGATGGGATTTCGCGCATCTTATTTCGCTGAGTCAAGAACACTAGAGGAGCAACAAGAGCTACGGGCGTCCGCCCTGCGCGAAAGAAATGAGGAGGATGCGTACAACTTCAATTCTATCCAAACGATGTTGAAGGCATTGAAAAGCCTTCTAAATAGCGCGCAGGACACGTTTTCACGTGCAGAACGGGAGCTGGGAGAAGAAGTTTCCGCGATCCCACCTGAAGTACTCGCTTTACTAGACGCTCTACACGGTCGCCCGTGGCGCCCGCACTTTCGACGCTTCTACTTGGATTCATTGCGGGAACTGCCAGCGCTGGTGCGCAGTTTCGACATGGCATTCTATGAGGATGATTGCATACCAGTCTCGTATAGGAGGACTACGATCCCAACCACCTTACAAGATCTTATGATAAAGGCAGAGTTGCATCCGCCGTTCGAGCATTGGCACCGCCTAATACGACGAGCCCAGATTTATGCGGCGGATCTCCATGCGATTCGAGATGAAATCGGAGGCGAACTACCCGACGGTCCATATCTTGGTTTTCGATGGAGACACAATGGCAAAGTAATCGACTGTAAAATGGTGACGCGCGCGTGGAATCTCGCCGATTTCTTGTGGCGCAAGCACGGACAAGCTGCTTCATATGCTGATTGCGCAGAACCGGTTTTTGGAGAGCGCGAAATGTATGTTGACGATGACAAAATTGGCTACCCGCGGAAATTCGCGAACAAATACTTTGAGGCTGAGGGTATTCCGCTGATCATACGAACCAAAACAGGACATGCTCTACTCGAATCCTTTAATTGAGCCGCAGGGAAGGAAGACCAAGCTCACGCAACACAAGACCTATTGCCTCAGTAGCAAAAGGCGAGCGACAGCCTAGGCGCGTAGGCGTCTTACTCAGTGCGAAACTGTAGTCTCTCTACCGAAGACGGTCGGGGCGTCGTAGATCGCTTCGCGGCCCCAAAGGAACAGGTCGTTCCGGGCGACGGAGGCTGAAGCGAAGAGTTCATACTTGTCAGTTCTCGCAGGCGCGTTAGTTTAATGAATCGTCGGATGTGTGCGACGCGGTCAGACTATAGGGCGGCGAAGGGCTACGCTCGGCTGTATGACGAGAGTTGTGAGGACTGACCTATTTCAGTTGTGGTGTGCGTAAGCTAACAAGCCATCTGTGCCTTTCACGGCGGCGAGGTAGGTGACCTGCACTCACTATCATTAGTC
>PNKX01000029.1 GCA_013822725.1 Pirellula sp.
GCGGAACTGGGAGGGGGAAGCTCCCGCTGAGCCGGAAGGACTGAGTGAGTTAGCGCTTCCCGGCTCGGCGGGAGCCTCGCCCTCCCAAGCAAATGCGTCCGTGCGGGGTCGAGGGCAGACGATTCGCGAGGGGCCCTCGCCTGCGACCAGGCCTTCCTGGCCGGATCGCATTTTTGAGGCGTTTTTTGAGATTGGAATCTGTGATCGACAAAAAACGCCTATTTTTTGCTAGTCGGCCATGTCTGCCAAGTCTGCCAACTGCGCCATTTCGTTTTTGTTGGCATACTTGAGAAATGCGTCGTCGATCTGGCCGGCAGCAGACGATTTGCGTTGGGCTGTTTTAAGGCGAGTCTGGTCGCGCCGCGGAGCGGCGATCGTGGCGTTCCCACGCGGAGCGTGGGAACGAGCGTGAACGTGGAATGAGTTTTCAAAGAGCGGTAGGTCGGGCTGCTAGTCTGACCTACTCGAACCTAGCAGGTCGCGCGGCCATTTTCTGCAGGGTAGCGGCGAGATTTTCTGGCGGGAATTTATGGCCCGTGCTTGTCTAGGGTCGATGAAAAATTACATGCCAAGGCGTCGAGGACCGAAAGCGGTGCATGCCACCTTCTTTCTCTCTTTTTTTCTGCCTGCATAGCGGACTCGATTGGCAAAAAATAGCCGTGTGTCGCAGAAAAATTTGCTTAGACGCGGCGCTATCGCTATACTCCGCGACGGGCCTGCATCATCTTCGGGGCTTGCAGGCCCACGGAACATAGAATGACACTCCCTGCCATTGAGCGTGCGCGCTCCCCCGCCTGTTGCTGGGCGCGGGTGATTCTGTGCGCATTGGCCACGGCGCTTTCCGCTGGTCGACGCCGTTGGGATTTTATCTTGGCGCCGCTGGCGGACTCGATCGGCCGCGCTCCAGTTACGAACGCCTGCTTCCTGGGCGACAACAGCAACGCTTGGCTCGTCCCGTCGCCGACGTTCGCCGCGCTCTCTCGAAGGTCTTTCTCCGAGTCGGATTCGGCTCGCTGCATTCTTTTGTTTCATTCTTGTTTCATCCCCCTTTTCCGAGAGGCCTCCGCCCATGGCCCGTCGCCATCGCCGCTCCGCGCGGCACGCCGCCCCCGTATCTTCTCCGCCTAAGGACAAACTGCTTCGCCGCTCGCTCCATTGCGAACGGCTGGAGGATCGACGCCTTCTAGCGGTCGTCACGGTCGATACCGAATTCGATCTAGTTGACTTCAACGACGATAAGACGTCGCTGCGTGAAGCCATCTTTGCGACGAACACCGTCCCAGGGGCTGACGAGATTCGTTTTGACTTTGGGCACGATGGGCCGACGACGATCTTGCTGACGCAGGGCGAACTGGCGATTACCGACGCCGTGAGCGTTATCGGTCCCGGCGCTAGCTTGCTCACGATCGACGGCCAACTTGGTTCTCGCCTGTTTAACGTCGGCGCTACCGCTGGCGACGTGGCGTTTCGCGGGCTGACTCTTACTCGCGGCCAAACGACTGGCGACAATATTTCCCTCGCCGACGTCATCAATCAGACCCACAGCGGCGGGGCGATTCGTTCCTTCTCGTCCGGCCTGCTGACGCTCGACCAAGTCGACGTCGTGAGCAACGGCACGACGGGCGTATATGCGTCGGGCGGCGCTCTGTTTGTTACCGGTCCATTGGCAATGACATTGAGTAAGGTTCGCGGCAATATCGCGAGCGGTGCGAATTCCGAAGGAGGGGGTGTAGCGGTCATCGGCGCTACATCGATCACGGCCACCACGTTTTCGGGCAATCGAGCGGCGCGCGGAGGGGGCGTTAGCGCGTCGGGCGAGTTGACGATCGACAGCAGTACGTTGAGTGGAAATCGAGCGGTCGGCGGCGCGGTCGCGTTAGGCGGGGCCGTCTACGCTTTGGGATCGCTGCACGTCGTGAATTCGACGATTAGCACCAATGCAGCGCAGGCTATCGCCGCCGCTCAAGGGGCTGGTCTATGGACCAACGGCGCGGCGACGATTGCCCACAGCACGATCATAGCTAACACGGCGTCGACGACGTCGCTGGCAGGCGTCGGCTCGGGAGGAGGGCTGTACGGAGATCAGGCGGCGGGCGAAACGTTGACGATCAGCCACACCATTATCGCCGGCAATCTGACGACTGAGGAGAACGGCGAGATTCGGTTGGGAACGGGAGAAACGGAGTTGCGCTACAGTCTCATTGCCGATAATGACGGCACGAGTTTATACGAAGCTCCCATTGGTTGGGCGGACGCCAACGGCAATCTGATCGGCGGGCCGTTCTACGGATACATCGAGCCGCTGCTGGACGGTCTGGAGGATAATGGCGGTCCGACGCGGACGCATGCGTTGTTGCCGGGAAGTCCGGCGGTGTTTGCCGGCGACCGGACGCTGGTTCCGGGAGTCGGAAGCACGCCAGCGTTCGATCAGCGCGGGGAGTCCCACTCGCGCCGCGTGGGGACGCGAATGGCGATCGGGGCGGTCGAATCCGGCATTACGCCGATCATCGTTGACTCGCTCGCGGACGAGAGCGACGGGAACTTCGGGCCGGGTGAACTAACGCTGCGCGAAGCATTAGAACTGGCGAACGGTCGATTGGGGATTGATGCCGTGGAGTTTGCGCCGACGTTGTTCGCCGCCGGGCCGAGGACAATCCTGCTGACGCACGGCGATTTAAAGATTTCACAAGAAATCGAACTACGAGGGCCAGGGCCTGAGTTGTTGACGATCGATGCTAAGGGAAACGATAAGTTCCCCGATCGCGCTGGGGGCGGAACCGCCGTGTTTTCGATCGCCGACTCAGATACAAGATTTGCGTCCTCGGTGACTATTAGTGGGCTTAGCGTCACAGGAGCTGAGGCAGGGGGAATCGTCTCTCAAGAATCGCTGACATTGATTGACGTCACAGTGCGGGGCAACCATGCATATTTCGGAATTGCGGGGGGCATTGACGCGTTCAATTTGACGCTCATCGCATCTCATATATTGCAAAATCGATCAACCAATTCTGCGGGTGGGATCGCTATCAGCGGCGATGTTTACATCGATCGAACGGCCATCACAGGCAATGAGAGTCAAGGCAACAATCCACCAACGGCAGTTGGGGGAATTAGCGTTCAAACCAAAAGCGTGCAACCTCGAATACTGGGCGAAGTTGTGATCGTTAACTCCGTCATCAGCAATAATGACGCCAGTGGAGTAGTTGGAGTAGGCGGCGTTCGCGTTGCCGGCGAAATTGGCGCCAGGTCGTTCTACATGGCCAATACGCTAGTCAGTGAAAACCGAGGCAATGGAGTGGGCGGCTTGCAGTTAGCTAACGTAGCCGAGTTCACGATCTATGAGACTTCGATCGTCAACAACTCATCGCAAAGTGGTTCAGGCGGATTAAGCATTGGTTCGGGTGGTTACGGAAATAGGACCACGATTGATCAGTCGACAATTAGCGGGAATTCATCATTAAGATCGGCCGGCGGCATGTCAGTGGCTGCCAATCGTGCTTTAACCGTCAGGCGAAGTACGGTTCACAATAATTCTGGGCTAAACGGAGGGGGAATTTATAGTGCTGATAGAATCACGCTCGAGCACTCGATCGTCGCCGGAAATCGTGCAGAGTTTGGGCCTGACGTGTGGCTTGGTTCGACGGGAACAACTGCTCCTGCCAATGGGACTGTTGCATCGATTTTTAGCTTGATTGGGAATGCCACTGGCACCAATCTGGTTGAGGCGCCTGCCAGCAGTCCTGACGACGACGGCAATATTATCGGCGGGCCGATTCAAGGCGTGATCGATCCGCGCCTCGTCGCCTTGGCCGACAACGGAGGACCTCGTCTACCCGGCGCTAATCGATTGCTGACTCACGCACTGCTTCCCGGGAGCCCCGCCATCGACGCTGGGGATGCGATGCTCGTACCTGGCGAAGGGGAGACGCCCGAGTTTGATCAACGAGGGGCTCCGTACGCGCGATTGGCCGGTCAGCGGGTCGATATCGGCGCCATTGAGCGACAAGAGGTAGGAACCGCGTTAGGCGCGGACTTCAATTTTGACGGCGTCGTCGATGGCAGCGATTTCCTCGCGTGGCAGAGAGGCTTCGGAGCAACTCCTGGCAGTTTTTCTGAGGGCGACGCCACGGAAGATGGCGTCGTTGACGTCGCTGACTTGGGCGTTTGGCAAGATCGTTTCGGCGATGACGGCATCGCGCCGGCGATCGCGACGGCCGCGGCATTTTCCACGGGCGAATTCTTCGCCATTGAGCAACCAGCCGCCATTCGACTCGACCTCGCTGACGCAGCGCTGCAATCGCTCTCGATCCTGAGTCGGCTCGACCGTCCGACGATCGATTTGCGTTCAGTTAATGGCCTGGAGTTGTCGCGAGAACTTTGGCGCGCGTCACCGACGAAGAGCGTGGAGCGTGCGCCGGATCAGCCCGACGCGGTTCGTGAGGAGACGATGAGCCAGGGTCATCGTCGCGGCGAACTCGAAGCGGGGGAGTCAGTCTCATTGGAGTCGCTGGATCGATCGTTTGCGGAGGGGACTTGGCTTAATTCCAAACTGTCACAATGCAAGAACGGGTATACTTGGCGCGATGAGGAGGCAGGCGTCTCGCTTCGCGCGACGCCACGTTCATTGGAGCACAGGAGCAAGTCATGAAGATCGTCGTCATCGGCGGGACGGGGCTGATCGGTTCCCCTTTGGTCAACATGCTGCAGCAGCGCGGGCATGAGGCGTTGGCGGCTTCGCCGTCGAAGGGGGTGAACGCGGTGACCGGCGAGGGGTTGGCGGCGGCGCTCGCGGGCGCCGACGTGGTCGTCGATGTGGCCAACTCGCCGTCGTTTGATGACGAGCCGGTGATGAACTTTTTTGAAGCGTCGACTCGCAACCTGTTGGCAGCCGAAGCGGCGGCGGGCGTCAAGAATCACGTGGCTCTCTCGGTCGTCGGCACGGAGCGGCTGCCGTCGAGCGGTTACTTTCGCGCGAAGATGAAGCAAGAGACGCTCATCAAGGCGGGGCCGATTCCGTACACGATCGTGCGCGCGACGCAGTTCTTTGAGTTTGTCGCGAGCATCTCCTATTCAGGAGGCAATGGGCCGGTCGTGCATTTGCCGACGGCGCTGATGCAGCCGATCGCGGCAGGGGACGTGTCGACGGCGCTGGCGGAAATCGCGGTGCAGCCGCCGGTGAACGGTATGGTAGAGATCGGCGGGCCGGAGAAGTTTAAGATGTTCGAGATCGTTCGTCGGGCGCTCGAGGCGAGCGGCGACGGGCGGGAGGTCGTGGGCGATCCGAATGCGACGTACTTCGGTGCGCCGCTGGATGACAAATCGCTGGTGGCGGACGACGGCTCGCTGCTGGGGCCGACGCGGTATGAGGAGTGGCTGAGCCGCGGGGCTGCCGCCAAGTAAGGGACGTGGTTCTTGCTGTGATTACACAGAACGCAGCCAACGAGCTCGCAGGTAGAACGTAGAGATGAGGTGAGGCATGACGATGCCTGAGGGCGAGCAACCGCGCGGATTTCGCTTCAGCATTCGAGAGCTCTTGCTGCTGACGTTGTTGATTGCGGCGGCATTAGGTTGGCGGCATTCGTCGGAGCGTTCAGCGCGGCAACTGCGCGATCTGCAGCGGCGGATCATGCATGCGCACACGGCGATTCTATCGGATAAGATGCGTGAAAATACATTGCCGAAAAACAAGCAACCGGCATCGAGGAAAGGCCTTGATCAGAAGTTTTCCGATCTAACGTTAGATGGCGTGAATCTGCAGGGCGTCTCGATTAACGGCGACGATCAGCTGTTCCAGAGGGCCACGCTGGTGAATTGCAATTTAAGCGGGACGACGCTCGCGGGGTCGTTTCAGTGTGCGCGATTCGACGGCTCGAACCTCGCTGGCGCCAAGCTGCGAGGCGGGGGCTCTTCGTTTCAGTTGTCATCGTTCGCAGACGTCGATTTGATTGGCGCGACGCTTCAGGGAGGCGGCTCGTCGTTTCAGGGCTCAAGCTTCGCCGGGGCGGACCTGACCGACGCGACGATTATTTGCAGCGGGACCTCGTTCCAGGCAGTGAAGGTGGATGGCGCCAATTTTCAGGGGGCCGATCTGTCGCGATTGGATCATGGTTCGCTAGAGAGCTGTTACTTCCAAGAGCCGCCGACGTATGACGAGCGGACGCGATTTCCGGTCGACTTCGATCCGGTGGAGGCGGGGTGGAAGCGAAAAGAGTAGCAGGGCATGCGCCGAGGCCTGCGGGCTCATGACGAGTGGGCATGCTCTCCCGGTAACGTGAGCAGCCGACCCCTGGTTGGAATCCAACCTTGAATTCCGCCACGCTGACGCTCCGCGACGGCATGCGCCCGGCTGTCTCCCTCAAGCCCCGCCCAACTCGGTTGGTTTATCCCACGAGATCCGCTTCGGGGGTCATCGCCCCACGACTGCCAGTTGTTCCGGCTAGCGAAGCTGGTGGGGGTAACGTCAGACGTTTGATGCAACGACAGCAGTCGGTTCGATGAACATCTCTGGAGACGCTAGCCGCAAGGAGGCCGCCATGCAGAGACGACCATCGCCCAAAGTTCGCGCCACGTTGTACCTCCCCGAGGATTTACTCGACGAGGCCCGCGATGCGGCGGTCTTTCTGGCCGGGTACCCCGCACGGCTGACGCTCACCGGTTTGGCGGAAAGCGCGTTTCGAGCCGAGCTCGAGCGTTTGAAATTGCTCTACAACGGCGGCCGAGATTTCCCGCCCCGCGACGCGGACCTCCGCGGCGGGCGCCCCATCGCCGCGTAAGGAGTTCGCCATGGATTCCGCCACGCCCATTATTCCCTCGCCATCGACCGGCTGGGGCCGCCTTGCCGCCACGCATGGCGAGCCAACGGCGATCGTTGGTCCGCAAGGCAATGGGAAGCCTCAACGCCGTGAAGACGATGCCGAGCAGCTGAAGGCTCGGCTACTGCGCTTGATCGTTGCGAATGAGCAAACGCGTAAGGCGGCGGCTGACGAGGCGCGGAACGGACGGTGAGGGGAAGAGCCGTCAGCGATCAGCTGTCAGCATTCAGCCAATCACTGAGTCTGAGTATTTCGACGTATTCTCTCCATACTCTGAGTACTCGGTGGCCAGGTCATCTATTGTTTGTCGAGTAACTCCGGCGATTGTTCTTTCGCTATGCCTGTTCGTCTCACGGGTTGTCGCCGGAACGCTGGGCGCACCGCAGCCCATTGAACCGGGGCATCTAAACGGGATCCTTCCTAACGGCAGCTTCGCTAAACCGGCGAGCGGCGTTGACTTCACAAGTCAACAACCCCATCCCGCGGTGGCGCGAATCGTCGTTCCCGAAGGGGAAGCGACTTCCTACGGCAGCGGCACGTTGGTCGATGTGCGCGGCGATTACGGTCTGGTCGTCACGAACTGGCACGTCGTCCGCGACGGCGCCGGCGAAGTCGAGGTGATCTTTCCCGACGGGTTTCGCTCGAAGGCGCGGCCGCTGAAGGTCGACGCTGATTGGGATCTCGCGGCGCTGGTGATCTGGCGACCGCCGGCGGCGGCGGTGAAGCTGGCGGCGACGGCGCCACAGCCGGGCGAGCAGCTCACCATCTGCGGCTACGGCTCGGGCAACTATCGGGCGGCGACCGGTCGCTGCACGCAATACTTTGCCCCGAAGGTCGAACTGCCGCAGCACTTGGTTGAACTCGACGTCGAGGCCCGGCAGGGCGATTCGGGCGGGCCCATTTTTAATTCCCGCGGCGAGTTGGCCGGGGTGCTGTTCGGCGCCTCTGAGGGGACGACGCTCGGCAGTTTCGGCGGGCGCGTGGAGAACTTCCTCGCGAGCCTGGCGCCGAACATCGGCAGCGGCACGCATGGCTCGGCGGCGATTGCGCACGCCGATGCGCCGCAATCGGCGCTGGAAGCCGACAACATCAACCGCGGCGTGAGCGCGATGCTCGTCGGCGCGAGCGCGGCACGGCATGGCGAATTCGCTGCTGGCGATGAACCGCCTCATGGCGAGGCGTCGCCGGCCGATCTGCGGGCGACGACGGAGCCAATCTACAATAAGTGGCGTTCAGTTGATCAGACGGGCGTCGTCACGGAAGCTGCAGCGAAGCCGGCCGAAACGAACGTGGCGATCGTAGCGTCCGCGCCGACAAGCATGAGTTCAACGCCCAACGACTTCTCGTGGTTGGAATCGGGCAAGAACATTCTCGCGCTGATCGGCGCGGCGACGCTCATGGTGCAGTTGCTGCGCCTCATTCGTTGAGCGCTTTGTCATGCTTGCCGCGAAGTGCAAGCATTCTTGTAAGAGCTACAACCGATCGCGGCGTTGCGCTCTTCTCGCGTCCTTGGCGATCATCACGCGCTGATATCGTTCGCGCTCGATTCGTCGACGATTCGCGAGTTCGTTCCATGTTCTTGCTGCGCGTATCGTTCAGCAGGCGTCGAATGGCACGCCAAGTGCATTAGAAGATTCTCGTCCGACACGGCACGTCAATCGTCGGCGGGGCCCGCAGCCTCCGCTCTCCCAGGCGACCCAGACGTGTCATGACTCTCGCACGGTGCGCCGATGCATGGCGCTGAAACATTTCCCGTTACGGGGCGGTGGCGAGTCGGGACGCATGACGAAGGGCTCCACTTGGCATCCTCGCAGGGCCAAGTGGGGCCCTTTTTTTGTTGGGCTGCATTCGCACTCGTAAAGCTTGTCATCCTGAGCGTAGCGAAGGATCTGGCGTCCCAAGCGAGCTTCCAGATTCTTCGCTCCGCTCAGAATGACGAACGCGGGGCTTCAGCCGCTCGTCGAACGTCGCAACAATCGGTCGCCCCACGCCGGCCAGAGTTGCGAGATCGCGCATAGCCATTTCACGCGCGACGGCACGACGAGCTCCGGCAGTCGCTGTTCGCACGCCTTCAAGAGACGCGCCGCCATTTCATCGGGGTCGAGCGTCTTAATGTGCGCCCCGGCGCCGGGCGCTTGCGCCGCCGCGGGAACGCCCGTCGACTCCGCGGCGTAGCGTTTGCCATTGTCGTCGCGTTTGAACGGGCCGGGGCAGACGAGCATCACATGCAACCCCTGGTCGGTCAGCTCTTGCCGCAACTGCTGCGTGTAGGCGGCGACGGCGAACTTGCTCACCGGGTACGCCCCGGTGAACCGCGGCGCCAACTTGCTGGCCAGCGAGCCGACGTTCACCAGATGGCCGCGGCTGGCGAGCAGCGCGGGGGCGAAGGCGCGCGTCGCCCGGACGGTCGTCATGAAGTTGGCGTCGAGCAGTTGCTGGAAATCTTCGGGAGTCGTGTCGAGCACCAGCCCGCGGGTCGAACGTCCCGCACAGTTGCAGAGCATATCGACCCGGCCAAACTGCTGAGCGACCTCGATCGCGACGCGGTCGACG
This sequence comes from Pirellula sp., assembly GCA_013822725.1. Lineage (GTDB taxonomy): Bacteria > Planctomycetota > Planctomycetia > Pirellulales > Lacipirellulaceae > Lacipirellula. The sequence continues at coordinate 9,366 of PNKX01000029.1, forward strand.
TCTTCCTGCCAAGCCATGTCGCCGACGATGCCAGTCACCTTGCCGCCCGCGGCATTGAGTTCCGCCACGGCGGCGTCGAGAACGTCCTGCCGGCGGGCCGTGAGGACGACGCGGGCGCCTCGTTGAGCCAAGGCGCGGCCGACCGACAATCCCAGTCCGGCCGATCCGCCGGAGATGACGCAAACTTTATCTTGCCAATACGTCATGAAATAGGCCGACCGCGGATCGGTCGACTTCAGAGGCGCGCAAGTTGATAGAGAAGGCTGAGTGCGGCCATCCGAATCGCGGGGCCGATGGGTGAGTTGACCGTATTCCCATCCGGCCGTCCAGGGGCCACAATACGGCGAACTCCCCGCCCCCACCTTCGCCGCCGCGGCCCAACTCGCCGCGGAATCTCCCATGGATGGTAATCCGCTCTCCGCTCCCCGCGCTCAATGGGCCCGCACGAAGATCGTCGCCACGGTCGGACCGGCCTGCGGCGAGGTCGAGCAGTTGACCGAACTGGTCATGGCTGGCGCCGACGTCTTCCGGCTGAACATGGCCCACGGCGGGCCTGAGCAGCAGCAGGTCTTCGTCGATCGCATCCGGCAAGTGAGCCGCGATCTGAACCAGCCCATCGCCATCCTGGCGGATCTCGGCGGCCCGAAGATCCGGCTGGGCGAGATTCCGGGCGAGAGCATTTTTTGTCGCCGCGACGACGAGTTCTTCTTCGTCGACGGCGAGTCGAAGGCGCCGAACGAACTGACCGCCACCTACGAACCGCTGCTTGAAGAACTTTCGGTCGGCGACATCGTGATGCTCGCCGACGGCACGGTGAGCATGAAGGTCGAAGAGGTGAAGCCAGGCCGCGTGCGGACCTCGGTCGTCCAGCGCGGCACGATCCGCAGCCGACAGGGAATCAACCTGCCCGACGTGAAGCTGAGCGCTCCGGCGATCAGCGTCGAAGATTATCAACACGCCATCTGGGCGGCGAAGGCGGGCGTGGACTACATCAGCCTCAGCTTCGTTCGCTCGCCGGACGAAGTTCGCACGCTCAAAGACATTGTCCGCTCCAGTAGTTCGAAGGCGGGAGTCATCGCGAAGATCGAGAAGCGCGAGGCGCTGTTGCGGCTCGAAGAGATCATCGCCGAGGCTGACGGCGTGATGGTAGCCCGCGGCGATCTGGGCGTTGAAATCGACGTCGCGCGGGTGCCGATCGAACAGAAGCGGATCGTTCGCATCTGCCAGGAGTTGCAAAAGCCGTCGATCATCGCGACGCAGATGCTCGACAGCATGCACGAATCGCCCCGTCCGACGCGGGCCGAGGCGACCGACGTGGCCAACGCGATTCTCGACGGCGCCGACGCTTGTATGCTTTCAGGCGAAACGGCGATCGGCAAGTTTCCGCGCGAAGCGGTCGAGATGATGAACCGGATCGCCCAGGTCACCGAAGAGAGCATGGCCGGCCGACCGCCGCGCGAGATGACGCGGCCGCGGGCCGACAACTTGCAGGAAATTACCCGCGCAGTAGTCCGCGGCGCCGGAACGATGGCCCACTCGCTGGGCGCCAAGCTCGTCGTGGTGGCGAGCCATTCGGGACGAACGGCGCTCGCCCTGTCGCAGCAGCGTAGTTTCGTGCCGACGATCGGCGTTAGCACGAGCGAAACGACGCTGCGGAAGATGTGTCTCTATTGGGGCGTGACGCCGCTGCGCGGCGCGCCGGCGACCAATGTGGAACAACTCATTCGCCATGCCGACGACTGGGCCTGCGGGGCGGGACTGGCCGGGCCGGGCGACCGGTTGATCATCGTCGGCGGTTCGCACCTCGCGGCAGGTCCCGACGGCGCCGTCATGGCGACGGGCGTGCACGACATTGTGATCGTCCACGAAGTAGAAGGGGCCGTCGAGGAGAAGCCGAAGCCCGCTCCCGCGGAAGCGAAGAGCTGAGTGGAGGCAAACAGCTGAGCGGCATGGAGACCACATTGGACTGGTCGCTTAAGCGACCAGTCCGAAGTGCGAGGGGGTTCGGGGGATCGAGGAGCGACAGACGCCCTAGAACCACGATTTCTTTTCGACGACGTACGTTTCGTAGAAATCGTCGTCGGACTTCGAGAGGTAGATGATCCCCTCGATCATCCCGATAGTCCCCATCACGGCGCCGCCGATGCCGCAGGTCAAGATCGTGGTCGCGGCCATGATGATGCCAGCCGTCGTCATCCCCAGGACGAATTTATGCGTCCCAAAAGCGCCAAGCAGGATGCCGCAGATGCCGGCCGCCAGCTTTTTGGAGGCGGCGTCGCGAATCGCGGGATCGACTTCCAGTTTCCCAGCGGCGCGACTTGGTTCGTTCAGGTAAGTTGGCTGAATGGCGCCGCACTTGGGACACATCTGCGAGTTCGAAGCGATCTGGGCTCCGCAGGTGGGACAATATTTCATTGTCTGAGAACTCATCGGCACGGCTCGCGCGAGATCTGGAAAGTGAGAGGGCTGACTGAAAGCGAAACGCAAAAACTTATTTAGCCGCTTCGTCCGGCTTTCGCGTTGCGGCAAAGTATAGAACGTAAAGCCAGCCGAAAAACCCCGCCAGAATCGCGAACAGGATCGAACGATTTCGCTCCCAGGAGCAGACGATGGCGATCGCCGACCCGAGGCCGATGCCTGATCGGACGACGTTTTCTACGACCTCGACTTCAGCTAGGAGCATGACGCCCTCGGAGTGCAGGAGTCATCCTGAGCGAAGCGAAGGATCTAGCGTCCCCAACGAGATTCTAGATTCTTCGCTGCGCTCAGAATGACGGTTGGATGGCGTTTTAGAGCCGACTACTACTTCTCGACCGTCGCCGACGCCTGTTGGACCTCACTCTTCACTTCGCTCGGCAGCAGCCGTTCTTGGAGCCGCGACACGAAATGCATGCTGCTCGCCTTACCGGCGAAGCCAAGGATCCGCTTGTCGACGTTGTGTTCCTGCGAGATAATCCGCCCCTTGGCAATGTCGAACCGCACCGAGCCGTCGGTGAGGCGCTCGACCAGTTGGGCCCGCACGTAGGGATCGACCGGCGTGAGGATCTGGTACTCGACGTCGATCAGTGCGACGCCGTTTTTCACTTCGCGAAGCTTGCAGACGCGGCGGGTTTGAATCTGGAGGTTGGCGCCGCTCTTCCGCTGGACGGTGACGTCGTAGGGGTGGCTCCACTTTTCGCCGACGGCGATCTCACCCTCGGGCAGACCGAGCGTGATCGGCATATCTTCCTGAGTCTTCGGTTGCGGGTGCTTCTGTTCGCGGAAAGTGATTTTGCCGTCCGCGGCGATGCGGACGATCGACAGCGGCACGTCGACGGCCCGAGCCACCTGCTCGAACCCGCGCGGCACGGCGGCCTTCTCACGGCTGTCGTAGGTATTGGTCGGCGTGTCGGGCGAGTCGTTCGTCATTTTCACCCATTCGACGACGTGGATGAACTCCATCTCGCCATTCGGGAGGACGTCGGTCACCTTCCACGACTTGACCGACTCGCTTTGCGTTTCGACCTCCTGGCTGTGGCCTTCCATGTTGTTGCGCGTCTTCGTGGCGTGGTTGACGTCGTAACGCAACACTTCGCCCATCGCGAACTTGTAGCGGAGGAGATATTTCTCCGCGCCGGTCGCGGCGGCGACGGCAGGCTTCGATGCCGCCGTTTCTGCGGCGACGGCGATGGAAGCGAGCGCTCCGAAGAATAGAGCGACGAAACAGCTCGTACGAGCAGCGTGAATGTTCATCGACCGCGCCTCCCTGCGGGTGTGTAGTTTGCCGACCTCAATTGAGCAGCCAACTTTTCAGCCCCCGGCTCTGCCGGGGGGTCGCGTGGCAACAAATTTGGGCGTCGTCCAACGTGGCGCTACCCCCCGGCGGAGCCGGGGGCTGCAATTGCGCCCGTGAACGGGCTGTTATTCCTTCAACTTCAATCGCCCGCCCCAGCCGAGTTTTTCTCGCAGCGTGCGGTAGTAGCCGCGGCCGCGAACTTCGATCAATTGGAACTCGGCGCTCGAGCGTTCAATCCTGATTCGATCGTCGGCCAACACCTTGCCGATCGGCTTGCCGTCGACCAGCAGCGTCGTCCCTTCGTTCGGCTGCGGGACAGCCAATTCGTAGACGTGATCCGCCGAGTCGATCACCGGTCGGTTGGTCAGCGTATGGGGGCAAATCGGCGAGACGACGAGCGTCTGCAGACTCTTTTCCATGATCGGGCCGCCTGCCGCGAGGTTGTAGGCAGTCGATCCCACGGGGGTGCTGACGATCAAACCGTCGCAACTATAAGTCGTGGCTAAATTAGCGTCAACGTAAAGCTGGATCTCGATCATTGAGAACGTCGGGCCTGCTAGCACGACCGCCTCGTTGAGGCCCAGCGTCCGCGACACCTCGCGGCCGTTGCGCTGGACGCTGCATTCGAACATCAGGTGTTTCACCACCCGATATTCGCCGGCGACGATTTGGGGGAGGATTTCGTCGAGGTCTTCGGGCTGGATTTCAGCGAGGAAGCCGAGCCGGCCGAGATTGACGCCGAGAACAGGTAGCTGGGCAAACCCCATCTGGCGGGCGGCGCGGAGGATCGAACCGTCGCCGCCGAAGACGATCATCAGGTCGGCCGCCACGTCGGGGATTGGCTCGTTGAAATTGTCGAGCGACGCGGCCACGTCGAGGTGGCGTTCGATGATCTCGCGGAGGTGGGCCGCCTGATCGGCGAGGGCCTGACGGCTGCCGTCGACGAGCAGGATGGCGCGGAGACGGCGGGCGGGGGAGGGCGGCTTGGAGGCTGGTGCGGTCATACCGCAGAGCATAGCAATGGAGGTTTAGGGCAGGTAGCCCGGGATGGATGCCTGAGGGTGTCGGGAGCCTTTTGCCACTGGTTGCTTTCCGCACAGAGCAACGTCTCCAGTGGCAAAAGGCTCCCGACACCGTCACGCTTAGCGAACCGGCAGGCCGGCGGCCAAGCGTTGGCACGCTGCGACAATGCCGGGGACGTCCATGCTGAGGTCGGCCAGCAGTTCGTCGCGTTCGCCATGTTCGACGTAGTGGTCGGGGATGCCAAGCCGTCGGACGCGGCTCGCGTCGACGCCAGCGTCGGCGGCTGCTTCGAGCACGGCGCTACCGAAACCGCCCATCAACGACGCTTCTTCCATCGTGACGACCCACGGCAAATCGCGGATCGCGCCGACGATCACCTCCGTATCAAGCGGCTTGAGGAACCGGGCGTTGATCACGCCGACGTCGAGTCCTTCCTCACGCAGCCGGTCACTCGCTTCGAGGGCCCGTTGAGCCAGCGCACCGCAGACGACAATGGCGCCGTCGACGCCGGTGCGCAGCGTTTCGCTCCGGCCGAGTTCGATCGGCGCGGTCGGCCGCTCGATGGCGACGGCGCTGGCCTTCGGATAACGAATGCCGCAGGGGCCGTCGAACTTCAACGCAAAGTCGAGCATCGCCGGTAGGTCGGCCGCGTCGCCCGGCGCCATGAGGACCATGTTCGGGAAGATCCGCATGTAGCCGAAGTCGAACACGCCATGATGCGTCGGCCCGTCGGGGCCGGCGAGGCCGCCGCGGTCCATCATGAAGGTGACCGGCAGGTTCTGCAGAGCGACTTCCTGGAAGATGTGGTCGTAGGCCCGCTGGAGGAACGTGCTGTAGATGTCGACGATCGGCCGCATGCCGACCTTCGCCTGGCCGGCGGCGAAGGCGACGGTGTGGGCCTCGCAGATACCGGTGTCGAAGAAGCGGTCAGGGAACTCTTCGCGGACCTTCTCGAGCTTGTTTCCTTGGCACATCGCGGCGGTGAGGACCGTCACCTTGGGGTTCGCGCGCATCTGCTCGAAAATCGCTTGCGACGCGACGTTCGTGTAAGCGGGGCTCGACGCCCCCTTCTTCGCGATGACGTACTTGTCTTGCTGGCGTTCGAACTGTGGCGGGGCGTGATAGGTGACGGGATCTTCCGAGGCCGGCAGGAAACCGTGGCCCTTCTCGGTGACGACATGCAGCAGCACCGGCCCGTCGATCCGCTGGACCATCTTGAAGTATTTACGGAGCAACCCGATATTGTGGCCGTCGATGGGGCCGATATAGCGGAAGCCCATGTCTTCGAACATCATGCCGCCGCTGAGGCCCGCCTTGGCGGCTTCCTTCAGCTGAACGAGGAACCGCTCGGCCGGGTCGCCCAAGAGGGGGACGCGGTTGAGCATTTTCACGACCTCGCCCTTCAGCCCCGTGTAGGCCGGGTTCATGCGGAGGCGATCGAGGTAATCGGAGACGCTGCCGACCGGCGGGCAGATCGACATCCGATTGTCGTTGAGCACGACCAACAGATTCTTGCTTTGCCGGCGACCGTTGTTGAGCGCTTCGAACACGACGCCCGAGGGAAAGGCGCCGTCGCCGATCACCGCGACGGTGTGGCGATTCTCTTCGGAGCGAAGGAAATCATCGCCGCTCGCGAGACCGAGGGCCGTGGAAACGCTCGCCCCCGCGTGACCGGTCATGAAGAGGTCATAATCGCTCTCCGCCGGGTTGGGGTAGCCCATCAGGCCCCCCTTGGTCCGCATCGACTGGAACTCGGCGTAGCGACCAGTGAGGAGCTTATGCGGGTAAATCTGGTGCCCGGTATCCCAAATCAGCCGATCGCGTTTGAAGTCGAAGACCTGGTGGAGCGCGATCGCGAGTTCGACGACGCCGAGATTCGACGCGAAGTGGGCGCTGCGGCAAGCGATCAGGCCGCAGAGAACCTCGCGGATTTCGCCGGCGAGTTGCTCGAGTTGGGGAAGCGACATCCCGCGGAGGTCGGCGGGATCGCGAATGGTTTCCAGCAGCGTCGACATCAACGGCTCCTACGCCCCACGAATTCCGCCAGTTCGCGGAGCGGCTGAGCCGCCGCTCCGAAGGATTCAATTGCACCGCATGCTTCGTCGATCAACTCGCTCACTTTCCGGCGACTCGGTTCCACGCCGAGCAACGACGGATAAGTCACTTTGCCCCGTTTGCGGTCTTTGCCGAGTCGCTTGCCGACGTTTTCCTCGCTGCCGCTCACGTCGAGCAGGTCGTCGACGATCTGAAAAGCGTGTCCCAGCTTTTCGCCAAACTTGACGAGAGCTTGCCGTTGGTCGCTCGAACCATTGGCCGCCTCCGCCCCCAGTTCGAGCGACGCCCGAAACAACGCCCCCGTCTTCCGCCGATGTATTGATTGTAGTCGTTCAAGGCCGATATGGCGAAATTCGGCCGCTAGGTCGTCAGCCTGCCCGCCAACCAGGGCCTCGGCGCCGGCCGCTTTGGCGAGGATCGCACAGCAGCGGGCGGCCCGCTCGCCCGGCTGGACGCCGGTAGCGAGTATTTCGAATGCCCGGGTCAGGAGGGCGTCGCCGACCAGGATCGCCGTCGCTTCGTCGAACTGCTTATGGCAGGTGGGACGGCCGCGGCGCAGGTCGTCGTCGTCCATCGCGGGGAGGTCGTCGTGAACCAGCGAGTAGGCGTGGATCATCTCAACGGCGACGGCGGCGGGCAGGGCCTGCTCAACCGCCTCGGCTCCGCCGCAGGCTTCAGCGGCGTACAGGACCAGATGGGGTCGCAGCCGTTTGCCGGGGGCCAGCAGGCTGTAGCGGATCGCCTCGCCCAGTTGCGACGGGCAGTTGGCGTCGAACTGAGAAGCCTGGCGGAGCGCGGTCTCAATCAGCTCGCTGCGGGGGGCGTCGAGCGGCGGGGAATCGGAGGTGGGAGCGGCGGACATGGGCGTGCTGCAGCAGGGCGATGGGGAGGCGTCTCGCGGCGCTCCCGACAAGTCGCCATGCTAGAACAAACTGGCCGCATCGTCCACGCGGCTTGCGCCTGCCGGGCCGGCTCCCGCCGTGCGGCGACGGCTGCGGGAGGCCGATTTTTCAGTCAAATCGTCGCCATCGGCGTCGTCGAGGGGGACCGTCTTCGCGCGTCCCTCGGCGTCGACCGATTGGACCAATTCGATCCGACGCTCCGCATGCTGGAGGAGTTGGTAACAGCCATTGAGTCGGCTGACCCCTTGCTCGTACGCCGCCAGCGAATCGCCCAGGCCCAGCTTGCCCCCTTCGAGCTTGGCGACGATCTGTTCGAGCTCGGCGAGCGATTGCTCGAAGGTGAGTTGGTCGGTTTCGGGTTCTTTCTTTTTTGCCACGGGTGGTCGCTCTCTATCTAGATGTTTTGCTCAACGACTTTTACCACAGAGGATACAGAGAATTAAGAACCAGATGCCGTAAAAATTGCTGGCTGTAGGCCAAGCAAATCACCGTAGCCTGGGGCAAGCGAAGCGCCGCCCCAGGTTCACGAAGGACGTCAGCTCGATTGGCTGAAAGCCAATTTCACCTCCGCATACTCACTTTCATCCACATCCGAGTGAGATTGGCTTTCAGCCAATAGCAATCCAATGTTCATGACACCTGGGGTGGCGCTTCGCTTACCCCAGGCTACGGTGTACATGGCCTACGGCCAAAAGCAGAGTTGATTTCTTACGTTGGCCCTTTGTGATTCCCACATCACTCTTGTTTTTCTCTATTCACTCAGTTGAAAGTCTACTTACTGACTCTCACGCTCAACAAGTTCCACAACGCTCGTCGCCGTTCCTTGTTGGAATCGCGTGACGATGCGCTGGCCTGGCTTCAACTTCTCCGCCGAGGTGATCAGCTTCGATTCCCCTTCGCGGAAGGTGAGGCTGTAGCCGCGGCCGAGGACGCCTAGCGGGCTGAGCGATTCGAGTTTGCCCGCCATCGTCTCCAGCGCGCTGCGGTGATCGCGGAGGAGGCCTTGCGACGCTCCCTTCAATCGTAGCGAAAGTTCGTCAAGCCGCCGACCGCGCAGATGGATCGCTTCGAGCGGTCGGCAAAGCGACGGACGGCTGGCCAGCGAATCGAGCCGATGCCGGGCGTGCATGAGTCGCGTCGAGAGCGCCGTCCGCAGGCGATGCTGCAAGCTCCGCACGGCGTCGGAAAGATCGGCGGCTGAGGGGACGACGCGCTCGGCCGCTTCGCTGGGCGTGAGGGCGCGCACGTCGGCGACGAGATCGGCCAGCGTGACGTCGATCTCGTGGCCGATGCCGGAGATCGTGGGAACCTTCGACGTGGCGATCGCGCGGACGACCGACTCTTCGTTGAAGCACCAGAGGTCTTCGAGGCTGCCGCCGCCTCGCGTCACAACGAGGACGTCGATCGGCGGTTGGACCTTGTTCGCCGCACGGATGCCGGCGACGATTTCTTCCGCAGCGCCGTCGCCCTGAACACGCGCCGGGAAGATGAGGACTTCGACGCCGCGCCATCGGCGGTGCATCACCTGCAGAAAGTCGCGGATCGCTGCGCCGGTGGGACTGGTCACCACGCCGATGCGGCGCGGGAATGTCGGGAGGCGGCGTTTGCGGGCCGCATCAAAGAGCCCCTCGGCGGCGAGCTTTTCACGGCGCTGCCGGAGGGCGAGTTCGAGCGCGCCCATCCCCTTCGGCTGCAGTTCATCGACGACCAGCTGGTAGCTGCCGCGCGGCGGGTAGAGATCGAGCCGGCCGCGGCAGACGACTTCGATGCCGTCGTGCAGCGCCAGCTTCAACCGCGCCGCCGTGTTGCGCCACATCACCGCGCGAAGCTGGGCGCCGTCGTCTTTGAGCGTGAAGTAGCAGTGCCCCGATTGGGGCTGCGAGTAGTTCGAAATCTCGCCGGCGACCCAGACCGCAGAAAAGTTCTCCTCCATCACCCCTTTCAGCCGAGCTGAAAGCTGCGTGACGGTGAGGATTTCGTCGGCTGGGGGTTTCGCAGGCATACTATCGGTCCGTCGCCAACTGTTTAGAGTCCATGGGCCAGGAGACCTGCTTAGTTCAAAAAAAACAACCGCCAAGGACGCCAAGAGCGCCAAGGGAAATCACAAGTATCTGTTTTCCTTTGCGCCTTCGCGCCTTTGCGTGAGATCTAAATTAAGATATCTCACGCAAAGGCGCGAAGGCGCAAATAAATACAGAGCAAACAAGCTTTGGCTGGATCTGTCTCTGTCGTGCTCGTCGTGCCGTCGTGGTTTATTCTTCTCTGCATTCCCTTGGCGCTCTTGGCGTCCTTGGCGGTTCAAATAAACAACTCTGCAATTCTGTTGGTGATAGGACGGGAAAAGAATTGCCAAATCAAATGACTACTTCACTTAGCGGCAGTCGCCACGCCGAAGTCGTGGTTGAGGCTCCGCCACACGGAGTGAATATGATTCGCCGGATTGCCGGCTGGGTCCGATTGGATGTTCACCAGTTCCAGCAGAAACGTCGGACCCTGGATGCGATACGCGTGGCCCACGCCCGGCTCCGTGGCGCCGAGCCAGGCGAAGTACAGGCGGTCGACGCCGGCGGCTTCAATTTCAGCGAGGCGTGCGGCCGCGAGTTCGGGGGCGAGGTTGTTGCAGTACGTGGCGAGCAGCGATTGGAGTTGCGCCTGTTGGGCGTCGGTCAGTTGAGAGGCTTGGACGCCCTCAGGTGCGGAGCGCGGCGGCTCGGGTTGGCCAGGGCCGCGGTAATCGGCCGGCGCCTTGTCGGCAATCACGGTGGCGGCTCGCTGCGAGACGTCGAGGCTCGCCAGGAGGTCGAACGCCAGTTGTTCCTCGTTGGCGAGCGTGCGCGTGCCGACTTCGGGGCCCCCTTCGATGAAGATTTTCACGGTCGCGGGATTGGCGCCCCAGAAGCTGGGAGTGTCGCCGACAACCTTTCCGTCGTGGACCACAAAGTTCTGCGAGAAGTGGTGGCCTTCAAAACTCCAGCCCCACGTTCCCTTGTCGGCAGGCTCGCCGAAGATGGTGATGAAGTAACGCTCAGGGTCGCGGAGCGGAGCGCCGGCGACGCTCTTTTCGCCTTCGCGCAGGTTGTTTTCCAGCGACATGATGCGCCTCGCCTTCTCGTAACCGACGTCGCTCAGGGCCGAGCGGAGCAGGGCGAGGGCGAGCTTTTGCTGCTCGGCGCTGAGTTCGCCGAATTCGACGCCCTTGCGATCTTCTTTGGGAATGTTATGCCAATCGCGACGGAGCGGCGTGTCAAAGGGGAGGGCGGCGGCGGAGCGTTGTTCGGGAGTGAGCGCGTCTAGCAGCGCGTTGGCGGCGGCGACCATCGCTTCGGACGGGGATTGCGCGGTGAGCGTCCGCGGGTGGAGAGAGGCGACCAGGATTCCAATCAGCGACAGGATTGCAACGCGAACCATAGAATTTAGCGCCTGGAGATGAAAAGGGCGGTTTGGCTGCACGCGTGCAGCGACCGCCAGTGTACCGAGTTACGCTAGTGCAGGCGACCAGTTGATGGCGGCGATCAGAAGCGGACGGCGGCGGGCGTCTGGATGGGCGGCAGTTCCGCCGTTTGGAACTCGCCCGTCTGCTTCGCCTGCCAAACGCGGCCGGTCGTCACGTCAAACGCCGTGAGCCAGCCGTCGCCGTGGCAGTAGGTGTCGATGCAGACGAGGTGGCCAAGGTTGAGAATCTCGGCCTGCTTGTTCGCCGTGTGGCCGAGGACGGCGGTACGGCCGGAGAGATGGGGCTCTGGCGTGTGCCACTTGAGCGACTGCCAGCGGAGATCGCGCCACGGTTGGCGGTTCAGCGGCCGGCTGGCGAGGTAGTTGCCGTGAGCGAAGAAATGTGTGGGACGCTCGCAAACGTCGCCCCAAGTGCGGATGAAGCCGACGTGCTCGGGATCGATCTCGCCAATTCCGAAACCTTTGCCGTAGGAGTCGAGCGTCTCGGCGCCGCCGTGGACGAGCCATTCTTGGATCGACATCAGGCCGTCGATGGCATCGAGCATCATCTGCTCGTGATTGCCCTGGATGCAGTAAAGATGGCAGCGCTCGCGGAGGGCGAGGAGTTGGTTGATGCAGTCGCGGCTGTCGGGGCCGCGGTCGATCACATCGCCGAGCATGACGAGCGTGTCGTGCGGAGTGAGTTGCAGACCGTCGACGAGCGTCGCCAAGGCAGTGTGGCAGCCGTGGACGTCGCCGATGGCGATGGTGCGAGGGGCGGGCTTCACGATGGAACGCGGCACGGTTTTGTTGACAGCGAACTGTGGATGCTGAGGAGCTAACTTTTTGAAACCGCCGATGAACGCCGATAAACGCAGATCAAGGAAATCACTAAAGAGTTGGACGCAAGCAATGCCGTTAAGTCGACAGGTCCACTCTAATTGACTTTCATCTGCGTTCATTGGCGTTCATCGGCGGTTCCCCATGAATTCTCGCCTCGGAACGGTTCGCCGCGTGCTTCCTTGCGGTGGTGCGGGCGGGTCAGGCGACATTGTTGCGGGGAGGGTAGCGACAGGCAATGTCAGGAAATGGTTGAAATCATTACGTTTTGGCACGGCGGCGCTTGGGGCAAACTTGCATATCGGGCTAGATTCTTCGCGGAGTTTACCCTGAGCGGGGCGAAGGGCTCAGAATGACACGGGGTGTTTGGCCGGCGTAGATGGCCAGATTGACATTCAATGACCGACCGATAGGATGAACGGTTGCATCGGCCCCAAGTGCAAGGGCCGCTTGAGTTTCCAGCATTTTCTCGCCTCGGCCGCGGCCTCGCCGGCAGGGGGCGACTGACCTTAGAGGATCGCCCTTCGATGGCTGAACCGATCACGCAGTTGGAGCATGCCCGCGCCGGTAACATTACCCGCGAGATGAATTACGTCGCCGAGCGGGAATCGGTCGACGCGGAATTGATTCGCGCTGAAGTCGCTGCCGGCCGGATGGTCATTCCGGCGAACATCGTCCACGCCGCCGGTCGGTTGGAGCCGATGGCGATCGGCATCGCCGCCCGCTGCAAGGTCAACGCCAACATCGGCAACTCGGCCGTCACCAGCGACATCGACGGCGAACTTGAAAAGTTGCACACGGCGGTCCACTACGGCGCCGATACCGTGATGGACTTGTCGACCGGCAAGAACATCGACGGCATTCGCAAGGCGATCATCGAAGCCTCGCCGGTGCCGATCGGCACGGTGCCGATTTACCAGATGCTCGAGCAGCTCGGCGGCGACATAGAAGAGATGCGGCCGCAGCACTTCCTCGACATGGTCGAGCATCAGGCGAAGCAGGGCGTCGACTACATGACGGTCCACTGCGGCGTGAAGATGGAGCATCTCCACCTGACGATGGGTCGCACGACGGGCATCGTTAGCCGCGGCGGTTCGCTGATCGCCAAGTGGATGATGGCCCACAAGAAGCAGAATCCGCTCTACGAACATTTTGAAGATTTGTGCGACGTCATGCGACAGTACGACGTCACTTGGAGCCTTGGCGACGGTCTGCGGCCGGGTTCGCTGGCTGACGCGAGTGACAAGGCACAGTTCGCGGAACTCGACGTGCTGGGCGAGTTGACCCGGCGCGGTTGGGCGCGCGGGACGCAGGTGATGGTCGAAGGCCCGGGCCACATCCCCATGGACGAAGTGGCGATGAACGTCGAACGGCAGATCGAAGTCTGCGACGGGGCGCCGTTCTATGTGCTCGGGCCGCTGGTGACCGACTTCGCTCCGGGGTACGACCACATCACCAGCTGCATTGGCGCGGCCTTGGCCGGTTGGGCGGGGGCGGCGATGCTCTGCTACGTGACGCCGAAGGAACACCTCGGCCTGCCGGAGCAAGAAGACGTCAAGCAGGGGATAATCGCCTACAAGATTGCGGCCCACGCGGCCGACATCGCGCGGAAGCGGAAGGGCGCCCGCGATCGGGACGATGCGCTGTCGAAGGCGCGGTTCGAGTTCGACTGGAATAAGCAGTTCGAACTATCGCTCGATCCGGAGACAGCTCGCCGGTATCACGACGAGACGCTGCCGCAGGATACGTTCAAGAGCGCCCACTTCTGCAGCATGTGCGGGCCGAAGTATTGCTCGATGAAGATCACACAAGATATTCGCGAGATGGCGAAGAAGGGCGAGTTGGTCGAGTTGGCGGAGCCCGCGGGGAAGTGAAAGTTTTGCCCTTCACGGTACTAGACGTGCATAGAATTGCTGGACCGCTGAGGTCGCGGATCTGAAATTTGCAGATTTGAGATTAAGGGGAAATGTCATGACACGGTTTAGTTGGCTGGCTTTATCATTACTGGCAGTTGGGTGCGGCACTTCGTCGGTCGATGTGGCGACCACTGAGGAGCCGAAGGCGACGTTGGCCAAGTTCAACGCCGAAGGGGCGCCAACCGTGGCGTTCGAAATCCCCGGCATGCACTGCGAATCGTGCGTCGCCCATGTCGAGAGCATCCTGGCCGAGCAGCCAGGGGTGAAGGACGTCGAGGTCGATCTCGAATCGCTGACGGCCAAGGTAGCGGTCGACGACAAAGAATTCGACGGCGAGAAGGCGGTGGCGGCCCTGGTCGATATGCAGTTCGACGAGGCGAAGCTCATGACCGCAGGCGCCGCGGCGAGCGATGCAACGAAGCCGTCTGATGAAGATAAAAGCGAATCGCCTGCTGACGAGAAGGCTGCAGACGTGAAGCAGGAAGCGGCGAAGAGCTAGGCCTTCGCTCCGTCCGCCGGCTCGTGCTTCGGATGATAGAACAGCGCAATCGGCAGCGTCATCACCGCGATCGCGATGAAGAGGGTCGAGCGGGGCCATTCGACGATTTTCACGAGTCGGCTCAGAACGAAATAGATGCCGGCGGAGGCGAGGACGCCAATCCAGTTGGCTTGATTCATCACGGCGATCATCCGGCCCTTTTTATCCTCGGGGGGACGCGATTGCATGAAGACCTGCAGCGGCACCGCGAACAGACCGGTTGAGAGCCCAAGAAACAGCAGCACGGGCATGCTGGGCCAGTAGCCGAGCCATTGCCGTCCTTCGCCAAAGCCCGGCAGCGAGACGATCGCCCCCTCAGCGTCCTTGACGCCGACGACGTCGCCGCCGCCGGGGATGCCGACCACCAGCAGGCAAATCACCATGCCGATGACGCCGATGCGGAGGAGGCGGAAATCGACCTGCCCCTTGGAGACAATGCCGCCGATGACGCAGCCAACGGCGATGCCGACGCCGATCATCGCCGTCATGTAGCTGGTATAGGCGTCTCCGACCTGGAGGTCGATTTTCCCTAAGGCGTTGACCGCCGAAGGGACCATCCCCGCCATGAGCCAGAAAATGCTCGAAACCAGCAGGGCCGCCAGCAAGGGTCGGTCGGCGGCGAGCATCTGTCGCATGTCGGGCGGGACCGTCAGCGCCGACGATTCGAACTTGAGCTGCGGATTCGCAGGCGGAACGGGGCGGACCAGGAAACTTGCCGCCGCGCCGATCACGGCGATGCCGACGCTGCACGCGGAAGCGATGTAGAGCCGACCGCCCTCAAGTAGAATGCCGGCCAACGCCGTGCCGAAAATGATCGCGAGAAACGTGAGCATCAGCATCGAGCCGTTCGCCCGCGGCAGATCGCGCTCCCGAAGCATTTCAGGGAGGATGCCGTACTTGCCTGGTCCGAAGAACGCGCTGTGGGCTCCCATCAGGAAGAGGACGACGTAGGGCAGGACTAACGAGCCCGACTGTGAGTAAACGTAAAAACCAAGTCCGCCCAGAGCCATGACGGCGATCTCAGCGAACTTGCAGATGACAATGATCTTCCGCTTGCTGAACTTGTCGGAGAGGTAGCCGGCAAAGCCGGTGAACATCAGAAAGGGAGCGGCGAAGACGATCATCGCCAGCCATTGATCGTCTTCGGGATCGATCTCTTGGCCCCCGGCCTTGACCGCGGCGATCGAAAGGAGCAGGACGAGTTGCTTAAACAGGTTGTCGTTGAACGCCCCCAGAAACTGGGTGATGTTCATCCCCCAGAAACTTGGATCACTGCGGAGCACAGGGAGCGCATCGACGTCGATGCGTCGAGCACCCGCTGCGGACGAGGTTCGTTCTTCAATCGCTGCCGCGGCAAGTTCTGGTGAGCTCATGCCGGGGATTATGGGCCCGATGGGGCAGGGCGGCAAGGCGGATCGCTGCTGGGGGCTTGTGAACCACCAAGGCACGAAGGACTAAGGAAGGCAGGAAGAAGAGGGGAACCGCGAATCACGCGAATGAAGAACTGATGAATTGAATTGATTTGGGAAGATTCGCGTCATTCGCGGTTAGCAATTGGTTTTCACGTTGGAACTCGAATCGCGTCACACGACCTTGATCTGATCCAAGCCCTCTTCCTCAGGCGGGAACTTGGGGTCCATCTTCTCCAGCGTTTCACGCAGCAGGTTGCTAACGACGAGGTTGCGATACCATTTCCGATCCGCCGGAATAATGTGCCAGGGGGCGTGTTCGGTGTTGCAGCGGGCGAGGACGTCTTCGTAAGCCTGTTGGTAGTCGTCCCATAGGGCGCGCTCTTCCAAATCGCCTTTAGCAAACTTCCAGCGTTTGGTCGGGTCGGCCAAACGGGCTTCCAGACGTTCGCGCTGCTCGTCCTTGCTGATGTGCAGGAAGCACTTCAACACCGCCGTGCCGTTGGCGGCGAGGTGGCGTTCGAAGCCGTTGATCGCTTCGTAACGCGCGCGCCACACCGACTTCGGGACGAGCTTATGAACGCGAACGATCAGCACGTCTTCGTAGTGAGAGCGGTTGAAGATGCCGATGTGGCCGCGGTTCGGCGTCGCCTTGTGGATCCGCCAGAGGAAATCGTGTTCCAGCTCTTCAACGCTCGGCTGTTTGAACGCGGTGATGTTGAAGCTTAGGGGATTGATGCCAGTAGTGGCGGCGCGGATCGTGCCATCCTTTCCGGATGTGTCCATCCCTTGAAGCACCAACAGGACCGACCGTTTGTTCTCGGCGTAGAGGCGATAGGCCAGTTCGCCGGAGATCGCGGTGTTCTCGGCGACCCGCTCGGCGGCAGTGAGCTTGTTCCAATCGCCATCGACGTAACGAGGGTCGAAGTCGGCGAGCTTCACCGGTAACTGACGATGGGGAACGAGGGGTTGCGTCATGTGGAGGTTCGTCACGGGGCTGCGGAGTTCGGCCATCCGCTGAATTGTAGTCGACGGAAATGGCGATGCGCGGGAGGTCGGGGGCCGGCACAATTGGCTTACCCCTTACAACCCGCTGCGAGAATCCGCCTACAGCAGGGCAATTTGGTGGAAGACCGCAGGGCAAAAGCTAGATTTCTCCAACGACACGGTCTTTCTCAATTCACGGCCGCAACGGCGGAACTGAACATGCCTGCCACCATCACGTCTCGCGAAACGGTCGACGACTCAACAGGGGGCGGCGCTGCCGACGACGAGCAACGCGAATGCAGCTTCGTCGATCTGCTCGGCGATCTGTCGCAGTCGCTCAATACGGCGATTGAAGAAATCCGAGACATCAATACGAATACGAAACTGCTGTCGCTAAACGCTCGGATCGAAGCGGCTCGCGCCGGCGTTGCGGGAGCCGCTTTCGGCGTCGTCGCCCAAGAGATGCAGGATCTGTCGGGGAAAACGGCCCAGGCAGCCGAGTCGCTAGCCAATCAAACCAAGCGAGTCATCGACGAATTGGTGCACGTCCTCGGCACAAAGGTCCGCGGCACTCGGCTCACCGACATCGCGCTGACGAACATCGATCTGATAGACCGCTGCCTCTACGAGCGGACGTGCGACGTGCGGTGGTGGGCGACTGACCAGAGCGTGGTCGACGCCTTGACCGATCCCACGCCCGAAACGCGGCGGCATGCGAGCCAACGGCTCGGCGTCATTTTGAACGCCTACACGGTCTACTACGATCTGGTGCTGTGCGATCTCTCAGGTCGCGTGGTCGCCAACGGGCGACCGCACGAGTACAAGTCGGTCGGCATGGAGCAAGCGGGCGAGAACTGGTTTCGCGAGGCGGCGGCGAGCCGCTCGGGGGATGAGTTCGGCTTTCAGACGGCTCACAAATCGCGGCTCGTCGACGGCAAGTTGTCGCTGGTCTACTCGTGCGGCGTGCGTCACGAAGGAAATGCCAACGGCAAGTTGCTCGGCGTGCTAGGGATCGTCTTCAATTGGGAAGCGCTCGCGCAGACGATCATGGCCTATGCGCCGGTCGCTGAGGAAGAACGAGCCGCCACGCGCTGCGTCATCACCGACGGCGACGGGACGCTGCTGGCCGACTCGTGGGGGAAACAACTGCAGGAGTCGCTCGGCTTGCCGGAGATGTCGCAGATTCTGGCGGAGCGCAAGAACTTTGCGACCGGCGATTATCGCGGGCAGAAGTGTTGCATCGCTCATGCCCAGGCGCCGGGGTTCGAAACCTACTCGACGGGTTGGCATTCGCTGGTGATTCAGCCGGTGGGGTGAGCGGAGCTTCAATTCCAGCCCCGGGCTCCGCCCGGGGGTCGCGTTGCCCCGAGGCGACGACGCGCGTGCTGCAAACCGACCCCTGGCCGGAGGCCAGGGCTGCAACTGTCGGAACGCTGGTCGGCGTTACTCCGCTTCGCCCCAGGCGTCGGCGTCGCCTTCGTCATCGAGTTCGATGTGGATCAGCTGAGGGTGGCAGCAAACGGGGCAATCTTCGACGTAGCTCTGCGACCGGCCCGCTGCGACGTCGACCGGAATGACGATTTCCTCGCCGCAGTTGTCGCAGATGTAGGTGGCTTCGTCGTGCATGCGGAATTCTGGGGATGTGGGGGCTGAACAAAAATCAAGCAATAACGGCCAGGCAATAACGAACGTTACGCAATCTTAAGGTTCCCAAATTAAGGTGCAACATTGGGCCAAGCGGCTGGCCGATTCCTTGCAATTTCTGCCGATTTTGCCGGTTTTTTTAGTTCTTTGGTCTGATAGGATCACCGTCTGTTTGCAGTCGTTGAAATGGCTGCCTACAATCGGCTCTCAGGGTCTAGATTCCGCTGCAGTGCTAGCGGGACCTGGATCCACGCTCATCCCCACTGATTTCGCACCCGGCCGCACAACGAGGAATAGCGTCTAATGGTCAAGAGAACGGGACATTTCACCAAGTGGAGCGCGACCGCGGTCGCCGTGGTTTGTGCTCTTTGCTCGACTTCGCTGGCCCAGGCCGCGTCGATCAACTACGGCAACTTCGGTCCGGTCGCCCCGGGCATTTCTTTTCTGAACGTCATCGAATCCTCCGGTACTGACGGGGTTCCCCTCTACGACGTTCCGACTCCATTCAATACGGGCCTCAGTTTTAGTCCGCCCAGCTTCGTGTCCGCTGCTGCCGCCGGTAGCGCCGATATCACCGACGGCCAGTTGAACTTTGCGATTCATGGCCTCGACGGCAACGGCAATGACGTCGCTATCAGCTCGATCAATTTGTCGGAAGGCGGCCTGTTTAATCTCGTCGGCGTCGGCACCGCTGCAACGCAAATTGCAGTCGGAGCCATCATGAACGTCAAGGTAACCGAGATCGACGGCATCGCGGTCTTGCCCATTACGATGATCGGCAACGCGTCGCTCTCCAAGAACTTGGTGGCGAATCCAGGCCTCGTCCAACCTTGGAACTTGAACGTCCTCATCGACGTCGAAGCGCAACTCACGACGCTTGGCGTGCCGTTCCTCACCGGCGCTACGCGGGCCGAAGTGGTGATCAACAACTCGCTGGTCTCGATCAGCCAACCGGTTAGCAACGCTTCGGTGTTTAAGAACAGCTTCGTGATCTCGATCGTGCCGACGCCCGAAGTGGTGCCGGAGCCGAGCACGCTGGCGATGGCCGGGCTCGCCCTGTGCAGCCTCGGCGTGGCTCGCGGGCGGAAGCAAGCTTAATCGCCCTTAGCGACGGCAGCCGCTGCAAAGAGTGAATCAAAAAAAGCCCCGCTCACCGTGAGCGGGGCTTTTTTCATTGGATGTTCAACCATGATTCAAGCACTCATCGCGGAGCGATTCGCACTTTTGCGAGGTAGATATTCGTCTTCTCTTCGTGGCTCGAGTAATAGCTGACCCACAGGACGCCGTCGTGATAGACGAGGCCCGGGTAGCTGGTGTCTCCGCCGCTAGGGAGCGAGAGAAGCGGCGTCAACGTCTTGGCCGCCACGTCGAGCAACGCCACATCGGTTGTTGGCTTGCCGTCGCGCACAATCCGACCCGCGGCGATCCACTGGCCCTCAGGAAGTTGCAACAAGTTCGGGCCGCCAAAGAATTCGTGCAAGTCGTGCCAAGCCCACTCTCGGTAAGGGGGCTGGCTTACGCCGAGATATGCTGAGTTCGCCGGCGCCGAGCCGTCGCGCCGTTGCAGGCAGTAGCCCGTACCATCAGCGGCGAAGCGGATGACTGCTTCAGTAGGGTACCCTTCGGCAAATAGTTTCGGAACAAGATCGGTGAACTTCACGCCGTCATCGCTCACCAGCAGCGAGGCGACGGGATGATTATCGGGCGCCGCGTAGCTGACGCCGTAAGCCTTGCCGTCATGCCAAGTCGCGCGCCAGAGCCAGCGACCTGGCTCAACGATCACCTGCGGCTTGGTCCATGCGCGGGCATTTTCGGAGAAAGCGACGAACGTCCCGGTCGCTGCCGAATCGCCGTCCGCCTTGCGCGGAGCGACGCCGCCGATCAGCATCAAGCGGCCGTCCGGCGTTACCGACAGGCTGGCATCGCGGAGATCAAGGTCAGGAAGCGTGAGGGTGGCGGCCCGTTCCCACTGATCGCCGTCGGCGGAGGTCAGGACCGCGATCCGGCCATCTGTAGAGACGTGTCCCCGTCCTTGGCGGAAGGCGCAAACAAACTGGTCATGCCAATAAATCAGGTCGGTGAAGGCGTTGTGGGGAGCGTCATCGGCGATTTTCCGCACGTCAATTAGCTCCGCTTTGAGCGGCGGCGTTTGGGCGCGAACTTCAGGGGAGCACATGAACGCTGCCAGGGCGAGCGCCACGGCCACGATTCGGCGAGACATTGCTGACCTCGATAGGAAGAGGAAAGGTCTGACGAGAATTCCCGCCCCATCGTGGCACGGTGAACTCCGCCCAGGCTACCTGCGCGGCGGCTCACCGCTCAAGGGGCGGGTACGAAGGGGCTCGGTGCGGGAAATTCGAGAAGATCTTTTTGTTGTCGGAAACTGCGACAAATGGGCCATTCGAACGACATTCGGCGCAACCGTTACAATCGGCGCCGAACTTCCATTTTCGCCATCCGTAGTGGACTAAATGGGGCAGCCAGAGAATATTGGATAAGTCCGCAGGTCGACCTATCCGCTTCCGCGGCGGTCGTCGAGATGCGAACGCCGGCGGCCCGTCGACCTCGTCGACGAGCATCGTGGCTCACCCAGACGTCGCTGAGCGTCTCCTCCTATTCGTTTTCGCTGTAAGGAATTACGCATGAGAGCTTTCGGAATGGCCAGGCAACTCAGATTTGGCGCGTTGCTTTCCACGACGCTTCTCACTGCTCTGCTGGGGGTCTCGATCGTTGCGCCGGCTCGCGCCGACGAGCCGACGCCCGCCAAGCCATCGAAGTTCAAGGACTTCGGCGAAGTGACCAAGGAGGCGAAGAAGATCGAAGGTCTCTTCGACATGTACCAGGACGAGGAGCACCTCTATGGGGTGATCAAGGGAGGCGACTTTAACCAGCCCTTCCTAGCGCCGATGTCGATCGCCCGTGGCGCCGCCTCGGCGGGGACCGCCCTTAACTTTGGCGAGCAGTGGGTCATCACGTTCAAGCGCGTCGGCGATCGCGTGCAGCTGATCCGCAAGAATCTTCGCTACGAAGCGCCAAAGGGAACGCCGCTTGAGAAGGCCGTTCAACAGAACTACACCGACTCGGTGTTGATGGCCTTGCCGATCGTGAGCGACAACGCTCCCGGCGGCGGGGTGCTCATCGACTTCGGCGACATTTTTCTCACCAACTTTGCCAATCTCCCGGTCGGCGGGCTCGATCGAAGCCGCTCGAACTGGCACAAGGTGAAGGGGTACCCGAACAATGTTGAGCTGCAGGTGATGGTCACGTTCGCCGGCAGCGGTATGGGCCGCGCCACGATGCATGGCGACTCGGGGACGATCGATCCCCGCGGCACGACGATGGTGCTCCATTACAGCCTCGTGAAGATGAATGACAGCGGCTACCGGCCGCGTTACGCCGACCAGCGCGTGGGTCACTTCCTGAGCGCGACGAAAGATTTCGGCTCCGAAGACCCCGACACGCAGTTCGTGCGACGAATCAACCGTTGGCGTCTGGAGAAGGCGAATCCCGAAGCGGAACTTTCCTCGCCGAAGAAGCAGATCGTCTGGTGGGTCGAAGACACCGTCCCGCACGAGTATCGCCCCTACGTCGAGGAGGGGATCCTGGAGTGGAACAAAGCGTTTGAGAAGATTGGCTTCCGCAACGCCATCAGCGTCCGCTGGCAGAATGAGCGCGATGAGTTTGATCCGGAAGACGTGAACTACTGCACGTTCCGCTGGATTACGACGCCGATGACGTTCGCGATGTCGAACCTGCGGTCGAATCCAATCACCGGCGAAATGATCGACGGCGACGTGATCTTCGACGCCAGCTGGATTCGTTTCTGGAAGCAAAATCACGCCTATCTGGTTGGCAGCCGCGGCTCAGACGATGGCGGCAAAGATGGCAAGGACGACGATGATGCCGTCGTTGGCGTCGGCGAGATCATCAGCCCGATTATGGCGGCCCGCTACGGCTATGGCCTGCCGGCGTCGCAGCAGCGGATGTTGCATGCTCACGGCCCGAACGAAGCCCGCGGCGGGAAGTCGCTGGAAGTCGTGCCGGAGTCGTTCAGCTCGTTTCAAGCGGCGCTCAACGAACAAGCCGCCGCGAACGGCTGCTGTGCGGCGTGCCAGTACTCAAACTCGATGCAGGACCAGTTCCGGATGGCCGCGGTCGCCTTGGCAGGCCGCGCCGGAGGGAAGGACGGCAATCCGCCCGAGGAGCTCATCGGTCAGGTGATCAAGTCGATCGTGATGCACGAAGTCGGCCACTCGCTGGGCCTGCGGCATAACTTCCGCGCCAGCGCGATGCTCGACCTCGACGAAGTTCACGACACCGCGATCACCCGCGAGAAGGGCCTGGTCGGCAGCGTGATGGATTATACGCCGGTGAACATCGCCCTCGACGGCCAGAAGCAAGGCGACTACGCCACGACGACGCTGGGCCCGTACGACTACTGGGCGATCGAATACGCCTACAAGCCGATCTCGGGCAGCGAAAAGGAAGAGCTCAAGAAGATCGCGGCCCGTTCGCCGGAAGTCGGCCTAGAGTACGCGACGGATGAAGACCTCTACATGTCGAACGACCCGCGGGTCAACGTCTACGACCTCGGTTCCGACACGCTGGAATACGCCAAGCAGCGGATCGAGCTCTCGAACGAAGTCATCAAGGAGATGGAAAAGAATCTCGTGAAGGACGGCGATTCGTGGGCGCGGCTGCGGCCGGCGTTCCTGACGGTGCTGAACCAGTATGGCGACGCCGCTTTCCTGGCGATGCAGTACGTCGGCGGCCGTGAGATTTCGCGCGACGCCCGCGGCGGCGAGAAGGCTCACGACCCCATCATGCCGATCAGCGGCAAGAAGCAGCGCGACGCGCTGAAGTTCATCGCCAAGAACATCCTGGTCGACGAACCGATTCCGATGCGGCCAGAACTTCTCCGCCGCGTCACGACGGAACATTGGTACCACTGGGGCGCCGACATGGAGATGTATGCCGGCAAGGTCGGTATCCCGTACTACGCCCAGGTGGAAGCGATTCAGAACATCCCGCTGGCCGAGGCGTTTGGCTCCGCGGCGCGGATGGAGTTGATCGAAAGCAACGAGGCGATGGTCGACGCCGATGCAAAGCCGTTGCAAACGGCCGAAGTTTTCCGCACCTTCACCGATGCCATTTGGTCGGACCTGAAGGATGCGAAGGGAGAGAAGGAAGAGGGCGATGAAGCCGTCGAACTAAGCCTGTCAAAGGTTCGTCGGAATCTTCAGCGTCGGCATCTGCAGTACTTGGTCGACATCGTGCTGGGACCAAAGGGTTTCGGCGGTTCGCCGCTGGCCTTCGCGATGTTCACCAGTTCGGGACAGAGTTTCCCAGCAGAAGCTCGTAGCCTCGCGCGTCAGCACCTCAAAGAAATCCATCGCAGTGTCGGTGACACGCTGAAAAACGACGCGATCGAACTCGACGAGTTGTCGCGGGCTCATTTGGAGGAGATCAACGATCAACTCCAGAAGGTTCTCGATGCGAAGATCGAAGCGGGCGGCGTCTAGCCCAACATGCAAGCCAATCGTCGGCAGTCGTCATCGGACGGCTGCCGGCTATTTTTTTGCGCTCATGCTCAAGCAGATTTGCGCTTCTCGCCGCGAATGGCTCGCTTGACGGTGCGCATGTGGGCCTTCCATTCGCTCCGCAGCGGGCGGTAGTGGAAGTCCCACCACTTGCTCAGCAAACGATCAGGGGCCTCTGGTCGCCAGTCGCGCCACGCCGTTCGTTTGAGGCAACTGCGGAACTCGAACGTGTATGGATGGCGGCAGAAATAGTGCCAAGGCTTCGACGGAGAGCAGAAGTGAACGATCCACGGATCGTTGCGAAGCCGAGCGAATTCAGCTTGGCCCAACCAGCTTTCACGCCAAGTCGGATAGACGAACACATGGGCGCCTTGATTCCAACGCAGGTCGAGAGCCCGCCATTTTCGGGCCAAAACGACGTTGAGCGCGTATTGGTCCCACCACAAAACATGCTGACGATGTTCGCGCAGGCAATCGAGTACTTGCTCGCCGATCTTTTCGCGACGCCATTGGTCGATGTTCAGGACCAGCAGACCGCTGTTGAAGTATTTATTGTCCGTCGGCAAATCGAGTTCGCGATAGTTTGCCACGGGAGTGAATGCCGCCAAGTGCCCCCGGCAGCGCTGGATTTGGGGGATCGACGACTCCGCGTCGAAATAGGGAGCCGCCAAGTCCTGCACCGCTAAGGCGGCGTGCTCGCCCTGCGGTTCCGCCCATAGTTCGGCAAGGTCGCGGCGAACGAGCATGTCCGCATCAACGTAGATCACTCGCTTCACGTCGGCTGGCAACAGCGTAGGCATCAGCAGCCGGAGGTAAGCCGCGACGCTGATGTGGTCGCTGACCGGCAGATCGCGCACCGCGTTGACGTCGGGTCGCAGCCACTGGACGACAAGGCGCGGATCATTCCACGATGCGGTAAGTCGGGCTTTAGATTCCGCCGAAATCCCGCCGTCGAGAATGAAGAGCCGCATCCGGCATTCAGGATGCAGCGCGTCGAGCGCCGACCAAATGGTGACTCCCAACGGCATGGCGTAGGCGTCGTCCGCGCAGCTGACCACGGCGATCTCTGACGTTGAAGGACGAGCGGCGACGGACTTCATCAATCAGACTCCCACGGTGTAATCTGCTACGCCGCCACTCGGGCAGGCGCCTCAGGCGCCACGTTTGGCTGCGACTCCTGCAGAGCCGAGGTTGGGGCAGCAAGGGGCTGGGCCTTCTTCCGGCGCAGGCCTTCCTTCACCGAACTCTTGACCGCCTCCCACAGGTAATCGAGATGTTCGCGGCGGAATTGCCAAGCTTTGAAGTAAAGCCCCGCGCTACGCGAGCGATCGGCGGAGGGGTCGCTCGTCGGGTTTCCGTTGGCATGCATCTCCGCCGCCACTAAGTAGGCTTTAGCCGTGCGCCGACGACAGGACCGTTCGCGCACGCCGGGCAAATACATGCGTCGCGCGGTGACCTCGGCCACCTCCTCAAGCGTGCCGCAAAGCTTGGAGGTGGTGGCGCCCTTATGATTTTTACGATAGAGGCAATGGACGCCGCCGATGTACTGAAACGTCTTCTGCGCATGGACGCAGCGCAGCCAAAAATCGTAGTCCTCGCAGTATGTCAGACCAAGCGTCCAGGCGCCGACTTCGGCAATCACTTCGCGCCGCATCACCGACGCCGAGGGCGTGACGAAACTGCGTCCTAGCATGCTGAGCGGAAACTGCTCCAGGTCGCCGGCTTGAGGCCCCCACGTGCCCAGGATCATCTCGGTTTGGTCTTCGATCATGACGACGGACGAGTAGACGATGTCTTTGCCCGACGCCTGCAGGGCGTCGACGCTGACCGTTAAATGGTCGGGAAACCATCGATCGTCCGAATCGAGAAGCGCTATGTACTGCCCGGCGGTCTTGGCGAAGGCGATGTTGCGGCTTGCGGCCGCTCCGTAACTCCGATCGTTGCGACTGTAGTCGACGCGATTCTCGGGATGCTGGCGAGCGAAGTCTTCAACGATGCGCTGAGTCGGGCCGGTCGATCCGTCTTCGACGACGATCAACTCCCATTGACCGTATTCCTGCCGACCAATCGACTCGAGCGTGGCGCCGATGTATTGCTCGCCGCGGCGAGTCGGCATCACGATCGACACCAGCCCTGGCGTCATTGGGCGTTCAAAACAAATAGCGCTCATACGAACGATCCACTCTGAGTTTTAAAGAACCCAAACCGATCCGCCCAATTCGCGAGGACCGCCGAGTTCATCGACGATCTGGATCACGCCGGGATGGAGGTCGCAGTAATCGTGACCAGAAATGATCTTCGCTCCGACGCGTTGAGCCCACTCAATATCGAGCTTGGTGTTTTCGTAATCATGCATCGCGTCGAGGAAAACCATGGCCGGGGCGGGGCCGCGATATTTGGCGAAGAACTCGTCCTTATCCATGCGAACGCGATCGACGTGCCCGGTTTGTACCAGGTAATGGAGCATCTGCGTCGTGTGAGCTTCATGAATGGCGGGCGTGACGCCCCAGGGATTCCAGCAGTAGAGATCGACGGTGATGATCTTCTGCTCAGGCGCTTTCGCGAGGGCCATGTGGGTCGTGGTAACGCCCAGGAGAGTGCCGATCTCAATGATCGGGCCGGAGTACTGGCGGGATTCACGAACCAGGCGCTGGATGAAGGGAATGGCTTCCGGCTCGATGGTCGCAATCTTGGGATCGAATTCAGGCTGCTGGTAAGTGGAGGCCGCAGGCTGCGTCTGAGCGACTTCTTCGCCGTGAATCCGACGCGAAAGTTGCCGAACCGGACGAGAGACTTCTCGCCAAACCTTGTTCGCGATGCGTGACGTCACGGGCTTAGCGGTCGACCCTTGCTTTTCGGCGGTCTTGGACATGAGTGAGCCTCGGATTCAAATGCTAGCAGCGCCCTGAGGCGGCGTCGCGCACGCGCCTGGGCAGGGAAGTAAGAGCGGAAAAAATAGGACCTCACAGTGCACTCGGTCAAGGTCACTATCAAAGGACTCAACTTCCACGAATATCGAGAGTTGCGCGTGACAAATCGCCAATCAATCTTGACCCTCGTTTGACTATTGCGTTAGCCTTCCGAACTACGATATTGCCCTACGCGGCAGCGCTCCTCTGGATTCGCCGTGACACGTCATACGCCCCATTTCAGTCGTCAATTGCACGTCGGTTGCCCCAATATCGGCAACCGGGAGCAATTGCTTGCGCGCATTGAGGACATTCTCGACCGTCGCTGGCTGACGAACCATGGGCCGTATGTCCAAGCGTTTGAGGAAAGGCTTTGCAGCTACCTTGGCGTCAAACACTGCATTGCCGTGTGCAACGCGACGGTTGGACTGGAGATCGCCGTCCGCGGACTGGGTTTGGGCGGCGAGGTGATCGTTCCCTCATTCACCTTCCCGGCGACCGCGCATGCCTTGGCATGGCAAGGGATCACGCCGATGTTCTGCGACGTCGATCCAGAAACGCACAACATCGATCCAGAGCAGGTTGAGCGGCTGATTAGCCCGCGCACTACCGGCATTCTGGGCGTTCATGTCTGGGGAAACGCCTGCGACACTGAATCTCTTGCCGACATTGCCGCACGCAAGGGATTGCGTCTGCTGTACGACGCCGCTCACGCGCTTGGCTGCGGGCATGGCGGACAAATGATCGGCAACTTCGGCGACGCCGAGGTGTTTAGCTTTCACGCGACGAAGTTCGTCAATTCCGGCGAAGGGGGAGCGATCGTCACGAACGACGACGAGCTCGCCGACACCTTCCGCAGGTTGCGCAGCTTCGGCATCGAGAACGGCGACGTCGTCGACGTCGGCGTGAATGGAAAAATGAACGAGCTTTCAGGCGCGATGGGGCTAACCTCGCTCGAAAGCTGCGCAGCGTTCATCGATCGCAATCGATCGAACTATCTCGCCTATCAATCGGCCTTGGCAGGTGTTCCAGGGTTGCGTCTGTTCACGCCGAGGACGACGGTTCACAACTTCCAATACGTCGTCGTCGAGGTCGATCATCGGCAAGCTGGATTGTCCCGCGACCATCTCGTCGATTTGCTCCACGCGGAAAACGTGTTGGCGAAGAAGTACTTTTCGCCAGGCTGCCATCGGATGGAACCGTACCAGCGACTGTCAGGCGTCGCGTCGCGCTCATTGCCTCATACGGAAAACTTGTGCGGACGATTGCTGCAACTTCCGACGGGGAGCGCGATTGACGCTGACGACGTTCGCCAAATTGGCGATCTCTTGCGCGGCATGACGGCTAAAATGCGGAGGGCGGCTTAGATGTCGGAACACGACGACGCGCCTAAAGTCAGCGTTTGCATGGTGACCTACAACCAAGAACGCTACATCGCGCAAGCGATCGAAAGCGTCCTCGCGCAAGAAACCAACTTTCGCTTCGAGATTGTCATCGGCGAAGATTGCTCGACTGATTCGACGCGGTCCATTGTTCGCGAGCTGGCCGAACGACATCCCGACCGAATCCGGCCCCTCTTCCACGAGCGCAATCTCGGCGGAAAGCAGAATTTCATGCGAACGTACGACGCCTGTCGCGGCGAGTACATGGCGATCCTCGAGGGAGACGACTACTGGATTTGTCCGCACAAGCTACAGCGGCAAGTCGATGCGCTTGACGCCCGTCCCGATTGGGCCATCTGCTTCCATCCCGCCGAAATCAGCTACGAAGATTGGAGAAAACCTGCGGGCCGCTGGCCTGAAACTTGGGAGAAGTCGGAGTCGACGATCATTGATCTCTTCGACAAATGCTATATTCCGACGAATGCAGCGGTGTTTCGCCATCGACTATTCTCCCGGCTCCCGGAGTGGTTCGCCGATTTGTACATTGGCGATTGGCCATTGCATATCCTCAACGCAGCGCATGGCAACATCGGATTCCTTCCCGAAGTGATGTCGGTCTACCGCGTCCACGACAAGGGGGTGTGGTCGAGTCTCGATCACGGAACCCAAATGGAAGCGCTCTACCGTATGCTCACCGCGGTGGACCGTCATTTTGAAGGGCAATACACGAATCATATCGAGCAATGTCGGCTGAATATTCTACATTTCAGCATCAACCAAGCGAAGGATGCGAAGTCGGACAAGGAGCGACTGGAGAAGGAACTGGCGACCGTCCAAGCCTCTCTCGATGAAATTCTACACTCGATATCCTTCAAAATTGTACGCGAAACAATCCGGCCGTGGCTTCAGCTTTGGCGCGAATCGCAGCGGATGAGAAGCTTGATTGGTTTCTCCGCCAAGAGAAGCAAGCAAGCATCGCGCGCCGCCTGATTTGCGCTATGAACGGCAATGCTCGATGCAGCACACTTACCTCATCACCGGCGGCGCCGGCTTCATCGGCAGTTGTCTGGTGCGACAAATTATCGCTGAGGAGCCGACGACGCGCGTCGTCACGCTCGACAAGCTGACCTACGCCGGCAATCTCGATTCGCTCCAGTCAGCGTTGGGCGATGCGCGACATAAATTCGTCCAGGGCGACATCGCTGACGTCGTTCTCGTGCGGGAATTGCTGCAGGCCGAGCGACCGACCGCCGTGATTCACTTAGCCGCCGAGTCGCACGTCGATCGTTCGATCGACGGGCCCGCCGCGTTCGTGCAGACCAACGTCGTCGGCACGTTCGCAATGCTCGACGCGGCGCGCGACTATTGGAAGTCGCTTCCCGCCGGCGAGCAGGAGGCGTTTCGATTCCTGCATGTGTCGACCGACGAAGTTTACGGCTCGCTCGGCGACGAAGGAGCGTTCACCGAGACGACGCCTTATTCGCCGCGATCGCCCTACTCGGCGTCGAAGGCGGCGTCAGACCACTTGGTGCGTGCCTATTTCCACACCTACGGCTTGCCGACGCTGATCACCAACTGTTCGAACAACTACGGGCCGTACCAATTTCCTGAGAAGTTGATTCCGTTAATGGTTCTCAACGCGCTTGAGGGAAAACCGCTGCCGGTCTACGGGGACGGCCAGAACGTCCGCGACTGGCTGTTTGTCGAGGACCATTGTCGAGCGCTGCGTCTCGTTGCCAATCAAGGCGTCCCTGGCGAAACGTACAACATCGGCGGCAACAGCGAGCGGACGAATCTCGACGTCGTCAAGCAGATTTGCCGTATCGTTGATCACCTGCGGCCCGATTTGCCCCATTTTCCCTGCGATTCGCTCATCAACTTTGTGGCCGACCGACCAGGGCATGACCGGCGCTATGCGATCGACGCCGGCAAGATTCGCCGCGAACTCGGCTGGGAACCGCAGCAGACGTTCGAGGGAGGACTCGCGGCGACCGTGGCGTGGTATCTGGCCAACAGCGAATGGGTGAGCCGCGTCTCTAGCGGGGCCTATCAGCGGGAACGGCTGGGGCTTTCGGGCGAGTCGCGGTAGACTGTCGGTCACTGCAATAGCCGGAGGGCCACGCCCTCCGGGAAGCCCACCGTACTCGCGCAACGCCATGTCGCACGCCACCTACTTCAAAAAAGGAATCATCCTCGCCGGCGGCGCCGGGACGCGGCTCTATCCGCTGACCCGCGCGACGAGCAAGCAGTTGCTGCCAGTTTACGACAAGCCGATGGTTTACTATCCGCTGTCGGTGTTGATGCTGGCCGGCATCCGTGAGGTGTTACTCATTTCGACGCCCGAGGACATCGGCGGCTTTCAGCGGTTGCTGGGCGACGGACGCGAGATCGGCCTGTCGATTCAGTACGCCGTCCAGCCGAAACCGGAAGGCCTCGCCCAGGCCTTTATCATTGGTCGCCAGTTCGTCGGCAGCGATCATTGCGCCCTCGTGCTGGGCGACAACTTGTTCTACGGTCAAAACTTCCACGCCATGCTGATGGAAGCCGCCAGCCGACGCGAGGGAGCGACGATTTTCGGTTACCCGGTGAAGGATCCGCAACGATACGGCGTCGTCGAGTTCGACGCCGCGGGCAAAGTCCTGTCGCTCGAAGAAAAACCAGCCAACCCGCGCTCGAACTACGCCGTGCCCGGACTTTACTTTTACGACAACGCCGTCCTCGACATTGCGGCGAACCTGCCGTCGTCACCGCGCGGGGAACTGGAGATCACCGACGTCAATCGCGTTTATCTGGAACGCGGAGCGTTGCGCGTTGAGCGTTTCAGTCGTGGTTTCGCGTGGCTCGACACCGGTTCGCACGAGACGCTGCTGCAGGCGGCCCAGTATGTCCAAACGATTGAAGCCCGCCAGGGACTCAAGATCGCGTGCATCGAAGAGATTGCCTTCCGCAAAGGGTTCATCGACGCGGCGCAGTTAGAACGACTCGGCAAGGCGATCAACAACGACTACGGTCGCTACTTGCTCGACGTACTGAAAGAGCCGCTCAATCCCGAACACATCGTCGGCGGGTCGACATGAGCGCCGTGGGGGGCTATGCGAGCCGCGCTTACGCCGAAGCGCTCGCGGAATTCGGCGAAGTGATCGAGTTGCCGAACTGCGGCGGTGCGCTGCTGGGGCAATCTATTGCTGATTCAACGCATCGCGACGCCGTCGGGCCGTACCCGATTTTTTCTTGCCGCGATTGGAGCGGGCTGAGCGCTGATTTGGATTCGCTGTCGGGTCGCTTTGTCTGCGCGTATGCAGTCACCGATCCTTTCGGGGAGACGAGCGCCGACGAACTGGCCCGCGCCTTCCCCGACCTCTGCTACGCCTACAAGCAACACTATGCCGCGGACCTGAGTCGTCCGCTCGATTCGTTCGTCGACAGCCACCACCGCCGCAACATTCGCAAGGGACTCAAGCACGTCTCAGTGAGTCGGCTAACCGCAAGCGCGGAGACGCTGGCCGCTTGGCAAGCCCTCTACGACTGCTTGATCGAGCGCCACGACATCCGCGGCATTGCCCGCTTCTCAGCCGAGTCCTTCGCGAAGCAGTTCGCCGTACCAGGATTCGATTGCTTCGCCGCTGTCGATGCCGAGGGCATTTGCGGGATGACGCTCTGGTACGTCGATCGCGGCGTCGCCTACTACCACCTCGGCGCCTACAACGAACGGGGCTACGGCCAAGCGGCGGCGTATGCGATCTTCTCAACCGCCTTGCAGCGGTTTGCCGAGGAGGGAGTTCGCTGGGCCGCCCTCGGCGCCGGCGCCGGGACGACGGCGGCCGATTCGGGGCTCACCCGGTTCAAGCAAGGCTGGTCGACCGAAACGCGGCCGGCATATCTGTGCGGTCGCATCTTGCAGCCGGAGACTTACCAGCGTCTGTCCATCGCGGCGCCGACGGGGACGACTTTTTTTCCGGCGTATCGGGCGCCTCGGTAATTCGATGACAACCGAGAAGGCTGAGCGGACCCTTCGGAGTACCTCAGGGTGACTGGTTCTGGACTTTGCCGGTTGTCAAACTCCCCGCCGTTTGCGACAACGCTGGCATGGATGGAGCCAGTTATCAATCGCTGATCGAGCACTACGAAGGTTGCTTGGAACGGCATGGCGACACCCATTTGGGCGTCGACTGGCCGAACCCGCGCGACGCCGAGACGCGCTACCGCGTGATGCTCGACGTCATGGGCCCCGACGCCTTCGAACCGGACGTGAGCCTGCTCGACTTTGGCTGCGGGGCTGCCCACCTCTGGCAATACATGGCGGAGCAGGGGAGGGCGAACGTCCGTTACGTCGGCCTCGACGCCTCGCCGAAGTTCGTCGAACTCTCGCGCTCGAAGTTTCCGGAGTTGGAATTCCACTGCATCGACGCCCTCAGCAATTCAACGCCGCTGCCGGAAGTCGATTACATCGTGATGAACGGCGTCCTTACCGAAAAGCGCGGGATGTCGTTCGACGCGATGTGGGATTACTCGCAGCATCTTTTGGAGCGAGTCTATCCGGCCGCCCGCCGCGGGTTGGCGTTCAACGTCATGTCGAAGCACGTCGATTGGGAGCGGGACGATTTGTTCCACCTTCCCTTCGATACGCTGGCCGTGTTCCTGCGCCAGCGGTTGAGCCGCCACATTCGCTTCCGCGCCGACTATGGCCTTTACGAATATACTGCTTACGTCTATCGGGAACCGAGGTAAACCATGGCGGAAGTCGTCATCTTCGGCGTGAAGGATTTTGCCTCGCTCGCCCACTTCTATTTGCGGCACGACAGCAACCACCGCGTCGTCGCGTTCACCGTCCATCGCGAATTCATGCCGGCCGAGGGCGAGTTCGAAGGGCTCCCCGTCGTGCCGTTGGAAGAACTTGAAACGAGCTATCCGCCGGATCGAGTGAGCGCCTTCGCCCCGATGTCGCATCGTAAGATGAACCGGCTGCGCGAAGGGGTCTACAACGACCTGAAAGGTCGCGGCTATCAGCTAGTCTCCTATGTCAGCAGCCGGGCCACGACGTTTCCCGCAGGCCGCATCGGCGACAATTGCTTCATCCTCGAAGACAACACGATTCAGCCGTTCGCGACGATCGGCGACAACGTCGTCATCTGGAGCGGGAATCACATCGGCCACCACAGCGTCGTCGAGAGCCATACGTTCATCACGTCGCACGTGGTAATCTCAGGCCACTGCCGGATCGGCGCCTATTCGTTTCTCGGCGTCAACGCGACGCTGAAGGACCAGATTACCCTTGCCGAAGGAACGCTCATCGGCATGGGCGCGAACATCACGAAAGACACGGAGCCTTGGTCGCTCTACAAGGCCGATGCAACGCGAGCGTCGAAGATTTCGAGCGCGGACATCGACTTCTAGCTCTCGTTCCCACGCTCCGCGTGGGAACGCTATTCTTGCCGCTCCCGCGGCAACTGCTTTGGTGAAGGCTCAGTAGGCGAGCTGGCCGCGACGCGGAGCGTCGACCCTTGCGTTCCCACGCAGAGCGTGGGAACGAGCATCGGGCATCTAACGAGGCCTAAGCCGCCTTGGCTTCGTGCAGCACCTGCTCCACCTTGCCGTACTCGACCCGCACCACCTTGTCGGCCAGCGACAGCGTGCTCTCGCGGTGGGTGATCATGATCAGCGTCTTGTCACTGCCGTAGTCGGAGAGCGCGTCGTGGATCAGCCGTTCGCTCTCAACATCGATCTGACTGGTCGCTTCGTCGAGGATGAGAATGTCGGCGTTCTTGAGGAACGCCCGCGCCAGCGAAATCCGTTGCCGCTGACCGCCGCTGAGTCGCTGCCCGTTCGGGCCGACGACCGTCTGGTACCCGTCGGCAAACCCTGAGATGAACTCGTGGGCACGTGCGAGTTCCGCCGCGGCGATCACTTCGGCCTCGGTCGCATCCCAGCGACCGTAGCGAATGTTATGGAGGATCGTCTCGTTGAAAAGTTCGGTCTGCTGCGTCACCAGGGCGATCTTCTGGCGGACCGTGCTGAGCGACAAATCGCGCAGCGAGACGCCGTCGATCAGCACGTCGCCCTGCTGCGGATCGTAGAACCGGCACAGCAGGTTAATGAGCGTGCTCTTGCCGCCGCCGTTCGGGCCGACGATCGCCAAGTGCTCGCCGCGCTTGACGGTGAGATTCACCTGGGCGAGGGCCTGATGCGAACCGTCGTAGCTAAAGTCGACGTTGCGGAATTCGACTTGCTTGTGATCGGACGGGAGCGATTTCGGCGTCGCCGGTTCGACCAGCCCCGACTGCAGATCGAGCATCGGATAGAGCAAGTTGGAAGCGGCCATGCCCGTGTTGAGGCCGGTGATGACGCCCGACAATTTTCGCAGTGGATCGGCCGCGGCAATCAACGCCGCGAAGAAGACGGTAATGATCGCCGGCTCAAACGGCGTGTTTGTCATCGGAATGCCGAAGATCGACGTCGCCCGGAAGATGACCAGGTACGACGAGACGCACAGTCCCGTGCAGAGCATCCCCATGCCGAGCAACTCGGTGATCGGGCTCGACAGCGCGTTGTAAAACGCCGCCCACATGGCCGTCCGCTTGATCTGCCCAGTCGCCTGGTGGAATCGCTTCCGCTCGAAATCTTCCATCGAATAGGCTTGCACCGTGTGGAGCCCGTTAAAGACTTCCAGCATGATGTGATGAAAGCCGAGCGAACGATCAAGCACCCGATAGGAAAGCGCGCGAATACGGCGATTCAAGTGAAGCATGAGAAACGCGGCCAGCGGGGCGCACAACAGCGACGCCAGCGTCAGGCGCCACGAAATGAAAGCCGCCAGCATCAGACAAAAGACGATCCGCAGCGGCTCCGTAATGGCGCCCCCGTAGAACGCGGTGATGCCCTGCGCCAGCATGTCGGTCGTATGCGTAATGTGAGCGGTGAAGCCGCTAATCCCCTGCGAGTTGAATTTGGGGCGATCTAGTGCCAGGGCCTTATTGAAGATCCGGCTGCGTACGTCGCGGGCAATGCTCTGGGAAACATACGAGACGAGAAGTTGATTCGTCACCGCTAAGAGCTGCTTGAGAGCAGTCGCTCCGACGACGACGCAGACGACGAGCACGACTGTCGAGAACGGTTCGCTCGGCATCCAACGTTCGAAGAGAGGTTGAATCTTGCTGGCCCACCAGATCGTAAACTTCGTGTTGGTGATCTGGCGTTCCGCCTTCTCTCGCGCCGACTCCAGGGGAGGACGTTCCGCCGCTTTTGCCGTCGCGAGTTGGCGATCGAGGCCAGCAACCTCGGCGTCATAAGACGCCAGCTCGGAAGTCGCACGATCAATTCGCTGCTGATTCCAAGTCTGCAGCGACTGTCCATTCAACGTCGTCTGAATGATGGGGAAGAGGGCGCCAATGTTCAGCGTCCAGAGCGCCGCCACCGACAACGAACAAGCCATCGCGGCGGCGATCACCATCTTGTGGCGCGATGCATCCTTCAGCGCCTGCGAAAAATACTTCATCTCGAACGAAGGCCTCCGTGCCTAGCCATGTCCGCGAGGACAGGCGTTCGTGCTAGCAAACTGCGCACTGAGAGGAGAGAATCCCCCAAGTCGCGCGGGGGTAGCTTACCGTCGCTTGGGAGAATGTCCAAGCGCGAATTGGCTCCTCACGGCCGCTTCATGAAAGACTCATGCGCGGGGCGTCTAATCACGCGCGAGGAGGCCTCAGGGAAGGCGAAGATTGCCGCCCAGTTTGCGCACATCGCCCTGTTTCGGCCACTGATTTCCCAGCACTATAATGAGTATGGGGACGAAGCGACCGCGCTTGTCCCGCAGCTAGCACTTCATGAACTGGACTGACCCTCATGGATTCTCGACGCGACTTCATCAAGAAGGCAGCTCTCCTCTCCGGAGCTGGCATGTGGACCGCGCTCCACGGTTCGATCGAACGAGCCATGGCGATCGCCCCCGACCCCGGCAGCACGTTTCTCGACGCCGAGCATGTGGTGATCCTGATGCAGGAGAACCGCTCGTTCGACCACGCCTTCGGCACGCTCCGCGGTGTGCGGGGTTTGAGCGACCCGCGAGCGATCACGCTCCCTAACGGCAACCCCGTCTGGATCCAAACTAACGACGCCGGCGCCAGCTACGTGCCGTTTCGGTTGAACATCAAAGACACCAACGCCACCTGGATGGGGTCGCTTCCCCACTCTTGGACCGATCAGGTCGACGCTCGCCGCGGCGGGCGCTGCGATCAATGGCTGCAGGCGAAGGCGTCGGGCCACGGCGAGTACCGCGACATGCCCCTCACGATGGGGCACTACAATCGCGACGACATTCCCTTCTACTACGCCCTGGCCGATGCTTTTACCGTTTGCGATTACAACTTCTGTTCGTCGCTGACCGGAACGACCCCCAACCGACTTCACCTCTGGACCGGCACGGTCCGCGCCGAGCAAACGCCTAAGGCGTGGCCGAACGTGCTGAACTCCGACGTCGAGTACGACAGCGAAGCGAGTTGGAAGACTTACCCCGAGCGGCTCGAAGAGCAGGGGATCTCCTGGAAGATCTATCAGAACGAGTTAAGCCTCTCGACCGGTCTGCGCGGCGAAGCCGAGGCGTGGCTGGCGAACTTTACCGACAACCCGATTGAATGGTTCAAGCAGTACGGCGTCCGCTACTCGGCCGCCCATCAGGCGTTTCTCAAGCAATACGCCGAACACCTTCGCGGCGAAATCAAGTCGCTGTTGAAGAAACAGAAAAGCACGAACCTCTCCGAAGAAGAACAGCAGAAACTCGACGACGCTAGGAAACAGCTGACTTCGGTCGAGGCTGATCGCAAGAAATGGAGCGCCGAGAAGTTCAAGAAACTCTCGCCTGAAGCCCAGGCCCTCCACCAAAAGGCGTTTACCACCAACACCGGCGATCCCGACTATCACGATCTCGCGACGCTCGACTACGACGACAACGGAACCTCCCGCACGATGGAAGTCCCCAAGGGCGACGTTCTCCATCAGTTCCGCGCCGACGTCGACAGCGGCAAGCTGCCGACCGTCTCGTGGCTGGTGGCGCCGGAGCGATTTTCCGATCACCCCGGCTCGGCGTGGTATGGCTCCTGGTACTTGGCCGAGACGCTGGAAATCCTGACCCGTCGCCCTGAGGTTTGGAAGAAAACCGTCTTCATTCTCACCTACGACGAGAACGACGGCTACTTCGACCACATCCCGCCGTTTGTCCCTCCTCATCCGACCGAACCCGACAGCGGCAAGGTTTCCGACGGGATCGACGTCGCCGTTGAGTACGTCACCCGCGAGCAGGAGTTGACGCGCAAGTCGCCCGACGACGCCCGCGAGAGCCCCATCGGCCTCGGCTATCGCGTGCCGATGATCGTCGCCTCCCCCTGGAGCCGCGGCGGCGCCGTTTGTTCGGAGGTGTTCGACCACACGTCGGTGTTGCAGTTCCTCGAACGGCTGCTGGAGCATCGCACCGGCAAGCCGGTTCTCGAGACGAACATCAGCGAGTGGCGACGAACCGTCTGCGGTGACCTGAGTTCTGCCTTCCGCCCAGCCCCCGTTAAGGATGATGTCAAGCTGCCGTATCCAGATCGCGACGAATTTCTCGAAGGGATTCACCGCGCCCAGTTTAAGGCGCCGCCGGCCGACTTCCGTGCCCTGACGCCGGAGGAAATTGAAGCGATTCGCCGCGAGCCGAGCGCAAGCGATTTGCTCATCAAGCAAGAAGCAGGCACGCGCCCCTCGGCCCCGCTACCGTACGAGCTGGCGGTCGATGGCCACATCGACGCCGAACGCAAGGCCTTGGAGCTGTCGTTCGCGGCTGGTAACAAGCGATTCGGCGCCGAGTCGCTCGGCGCCCCTTTCGTCGCGTACGCCCGCGTCGGCGATGACCTGCTAATTCGCAACTACGCCGTGAAGGCGGGAGACAAGCTCGCCGACGTCTGGGCGATCGACGAGTTTCCCGCTGGCCGCTACGATCTCGAAGTCCACGGGCCCAACGGCTTCTATCGCCGATTCCAAGGCGAAGGAGTCGAGACGCCGATTGAGGTAACGCTCGGCGAGCCGACGATCTCGCCGAGTTCGCGACGTGCAGCCGGCTTCGTTGAGTTGGAACTACGAAACGTCAGCAACCGCCCGACCGCTGCCACGGTAATCGACAATGCCTACGGCTCTGCGCCGATCGAGCGCCGCCTCGCCGCCGGCGAAGCGGCGCGCGTCCCAATTGATCTGACGGCGAGCGAGCGGTGGTACGATTTGTCGGTGTTCATCGACGGCGGACAGGCGTTCGAGCGACGCTACGCCGGCCGCGTCGAGACGGGCGAGTGGGGCGGCAGCGATCCGGCTCTAGGTTCGTAAAGCGCCATCTCGTTCTTTTCAGCCCCCGGCTCCGCCGGGGGGTCGGTCACCATTCCGGCCGGCGTCGTCCTGCGCAATGCTACCCCCCGGCGGAGCCAGGGGCTGCAAGAAACGGTCGCGGCGCCCACCACGCGGCAATGCCGAGGATCAGCACCGCCGGAGCGAGCGCGTAAAACATTGCGTCGTACGACCCGGTGCGCGCGAAGCACTCGGCAAACAACAACGGCCCGGCCGCGGAGGCGAGTACCGTTAGCAATTGGGCGGCTCCTTGGATGAGCCCCAAGTGCCGACGGCCGAAGAGCTCGGGCCAGATCGCGAAGAAAACGACCGTAATCATCCCGCCGGCGGCGCCCATGAGGACGGCATTCGAAAACAGCTCCGAACGCCCCGTCACCGACGGTAGCCAGAGGAGCGACGCCCCGTAAAGCCCCATCGCGAGCGCCATTAGCCCGCGGAGCGACCATTTCCAGCCGAGCCAGCCGCCGACGAGTTGCGTCGCCAAGCCGACGAGCGTCGTGATGATCAGCGTCATGTGGTAGGTCTGCGCGTCGAAGCCGAGTTCTTTCAGGATCGACTCGTTGAAGAGGCCGATCCCTGAGACGACCAGGCCGAAGATCGACGTCGCCAGCGCGAAGATCCAGAACGCCGGGGTCCGCAGGGCGGCGGCGAGCGAGAGGCCGGTCGCCGCCGTCGCTTGCTCTGCTTCGCCGTCCGGTACGACGCCAATGCTCTCCGGCGTGCTGCGGACCAGCAGCCACGCCAGCGGCAGGAAGCCGATCAAGAGCGCGACGCCGATTTGCTCCCAGGCTACCCGCCAGCCTTGAACCCGAACCGATTCGCCCACCAGGCCGAACGCGATGGCGAACATCAGTCCAACCAACACCGAGTAAACGCCCATCGCAATGCTAATCCGCCGCTGAAACCATTTGCCGACGAGCGAGATGCTGGCGACCGACAAGGCACTCTGCCCAAGGGCTCGCGTAGCGGTGATCAAGACGAACAGACCTGTCGCACTTTCCACTCGACTGATGCCGACCACGGCAAGCCCAAGGCCCAGCAAGATCGCCACTAGCACCGGCCTCGCGCCAAACCGATCGAGCCAGCGCCCGACCGGCAGACAGAAGAGCGCCCCGATCAGCGTTGCCCAGAGATTGATCTGGGCGAACTCGCTGCGGCCGATCTTGAGGTCCGCGAGCAACGGTTCCGTGATCAATCCCAAACCCTGCGTCCGCCCCGGTAGCGTGGCAAGCATCATCAGCGCCGCGGCGAAGACGTTCACCCAGCCGTAGTAGAACGGCGTCCAGCCGGCGACGCCGCTGCGCTGTCCTGACGAGATCGAGGGTCGATTGGTTGACGAAGCGGTCATGCGGGGAGTTCCAGGCGGGATCGTCGAGCCACCAGCCAGACGACGGGGAGGGTGAGAAACAGCACGACGCCAGCCCAGCGGATCGGGCCCGACTCGAAGATGACCATGCCGTTGAAGACGATGAACAACATGAACAGGTGGAGCGTCCGCCCGATCCAAATGGGCCGCCGCGCGTACCACGCGGGGGCGAGCCACCACGCGGCCACGTCGAACGCCCACCAGAGCGTGAAGAAATACGAGACGAAAATTCCTTCGCCGACGCCGCTCGCCTGGCGCGTCGTCTCGAAGGCGTGCGCGTGCGACCAATCGTGGAAGTAGTGAAACGCCATCGCGAGGTGGACCAGGAAGACGACGATCCCCCACGTCCAGCACCAGCGGGCCGCGCGGCCGAGCCTCGTCTGAGCGGCCCAATCAGTCGCCTGCAGTCGCATCATCACGCAAAGCGCCGCCGCGTACCATGCGAGCGAAAGCCGCACCGTGTTCCGCGTGAGCGCGTCGCCGCGGTCGGGTGCCAATAGCGTTGAGAGCCCTAGCACCGCCGCCAGCAGCGCCGCGCCGCCGAGCATGAACGCCAAGTCGAGCGAACGCCTCGAACGCTCAATGGTGACCGGTGCGAACGGCTCCATCCGTCACCTCCCCGCCGCCGTGAGGAGGAAGTGTTCGTAGTCGCGGACCTCTGTATCGTCCTCATAGAGGACGCCGCACTTCGCGAGGATTGACTCTCGCAGCACTTGCCGCCGCTTCGGATTCGTGCCGAGGTCGACGGCGAGGTCGACGTACGCCTTGCCGGAATCGACGCTCAGCTCCGGCAACCCCATTTTCGCGTAGAGGGCGTGGGTGATCCGGCTCCGCATCAGCTCGCCCGGCCAGGTGACGATCGGCGTGCCGACGGCAAGGGCTTCGTAGCTGGTGTTGCCGCCGCCGAACTGGGGAGAGTCGAGCATCACGTCGGCCATCGCCAGCAACTGCAGGAAGTCGTCATTCGGAAGCGCTGGCAGGAACTTGATGCGATCCGTCACGTCGGACATCGAGCGACTGAACCGCTCGCGGAGCAGCCGCGTCCAGTTCGCTGTGCGACCTTCGATGAGGGCGAGCTCGCCGCGTGGGTCGCGACGGAGGATCTCGCCGAGTTGCTCGTCGAACGCCGGGTGGAACTTGAACAACGTCTGTGGACAGATGTAGAGATTCGCGTCGGGCGAAAGTCCCAGGTCAGCGCGGCTCTTCGCCGGAGTCGCCAGTTGCGGGCGGTAGTAGTACGTCGCAAGATGCGGGAGCCGCACGAGTCGTTCGGTGTAGTGCTCATCTCCAGCCGTGGTCTCCAACTCTTTTCCCGAAAGGAAAAAGTCCATCGTCGGACTGCCGGTCGTCACGGGATGGCCCCAGGTGACGGCCTGCACCGGCGCCATCCTTGAGAACGCAAGCGTGTAGGTGAGGGCGTCCATCCCGACGTCGGCGAAGAAGAGGAGATCGAGTTCCTCCGCCGCGATCAGCTGGCGCGCGGTCGCCACGTCGCGGGGAATCTCGACGTACTTGTCGGCGGCGGTGCGGAAGCGCTCCGCGAGGGGGTCCTGATGTCGCCCGACCGAGAGGAGGACGACTTCGAACTTCTCACGATCAAGCCGCTCGATCCGTCCGATATTTAGCCGGCCGATTGTGTGATCCCTGAAGTAGGCGGAAACGAAGCCGACGCGCAGCTTGGCACGCTGCTTGTCGACCTTGCGCCCCTGCGTGAGATCGACCCCTTGGTAGATTTTGCCGAGGTTCGCGTGAAGATCGCGATCGTTCTCGCCTTGATAGGCCGCGAAGAAGTTCGTGGGGACGAGCGTCGCCGCCGTGTCGATCTTGACGCCAGCATCGACGATCTTCTGGACGCCGTCGAGCAGCCGTTGCCGCCGTTGCTGCACGTCTTCGATTGAGTCGTAGATCACTGGAAGTGCGGTCGCAATCAGCACGTGGTTGACGGGGGCGGGCTGAACGCGCTGGGCTTCTTCGAGCCGCTTCCGCCCTTCGTCGACGCGGCCTTGCGCCACGAGGACGTAGCCAAGGTTCTGGAGGGCTGGGCCGTAGGTCGGTTCCGCCTCGGCCGCTTGGCGGTAGCACTCCAGGGCTTGTTCTTGCTGACCAGCATCCTGGAGAGCGTTGCCGAGGTGGTTCCATGCCTCCGCCGAACGGGGCCGGGCCGTCGTCGCGCGCTGAAAGAGCTCGACCGCCTCGGCGATCCGCCGTTCGCGCTGCAGGCGGAGGGCTTGGTCCAGCAAAGCCCGGAACTGCGAGTCGCTCAAGGGAGCGCTGCCGCCGCCGAAGGCATAGGGCTCCGCTACTGGTGGCGGGGTCGCACTGAATCCGCTAGCGCCGCGGGAAGTGACGGCCGCCGTGGCGACGAGTCGTTCGACCTGATCGGGGCGCGGGACGAGCCAGATATCTTGCGAGCCGTCTTGATCGGGTCGCGGGCCGCAGAGCGATGCGCAGCGGGTGTTCTCCAACACCTGGATGTCGAAGATTTCTTCGACTCCGGTCTCGAACTCAAGCGACGCCACCGGTTGCCCGGTGCGGAGGTCGACGACGCCGACGCCGCACTTCAGTTCGTGGCGATGCTCTGCGATCGGGACGCCGCCGAAGACGGCCGTCTCGC
The DNA here is from genome assembly GCA_013822725.1 of Pirellula sp. Taxonomy (GTDB): domain Bacteria; phylum Planctomycetota; class Planctomycetia; order Pirellulales; family Lacipirellulaceae; genus Lacipirellula. Next base: position 52,057 of record PNKX01000029.1, read on the forward strand.
GGATGCGCGAGAGCCCCACGAACGCGAACGGTCCGCAGAAGCTCAATCCTCGCGTGTAGCCGGGCATGCCGGCGACGGCATCGCGTCGACCGCTTTTTGGGTCGACGACTTCAAGCGTGCCGAAGCCGGAGTTGAGGACCCAGAGCCGTTCGCCGTACCAACGGGGCGAGTGGGGCATCGCCAGCCCGTGGGTCACCGGTTGACCGCTCGCGACATCCATGATGACGCCGCTGGTCGACTTCGTGGGACGCCAGCCGGCCGCCGTGTCGGTTTGCGACATCATCGACACGAAGCGCGGCCGGCCGCGGTCGAGCGCCAGGCCGTTCATGTGGCAGCGATCTTCGCCCGCCAGTTCGGTGATGAACGGCGGTCGCCAGCGGGGGATGAAGCTGAACTCTTCGTGGAGCGTCGCGAGACAGGAGAACAACGTGTTGACGACCCACAGCTCGTCGCCGCGGTCGCCGCCCCAAGCCATCTCGTGGCAGTGGATGCCGCCGGTGACATGGGCCGAGCGGGCTAGGTAGCAAGAGTCGTAACGGCCCGCCGGTTCGATGCTGGGAGCAAGCTGCGAATTGTTCTGCATGAACCAGATCTGTCCCTTCGCGCCGACGGCGACTTGTCGCGGCGAGACGGCGACCCCCATCGCCTGGTCGAAGTTATGGAAGGAGAAATGGAGTTTGTCGTCGGCGAGACCGATCGAGAGGAGCTTCCCGGCTTGGTAGGTAGAGACCAGCAGCGAGCAACGAGCCTCGCGGAGGACGTCGACGAACGAAGGAGAATGCCGAAAGCGGACCTCTCGCCAACGGTCGGGCGTCTCGGCCGGGTCGTCAGATGGTGTTTGAGAAATCGACATGTGCGGTGATCGTATGTGCTGTTCTGTCCGAAGTCGAAACGCGATTTTGGGTGACACAACCGCCGTTTTTGGCGATGGTATCTGTCGTAAGTTTACTATCTGGTTTGAGTTGTGATTCGCTGGGTTTTGTCGCGGACAATTGGACAATTCGATTTGTCGTGGACAATTCACCTGCTGCTGTTTGCCGGCCTGTTTGGGAAGGCTCGCTTGTACTCGCTGCTCATTGGCAGGATGCCAGTGGCGCCCTGTGGTTATCGTTGCAACGTAGCAGAGTATGTGGCCATTTTCTGTAGGGTAGTTGCCAGATTTTTTGGCTGGAGGAGGAGGTTTCTCGCAGAGGCGCGGAGGTCGCAGAGAGGTCCCATGCGAGAGAGCGCCGCGCACTTCTTTGACAGGAAAACGGCAACATGCGGAGTTCAAAACGATTAACCGCCAAGGACGCCAAGAGCGCCAAGGAAATGCGGGGGAGAATTGAACCACGACGGCACGGCGGGCACGACGGAATAAAAGGGAGATGTTGGAACCGCCGATAGACGCAGATGAATGCGGATGATTTTTTATCTGCGTTCATCGGCGGTTCCACAGGCATTTGCATTTTCTTGGCGCTCTTGGCGTCCTTGGCGGTTCCGATGAATCAACTTAGTAGGCCGGACCCGCCGCGAGCGGGCGGGGCTAATGGGCATTTGCGGGATGGGGGGCGTTTTTGTGGGGCGGTGCAGGGGCGTGGTATGCTTTGGCGGCGAGTAGTTTCGCCGGTCCACCAACCAATGCTCCTTAGCGAGAAATTCTTATGAAACGGGTCACGTCGTTCATCGCCGCGAATCGTCGCGGGTTTTTGGGTTGTTGCGGCGCGGCGTCGGTCGCGGGGTTATTTGGCGCGACGGCGAACAGCGCCTTCGCGCTCGATGCGCTCACGCGCGAACAGCGTGATGCGATGACGCCTGATGACGTCATTGCGATGGCGAAGGCGGGGAACGCGCGGTTTCGGAGCGGGGCGCGACAGGAACGCGACTTTTTGCGCGAGCAGGCCTCCAGCGCGGCGGGTCAATTCCCGGCAGCGGTGCTGCTGAGTTGCATCGACTCGCGGGCGCCGGCGGAGATTATTTTGGATATGGGGATTGGCGACACGTTCAACGCACGGATCGCCGGGAACGTCGTCAACGACGACATCATCGGGAGCATGGAGTTTTCTTGCGCGGTCGTGGGAGCGAAGCTGGCGCTTGTGATGGGGCATACCTCGTGCGGCGCCGTCGCGGGGGCGATCGACGACGTCGAGCTTGGTTATCTCACTGGGCTCTTGGGCAGGATCAAGCCGGCGGTGGCGAAGACGGAGTTCGACGGCGACCGCTCGGGGAAGAATCCAAAATTCGTCGATGCGGTGGCGCGGACGAACGTCTTGCGCGAGGTGGCGCAGATTCGGGCGCAGAGCGAGATCCTGCGGGAGTTGGAAGTGGCGGGGAAGATTAAGATTGTCGGGTCGATGTATGATTTGAAGAGCGGTGCGGTGGAGTTTCTTGAGGCTTAATAGCGCCACAGCAGGAAACGGGTAGTTAATCCATCATCTCCGGTGCGGTTCTGACTCGGGCGACCAGACTCGAGGAAAAGAAATGAACCGCAGAACTGCAGGAGCGTCAGCGCTGGCAGGCGTTGGTTGGGGCGCGCTGGCCTACTGCTTTGGAAACGAGGCATTTCCCCAACTCATTTGGGCGGGCGCCGCCGTTTCGCCGTTGATTGGGTTGGTTGCCGGCTGGCTCTACCGCTCGGCATGCAATGCGCCGCTGGGCAAGCGCGCGGCACTGAGCTTGGGGACGTTGGTCCTGGCTGTGACGATGTTTGGGCTAGCCCTCGGTTTGTGGGACGCGATGCGACCGCTGCCTGGTCATGCGAGCGGCAATAGGATTTTTTGGAGCACGGTCAGTCAGGCTGTGCTCGGCGTTTGGTGGGGGATCGTCTCTACCGGCGCTATTCTGGCCTTTTGGCCGGCGGCGTTGATCACGCATTCGTTGGTCTGCCGGGCAGGGCGGCCGAAGGTTGTGCAACTCCTTCAGA
>PNKX01000030.1 GCA_013822725.1 Pirellula sp.
CACTCGTGGCAGGGGAATGTCGACGTATACAACACCCCTTGATCCACGGAAACGCCACGTCGAGCTGCATCAACAATAGCTGCCATTTCGGCATGAACACATCGGCCGAATTCGATAATGTTGTCAACCTGAGCCCCTGAGAGTATCGCATCGTCATCGTAGAGAAGACGCTGCACCATTGATTCGATGCCACGCTCGCGAGCACTTCGTTTTATCCACCTAGCCTCTATAAGGCGTCGCATTATCTCGCCAAGCAATTTCTCCTTAAAGCGATCATTGGTATCAAACCCAAGCGTATGATCACGTCGGTCGGGAATTTCCCCTTCCCAATACTGACCGCCGCCAGCCCTCGGCACTTCGTTGCTACCAACCGAGACAATATCCCCCTTCGCGCTCGTTATGACAGCTCCAACCTGTCGCCCCAATGCGGCGGATCTTAGTGCCGCTGCTTCGGCAAGGTACATTCCATACTCGTCACGAGTTGGAGTACGGTGTGGATGGCGAAAGACAATCTCTAGCATCCGCCATAACGATGCATTCAATTTCTCGGAATCATCGACATCTACGAATAGATCTGCTAAAGGAAAAGTTTTACGAACGTTCTGTCCCCATTTGGCGTCACTATCCTCTTCGTCTCGCATGATCAGCGATTCTGCCTGATCCCTAAAACGAGTAGCGTGCAACTGACTGGCATAGTCCGCGAGCTTCCTAGCTAGCACCTCCACTCTCTTGGCGTGCGACGAATGACAAGAAACTACTACTAGGCGATTTCCGTAGATTTGCCGCAGACTTTCTACTTCATCGGGCGTCTTAAACTGCCTTATTATCGCCGCCGCGCGACGTGTATCTTTCGACTCCTTAAGCTGCTCTCGTAATTGATTGACTGCGAGCACTGCAAATGCGGCGACCGCTTCTTGCCTTCCCGCGATCTCTCGTAAGCTGTCACCGCAGTCCATTAGCTTTGCGTACAACTCTTTTCCACTCAGCTTGCGTTTCTCCTGCTCCTCTAAGCCAAAGTAGTCGGATAGACGAATTGCATGAACCTGAAAGCTCACCCGCTCTAAGAATTCACTAAGTATGCCGGACACTCGATCTATATCGGTGCCAATAGGAGCTACAAAGCCGAATATAAGCTCGACATTCGCGGCCATAAGTCGTGAAACCACCCTATAGAGTCGATTAATCAGTCACTATTTAAGCAAATCATCGACGAGAAAAAACGAGTGCCGTTCCAACAAGTGACAGCTAGACGAATGACTGCTGTCAAATAACAAAAGCCCCGAAGCGGTTGCCCGTTCACCGTAACAATACGGCAAATAACGCCTTCCGCCTCCAGAATATACCACTTGACAGCAGCAATTTCGGGCATTCTTGCGGCTCGCCCCGACAAGCACCCATGGAACATCAGACTCAACCGATACAGCCTTAACAGCCCTACAGTTAGGGTTTCACAAGACCGACAACTTGGCCATTTCTCGACGCGACTGCAAATCGTCCGCGGCGCGCACTACAGTCCCTTGCCTATAGCAGTACTCGCAAAAAAAAATAGCCGGCGGATATAGGAGCCTCCGAAGAGACTCACACGGCATGGAGCCGAATTTTGTCCACCAGCTACGGGAAGTTTAGTCCACGCCCCGCAGCATTGCCAAGATTATTCATGGCCGCTGGTGGGCCATTCACTCCTAAGAGCGTCTATCAAAATGGAATGCTGCTCGCTGCCAAAGCGTGGAGGCCTGGAAGGCCGCGCTGTGACAGCCCAGGGCGGAGCCCTGGGTGGGCGGACGACGAAACGGCCTAGCCCTGAAAGGGCGCGCTTCGCTTAACTTCCACTCCCCCTCAAGCGCGCCCTTTCAGGGCTAAGTTCCGACAACGCTTCTGTTTCCCAGGGCTGCGCCCTGGGCTATCGCAGCGCGTCCCTTCGGGACTAGCGCAGCGGGTGGCATGTCGTCGCAGGGCGACGACATGCCGAAGCCATGATCGATCCGCAAATGCGGTTCAGCATGCTGACGCCTCGGGGTGAAAGCATGCCACCCTTCGCAGGCTCGTTCGGCAAGTCGTCGTGCAGGCGATGGCCGTCTCGCTTTTCTGGTGGGCGGTCGATGCGTTGGCGCGGGCGGTGTTGGCGGTGTTGGCCTAGCTGTTTTTGGCGACTGTCTTTTATTTAGCGCTGGTGGCTCTGTTTGCGGCTACGCTGTTGGTAGATGTGCAGCTGGCGGTGGGGGTTGAGGATGACGCGCGGATTACCGCGGGGATGAACCCCGCGGCTCGCGCGAGTTCTTGAGGGGTAGGCAGGGATTTTTCGTGACTTGTTAGGCGCTGGCCGGCCTTTGGTAACATCGTGGTCCTTGTTTCCTTCTACCTCGGGCGTCGACGCCATGCCTTCTGTAGAACGCTTCCTGCTGACTGCCGTGGCGGCTTCGGCTACCTTGGTGGCCCAAGCCGGGTCGATGCGGTTTGAACTTCCAGAGCTGCTCGGCGAGCACGAGTTGACGACGCTCGCCGATGGGTTTCCGGCAGGCTATGTCGTGACGAGCACGACCATTCAAACGCCGTTCTACGTTTACCATGTCAATTCTGCGCGGTTGGTCATTGTCGGCGCGGCAACTGCGGGGACGATTCGGGGGGACGGGGCGACTCGCGCGGCCGAGGAGGCGGCGTTCCTGCCGCGCGTCACCGCTCAGCCGCAGTTCTATGGCGGCGCGAGTGTCGTTCACTTCAGCCTGGATCCTCCGCCCAGCGTGATCAGCCTGGATCAGTCGTATTCTCGCCCCTTCGTTCCGGGCGTGACGCCGCTTCCAGGGCCGGGCGTGGTTCAGCAACTCCGCGCCAAGTTCGACGTGACGTTGGCAATGTACCCTGATTCGGTCGCCCTTAACTCCATACCCTATCTAACGGAGTCTGATCCATTAGCCTATCGGCGGCAGGAGGAGGGACTCACCGTCATTGAGTCCGCAAGGGCTCGTATCACAGAGGCTTATCTCATCTTAGAAGGTCCCGGCGTGGTTCCCGAGCCGACGGGGGCATGCTGGCGGCGATGGCGCTCGGGATGACGCTGGTGCGCTTGGGGAAGCGCGGCGTGGAAACTCTGGCGTGGCGTCGGCCCCCGGTTTGAAGAACCGGGGGCTAAGCGCGATCGGCGGGGTGGTTGGCCTCGGGGTTGTTTTGGCGACGGTGGTTTATTTGGCGGTGGTGGCTTTGTTTGCGGTGACGCCGCTGGTGGATCTGAAGTTGGCGGTGGGGCTGTGGTCGCGGCTGGTGGGTGCGTTTGTATGCGGGGCGTCACTTATACCCAGTCCTTCTCCTCGCGGGGAGAAGGGGCGGGACTGCCGCAGGGATAAACCCTGCGGCTCGCTTGATTGCTTGGCGGAGGGGGCGGCGTTGCGTGTGGGGATCTCCACTGGCGGCGCCAGGGGGTGAAGAACGTTAGCGGCGCTCGTGTTCGGTGTTTGCCCAGAGGCGGAGTTCTTTGAAGAGTTTGGCGAGCGCGGCGGGTTGGTAGTGGGCGTTGAGGCCGCTGGGGTTCGGGAGGACCCAGGCGGGGCGGCCGCCGAAGGGGTCTTGTTGCAGGCCGACGCTGGCGTCTTTCACGCCGGAGACGATGCGATAGGGGCCGATGCCGACGAAGGCGACGACGGTCGGCTGCCAACGTTTCACTTTCGCTGCGAGGCGTTTGCCGCCGGCGCGGAGTTCGTCGTTGGTGAGTTCGTCGGCCCGGGCGGTCGCGCGCGAGACGACGTTGGTGATGCCGAGATGGAGGTCGAGGAGCTGCGCGCTTTCGAACGGCGAGAAGAGTCTGGGCGTGAAGCCGCCGTTGTAGAGCGCGGGCCAGAAGCGGTTGCCGGGGCGACCGAAGTGGCGGCCGATGGCGGCGGTGTAGAGGCCGGGGTTGATGCCGGCGAAGAGGACGATGAGGTCCTTGGCGAGGAGGTCGGGGACGCGTTTGTTCGACGCGGCGGCGAGCTGGGCTTTGGTGGGCTTCCAGGGGGTGGGGGATGAGGGGGGCATGGAGTGTGGGGGGACGCGACCGGCGGTCGCGGTTTTTATGAGTGGTGGCGGGGGGATTGTGGGAGAGGGCATTTTAGCGCGGGCGTGGTTGGGGGCCAGCGTTGGGGGCGGGTGGGGGTTCCGCGACCGCCGGTCGCGGCTTTATGGTGGGGATCCCAGCGTGCGTTCGATGGTGGCTTGGCGGCTTTCGCGGTTGGAGTTGAGGAGGCGTTCGCGGATGTAGAGGCCCATGCCGATGGTGGTGACGGCGGCGATGGCGACGAGCGCGTACGGGAGGGCGGCGGCGATGCGTTGCACCAAGGCGTAGCGTTCGATCGATTGCTGCACGGCGAGCATCGAGCGGCCGATCGCTTCTTTGGCGGCTTGCTCCTTCGCGGCGAGCTGGCCTTCCGCGCGGCGGCTTTGGACCGTGCCGCGGCCGTCTTGCGAGAGCCAAGCGAACGACGGGGTCGGCTTGAGGGCGGCGGCGTCTTTGACGAACGCGAGATGGGGGAGGAGCTCGCAACCGTGCGATTCCCAGCGGCGGATGACGGCGGCGAAGCCGGGGTCGATCTGCTGAACGTGGTCGCACGACTGGCGGTCGACCGCGAGGGCGAGTCGGCCGTCGTCGCGGCAGGTTCCCCAGGCGAATTGGTTCGCCAGCGCGCCCGCGAACTTTTGGAATTCGCGGACCTCATCCGCCGTCGGCTGTTTGCCGCGCGGGAAGACGACGTAGTGATAGGAGGACATCCATCGGCCTTTCCTCCCCCCGCGGATAAGTTAGCGGGGCGGCGGACGGAGGCCAAGTTTCGTCGAGAAACGCCGAGGTTTGCGGCAGATGACGGGAATGTCACGTGCGCTGGGCCCCTTGAAGGGGGGCGTTTAGGTGGGCTACGATGGAGCGATTTTACTCGCTAAATGCGGGCTTGGCGGGGAGGAGTGAAGGGAAGACCGCGGGGATGAACCCCGCGGCTCGACTGGAGTGTCACTCCTCTGCTTGCTGAGTTCGCTGCCTCCCACCTTTAGACAGAAAATATCGCGCCGTGCCCCGACGAGACGACATTAAACGCATCTTGCTGATTGGTTCCGGCCCCATCGTTATTGGACAGGCGTGCGAGTTCGATTACTCCGGCACCCAGGCCTGCAAGGCGCTGCGCGAAGAGGGGTATGAGGTCATCCTCATCAACTCGAACCCAGCGACGATCATGACCGATCCGTCGACGGCCGATCGGACCTACATCGAGCCGCTGACGTGGGAGATCGTCGAGAAGGTGATCGAGAAGGAGCGCCCCGACGCGCTGCTGCCGACGCTTGGCGGGCAGACGGCGCTCAACCTGGCGATGGCGCTCGAGGCCAACGGCGTGCTGAAGAAGCATGGCGTCGAGATGATCGGCGCCAACGCCGATGTCATTGATAAGGCCGAGAGCCGTGAGCGGTTCAAGGCGGCGATGAAGAAGATCGGCCTCGGCACGTGCAACGGCGAAACGGTGACGACCATCGAGCAAGCCCGTGCGCTGGTCGAGAGGATCGGCCTGCCGGCGGTGGTGCGGCCGAGCTTCACGATGGGGGGCAGCGGCTCGGCGATCGCCTACAACCGGCATGAGTTCGACGACCTTGTGCTCCGCGGGCTCGATATGTCGCCGACGACGCAGGTGCTGATCGAGGAGTCGATCATCGGCTGGAAAGAGTACGAGATGGAGGTGATGCGCGACGTCGACGACAACGTCGTGATCATCTGCTCGATCGAAAATTTTGACCCGATGGGGGTCCACACGGGCGACTCGATCACCGTGGCGCCGGCGCAGACGCTGTCGGATAAAGAGTACCAGCGGATGCGCGACGCCTCGCTGGCCGTCATTCGCGAGATCGGCGTCGAGACGGGCGGTTCGAATATTCAGTTCGCCATCAATCCGCAAGATGGGCGGATGATCGTCATCGAGATGAACCCGCGGGTGAGCCGTTCGAGCGCCTTGGCGTCGAAGGCGACCGGATTTCCGATTGCGAAGATCGCCGCCAAGCTCGCCGTCGGCTATCGGCTGCACGAGTTGCCGAACGATATCACGCGCGAGACGAAGGCCTGCTTCGAGCCGACGATCGACTATGTGGTAACGAAGGCGCCCCGGTTCGCGTTCGAAAAATTCCCCGAAGCCGACGACACGCTGATGACGCAGATGAAGAGCGTCGGCGAGACGATGGCGATTGGCAGCACGTTTAAGGAATCGTTTCAGAAAGCCCTGCGCGGGCTCGAAGTCGGCAGTTTTGGCTTCGGCTGCGACGGCAGCGACCTGTGGGGCACCGATGAACAGCCCGACGAGGCGGAGATTCGCGCGAAGCTGGCGCGGCCTTGCCCGCAGCGGGTGTGGCACATTCGCTATGCCTTCAAGATGGGTATGACCGTCAAGCAAATCTACGAGCTGAGCGGCATTGACCCCTGGTTCCTCGACAATCTGCTGGAGATCGTCGAAACCGAAGAGTCGCTGCGGGCGAGCGGCGAGTGGGAGTCGCTTCCCTTTGACGTGCTGCGGACGGCGAAGCGGTTCGGGTTCTCCGATCGGCAGCTGGCGGTCATTTTTAAACGGACCGAAACGGAGATTCGGACGCGGCGGTTGGCGCTCGGCATTCGTGCCGTTTACAAGAGCGTCGACACCTGCGCCGCCGAGTTCGAAGCCTATACCCCGTACTACTACTCCACGTACGAAACCGAAGACGAGGTTCCGGAGAAGAAGCCCGGCACGAAGCGGGTGATGATCCTCGGCGGCGGACCGAACCGCATCGGCCAGGGGATTGAATTCGATTACTGCTGCTGCCACGCCAGCTTCGCGCTGCGGGAGCTCGGCATCGAGTCGATCATGGTCAACTCGAATCCCGAGACGGTCAGCACCGACTACGACACGAGCGATCTGCTCTTCTTTGAACCGCTCACCGTGGAAGATGTGCTGAACATTTGCGATCGCGTGCAGCCCGACGGCATCATCGTGCAGTTCGGGGGGCAGACGCCGCTGAACTTGGCGAGGGCGCTGCAAGACGCCGGGGCGCCGATCATCGGCACCAGCGTCGATGCGATCGAGGCGGCCGAGGATCGCGAAAAGTTCTCGGCTATGATCGAACGGCTCGGCCTGCGGCAGCCGGCCAACGGCATCGCCCGCAACATGAGCGAGGCGCGGTCGATCGCCGAGAAGATCGGCTACCCGATCCTGGTACGGCCGAGCTTTGTGCTGGGCGGTCGGGCGATGGAGATCTGCTACGACCAGTCGCAGCTTGAAAAGTACGTCGTCGCGGCGTTCGTCGCAGCCCAGGGCCAGCCGGTGTTGATCGATAGCTTCCTCGAAGGGGCGACCGAAGTCGACGTCGACGCGATCAGCGACGGCACGGACGTGATCGTTCCCGGCATCATGGAGCATATCGAAGAGGCGGGCGTCCACTCCGGCGACTCGGCGTGTGCGATTCCGCCGTACAGCTTGCCTGGCCCGGTGGTGAAGGAGATTCGCGAAGCGGCCGTCGCGCTCGCCCGCGACCTCAATGTCATCGGGTTGATGAACGTGCAGTTCGCGGTGAAGTGGGAAGACTCGAAGCCGATCGTGTACGTGATCGAAGTGAATCCTCGCGCGAGCCGCACCGTGCCGTTCGTCGCGAAGGCGACCGGGATGCCGGTGGCGAAGATCGCGGCCAAGGTGATGGCCGGCGTCAGCTTGAAGGAGCAAGGCGAGACCGAAGATCCGATCCCGCGGCATGTCTCGGTGAAGGAGAGCGTCTTCCCGTTCATTAAGTTCGCGGGCGTCGACATCGTGCTCGGCCCCGAGATGCGTTCGACCGGCGAAGTGATGGGGATCAGCGAACGGTTCTCGATGGCGTTCGCGAAGAGCCAACTCGCCGCCGGCACCGTGCTGCCGCATCAAGGCAACGTCTTTGTGAGCGTCGCCGAGAAAGGGAAGCCCGCCGTGGTCGATCTCGCGAAGCGGCTGCACGACATCGGCTACAAGATCCTCGCCACCGACGGCACGGCCAAAGTCCTCGAAGCGGCCGACGTCCCGACGCGGCGGGTGAAGAAGATTAGCGAGGGACATCCCAATCTGCTCGACTTCCTGAGCGACGGCGAAGTCGCGCTGGTGATGAACACCCCTCGCGGCAAAGGCGCTCGAACCGACGAAGGGAAGATCCGCGCCGCCGCGGTGCAGGCGGGCGTGCCTTGCCTCACCACGATCGAAGCGGCGACGGCTGCCGTGCGGGCGATGGAAGCGCTGCGGGTGGAGACGATGCAGGTGGAGTCGCTGCAGGACCGGTTTGCGAAGTAGGAGGCCGAAAAGTCCTTATTGGCCATTGTCGTTCGGCCGAGCTACAATAGTATAAACGATCAACGCCTCCGGTCCCTATCACTTTCTTTGAAGCCAACTGATGGATTCAATTCCCGCCACGTTTGAACATGGCATGTTCCGTCCTACGGAACCGGTGCAGCTTCCCGAGGGATGTCAGGTAGAGCTAAACGTCGTGCCGCTAACGGCTCTGTCGACAGGTCAGTCGACTGAAATGGCGCCGACCCACGAGTCGATCGAAGATCAGTTGCGTCGTATCGCTGACGCGGTCCCTGCCGAAGAATGGGAGCGTTTGCCGGCCGACCTCTCCGACCGTCTCGATCACTACGTCTACCAGAGCAAATCTGAGTAGCATGGAAGTCTTCGCCGACACGCTGTACTGGATCGCGATAGCACGGCCAAACGACTCCTGGGCAGAGGCGGCCCGTCGCGCGAAGGCGAACTTGGGCGACGCCAAGCTAGTGACGACGGAAGAAGTCCTCTCGGAAGTTCTCACGGCGCTAGCAGGGGGCGGCCCGAGTCTACGCCGCGCCGCCGCAGCGATGGTTCGCGCAATCCAGACGAGCCCAGACGTGCGCGTCGTATCGCAATCGAGCGAGAGTTTTCTCGCCGGACTTGCTTACTACGAGAGCCGATTGGACAAGTCGTTCAGCATGGCTGACTGTGTTTCAATGCAGGTGATGCGGTCTCAACAGATCGAAGCGGTGCTGACGAACGACCATCACTTCACGCAGGATGGCTTTACAGTACTGATTTCTACAAAGTGATCGATACCACTAGCGCCATGCGGCGTTACTAAGCAGGCGTTACTCCCCAGCAAGTCCAATAGTCGCGAACCGGGCCCCCAGCCCCTGCAGGATCGCATCGCAGGAACTCCGCCAAAAGCTTCTGCTTCTGTGGTATGAGCTTTGGATCGTCATCGTCAAAGTGGCTGATGAAGCCCAAGTCGTTAGAAGCGGCGACCGTTAGGCATTCAAACATCTTTGCGACTGACGAGAACATAGGCCTAACTTCTTTGGCTGTGCCAATCCATTCGTGATCCCAGAATACAACTGGGCAATCGCCGGTCTCAGTCCTGTGATTGGTGTCAAAGCAGACGGGGCCGGCGTCCATCAGACTTTCGCTGCCAAAGGGCAGCAATCCGACATCCACAATTCGGTCGCGACAGTACTGGTTATATGTTTCCCTCAGCCGCCCGCCCCACTCCTGCGGCAAATGGCGTTCGAATCGGATACCTGTTTCTGTCAGTTGGACATAATGGACGTATTGAAGCAAGTCGCGATAGAGTGGCGGAAAAGTTAGGCCGGCCTCCCTCTCCAAATCATCCAAGTCAGCATCGGAAGCTGTGCTCGGAATTGGTTTCCAAGCGATCCAATCTCGCGATGGAGGAACGGAGTTGTCACGCATGGAGTCGGGCACACCCGGCCGTTGCATCAAACCGAGACGACGCAACTGGCTGAGGGCGGCATCGACGAAAGTCGTCACGACTGGACTGGGCACGATCGCGGCTCCTTGCCATCCCCTACATCGACAATGACCGCGATTGTAGCAGTTACGAGAGTTTGCGACGTCACAGCAAATCGATAATTGGGATGATGCCGCGAAGCGCCTAGCGACCAGTTGATGGGGGCCGCATCGCGCGGTGCGAGCACCGCGGCTAAATGGTTCTAGCGGCATGCGGCGATTTATTGCGCTGCAATGCGTGCAAGAGAAGTGAGCGGGTTGCTAGCAACGCGACCGCGTCGCCACCACATCTTCCGTCTTGCATCGCGCGCTCACGCCACACGCTGCGGCTTGCATTTCTCGCTAACGACGCACGGGGACAGGGACTTGTTTCGGCCCGACGATCGCGCGGCGCACGGCGTCGAAAAACTTTTTCAGAAGTCTCTCAAAGTGCTGTTGACCGGTTCTCGGCATCGCCCTATTCTCCCCCCACACACGACGGACATACGACCGCGAGCAAAAACTCAAGAGGCATGGAAGCCACAGCAGTTTTGCCCTTCCGCTAAACGCTAACTCTTCCTACTCTTCGCGTGCGGTCGTCCGACAGGAAGTCGATCAGTCACCATCATACACACAAGGAACACGTGAGCGGGTCGATCCTAGCGGCGAGACGACGGTTTCGCTGACTTCGACCCTCGCAGCGGCGCCGCGCAGCACGGATGCTTCGCCCCGCTTCGATTCACTCCCCGGCGTTTTCGAGCCCGACACATCTCGAAAACGTCCGCCCAGGCGCGCAAGCGTGATTGCGTCCAATCGCTCCCGGAAAGGTTTCCGCGTCCTTTGCCCCCCTGGGACGTGAGCTTTTCTGGGAGCTTTTTTTATGCGCTGGCAGTAACGCTGGCAAAGCATTTCAGATGAACCGCCAAGGACGCCAAGAGCGCCGAGGAAATGCAGGTAATAGGATGAATTGAACCACGACGACACGAAGAACACGAAGAACACGACGAGAATCAGGGACTAACCAATAGGTTTGGTTCCATCTACTACCTCTTTTCCGTCGTGCCCGTTGTGTCGTCGTGGTTCAAATCCTTCTTTCTTGGCGCTCTTGGCGTCCTTGGCGGTTAGTCTTTGAACTCTGCAACCTCTGCAACCTCTGCTACCGTCCACACTCGCCTACTCGCGACGCGGCCGCTTCGCTACAATCCCCCCCGCCGCAGACCATTCTACGCACGTCAAGGAAGACGGTTCGATGATGAGGGACGCCGCCGCTAGGAAGCGGCCCATTGAAGCGACGCGCGAGGCCGACGCCTTGGCCTATGGCCGCGAGGTGATTCGGGCCGAGGCGCAGGCTCTCGAAGGAGTTGCGTCGCGGCTCGACGAGAGCTTTCTCGACGCAGTGGCGCTGATTCACGATTGCCGTGGCGCCGTCATCGTCACCGGCATCGGCAAGGCCGGCATGATCGGCCAGAAGTTAACGGCCACGTTCGCCTCGACTGGCGCGCGGGCGCACTTTCTCCACCCGGCTGAAGCATTCCACGGCGACCTCGGTCGCGTCCATGCGGACGATGTCGTCCTCGCGCTGTCGCAAAGCGGCGAGTCGAGCGAAGTGGTGCAGTTGCTGCCGGCGTTCAAACAATTCGGCGTGCAAATCATCGCCGTGACGGCGAATCATTCCAGCACGCTCGGCCGCGCGGCCTCGGTGGTGCTGCCGCTGGGAAAGCTCGAAGAAGCCTGCTCGCTCGGCCTGGCTCCGAGCACCAGCACGACGGCGATGCTCGCCTTGGGCGATGCGCTGGCCCTGGCGGTAAGCCGACAACGGGGCTTCCGTCCCGAAGATTTCGCCCGCTTTCATCCGGGCGGCTCGTTGGGACTGAAACTGAGCGCGGTGGAAGACCACATGCGCGATCTGGCCGAATGCCGGGTCGCCCGCGCGAACCAATCGATCCGTGAGGTTCTCGTCACTAGTACCCGGCCGGGTCGCCGGAGCGGCGCCATCATGCTGCTCGACGCCGATGGCCGGTTGGCGGGATTATTTACCGACAGCGATCTCGCCCGGCTGATCGAACGGCGCAGCGACGCCGCGCTCGATCGGCCGATCAGCGAGGCCATGATCAACGCGCCGACGACCGTCTGCAAGGGCGAGCGAATGACTGCGGCGCTGGAGATTTTGACCGAGCGCAAATTCAGCGAGCTGCCGGTGGTCGACGAGCGAGGAAGACCCGTCGGCATGATTGACGTCACCGACGTCGTGGGGATGCTCCCCGCGCGTACGAAGGAGAGTGAGATGCAAGTTCAAACGTACGAAGAATGTGATTGGGACGTGCCGACCGTGCGGCTGTTCGCCGGCGAAGAGGAAGAGCCGCAGGAATTCTGTTGGCCGTTCGACGAGTTGCCGGAAACGGACTGATGGAGGAGTGAGTAGGCGTTTAGGTGAGTGGGTGATAAGGAGATCATCGCCCTCATCAAGCTACTTACTCACTTAAACACTTACTCACCTACTCACTTCCCCCCCATGAAACTCGCCCAACGCTGCGCCGCGATTCGCCTGTTGCTGACCGACGTCGACGGCGTGTTGACGGACGGCGGCGTCATTCTCGACAACCAAGGGGTCGAGTCGAAGTGCTTCAACATTCGAGACGGATTGGCGATTCGCTTGTGGCAGCATGCCGGCGGGAAGTCGGGCGTGGTGACGGGGCGGAGTTCGCAGATCGTCAAGCTACGGGCGGCGGAACTTGATTTCGACGTCGTGCGGCAAGGGGTCAAAGACAAGCTGCCGGAGGTGCGCGAGATCGCCGCCTCGCTGGGGCTGCAGTCGGAACAGATCGCCTACGTCGGCGACGACCTGCCCGACGTGCCGACGATTCGCTTTGCAGGGCTCGGCATTGCCGTGGGCGACGCGCCGGAAGAGGTACGCGAGGCGGCGGACTATGTTACGAGCGTTGCCGGCGGCAAAGGGGCGATTCGGGAGGTGGTGGAGTTGATCCTTAAAAACACCGGGCAGTGGGACGACGTGATCCGGAAATACATCGCATAAAGCCGCGACCGGTGGTCGCGGGAAATATTAATCAACGCCGGATTTTGATTGACGCCGCATTCCGCGACCACCGGTCGCGGTTTTATACATAATGATTACCCGCCTCACGCATGCTGCGCTTGCTTTTGCCGTGACGGCGGCGGTCTACCAAGCGTATGTGCTGGCGGTGGCGCCGTTCGTCGAACCGGCGTGGCGCATCGAGCAAGCATCGCAGACCGCTGAGGGCGATTTGGTGTTGACGCCCGCCGAGGCGCTCCACCGCTATCGCCCGCTGCTCGCTGCCTATTTCCCGCCGACGCATTGGTGTTTTGAAGAGCCGCCGAAGGCGCTCGACAATGGCCAGGCGCTGATTATCTTCAGTAAGGAAGAGAAGTCGGCGAGCGGGCAGATGACGATTCCGCGTTGCGCCGTCATCTTCTTTCCGACGCTACGCCCAGCCAACGGCGAACCGCCGCGCGACGCGATCATTTTGGAATCGACCAAAGGCGCCATCCTGCAGATGGAGGCCGAGGGAGGCGGGCTAGGCTTCGGCAAGGTGCAGCATGGGACGCTCGAAGGCGACGTGACGATTCGCAGCGACATGCGCGAACCAGGCCCGCAGGACGACCTGATGCTGACGACTCAGCAACTCAACATCAACGAAGACGGCATCCATACGCTCAGTCCGGTCGACATGCGATTGGGTCCGCACCAAGGCTTCGGGCGGGAACTCGAAATCCGTTTCATGAAGACTGAGGGCTCGAGCGGCCTGGGCATCGGCGGCATCTACGGGAAGTTCGAAGAACTGACGATCAAACACGACGTCGCCGTGAAGGTCGCGCCGGGAAAGATGAGCTTCTTCGGCGAACCAAGTCCCGAGGCGACCGCCGCCGCGGCAGGGACGCCGGCGCCGCCGATTCATATCCAAAGCGCGGGACCGTTCCGCATCGACTTCGCAGCGGAGGTTGCTAGCTTCACCGATCAGGTCCAGGTTCGGCAAACCCAACCTGACGGCAAGCGGGACGAAATGCAGGCCGCTGAGCTGAAGCTTTTCTTCACGCGCACTTCCAAATGGAACGCGGGCGACGACGGCGTGACGCCGACCGGCGCCGGAACCGAGTCGATGGCGTTTGAACCGGCGTCGATCGAGGCGCTCGGCGCCCCGGTGGTACTGACGGCGCAATCGCATGACGCCGCCGCGATTGGCGGGCGACTTTATATGAACCTCATCAGTCGAACGGTCACGCTCGAACAGAGCGAGGAAGTGACCATGTCGTATCAGGGCGCCGAGATCAACGCGACGACCATCCAATACACCTTGCCGCCGAAGGGCTCGAATCAGCGCGTCGGGACGATGACGGCGTCTGGCGCCGGTCGCATGCGGGCGGTCGTTGATCCTAATAATCCTCATCAAGTCCTGGAGGTTTCTTGGATTGATGCGATGAACGTGTTTCGTCGCGACGGCCAACCAGTCGTGGTGCTCGATGGTCGTCCCAAAGTGTCGATGACCGGGACCGGACGCATGTGGGCCGATCGACTCGACATCTTCTTGCGCGAAACGGCGAACGCCGGCCCTGTCAGTCCGAGCGGCGGCGGACCCCTGGCAGGGTCGGTCGTGCCTGAACTGATCAAGGCCATGGGTCGCGTGGCAATCGAATCGCCGCAACTCAACGGCAAAGTGAACCAGCTCGAAGTGAAGTTTGATCACAGCGCGAACTCCAGCGACGGCGCCGGGGCCAACGGACAAATCGCGGCGACGCCGATCAGCACGGGCGGCGCGAGCGCCGCACCAGGCGCCGGCAATCCGCTAGCGATGCTGGGGGGCGCCGGCGGCATGCCCAGCGACAAGGCGTACAACATCGAAGGGGTCACGCTGAATCTCGACGTTGCCATGCAAGGCAAAGCCGCCGCCGTCCGCGGCATCAGCGTCGACGGCGCCGTTGTCTTCAAAGAAGCCTCCGCCACGCTCCCCGGCGTCGAGCCGATGCAGATCGTGGCGGAACACCTCAATGTGACCGGAGCTGACACGCCGAACGCCCAGATCGAGATTCGCGGCGGCGGCGGAGAGAACGGTCTGCCGCAGCAGATCGCGGAGCTCACTGCGAATGGCGCCAAGCTGCGCGTGCCAGCCATCGCGCTGCAGCGCGGAACGAGCGAAGCGGTCGTGAACGCACCGGGCGAAGTGCAATTGCTCGTCGACCGCGACATGGCGGGGAATCCGCTCGCTCAGCCGCAACCGGTAACAATCGTCTGGCAAGAGTCGATGCAGCTTCATGGCCGTGAGCTCACGTTTCTCGGCGACGTACGCGTGCAGCACGAATCGGGCTGGCTGCGGACGCGTCGACTCGTGGTGCGAACGGTGGCGCCGGTCAACTTCGACGGCGGCGGGCAGAATCCGCAAATCGAGCAGATCGAATGCTGGGAGGGCGTGCTGGCCGAGTTCGACCAGCGCGACGTCAGCGGCGTCAACTCACGACAGCATCTTGAGGTGCAGTCGCTGCAGATCAATCAGATCACCGGCGAGATCCGCGGCGACGGGCCGGGGAAGATCGACTCGGTCCACAAGGCCAAGGGCGCCGGGGCGTTCATGGCGGTTCCCGGCGGGGCGGCGACTGCCCCCGCGGCGCCGCGGTTGATGAACGAAGAAGTGGAACTGCGGCATCTGCACGTCGACTTCGTCCGCGGCGTCGGCGGCAATCTCCATTCGAAAACGGTCAAGGTGATCGGTAACGTCGAAGCGGTGTACGGTCCCATCGAATCGTGGGACCAACGGCTCGCGATGTCGCCCGGCGGCGATCCGGAGCCTGGCACGAATTGGATCACCTGCGACGAGTTGAGCGTCACCCAGAGCCCAATGGACCTCGTTAACGGCGCGAATACCCGGCAGGTGGAGTTAAAAGCCGAAGGCAACGTCGTCATCGAAGGGCAAGACAAAGAGCGGAAGATGTTCAATGCCACCGGCAACTTGGCGACGTTTGATCAGTCGAAGGGACTATTCACCCTCGAAGGGAGCAACACGGCGCCGGCGACGATCACGCAGCAAGATTATCTCGGCGCCCCGATGTCGCCGCAATCAGCGCAGCGGATGCAGTTCAATCAGAACACGGGCGTCGTCGAGATCCAGGGGCTGCATCGCGGGTCGATGAACCAAGTGCCGACCGGGAAGTAATGACTTTTCATGGTCACCCAAACTACGGCACGCGCAGCCGTTCGCGTTCGAGCCGGTCGGCGATGAAGTTGAGCGCCGGCTCGGCCATGCGATCGACATAGGCTGTAAGCTCGCCCCCTGTCGATGTTTCGAGGTCGGCTTCGTACGGCACGCCGAGCGAATAGAGCTTCATCCGCAACCGGTCGGCGCCGTCGTGACGGAGATAGTCGGCCGGGTCGCTGACGAACCATTGATGCCGCGGCCAGTTGAGCGGATGGATGTGGAGCGTGGCCGTGTCTTGGCGGGCTTGCTCTGAATCGCGATAGAGCTGGGCGAGCGTCGGGTCGCCCGCTTCCATGGAGCGGTGGTAGTCGATCGTCGGCGCGATCGCCGCGCAGATGGGGAAGAGGTTGGGGTGCTGGTACGAAAACTTCAGCCCCCCCTGCCCTCCCATGCCGACGCCGAGGAGCGCGAGTTGCGGCGGAGCGACTTGCCATTGTGCGGCAAGCCAGGGGAGCACGCCTTGAAGGAGAAATTGCTCCGTCGAGCGCTGGGCGTCAAACGGCGGCCAAAGACGATCGGTCCACCAACTGCGGCCTGTGAGCGGCGCTAGACAGCGTAGGCCATACTTCTCGAATTGCTGCGTCAACGCCGGCCGTTGTTCAAACTCGCTGTCATTTTCGTCATGCATATAGATGACGGTGAAACCATCGGGCGACGGCGCGCATGGGGTGAACACTCGGCAGCGGTGGCCGGCAATCTGCACGTCGGTCCAATCGCTTGCCAGGGATGCCACGTGTATGTCGTCTTCGGGTTGGTAGGTATCGAATCCTGAAAGGATTCAATCATCCAGCCCAGGGTTGATCGCAGCCGCGATCTACCCTGGGTTTGATGGGGGCCGTAAATCCTACAACCCTGTAAGGGTTGCATCATCGATCCGCACCAATTGATTCAACCCTTTCAGGGTTGCGTGCCATTAAAAAAACTCTCGCCCCAGGGTAGTCGGCTGCGCCGCCAACCCTGGGCTGAAATATTCAACGCCTTCAGCGTTGGATGCCAAACCATCGCATCCTGCGGTGAATTGCCGTCTCTCGCTTCCTTCTTCGTGTCTTCGTGGTTCGGTATTTCACCGGCAATTGCCCATCATCTTACCCAGTCGCCAGCCCGGGGTCGCGGCCCTACAATGGCGGGCCCCCACTTCGCAACTCGCCATGCCCTCCGCGAAACAACCGCTGCGGATTCTGCACCTCACGACCCGTCTCGACGGTTACGGCGGTGCGAGCATGCTGCGCTCGTTGGCGGTGAGCCAGGCGGCGGCGGGCGAACGGGTCGTGGTCGCGCCGTCGATGGCCGAGAAGCTGCCGGTCCACGCCCTGCGAGATCAGGGCGTCACCGTCCAGGCGCTTGGGGGGCGCTGGCCGATTGACGTGATCGCCCTCACGCGGCTGGCGCGATTGCGGCGGGGACTCGCCGCCGACGTGACGCACGCGTGGGATCTACGGACGCTCGCTCAAGCGGCCATGAGCGGCCGCCGTCGGCCGGGGCATGTTCTCATCGGCTCGTTGCTGGCCATCGGCGATGCGACGCGCTGGACCGAGCGCGTGTTGCGCTCCATTCACTCGCGCGTGACGGCGTTCACGGTTCCCGAAGAAGCCGCCCGTCAGCGGTTGACGCAACTTGGCCTCGCGGCGAACCGGATCCAGGTGATCCCTCCCGGCGTCTCGCGACGCGGCGCCGGCGAGGCGGGGCCGGCGCGGGCGGCGCTGCTAAAGGAGCTTGAGCTGCCGAGCGACGCGAAGTTAATCGCCGTTGCCGGACCCTTGGGGCGGCATCGCCAAGTCGAGGAAGCGATTTGGGCCTTCGAACTGGTGCGGGTGATTCACCCGACGGCGCGGCTGCTCGTCGTCGGCGACGGGGGCGATCGCGCGCGGCTCGAGCGGTTCGCCGAGCAAGTGAGCGAACCGGGGTGCGTACGATTCCTCGGTTACCGCGACGATTGGAACTCGCTGCTGCCAGGGGTCGATATTTTTTGGCAACTCAATCAGTCGGTGACGACGCCGCTCGCGTTGCTGGAGGCTGGAGCCGCGGGCGTGCCGGCAGTCGCAAGCGATATCCCAGCCCACCGAGCGGCAGTCTCCCATGAACGGACCGGGCTGCTTGTGAAGCTCGGCGACCGGGCCGAAGCGGTGCGGGCGACTGACGATTTGCTGGCCAACCCGCCGCGGGCTGAGCGGATGGGGCTTGCGGCAGCGGAACGGATCGCGGAGAAATGGTCGCTCGACGCGACCCTCGCGGCGTTTGACCGACTGTACGAGCGGCTCACGCATGCCCCTCTCCCTTGAAGGGAGAGGTCTCAGACGGCGTCCGCGACGATTTTTCGGACGCGCGCCAGGCACTGCGATGTGAGAATCTGCGGCGGCGACCAGGTGTCGTCAGCGCTCGCCATGCCGTGGCCGACGGAGCGGCGACGCCGTTCCGAGTTTGTCCAGTTGCGTCGAATCTCCGCACACTGCTCAACGATCTGCCGGCGGGTCGGCAGGTATTCGGGACGCTTCAGTCGGTTCATACCCCCTCGAAGCTTGTGGGTGCGTTATCTGAACGAAGAAAGCCACCGGCTTCGCCGGCGAACGCAGCAAAATCACGGCTAACTAACACTTCGTCCACCGGCGGAGCCGGTGGCTTGGATGAGTTCGGGTTCAACTTCTTTCTGAACCCCATCAGAAACCGCCGGGGCCAGGTTGCACGCGGTGGCAAGCAGGTGGTGGGCATCCAGAAGCGGCAAGCCCAGCCCCGGCGGTCAGGTGGTGAGATCGTTTTAACCGGCGACCATGGAGATTGTGTGTAGGCGGGGCGAAAAATGGGCGAAGATTGCCGTGGCGGAGCGAGTTATTCCCCGGCAACCCTTAGCCCCCGGTTCTTCAAACCGGGGGCTAAAACCTGACCATTCACTTTCAACCGCCCGCCCGCACATATTACGTCCGCTGCCCAAACCCTCTAGAATTAGCGACTTCGGCCCCCGGGAAATCCTGAGGCCGCGCACCACGGAGGATGCACTCGATGAAAGACGTATTGGCAGTTGTTCTCGCGGGCGGCAAGGGATCGCGGCTCGAACCTCTTACCCGCGACCGGGCGAAACCGGCGGTGCCGTTCGGCGGGATCTACCGGATTATCGACTTCACGCTGTCGAACTGCCTCAACAGCGGCATTCGCAAGATCCTGGTCCTCACGCAGTACAAGGCGATGAGCCTCGCCCGCCATGTGACCAACGGCTGGCGGCATCTGCTTTGCCGCGAGCTCGGCGAGTTCATCGACGTCGTTCCGCCGCAACAGCGGATCGACGAGCAGTGGTATCAGGGAACCGCCGACGCGGTCTATCAAAACATCTACACGCTGGAGCAAGAGCGTCCCAAATACGTCGTGATCCTCGCGGGCGACCACATCTACAAGATGGACTACAGCAAGATGGTCGCCTACCACGAAGAGATGGGGGCTGACCTGACAATCGGCGCGTTGCGCGTGACGCCGCAAGAGGCGCGCGAATTCGGCGTGATGCAAATCGACGAAAGCCGGCGGATCATCGGATTCGAAGAAAAAGTGCCGAACCCGAAGACGATCCCCGGCGACCCCGACCACTGCCTGGCGTCGATGGGCATTTACGTCTTCAACGCGCCGTTCCTGTTCGATCAGCTCTGTCAGGACGCGACGCTCCCCGAAAGCGCTCACGACTTTGGCCGGAACATCATTCCGTCGATCATCAAGACGCACAAAGTGATGGCGTTCCCGTTCCACGACGAGAACAGCAAACAAGACGCCTACTGGAAAGACGTCGGGACGCTCGACGCCTACTACGAAGCGAACATCGAGCTGACCGCGGTCGATCCGCTGCTGAATCTGTACGACTACCATTGGCCGGTGCGGACCGACCAGCCGAACCTGCCGCCGCCGAAGTTCGTGTTCGACGAGAACTCGGGCCGCCGCGGCGAAGCGCACGACAGCATCGTCGCCGCCGGGACGATCATCGCCGGCGGGCATGTGACGCGCTCGATCATCGGGCCAAAGAGTCGCGTCGAGGAACGTGCCGAAGTGACCGAGTCAATCTTGTTCTCAGGCGTTCACATCGGCAAAGGGGCGATCATTCGCCGGGCGATCATTGACAAGAACGTCTTCATCCCCGACGGAGCGCAGGTGGGCGTCGACCACGACGCGGATCGTCGTCGCGGGTTCGAGGTAACCGAGAAGGGGATCGTCGTGATTCCGACGATTGACGGTTCGGAGGCGTTGTTTTCTCGGTAAAAGACGCCAGACCCTATCCAAAAACAGCCCCACAGGGGCGATCGTCAATAGCCAGTGGCGTAAGCCACTGGGCCTAGTCGTAGAAGCTTGCCATTAGCCCCATCGGGGCGGCAATACATAGCCAGGGTGCGTAAGCCCCTGGTTCCAGGCCCGCGCAACTCTCGCAAAGCCCCATCGGGGCGACAGTACGTCAATCCCAAACGTACCGCTCGTCCCACTCCAACCCATGCCGTCGAAGCAACTCGCGAAACTCATCCTGAAACGAATGCATACGGTGGTGTTCGGCCTGATTCTCGCAATAGGCCTTCACTGCCTCCACGTTTGAGGTGCTCACGGCAAACGCGCCGTAACCTTGCTGCCATTGAAACAGCTTCATCGTTGGCAACGTTTCGTGGATCCACCCTGAGGAATTCGCCTTCACCAGCCGCACGATGTCGGCCACGGATTTCGTGCGGCTGAGCGATGTCAGCAAGTGAACGTGATCCTCGGTTCCGCCAGCGGCAACGAGCGGGCAGGAGTGCGCCCGCAGAATTCCGCCGATGTACTCGAACAGGCGAGGATGGAATTCCTTGCCTAACCCGCGTTCACGCCGTTTCGTGCTGAAGACGATGTGGATGTGCAGCGAGGCGAACGATTGCGGCATGGGACGCGGGCGGCAATTGGTGATATATCGTATGGTTATATCACCATAAATGGCGCGACGGTCATCCGCAACCTTTAGGAAATTCTCGTGAGTGTGAGGACAATCATCGCCGGCACTGTCGCCCCGTTGGGGCTTTGTGCGAGATATGCGGGACTGGGACCAGGGGCTTACGCACCCTGGCTATTGGCTGCCGCCCCGTTGGGGCTGATGGCTAGTTTTGTGACGAGACCAGTGGCTTACGCCACTGGCTATTAACTTGCGACCCTTCGGGTCGGATAGCGAGTTCGCGGGCAGCTTCAACAGGCGTGAAAACGCTCGGCTTCGCGCTTTCGGCGAAATGCCGACTTTTGCTTTCAACCGGCGACGCCCTGTGAGATACTAAAGGCGGCGAGCCGACGTCTTGGTGGCGCCGGTCGCCCTGCTTTTCATTTATTGAACCACGTCGTCGCGAAGAATGGCGGCCATAGGCGTTGTTCGTCTCATCTGGGAGAAACCAATCATGTCCGCCGGACGTAGCGGGTTATTGTTGGCCGCACTCATCGCGGTCGCCGCCGCTGTTGGATATCGGGCAAGCGTCTTTCAAGAGCCGGCGCCGAAGCCCATGGGCTCGGTGGTGATGGTCACCGGCGGGAAGGGTCCGTTCTGGCAGCTGGTGGTCGAGGGGGCCAAGAGCGCGGCGGAAGCTCTCGACGTCGACGTCAGGTACGAGATTCCCGACGTCGACGAGAACGCCGAGATGCAGACCCAAATCTTGTCGCAGCTCAATCTGAAGGGAGTCGACGGGGTCGCGATCAGCTCGCTCGACCCGGTAACGCAATCGCCGCTCATCAATCGAATGTGCGAAGACGCTCTCGTCGTCACCTACGACTCCGACGCTCCCTTGAGCGCTCGCGACACCTACGTCGGCGCCAGCAACTTGGCCGCAGGAAAGTTGGCGGCCCAACTGGTGCGCGAGGCCTGTCCGCAAGGGGGTGAGGTTGCGTGCGTGCTCGTCAATCTGACGAAGGAAAACATGATTGAACGACGCGACGGCTTCGAAGCGGCCATCAACGCGCCGACTGACGACAAATCCGCTGACGCCGGGCCGACCTACGAAGTCGTCGACTTCTTGGTCGATGAAAGCGACGACCAACGCTGTCGCGAGTTGATCGCCAAGACGCTCGACGAGCATCCCGATCTGGTTTGCTTCGTCGGCATGAACGCCCAGCATGGCGGGCTGATTCTGGAGACGCTGAAGGAGAAGAACAAGCTCGATCAGGTCGAGGTCGTCGCGTTCGATGAAACGGCGGGAACGCTCGACGGCATCCGCGAAGGAGAGATCTACGCCACCGTCGTTCAAGATCCGTACCGCTACGGTTACGAAGCCATTCGCCGTATTGCGACGATCTGCCGCGGCGAGGAAGGCCTGCGGCCCCTCTCGGGCTCGAAGAGCACCTTTAACATTGGCGTCCAGCCAATTCGCAAGGAGAACCTCGACGCGTTCCAGAAGCAGTTGGACGAGCGTTTGAAGAATGGCAAGCAGCTGAAGCCGACTTCGTAGCTGCGAAGTCGACGCCCTAGCAGCCCCTGGCTCCGCCAGGGGGTAGCGTCACGCGGGGCACAGCCTACCGGTATGGTCACCGACCCCCTGGCGGAGCCAGGGGCTACCACGCTACTTCTTCACCGCAATCGGCTTCGCCGCGGTGCTCGCGGGGGCGTCGAGCAGCACCAGCGTGTCGATGATCGCCCGATCGGCGTCGGCGAAGCGCTCTTCCGCCGATTGTTCCACCGTCACCGCGACGGTCGTCGGCCGCTTCCCGGCGTCGCCGATGAAGTAGTAGCGCCACTGCATCGGCACTTCGTCGACCGTACCGACGGCGACGACGCCGAGGCATTGGTGGCCGGCTGCGTTGGCCCACTCGGTGGCGGCCTTCACTTCGCCCAGTTTGTCGCCCAGCGATTTCACGACGTTGTCTTCAAACTGCTGCAGCGTCATCGGCTTGTCGGCGGGACGCGCCGGCAGCGTCGAGACGTTGCAATGACCCAGCAGTTCCCCCGCGACCATCAACCGGAGCGACATCGCTTCACGTTGCTCGGCCGTGAGGAACCAGGCCTTGTCGTGCATGAACCGGTAACCGCGAGCCGGCGACTCGACGCGCAGGCGACGGAGGTCTTCCGGCAGTTTCGCCTGGGCGGCGTTGATCTGAGCCTTGTCGAAAGCGTCCGCCTGATCGATGGCCGACAGCGGCGTCAGCACCAGCGAAAGCTTCGCGACCACGTCGAGCCCCGGCGAGACTTGGCCCGCTTTGCGGACTTCCTTGATCGCCATGTTGAACTTCGTAATCCGGCGTTCGTCGAGGTGGAACAAGTAGGCCCCGCGAAGATCCATCTCGCTCGCGGCACCGTCGACCGTGCCGTGGATGACGCCGGCGAGGCGGATCTGCACCTGACGATTTTCCATGCCGGTCACGACGCTGCGCACTTCGCAGACGGCGACGTTGTCCATGCCGACCAAGCCGCCGATGGTTTGGGCGTCGTGGTCCCAGCCCTCAGATTCCTTCAGCGACCGTCCCGGCAGCAACCGTTCCAGCTGCACGGTATTGCCGATGACGTTGACCAGATCGAACTCGTCGCGGGTGAGCGTTTGGTCGAGACCGTTGAGCGCCGAGGTGCCGTCGGCGGCCAGATCGACGACAATTAGCCGGTCTTCCTTCGCGAGTTGGCGATCGACGCCGATCTCATCGGTCTTCAATGTCGCTTTGGCGCTGTGGTAGTGACGCAGCGAACGGGCAGGCTTTTCCGCATACGACGACCAGTCGAGCAGCCGCTCGTCGTAATCGAGCTTGGCGACGACGCTGGTGGCGAGCTTCGCCTCTTTGCCTTCGGCGTCGGTGGCGAACAAATCGCCGCCGACTTCCATCGTGGCGTCGACGTGAATCACGTCGCCCGGCTTGGCGCCGGTGGTCAGGTCGTACGCCACACCTGGTGCAGCCAGCGTGGCCGCAGATGGGGCGATGGCAACGGCTAGCGACATTGCGGCGAAGAGGGCGCGTGACATTTTGCTTGGACCCCGGCTCTTGAAAGAGCGCCAGATGGTGCGAAGACAATTGACTTGTGCCTGCTGAAAGAGACAGCAGGCGCGGGGATCATAGCCAGTTGTTCGAAAACGCCCAAGATCGGCTGGAAGAGTGCCGCGATTCAGCCGTGGAGGTGGACAGCGAACGTGCGCGTCCGCGTCGGGCGGGCAGGAATGTTCGACACCACCGATCGCGGGAAACCGAGGGTTTTTGCGGAAATCCGCCCATCATTCCCGCCGGACCGGACAACGTAAGTTATCTTTCAGTAGTCACTTACGACGAACTTTTCTATTTTCAGGGAATCTATCGCCCCGAAAATCGCGAACTTTCTATCGACCCAAATCGGTCTTACTTCGTACAACCAGTAGCCGCTGAAGTCGCTAGCAGCCCTTGGAATGGGGTCAAGCTAGCGACCTCTAACGGCTTGATGCACCACCCCCCGGGCTGTGATCAGGCGAGCCAATCGCCGAATCGCCTCGCCCGCCGCAAACAAGTGGGCACGATTTTCGTACAGGAGACATCGAAAGAGCCGGATGACGCCGTTACCGCCGTGGGCGAAGGAATCGCAAGGAACACCACGTGCCCGCCGTTTGAGGAATGCCAGAGAGAAGGTGTACCATGCATATCGACTATAAAAGCCCGCTCGTCCGTGAAATCCGCGATCGCCAGCGCCAAGAGGCGACTCGCGAGCAGCTGTTGCAGCGCATCGACGCCGCCGAGCGGTTGATGGCGAGCGTCGACGTCGGCCAATCCTATCAGCAGACCCAAGTCTTCGAGCATTTGGCTGGCGCCGAAACGGCCCCGGCCGATTCCGCTCGCAAGATCGCCGGTCGCGATCTGGTCCATGATCTCCGCTTGCTGGTGGAAGATCTGTCCGACGCCGCCGAACTCCCGGCCGACGGCATGGGCGAGCAAGTCTTTACCGTCGAAGAACTGGCCCGCCAGTTCAACGTTTCGACGAAGACGATTTCTCGTTGGCGTGAACTGGGACTCGTCAGCCGCCGGTTGGTGTTCGATGGCCGGAAGCGCGTCGGATTCC
This sequence comes from Pirellula sp., assembly GCA_013822725.1. Taxonomy (GTDB): domain Bacteria; phylum Planctomycetota; class Planctomycetia; order Pirellulales; family Lacipirellulaceae; genus Lacipirellula. Next base: position 24,930 of record PNKX01000030.1, read on the forward strand.
TCCGTTCGAGCGTCGACCGCTTCGTGCGGAACAACGCCGAGCGCGTCGAGCGCGGCGCCAAATTCAGCCAACTGACCGACGAACAGCGTCACGAATTCATCGACCAAGCCCGCGAAATGGCTTCGAACGGCGTCGGCCAGGCGGAAATCGCCCGTCGGCTCGCCGAGCGGAGCGGTCGCAGCGTCGAGACGATTCGCACGGCGATTCGCCAACACGATGCGGAAAACCCCGAACTGGCGGTCTTCCCCGTCCTCGGCGGCCCGCTGACTGAACCGCAAAAGCAAAATGTGTACGAGGCCTACCGCCGCGGCGCGTCGGTCGACAAGCTTTGCAGCGACTACAACCGGACGAAGACGACGATCTATCGGGTGATCAACGAGATTCGCGCCCAGCGGATCATGGAGTTGCCTCTCGACCTGATCGACAATCCCCGGTTCGCCCGCAAAGGCGCCGACAACGCGATCCTCGGCCCGATGCCTCAAAGCGACGAACCCTCGCGGAAGCCGCGGCGTCCGACCGGTTTGCCCCCCTATTTGGCAAGCCTGTACGAGATGCCGCTGCTCACCCGCGAGCAAGAACAACACCTGTTCCGCAAGTACAACTATCTCAAGTTCAAGACGGCCCGCCTGCGGAAGGAGCTCGACGTCGAGCAGCCGAAGGCTCCGTTGATGGACGAGATTGAGGATCTGAACGAACAGGTCGTGGGACTGAAGAACCAAATCGCGAAGGCTAATTTGCGGTTGGTCGTGTCGATCGCCAAGCGGCACGTCACGCCCGACCAGAACTTCTTCGAACTCGTCAGCGACGGCAACGTTTCGCTGCTGCGGGCGATCGAGAAGTTCGATTATTCGCGCGGCAACAAGTTCAGCACGTACGCCAGCTGGGCGATCATGAAGAACTTTGCCCGCACGATTCCGGGAGAGTACCGCCAACGCGATCGGTTCCGCACGAGCTACGACGAACTGTTTGCCGCCACCCAAGAGGAACGCGGCAATCCGATGGTCGACGAGCGGGCGCAATCGGACCGCCTGGAGAAGATCCAGCGGATCCTACAGAAGCTCGACGAGCGGGAGCAGCAGATCATCATCGGCCGGTTCGGACTCGATCACAACCGCGAGCCGCTGACCCTGAAAGAGGTCGGCGCCGAGATGGGCGTGACGAAGGAACGGATCCGGCAGATCGAAGCCCGTGCCTTGACGAAGCTGCGTCTAGCGGCCCAGGAAGAAAAGATCTCGATCGACCTGTAAGCCCGACGCACCAAAAAGCCGCGACCGCTGGTCGCGGGCAGATTTAACCGAAGCCCCCCGAGGCCGCTGCGAAGTCGCAAGACGTCGCGGCGGCCTTTTTTCGTTTCCAACTCTAGTGGAACGGCAATGATTGCCGACCAGCCAAAAAAGATCGCTACCGAAAGATGACGCCGCTCACACGCCATCCGCAAAGCGCATCAGAACGTCAACCACGTCGTCGCGGCGGCTTTGAAATGCATCGAGCACCTGCGGATCGAAGTGGTTCCCGCGCTTCTCGGCCATCGTGTCGAAGCATTCGTCGATCGGGAACGAGTCCTTGTAGCAGCGCTTGGAACTCAGCGCGTCGAACACGTCGGCGACCGCGGTGATGCGGCCTTCGAGCGGAATCTCCTCGCCCCGTAGGCCCGTGGGATAGCCGGTGCCGTCCCAATGCTCGTGATGGCTCATAGCGATGCGATGAGCAAGCACCAGCAACGGCGTCGCTCCCCCGCTGCCACTCCCCTCTCTCCAGTCGCCGTTGGCAGCGTGTTCGTCGTCGGTATAGGGCTGAAGAATTCGGTCGCCGAACGCGCAGTGGCGCTTCATCAGTTCGAATTCGTCGTCAGTCAAGCGTCCCGGCTTCAGGAGAATCGCGTCGGGAATGCCAATCTTACCGACGTCGTGCAATTGAGCAGCGCGTTCCAGCAGGTCGGCGGCGTCGCCGACGATGCCGAGCTCCTCGCCGATCAAGCGGGCGTAGCGCCCGACGCGCACGACGTGGAGCCCCGTATCGTTGTCGCGATACTCAGCTGCGCGAGCCAGCACTAGGCCGATCTCGCGGTAGGCCTGTTCGAGTTGTCGCGTCCGCTCGCGCACCGCCGATTCTAGATTCTGGTTGTAGCGCAGCAGTTGGTCTTGATACGCCTTGACCTTCAACACGTTGACGACGCGCGGCGCGAGTTCCGCCGGATCGACCGGCTTGTTCAGAAAATCGGTGGCGCCATGCTTCAGCGCTTCGCAACGGATTTTGTGATCGGTCACCGCCGTGAGAATGATCACCGGAATATGCGCCGTCGCTGGATCGTGTCGCATTTCGTCGAGGACGTCGAGGCCGGTGACGAACGGCATCATCAGGTCCAGCAGCACGCAATCGGGGCGTTCGTCGCGAATGAGCGTCATCGCCTTCCGGCCGTCGGTCGTCGTGACGAATTGCGAGAAGCCTTCGAGTTCCAACAAGCGGCGGACGATCTTGACGTTGGTCGGTTCGTCGTCGACAACCATCAACTTGGAGAGCTTGACGCTCGCGGCGTCGACGACGCCAACCGCCGCCGGCGGGGCCGGCGCGGGTTCGAGCTCGGGCATGGTCGTTGAGCTGGTCATAGCAATTGCGGACGACGCGGCGAACCGGCCGGGCACATGGCGCCCGTCCTTCGTCACACGACGATCAACGGCTCCATCTCCCTCAATTCGTTGAGCAACGCCGCCGCCTGATCGCCGCTTCCCTTGGCGGCAAAGGTTTCGAGCTCGGCCGAAATTTCCGACAGGCACGTGAAACCAGCCGTGCCGCCGGAACCTTTGAGCCCATGAACATGCCGCTGTAGTTCTTCGTAGTCTTCGCTGGCGAGCGCCCGTTCCATCGCGTCGAGCCGCGCCGGAATACTCTCGACGAACTCCGCGACGATTTCCCGCAGCATGTCGTCCTCCGTCGGCAAGCTCGAGCGAATTGGCCCGGCGAGGGCGCGCTTGATCTTCTTTTCTTTTTCTGTTTTCGCGTTGATACGGCAGCGGGCGCCAAAGCCCACGGCATCCTCCACCGCTTGAGTCAGTTCGTCGACGTTTACCGGCTTGGAAAGATATCCCGAGCAACCGGCGTAGGTACACTTCTCGCGGTCCCCCTTCATGGCATGGGCGGTGAGCGCGATGATCGGCTTGTCGAAGCCCAGCGACCGCAGTTTTCGCGTCGCTGCGTAGCCGTCGAGCAGCGGCATCTGCATGTCCATCAGCACGACGTCGAATGGCTCGGCCAGCGCTAGTCGACAGGCCATCTCGCCGTTTTCGACAGTTTGAACCTCGGCGCCGTGGCGCGACAGAAAGACCTGGATCAGCTTGCGATTGGTCTCGCCGTCGTCCGCCAAGAGGACGCGGATTCCCTGCAAATTCGCCGCACTGGGGCGATCGACGTAGTCGCCGGTGGTCGCGTCGGGGGGCGTTTCCAACATGCGAACATGGCGCAGGTCGCCGATCGGCAACTGAACGGCGAACGTCGTGCCGCGCCCCAGTTCGCTGTCGACCGATAACTTTCCGCCGAGCGCCGTGGCGATGTTCTTGCAGATGGCCAAACCCAACCCCGTGCCGCCGTAGCGGCGCGTCATCGAGCTGTCGGCCTGCACGAACGGGTGAAAGATGTCGTCGAGCTTCGCCGAATCAATGCCGATGCCGGTGTCGCGCACCTCAAGCGTCAGGTACCAGCGATCAGCCTCGCGATGGGAGCGGGCGACGACCATGACGCTTCCCTGCTCGGTAAACTTGATCGCGTTGCCGACCAAGTTGACCAACAACTGCCGCACGCGGTGCGGGTCGGTGGCCACGATCTCGGGAATCGAACCGTCCCAGCGATAGTTCAGGACGATCCCCTTCTCCACGGCCCGCACCCGCAACAGCGAGACGACCTCGGCGATCAGCTGGTGGGGAGAGAACCGCGCGTGTTCGACCTGGAGCTTGCCCGCTTCGATCTTCGAGAGATCGAGAACGTTATTGATCAGCTCAAGCAAATGACGAGCACTGGTCCGAATCGTCTCGGCGTAGTCGCGACGAAGCCGTTCATCCCCTTCGTCGGCGTTGCGCACCAACAACTCCGCGAAGCCGAGAATGCTGTTCAGCGGCGTGCGAATCTCGTGGCTCATGTTGGCCAGGAACTCGCTCTTGATGCGATTGGCGGCCTCGGCCTCTTCCATCGCGCGACGCATGTCGAGCTCATGCGACTTGCGGTCGGTGATGTCGCGGGCAAACGCGCAGAAGGTCGTCTCTTCGCTCCCCTGAATGGAAACGATCGCCAACTCAACGTCGAACTGCCGTCCGCCGCGGGCGACGCATTCCATCTCGAAACGTTGATGGAACGTCGGCTCCTCGTGCTCTTGAGAAAGCTCACGCAATCCTGCGAGGTAACGCTGACGGTCGTGTTCCGGAATGACCAGTTCTTCCAACTGACTGCCAATCGCCTCGGCCACCGTCCAGCCGAACAATCGCTCGGCTTGTCCGTTCCAGTTGAGGACCTTGCCGCGTGCGTCGAGCTCGACCACCGCGTCGAGCGAACCCTCGATGATCGATCGTTCCTTCTCGAACGAGCGATGAAGCTGCGTCGAGTACCGCTGCAGATCAGCGTGGTGCGATTCGAACAGCGCCGTCTGCAGGGCGTTGTTCTGCATCTCCCCCATGCTCTTGCGCATCGTGATTAGCAAGAACAAATCCTCAAACAGCACCCAGCCGGTATGCTCGACCCAGCGCCACTCGTCAGCGGTGGCGACGCCGAACACAGACTGCGGCCAAAAAATCCCGCGGATAAGGTGGTCGGCGCCGACGAGCGCCGTGGCGACCATCAGGACGCCCCAATCGCGGTACGCCGCCAGGAAGGCGAGCGAACCGAAGACGTGAAAATGGGTTTCCAGGCGGCCGCCGCTCACTTGCACGAGCAGCGACGAGAACATCATTTGAGCGATGGCGATCGTGTAACGAGTGACCGCTTCGCCGGGCCGTCGCCACGCCAGCCAGACGGGGAGCGACGCCAAGGCGCCGCCAACCCAGAAGGCGAACCAGACGTGAGGATGAAGACTCGAGGTCGCTCCCGACCAGGTCCGAGGCGAAATACAAAGGGCCGTCGCGACGGCGCCAATCCACTGCACGACCATCAGCACGGCGAACATCCGATCGATGCGCCGGTAAATATGTCGTTCGCGCTGATGGAGAATTTCGTCCGCGCGGGCCTTTAACCTTGCGTCGCCAGTCGCACTGATCATATCGGATCGCCTCCGGCGGATCGCGACGAGAGTGCGTGCGAGTCATCGCTCGCTGGCGGCTCATCCTGCAAGTTGCCGTCGTCTTGATGGGAAACTGGCGTCGCGCTGGCGGGGTGTCGATTCTCGCGAACCATCACGCAGCCGAGCGGAGGAATCGACGGCACGTCGGCGTCATGATCAACCAGCAAGGACGTCACTGCTTGCAAACCGACGTTGTCGCCGGCATGGCCGCGCGACATTGTCACGCCGCCGGCGTAGAGGCGATTTCCCGCCGGGTCGAACAGCAACACCGTGCCGCTGATCCGCGCGCCGAAGAGCGCCGTCTCGACGCCTCCCGGATCGCGTAACAGATGAGCGTTGGGAAGCCGTGCAGCGCGGTCCAGGAAGGGCGATGACCACCACAGGTCGCCGGTCGAGCGCGGGGCCGCGACGACGACGCAAACGTCGGGGAGCGTTTCTCCCCGAACCAGCATCGGCAGCCGTTCCAGTTCCGCCACTGTCGCCCGCGAACAGGGGCATTTAGGATGCAGAAACAAGACGAGCGTCGGCCGTCCCGTCATGCGCGCGATGTTCGACTCGGCCGGCCATTGCGGAACGACGTCGGTCGTCGCCTGCGGATCGCCGCTGAAGCCATAGGCGGAAATGCCATACCAACCCGCCACGGCGACCGCAATCCAGACGAGGAGCGCGGCTCCCAGCGCCCAGGAGAGCTTGTCGCTAGTTCGAATTGGCGGGGATGGTTCTGGCATCGAGACGCTCGAACAAAGTCTACGGCGCAGCCCTGGATTGTGACTGGACGCTTGGGTCCGGTCGCAGGATGCTCCCCAACTCTAGGTTAGGGCGTTCGCTCGACTCGCAAGCGGTGCGGTAAGCCGATGACGCCGACGGGACGCGTTAAGACCGATTACAATAATCACGACGATCGTGCGCTCACGATTCGCTGTAAGAAATCCCGCCCCGCGTTCGGCAAGCAACGAAGCAATCAATTGAACGGCCTGTAGGACCTGTGCGCGACATGCCACGATACGAATTCACGAACCAGCGGATCCTGTACTTCTTGTTGGCAACCGCCTGCTGGCGCGCCGCGGCGGCTGAGGAAGGTCGGTTCGCAACGGTCGAACCGCAGGTGCGGATTTACACGAATCAGCCAGCGGCGAGCGCGGCGCCGGCTGACAAGCGAATGCCGCCGCGGGTGATGATCTTCGCCCTCCCCAACGGCAACACGCTGGAACAGACGCTCGGCTGTAAGAAGGCGGAGGGCCTCGACTGGCACTACGACATTCAACATGTGCTCGCTCAAACGCGGCTGCTGCGGAAACTCACTCCGGAGGAACCAATCACGCTGGTCTGCGCTGAAGCGGGCGGACTCAGTTGGCCGACGTGGCGCGGCAGCCGCGCCGACGGCAACGCGCGCATCGGCGCGTTCGCCGACCAGTGGCGTCGGGAGTTCGGCGCGGACGACGCGCGCGTCACGCTCACCGGCCACAGCGGCGGCGGCAGTTTTATCTTCGGAGCAATCGAAGCCTTCGACCAGATTCCCGTGTGGATTGACCGGATTGCGATCCTCGACGCGAACTATGCGTTCGACGCCGCGAAACATGGCGGCAAGCTCGTCCGGTGGTTGCAGGGCGACAAGTCACGGCGACTCATCGTGTTGGCGTACGACGATCGGAACATTGAGTTCAACGGCAAGAAAGTCGTCGGTCCCGACGGCGGCACCTTCCGCGCGACGCAGCGCATGGTCGACGCGTTCCGACCTGAGTTCGCGATTGAAGAGCGGCAGACGGGGCCCTTCACCGAATACGTGGGCCTCGACGGGCGGGTACGGTTTTATGTTCACCCGAACCCGCAGTACAAGATTCTCCACACGGCCCTCGTCGGCGACATGAACGGACTGGTGCAGGCGCAAACGCTTGGAACGCCGGCGGAGGGAACGTGGGGAACGTTTGGCGGGCCGCGGGCTTATGAAGCGTTTGTGGAGGAGCGGCCGGTTGTTGATGATGCGAAGAAGACAGGGAACGTTGGCGCGCAGACTCCCGGTAACGAGAATCCCTCCCCTAGCCCCTCCCTGCGAGGGAGGGGGATAGAAACGATCCCGCCGCGTCGCGTTGATGCCATCGGCGGGCGGGCGTTCATGGAGAAGATTGCTGGCTTGCCGCGCGAGGAGCGCGAAGCCGCGGTCTACGCCGAGATAGCCGCGGGAAACGTGCCTGATTTTCTCCGCACGTTCAAACAAGTCCCCATCGCTGCCGGCGAAGTGCGCGGCACCATCGAAGTCGCGCCCGATTATCTGGCGATCGGCAGCGACGAAGACTTCGTTCGCATCCCGATGACGCCGCACACGGCGCAGCGGCTGGCCGACCTGTTCGGCTGCGTGTTGCCGACTCGGAAAATCGTCGACGCCATCGACGCCGTTGCCGAAGTCCGGCTGGCGCCGCAACCGCTGACCGAAGACCGCGAATCGGTCGCCGCGTTCTTGCTATCAAACGACAAGATCGAAGAACAACGAAAGGGCCGGCCGCTCGGCTCGCTCACCACCGGCGGGAAAAAGGACATTGTCGTGTCGAACAAGATCCACGAACGTCCCAATCGTCTGGTGATTTACGGTTGGCGACAATTGAACGGTCAGCCGATCCAGCCGCTCACCAATGTTCACGTCGACTGGTACGTCGACTACAGCCACGGCGTGCGACTGGTGCGCGATGAGATCGTCGTCGACGGCCAGCCGCGGAAGATCGTTGACCTGCTGCGCGACAAGGACGGCGCTGCGATCGTCAGCGATGAGGGGCCGATCGATCCGCCGCGGTATCCCTTAAGAAAATGACGCCTTTCACGTTTGGCCAGCTACCTTTAACGTCCGTACCGGTCTTGCTTCCCTTCCGTCTCCTCCTCCAACTCCTTGATACGTTCTTCCAGTTCCTTCGTCGACTCGACGAGAGAAAGGAGTTTCTTCAGCTCCTCTTTCGGCACGATCGCCATGTCGGAGCTCTCGCGGAACGGCAAGGATTCGATGCGAACTTCCTGGGGCGGTTGCGGGGCTTTGGGCGCGGCGGGCGTTTTAGCCGGCGCTGCGCGTCGCTCGATCTTGATCGCCGGCGCCTGCGTGCGGATGCTCCACGCCCTGGCGGTCGCCTTCGCCGCTTCTGCCTGAGCCGCCTCACCAGCCTCCTTCGCCTCCTTAGTGGCGCGCTTCACCTCTTTGGCCGCCGCCCGCTGGGCATCGGCTGCGGCCTCCATCGCCTTTTTCATTTCCAACTGCTCCCCCTTCTCTCCCTCTTGAGCCTTCGCCCGCTCTTCCAAGGCGTCGCGCACGCGTTGGGCGTTCATCTCGCAGAGCTTTACCTCGGCCAGCGTCAGATCTTTTTCCGCGGAGAGATCGAGGATCTCGCCTTCACCCATTTCACCCTGTCCGTTTTGAAACCGTTGTTTCGCGGTACCGACCTTGAATTGGATCGCGTCGGCCTTCTTCTTCAGACCTGCGGCCTTCAGATCCCAGTACTCTCCTTCCAACTTCAACGCCGCCTCGCTGCCGCCGCCGGCCAGCGTCGGAGCACTGACGGTCCGTTGAGCCGCGGCGGCAAACGGATTGTTCGTATCGAACGCAAAGTTGAACTTACGGGCGAGCTCGAAATTCGCCGGCAACGGCTGAACGGCCGGAACTGGCAGCGGGACAGGAGCTTCAAATAGCACGTCCGCCGGCTGGGCCACGGGGGGGGCGCCGGCAACGCTAAACGCCATGACGCGCGCGGGCTCGGTTGCCGCCACCGGAGGAACGGGCGGCGCGGCGACTGCCGGCGGAGCCGTGGGAACCGGCGGCGCGGCAGGAGGGGCGCTAAACGTGACGGCCTGCGGCGGAGCGGCGTCGACCTGCACGTCGACGTTGACGTCATCAAGTCTCACCTCCTTCACTTCAATTTCTTCTTCGACTTCCTCTTCCTCTTCAACCGCCGCAAGTTCCACAGCGGCGTCCGCAGACTCGTCCTCCGCCGCCGCGATTTCAGCGGCGTCATCGGAGTCCTCAGCTTCATTAGCGGAGTCGTCGCTCGCGTCCGTGGAGATGAAGAGGACGTTCTCTCCGCCAGAGCCAACGAACTTCTTCGCCGGCTCGGCGTCGGCGACGGCCAACATCCCCACAGCGAGACAAACCCCCAAAATGCCCACGGCGGGCTTCGACGCGGCGGCGATGGTCATGGCAATGATTCCTTTTTCAGCAAGTACGCAAGCGGTGACGCCCTTGAGCGACGCCCCTTTGATTCCAGAAGTCGTTAGTTTGAGTTTCAAGGCAAAGCTCGCTCCGAGCGACGCCGTCGAGGCGACCAGGGCCGGCGCGGCCGCCACCTGAGCGGCCGACATCGCGACGTTGACGACCCCCATCGCCGTCGAGAGCGCGACGCCGCGGCGGATCAACCGCGATCGCAAGAGACGGGTTCCTCGCGCCAACAGCCCTTTGACCGTTTGCAAGCTGGCGCCCATCTGCTCCGCCGCTTCGCTGCGCGTGCGGCCTTCCATGTAACAGAGGACCAACGGCTGTCGGTAGCGCGACGGCAAGGCGTTGAGTTCTTCCAGCAGTCGGAGCGCGAGCTCGTTCCGTTCGATCTCGGAAAGTTGATCGTCCAGCGACGGGAGTTCATCGGCCAGCTGCAGTTCTTTCCGACGGCAACGTCGGCTATGGGCGAGCAGCGCCGTTCGATACGCGACGCGGTAAATCCATCCCGCCGCGCTTTCGGTCGCGCGGATCGCCCCCGCTTTGCGGGCGAGGATTAAAAACGTGGCTTGGAAGGCATCCTCGACGTCTTGCTGGTGGCGGAGGATTTGAGAGCAGACGCCCCAGACCATCTTGGAGTGGGTTTCGACGACTTGGGCAAACGCCGCCTCATCGCGATAACGCTGGAACCGCATGAGCCGCTCGCCATCGGTCGGCGGGATCACCAGCGCGACGTGGTCGGGGCCGGGGGCGAGCGAGTCGTCAAAAGCGGCGGATGATAAGGATTCCAGCATCAAGGCGTCTCTCCAAACTCATTAGAGTTGGGGACCTTGGCGGGTGGACCGCGATTTTCTGACGGAAAAGATTATTCGCTGGGCCTCGGTCGATCACGGGGCTGGACTGGTCGCTTAAGCGACCAGTCCGAGGGGGCGTTTGGGGGGGATGTCTTTGTCGCGTCATTGTCGCGATGCGGTTTTTGGCGACAAATCGCGGCGGCCGTAAGTCTTTATTTGATATTTGGTTGTGTTGATTGCATCCGTGGATACTGTCGCTTGTGTCGCGACTGCGCACCATGGCCGAAGGCCTGCCAGCGTGAATATGGCCTATAGCCAAAAACCTATGGCGTCGTTCATAGGACCTAGGGCGTTGCCCTAGGCTACGGTGAGCGAGGCCTTCGGCCAAGGAATTCTCTTTGGGCCTGGGCAAAGCCACTCGATGAATATACGCCCGTCCAGTATCCCAGCATCACAGTTGGCGCGGCCAAAAGCAACAGAAAAATGCTGGAAATTCTCGGCTCCGTGACCCGCTCGCCAGAAGCTGGGATCGCTACTTCTGCCGCCCGAACATGGCATTGAGGTAGTTGGTCGTCTGGTCGGGGACCGTCGTTTCGATCACCCGGGCGACCTCGTCGGCCGACATGCCGCGGTCGAGCATTTCTCGCTTCAGTTCCGTTTCTAGCCGGCGCTGATGGGCGTGGGAGAAGGCTGAGGAGATGACGCAGACGAGCGTGATGATCAGGCCGGTCGCGCATCCCAGGGCCACGATGATCAACGCGAACCGCTGCTCGGAGCCGAAGCCGAGAAATGAATCCGCCCACGGATCAGAGATCGGTTCTGACGTTTGGGCCAGCAGGCCGGTGAAGGCAGAGTTGGGAATCATCGTCCGGTGCACCCTATGTTGACGGTTCCTGGGGACTTCACGGCCGACCCATGGGCCTGCACGATCTGCTCGATCTCCTCCGCAGTCATCCCGCGGTCGAGAAGATCGCGTTTGAAGTTGAGCTCCGAGCGGTGACTGGCGAATTTGCGGATCTGCTGAAAGAGGGACGTAAAGATCCCCCCTACTACCATCAGGAAAACGACGAGCACCACCATATTGAACGGAGGAGGAATCGAGACAATCGACTGCAACGCACTATTCATCGCGAAATCTCCCCGGGAGGGCGCCAATTCGGCCTCGCTCTATCTTAAAGAGCGGGGCCTCAATTTGCCTATTCGTCGGCGGAGGGGGCTTCTTTCCGCCTTCCGCGTCGGTGGGACGGAAAAGTGGAACAAACCTTAGCCGCCACCCTGCCTATTTCTTGGGCGACGGGTGCCCGCAGCTAATTGACTACCCGTCCTAAGCCGTTTACCGTAAAGGTGTTGTAGCCAATTTTTTGGCTGCACCCACCATCCAGGCAACCGCGGTCGTCGATCCGATTTCAATTCGCGAAAGGGCCTCCTTGGCCAAGCAACAACACAAACCCTGGGGCGGCGTCTTTGACGGCGACGTCGACCCGCGCGTTGAGCGGTTCAGCGAAAGCGTCAGCTTCGACCATCGCCTCTTCGCTCAAGACATCCGCGGCTCGATCGCCCATGCCCGCATGCTAGCGGAGACGGGGATGTTGTCGGCCGATGAACGGGATCAGATCGTCGCCGGCCTGGAAGCGATCGGCCGCGAGATTGCCGCCGGCACGTTCCAGTTCAAGCAAGAGCTTGAAGACGTCCACATGAACGTCGAACGGTCGCTCATCGAGCGGATCGGCGACGTCGGCCGCAAGCTGCACACGGGTCGCAGCCGGAACGACCAGGTGTCGACAGACTTTCGCCTGTGGATTCGCGACGCCATCGACCGGACTGATGAGCTCTTGGCCAATCTGCAGCGGGCGTTCGTCGATCGCTGCGACCGCGACCACGGCATTATCTTGCCGGGCTACACCCATCTCCAACGCGCTCAACCGGTGCTGGCGAACCACTACTGGCTCGCCTACACCGAGAAGTTCGGCCGCGATCGGGAGCGGTTGGCCGACTGCCGGCGACGCGTCAATCAACTATCGCTCGGCACGGCCGCCCTGGCGGGAACGACCATTCCGATCGATCGCCGGCATGTAGCCGCGGCGCTCGATTTCGAAGGAATCGTCGCCAACAGTCTTGATTCATCGAGCGATCGCGACTTTGCGATCGAGTTCGCCTTTGCCCTCACGTTGGTTGCCGAACATCTCAGCACCTGGGCGGAAGAGTGGATTCTGTGGTCGACGGTCGAGTTCCGCTTCCTGCGGTTGCCGCACGCGTACTGCACCGGTTCGTCGATCATGCCGCAGAAGATCAACCCCGACGTGCTGGAACTGATCCGCGGGAAAACGGCCCGCGTCGTGGGGAATCTCACGGCGCTGCTAGTGCTGATCAAGGGACTGCCGCTCGCCTACAACCGCGACCTGCAGGAAGACAAACCGCGGGTGTTCGACTCGGCCGACACGGTGGAAGCGTGCGTCGAGCTGGCCGCCGCCGTGGTCACCGGCGCCGAACTGAATCGACCCGCGATTCACGAAAAACTCGAACGGGGCTACCTCGACGCGACGACGCTGATGGAGCATCTCATCAAGCTCGGCGTGCCGCAGCGAACCGCCCACGAGATCATCGGCAAGCTCGTCGGCGTGGCGATGAAGCGCGATGTGCCGTTGGCCAAGCTGGAACTGGCCGAATTCCAGGCGGCCCACCCGTCGCTCGACAAATCAGTGTACGCAGTCCTGGGCGTCGATCAGGCGATCCTGGCGTTTACGAGCGAAGGTTCGACAGCGCCGACGATGGTCGCGAAGCAAGTCGCCATTTGGAAGGAACGTTTGGGGTTGGAGGCGTAGGCCACAAGTAAAAAGCAAGTCTAACCTGCCCCGAAGGGGCGATAGTAAATAGCCAGGGGCGTGAGCCCCTGGTGGACATGCCGCGAAGATTTGTAAGCCCCAACGGGGCGACACTCCTGGAATGATCGACGTTACTGCCGCCCCGATGGGGCTTTGATGAACATTGCTAACGCGTTCCAGGGGCTGGCGCCCCTGGCTATTAACTTTCGCCCCGGTGGGGCTGAACTAACGACGACATACTCCTCCGACGACATACGCCTCCGACTCACGCTAGACGCGCATTCATCATCTCTGCTTTTCATCATATGACTGACTGTCTCCTCATGCTTCGACGCCTGCCGACGCCGCTGCGTTTTGCCGCTGCGACACTGATGCTCGCGATTTCGTTCGCTTCGCCATTACATGCCCAACCTCCGGCCGCCGACGCCCCCACAGCCGAACCGGCGCCGACGCTGGCCGACTATGCTCGTCGCGATCCCGCCATTGCCGCGGTGTTGGAATTGCCGCGCACAACGCCGTCGCAACAGCTCCGCGCGATCTTGATGCTGATCGACTTGGGCCATACCGACGTCGCCGCGCAGATTGTCCCCGAGTTGCTGGGGGCAAAGCTGGATGACGCTCAGAAGGCGGCACTGGTGGGTGAGTTTGGGACGGCGAAGTTTCTGAAGTTGATTCGGCTGGACTCGCCTGGGGGAGAGGCCGCTGACGCGGGCCCGCTCGCTGGGTTGCGAGAGTTCGCTCAAGGCTGCATCGCCGCGGCCGACGCGGCGGCGAAAGATCCGGCCCACATCGCCAAGCTGCTCGCGCAACTCAACGCCCCGGCGGAAGCGGATCGGTACGCCGCGCGCGTCGATCTGCGCGCCACCGGCGACGCCGGCATGATCGCCGCGATCTACGCGTTGGCTGAAGCGAAGGATGAAGCGACGCGCGGCAACCTGCTCGCGGCGCTGGCCGACATGCGGCCGGCGATCGACGCTCCGCTGCTCGCGCTGCTGGCCGATTCGCAGGGTCAACTCCGTCGCGACGCCGCGGAGCTCGCGGGTCATCTGCGCGTGACGACCGCCCTCCCCTGGCTCTCGACGATTGCCGTCACCTCCGCCGATCCGTCGGCTGCAGCGGCCGCGCGAACTTCGATCGCCCAGCTCGGCTATCCCGCGCCGACTGCCGTGGAAGTAGAGAAGCTGCTCCGCGACCGGCTTGCCGGCATCAAGTCGACGCCGGTGGCCACGATCGACGATGGCACCGCCGGCCGCTGGTGGTCGTGGAATCCGCAGACCAAGGAACTCGCCGCGGCGACCTACGCCGTCCCGCAGTTGCGGGCTCTCTCGGCGGCTCGCTTGGCGCGGGCCCTGGGCGAGGTCGGCGGCTTGGCCGAACCGAACGATCGCCGCGCCGTGTTGCTCTATAGCCTGGAAGAGTCGGCCCTGCTCGACCGCGACGCCGACGCGGCGCTGAAGCAAGTCGTCGCCGCGATGACGCCGGCCGATCTGTCGGCGGCGCTCGCCAATGCCGCCAAGGAACAATACACGGCCGCCGCCGTGCAGATCGCCAACGAACTTGGCCGTCGCGGCGACGCGTCGGTGCTCGCCTCCAACGGCGGATTGCCCTCGCCGCTGGCCGCGTCGCTCGCGAGCCATGATCGGGCGCTCCGCTTCGCGGCCTTGGGCGCGATCATGCAACTCAATCCGCAGCGGTCGTTTCCCGGTTCGAGCGAAGTGGCTAACTCACTCTGGTACTTTGTCGGCGGCGCCGGCGAACCGACCGCCGTCGTCGCGGCCCCGGCGTTACTAGTGGCGAGCGACTGGGCCGGCAAACTCCGCGGTATGGGCTACGATGCGACGCCGGTCCGCACCGGCCGCGACGCGCTGGTGACGGCCATTGATCCCGCGGTCGCCCCGCGATTGGGCGTGATCGTCCTCGACAGCGACATCGGCCAACCGTTGCTCGGCGAAGTCGTCTACCAGCTGCGGATCAGCGACCTTACGGCCGGCACGCCGATTCTCATCGCCTCCAGCGGCCCGCGCCTAGCTGCGGCCCAGCGCGTCGCCGAGGCCAACCCGCTGGTCTACGCGATGCCCCGCCCCGATGGCGACGGCGCCCTCGCCATCTTGGTGAACGAAGCACTCGCCCTCCGCCCGCTGCCGCTCGCGCCAACCGAGGAGCGCACGGCTCAAGCCAAGCAAGCCTTGGAGTGGATTGCCAAGCTCCTCGTCGCCGGCGCCCCCTACGACGAACTCGAACGGAACGCCCACCTAGTCGACCGCACGCTGCTGATGCCTGAACTGGCCGGCCCGTCGGTCGCCGTGCTGGCGGCCCTCGGCACGGTGGAGAGCCAAACGATGCTCGTCGATTTCGCGAGCCTGGGGACGCTGCCGATCGAAACTCGCCAAGCGGCCGCCGAGGCGCTCGCCGCCAGCGTCGCCAAGTTCGGCGTGCAATTAAAACGAGACCAGGTCGTCATTCAATACGATCGCTACAACGCCAGCGAGACCGCTGACGCAGCTACGCAAAAGGTGCTGGCCCGCGTGCTTGACGTGATTGAGAAGAAGGACTTGGCTGTGAAGAAATAGTTTCGTCGTTAATGACGCTCCGGAAGCTCACGCTTCCGGCTCGCCGCCCACGATTCAGCATTCCGCATTCGCCCTTCAGCATTCGTTCGTAATCAATGGCCCCCCGCCCGCCGCAACCCGATGAATCTCCCAGCGCCCCGCTGCCGGGCGTCATCGGCAATAGCGCGCCGATGCAGGAGGTGTTTCGCACGACCCGCCAGGTGGCGCGGTCGAGCGCGTCGGTGTTGTTGCTCGGCGAAACGGGGACCGGCAAGGAGCTGATCGCCCACGCCGTTCACACCCTCAGCGGTCGCCGTGATCGCCCCTTCGTCCGCGTCAACTGCGGCGCCCTCAGCGAGAGCTTGCTCGAAAGCGAGCTCTTCGGCCACGTCCGCGGCGCCTTCACCGGGGCCATCGACAACCGCACCGGCCGGTTCGAAGCGGCCCACCAAGGCAGCATCTTCCTCGACGAAATCAACTCGACGACGCTGCACCTTCAAGTAAAACTCCTCCGCGTGCTGCAGGAGCGCGAGTTCGAACGCGTCGGCGACACCCGCACGATTCGCGTCGATACTCGCATCATCGCCGCGAGCAACCGCGACCTGCTCGACCTCGCGATGGCCGGGACGTTCCGCGAGGACTTGTTCTATCGGCTCAACGTCGTGCCGATTTTCATCCCGCCGCTGCGCGAGCGAACCGAAGACATCCCGCTGTTGGTGACTCACTTTCTCAATTACTACAACGAGAAGAACGACCGCTACGTCGCCCATATCGAACCGCGGGCGATGGAGGCGCTGCAGCGCTACGCCTGGCCCGGAAATGTCCGGGAACTCCAAAATTACGTCGAGCGGGTCGTCGTCATGGCGCTCGGCGATGAGCTAACTTTTGAACTGTTGCCCGAGGCGGTCCGCACCGGGCGGCAGCCGAAGGCGCTCGGCTCGCGTACGATGAACTTTGAGGAATTGACCGAGGAACTGGTGGTCCAGGGCCTCACAACGGCCGCTGAAGAGGATTGCGACCTCCATGGCCGGATCGTCAATCGCGTGGAACGCGAGGTGATTTCGCAAGTGATGACCCTGTGCGACGGCGTGCAGATCAAAGCGGCCGCGCGGCTGGGCATCAACCGCAATACGCTCCACAAGAAGTTGAAAGAGTACGGGCTGGATGACGCCGAGGGAGAATAAGGAGCCGCGGGTCAACGACCCGCCGGAGCGCCCCACTTCAACGCGTTCCACCACACGCGATCGATTGATTCCACATGTCTTCCGGCGTCAACATGCTCTGCTTCACCGCCAGCTTTGGGGTGGCGCTCGCGCTGGAGGTAATGGGCCTGTGGGCCCGCCCCCGTTGGCGGCGGTTGGCCGTGGTCGTTGCCGCACTCGCCGGCATCGTTGCGCAGACTTGGTATCTCGCTGAGAGAGCGAACGCCTCCCCCTGGGCGCCTCTCTCCAGCCAGCACGATTGGTATCTCTCCGCTGCCTGGGGGCTGGCCATCGTCTACCTCGCGCTCGTCCTCTACCAACCGCGGGCGTCGATCGGCCTGTTCCTGCTGCCGATCGTGCTCGCCCTCATCGGCGCCGCGCGCTTCGCCAGCACCGAGCCGATGGCGGGCGCTGAAATGCCCCGCATCTGGGGCATCCTCCATGGCGTGTTCCTCATGCTCGGCACGATCGCCGTGCTCTTGGGATTCGTCGCGGGGCTCATGTACCTCGTGCAGAGCGCGCGGCTCAAAAACAAAGCCCCGCTCAGCGAACGGTTCCGCCTCCCGAGCCTCGAATGGCTCGAACGGGTGAACGCCCGCTCGCTCATCGCCGCGACGATTCTCGTCGGTCTCGGCTTCGTCACTGGCGTCCTGATGCGGCTCGCCCTCCGCGACGGCAGCGGTCTGCAGTGGACCGACCCGGTGGTGATCAGCCTCAGCGGCATGTTCTCCTGGCTGGTCGCGGCCGAGGCGTTTCGCCTCGCCTACCCGGCGGCCCGTCGCGGTCGCAAGGTCGCGTACCTCACCCTGGCCGGTTTTGTGTTTTTGGTGATCACGCTCAGTACGTTCATGAGCAGCAAGTCGATGCATGGGCGCGGGGGGGAGAGTGCGGGTGCGGGGCCGAAGACCGCGGGGACAAGCCCCGCGGCTCGCATGCAACAATCGCGCTCTGAGCGAGCCGTGGGGTTTATCCCCACGGTACAGCAGGAGGTCACGCCATGAACCTCCGCATGGTCGGCTGCACTCATCGCGCCTCGGGCGTCGATCTCCGCCAACAGCTCGCGTTCGGCACGGAGCAAACGAGCGACGCGCTCGCCCGTTGGCGCGAACGCTTCCCCACGGCCGAGTTCGCACTCCTCTCGACCTGCAACCGCGTCGAGCTCTACGCCGCCGGCGCCGGTCCGGTCGAGGCCCCCGAAACCGACGAGCTGGTCGACGCTCTCCTCAGCTACCATGGCGTGCCGACCAAACGAGTCGAAGGCCAAATCCTGTCGCTCCACCAGCGCGAGGCGGTGGCCCATCTCTATCGCGTCGCGGCGAGCCTCGACAGCATGGTCGTCGGCGAGCCGCAGATCCTGGCCCAGGTGAAGCAGGCCTATCAGCGCTCCGTCGACAGCGGCGCCGCGGGGCCAGCGCTCCACGACCTGTTCCAGTCGGCCCTCCGCGCCGCCCGCCGCGTTTACAACGAAACGAGCCTCCACAAACATCGCGTCAGCATTCCTAGCGTCGCCATCGCCGACTTCGCCAGCCGGGTGTTCGAGCGGTTCGACGACAAGCATGTCCTGGTGATCGGCGCCGGCGAGATGGCCGAGGAGACGATTCGCTACCTGCAAGACGCCGGCGCCACGCGGATTCACGTCGTCAATCGCAGCCCCGAACGGGCTCTGGAACTCGCGACCGCGTGGAGCGGCGTCGCCGTCCCCTGGGAACGGCTGTGGGACGAACTTGCCGCGGCCGACCTCGTCATTGGCGCCACGGGAGCGACCGAGCCGATCGTTATGGCGGAGCGGTTCGAGCGCGTCGTCGCCCCGCTGCGACAACAGCGGCCGCTCTTCATTCTCGATCTGGCCGTGCCGCGGAACTTCGAACCCGAAGTCGGCGAGCAACTCGGCGTCTATCTCTACTCGCTCGACGACCTTGCCGTCGCCTGCGAGCGGAATCGCGATGCGCGAGCAGCCGAACTGCCGGCGGCGGAGCAGATCATCGTCGCCGAAACCGACGCGTTCATGGCGGCGGCCCATCGCCGCATCACCGGCCCGGTGATCAGCGGTCTGCGGCGGAACCTCGAAGAGCCGAAGGTCGCGGAGCTCGAACGGCTCTTCAAGAAGCTCCCCGATCTCGACGAGCGTTCCCGCGCGGAGATCACGCAGTTCGCCGACCGGCTGGTAAACAAGCTGCTCCACCCGCCACTGGAGTCGCTCCGCGACGCCTCGCAAGAAGGCCCGCCACACGGGTTGCTCGATGCGATCCGGCGGCTGTTTCGATTAGAAGAGTAAGCTCCCTACAGTCCCTGGCTCCGCCAGGGGGTCGGCCACCATACCGGTAGGCATCGTCCTGCGTGATGCTACCCCCCGGCGGAGCCGGGGGCTGAAATGCGACGGAACAATCGATGCAATAAAAAAGCCGCGGGGATGAACCCCGCGGCTCGCCTTGTTTTATTCAGCGACTTCGACGCTTAGTCTAGGTCTTGTTCCTCTTGCTCGTAGGCGAGCTCGTCTTCATCTTCGTCGTCTTCGTACTCGAACTCGTCGTCTTCGTCTTCCTCGTCCGAGTCGTCCTCATCCTCTTCGTCGTCGTCCTCGTCGTCGACTTCTTCCCACTCGTCTTCTTCTAGCTCTTCCTCTTCATCCTCGGCGTCATCCTCTTCTTCGTCTTCTTCATCCTCGTCTTCATCTTCATCTTCATCTTCGTATTCGTACTCGTCGTCGCCCTCTTCTTCCGAGTCGTCGTCGTCCTCGTCGTCATCATCCTCGTCGTCATCATCCTCGTCTTCGTACTCGAAGTCATCGTCGTCGTCGTCCTTGGCCATCACCATGGTCGTCCATGGCGCCAGGGGCGCGAACTCGTCGTCATTCGCCGCCAAGGCGACGGAACTGTCAGCAATCGAAAACTGGGACCGCACGATTAATACTCCTAAGCCAACTCGACAACCGCACGTCACTCGCTCGCGCCCCTTAGCTCGAGCGATTCGGCCGCGCGTGATGCAGCGTTACAAATTTGATCGACTGGCGGCAGTTGTTCCAAGCGGCGAAGGCCAAAAACTTGCAAAAACTTTCGCGTGGTGCCGTACAAAAAGGGGCGTCCTAACTCCTCGCTCCGTCCGACGATACGCAAAAAATCACGTTCCATCAACACGCGCAGGATTTCGCCGCACTGCACCCCCCGGATCGACTCGACGTCGGCCCGCGTCACCGGCTGCCGGTAGGCCGCCACGGCCAGCGTTTCCAGGGCCGGCGCCGACAGCCGCACGTCGCTCGGCGGAGTGTGGACTTTTCCCAGCCAATCGGCCAATTGGGGGCGGGTTAATAACTGAATTCCGTGAGCCACCTCCACCGGCTGAAACGCGCTCCCGCGCCGTCGCAGCCGCCGCGACAATTCCCGCACTAGCGAACGGGCCTCCGTTCCATCGGCCAAATCGGCGAGCGCCGCCAACTTTCTTGAGGGAAGGGGTTCGCGGGCTAATAGCAAGATCGCTTCCAGCCGGGCCAGTTTGTCGGCCATCCGTTCCGTGCTGATGCGCACCAGTTCGACCGGCCCAGGAGTTGCTACGCGACTCGGCGGCGAGACTTTTTGCGCCGACGCATACGAGGCCCACGGTTGCTGTGCGGCAACAGCCGGGCTCCGCAATTGAGTGGCCAGTGATGTGGAGGGCTTATGCATTTCTCTGTGTGCCACTGGCGTGTCGCCAGTGAGAAGTGGGTACTCGCTCAAAAGTCTCGCGCTCGCTCCAGCTAGCCGGAGGGCCACTGCCCTCCGGGACGGATGTGCGTTAACGCTCGCGAGGGCGGAGTTGCTTGGCGATTCCTCCCGGACCGCGTGGCGGTCCGGCTAGTTGGTACGCATTTGCCGCCGCTTACATCCCGCCCGCTTGTCGCGCCGTTCGCCACTGCGAGACCTCGGCGACGACCTGCTCGACGCTTGCTTCGGGGTTGGCAGCGACAGCCTCGAACTGCTGCGTCAGCGAACCGCCGCCGATCGGCATTTCGCAATGGAAGCGGTAGAGCTTCCCGTCGCCCCCCCAACGTTCCAAGGCGTATTCGGCGACGCCGTACTGACGCAGCTGAGTGAGCAAGGGTTCCACCCGCTCAGCCAACGTGGACGGCGCCTTCGCGGGCGGAGCCTCCGGCAACGGCAGCGCTGAACCAATCTCCAACGATGCGGCAGGCGCTTCAGCATAGCGAGCCGGGGGGTTCATCCCCCCGGGATTCTCCGCCAAGCCTTCCCCAACAATCGGCGCCGACTTCGTAAAATCCCAAGTCGGCGCCGGCTTCGCTTCGGTCTCTTTCCAACCCGTCGCCTCCTTGGCGATGGCTACAAACCGATCGACCACCCGCTGAGCCCCCGTTGGCAGCGGACCGTAATAGATCCACGCCCCCGGAAGTCCTACGAGGACCGACAACATCACCGCCGCGCGAAACAGCGTCGCCATGGTTCGAAAGTCCGTTTTCGAAAGACGAGAGACCGAACAGAAACAGCCAGCACCCCATCCGTGGGGCGGCGGATCATATCGCCGACCAATTGCTAGCAGCAAGATCGGAATGCCTGTAGTTATCAATTCCGCTCTTTTAGCCCCCGGTCAGTGACCGGGGGTTCAAGCGTATAATCAAACCTATGCCTCCCGCCGCGATTTACCTCGACCACAACGCGACCGCCCCGATCTTGCCGGAGGTCGCCGACGCCGTGCGTGAGGCGGCCCTCCGCTATCACGGCAACCCGGCCAGCCAGCACGACGCCGGCCGTCAGGCCCGGCGAGCTTTGGAACAGGCGCGAGTCCGCATTGCCGAGATCCTCGGCGCTCGCACTGCGGGAATGGACGCCGACCAGCTGATTTTCACCAGCGGCGGTACTGAATCGAATAACCTGGCGATTCATGGGCTCCTGGGGCTAACCGCTGGGACACTGCGTGCCGGGGGGATGAACCCCCCGGCTCACGGGGCGACGTCGCCCCGCCTCGTCATCTCCACGATCGAACACCCCAGCATCGCCCGCACCGCCGAATCGCTGGCCCTTCCCATCCCAACGCGAGTCGGGGGGTTCATCCCCCCGGTCCTGCAAACCCTGGGCGTCAACGCCGCCGGCGTCATCCGGCTCGACCAACTCGAATCGCTCCTCACCCCCACGACGCAGCTCGCTAGCATCATGCTCGCCAGCAACGAGACGGGCGTCCTGCAGCCAGTCGCCGAGGCTGCGGCGATCTGCCGCCGTCATGGCGTGCTCCTCCATACCGACGCTACCCAGGTCGTCGGCAAGCTGCCGGTCAACTTCACCGCACTCGGCGTCGACGCCCTCACCGCCACCGCCCACAAGTTCCACGGCCCGTTGGGGGTGGGCGTGCTCCTCCTGCGCCATGGCGTGCAACTCACGCCCGCTCTCCACGGCGGATTCCAGCAGGCCGCGCTGCGACCCGGCACCGAATCGGTCTCCCTGGCCATCGGCATGCAGACCGCCCTCGAACTCTGGCAACGCGAAGCCAACGCCCGTCGCGAGCGAATGACCATGCTCCGCGATCACTTCGAGCAAACGATTCGCGCCGGCTGGCCCGCTGCGGTCGTCATCGGCGCCCAGTCGCCGCGGTTGCCGCACACGTCGAACATCGCGCTCATCGGCCTCGATCGGCAGGCGTTGGTCATGGCGCTCGACCTCGCCGGCGTCGCCTGTTCCAGCGGTTCGGCCTGCGCCAGCGGCTCGAGCGAACCGTCGCCGACGCTCCTCGCGATGGGCCTTCCCGAAGAGCAAATTTCCGCCTCGGTGAGATTCAGCCTGGGGGCGACGACCACCCCCGCCGAGATCGACGAGGCGGCTCGCCGTATCCTCAACGTCTGTAACAATTTGCGACGAGTCGGATAACGCTCTTTTATTCGCCTGGGCCGCTCCCGTTGCCGAGGCAAATCGGGTAAATTGAGGGGCTGTTTCACGGCCCCCGGTACGCGCTGAGTTTAGCCTCGCCCTACCGAGCGTTTTCGACGGACGGATCCTCTTGATCGACGGCGTTTTGCAACTCGAACTTCCCGGCAGCGACGCCCCGGCGGCGGCCTCCGGCATGTTGCCGTCGTTTGTCGTCGGGCCCGAAAACGAGCTCGTCGTCGCCCCGCTAGCCAGACTGTTGGGCGACCTCGCGCTGAAAGAGGCGGCGCAGCTGTTCAATCCGCTCGTGCTCGTTGGCGCCAGCGGCAGCGGCAAGTCGCAACTCGTTCAGGGCATCGTCCGCCACTGGCGACGCCGGCTCGAACCAGCCCAGGTCGAATACTTCACCGCGGCCGATTTCTGTCGCGAAGCTCAGGCCGCGGCCGACGATACCCGGCTTCCTGCCTGGCGCGACGGCATTCGCAGCCTGCGCGTGCTGGTCGTCGAAGATCTCCAACGACTGCGCCCGCGTCCGGCATTTCAGCAAGAGCTGCGACTCGCGGTCGATGCGATCACCGCAGCGGGGGGAATCGTCATTTTCACCGCTGAGCGAGAACCAGCTTCGGTCGGTCATTTGGATCCTGGACTCCGCGATCGCCTGGCGGCCGGGCTGACCGTGCGACTGCAACGTCCGAGCTTGGCGGCGCGGCGCGCGATCTTGCAACTCGCGGCCAATGCCCGCGGGATGATGCTGACCGACGCCGAACTGGCCCGTTTGGCCCAGCGCGAAACCAGTTCACCCGCCGAACTCATCGGTCGCGTCGCCGCATCAACAAAGCCGCGACCGCCGGTCGCGGACCCCCCCGCCAAACACGACCACTCCCCCAGCGATTCCCGCGAAGACTTCGCCCACCTCAAGCAAATCGTCGCCGTCACCGCCCGGTTTTTCTCGGTCACGCAAGCCGCCCTGATCGGCCCGTCGCGCCGTACCTCGCTCGTCGAGGCCCGTAACGTCGCCGCGTACCTAGCCCGCCGACTCACCAGTCTCAGCTACGCCGACATCGGCCGCGGTCTCGGCCACCGCGACCACACCACGATCATGCACGCCGAACGCCGCCTGGCTGAACGGCTCGCCCACGACCCCGTGACGCAACAAGCCGTCGACGAACTCGACCGACTGTTGCGTTGAACCCACAAATGAATTCCGGAGTTCAGAACGTGCCGGTGGACAACCTGTCAGCAATGCGTCGACAAGCTGTGGCAACTTTCCCGCGATGTTTGGCCAACTGACGACAACCGACAATCGCCCCATTCCATCGACGACGCACCAACAGACTACCGACAGACGCCAAACAGGTTATCCACTGCCAGCGACTCCGCCTAACACGCGATAGGACAACCGTTTAACGCCTACCGTCGCGAGTTATCGACAAGAAACACCTTCGCTTTTCTCTTACTACTAACCTTTGAAATACATAAGCAACGAAAAACAAATTCCCGGCGAGATGAACTCGCTTGCTCACCTGAACTCAACTCGAACATCGTGGCGGGAACGCCGATTCGCGTTCCGCACTTCGCCAGTCACTTGAAGGTAGAAACCTCCATGAAAATTTCCTGCGATCGCGAGCAACTCCTGCAAGCCTTCCAGACGGTCGCCGCCGTCGCCCCGAGCCGCAGTCCCAAACCGATCCTGCAAAACGTCAAACTCGACGTGACCGAAGATGGCGCCTCGCTTACGGCGACCGACCTCGAAGTCGGGATCCGTCACGCCGTCGGCGGCGTCGACGTGCAGGCTCCCGGTTCGGTGGTGTTGCCGGTGACGCGGTTCGGTTCGATCCTGCGTGAGTCGGCCGATCAAACGATTCACATCGAATCGGACGGCAACGGCGCCACCATCCGCGGCGAGCGGAGCCGCTTCCAACTCCCCGCCGAAAACCCGGCCGAGTTCCCCCCCGTCGGCGGCTTCGAAGAGACGAGCTACTTCGAAGTCCCGGCCCGCCTGCTTCGCGAGTTGATCCGCCGCACCGTCTTCGCCACCGACAACGAAAGCAGCCGTTACGCCCTCGGCGGCGTGAAGCTGGAGTTCGACGCGGACATGATCACGGCCATCGGCACCGATGGTCGCCGCCTTGCCAAGATGGTCGGCCCCGTCACCAAACAGGGTGAACCGGCAGCCGTCCAGCAGAACACGATCGTCCCGACCCGCGCGATGCAATTGATCGAACGGGCCATCGCCCCGACCGACACCGAAGTGCAACTTGCCATTCGCGGCAGCGAATTCATCGTCCACAGCCCACGAGCGACGATCTCGGCCCGGCTGCTCGAAGGCCGCTTCCCCGAATGGCGGAAGGTCTTCCCCGAGCGCGGCGTCGGCCAGCAGATCGAACTCGCCGCCGGCCCGACGCACGCGGCGGTTCGCCAGGCGGCGATCGTCACCAGCGAAGAGAGCCGCGGCATCGATTTCACGTTTGGCGACGGTTCGCTGGTGCTCGCCGGCAAAGCGGCCGAGGTCGGCCAGTCGCGGGTCGAACTACCGATCGGCTACGACGGGCCGGAGATCACGATCACGCTTGATCCGCGGTTCGTGATCGATTTCCTGAAGGTCCTCGATAGCGACAAGACGTTTACCCTGGAACTGAAAGATGGCGAAAGCGCGGCCGTCTGCAGCACTGAAGACGGTTACGGTTATGTGATCATGCCGCTGGCGCGCGATCGGTAAGGATTTCGTGTTTAGAGAATACGAAACATTTGCGCTGACGCAGGAATTGCCAGGCGTTCCCAACGGAACTGTTGGCGTTGTTTTGATGGTATTCGGCGGGACATCCTGTAGTTACGAAGTCGAGTTTCCCGACGGGCAAGGAAGCAACCTGGGAGATCAGATTACATACACCGTGACCGAAGATTACATGAAGCACATGTAACGATTCATTGAGAAGAACGTTGAAAATTCCACCCACCGAACCACATCCCGACGATTGGGCCAACCTGGAGCGACGCGCTCAGTCGCACCAGCGCTGGTACTACGGCCAGCAGCCCAAAAAAATCGCCGAGGTGATGTCGCAGTTGGTCCAGCGTCGCGGCTACGCCCAGGTCCGCACGCTTGGCGAGTGGAACGACGCCTGGCAAGCCGCCGCCGGCGACGCGTTCGTCGCGGTGACCGAGGTCGGCCAACTCCGCCGCGGCGTGCTCGAAGTGACGGCCGCCAACTCGCTCGTGATGCAAGAACTCGGCTTCGAAAAAGAACGAATCCTCCAAGAACTACAAACCGCCCGCCCCGACGCCGGACTCAAGCAATTGCGATTCCGCGTTGGCAAAATCGGGTGACCAGTATTTGAATTGAATTTGTCTCTCGCAAAGGCGCGAAGACGCAAAGAGAAGCGCAAAGAAGACAAGAGGAAAATAGTAATTGACGGGTAATTGAAAGTCTTGCCTTCACCAGCAAGTTCTTTCCAACTTTCCCCGCATTCTTTGCGTTCCCTTTGCGCCTTAGCGTCTTTGCGAGAGAAAACAAAAACCGCAAGCAGTAAAAAATGTCCGACGCAGAAAACCCAGAAATCCCCGAAGAAAAGAAGCTCCGCTCCACCCTGCAAGACGGCAACGCCGACTACGGCGCGAAGGACCTTGAGCATCTCAGCGATCTTGAGCACGTCCGCAAGCGCCCCGGCATGTACATCGGCGATACGTTCCTCCGCGGGCTTCACCACCTCGTTTACGAAGTCGTCGACAACTCGATCGACGAGGCGATGGCCGGCCACGCGACCACCGTCACGGTGATGGTCAACGCCGACGGCTCCGTCACGGTCGAGGACGACGGCCGCGGCATCCCCGTCGAGCGCCACGCCCAGCTCTCCGAAGAGATGGACCGCGAAGTCACCACGCTCGAAGGGGTGATGACCGTCCTCAAATTCGGCGGCAAGTTCGAAAAAGGCGCTTACCAAACCTCCGGCGGCCTCCACGGCGTCGGCGTCACCGTCGTCAACTTCCTTAGCGAGTGGGCCGACGTCGAAGTTTATCGCGACGGCCACGTCTACCATCAGGAATACCAGCGCGGCGTCCCCGCCGGCGAAGTCCGCCGCGTCGGCTCAACTACCAAACGCGGCACGAAGACCACCTTCAAGCCCGATCCCCAAATCTTCCCGCAGACGAAGTACGTCTATGCCACGCTCGTGAAGCGGCTGCAGGAACTCGCGTTCCTCAACGCCGGCGTCCGCGTCGCCATCAGCGACGCCCGCAACGGCGAAAGCGAAACCTTCCTCTACGAAGACGGCATTCGCGAATACGTCAAATACCTCAACCGCGCCAGCGAGGTCGTCCACCCCGACATTCTCTTCCTCGACGAACAGTCCGAGGGCGTCGGCATGCAGATCGCCTTCCAATACTCGGGCGAGTACACCGAAAACGTCCACACCTACGTCAACAACATCAACACCACCGAAGGCGGCACCCATCTCTCCGGGTTCCGCAGCGCGCTCACCCGCTCGCTGAACAACTACGGCAAGAAGGAGAACATGTTCAAGGACCTCGTCCCCACGGGCGAAGACGTCCGCGAAGGTCTCACCGCCGTCATCAGCGTCCGCGTCCCGCATCCGCAGTTCGAAGGCCAAACGAAGACCAAGCTCGGCAACAGCGAAGTCGAGGGAATCGTTAACTCGATCCTCGGCGAGTACCTCACGAAGTATCTCGAAGAGAATCCCCGCACCGCCAAAGCGATGGTGAAGAAGGGGATCCTCGCCGCCGAGGCCCGCGAGTCAGCCCGCAAGGCCCGCCAACTCGTCCGCGACCGCAAAGGCGTCTTCGGCGGCGGCGGCCTCCCCGGCAAGCTCCGCGACTGCTCCAGCAAAGACGTCGACAAGTGCGAACTCTACCTCGTGGAAGGCGACTCGGCCGGCGGCTCGGCCGAAGGCGGCCGCTTGCGCGAGTACCAGGCGATCCTGCCGCTCCGCGGCAAAATCATCAACGCCTACAAGTCGCGCGAAGACAAAGTTCTCGCCAGCGAAGAAATTCGCAACATGATCTCCGCCGTCGGCATCGGCATCGGCCCCGATCAAGACCTCAGCAAGCGTCGCTACGGCCGGATCATCATCATGACCGACGCCGACGTCGACGGTTCGCACATCCGCACGCTGCTGCTCACCTTCTTCTACCGCCAGATGTACGACCTCGTGGCAAAGGGCCACGTCTACGTCGCCCAACCCCCGCTCTTCCGCGTCATCCGCGGCAAGAAGGACGCCTACTACGTCCAGACCGAAGAGGAGATGAAGACCCAACTCCTCGAACTCGGCCTCGGCGACAGCATTTTCGACCCCGGCGACGGCAACATCGTTGAAGGCGAACGGATGACCAAACTCGTCCGCACGCTCGCCGCGATGGAAGAAGCGATCATCGCCCTGGAACGCCGCGGCATCAGCCTCCGCATTCACTCGGAACGCCAAGACCTCGTCAGCGGCAAGCTTCCGACGGTCCATGTGTTCCTCGGTTTTGAGGAACACTGGTTCGTCGACATGGCGCAGATGCATGCGTTCATCGCCGAGAAGGAAAAGGAACTCGGCCACGAGCTCCGCGTCGACTCCGCCCCCGTCGTCACCGCGAAGCTCAGCGATCTCGACGCCCAAGACGAAGCGAGCCGGGGGGTTCATCCCCCCGGTACCGCTCCCGCCATCATCGAACCCGAAGAACAAGGCCCCCGCCTCCGCATCGTCGAACTCCACGAAGTCCGCACGATCAACAACATGCTGAGCGACCTGAAGGAGCTCGGCTTCACGATCGAAGCCCTCATCCCGCAAGAACGGACCGGCGAAGAGGGAAGCCGCTACAACGTCCGCCGCGGCGAAAACGAAACAGGCCTCGAAGACCTCCGCGGCCTCCCCGCCGCCATCCGCGAAGCCGGCCAAAAGGGCCTGACGGTCACCCGGTTCAAGGGCCTCGGCGAAATGAACGCGGAAGAGCTCCGCGAAACGACGCTCGACCCCGCCAACCGCACGCTCCTGAAGGTCAGCATGGAAGACGCCGGCGCCGCCGACGAACTCTTCCGCGTGCTGATGGGCGACAACGTGGAGCCGCGGCGGGAGTTTATCCAGAAGCACGCGCTGGATGTGCGGAATTTGGATGTGTAGTGCATTGAACCCATGCAAGGCGTAGGTCTGAGGCGATAACGCCTATTAAAGACAGTATAGTCCGAAAAATAATGTCGCGACTTCCCCAACAGCAAATTGAAGTTCGTCTTGCGACTTGGTTTGGCGAGCGACACATGCCGGACATTCTTCCAGTGCAGTCGCTAAGTACGTTTGCCGTCAATCA
This sequence comes from Pirellula sp., assembly GCA_013822725.1. Lineage (GTDB taxonomy): Bacteria > Planctomycetota > Planctomycetia > Pirellulales > Lacipirellulaceae > Lacipirellula. The sequence goes on from PNKX01000030.1 coordinate 53,880, forward strand.
AATACTCAATTCAAAGTCTCCTGACGTAATCGCAACGATTGCAACGAAAAACGTCGGTATTGAATTGACTGCATATCACGATGACAGCCTCAAGGATTCATGGGGTGCCGTGGTGCCCATGATTCGAGAGGCTGTACGACGTTGTGATGCTTCGTTTCCAAGCTTGCGGGGACTTCTCATTGGATACAGGCCTAACCTAAACAAGCTTCCGCCAAAAAAACATGATGTTGAGGAATTCGCGAATCAGCTACTGGATGCGGTAGTTACCAATCATCCTACGGCTCTATTTTCGACCGGTTCATACCGTTCTATTACGATACGAGGTCCGTTCGATCGATGGAAACTCCTCCATGAGCACATACAAACAATAAGCGTGACGATACCTGCGCAATCTCTCGATATGCCAGTGGACGCGACAACGGGCTTTGCAATGGGTTATGGCACCAACATTGATGTCTTGGCCCAGATAATTGAGAAGAAGACCTCGCGTTTCGGTATGTCATATACGAATGGCATCCATGATAATTGGCTTCTCATACATGCCGCAGGTTATCCAGAATCGAGTTTCATCACGCCTTTGCAGCAAGATGAAATTGAGAGACTTCTAGCATCCGAGGCTAGGGTGAAAGCAGTTTCATCACCCTACTCGAAGGTTATCCTTTGGGACTATATTCACGGAGGATATGTCGATCTTGTGACTGGAGAATACGTCGCATTCGAGCTATGAATTCACCAAGGTAACCGTCGCCGCCTGCCACAACGAACACCAGCCTTGATCCATGGCAGCCCCGGGCTCCGCCCGGGGGTCGTTCTCCGTTACGAAATAGTTGGCCCATGCGCGCTGCAACCCCCCGGCGGAGCCGGGGGCTGAACCGCCGCCGTCGGCGGTAAACGAAACGGCGTCGCCCTATGCAGCCCCTGGCTCCGCCAGGGGTCGCGCACCATGCCGATGGAACGTCGCCCCTACTGC
>PNKX01000031.1 GCA_013822725.1 Pirellula sp.
AACGACTCAGCGTTCATATAAGCGGTTCCATGGTGGAGGAGGCTTTTAAATACCGACCTGGAAACTAACCTTTAGAAGTATATGTCGCAAGCCAGCCACGCCAGTCGAGATATTTCCTCAAAATCGGAACAACCGACAGATCGTTAGCGATGCTCTCCATTCCGCCTTTGCCTCAACCGCTTCCGGAAAACGCGAGGGTTGATTTACTGACCGACAGTGATTCGCCGCACCCGCCGCGCTAAAAAGTCGCTAGGGCGGGACGCTTAAAAAGTCGTCGGACGCAGTGGTGCGATGAGTTCCACCAGGTGCTTAACGCCTACGGCAGATTGCGAGTTTAGGTGTAAGACGGCGTTCCTGGATCTTTCTTCCGTCAGGCTTGAGGGCGCCAGTTCAAGCGTCATGTCGCGACCGTGGAGCAGCAAATGCTTGAGCTAGCGACACGTAAGCACTACCATGACAACCAGCAATGCGCTATGAATAGACTGGCTTTTCCTGTGAGGTCGCCGTGCGTCATTCTAAAAGTGCAGCTGAATGGAGTGAGCAATGTGTAGGCTCCAAGGTACGCGTCCTCCTGCGGAGGCTTATTGAATCCTTGAGCGAATGTGAAAAACCAGAGCGGGTACATATCGCCGTCAGCGGCGTTGATCCAACCCTGCCGCTGCGCGCCGCCCGATCAGTTGAGCGAAGGAATTCACGGTTCGAACCATCCCTCGCTCAGCAGGTTCGACAATGGCAACGGAGTCCAGCAATAAGGATTAGGATCGCGCAGACCGATTCGCGGACATCCTCGCAAAGTGAGCAGTTGTTGCAACAATCTTCGCAGCGGACTGGGTCGTCGCAGCTAATGCACCCTCCTTCTCCCGTCGCGGCGTGAGAGGCGAGTTCCACTTCCGGCGCGGACAAGACGTTTTCAAGTTTGGGAGACAGGAAAAGCGGCTTCGTAACGCCACTCGCCGCCAACGAGTTCCATGCCGTCAGCATCACGATTAAAGGTGCGTCGACGCCAAATCGCCATTCGACGCATTTGTAACCGCGCATAGCTTGTACTCTGTTCGTGAAATTTGCCGGCTTACCGGCTTGAAACGTCATGCGAAACGTAATTAAACCTGACGCACGGGCTATTACTTCCATCCAGGCGAGGGGCGTTTCGACTAAAAGGACCGAAATCAAAGAACGGCGTTCGCACCCTGGTGAAACGGCAAATTCGGACAGTCAGATAAATTTTGACGGCCGCTTTCTTGGATCTGTAGCGTTCGGATGATCATCCAAAAACGGGGCATCGAACCACGCCACTCCGAACGGCAGCATGTGCCCTGGATTCGCGATCGCGCTATTTCAGCTCCGCAAGTTCCGTCGCCGCGACAAATCTTTCGACGGTGACGGGCGTCAAGTTGACGTTCATCATAAAGGAAGAGTAGGCGAGCGCCGCCGCGAGGCGACGCGTGTCGCGTGCCCATGGTGGAACGTAGCGCGGCCTCTCTAGAAATCCCGAATCGAAGTAAGGTGCCAATGTAATCGTATCGCTTATCGTCAGTCGTCCGCAGAACAGCCGCTCAATAAGTTGCGGCTGGTTGTCGCGGATGGCAACATTCATGAATACGTGCAATTCCATGACGCCCTTCAGGTAGACGCAGTCCTTGGTAAACACGATCCGCCCGTTGACATCCCCGCCTCGAAAGATTCGCTGAGCCGATTTAAAGGCCTCTCGTTCGTCCTGCCCTGCTTCCAGAAACACCTTAAAGCATTCGATGAAATCTCCCCCTTCCAAGGCAACTTTGATGGCCTGAATCCGCAGCGCCAGCCGGCGCAGGCGGTTGATATCGATGGACCTCGTCATCAGCTCGGCAAATACCGCCAATCCCTCTTGAGTCCGCGTTGTCCGCGGAGCTCCCAGTGCGAGGCTCTTGAAGCGTGGCTGGCGGCGACCGTTCAAGGCGGTGGCCGTGTGCACCAGCGCTTCGTGATGGTAGAGCTGGTCGAAATCCAAATCGGTAAATATCGCGGACGCCCGAATGCGAATCCGTGATGTTCCGGCGATTGCTTTAGACGAAAGGTTATTGTCGACGATGACTTCGACGCGGTCGTCAACAAAGTAATCGTCGATGGCGTTCTGCAGTCGCACCGCAAATTGTTCCGCGGGTTCCGCCGCTTCTGACGGAGCAACATGGGAGCCACCGAGCAAGGCTTCGGTCTTTTCCAACAGGAACGCCGCGGCGTCTACTCCTGTGAACGATTGCGTTGCGTAGACGTCATCTGGCCGCCCATATAGACTGATCGACCGTGAAGTGAATTCAGCCGTACCCGCGGACATGAGCATGCGCGCCGCCTCCGCGTAGCTCCACGCGGATCTCCGCAGGAATTGCAGCAGCGGATCGTCACCTTCACAGAGTTTTACGAAGTTGTCGAGGGCCGCAATCTCACTTCGCCAATCTGGGATGCAATGCTTGACGACAGGCAGGGCTGGACGCCCGGCGCGCCAACTCTCCAGGAAATCCGCTTCAGTTGCGTCAGGCCAATTTAGGTATTTAAGGACGAGAATCGGCTTGGCAAGCTCCCCAAGTTGGTCATCGAGTTCAGCAATCCGTTGCGTCAGGGGAGAAGTGGTCATTTCATTCTTTTCAGCGCATTACCTAAATGACGCGTCAAAACCAGTCGCGTCGGTCGTAACACCGCTGCCGCAGGGCGAATTGCGACGACGTACTCTGTCTCTGTGATGTATCGAAATAGTGGCCGATCTGACTGATAACTACCAGCATCACCGCATTTACTTCATTAACGCCAAATTGCGCCATAGGTTCGCCAAGCTTTCGGTGCCGCCGAACAGCGTAGTAAAGTGCGTGGAATCGATAAGCAGGATGTCTCCGGCTCGCTGGTCCTTCGGCGGCATCCAAAGCAAACAGTTAAATTCCTTATTCCCCGCGGCAGTAAAGGGATGCGGGCGATCTGGATCGATAGCTTGCCGCGCTAGGACTTGCACTGAGTTAGTACCCTCGGGCGTAACTTCGTAGTGCGGCAGGTGTAAGTGAAAATTGAATGTCGTGACGTTGTTCAGTAATCCCACTTTATCGAGGTCGCGGAACGCTGACAGCGGTGCGATTTCCTTCGTCCCACTGACAACGGCAGGTCGAAGTCCCCATTGGTTGATAACTGGTACATCTAGCGCCTTCATCAGCGAACGCGTGTACTGGCTGAATCGCTGCTGTCGTGGCACCAATTCGTCGCCATGGTGCCGATATTCCATTTGCCGCTGTTTTGAATCTTCTGTGAAACCAACGTCATGGTGCGGAGCGAGCAGTAGGCAGGTCCCTTCGCGTTTGAGCCATTCGCGAATCGCCTCGATTTCACCCGGCTCGGCTTCCTGCTCAGCGACGAGGTGGTCTAGCCCAAACACCAAAAGCGTATCTGTGTCGGCCAGCACACGTTCGTCGATGGGCAGCCTGTAGCCGGCCTGATCGATGCGTTGGAATACTGCTACGGGATGTCCAGTCGCCTCGCCTACGATTTGCTGGAATGAGAGTGAAGACCTGTGGAACAACTCGAGGGTGCCGGCAATCCCTTGCAGGAAATTCATCTTGTCCCATTCGGTCGCCTCAAAATCGGGCCACGCAACTCGGCGGACTTCGGTGATCGAGGAAAAGCGATTATCCAAGTCGGTGAGATCGCGGTTCGTCTCCCAGGGATAGCTCCACGTCCAGTAGATGCTCACGCGGCGCTTGCCAGGTGTGTACGTTCGGGCGATGTGGTCTTGGTTGTAAGTTCGGGCTGGTTGCAACGTAGGCATGTGCGTCCCTTTCAATGGGCAGTGAGAAAAGTCGTCCTCAACCAGGTTGCCAATGATCGAGCAAGTTGAGTTGCCGTGTCAGTGTAGCGGCCACGCGGCCAAGAATGCCCGCATACGTTGGGAATGAGAGCGGAATGCGAGCGAACTCGTCGACTCGCATTCCCGCACTGATCGCGATTGCTGCAACTTGGGTGATCTCGACGGCGCGTTCGCCGACGACGTGACACCCCAGAATCTTGTGCGTCCCCTGGTCGACGATGAGTTTGCAAAATCCGAATGTGCGACCGTCGATAATCGTGCGCGTCGTGGCGTCGAAGCGGACCGTAGCGGTCGCCACATCGTGCGAAGATCGGGCTTGCGCCTCGGTCAGACCCACCTGAGCGTACTCGGGGTCCGTGAAGCTTCCGACCGGGTTTGCCTGCTCCTCCAAGGTCATCGTCGGGCCGCGGACGGCGTTGGTCGCTGCCACAAAACCGTCCTGGATCGCCGGCGGAACAAGGAGCAATCGGCCGGTGATGTCGCCTGCGGCGAAGATGTGCGGAGCAGTTGTTCGCAGATACGGATCGACGACGACAAAGCCACGCGAGTCCAGCTGGGCGCTGGCGGCCGCGAGATTCAGTTCGGCCGTGTTCGCTTGCCAGCCCACGGCCACCACGGCCAGCGACGCTTCCGCGCTGTTTCGACCGCTATTGCATTGATAGTTCATGCGGACGCCTAGCGGCGTTTTCTCGAACGATTCAATCTCGCCAAAGCTTTCGCGAACGACGATCCCCCGATCCCGGAATGCCGACGCGACGGCCGCCGAAACTTCTTCGTCTTCCGTAGGCAAAATGCGCGGCCCGCGTTGGAAGAGTTGAACTTGCGAGCCAAAAGCGGCGAAAACTGAAGCCACTTGAGCCCCGGTGGCGCCGCCGCCAACCACCAGCATCGACTCGGGCACTGAAGTCAGGCCCCAAGCATCACTATGTGTATTCGTGAACTCGAATCCGGGCACGTCGAGTCCCCGACTGGCGCCGCCCGTACAGAGGATGAACTTCTCTGCCTTGAGGCGCGTTCCGGTCGCTGTTTCGATGGTATGGGAATCGACGAATCGAGCAGCGCCCGCGTGTTCGTGGACTGCTACGCCCAGCGAATCAATCTGTTCGCGCCAAGTGGAGTGAGCACGCGCATCTTGGACAACTTGGCTAACACGCGCTAGGAGTCGAGAGTAGTCCAGCACGGGTTCGCTCACGCTAATGCCGTATTGGCTGAGCTGGCGTGCATCTCGGAGCAGCCGGGCTGCGTGAGCCAGTGTTCGTACGGGAACAGGTCCGTCATTGGCCGCCATGCCTCCGAACGCATCCCTTGTAACGAGTGCCGTGCGCGCCCCGAGGTCGGCGGCGCGCAAGGCCGCGACGACTCCGCTCGGTCCAGCGCCGATGACGAGCACGTCAATTGGAGGACTAGGATTCGTCATGCTGTTGAACTTGAAGTTCTACTAATTCAGAACTCGACCATCAGTCGCATCCCAACCAGAATCGTAGTATCCAGATCTATTGTGCTGGGCTGCACGATTTGCAGATCACTCGTTAGATGGCACCAGCGCTTGAGGCTAGCGTTGTAAAACAATTCCACGCCTTGTTCGTCGCGCTGTGCAAGTCCTGGCGGCGCGAGCGGTCCGGCGAGCAAAGCTTTGAACTCATTCGACAGCCCTACATGGAAGTAACCCAGACCGAATGTATCTCGCTGTCGACCCGGAATCAGGCTGCTGCCGCCGATGCCAACCGTCCCGTTCCAACCAATAGAAGTGTCCTGCAAATCGCGGAAATGTTTGCGCGACCGTCATAGTCGACGACCTCAGGGACAAATGCCGTTGCCAATCAATTGTTCATAGACTTTTCGAGCGGCTGCCCCGCACCGCCAGGACATCCATATCTCTCCCAGTCACAAAGATGCCAGGAAGCGAAGAGCCTTCAGCCCCGGAAGAAAAAAGTACGCGCCGCCGCGAACGGTCGTGAATGCCGGCAGGCCCTTGATCGTCTTGCGGATCGGCCGCTTCGGAATCTTGAATTCCAGCGTGCCGTCTTGCGTGCCGATGAGCGGATCACGCTCATTACCAAGTTCGTGAAAGCTCCGATCATTGACCCACACGTTTTGCGCAAACTCGAATTGGCGCACGAGGCTGGCGCAACCAATGAAGGCAGCAATCCCCCGTTCAATGCCGTCCTCGGGCATGCTCTCGGGCAGCGGCGGGCCATAGGTGCCGCCGCGGCGAATCATCTGCCGCCGGTTCATGTTCGCGGCCGTGTCGCGCGGATTCATCCGCCGGATGTGAGCTCCCAGCGGAACGGCATAGCCGTGCGGATCCATTTCCTTGTAGTTGAAGTTGTTGTTTCGCTGCATGTCCGCCCCAAGCGCTGGGTCGTCCTTGTTCGGCGCCAAGACCAGAGGAGCACCGCTGCGCCAGCGTCCCATGAGCTTCGCCGCGATCAGCTCTTGTTCTTCAGGCGTCTCACCGTGCTGCCGCAAAAAGTCGCGGAAGGCACCGACATGTTGGTGAAATCGCCGGTAGGCCAGGAAACTGCCGTTACGGGAAAGGATTTCAGGATGTGGCAGTTCAGGCGTGAAGCCGCTCTCGTCGGGGTATCCAAGAAAAAACTCGCCCGCCTTTAGTGGTGGGCCGGAGCCGGGGGTAGCTCTATCTCCGATTCCTTCGATGGCCGGCGTGGTCAGTCGGTCGCGATAGCCGAAATGTTCGTGCGCCTGTCCCAACGGCGGGATCGCCTCCAGGTCCAGCGTCGAGAGAGCTGAAACGTCGGGAAACTGCGAGGCGTATTGCTGGTGCTCTTGGACGCAGCGTTCGCGCTCCGCCACGTCGCTGGCGAAAAGGATGACGATGGCGTGAAGTTCCGGACTGGTCAGCCCACCAACCCAATGATCCGGATGGTTGGCTCCCGAGTCTCCGAGGACCTCCGCGCGAGCAGCCATTCCCTGCCGAAACTCTTCCGGAAAGGTGGCGAGCGAATCTTCGGGAACACCGAGCGCCCGCAAACCGTTCCAGGTGAAGGCCACCGTCACCCAGCGAGAGTCTATTGACCCGGCAGACCCAACGACCTGACCCGTGCCCACCTTGTCGATAATGCCGGAGAGCCAGGCTCGGCCGCCGGCGGCCTGCCGGAACGTGAGGAACCCGTACCGCGCCGCCAGAGCTCGGGGACGCGCCAACAAATAATGCTGGATATCATCAAGCTCAAGCATCGAAGCTCCTGTTCGTCGTCGACGTTTCTACCGAGTGCCCTTAGACCATGCCCAGGCCGCGATTCGCCAACCCTCAGCAAGCTTGCGAAGAGCAACCGTGAAGAGCGCGCCGGTTTGCGTGATTTGCGTACCTTTCAACTCGAATGTCATCGACGCCGGCACGACAACGTAGGCGCTATATCCGGTGATGTTGTTGTGCAACGGCTCGCCCAGCGTAACGCAATAGCCTGTTGCACCATGTTGCTCACCTTCGATCAACACGTCTCTGTACCAATCCTCAGCCGCCCTTGGCCCCTGCCAGAGGTGCGGCGCCATTCCGTCAAGGATTGACCCAGGGACAGTGAACATCGCGGCCATCCCCTCGACGTCGCCACGATTGAAAGCATCGAGATAGTGGCCGATTGCCGCCACTAGATCAGTTTCGTTCATTTCGGCCTCATATCTTTATTGGCGGTTTGCTTGAACGTCATTGCATTTGGTCAAGCATGTCAGAAAACGCCGCCTTCAGCTTCAAGGCCTTCTTGATCTCGTCCGCGCTTACATAGGGGTATTCACCGTACTCAAGAAAACTCGGGCACTGGTGCTCGCGAACAAACTCGATGAACGCTGGCGAGTTGGTCTTCCAGTCGGCGGGAAATCCTTCGAGGTTTTCAAAGACGGTGTTGAGCCCCGAAGCTGCGAATATCGACACGGCATCCTCGGTGTACTTGTCGAAGTCGGTGTCGAAGATGCCCTGATACATGAAGTAGGTCTCGCCGTTGATCGGAAAGAGCACCCAGCGAAGGTAGTGCAGCTTCAGCACGGCGAGCACGTCCGGCGTTTCGGCCACCGCCGCCTCGATGTTGCGAGCATATTCATAAAAGACGTCGTCGCGGCCGGGGATGATCTTCGACAGGATCGAGAACCCATAGCACGCCGGCGACTTGGGAAAGATCGGCCCATACCGGCCCTGCTCGGCGCTCTCCTTGTTGAAGCCCCCTTTGGGAATTGCCATCGCGGCGGGTTTAGTCCAGTCTGATTTCGAAGCTGCTGACATGTCCTGGGCCTTTCTGCGAATTGTTTTTTAATATTCTAAATTTGCGATTTCTTCTCGGCGGGCGGCGAACGGTCTGCAGGTTTACCGACGCCAGTCCAGCGCGCGACACGCGACGTAAGGTCCCGCACAATCATGTACGGCACGAGCGCCAAGACGGTGGCCGTGATCAGCAATTCCAACGCGAAGATTCCAGGATGTACGACGACTTGGTAAATGGCGTCCAAAATCACCGCGATGATAAAGACTGCTCCAACATCTTTCCAGGAGAGGCGCATCCGCGCCCGCCACGAACTTGGATTCGAGAGTGCACAACCTAAAAAGGTAGGGTTGTTTTGGCGAGCGTCATTCAAGCCGGCACGAACAGCGAAGAATATTGCCATCGCGGGTTGCATTAGAAAGCGAAAGCTCATTGGACCGCCCAAGCGATCGACGAAATTGTCCCAACCTCGCGCAATCGTCTCAAACAGCATCAATTGCTTCCGATGTGCGTTGGGCCGACGGTTGGAAATGTAACAGCCCAACTTTGCGGCGGCGATTCTGGCCAAGTAAAGTAGCTGAGCATCAAGACGGCGGAAGGCATGCCGGGTTCAGACGGCGAAGAGTTAGAGTAATTAGGCAAGAGTGTTTATTTCGCTGATCAGCCAACCCATCAGGCGACGTTTGACGTACCGAGAGATGGCTCATACCCGCGATTGACGTTATATCAAATGCATCAATGCGAGTCACCCAGTGACATCTGTTGCCGTCAAGCGATCATTGAACCTAGTTTTCGGCCGAACTTCATTGTGGACAGCGACGAACGTCACCTCGGCGGTTATCGCCGATACTGTCAATGATAAGTTGGCGACGAACTCGCAAGCTACCAAAAGCTATGCGGCTCAGGACACTCAAACATTCGCGAAGTGGACAATACGACTGTGCGGCACCGCTCAGACAGCATCGATGACACCACCGTGGACTAGAGCAAACGCGCTAACTAATAGCACCTTCATCACTTGAGCTCAGTCACCGTCGATCTAATTGTTGCATAAGCTGCAATAAAGCGCACCGCACTGACTTAACTGTGTAACAGTCGTCGGGGTGCGAAGGCGACCCTTCGAAATCAAAGTGAGGTCGTTCATGCAGGATTCGTCCGCATTCGACGTCGGTTTCGCGGACAAGACTTTTCAAACCGTACTCTGAGTCAACGACTTCACGGCAATAAGCGGCTAGAGTCGCGAGAGGATTCTCAAAATCTTTAAGTAGGTGTTCGCTCTCTTTAATACGACGCAATAGCACTACATGCAACGCTCCTGTCGCGTCCCTCAGGTTGCTCTCCAACAAAGTTTCTATTTCTAAAATTGCCTGCGTTTTCCTTGCAACTGGCGATTCGCCTTTCATGGCGCCCGCGCCGGCCATCCTTCCGACCGCTTCCTCCAGCGAGAACTTTCTCTCGTTGCGAATTTCCCGCTCAAGCTGGGCGTCTCCCTCCGAACGACCTGCGTCTTGATTGCTGCTCATGGCCTAACTCGGTAGTGGCAGGAGGAGTGCGTGCTGACTTTTATCAGCCGTGTACGACCATCTGGAGGTCTGCGATTAGGCAATGCAAGTTTGGATCCAACGTGATGCCGAAGCAAGCGAATTGAAGTGTCGCGACGACCCAAACGGGCGACCGACGTCACGACGCGCGTCCGTTCAGTGTGCAAATCGCGTGTGATTTACCAATGCAAGGACGCGGTCACAGCATGGCCAGTATACAGAAGTTGCCAACGGCTCGCGCTGGTTTTTCATAGTAGCCGCTATTCGTCTCTAGCGAGGAACACTTCATGCTCCTCAAATTTCGTCGCGACTGTAGATCTGTGGGCAGGGGATCCTGAGTAAATTATCCAGGCAACCGGCTAGACTATTCGGAAGAGGGCGGCGATCGCGCCGCATGCCGTCGATCTTCGTCGCATCTAATGTGACGGAGACTTCATGCGAGGCGAGTTTGAATTAAATGGATGCACATCGACCAACGTTGTCACTGTTGTCACAGGCGGGGCGATTATTACTCCGGTACAACGAATCTTCCATTGCAATTCACAAAGTAATAGGTCGGACTGCCCACGCGCTCACTGACGATGCGTGCCACATTGTCGTTTCTTACTCGGCAATCGCCATAAGCTGTGGCGACGGCTCGCCGGTTGTACTTCAAGCCGGCGAGATTACCTACAACAACGCAGCCCTGATTCGTGTTCATCAGCTTCTTGAAGAGGTGCAAAGCAAGAGATTGACCCCTCTGCACGCTATCGAGAAACTTCAGCGGATTGAGGTCAATACCCCGCGACACTCGTTACGGGTTGTTGCACCGGCGCTGGCGGCAGGAGCCGCGTCACTTGCCGCGTTATTAGGAGCAGACGTCGGATCGGCGGCGATCGCCGCAGCAGCAACAGGAATTGGACTCGTCGCACGACAGATCCTCCACCGCCGCTGCCGGATTCTTGCCTTGCCATTCGCTGCAGCATTTCTCGCTGGCGTTATGGGCGGCTTGGGGATTCAGTGCGAAATGACGAATCATCACAGCTTGGCTTTGATCGTGCCTTGCTTGATGCTCGTCCCTGGCCCGCATCTTATCAATGCGTTGCTGGATCTCGTCGACAACTATATACCGATGGCGATCGCCCGCTTCGCACTTGCGTCGGGAATTTTGCTTGCCAGCGGTTTGGGCCTGCTAGTTGGCATCGAGTTGACGCTTACGGCACTTCCCGAAGCTCAACAAGGCGTCGGGACGGAGCCCCCCAATCTAATTGCTGATATCGCGCTCGCAGCGATTGTGACCGGCGCTTTCGCGATCTACTACAATACTCCTTGGCGGTATACCTCCCTCGCAATTGTGGGCGGTGCCGTCGGACATGGCATTCGTTCAGTGTTTTTGAGCTGGGGCTGGAGTCTGGAAACGTCAACGTTTCTGGGCGCATTTTCCGTCGGGATCATCTCGGCGGCAATCTCGCGATCGAGCAGAACTCCTGTCGCGGTCATCGCTTTCGCCGGCGCGGTGACGATGATGCCAGGTCTTCAGATGTACGCCGCACTTCGCGGAGCACTACAGTTTGCGAGATTGCAGGTTGTCGCTGACTCGCCAGTAATCACGGCGACAATGGCAAATGGCGCACAGTCCATGATCGTCGTTGCAGCATTGGGGTTAGGACTTGTCCTGGCAGCACGAATCTCACAGTATCGATTACGTCAGTGCGGTTCACAAACAACTTGAGTCTAAGGAATCGTCCGTCCTAAACTTTGTTGGCGTAATCCTAAAAGTGCTCTTAAGGCAACGGCCAAACAGCTATATTGCGCTGCGCTAATCTAGCGAGAACTTCTCTCGGCGACACGGCTGGCGTCGGATGCCCTTTTATTCTCAATCGCGGAATGACCGATGTCTGAATGCCTACCTCGACGACGCCGGTCGTCCGCGCGTGCGATTGTCGATCGTGGGCTTCATCGACATTCTCGGATTTTCTCAGGCATCGCTTTCGTGCACGACCCCGGAGGAGTCGCAGCGAATACTCGACAACATATTCGACGCGATGTGCGATTCGAGGGCATTCGTGCGCAAATCTTTCGCCGAGAATGACGTCGCCGCGCAGAAAGGCTGGGAGATCAAGTTTTTCAGCGACAACCTGGCTCTCGGCTGCCCTATTGATGACGAGGGAATTGATAGTACATTGATCGCGTGGTTTATTATTCGCTGCGCCGAGAGCTACCAACTTGGCATGGCAATGAACGGGTACTTCGTCCGAGGCGCACTCACGCAGGGCCCGATCTGCCTGACGGATGAGATCATTTTCGGTTCGGCCCTGGTCGAGTCGTATCAGATTGAATCAAAGGCGTCGATTGTGCCCAGGATCGTGCTCACTGAACCGCTGCAAAACCTAGTGATGAAGTCTTATGGCGCGCGTCCGCAGGGAACGGGCATTGACGCCTGTCCCACGATTTGTCGAGACGTCGATGGTTGGTGGTTTGTGAACTACCTGGAAGCGGCTCACGCGGCTGGCGGAATTCAATGGGATCTCATCGAGCGTCACAAGAAAAGCATCCTCGATTCCCTATCGCGCACGACTCGCCACGAGGTACTTCCGAAGTACGGCTGGGCCTGCCGTTACCACAATGTGTTCTGTCACTGGCATCGCGAGGATGCCGGTTACTCAGACAAGTATCGAATCGATCGCGTCGACGAGCATTCGACGATCTATCGACTCGGCGACGATTAGAGGCGGCAAGCGGGATGTGTCAGCAACATCTACCACAGCTTCGTCCAGCGATTCGTTCGGTATGAAAGGCAATAGTATGAACAACTCATTTAACCTACACGGGTACGGCCTAACAGTCGGTGAAGTTCATCGTAACCTGCCTCCGAGTGTCCTTTACGAACACGCAATCCGTTTCGAGAAAGATGCAAGTATTGCGGAGAACGGCGCTTTGGTGGCGTATTCCGGAGTGAAAACGGGTCGATCTCCTACCGATAAACGAGTCGTCAAAGACCCGGCGTCTGAACATGACGTCTGGTGGGGTTCGGTGAATATTCCCCTCGATGTGCACGCGTTCGAGATCAATCGCGAGCGCGCACGAGACTACCTCAACACTCGCGAACGACTCTACTGCTTTGACGGTTTCGCCGGCTGGGATCCGAACTACCGCATCAAAGTGAGAGTGATTTGCTCACGACCGTATCACCTACTTGCCCGCGGCGTTCATGCTCCTCGCTGCACTGTACGGCGCCTTGTTCGCAATCGTCACCTTCATCGGCCCAGACGATTTACTTTTCCAAAACGATGCCGCAGTTTTGCCACAGACTATTTCTCCTAACATCGGATCGGGGACGGCATAAAGGCACGCCCAAACTGCTGGCGGGGGAAGCCATTGTATGGCATGGTGTCGACTTCCGTCGCCAACTCCAAGCCAACAAAACGTTTGCAACGTTTTCACACTGCGAGGCCAACACGACGACGCCGGATAGTCGTACTCAAAATCCAGTGCCCGCAAGCCATAACTGGCTCCTTGCACTTTGCAAACCTACACGTAAAACCAACTCAAAAACCCATATGCCTTGCGTGCATCGCATGGGGCTAGCGCGATCGTATCACTTCCCCAGCGCTAAGCAAAAAAATCTACGCGTGCGTATTGGCCTCGCGTTGCGTTGCGATTCCTAGTTCGGCGACCCGCCGACCAGCTTTAGAGTCTTTGCACGCGAGATTGCCGACAGCGATAATCACGCTTAGACGATTGAAAGCAGTTCGGCAATTACTGCGTTGGATTCTGCCCTGCCTCCTAGCAGCGACTTCAAAATCTCCCTGATATGCGCTACTTCTTCGAGTCCCGACAAGTTTTTTTGTCTCCAACCGTTCTGGGCCTTATTCGAGAGGTTGCAAAAACGACAATCGAAGAATCTTCGAATGGGTTTGTTGATCAAGCGATGACCAGCGATCGGCTATGCGTGGTAGTTCTGTCGCATGCGCGTTGCTTCCTCTGCCCCGCGATTTCTCCGAGAAACGCGTAGTTTGTTCGAGTCTTGAGCCTCCGTCGCGCCGAACGGGCGCGCGATTGAACTTATCTAGTTTTAATACGGTCTTACTTACCGCCAGTTGACGGCATTAACGGTTGGGCGATGGCCCTTCCTGGAGCGTGTCCAACTCAAACCATCACCTAAATCCATCTCCATTTCGCGTCATAAAACATTGACGGGCCACTTAAGGGTCGGCATGCGCCGACCGGCCGCCGTCACCGACGCTTATGGAGACGATCGCCTTGAACTACGCCCCCTTGGCCCCCGACGAGTCGCGGGCCTACCGCGAAGCAGGCCACGCCGTGATGGCCCGAGAACTCGCCCTGCCGTGTCATCGCGCCGACGGCGCACCCCGCCACCAATTCGCCACGTTCCGCGACTATTGCCGCGAAGCGACGCAACGGGGTGAACCGCCGCTGGCGCCGATCCGCAGCTACATCCGCTTCCTAATGGCTGGCCCCGCCGCGGAACTGTTGCGCTTGGAACTCCACCACGGCCTCGACCGCCGCTCGGCGGGAAGAACCCGCTTTCGCCGCCACTGGCTCCAGCGCCGCCAGGCGCGCCCTGACGCAGCGATCGACTGGGCCTTCTCGATCGTCATGGGCTGGTTCTGCCATGGCCGCCAGCGGATCGCGGCCGAGCGGTTCGAGGAGTTTTGGAACGCCGCGGTGGAAGCCTACCAGTACCCGACCCTCTGGCGCGCCGTCGAACAGACGGCTGCGGAACTGGTGCGCCATGGCGCCCCCAGCTGAGAGCTGCCTCCATGGAAGCTTTCGTATTCGCGCTCGCCGCAGCGCTCGTGCTCCTGGCAATGGCGCTAGCACGCGAGGTGCGGCTCCGCCGCGCCTTGGAGCGGCTGCTGAAATTGCTCCTGGCGCGCTGGAGCCGCTGCGATGACGCGGCGCCTGATCGGCGGCCTGACGCTGCTGCTCCTCGCGAGCGGCTGCCGCGACGGGACGACGAAGATCGCCCGCGAAGCGGCTGACCGCCAGGCCCGTCAAAACGAGCAGATTGCCCGCACGGCGCGTGAGTCCAGTCAGGCCACGCGCCGACTCATCGAAGAAGAGTCGCAGGCCCGCCGAGAGCTGCTGGCGACCGAGCGGCAGCTGCAAGAGGAACGGGCACGGCTCATCGATTCTTGGAACGACCTCGAAGCGCGCCGGCAAGCGGCCCATTCGCGCGAGCGCACAATCGCTGCAGGCCAGACGGTCGCCGCCGCGTTGGCCACCCTGCTGGCCCTCTCAATTGCCTGGCGAGCGCTCGCCGCTCGCTCGCCCGTCGACCTCGACGCCGCCTGCTGGTTGCTCGACCTGCACGATCCGGCCGCCAGCCATGTGATCAACGGTCCCTCCGCAGACCTGCAACTTCCCCATCTACAACAGGAGACAAATCAATGACCACCTCATTCTCACGTACTTCACCAGATGAACTCCGGCGCCGCTGGCGACGCCAACTGGCAGGGCGCAGCTATGGCGGCCGCTCGTCGCGTCCCCGGGACGGCGCGGCGCTCGGGTTTCGCGTGCGCGGCGGCCCGCTAGTGGCGCTTAGCCAAGTTACCCCGGTGTTGATTTACGACGAGGCTTCAAGCGGGGGCCGAACGCACGTTCAGCTCGTCGCCTACCGGCCGCAACTCACCGACGCCGGCGTCGACTGGACAGCGGCCGTCGCGTTCAACAAGACCCTCAGCCTGACGCCTCGCCCCTACGCCCGCGGCCGCCGTCTCGACAGCCGTTGGCATGGGCTATTGGAGCTGGCGCTGCGGCTCGACCATCGCCTCGAACAAGCGCAGCGCCACCCGGAGCGGATGCGCCAGACTCCCGTCCGCTGGCCGCGTCTCTGGGCCTCGTTCACGGCAGCGGCCGTCGAGCAGGTTGAAGGGCAGGGCGAAGAATTCGCCGCCCTCTGCCGCAAGTTCGACCTGTCGCCGGCGGCGATGCTCGCCAAGTTCCAGCGTCCCTGGCAGAGCGGCGTCTTGTTGCCGGCCGATTGGGTCGAGCCATCAGGCGACTCCCTCTGGGCCGACTTCGCGGGCGTCCCGGCGCGACAGGCGCTCCCCACGGAAGCATTCCAGCTGGTCGCCTAGCGCATTCCGCTACTCCATAACCCCTCAGGAAGACTGCATGCGTATTCTCATGATCAACAACGACGGCGGCGGCTTCGCCGATTATCTCGACGTCGCGCCGGGAACCTCCGTGGCGCAGCTGTTCGAACGGCAAGTGGGCGGCCGCGCCGCCGACTACCTCATCCGCGTCAATCGCCAACCGACCCCGGCCGATCAGGTGCTCCAGGAAGGCGACCGGATCAGCATCACCCCCACAAAGATCGAAGGGGCGAACGTCTTTCCCGCGATGCGCGTGAGGGAAGGAGCTTGAGCATCGAGCGCACGGCCTGCCGCGCCGCGGCGGACATCGAGCGTTACCTGGCGAGCCGCGACGCGCCCGCCGCCGGGATACCCACAGAAGGATGGAAGCAGGTGGCAAGATTGGGCCAGCGGCTCCGCCAGACGAGCCGCTGGCCGGCCGCGCACGAAGCGGTCCAGCGGCAGCTGAGCCGTGAGTTGGCGGAACTGCGTCGCGCGCTCGATCGGTGGGAGGCCGAGTGGACCGTCCCGTACCGCGCCTCATGGCGCGACATCGTCGACGATCTCCTGGCGCTGGCTCATTCAGAGACGTCGTTCGTCATCGGTTTGAAGGGGCGCACCCTGGCGCTCTCGACTGAGCCGGTCGAACTCGATGGGGTCGAATTGGGAAGTTTTGAGATCGTCCTGCACTGGGAGCGCTGGCGCGAAGGCGCGACAGCCTACCAAGTCCGCGCGCTGGAGCCGCATCTGGCAGGATCTGATTCGAGCGTCACCCATCCCCATGTGCGGGATGAGATTCTCTGCGAAGGGGAAGGTCATCAGGCGATCCGGCGAGCGCTCGGCAGCGGGCGCATCGCCGACTTCTTCACGCTCGTCGCCCGAGTGCTGGACGCTTACAACCCCGACAGCGCCTTCGCCCGGCTCGACGAGTGGGAGGGGAGTTCTTGCGCCGACTGCGGCGCGACGGGCGACGCCGACGGCGCGACCTGCCGCTGCGGCTCGCAGCTTTGTGAAGGGTGCGTCTCCGGCTGCCTGGCGTGCGGCGAGATTCTCTGCAGCGACTGCGGCGCGCCGTGCGCCGTCTGTCGCGATCGTCACTGTACCAGTTGTCTCAAGCGATCGGAGCAAGGTCATGAGTGTTGTCTCAGCTGTCTCGATGCAGAAGAGGAAGAACCGCCGGCCGACGGCGCTCCGTCTGACGCCGTACGCCTGGGCCAAACTCCTCTATCTGCGTGACGCCGGCCCGGGAGAGGTCGGCGGGTTCGGGATCGCCAGTCCTGACGATCTGCTGTTGATCGAAGACGTGGCGCTGGTGCGTCAAACGGTCGATCGGACGAGCGTCGTGTTCGATGACGAGGGGGTAGCGGACTACTTTGAGCGCCAGGTCGAGGTCGGGTTGCCGCCGGCCCGCTTCGGCCGGGTCTGGATCCACACCCATCCTGGTCGGTCGGCGCTGCCAAGCGCCGTCGACGAGGAGACGTTCCGACGGGTGTTTGGCCGCTGCGACTGGGCCGTGATGGCGATCGTCGCGCGTAGCGGAGCGTCCTATGCGCGGCTGGCCTTCGGCGTCGGTCCCGGGGGCGAGTTGGAGCTGCCGGTGGAGGTGGCATTTGAGACGGCCTTCGCCGGGTCCGACCGGCTGTCGTGGCAGGCGGAGTTCGAGCGGAGCGTGACGCTGCGCGCCGAGCCGGCCGAAGAGAGTTTTAGTCTTTTGGACGATTCCTTAGGAGCCTTGATATGGGAGAGCTAGGCGATCGGTTCGGACGACAGGCGGCGCTCGTGCCGCGCGAGCGGTTAACGGCGCTAATCGTGACGGTGATTGGCGTCGGGGCGATTGGGCGGCAGGCGGCGCTGCAGCTGGCGGCGCTGGGCGCCGTTCGCATGCAACTGGTCGACTTTGACGTCGTGGAGCCGACTAATGTCACGACGCAGGGCTATCTGGCGAATGACGTCGGGCGGCTGAAAGTCGACGCGACGGCGGAGGCGATCAGTCGGATCGACGCGACGATTGCGGTGGAACGGGTCGCCGAGCGGTTTCGACCGAAGCTGGTCACCGGCGCGGCGGTCTTCTGCTGCGTGGACTCGATCTCCGCTCGCGCGGCGATCTGGCGGGCGCTGGCTGATCGCTGCGACTTCTGGGTCGACGGGCGGATGCGCGGGGAGGTGATTCGCGTTCTGGCGGCGGCGGATCGGGGCGGGAGAGAGCAGTATGCGCAGTCGCTGTTTTCGCAGAATGAAGCTCAGGTCGGCAGTTGCGCGGCGCGGGGCGTCGTCTACGGGGCGGCGATCGCGGCGGGGCTCATGGTGCACCAGATGGTGCGCTGGCTGCGGGGCGGGGGCGTGGAGGGCGACCTGCTACTCAATCTGGCGGCTGGGGAGCTGACGGTTGCTGGCTAGGCCGCCGCTGTGTTTAGCGGGTCTTTACTCTTGGTTGGAGTCGGCAGCCGTCTCCTCAGGGGGACCGCTGCCGACTCATTCTTTTATCTTTGTGGGGAGTCGACAGATGAGCGAAGGAATGATGAACTGGCTGCGCGCAGCGATTGAGCGTCGGCCGTGGATCTTATTGCCGCTGCTCGGTATTGGGGCGACGATCGTCGCCTTGGCGATAGGAGCGGTCTCGAAGCAGACGCAGCCGCCGCGGCCGCCGCTGGTGCTCTTGTTGCGGCCGTCGCATGCGGGGATCGGGCATGTGCTGATCGTTTACAACAATTCCGATCAGCCGATCTGGCGGGTCAACGTCTATGGGTCCAATCCAGGGCAAGGATCTCGTATGAGTTATCAGATTCCGATGATTGCTCCCCGCGAAATGGTCGAAGTTGGTTGGCTAGAAGCTGGGTGGGCGTTCGCACGCAACGAGACGCTGGCTGTGGAGGTCGAGGGGTATCAGCTTCTCGAGGGGACGACCAACGACATTTTTAATGTGCAGGAGGAGTGGATTAGAAACAATCAACTGCGATAAATGTCAAACCTAAATCGATGCCCCCACAAATATGCCAACGGCAAACGCGATGCAGGTTCTGAATAATCAAGACCTAGTGGTGGAGTCAGCAAGTTACCGGATCACCCGTTAGTCGCTCGCTGGCAGGCATACCTGGCGCAAAAGAGAGTGTAGGGCAGCCGCAAGCGATATAATGACGACCGGCGGCTCCGACCGCTCCGATAAATCTCTGCGACCTATTCTTGGACTACCTTGTGGCAGGCCCTTACAAAATTGAAGTAGACACCGCCGGTCGCTGCTTCGAGTTCCAGGTTCATCGCCGCGAGCTTGACCTGTGGGGCGGACTCGGCGCGGACGAGAGGTCCTGTCGTTACCACTGGATGGATGGCCGCCAGTTGCGTCAGGGGCAAGGAGGGCCGAATTTTCGAACCTGCGTCGACTTCTGGTGGCTGCAGGCCGAACAGAACGGCGATGGCGGCGACCCCGTTGCCCTTCAGACGCTCGCGCTTGCGGAATGCTTTCCGCTGATCAACACGGCGCGCTCGATGCAGGAGGTGTACCGGGACGCCCACCTGCGAGCTGACACCAGCATCCACTCTGGCTCGGACGTAGAAGGGCGGACCGGACGTGGTCAAGTCGAGCCCAATGTGGCGCTCGCCGAGGACGAAGACGCACGACTAAGATCGGTGGCCCGTCTTCGTAATACAACACTCATCCAGCAGGAGCTGGAGCGCTTGTTTTGGGGGACGCGTCTCACTGGCACGGAACAACAGGACTTGGACGAGCAGGCTTGCCAGTGGCTGAACGGCCTCGTTGACGCCTCCAAGTCGGGTGGAAGAGACGATCTGATCCGATACACGACCACCATCGATCAGTTGATCCGCAAACTGCGCCGACGAGGCGATATTGGAAGCCTGCGGACGTTCCTCAATGCATTCAGCTACGAGTGCAAGGCCGCGTTCTATACCTGTTACGCGAGCAGCTGGTCGGCGATCGTGCACACGCTCGAGCGCACAGAGCCCGAGAATCAACTGGGCCACCGCCTGATGCGGCTCTGGCATCACCAAAACCGGCCCGAGTACGGCCACGGGCGGGACGCTTTCTGCGGGCAGGTCCTAGCCCTGCATCCCCTCTCGCGATTCATGCTGACATCCAGCGAACACCTGGAAGCGATCCGCAAGTGGATCGACCACCCGTCCTATGATTCGATTACAGCGTCGGGACAGGTTGGCCAACATGACGAGTACTGGAATCTGTGCGGATCGATCCTTGTCGCCGCTGCGGAATACGATCAATCGCGCGAACGAGCTGAGTCGAGCCGAGAAGTGCACGGCAATGTCCGTCCGGATGCGGACCGAGCCATATCCTGCAATGACGAACCGACGATTGCTGAGGCTTTGGAGGATTACTTCGCGGCTCGCCGCATTCGATGCAATTGTGCTGGCGAACTCAACCACTTGAGCCATGTTCCCTCGGCTGACGGAGAGCAGTCCGTAGTCACTATGACTTGCATAGCGTGTGGGCGACATTCCACGCACACTCTCGACGTCCGAGACTTCATCCAGTCTCGACGCTAGCATTTTTCCTCATGGCCGTCCGTTCGCGACGGCAAGACCGGAAGGTCCGCCAAAGCTCGACGTTTCGAGATGATTCCGGTGCGTCGGGCTCTATCGACTCGTGCAAAAAAATCGAGCTGCGCACATGCCTAGTCCATGCCGGCAGCGTAGCCGGTGCGACTGACCATGCGTGCTGCTCCCTCAGGGAGTTCCGAATGTCCAGCCGCATACATGCTAGCAGTGGCCTAGAGAACAGACCTGACACGGACCTGTCTGGGTTCGACGCCGCCACCGTGCGAGGCGTCTCCCGATCCGAGATGCTCCGTCGTCAAGCGGAGATGGTAGCTGTCGGCGAGATGCCGGTTCTACCAGACCTCGCCGACGACGAGTTGCGACTCTTCATCGAGGGTGTCCGACAGATCCGCCGCGAGAGGCTACTTGATCATATCACCCGCGTCATCGCGATCGATATTCGTCGTGATCGCGGAGAGAGAAGAAAGGTGGACCCGGATGCTCAAGAGGCAATTTAATCCTCGTGTACCGCATGTTGCAGTTAAATACCTGCGGATGAGCGATGACTTGCAAAATAAACGCAGTCCCGAGCAGCAGTCTCACGAGATTGATTTGACAATCCAGAGGATGGGATACGCCTTCAACGTCACCAAATCGTACAGAGACGAAGCAATTAGTGGGCGTTTGCTTCGCAAGCGCGCGGGGTACCAAGAGATGATGCGGGACATCAGATCGGGCGTCGTCCAGACCGACCTGATTCTTGTCGACACAATCGAGCGTTTCGGACGCGTTCACGAACTCGAGTCGATTAGACGCGGTCTGTACGAGAATCATGGCGTTCTCGTTGTCGCCGCGGATAGCAATTTTTCCGATCCGTTGAGCCCGCAGGGGCGGGCGCTCGCGATGGTCGAGAACATGCGTGCGAGCGAGGACGGCCGCATCAAAGCCCACAATGTCTTGCGCGGCAAACGCGACTGCGCGATCCTGAAGCATTGGCCCGGAGGCCCCGCGCCTTTCGGCTACGCCTTGAAATCCGTCATGAAGTCCGTTCATGGCCGCGATGAGGTCGACCACTGCATCCTGGTTCCCGATCCGTCAACCGCCGCAATTCTGCAGTCCGTCTTTGCGAAGGCGGCAGCAACCGGATGGGGCGTTACTAGACTCGCACGGTGGCTGAATGAGCGTGAGGATATCCAGCCTGCATTGAAACCGTTCAGCTCAGCGACCATCGGTCGGCAACTCGATAGTACGCTTTACTTTGGCGAATTGACTTGGAACGTCCATTGTACCGGGATCGTCGCAGATATTCGCGTGCTGGAAAGGAACGACGAGACTGAGTGGCAACGGGTGCCCGATTTCTGCCAACCATTGGTTACGAAAGAATTGTGGATGCAGGTCCAGGCGCTCCGCGAGCTCCGTCGTGCAAAGCTTGCCGTCACTGAAGACGTAGAACTGTCAGCAAAGCAAATTCAACCGTCGGCCTCGGGCATGACGCTGAATTACCTTCTCAGCGGACTTCTCTACTGCTCGGAATGCGGCGTTCGCATGGTTCTATCAACCACGCAAATTTACGTGACCAAGGCGGGCGACAATCGCAACTACGCGTCCTACCGCTGCCCGGCCTACCGAGCCGGCGGTTGTGCCAATGCGGTCTCGGTGCCGGAGGCATGGGTTCGCGAGGAGGTGATCGCCATCATCCGCCAACGTTTGTTTCCTTGGGCTCCGTCATCAAAGGCTACGTAAGTGAAATCTCAATCAACGAGGAGGTGAATCATGGAAGATCGACGCCTTGAGGCATTAACGTGGTTGCCACGCCTAATGGAGCAGGTCCAGACGCATCTGGGTAAGCTGGCGGCCGCGGAACCTGATCGGCATACTGGCTACGAGCAAGAGCTTCGCCAGCTAGATACTAACATTAGTGGTTGGTCGCAATCGCTGGCGAACCCCAGCTTGGCCGTGGAGCTGCGTGTCGCGATTGAATCGCTATGGAAGGAGGCGCTGGTACGCAAGCGTGCGATTGAGCAGCATCTGCGCGAATATGCCGTGCGCCGCACTCAGGCGGACGAATTACTTTGTTCCGACGACGTCCTGGCGCGCCTCGACAAGTTAGCCGACGTTTTGGCCGGTAATAACCCCACGCTTGGCAACTTTGAGTTGTCGTTTCATATCGACCGGATCGTATGTCACCCGGACGGCAGGGTTCAGATGCGGACCTGCCAGCTAGGCGCGTTGTCTGGAGCGGCGGAACTGCTGCATCAAGCTGACGTTGATCCGCTGGATAGTCAGCAAGCGCCGACGTCGTCGAAGACCGACGGACGAGGCCCTCGCCGGCGGACTAGATTGTGCCTCCACGACGCCGATGGAGAGCGGTCGCAGCTCCAGGCGCAAGCCGACTACGTCGCCGATCCCCTTCGCTTCGCGGGGCTCGGCGACGAGTGGTTCTGGATCGACGAGTTACGCATCCCCGTCAAGACGTCCTGGGCCGTCGACAATGCCGACGTGGTCCAGCGGCGGTACAACGAGATCAAGCAGCAGACCGGCAAGGAGCCTTCGCTAAACGTTCTCGTGTCCGAGTTTGGCAAAAGTCGTCCAACGATTACCGCCGCGCTAAAGGTTGCGGAGAACGGCGGGCCGATCCGCGACCCCCGTCGTAAAGATCCCGGCAGCCCAACGGTCGACGCGAAGGCGCTCGCCGAGGAATTTGCCCGCCTGGAACGAGAGGGGCTACAGCGGGCCGTTATCGCCAAGCGTCATGGGGTGCATCGCAATACCGTGGCGAGGGTTCTGAAGGAGTGGTACGGGCGGCAGGGCATCGAGCCTGTCGACGGTCGCACGACGCGCTGGAGTAAGCAGGGCGAGTGACGTCGCAATGGTGTCGCCGTAGGTCGGCAGTCGCTAGCGAAGCGGCTGCCGACCTTTTTTTAGGTATTGGAAACTGCGCGTGCGGATTCTTGGGAGGTAGAAGGCCTTTTTATGTGCAGTTTTTGTCTTCGGTCGTCGTGGTAAGCACTGCCGTCGGGCATCACATATATTGTCATGTAGCGCCGGGATGCGAGAGTCTTACCTCTCGACGGGAGGAGCCAGTGAGAGCGAGTCACAGTTGCTCATCGTGCGGCGGGGCGATGACTACTCGGGGTGGGTATCAATCTGCGTGATTCCCTGGTGACAAGAGTACTGCGCCGTACTGACAGCTGAGAAGCATTCAAGGGGATCGTCGAGCAACTGCCGCGAACTATGGAGGGCGATGACTCAACTCCCCCAAACGCGGACCAAAAGGTATCACCGAAGGTATCTCCGCCACGAATCCGCGGAGATGATTTGGCGACACGATGCTTCGTATCACGAAGCCAGAGAAGAAGTTAGAAAAAGTCGGGCTGAAAGGATTTGAACCTTCGACCTCTGCGTCCCGAACGCAGCGCTCTAGCCAAGCTGAGCTACAGCCCGATTCCTGCTCGCCCTTACGGCCGATGGGGAAGCTACCGAGTTTACTGGAGAGGACCCGAGGCGGCAAGCCGGGGTTCGGCTGCCGTTTTCAGCGTTTCGAACGCCGTTCTTGCCGCCGGGGGCGCCGGCTGCTGCGTTTCCAACCCCTCGCGGGTTCGCTACGATTGACGCTGGCAATTACCCCCTCCGCCGCACGGACTGCGTGGCCGCCCTTTGTACGCTTATCTCACCATCCTGACGGGCAAACATTCGGGAACGAATTTCCCGCTCGACCCGGCGCGCGAAACGTTGATGGGGCGCGGCACCGATTGCCATATCTCGCTCACCGATCCGCTTTGTTCGCGCGTTCACGCGATCATCCGCTGCGAGGGGGGCGAGCGGTGGGTGATCGACGACCAGGGAAGCCGTAACGGCACGATGGTCAACGGGCAGAAGATCAACGACGCCATGCTCGGCGACGGGAATCAGATCAAGCTTGGCAGCAATGAATTCGAGTTTAGGCTCTCCGACGAACCG
Organism: Pirellula sp.; assembly: GCA_013822725.1. Classification (GTDB taxonomy): domain Bacteria; phylum Planctomycetota; class Planctomycetia; order Pirellulales; family Lacipirellulaceae; genus Lacipirellula. The sequence goes on from PNKX01000031.1 coordinate 24,119, forward strand.
GCGACGGCGCAGGGCGACGGCGGCGGGCAGACGCAGACGATCGTCCAGGACTTGCCGATCGCGGTGCGGCAGAGCAATGAAGAGGTACTCGCGGCGCTGCCGACGCCGGAGCAGGTGCAGGAGCTGATGCTGTTGTATCAGCTCTCGATTCGCCTCCTGGGCTGCGAAGATCCGGACGAAGTGATTCGGGTATCGTTGGAACTGCTGAAGGTTCGTACGCAGGCTGCGGTGGTCGGCTTCTTGTGGGTAGATGACGAAGATCAACTGAAGCCGAAGCTGGTCATTCCGAGCGGCGCTGCCGATCGGGTGACGCTCAACAAAAATCTTACCGAGCTGGTGCTCAGCCAAGGTCATGCCGTGTGGGTCGCCAATCAAGCGGCCGGCGGCGAGGCGAAGAAGGTCGAGCACTTTGCCGACGCGGTTTGTGCGCCGCTCGTGCGGAAGAGCCGCGACGGCGAACGGCAGACGGTTGGCGCCATTCACGTGTATCTGGAAGCGGGACGCTTTCGGCAGTCGGACTTTGACTTCATCATCGCCGTGGCGAATTTGGTAGTGATTGCGCTGGTCCGAGCGCGGGCGCATATCTCACTGCAGAGCGATTACAAGCAACTCGTCCGCTCGTCGCCCGGTTACGACGAACTGATCGGCGAGAGCAAGCCGATGAAGGCGCTCAAGGGGAAGATCGAGCGAGTCAGCCGGGCGCCGGGATGCGTGTTGGTGCGCGGCGAGAGCGGGTCGGGCAAGGAACTTGTCGCGAGGGCCATCCATCGCGGGAGCCATCGCGCCGACCGGCAGATGATCTCGGTCAATTGCGCCGCGATTCCGGCCGATCTGATGGAAAGCCAACTCTTCGGGCATAAGGCGGGGGCGTTCACCAGCGCCGACCGCGATCACACGGGATTCTTCCAGCAGGCTGACCTCGGGACGCTGTTCCTCGACGAAGTCGGCGAACTGCCGCTGGAAGGGCAGGCTAAACTGCTGCGGATCCTCGAAGGGCACCCCTTCCTGCCGGTCGGGGCCACGCAAGAGGTACGGGTCGACGTGCGAGTCATCGCCGCCACGAACCAAGATCTGCAGACCTACGTCCGCGAGAAGAAATTCCGCGAAGACCTCTACTATCGGCTCAGCGTCTTCGAGCTATACATCCCGCCGCTGCGCGATCGTGAAGAAGACATCGGTCTGTTGCTCGACTTCTTCCTGGCTTACTTCCGACGCGAGCGTGGCCGGCCGCAGTTAAAGTTGAGCGACGCCGCGCGGGCGAAGCTCCTCGCCTATCGCTGGCCGGGCAATGTGCGGCAGCTGCGGAACGTGATCGACAGCGCCGTGGTGCTGGCCGACGAAGACGAGATCATGCCGCGCGACCTGGGTCTGAGAGATTCAGGCGGCGATCAACTCGACTCGCTACAGATTGACGTCTGGGAGAAGAAGCTGATCCTCGAAGCACTCCGTCGTTGCGACGGCAACGTACCCGACGCGGCGAAGTTGCTCGCGATCGGTCGCGCGACGCTCTACCGTAAGATCGAACTCTATGGCATCGAACGTTAAGAACCTCATGTTGACCCGCTGCTGCACACTGGCGGCGTTGTTCGCCCTGGTTCTCGGACCAAGCTCTAGTAGTCAGGCGCTGGCGGACGAGAATTGGACCCGGTTCCGCGGGCCGAATGGCTCCGGAGTCGCCGCCGAATCGTTCTCCGCTGAGTGGGCGGAGGACGATTTTCTCTGGAGAGTCGCGTTGCCGGGCAAAGGGCACGGCAGCCCCGTGGGGTGGGGCGAGCTTGTGTTCGTCACCTGGGGCGACGCCGCCACCGGTGGGCTGACGCTCGCGGCGATCGACGCCGCGACTGGTGAAACCAAATGGACGAAGTCATTCGAGGGGTCGCCACACTCCATTCACGCGGCGAACAGCTACGCCTCGGGAACGCCGACGGTCGACGCGGAGCGCGTCTACGTCACCTGGACGGCCAACGACATACTACACGCGGCAGCGGTCGATCACCGTGGCGAGATCGTCTGGCAACGCGAGCTGGGGCCGGCGGAGTACAAGCATGGCGCCGGCAACTCGCCGATTCTGGTCGACGATCTGCTGGTGGTTGCCAACGACCACATGGGCGAGAGTTTCGTCGTCGGGCTTGATGCGAAGAGCGGTGACGAGCGCTGGCGGCGGCCGCGGCAGGGAGGAACTGAGTCGTACGCGACGCCGCTACTGTTCGATAGCGTGGACGGTCAGGAGCAGATCGTCGTCTGTAGCTCTGCGGAAGGCATTGCGGGACTTTCGCCCGCCGACGGGGCCGTTCTTTGGCAGTCGCGGAACATCTACCTCGCGCGCTGCGTGAATTCTCCGTTCATTGCGGCGGGGATGGTCTTCAGCGGCAGCGGCGAAGGGGGCAACGGCAAGAACCTGACGGCGGTGCGGCCTGCCAGCGACAAAGGGGGAGAGCCGACGATCGCCTTTGAGTTGAAGAAGAGTCTCGCCCAGGTCCCGACGCCGGTCGCCGTCGGCGATCGACTCTTTGTCTGGAGCGATCGCGGGGTGGTGACGTGCTACAACGCCGCCGACGGCGAAGAGATCTGGACCAAGCGGATCGGCGGGAACTACTACGGTTCGCCTGTCGTGGCCGGCGACAAGCTCTACTGCGTTGCCGCTGACGGCGAAGTCGTCTGCATCGCGGCGGCCGACAAGTATGAGCTTCTCGGCCGGAGCCAACTCGGGCAAGGATCGAATGCGACGCCGGCGATCCATCAGGGTAAGATGTTCTTGCGGACCGAGTCGTCGCTCGCCTGTCTGCCGTCGCTTGAGACTTCGCCAGCAAACTGAGCCTTTAAAGCCACCGGCTCCGCCGGTGGACGAGTCTCGCGAGGCGTGATTGTCTTGACGCTTCGTCCACCGGCAGAGCCGGTGGCTGTGATTGAAATGCCGTTACTGCATCGCCAATGGCCATGACATTGAACTTCGAGGAACGACGGCGTTTGGAGTCGCTTGACCGAGCGACGCTGGAGCAAGTGCAGCTCCAACGACTGAATCAGTTGCTAGCGCAGATTCTGCCGGCGAACGAGTTCTACGCTCGGAAGCTCGGCGGCCAGTCGCTTCCCCTCACTTCGCTCGATCAACTCGGCGAGTTGCCGCCGACGACCAAAGAAGGGCTGGTGATTGGCAATGCGAGCGGCGTCGTCCCAGCTAACCGCACCTGGCCGCTGGAGCGCTATGTGCGCTACCACCAAACGTCGGGGACGCACGGCCGGCCGATGCCGGTTTACGACACGGCTGATGATTGGCGCTGGTGGATCGACTGCTGGCAGTTTGTGCTCGACGCCGCCGAGGCGACGACGGCGGACCGGGCGATGCTGGCGTTTTCGTTCGGGCCATTTATCGGTTTTTGGAGCGCCCACGACGCGCTGGTCGCCCGCGGCGCCTTGGTGATTCCCGGCGGCGGGATGAACTCGCGAGCGCGGCTCGATCTCATCGAAAGAACAGCGCCGACAATCCTCCTCTGCACGCCGACCTACGCGCTCCATCTCATCGAAGTGGCGGAGGAGTGCGGGTTCGATCTGGCCGGGTCGAGCGTCACGCGGATCATCGTCGCGGGCGAACCGGGGGGCTCCGTATCGACGGTGCGCGACCGGATCGAAGCGGCGTGGAACGCCCGCGTCGTCGATCATGCCGGCGCGAGCGAAGTTGGTCCGTGGGGCTACGCCGACGCGGCGCGGCGCGGCATCCACATATTGGAGAGCGAGTTCATTGCCGAGTTCGTCTCCGTCGAGACGGGACGTCCCGCCGCTGATGGCGAGTTGTCGCACTTGTTGCTGACGTCGCTCGGGCGTCCAGGCTTGCCAATCATCCGCTACCGGACCGGCGACTTGGTGCGACCCCGCTGGAGCGAACCGGGCGCGAATCGATTCGTACTGCTGGAAGGGGGCGTCCTGGGGCGCGCCGATCAGATGATGATCATCCGCGGCGTCAACATTTTTCCGTCGGCGGTCGAAGAGATCGTCCGCAGTTTCCCCGAGGTCGTCGAGTACCGGATGACGGCTCGCAAGCGGGGGGCCATGGACGAACTGCTCGTGGAAGTGGAAGATCGACTCTCGGCGCCGCAGCGCATCGCCGAGGAGATGTATCTGCGGCTGGGACTGAAGATCGAAGTGGAACTGGCGCCGCCGGCGTCGTTGCCCCGCTTTGAGGGGAAAGGGCGTCGCTTCGTCGATGAAAGGCAACGCGACGAGCGACGACCTAATGGAGAGACAGCGTGACGGCGAGCCCGACTGAATTGAAACTGATCGCCCCCGATCGATTGCGGATCGTGTGGAGCGACGGCCACGCGCGCGAGTACAGCGTCCGCGAACTCCGCGAGCAGTGTCCCTGCGCGACGTGTCGCGAGCGACGGACGGCTCCGGCGCCCCCTCCGACGACGCTTACTGTCTTGAGCCCGGCGGAGACGCAGCCGCTGCGGATTGCGTCGATGTCGCCGACGGGGCGCTACGCCTATGCGATTGATTTCAGCGACGGGCACGACACCGGGATTTACACGCTGGAACTGTTGCGCGAGTTGGGTAGCGAGGCGTCCTCCTAAAGCGACGTTCAACGCCTTGCAACGATCCTTTCAGCCCCCGGTTCCGCCGGGGAGTAGGAAGCGGTGATCGCGCTGCCAATCGTGGCGGCGTGGTGCGCGACCCCCCGGCGGAGCCGGGGGCTGCATGTTGTCGCCCGACGAGATGTGTCCCGTGTTGCGTTTTTGGCGACAGAAGTCGTAGGTCGTTGCGGCGGCTTATGTTGCGGCGTTTGGCACGGCGTCAGTTGTCGCGACAACAATCAGTCGCTGCGTCTCTCTGTCGGAGACGCCTCTCATACCATCTGTCGCGTGTGTCGCATTCCGTCGCGAAACTCATTTTTGGCGACAGATGTCTCAAGTGCCTCACTCGCTTGGAGTTGCGCTTCGCGACAGTGACGACAATCTGTCGCGGCTGTCGTCGGTAGGCGGCGCAGGAGATTTGCTTTTTGCGTGCGCCCCGCGGGGAGCCCATTCATAAGTCGCAAAAGTCGTCTGCCGGCGGGCGCGAACGGCGAGCGTCGACGCGCCGCCCTTGGCGGTGGGCGCGTGGATGAACGGATGAATTGTCAAAGAACGTTTGGCGCGCAGCTTGAGCGCGGATAGGCGCACCATAGCAGAAAAGGAGTCGATTGCGCGCGCTTAGTTTTGGCCACCTGGGGGCGTGCGGCTGCGTCGCTGGCGGCCTTGTTCTTCTAGTCAAACGGTAACCACGCCGTTGCGGTGCTTCCCACTGGCGACACGCCAGTGGCACACGGCGTTTGTCGACAAGCATGTATCTCTGTCTAATTGGGCGTAACGCTTAACGATCCGATGTTCTTGCCTTGCCGAAATCTAAGCGATTTGTGAAGAGCGAGCGGCGGCTTCACATCAACCAACTAAGAATACAAGTCAAATGACGAAAAAGTTGATGCTCACGAAGAACCAAGCGACTGTCATTGTCAATTTGGCGGCGTTGATTCTCTTGTTTTGCAGTGGGTGCGGTCAGCAAATGACCGATGAGCAGTTTTCCTTGGCTGTCAGGGCTGCCGGAGGAACATGCGGCGTCAATCCGCAAACAGGGGCAATCATCGTAGTGGTTGACATGAATTCCAAGTCGGACGAAATCCTCGCTCTTTGCTGCAAGAAGAAGTCGGTGGTTAAGTTCATAGGTACCGACGCTAAGATTTCGAGTGAGGGATTTGCAAGCCTTGGGAATGTTGAGAATCTCACGCATCTGGCAATAGGCGGTAGCAAGGTATCCAAAGAAGACGCGAGCAATCTCGGCAAACTAGTACATCTCGAAAACCTGCTCCTGAATAACAGTGGGCTTACGGATGAGGCCTTCGAGCATTTCTCCAGCCTCCGTCAACTCAAAGGCTTATCGCTTTGTGATACGCGCGCAACAGGTAGTGGATTGAAATATCTAACTAACTCTAAACGCCTTGAGGTATTGCTGCTTCATGGGTCACCCATTTCCGATGCTGGCTTGAAGGAGATTGTCGGTTTCGCAAACATGAGGGAATTGGGGCTCAATCGAACAAATGTCACTAATGATGGAGTGCTGGCGCTCGCGACAATGCCACGCTTAGGAAGGCTTGCGATTACGGGATCTAAAGTGACGCCTGAAATTGTTGAGGAGTTCAAGGAACGTAGGAGCAAGCTCTTACGAGATCCGAAGAATAACAACTCCGTCCATATTGTGTATTTTCCCGATTCTGGCAACTAACTTTAGCGCTGCTGTCCAACAGCGCCAGCTATCGTACCCTCCGCAAGCATGGCTACCGTCCGATTTGCGGAGAGAGACCCAAGACGCTGTTCAAACGTAAGGTTCCTTACGACGAACGTTACGTTTGGGACTGATGCAACCCTTTCAGGGTTGAGATTGGTGGGGCGACCGTTGTCCTATGGTAGATCGCTGCGCGATCAACCATAGGCTGGAGGATGGAACGCCGTTGGCGTTCGAGAGGTGTCGGGAGCCGGGGCTTTTGGCGGCCGGGAAGGTGTCGGGAGCCTTTTGCCACTGGGGGGCGTTCCACTCAAAAGAGGCCACCCAGTGGCAAAAGGTTCCCGACACCATAGGGACGATCACTCCGTCGGCGGGGCGCCGATCGGGATGTTGGGGAGGCCTTGCAACGGGTTGGCGTCGTCGCCGGGGTCGCCGGCTGGTGCGGCGCCTTGCTTCTGGAAGACCTGATCGCGGCCGAGGTGGATCTGCTTGTAGACGTCGTTCGAGATGACGTAGTACCAATCGCCGAAGCGTTCGTTGAGCTCGGCGACGCGCTTCTGGCCCTTTTCGATCGTGGCGTTGTACTCGTCTTGCAGTCGTTGGTTCTCTTGTTCGATCGCGGCGCGTTCGGCGGCGACGTTGGCGGCGTCTGGGGCCGCGGGAACGGCTTTAGCCGGCGCGGCGTCGGCTGGCTGCGCGGGATCCGTTGGCGTTTCGGCGGGCTTCTCCTCCGTCGCAGCGGCTGCGGCCGGATCGGTTTCGTCGGTCGGTTCGCTGGGCGGCAGGGCTGCCTCTTGGTCGCCGCCGGCGGCGTCGGGGTTCGGATCGGCGGCGGCCGGCGTCTCACCTTCCGCAGGCGTTTCGGCGGGTTCTTCCGCGGCGGGCGCCTCTTCCGCTGGGGCGGCTCCCTCGGGAAGGGGGGGCAGTTCCTTCAACTGCGGCTTTGGAATCGCGTCCTCGTTGAATCGGGCCATCACGAACAAATAACGGCGTAGGTCTTTGCCATCCTGACCGGCGGCGGCCTTCGCGGCTTCGGCCGCGGCGGCGGGGTCGACCGGGGCTTCGCCGTCAGCGCTGTCGGTCTGCACCTGCAGTTGGCCGAAACGGAGCACGTACTCGACGCCGTCGCGTTGCGTGGCGATGAGCTCGCCTTCGCTGGAGAGAATTTCCGGCGGCGCACCGGCCTTCAGCGGCACGGGCGAGAAGCCTTTAGCCACCAGGTCTTGGAACGCTTCTTTGTTGGTCATGAAGTCGTTGCCGGCTTTGAGGTCGTCGCCCAGGCCGGTCGGCTTGCGCGCGATGTCGACGATCAGCAGGTCATCAAGGCCGTTACGAAGTTCGTTCAGCGCTTCCTGATTGATTTCTTCGTCTTCGGGCAACTGCTGCTCGACCATTTGCTTGGACTGCTTGTCGTACCCTTTGAGGTCGCCCAAGGTCCACTTGGCGGCCTTGTTGTCGTAGTTGACGGTGATCTCGCTGCGGCGATCCCAGCTCACTTGCGGGACGATGCGACCATCCTGGGTCATGCCGAAGCTGAGGTCGGCCGAGTAATCGTTGATGAAGAGCTGCGTGAGGTCGAAAGGGCTGAGTTGCAGCAGATCGTCCTCGATCCAGTCGTCGAAGTTGGTCGACAGGCTCTCGGGATCGAGTTCGACGATGTAGACGACGTCTTGGTTGGTGTTCCGGACGTAACGCTGGCCCTCGGCGTCTTTGACCTTCTTGCCGATGATCATGTCGACGAGCGTCTTGTCGTCGGCGTCGCTCATGATGACGCGGGTGCCGACTCCCTCGCTGTTCGAATCGAGCTTGGCAGATTGCGGGTCGATGACGCCGAGCGCTTCGTGGTCTTGGGCGGTTTCGGCGGCGACGCGCAGCACCTTGCGATCGATCAGAGCATTGGCCGCGGCGGCCATCTGCTGAGTGGCGTCGGCGGGATAGTCCTGCTTCGACGGAATCCGCCAGACGCCGTCCTGCGAGGCGACTTCGAATTGCTTCGTCTGGGCCGTCGGGCGATCGAACTTGACGATCTGCAACCGCTTCGGCGTGTCGACCTCGAACTGGGTGTTCAGCGTCGTGCCGACGAGCGAGCTGACGTTCACGGCCTGCGTCGGTCGGTCGATCAGGTAGGCAGCCGCCACGGCGATGGCGCCGAGCGCGACGAAGAGCATGGTTTTGGCAGATTCAGACATCGGAAGCTCCGAGAAGCGGGAGGCGTTGTTTTTTGAGCGTCGGTTTGGGTCGAATTGTTTAACCGCAAATCACGCGAATCTTCGCGAATGAAGACTGGACAGGATTACAGGATTGTTAGGGATCAACGGGATTGAGCATTAAGCCTTTCATCCTGTCGATCCATCCCATCCTGTTATCCTGTCAAAAATCTATTCGCGTAGATTCGCGAGATTCGCGGTTTGCTGTTTTTCCTTCTCACCTCAACCGTTCGCGCGAGACGCCTTGGCGTTCTAGTTCGCGGCGGCGGAAGAAGACGGCTAGCGCCAGCAGCAGCGGCGGAATTGGCGGGATCAAGATCGCGTAGAGTTTGTAGCGGTCTTGAACCGAGCGAATATCTTGCTCGAGTTCATAGTCGTTCTGCTTGATCTCGCGACGGCGCTCGGAGGCGAACGCCCGCAGATCCGCGTCTAGCCTGCTCTGCTCGCGCATGCGGACCTGTTCGAGAAGCACATCCTTTTCCATCGCGCTGATGTCGGTGCGGCTTTCGACTTGCTCGATCGCCTCCGTCATTTTTTTACGAGCGGCTTCTTCTTTTTTGGTGAGGTCTTCGATGAACTTATCCTGCTTCTTGCTGGCTTCGTCGCGGCTGGCGCTCGTCGCTTCGTCGATCTTGGCGAGCGTGCGATGGATGCGGGTCCGCTTGCGGATATCCATGAAGCGATCAACGCCGGCGAGCTTGTCGACGATGTTCAGGATGAAGGTGACGTTTTGCGTGGCGGGCAGGAACGCCTCTTCGCCCCCTTCGCGGATGAAGAAGAAACTGGGGATGATCCAGTCGATGTCGGTGACGACGACGACATTCATGTCGCGGGTCTGGGCCTTCTTTGCCTTGATGTTCTCTTCGGCGTTTTCGGGGGCGTTGGCGGGGTCGGCCCCTTCCTTCGCGGGGGTTGCCAGCGCTGAGTCGTCTTCCGGCGGCGGGCCGGTGATGTGAGCGGCCAGGATGTAGCCGTCTTTGGTGCGCATCCGCGGGACCGTTTCCTTGTTGGGGTTCGGCCGCTGCGGATCGAAGCGCTGCAAGAGCCGCGCGGGGGCCGTGCCGGAGTTGCCGACGCCGGTGGCGATGATCTGCTCGAACTTCAGCTTCGAGTCGTCGACCCGCGAGATGGAGCCGGGATAAAGCACCAGCAGCTGGTTGAGGCCGGAGGAGATGTCGAGCTCCTCGTTAAACGCTTTTTTGTTGCCGTTGTTCTCGTCGATGAAGACCCACTGTGGATCTTGCATCGTGCGGACGCTCGCTTCGGGGGCGTAGTCTTGCCAGATGACTTCCATTGGATTGACCCGAATGCCCAACAGCCGCCAGAGTTGGTCGATGTCGCCCTTCGGCTCGGTTTGACCGCCGCCGAACATGCCCCCCATGCCGCCCATCGCCGATTGCTTCGGCTCGCCGGTGCCGGGCATCGACGCGGGGTAGAAGTAGGGAAAAGGATCTTCGAGCACGGCGGTTGGGATGCCGGAGCGGACGGCGTCGACGAAGTGGTCGAAGGCGTCGGGGCTGAGCATCGACGGTTGCACGGCGAGCAGGACGTCGTAGTTGCCGCGGATCGGCTGCGAGGCGTCGACGTTCACCACTTCGTACTGCTTGCGCAGTTCGGTGATCAGCGGCCACTCGCCGCGCTGCGAGCCGTCGGGGTTCATGATGTTGATGCCGGTGTTGACGATGCCGACCTTCGGCCGTTGTTTGTCGGCGACCGTCATGATCGAGCGGATCAGTTCGTACTCGACGGGAATGCCCTTGTTGACGAAGGGGGTAACGACTTTGTCGAGCCCCGAGGTAACGGCGAGGCCCATGAAGAACTCTTCGACCTTCTGCTCGCCGCCGGAGGCAATGATTTGTTCCTGCGGGACGATGCCGAAGTTCTTTTCGGCGAGTTCGGCCGCATCGCCGAAGTTGGGGATTTCGTGGACGGCGACTTCGATCTTACCGCCGCCGAGGGCTTTGAATTCCTCGAGCGTGCTGGTGAGATTGAGCTTCACCTGAGCGTAATCAGTCGGCACTTGCGGGCTGACGTAAGCGTCGATCTTGATTGATTTTACGTCTATGTTCTCGCGGAGATCCGTGAGCAACTCGCGGGTGTCGGGCGAGAGGGTGCTGAGTTTTTCGGTACTGACGTCGGCCCGCAGCGAATTGCGGTCTTGGATGACGACCGTCAGCCCGATGGTGATCGCCAGCAGCGCTAAGCCGCGAGCGAGGTAGTGGGCGAACATATACCGGCCGTCGTCGCGCGACTGCCAATGCCGGCGGCCGATGAGAATCATGCTGACGTAGATCATCACGGCGGCGATCGAGACGAAATAAGTCATGCCGCCGAGGCTGAGGACGCCGCGCTTGAAGTCGCCGAACTGGTAGACGGCGCTCCAACGGCGAATCGTGTCGGCCCAGACGGGGTCTTTGACGAACCAGTCGGCGACGCCGAACAGCGCCAGCGGCATGTTAAAGATCATGCCGAGGATGAAGCCGACGGTGAGATTGGCAGTGAGGAACGACGCCACCATGCCGATGGCGATCATGGCGATCCCCATGAACCAGTAGCCGATGAACGTGCTGAGGAAGAGGCCAGGGTCGGGGTTGCCGAGGCCGTACATGAACACCATGTAGATCGACACGCCCGAGAAGAAGAGCGAGACGGTGAAGATGGCTACGCCGGCCAGATACTTGCCGAGGACGACGTCGAAGTCGCTCGCCGGGAGCGTGAGCAGCAGTTCGTCGGTACCCTGCCGGCGTTCCTCGGCCCAGGTGCTCATCGTGATCGCTGGGATAAAGACCAGCATGATGAACGGCAGCCAACGACTCAGTTGGTCGAGGTTCGCGAGATTGTTGGTGAAGAACTCGGGCGGCCAGAAGGTGGCCAGCGCGCTGAGCACGACGAACACGCAGATGAACACGTATCCGGTCGGGTTCGAAAAATAGCTGATGAAATCGCGCTTGAAGATCGCGGAGAGAACGTTCCACTTCATGATATTTTGATTGGCTCTGGCCAAGACTAGACAGGATAACAGGATGGGAGGGATTTACAGGATTAGTTTTTGGGAGTCAGGAGAACTGCCAAGTCATTTCATTTGAACCGCCAAGGACGCCAAGGACGCCAAGGGGAAGAGCAATTTCAATATTGGAACCGCCGATGAACGCAAATAAAACAAGTAGGACAACGCCTCTAGTCGTTCATTTGCGTTCATCGGCGGTTCCTAATTCTGTATTCCTTGGCGCTCTTGGCGTCCTTGGCGGTTAATCTTTGAACTTTGCAGTTCTCATGCTTCTGGAATCCCGTCGATCTAAAAAATCCTGTGATCCTGTCGATAATTCAAGGGAGATTGCGTATTAAGTCCGTCGAGCGCCACGAGACAATTCGTGGAAGCGCTCGTCGAAGTCGCTTTGATCAGCCGCGAGTTGTTGCGGCGTGCCGTCGAACACCAAGCGTCCTTCGTTGATGAACAGGACGCGGTTACACATCGCCTCGACCTCTTGCAGAATGTGGGTCGAGAGGAGAATCGTTTTCGTTTCGCCAAGCTCGCGGATCAGTTTGCGAACCTCGCGAATCTGGTTCGGATCGAGGCCGGCGGTCGGTTCGTCGAGAATCAACACGTCGGGGTTGTGCAGCAGCGCCTGGGCCATGCCGACGCGCTGGCGATAGCCCTTCGACAGCTTGCCGATCGGCTTGCCGATGACTGCCTCGAGATGGCAGCGGCTGACCACTTCCTCGATGCGCTTGCGGAGTTCCATGCCGGACATGCCGCGGGCGTTGCCGAAGAACGTCAGCAGGCTGCGCGGCGACATGTCGGGATAGAGCGGGCCGTTTTCGGGCAAGTAGCCGAGTCGCTCGGCGCCGAGCAGCCGCTCGGATCCCATGTTGAAGCCGGCGATCTTGGCGGTGCCGGCCGAGGGGGCGAGGTAGCCGGTGAGCAGCTTCATCGTCGTGCTCTTCCCGGCGCCGTTGGGGCCGAGGAAGGCGGCGACTTCGCCCTTGTTGATTGAGAAGGTGACGTCGCGCGACGCGGCGAAGTTGCCGTAGTATTTCGAGAGGCCGATCGCCTCGATCATCGGCTCGCCGACAGGGTCGACGGGGACGAACTCGGCGACGCGGGGTCGGTCGGTCGGGAGTGAACTCATACGCCGGCTGAACTCCATGCTGACTTCATAAACGACGGTCGATGCCTGGGGACGAGACTTCTCAACTCCGCAGTCGTATATTTTGCCGCCGTGGGCGGGCGTCTGGCGGAGTCGATTTCAGCCCCGTCGTCGGGGTCTCTGGCGGGAGCGGGGAGAAAGTTCCCGGCGAGCGTTAAGTTGCCGCGGGGGCAACAGTTGCGGCGAACGGCGCCTAGCGACTGCCGAATCGCCCAACGGTCCGCCCAGGGTAGGCTGGAAAGCCTAACCCGGCAGTTTTCGCCTGTCTATACCATGGGCTACGGCGGGGGAGGGGAGGGAGTTCGGCGAGGGGGTTCGGCGAGGGGGGAGGAAATCGCCTTTCGATGACCCATAGCCGAGTGGTATTAACGATTTGTTAAACGGCAGACGGGTATCGCTTTGCCAGGAAACGCTCCATTTCTGGGTGGGTTCGGTGCATCGGGACGTCGTCTTTATGAAACCATCGAACGGTAAGGAATTCGGTTCGGTCGAATTCAATGGGCCTGCTGCGATCTCCCTTTAGCACATACCACAGGCTAACGTCTGTGTGCCCTGCGGTAGCACCAACCGTTGTCGTGCTTGTGAGCAGCAACGGACGTTCGGACAAAAACTCTGCTTCGATGGTCAACTCCTCCTTGGCTTCACGGACTGCCGTAGCGCGCGGATGCTCGCCAGACTCCACGTGTCCTCCGCTGGGAAGCCATAGCTGGGCGTCGATATGGTCAACGAGCAGAATGTGATCCCTATCGACGACTGCGAAGTAGGAGACGAGGTGTTTCGGCGGAACAGCCGGCTTGGTCAAGCGACAGAGTTCGGCGCCGGAGTCAATCCACGCAAGGACGTCAAGCTGTGTTGCCGCCTCAAGTTGATCCAGCGGCGAAATGGAAGCGACTTCGGCTCTTATCTGATCTCTCATCGTGTGACATCGAGCAAGGAAGTTGACGCTTACGATTAAGGTTAGCTGCAGCTGGAAGCGGCCAACAGAGTCGCGGAGCAGGGCGTTCATTCTATCCGCCTGTCGCCCAGTCGCACCTTCCAGTGGACGTCGTCCTGCTCGGGAAAGTCGCTCCGCAGGTGAACGCCGCGGGATTCTTCGCGGCGTAGTGCGGCGCCGATCAGCACTCGCGCGACGGTGAGCATGTTCTGCAGTTCCCAGCCCGCGGGGTCGGAGAACTGTTGGGCCAGCGCGTAGCGCTGCCACTGCTCGATCGACTTTGCGGCGCTACGCAAGCCTTCGCCGTCGCGGCGGACGCCGGCGGCGCGCCAGACTAAACTCTTCAGCGCGTTGCGGACGTCTTGCAGGTCGAGATGTTCCGTCGCCGGCGCCACGGGGGCGTTTTCTAGCGGGATCGCTTGATACGAGTCGGGCAGCTTGAGCGCCGCCGCCGAGGCGGCTTCGCCGGCGCGGGCGCCGTAGACGAGGCCTTCGAGCAAACTGTTCGACGCGAGACGGTTCGCGCCGTGCAAGCCGCTGCTGGTGACTTCGCCGGCGGCGAAGAGACCGTCGAGCGTCGTGCGGCCGTCGTGATCGACCTTCACGCCGCCGATCATGTAGTGGGCGCCGGGGCGGACCGGGATGCGATCGACGGCGATGTCGAGGCCGAACTCGCGGCAACGTTGCGCGATTCCCGGGAAGCGGGCCCGCATCGTCTCGGCGTCGAGGTGGCTGAGGTCGAGATAGACGCAGGAGTGTTTGGTCTTTTCCATCTGGTCGGCGATCGCTTGGCTGACGACGTCGCGCGGGGCGAGTTCGGCGCGCGGGTCGTAGTCGGGCATGAAGCGGTGGCCGAGGACGTTCACCAGGATGGCGCCTTCGCCGCGGACCGCTTCGCTGATGAGGCTGCGGCTGCTGCCGGCGATGTAGAGGACCGTGGGATGGAATTGCATGAACTCCATGTCGGCGAGTTCGGCGCCGGCGCGAAACGCCGCGGCGTGGCCGTCGCCGGTGGCGACGGGCGGGTTGGTCGTTTCGCGAAAGATCTGCCCCGCGCCGCCGGTGGCGAGGATCGTTTGCTTCGCCCAGACGAAGGTCTTGCCATGGCGTTCGTTCCAGACGAGCGCGCCGCGGCAGCGATCGTCGCTCGTGAGCAGATCGATCGTGAAGGTGTTCTGCCAGATTTGCGCCTTCAGCACGTCGCGGGCGCGGGCGATCATCGCGCGCATGATCTCTTGCCCAGTGGCGTCGCCCAGGGCGTGGACGATGCGGTTGTGGCTGTGGCCTCCTTCACGGCCGAGGAGGAGTTCGCCTTCGAGCTTGTCGAACGACGTGCCCCACTCGATCAGCTGCCGAATGTGTCCTGGCGCCTCGCGGACGACCATCTCGACCACTTCGCGATCGCACAACCCGGCGCCGGCGATGAGGGTGTCCTCGACGTGGTTTTCGAATTTGTCATCTGCCCCCAGAACGCCAGCAATGCCGCCTTGTGCGTAGGCGCTGTTTGATTCCTGCAACTGGTCTTTGCTCACGACGAGCGTCGAAAGTCGCGGGTCGATGGCCATCGTCGCCCGCAATCCGGCGATGCCGCCGCCGATCACCAGGACGTCGACGAAGTGGTGCGACACCCGCTTGGGGTGAAAGGCAACCAGATAGCGGGGCACGATCGTCGACATAAGTTGCTGACTGTTGGATCAAACGGCGGCGAAGCGTGATAATGAAGGCAGCGGTCGGCGGCTGCTCACTGAGCGAACCGGCACACCGTTTTGCACCACCCTCGGGGAACATCCAGCCTAACAGATGGCCGTCGACGCCACAAAAGCAGTGGCGCCGAGACTAGGTGACCTGCAGCGTCGTTTCATTTTGAACCGCCAAGGACGCCAAGAGCGCCAAGGGAAGAATGGAGTTAACCGCGAATCTCGCGAATTGACGCGAATGGAATTTAATAAATTGCTTCATTCGCGCAGATTCGCACGATTCGCGGTCGTCTTCCTTTTCTTCTTAGGCAGTTAAGCTTTGAACTTTGCAGTTATCCTGCAGCAGAGGCAGCAAGTTGCGACCTCTGCGGCATAGCGTTTGCAACTGAATTCGCATGATTTTCACGGTTCCGTTTTGAGCGAAACCGTTGGTCGTAGGAGTGGGGTTCAAACCATGAAACCGGTCGACAAAGATCGTTATCGCCGTGCGTTGCAGTCGCTGTTGGAGCGGATGCGGCCTGACGCCGATTCGATAAACGCACAAACTCGCTTCTCCGTCAGCGGTGAAGGGACGCAGGAGCTTTCCAACGCGCCGTTCCATTTGGGCGATCGCGGGACGGACGAGTTCCTGTTCGACATGAATACGGTGCTCCTGGAGAACGAGGAGTATTTAGTGAATGAAGTTCGCGCCGCGTTGGTGCGCCTGCAGGGCGATAGCTTCGGAAGTTGCGAGCAATGCGGGCGAGCGATTCCGAAGGCGCGGCTGGAGGCGATTCCCTACGCGCGCTTTTGCGTCGGATGCGCGGACGCGGCGGGGAGCGGACGCGACGCGAACTATAACGTCGGACGTCCCGGTTCGCCGCGCGATACGCTCGCACCGGAAGGGGACATGAGCGAGTACCGCGGCATGAATCGCGAAGCGGCCTTTACTGACTTAGAAGTGGAGCGCGATCGCAGCCGGTCGCGTAACGATCAACATGCGGCCGGCACGCCCGGCGGCGGCGGCGCTCACGGCGGGCTAGCCGGGAGCAACGGCGGCAACGGCGACCCCAATATTTCGGAGTTGGAAGACGAAATGGGGAGCGGCTTCAGCGACATCGGGGACGCGCGCGATGATGATCGCGATGAGCCGAAATCGGGGCGCTCCGGCGGCGCCGTGGGCGGTACGCCGGCAGGGAAGCGGGCGCGGTCGTGAAATAGTTCGGGTGGCACGCCCTGCAGGTACTCCTAAAGGGCGTGGATGCATTTTCAGCGGGTTCGCCACGCCCTGCGGAGTACCTTAGGGCGTGCCACCCATCGTGCGCGTTAATCTTTGCGCTGCGACGAGATCCCCTTCGTGTACTCGCGGACTCGGTCGGCATATTCTGACGGCGGCTTTACGCGCAGGGCGTCGTTCGCACGGAGGTCGTCCGCTTTGGCTTTGCCCTGGAAACGCAATGGTCCGTTGTTGCGCGAGCCGAGGCTGCCGAGCGCTTCGTCGAGTTCCTGCTTCGCGTCGACTGCGTCTTCGCCTTGACCCGCGGCGCGGTCCTTCAAGTTCTTCCAGCGGTCGATGAATTGCTGCAATTCCGCTTCGGTCCAGCCGAGGTTCTTGAGCAGTTCGCGGTCGACTTGCTTCTTCGCGAGCTGTTGGTCGAGCCCTTCGAGCACCAAGTTGGTTTGCTGCCGCGCGTAATCGAGGTTCGCCTCGTCGGCGCCGAGTTGGCCGCTTTCGGCGGAGGAAGAACTTTGCGCATTGGAGCCTGTGCCGCCGCCCATCGGCGGGGCTGAACCGGCGGCGTTCTGGTTGCTGGGCTTGTCGCCGGGTTGCTGCTTGCTCTGCTGGTCACCGGGCGGCTGCTCGTTGGGCGACGAACCGCTGGGCGGCTGCTGGCCGGTTGCTTCGCCGCCGGGTTGTTGTCCTTGCTCGCCTTGTGATTCGGACCCTGCAGGCTTCTCGCCCCCTTCGGCGCCTTGCTCACCGCCGGCGGGCGGTTGCTGCTCGCCCCCTGGCTGGCCTTGCGGACCCTGAGAGCCTTGTTCGCCTGGCTTGCCTTGGGGCGAACCTTTCTCGCCTCCTTGAGGTTGCTGGCCTTGAGAGCCTTGCTGTCCCGACTCGCCTGGCTTGCCGCTCTGTTCGTTTCCTTGTTCGCCAGGCTGCTGTTGTTCCGACTCGCCCGTCTCGCCTTCTTTACTGCCGTTGCCGGCTTGATCGCCGCTCGACTGGCCTGTCTGGCCGTCCGCTTTTTGTTGGTCGCCGGCATTCGTGCCTGTTTCGCCTTCGCCTTGCTCTTGCGCGCGGCCAGCGCCTTCGTCGGCCGCTTCGTGTTGGCCAGGGCCACCCTTGCCGGGAGCGTCGGCCTTCTGGCCGCCGCCCTCTTGGCCGCCGCCTGATTGCTCGCCGCTAACGCCGCCCTGCGAATCGCTCTCCTTCTTGTCGGGTGAGCCGACTGGGGCTTCGTTGTCCTCGCGGCCGGGGCGATTGTCTTCTTGATTTTTCTTCGTCCCTTGGCGATTCGCGTCGTCGCTGCCCGGCGCGCCTTGCTCCTTACCGGTGCTGTGCCCGGCGCCAGAGTCGCCGCCGCTCTCGTTCATGGCGCTATCGGGCGAAGGCTGTTTTCCCTCTTGCTGCTCTTGGTCGCCGTCGCCAGGTTTGGCCTCGCGGGCTTGGCTGGCGCCTTCGCGCTGGCTCGGGTTGTTGCCGGCAGCCTCGCCTTGTTGCTGCTGGTCGCCCGATTGCTCACCAGGGCCTTGGGGCTGCGCGCCTTCGGCCTGCGGTTGTTGACCCGTGCCTTGCTTGCCTTTTCCGGCGGCATTCTTCGATTGGGGAGAACCGCCCGGCGGCTGGTCGCCTTGTTCAGCGCCGCTGCTCTGCTCGCCTTCGCCCGCTTCGTTCCCATTTTCTTTGGGCTCTTTCGGCTCTCCGCCGTTGGCGCCTGGTTGTTGGTTGTCGGGCGATGAATCGTTGGGCGAGCGCTCGCCTGCGGCGTCGCGGCTAAGGTTGTTGCCTTGTTCGCCGTTTTGCTCGCCTGATTGTCCGGCCTCGCCCGGCTGTTGTTCGCTGCTTGCTTGTGGCTCGCCGCCCGGTTGCTGCTCACCAGGCTTGCCGCCGCCGCTCTGCTGCGGGTTCTTTTTGTTCCAATCCTCCATGATGCGTTGCAGCGCGGTGGCGTCCTCGTCGCCTTCGGAGGAAACCTTACCGCCGGCGCCACCTGCTTCGCCCGAGTCTTGCCCGCCGGACTCGCCGCTCTCGCCGCCCTGTTCCGATGGAGACTGACCCTCCTGCGGCTGTTTCTTCTGACCGCTGGCTCCGCCGCCGCTCCCTTGCGAACCCTCTTGCGGTGCGTCGCCTTCTGACTGCTCGCCCTCGCCGCCGCTCGAACCGCCGCCATTCTCGCCGGCTTGGTCCGATTCTTCTTTCGAATCGCCCGACTTGTTCCCGCCCCCGCCGCCGCCAGCGCCGTCTTGGCCTTGATCTCCCTCTTGGCCCGATTCGCCCGCCTTGCCTTTACCGCTGGAGCCGCCGGCGCCTGACTGCTGCTCGCCTTCGCCGCCGCCCTCGGAACTCTCGCCCCCTTGGCCGCCCGCGCCTCCCTGGCCGCCGCTCTCACCATTCTCGCCGCCTTGCTCGCCATCCTCTGGTTGTTTGGCGCCTTGGTTGGGCTGCTGTTGTTGACCCCCTTGCTGCGGTTTGTCGGGGCCGATGATCTTCAAGCGGCGATGTTCGCTGAGGCCGATGTTCGGCTCAGGGCGGCCGTCGAGCGCGACGGCCCAATACTCCAACACGTCGCCCGGCTTCAGCCCCGCGTCGCCTGGGGTGAACAGCTTCGTCGCGACCGTGCGGCCCGTCTGAGGTTCGTTGATCATTTCGAGCAGTGGCTGCGGCTCGGCGTTGTCGACCTTGCCGACGATTGTCACGCTCTTCAGCCCGTAGTCGGGGTCACGCGCCTCGATCCCAATCGGGATGACGTCGGCGAGGCGAGCTACCTGCTCGGGCGCCTCAGGCTGGGTGATGCTTACTTCGGGGCCGTAGTCGGGCGTCACTTCGATGGAGTAAATCGGTGGCTCGACATTTTGTCGGCCACCTTCGGCCGTGAATCGCAGCGCATATCTCGGATGGACGGGCGTCCGGCGGTCCTCGCGCAACTCCAACGGAATGGTGATCATCGCGCGATCGCCGTCAGTCTTCATCTGCAGATCGCTCGTGCCGTCGGCGTCGAAGTCGACGTAGGCGTTCTTGATCTTTTGGCTCGCCAGCGCGCCGATGGTGACCTTCGTCCCTTCGACGCCGCGAATGTCGCCGACGTGATTCGTCTCCTTGGTGGGCAGGCCCGTGTAGGGAGGGTAAGCGTAGTGAATCTTCTGGACCATCAGCGTCGGTCGGGTGAAGACGGTCAGCTTGAACTTCCGCGATCGCGCGTCGCCGGCCTCAATCCAATACGACAGGTCTTGTTCGACGCCGGCGTCTGTTCCGCGCGGCAGCGCTGCTTCGAAGCGACGCGATTCGGGCGTGGGTCGTTCCATGCGGATCGACTCGTCGACGGTTGTTTCATCGGCGGTCGAATAGCGAAGTCGCACCGGTTCGTCGGCGCTGAGGCCGTGGATCTCGGCGGAGACTTCGACCCGTTCGCCGCGGGCGACCGATGTCTTGCCCGGTTTCACGTCCTGAATCTGCACGCGGCTCGGCGCCGCGATGTCGGACAAGGGGTTGATCACCCGGAGCGTCGAGAGGGCGAGGCTCTTGGGCGAGAGGACGGCGTAGACGGCGCAAACGGCGATCACGCCGAGCAGGGCGTAGCCGAGACGCAGGAGGGCCGAGCGATCGACCGAGCCGTCGAGGCCAGAGGTCGAAAGCTTGACCGCCGTCTGTTGTTCGAGAGCGTGGTAGACCCGCGCCGAAAGATAGTTGCGATGGCTGCGGAAGAGCAGCAAGTTGAGCAGGCTGTTCTTGAGCGTCGGCGTGTTGCGCTCGATCGTCTGGGCGGCGTAGACGGGATTAATCGGTTTGAGGAGCGGGACGAACTGCTTCCAGCCATACCAGGCGACCCCGGCGAGCATCACCCCGAAGAGGGCTATGCGACCGCCGTCGCTCAGGCCGCCGGGGACGATCCAGTGGTCGATCAGGGCGCCGACGAGTACGAAGGCGAGCAGGCCGATGAGGAGCGTCAGCGTTCCGGCGGCCAAGTCGAGGAGCTTGAGCGACCGCCGGGTGCGGCGAATCTGCTGATCGATGTACCCCTCGCTGTCGACCAAGACAGGATTGGACGGCTTCGGCGGGGGGGCGATCGTCGACATGCTGGAACTGCGTCCCACGGCGGCGGATGAACGTGACGGAGGGTTGCCTTCCATTATAGGAGAGGCGGCCCAAAGTTGAGACGCAGCGGCGCGATAAAAGGTCCATTCGCCCTGGTCGCGGGGGCCGAAATTCCGGAGAATCGCGAGATTGCCGCTGATTTGAACCGCCAAGGACGCCAAGTACGCCAAGGAAATACGGGGAGAGTTGCCCGCGAATCACGCGAATCTGCGCGAATGAAGGAATGAGTTTTTGAATTTTATTCGTGTCCATTCGCGTCATTCGCGGGCCAATGTTTCTCTGTTTTCCTTGGCGCTCTTGGCGGTTCGTCTTTGAGGTTTGTAAAAAAGGCCGGGACCGAGCGTCGCTTTGATGATTTCGCCTTCTACGTTTCGTGATCTGGTCAGCGGGCGCCGGCGCGGCCTGGGGGGGGCGCTAGCGCGGCTGGCGATGGGGGCGGCGAGCGTGCCGTATGGGTGGGCGATTCGGGTTCGGAACCGCGGGTACGATCGCGGGTCGAAGGAGATTCATCGGCCGAGCGTGCCGGTGATTAGCGTCGGCAATCTTACGGTCGGCGGGACAGGCAAGACGCCGATGGTCGAGTGGCTCGCTCGTCACTTGCGGCGGCAGGAGATCCGCGTGGCGATCCTCAGTCGCGGCTACGGGGCGGAGCAGGGGGGGCTGAACGACGAGGCCCTAGAACTTGAACTCTCGCTGCCCGACGTGCCGCATCTGCAGAACCCTGATCGAGCCGCTTCAGCGCAGATTGCGGTCGACGAGCTTGCGACGCAGTTGCTGTTGCTCGACGACGGTTTTCAGCATCGGCGGCTGGCTCGCGACTTCGACTTGGTGCTGCTCGACGCGACGGAGCCGTTTGGGTTCGACCATTTGCTGCCGCGGGGGACGCTGCGCGAGCCGGTCGCTGGATTGCGGCGGGCCCAGGCGGTCGTGCTGAGTCGGGCCGACATGATCGACGCGGCGGCGCGCGAGGAGGTTCGAGCGCGGGTCGCTCGGCTGGCTCCGGCGGCCGCGTGGGCTGAGGTCGAGCATCGGCCAGCGTCGCTCGTCGACTCGACAGGGGCCGTTTATCCGCTCGAGGAGCTGCGTGATCAGCCAGTGGTCGCGTTCTGCGGCATTGGGAATCCGGTGGGGTTTCGGCATACGCTCGCAGGGCTGGGCTGCCGTGTGGAGCGGTGGCGGGAGTTTCCCGACCATCACGACTACACGCGGGAGAACGTCGAGGAACTCGCGGGGCTGATCCGCGAGTCGGGGGCTCGGTTCGCCGTCTGTACTCGCAAAGATCTGGTGAAGTTGCGCGTGCCGGCGATTGGCGGGGCGCCCCTCCGCGCCGTGGGGGTCGAACTCAATTTTCTGCGCGGCGAGGCGGAGCTGACGGCAGCGCTTCAGCCTATCGTGGATGCGGCTGGCGAGGGCAATGACGAGATGTTCGGCGAGGCGTAATCGCTCGGTGGGGCTGGACTGATCGCTTAAGCGACCAGTCCGGAAGTGCTTGGAGAGCGTGTCTACAAAGGGGGCCCGAACTTAACGGACCGTGTGGACTTCGATCTCGTTCACCAAGCGGCCCAGCAGGCGGGTGTCCATAGCGGTCATCGCGAGGTGCTGGGCGATCTGCTTCACGTGGTACGAACGCGAGAAGCCGCGGAGGACGAACTGGCCCTGTTCGACGGTGACCGAAAGGTCCCGAATGCGGCCGGTTAGTTGCGTTTCGAGCGAGCGGAGAATCTCCTCGGCGACATCGTCGAGGCGGACTTCGGCTGGCTTGTGGATCGTCAGCCGCGGCAGTTGCGGGCGCTTCGTGAAGGGCCCGGTCGCTTCCGAGTCGCCGAGCGTCGTCAGGAGCGTCGCCGCCACGCGCGATTCGTCATCACGCTGGGCCGCTTTGCGCGTCAGCAGTTCGTCGCCGGCGATTCGATTGGAACTCCGCCCGCTGATTTTGATCATCGACTAACCTCCTTGCGATCGCGCGGGCGCCTTCATGTGCGTCCACGCGCCGACAACGTTGCTCGTTCCATCGCCTTCGCGGCAATTCCAGCTGCGTGCCGTGAAGATGACGCAATCCATGCGTCGCTGATCGCAGAAGCCAGCCAGTTCCTTCGGGGGCGGACGGCCGGGAGGGAGATCAAGGTGGGTCGTCGCGGAAGTGCAGCCGTCGCCCGCCGGATCAATCTAGTCCGACTGGTGAAGAAACGTCAACAGAAGTTCGGACGTTTTGAGACTGCTTGCACGAGTAAACGGTGTCGGGAGCCTTTTGCCACTGGCATCGTTCCACTCAAGGCAAAATATCCCTCTATTGGCAAAAGGCTCCCGACACCATCCTGCATCGAACTTCAAGCGACGTTTAGCTTTCCGGCTTCGGTGAGGTAGCGCAGGACTTCTTCAGCGAGCGCTTCGGGAGTGAACTCGGCCGATTTCAGCACGAGTTGCGGTTCGACTGGCGCTTCGTAAGGCGCGTCGATCCCCGTAAAGTCTTTAATTTGCCCAGCCCGCGCTTTTTTGTAGAGTCCCTTGGGGTCGCGCGACTCGCATACCTCCAATGGGGCATCGACAAATATCTCGATGAAGTCGCCCGGGGCGAGCGTCGCCCGCACGGCGTCGCGATCGGATCGGTAGGGACTGACGAACGCCGTGAGCGTCACCAGGCCGGCGTCGCACATCAACTGCGAGACGGCGCCCACGCGGCGGATGTTCTCTTCGCGATCTTGCTGGCCGAAGCCGAGCCCGAACCGCTGGCCAAATTCCGCGCCGTAGCGCTCTGCTAGCATTTGCGGCGTGGCGTTCAGGCCGTGGCGGACGTTGTCGCCGTCGAGTAGGTAGGTGCGAACGCCGCGTTCGAAGAGCTTGCGGTCGACGACGTTGGCGACGGTGCTCTTGCCGCAGCCGCTAAGGCCGGTGAACCAGACGACGCAGCCGCGGTGGCCGTTTTGGCGCTCGCGATCAGCGCGGGAGACGGATTGGTCGTGCCAGACGACGATGGGATTGGTGGGGTTCATCTACGAATTCTAACCACCAAGACACGAAGGCACGAAGGGGGCACGAAGACGGGGGGATTAACCGCCAAGGACGCCAACAGCGCCAAGGAAAGACAGTATTGCTCAATTCCCTTTGCGCCTTTGCGTGAGACACTTCTTCTTTAAAAGATCTCAGCAAAGGCGCAGAGGCGCAAAGAAAGACAAATACAAGGGTGGACTGACGTATTGCCGTCGTGTCCGTCGTGGTTCAATCCCACCCCCGCATTTCCTTGGCGCTCTTGGCGTCCTTGGCGGTTAAGTCTTTCGACCTAGTCGAGGATGCCAGCCAGTTCGCAGAGGTGGGCCGAGACGACCGGCTGGGGGCAGCTCCAGACGAGGAAGAAGAGGGCTTCGCGGCACCAGCGGCCGGCGGGGTGGCCGACGACGAAGCCGGCGCCTTTGGCGGCGGCGAGGGAGGCCTGGGTGGCGCGGAGAACGAGGCTGTTGGCGCCGCCGCGGAGCTCGTCGTTCGTGCACTTCGGCTCATTGCGGATCGCGGCGAAGAGAGAGGCTTCGAGTTCCTCGAATTCGCGGAGGAGGCCGTCGCGCGGCGGTTCGAGCTCGGGCCGTTTGCTCGCTTCGCTGGAGATGAAGTCGATCGCCGCCTTCGCGAGTCCCAGCGCGAGCGTCGAGGTGCCGAGGCCGCCGGTGCCGGCTCCTTTGCCAGCCGACATCACATTCTCGATGGGGCCGGCGATGAGCCACTCGTCAGCGACGAAGACGTTTTCGAGTTTGAATTGACCGGTGTGGCTGGCCGAGAGGCCGACGAGCTTGGCCGGCGGCGGCGTGCTGACGCCCGAAAGAGTTCTTGGCACGGCGGCTAGCAATTGCTCGCTCGTTGGCTCTTCGCCGTTCATCAGCGTGGCGCCGAGGACGACATAGTCGGCGTGGTCGGCGCCGGTGACCCAGGGGCTGAAGCCATCGAGCAGGAAGCCGCCGTCGACTCTGCGCGCTTGGAGGACTGGCTTCGCGACGTGTCGGCGGCTGGTGGTGAGGTGCGAGATGCCGACGGTGGCGAAGAGCTCGCCGTTGGTGAGGCCCGGCAGCAGCCGTTCTTTGAGCGAGTCGTTGGTCGACGATTCGATCCGGCGACAGGCGCCGTCGCGTTGCGTTTGGATGAACGTCGTCGTGAGGCAGGCGCCGCTGAGGGCGAGGTAGCCGCGAAGGATCGACTCTTGGTCCCACGCCTGGCCCCCCCACTCGGGGCCGGCGAACCACTCGTAGACGCCGTAGTCGGCGAAGAGGCGCAGCTGCTCGGCCGGCCAGTCGCCTGATTCGTCGAGCCGTTCCGCACGGGCGGCGAGCTTGCCGCAGAGTTCGGTGAGGGCGTCGTCGTCGGGGGAGCGGATGATGGTGGGCATCGTGTCTCGCGGTTGGCGTCGATTACGGCGATGGGTGGCCGACGCGCGCCGCGACGCCGAGCCCCCGGTTTGAAGAACCGGGGGCTAAGCGAGGCGTTGATACGCTGCGTTTACCGGACGCTCATGTCGCTGCTCAGGCCGCCGGCGGCGACGAGGTACGCCTTTTGGACGTAGTCGGTCACCATGCGGTGGGCGCTGAACCGAGCGGCGAGCGTCGCGATCGAGTTCGTCATCCGGGCAATCCACTCGTGCGGCAGGCCGTCAGCGTCGCGGAGGTAGAATAGCGGCACAATCTCTTCCGCCAGGACGCGGATCAGATCCTCGCCGTCGCGGGCGTCGTTGATCTCGACGTCGGCATGGGCCACGCCGCCGCCGATCGAGAAGCCGTTCATGCCGTTGTAGGCTTCGGCCCACCAACCATCGAGGACCGAGAAGTTCAGGCCGCCGTTGAGCACGGCCTTCTGACCGCTCGTGCCGGAGGCTTCCAGCGGACGCCGTGGGTTGTTTAGCCAGACGTCGACGCCCTGCACCATGTGACGGGCGACGTTGATGTCGTAGTCTTCGATGAAGACGACGCGGCCGGCGAACCGCGGGTCATGCCGCAGGTTGGCGATCTTCTGGATCAATTTCTTGCCTGGCTCGTCGGCGGGGTGAGCCTTGCCGGCGAACACCAGCTGCACGGGGCGATTCGGATCGTCGAGCAGGTCGGCCATCTGGTCGATGCTGCGGAGGAACAAGTCGGCCCGCTTGTAGGTGGCGAACCGGCGCGCGAAACCAATCGTCAGGGCGTTCGGATCGAGCACGGTGCGGGCTGCTTCGATGATCGCCGGATCCTCGTTGCGACGCCGCGATTGACGGCTGACGCGACGGCGGACGAATTCGAGCAGGCGGCTCTTCAGCGCGTTGTGCGTTTCCCACAATTCGCCGGGATCGACCGCGTAGATCTTCTGCCAGATGTCGGGCTCGCCCATGCGGGTGTGCCACTCGGTACCGAGATACTTGTCGTAGAGCTGCACCATCGGGTAGGCGAGCCACGTCGGGATATGGACGCCGTTGGTGATGTGGCCGATCG
>PNKX01000032.1 GCA_013822725.1 Pirellula sp.
CCCCATCGCAAAACGACCTCACCCATCTCCTCTGGTCCCCTCAACGCGGATGGGAGCAACCGAGTACAGGCGATCCAAAATCACCCGCACGCCAGCGCGGTAGCCCATCGCGATAACGATTAGCGAGCGGCGACGCCGCGGGCACACGGCATGAATTGAACACACAGACCGTGAGCCTCCCCAAGCGCCGGCGTTCCACGCCGAGAGGCCGCCCAAGAACGCCCCCCGTTCTCACAGCCCAAGCAACACCCCGGCGGAGCCAGCGAGTTCCGCCATCTCGCCCCAGCCCCGCACCAAAAAACCTGCCCCCTTCTCCCCGCGGGGAGAAGGCCGGGGATGAGGGCGAACCCGCAATCGAGCCCGCCAGTTGTCATCCCGAGCGCGCACCAATTGTCATCCTGAGCGCAGCGAAGGATCTAGCCCCAAACAAGCGGCCAGCTTCTTCACGAAGTTCGCCCGCCCACCCAAGAATGCCACCCATGCTCACGGCTCAAATATCGTCGACTCAGGCGCCATGCTCTCGCCCCCAAAGGCGTGAGCATGCAGAAACCGAGACAAGCCCGGAAGTACCGCTGCCTTCCAGTGCCAGCATGACGGGCCACTCGTTGACAGTGTAACTAACCTCGCAACCTCGTGTATGACCATACCTGCCATGAAGGCGTACGATCGTGGCGTTTCCGCGCCGCTTCCGAAAACGGCATCGACATGACCGCGGCGCCAAGAGCCGCTCCGTCGGCGGACATTGCCAAATCCACTATCCAGGCCTCGCCGGGCAATTTTGCCAACTCACGCAGCTGACCGGACTCGAGCTCCAGTCGGTACAGTCGCCCCGCACTTCCGCCAAATACGACCGCCGGCGAATCAAGCTCCTCTGCAATCGCCCAAACGCTATCTGGGCAACCAAACTCATCTCGGTCCTGAAACTCGCACTTCCAGGTCACCTCAATCAAATCGGCTCCAGCTTGGCGCGGCACGCTCTCCCACAAAAGAACGTAGAACCCATTATCCGTCCCACAGAATAGCCATTTGCCATCTCGGCTGAAGGCGGCGCAACGTACTAACTGGTTGGGCTGGGGCGGCGTCGCAGGCATGCCTCCCGCTTGCAATTCGGCAATTTGCGCACGCGTTTCCTGGGTGCTCCGTTCCATCTCATCTCGTAGCTCTTGTATCTGTGCATCCGACATCACGAACTGCTTATTTCGGCGACTCGATCTCTCAAGCTGCTTAATCACCTTTTCCATTTCAACTCGCTGCTTCCGCTCCATCTCTTCCCAGTCGATGTTTTGCAGTTCTTGAGAGTTGAAAGCCATTTGAGGAGGAAGCTCCCTTTTTCCTCCAAAATAAACGACCCTCCACGCTGGCTCGGACCGAATGGAGACGAAGCCGAAACTCTGCCCTGAGACGGCGAGCCATTCCCCGTCGGGATGAAAACTTATTCTCCGCACATCTGAATGCGGAACCGTGCATAATGGCTTGTTACTCTTAATGTCCGTCACCACGATCTTTTCTCGCGATGCATGCGCAACGAGCTTTCCATCGGCAGAGATCGCTACGGCTATCGTCAGATCGCTTTCTAGAATGTCTCCCACATGGGACCAATTGCCGTCGGCGACATCCCATATCTGAACGCGATCGCCGGCAGATATTGCCACGCGACTATTCGTCGCGTCACTGGCCAGGCCCGTCAGGTGTTTTACAGCTCCCAATTCAAGCGGACGGGCCTTTTCCCAAGGCGGTTCAGACGTTGCGAAGGAGACGCTCCTCGCCTGATAGTCCGCCCATGCGACAGCGAACCCATCTTCGACTGCGCATCCATAGGGCGCCCCGCCGACCTTCCGCTCCTCGTGCAGCAACAAGACGCCGTCGGACTTGAACTGCTTCCTTGCTGCCTCAACCTCGCTTCGCCTCTTGCGTGCATCATGCTTTGCCTCAGCAACTCGCTCGGAGGGAATTTCTAAAAACTGCTTCCACTTTTTGACCCCTTCGATTTCCCCTGACTTGAGATAGTCGTAGGCGGTGAGGGCGTTCGAAATCTTCAACGCCTTGGCAAACTCGGCCAACTGACTTTCAGCGTCAAGTTCTTGCTCCTCGCCGCGTCTCAACAGCTTTGCTAAGCGTTTCACTCGATCGCCGACGATGGGGCGAAATGCCTCAACGTTGCCGGCCATCGCTTCTTCCTGCGCGCGGTTCTCCTCGCCGAAGTACCCAGGCGCCGACCAAAAGGAGTCGACAAGTTCGCCGCGTTGGTAATACCAGTAAGCAAAAATGTCGCTGTCGTGGACGATCAAATGCAGCACGTCTGCCTCTAGTTGCGCTGCCACAGCCGTCCCAATAAAGCTGCTCTGGCCGTTCATGTCAGGGTAGAGGCCGACCCAGCCGTCTATGACTGGTCCGACGAGCATTCGATCATTTTGCTCACGTCCAACCTTCTCCGCCGCATCTTTGACGGCGACATGGTCGTCTGATCGCACTTGTATTGAGCCATAAAAGGAACCCATTCCTATACTCCTCAACGCAGCATCATGGACACTAGACTAAAGCTCTCACAGACCGATTACTGCATCCCATCGCGATAGCTTCAGACTTGTCTCATAGCCAGTTTGCTTCGCAGCGAGATAAGACGCGGCACAGATACCAGCTTAAGAGAGCTAGCCAAGAGCTCGGATGATCATGATATAGTCGCCCCTCCGCCAAGTGCCACTGGCATGTCGCCAGTGAGAAGCACCACCATGGCATAGTTACCAATTGGCTCGCAAGCAGCCTGAAGCACAACGCCTCCTGCTGCCTGCCGTTGATGGATAATGCGTACGCTCTCCACGCTCGCTGTAGCGAGTGGCGCCTAACCGTCGCGGCGAATGCCCACTACAGAGGGGTGGCCAAAATCCCCATCTAGAAAATGGCCACTCCATTTGCTATAGTGATCACATGTTCACATTCTGCGCCACCGCTGCGCCCACGCGTCACCCGCCGGGGGAACCCCACGCTGTGCCTGACGCCCTCCCACTGACGACACGGGTAGCCCAGGTTGCCGCCCCCAGCGGCTACCTGGGCGGCGCAGCCGCAAGAGGCTCCACCACCGACAGCCCAATCGAAGAAACCTGTCGTCTCACGACAACACGACAACACGACAGGCGACGCCCCAACTCCAACCCGCCCAACAACTTCGGCCTACTGTCGCCAAAAACGCGTCAGGCGACACCACGCGACACGCGACAGCACGCCTCGAAGGGTCGGGAACCTTTTGCCACTGGGAAGTTTACTTGGTGTGGAAGGTCGCCAGTGGCAAAAGGCTCCCGACCCCCTCAATGTCACCATCGCCGTCGACTCCTGCAGCGGTCGATCGAACCGACAGCGTCCATGTCTGCCAAAAACTATTGGCACACTTGGCCCACATGGCCGACTTGGAAAATCAGCCGACTTCCGCGCACCCCCCCGCCCGAGTCTGCCAAAAACGATTGGCCGACTCGACGCGCACGATCAAACGAGGATGTCGCGAACGACCGAGCCATGAACGTCGGTCAGTCGGTACTGTCGTCCCTGGAACGAGTAGGTCAGCCGCTCGTGATCGATACCCAAACACGCCAGCACGGTCGCCTGGAGGTCATGGATATGCACGGGATTCTCGACGACGTTGAAGCTGAAGTCGTCGGTGCGGCCATAGCGCATGCCCGGTTTGACGCCGCCGCCGGCCATCCAGAGGGAAAATGCTCGTCCGTGGTGGTCGCGGCCGTAGGTCTCGCGCGAGACGGCTCCCTGGCTATACACCGTGCGGCCGAACTCGCCGCCCCAGATGACGAGGGTATCCTCGAGCAGGCCGCGCTGTTCGAGATCGAGCACCAACGCCGCCGACGCCTGGTCGACGTCTTGAGCCAGCGACGAAATGTTGTTGGGAAGGTCGCCGTGATGATCCCACCCGCGATGGTACAGCTGGATGAACCGCACGCCGCGCTCCGCCAGGCGGCGGGCCATGAGGCAGTTTCTGGCGTACGTGCCAGGCTTCCGCGCCTCTTCGCCGTAGAGCGCGAACGTACTCTCGGGCTCGCCCGCGACGTCCGCCAATTCGGGGACCGAGGTTTGCATCCGTGCGGCCAGTTCGTACTGAGCGATGCGAGTTTGAATCTCCGGATCGCCTACCGCTGCCAAGCGCCGTTGGTTGAGTTGTTCGAGCGTCGCCAGCCACGAGCGGCGCGTCGCGGGATTCAGACCTGCGGGGTTTTCCAGGAAGTCGACTGGCTCGCCCGCGCTCCGCAGCTTGACGCCCTGATGGCGAGTCGGAAGAAACCCGCTTCCCCACAGTCGCGAGAGCAGTCCCTGGTCGGGCCTGCCATTGCTGGGCGTCGAGATGAGCACGACGAACGCCGGCAGGTTGTCGCACTCCGATCCGATGCCGTAGTCGATCCAGGAACCCATCGACGGTCGGCCCGGCTGCTGCGATCCCGACTGGATAAACGTGATCGCGGGATCGTGATTGATCGCGTCCGTATGCAGCGAATTTACGACGCAGAGCCGATCGCCGATCTTCTGCGTGAAAGGCAACAGATTTCCGATCGGCGTGCCGCAATTCGGCGCGGCCGTGAACCCAAACCGGCTGGGGGCGATCAGCAGTTGGCCCTGACCGCTCACCATGCCGGTGATGCGCTGGCCCTGTCGCACCGAGTCGGGCAGCTCCGTCTGGAAGCGGCTGTCGAGTTGCGGCTTGTAATCGAGCAATTCAAGTTGAGAAGGGCCCCCGGCTTGAAACAGATAAATGACGCGTTTCGCTCGGGGGGCGATCTGCAGCGGCGAAAGCAATGGCGTGGGCGGGGTGCCTGTCCGCGCGGCCGCTGCGGAATTGCCGTTCATGCAAGCGAGTGCGGCGACGCCAAGCCCGAGGCTGGTGTGCTGAAGAAACTGGCGACGGCTGGCCGCGATGGAGAATGGATCAAGCGGCGACATGGTGGCGGCCCCGTTCCGACGTCGTGGATTAGTTACGATTGATGGTTTCGTCGAGGTTCAACAACAAACTCCCGAGGCTGGCGTATGCGGCAAGCTCGTCGTCACTTGTGCCTGTCGTCGATCGCTCGGCCGCCCCGGCGTCGAGGAGCGCCTGCGGAGCGGAAACGCCGTCCGCGAATTCGCTCCGATGTTGGGCAAGCAGATCGCGAAGCATCGTCAACTCCTCGGCCGTCGGCTCACGAGCCGTCACCGTGCGGAATCCCCACGCCAGTCGCGTCGCGTCATCCGGCCCCCCTTCGGTCAACATCCTTTCGCCCAGCTTTCGTGCGGCTTCCAGAAACGTCGGATCGTTCATCAGCGCGAGCGCTTGCAACGGCGTGTTGGTGGGGCTGCGGCGCGCGACGCAGAACTCGCGGTCGGGCGAGTCGAACGACGCCAACGTGGGGTGCGGCACTGTGCGTTTCCAGAAGGTGTACAAGCTGCGGCGGTAGAGGTCGCCGCCAGAGCCGACCGTGTAACTGGACCCCGGATAGTCGGCCGCGACGACGATGCCCTTGTAGTAATCCGCCGGCTGATAGGGATACGCAGGCGGACCGCCGATGGTTGGATTCAATAAACCGCTCACGGCGAGCGACTGGTCGCGAATCATCTCCGCGCTCAGCCGTTGCCGCGGCCCGCGGGCGAGCAAGCGATTTTCGGGATCGCGCGCCCACATCTCGGCCGACGCCGAGGAGTCTTGCTGATAGGTTGCACTCTCGACAATCAGCCGCACCATGTGCTTGAGGTCCCAACCGCTGGCGATGAACTCGGCGGCGAGCGAGTCGAGCAGTTCGGGGTGCGACGGCCACTCCGACTGCATGCCAAAATCGCTCGATGATTTCACCAACCCCACGCCGAAGAACTGCTGCCACAAGCGGTTCATCACCACCCGTGCCGTCAGCGGATGGCGGGGGTCGGTAAACCAGCGGGCAAGCGTCAGGCGATTGCGAGGAGCGTCGTCAGGCAATGGCAGGCCGAGCGACTGAGGCACATCAGCGGTTACTTGTTCGCCATGCAGATTGTATTGCCCACGCTGGAGCACGAAGGTCTTTCGTGGTTGAGACATTTCCTGCACTACCATCACATGCGGGAACGAACGCTCGAGTTCCAACCGCTCGGCATGCGTGGCGCGCCAAGCTTTCGAAGCTTCGGCAATCTTGACGTCAATTGCCGACAGGCGGACCATGCTTGTGATCAATGCTTGCGAACGAGACAGCTGGCGAGGCGTTGCCGTCGCTGCCGGGGAGAAACGGGCAATCTCCCCTTCAATCGTCGACTCAAGCTTCACAGGATCAATCGGCCCGGCGACCATTTGCAGACGCTGGATCTCGCCAGCAAACGGCTTGTCATTTTTGCGATTGGCGTGACCCACGCGCGTCGGCCCGTCGATGGTAACGTCGCCAGTGAGTCCGTCATGCCGGACGATGGTTGCGGATTCGATCCCATCGACAAAGATCCGCACATTCCGGGCCGCGTTGCCGGTGACGACCACTGACACATGTCCCCATTCGTTCGCCGCCAGAAGTCGACGACTGATGACATGCGTGGCGTAAGCGGGCCAGCGCACTGCTAGCCGGACTTCGACTTCGCCCTTGCTCGTCAATCCGACCTCCGCGCCGGCGCCGTAACCGCCTGCCGAGCGAGGGGTCACGTAGTTCATCGTCGAAATCAATGGGCCTGCGGCTGCGTCTTCACGTTTGACCCACGCTGACAGCGCCCAACCATCTTTCGAGTTGAGAGGCTTATTCGGCGTGACTTCAGTTATGCCGTCAGGAAAGGATTGGGGACTTGGGAATAAATCGATTGCTAATGGCGTTGGCGAAGAGATCGCGACATCGTCGCCAGGAGTCGTCGCCAGCGGTTCCTGCGAGGCAGCGTCCTTGAGAAGACGCCGCAACTTTTTCAGTTGCCGATCTTCTTGGCGTTTCAGCTCGCGCCGCCGGGTTTGATCATGGGCCGATGGCGCTGGCATGAGCGGCGCTGCATTCGCTATACGGCCATCCTCGCCAGTTTCGTCGACGTTGTTGAAGAAGGCAAAGAACTGGTAGTACTCTCGTTGCGTGATGGGGTCGAACTTGTGATCGTGGCAGCGAGCACACTCCAGCGTCAGCCCCAGCCACGCTAAGGATGTCGTCCGCACGCGGTCGGCCACATACTCGACGCGATATTCTTCATCGATAATGCCCCCTTCCGAATTGATCACATGATTGCGATTGAAGCCCGTCGCCAACCGCTGTTTGCGCGTGGCGTGCGGCAGCAGGTCGCCCGCCAATTGCGTGGTGATGAATTGGTCATAGGGCATATTCTCATTCAGCGCGGTGATCACCCAATCGCGCCAGGGCCACATCGTGCGCGCCGCATCGTTGTTGAAGCCGTGAGTATCCGCGTAGCGAGCGACGTCCAGCCATTCAGTCGCCATTCGTTCGCCGTAGTGCGGACTGCTGAGCAATTCGTCGATCGCCGCATCAATCGGGTCTGCTGTCTGTCCCCAACGGGCGAGTTGCTCAGCGCTGGCAGGCAAGCCAGTAAGATCCAAGCTCAACCGCCGCAGCAGCGTTGGCAACGGCGCCCTAGGCGACGGGGCCAGCCCGCTGGCATTGAGCCTGCTGAGCACGAAGCGATCCACGTCGTTTCGGACCCACTTGTTGTCTTCTGGTGCGCCCGGAGAAGCAGGTCGCTCGATCGCCTTGAAGGCCCAGTGCTTGTCGTAATGGGCGCCCTCTTCCACCCAGCGGGATAGCGTTTCGATCTGTTGCGGCGTGAGCGCCCGATGCGAATCAGGCGGCGGCATCTGCTCGTTTGGATCCGTCGAGCGGATACGCGCAACCAGCAGGCTTTCGTTGGGCCGACCTGGCGCAATCACCCCCGATTCGATTGCACCGTCCGGCACGTCAAGTCGCAAATCGGCTTGCCGTTGCGCGGCGTCGGCTCCGTGACAGTGAAAACAATTCTCCGACAGAATCGGGCGAACGTCGCGGTTGAAGTCTAGAGCTTCGGCGCTTGCCGATACTTGGTAAAGCAGGGACAAGATTGCTGCGGTGAGAATTCTCATACGGCACAGGTTTTCAATCACTGCCGGCAGTTGAATCGTTGTTATCAAAACTGCCTGCCGCGAAAATAACGGACGTATTGAGAAGCGACAAAGGACATTACTCAATGCTGACTCCATTTTCTAACTGATGGGTCAGTGATCTGGCGGACGCCGCTGGATGTCGGCCGGACAAGTCGTTTGCGCAGTGAGCAGCGAACTTCTATCCTACTCGGCGCCTCGTTTGCCCTCAAACAGAAGGCTAGTTGAGCGGCTTTTGTCACCATAGGCATTCGATGAGGTGACTGTAATTACTGCGCGCGCGACGGGCGCGGACGACTCCAGGTCTGGCCGTTCTTGTAGCGGGTCGCGCGGTCGCGGACCGTCGGATCCTGGCTGATTTCCAGAACTCGGTCGAGCACGGCGTCGAATTCCGCCTTATTCGGTTCGCGCAGACCGCGGTGGTGCGCTAGTTCGACAATCGCTTCGCAAGCCTGCGGGGCGAACGTCGGCTGATCAAGGTAGGGGGTGACGAACCGCAACGCTTCGAGGGAGCGAATCGCAGCGGCCCGCTGCAAGATCAACTGCCGTTCCTGATCGCGCGTGCACATGGCCATCACCTGTTGCAGCAGGGCGAGCTTTTCTTCGTCCGTTCGGCCATCTGCCAACGGCGCCACGCGGATGAGCGCTCGCAGTGCCAGTGCCCGATGAGCGTCATGCTCTTCAGATTTCGCCAAATCAATCAGCCGTGGAGCAACGGTCGCGTTCGGCCAGTTGCAGATCGCGCGCAACCCCAGATCATGCTTGATGGGATCTTGGTCGGCGATCGCAGATTCAATCGCCTGCAAAGCCCGGACGCCGCCGGCCCGGCCTAACGTCGGCAGGATCGCCTGTTGATCGACGTCACTCAGGGAGGTCATCGCGTCCAACAGCGGTTCGGCTTGCTCGTCCGTGTTCATCACTCGATTGCAAACGACCAGCAACGATCGTTCGGCGGCTTGGCGTTCCGATCCAGGAGTAGCCCGAAGCACGCCCTGCACCATTCCCGGGATCTCCTCGGCGCCAGCCAACTGGCCCAGGCCAGACATGGCGGCGGAGCGTACCGTGCCGTCGTCGTCGGCAGTTGCTTGAAGCAGGTCGGGCAATACTTCGAGTGCGCGACGCATCACCAGGATTTCAATCAATGCGACGCGCACCGGCGCGGGCGCGTGGATCAACTCTGCTCGAATTGACTTTACTGCCTCGTCGTTGGAACACGTTGTCAGGCTTGCTCGAGCCGCTGCCTTCTCCGCATGGGCGCCAGTCGCAACGAGCTTGATCAACAACTGCACATCGGCTGGATTCGCCAAGGCGCCAATGGCTGCGATCGCCGCCGTCTTGACTCCCTCGTCACGCGTCGAGTTGAGTATTGCCAACACTTCGTCGCGGGCTGCCGGATCGCCCCGGTCAGCCAGAGCGCTGAGCAAGCCGATTTGGCCCTCTGGCGACAGCTTCCGCAGGTGGGCGGCGAATTCCAAGGTTGCGTGCTCGCCAGGCGCGCTGGATCGCACCTGGTCGAATCCCAACGCGCGAACGTCCTTATCTTTATCTGCCAGCAACTCGACGACCATCTGCACCAGCTCGTCGCTTGCTTCAGCGGCTTGAACGCCGGCCAAGGCGCCGCAGCAGGCGGCAAAACTAAGGGCACAGAAGGCTAATCGAGCTGTCGATCGACAAGAAGTCACTGTGGAAGTCTCTTGTGAGATCTGAGAACTAAGTAGGAGCAACGTCACAAGCAGGCGGACGTCGCCTCGGTCCCCGCACACGGAGTCGTTGCTACGGCAACGAAATGGCAGGCGCGTACGACGCGGGCCACGGACTATTCTTTCTGGCCGGCGCACGCCAACATGCCGCGCGTCGCTGCTAGCCGCACTTGTTTCGGCTGGTCCGCCCCAAGCATCGGCTTGTAGATCGCCATCGCCGCCGACTTATCGCCGGAATCTAGGAGTCTTTCAGCGCACGCCAGCCGGCCATCGACGACGGCGCGCATTACTGCAGGATCGGCGGGCTTGGCCGCCGCCAGCGCCTGCGCCGCCGCTGCGTTGCGAATGTCTCCCAGCGCTAGTGCAGCCGAACGGGCGATCTGCTGGTCGCCGCTGGCGAGCAGCGCAGCGAGCGCCGGCACGCTGGCTTCGTCGCCGCGAGCGCCAAGCGAACTGATGACTCCCACCTTCAATTCGCCGTCGAGCGATGCGAGCGCATCGCGCATTGCCGCGGCTGCCTCAGGCGCGGGAATGCGTGCGAGAGCGAAGCGAGCCATGTGGGAATGCTCCTCCTCCGGCAGCAAGAGGGCCAGCGCGGGGACGCTCGCGGCCGTGCCGATCACCATCAGCTTTCGGCAAACGTAGTCTTTCGCGTCGCGTGAGACGGGCGTTGCCAGGACGGCGGCGAGGCTCGCCTCCAATTCTCGGCGTGAGACTTCGTCGTCGTGGGTCGAGATCACCGCTTCGTCGATGGGGGCTAGAACGGCGCGATCCGTTCCCCAGTCGTAGGTTTTGAGGGCCTCAAGAGCATTGCTCAGCATGGTCGACTCCTTGATTCACAATTGCGTAGATGAAATGGGTGATGGTGACGCTAAGGCGGCTCAAAGTTGCCACGGCTGGCGGCGAGCGCGATCGAGGAAACGATTCGCCTCCTCATCGCCGGGGAACTCTTGCGCCGCCTGGTCCCACTTCAGCGAACGCTGCAGTTGGTAAGCGATCGTGCCCAGATGACTGACGGCCACGGTGTTGACCGCGAGTTCAATATCGCGGAACGGTTTTTCGCGGGTCTTCACGCAATTAATAAAGTCGCCGTAGATGCCCCCTTCGCCCTTGTACGTTGGCGCCGGTTTCGCGGGCCGCTTCTCGCCGGGCGTTCCTTCGACGACGAGGTTTTCCGTTTTGGGGCGATTGTGATGGAGCAAGACGCCGTTGGCGTACTTGTACGTCAGGTGCTTGCCTTCGGGATCATTGTGGTACTCGATTTCCACTGGCTGAAGTTCGCGAACGTCGATGGCAAACGTCGCGCCGCCAAAGTGATGGGCGCCCCAGTCGGTCATGCCGCCGCCGGAGTAATCGACGTACGAACGCCAGCTGCCGCCATCGGTGGCGAAGCTGCCCGAGCAGCGAGCCGCGTTGTACGGAGCCCAAGCCGCCGGGCCCAGCCACATCTCCCAGTCGATGTCAGGCGGCGTCGTTTCAGCTGGCAAATTGCAAAGCTGCGACAGCGGGCCGACATTGACGTTGATCGATTTGATCGCGCCCAGTTCGCCTCCCCAACAACGGGCGACCAACTCCTTGTAGTCTTCCTGGACGCGTTGACTGCCGCCCGAGACGACTCTCGCGTAGCGTCGCGCCGCGTCGATCATCAGCGGCCCTTCACGAAGCGTCAGCGTCTCGGGCTTCTGGCAATAGACGTCTTTCCCGTGGCGGCAGGCTTCGATCACCATGATCGCGTGCCAATGATCGGGCGTCGCAATATGGACGGCGTCGATGTCGTCGCGCGCGAGTATTTCACGAAAGTCGCCGTAGGTCTGGCAATCGCTGTTCTTGTAGTGCTGATCGGCCCGCTCTTTGGCCGCTTTCCGTACGCTTTCTCTGACGTCTGACACGGCGACGTATTGCACATCGGGCCGGCCGAGAAACGCGCCTTGATCTGAGGATCCCTGGTTGCCGATGCCGATGCCGCCCATCACGATGCGGTCGCTTGCCGGCGGGACATCGCCTTGCCCCAGGGCGTTGGAAGTAATGACGTACGGCGCAGCGGCGACTGCTACGGCGGTCTTCAAAAACTTGCGGCGCGTTTGTTGGCTGCGGAAACTCATCGATTTAGCCTCTAAATCTTTTAGGATTTTTGGAAAGGGCCTTCGAACTACCTGGCAAGCAGGATGAAATCTGACGAGGCGGCGGCGCGTCGATGGCCGCCGTTTGGAAGAGACTGCAAATGCTCCTTGGATTCTATGCTCCCGCAATTCATTTCGCGACCGCAAGGATCGTCGAAACGCGAAGCTCCGGAGAACTACAGGGCGGTCGAGGAGAGGAATGGACGCATCGCATGGTTGCTGGCGACGCATTTCGGAGTAGAAAGCGTTAGTTCCTCCATCATAAGCCTGCTCCCAGCTCCGATCCTTGGTCAATCGTCGTAAACGAATTAAGGTATTTTCCCGATCGTGTTCCGAGCGTTGCGAAGGCCAACACGAAGAACGAATTTCTTCGAGGGCCGCCAATTCGATGCAAGACGCGTGGCCAGATTGATTGAGCGGAGATTGGTTCGGGAAACGCCAAGTCGAGTGTATACTGTCGCCAGGTCCAAGCGACGAGTTTGCTCCCCCGCCTCTTCTGGAGTTAACGTCTGTCATGAATCGCCGTCAGATGCTTCTATCGACCGCGGCACTTTCCGCTGGCCTTCAGTTTCCTTGGCGCCAGGCGATTGCCGCTGCAGGTCCTAAACGCCGCGTGCTGTTTTTTACGAAGAGCGCCGGCTTCGAACACTCGGCCATTAAGCGAGAAGGCGATGCCCTCTCATACGCCGAGCAGACGCTAGTCGATCTTGGCAAACGGCATGGCTTCGACGTCCACGCTACCAAAGATGGCCGGGTGTTCGACGACGACCTCTCGGTCTACGACGCGGTTGTGTTTTGCACAACCGGTGATTTGACCACTGTGGGCACTGACATGCAGCCGGCGATGTCGGCGGAGGGAAAGAAGCGTCTGTTGGCTGCGGTTGCCGACGGCATGGGCTTTGTCGGTTCGCATTGCGCCGCCGACACGTTTCATTCGGCGGGCCCGCCGCGCGAGGCTCAAGCCGAAGTCGACCCCTACATCGCCATGCTCGGCGGCGAGTTCATCAGCCACGGTCCGCAGCAGAAGTCGCGTCAGGTCATCAAGTCGGCGACGTTTCCGGGCTTGGCGGAAGCAGCCAAAGGCGAGGAGAACTCATTCGCGTTGAATGAAGAATGGTACTCCTTGAAGAACTTTGCTGATGACCTCCACGTGATCTTGGCGCAGGACACGCAGGGGATGGAGGGCAAAGACTATGAGCGCCCGCCGTTTCCTTCAACGTGGGCCCGCCGCCACGGCAAGGGACGAGTCTTCTACACTTCGATGGGACACCGCGAGGATGTGTGGAGCGATCCAACGTTCCAGCAGATTCTGTTGGGCGGACTGAGTTGGTCGATGGGAGACGTCGATGCCGACGTCGAACCGAATATTGAACAAGCCACGCCGGGAGCCAAGGTAATGCCTCCCGCATGATTTGCCGCACGATTTGCTGGTAAGCGATCTTGTTCTTGAAACTAGGGGAGCTTGACGTTCACTTCGCAGGTTTCGTCCAGGTGCGACCGCGATTGCCAATAGGTGCCACGCCGATGATTGTTTTTCGAATTGTTTTGACCGCCGTGCTGCTCAGTCTCACCGCGGCGGCGAATGCTACCGAGTCAAGCTCCGAGTTGGCCGCCGCCCAGGAACGGCTGCGTGACGGCGATCTGGATGGCGCTCTTAGTTGCTTGGAACCGCTGCTAGAGTCAGAGCGCCCCAGCGATGCCTCGCAGGCGCTTGCCAGTGCGTTGGCGTCGCGCATCCTGCACGCGCGCGGGGAGGAGCATTTTCGCCAAGGCCGCATTTCCGCATCGATCGCCGATTTTAATCGACAAATCCAACTGCAACCGCAACGAGAAGCTGAGCACTGGCAACGCGGCATCGCACTTTACTACGCCGGCGATTTCGCAGCGGGCGCGCAGCAGTTTAAGCTTCACCAGACCGTCAACCCTCAAGACGTCGAGAATGCGGCTTGGCATTTTCTGTGCGAGTCGCGCAGCTCGCAAGCGACCGTCGAGGGAGCGAGAGAACGCCTGATTCGGGTAACTCGCGATCCCCGCGCGCCGATGTCGCAGATTCAACAAATGTATGCCGGGCTCATGACGCCCGAGGAAGTCTTGCAAGTTGGCGAGAAGGCTGGCGGCGAGGCCCAGTTCTACGCCGATCTCTACGTGGGCCTTTACTACGAAGCCCTCGGCCGCGATGCCGAGTCGCTGGAGCTTATGCGGAACGCCGCCGACAATCCGGCGGCGCGCGATAACTACATGGGTGACGTCGCGCGAGTTCATGTGGCGTTGCGCACTGACGCGACTGAAAAGGAAAACGGCGACGCGACCAAGAGCGAAGAGACTCGCAAGATATTGCTGCTGGCGGGCGAACCAAGCCATGGCTACGGCGCCCATGACCATTGGGCCGGCTGCAATCTCCTCGCTCAATCATTGAACAATTCGGGATTACCGATTGAGGCGCAGGTCTACCGATCTGGTTGGCCTCGCGATCCCAAGGCGTTTGACGGCGTTGATTGCGTGGTGATGTACGGAGACGGCGGCGGAGGTCACATGGTTACCACGCATTTGAAGGAGCTGGACGCACTAGCCAAGCAAGGCGTGGGCATTGTTTGCCTGCATTACGCCGTCGAAGCGCCGAAAGGACCAACCGGGGATAAGTTTCTGGAATGGATCGGCGGCTACTTTGAAACTGATTGGTCCGTCAATCCGCATTGGACGGCGCACTTCAATGATCTTCCCGAACATCAGATCACCCGTGGCGTGAAGCCGTTTGAGATCAACGACGAGTGGTACTATCACATGCGGTTTCGAGACGAGATGCGAAACGTCACGCCGATCCTCACCGCGTTGCCGCCGGCCGAAACGCTCTCGCGACCTGACGGCAGTCACAGTGGAAACCCAGCGGTGCGCGCTGCAATCAAGCGCGGAGAACCGCAACACGTGGCATGGGCCGTCGTGCGAGATGACGGCGGCCGGGGATTTGGGTTCACCGGCGGGCACGTCCACTGGAACTGGTCCGATCCCAATTTCCGCAAGCTGGTCCTTAATGCAATCGTCTGGTCCGCAGGAGTCGAAGTCCCGCCGGAGGGCGTGAGCGATGAACCGAAGACGCTCGCCGACTTGGAGGCGAACCCCGATGAAGAGATCCCCGCCGATTTCGACCGCGAAGAGATTCGCAAGAGTTTCTCATTGCCGCCGGACATCGCCGCGGGGCAATAGGCCTTATCGGGGCAGAATGTCATACGACCTACGCTCGTTTAACGATAGCGAGTGTGGAGCGCCCGACGTGCAGGTCAGTTTTTCGCTGACGGCCGCTGCATGACAGTCCGCTCATTCGCCTACGCAAATGCCACTCGCAATTCGTTCACATACTTCTCACACTCCTTGCGGGCATCGCCGTCCTTCTCAAGCTCTAAAACAACGTAGCCGCGATAGTTCGCCGCCTTCAACATGCTCGCCAAGCGGCTTAGATCGGTTGGTTGAACATCCTGGCCTGCCGGCTTGATGAGAACCTTCACCTGGACATTGATCGAGTAAGGGGCAAGCTTCGCCAAATCTCCGTACACGTCGTCGCTGTAGAAATTGCCCGTATCCATGTTGACGCCGAACCAAGGGCTCTTCACCGCGCGTACGATGGTCAACATCTCATCGACGTTGAAAGTGATTCCACCGTGATTCTCAAGCGCCAGGAAGACGCCATATTTAGCAGCGTGTTGACAGCATTCTTCGATCCCTTCGATGGCAAGCTGGCTGGCTTCGGTGAACGATTGCCCTGGTTGAGCGGCGCCGGCAAAAATGCGGATCACCGGGGCGTCCATCATGTCGGCGTATTCAATCCAGCGTTTGACGTGGGCAATTTCGACGTCGCGACTATCCCCGTACGGAAGGCAGAAGTCATTGCGTACGGCAGTCCCTGAGACATCGAGCCCACGACGGAACGCGTCCCCTTTCAACCGGCGAAGATACTCCTCGTTCAGATCAGCTGGGAAGTAGTAAGAAGTCAGCTCCGCGCCGTCCAATCCAAACCGCGCGCAGTCGTCGAGAAAGTCAATCAGGCTTAGTTGCGGCGGATTCGCTTGGAGCAACTCACGGTAGCTGTAGGCCGCCAGACTGAGTTTGAAGTGGTGGCCGTCGGGCCGCGGAAGCGGTTCCATAGCGGCGGATGGCGATGCAGCCAACGCGCTGGCTCCCGCGGCGGCGGTGAGCGAAGAAAGGATGAAGTCTCGTCGGTCGACGGAGTGTGGCATGATTTCGGATTCTTTGTCGAGGTGAGGAAGTTATTCCGTGACCAATTTCTCGAACGCGGATCGTTGCGCCGTCAACGCAGCGACGCGATCCTGCGGCAAGTCGTTGTCTTCAATCAAAAACCACCCTTGATAGGCGGCGTCTTGCAGTAGTTGAAACAGCGTCGCATAAGGATAATCTGTTCCGTCAAGTTGCCGGCCATGGACCGTGGCGCCAAGCCTGTCGCGGACCATGGCGAAGTTGGCTGCCAAGCCGGCCCCCTCCAAATCTTGCGGATTGGAATTCCAGCAGACTCGGACGCTCGAGCAATCGGCGACTTCCATGATAGATGCAATAATCGGCAGCGGCGCACATTGCCCATGGACTTCGAGGCGGACTTCTTGGCCCAAATCAGCGGCGTAGGAGCCTACTTGGTTGAGCGCGCGGCCTATTTGTTCGATCGTTTTCTCTTGGCGCACTCCTTGGGGAAGATCATTGGGCTTCACCTTCACGCCGCTGCCGCCAACATCGTGACTCAGCTTTAAGAAGTCTTTGGCTCGCTCGATTGACGCCTTGAGCGACGCGGGATCGACGTCGTGAAAATCTTCGTTACTGCCCAATCCGATGAGCTTAACAGGGCTGTCTGCGAAGAGCGTT
The DNA here is from genome assembly GCA_013822725.1 of Pirellula sp. Classification (GTDB taxonomy): domain Bacteria; phylum Planctomycetota; class Planctomycetia; order Pirellulales; family Lacipirellulaceae; genus Lacipirellula. Next base: position 16,728 of record PNKX01000032.1, read on the forward strand.
TTCACCTCCTGCCGTTCCATGGCGTTGAGGCTTGGCTCGACGCCATGAGCATGTTGCGTTCGAAGTTCGACGCCTTCGGCTCCCGCCTGCTCGCAATTTGCCAACAACGACGGGAGTTTCCAGTCGTGGCCCCACATATAAGTGACGAGTCCAAAGCGAATCTTCGCCCCCTTGGCCTTAGACTGCGGCGACGCATCCAACCCGGCCCGAGCGGTAACCGCCGGACAACATCTCAGCGCCGCCAGCGCCAGCGACGAGCGAAGTAACAGTCGACGGTCTAGCATCCCTCTCCCCTCCTGCTCGCGTGAGTTTGCTCACGAAGTCTTCGTCTGCCCCTTCAGGATCACCTAACTGCTGGTCCATAAGGCTAAACGCCGGTGAACAGTTTGCTGAAGTGAGTCGTTGATCTCCTGTGTATAATCATGCCGACGATGAGATTCTTGCCCTGAAATTTGGAAAGATTATTAAAATCGCCTTATTCAGTTGGTTCCGTGTTGACTGGATCAATCCGCCGCTAGGAATGTCCTGGTAGTGAGAACGGCCTCGGAAGCCAATCGCCCTTCAACCCGCTGATGGCGAAAACAACCCAATCAGCCTCCTTCAGCGCACTCAACTACCCGCCACCGACGCGGAACTCACGCCTGCGTCGGCGATCCGCCTCGTCGGGTCTCGCCACGTTACACTCCCCGGCTCGCAGGTTGAGCGCGACGTCGCGCTCCAGCCGTGCCTCGCGCAGCCAACGAGCAAGCTGATGCACCATTAGCCCGGCGGCGATGGCGGCTCCGTAGAGCACGCCCTGCGCTGAACAGGCTCCTGCCTGGGCATCAGTCTGCGGAAACGGCGTCCGACCGTCATTCGCATGATCAACGTCGCCCGCCGCCGTCAGCACGCGAAGCGCCTGGCTGGCTCGGAGCGCGCACGCTCCCACGCGTCCCGCCGTCGCTGCAGCGGCGGGACGCGTCCATATGACTGAATCAATTGTCAAAGAGCCACAAGCGAACGTCCAGCTACGCGTCGAGGACGCGTTCCATCGGATTTTTAAGTACTCGCAGGTATGGAAGCCGCCGGCGGCGGAGTCGGCGCGACCAGGACGTCGGTATCAACCGCCGATTTTTTCGCTCGCGACGGATGCGCGTCGACGCGGGGAGCTAAGCGCAGACAACGTTCCGCTTGCCGGGAGAGCTGCAGGAAGAACCGCGCCTCCTCGACGAGGTCCGCGTGCTGCAGCGTGGCAGCGGGAGTGGCTTGGAGCGCCGCTTTCAGGGGCGCTGCGAATCCCGCGGCAAGATCACAGAGATCGGCGGTCAAGTAACCGACGGCGGCGTCGAACGGCGAGTCTTGGGATTGAGCCCACTGGCGCATGCCGTCGTGCTGGGAACCGGAGGTTGCCGTGATCGCAGTCGGCCGATCGGTTGGTTGGACGGCGTAGGCTTGAGTCATCGAAAGACCTTTCGTGTTTGCGTTGTGGAGAATGAACGTGGTCGTCTCCGCCTCGGCGCAGCGGCGCTTGCGACGCAGTTGACGCCCATGGAAATGCCACTCAGAAGCTTTGATGTGCGGGGCCAGACGCGGCTTGACCTGCCGCAGCAGACGGCGACCGCGACGACGTAACTGATTGAGAGCTCGCCGCCGGCGCACTTGAGCCTGTCGCTCGGCCAGATAGGCGGCGATTTGTTCGGCGCGGACAGGCCCGACGCCGAGGTAGACGACGCGCTGACGCCCCGTACCATCGCGGAACCGGAGTTTGGCGCATGTCGTGCCCGACGGCAGACGCTCGCGTGAGACGAATCCCTGACGATCGAGTAGTCGCAGCTCCGTCCGCGGCAGACGCGCTGCCAGCCATTGGCGACCCGACTCGGCGTCGCGGCGGTGGGGGCGACTAGGGACGGCGACCACGACTCTCCTCCTTCGCGCTGTGGATCAAACTGCGGATCTCCCTCGACACCTGGCAAATATCGCGTACCGTCGCTGACTTCCGTTTCGGGTCGGCGCTGCCGAGGGCCGCGGCCAACGTCATATCGGTTTGCAGCTCGCCGAAAATCTGCATGAGGCCAGCCTGGGCAGTGGCGAGTGCTCGTTGCTCCGTGGAATCCATCGTCAACGCCTCGCGCACCAGCGGGTCGACGACATCTGAATCAAACTGACGCAGATATCGATTGCGGACTTCGTCGCGTTGTTCGACCGGCGTGGCGGAATCGATTGTCGTGAGGGCCTTGCGGAGGGTTGGCAAATCGGCGGCTGGTTCGTCGTCACGCCCACGGGCGGCGATGTAGTACAAGTTGTCGCGCAAGCTGGCAAATAGTGCGCGTCCCAGTGCCAGCGGCGTTCCGCGTACGATTGCTTTACGAATACTGGAGATTTGCGACGCTGACGGCTTCCATTCGCCGAGAGATGCTGACTGACCGAGGCTGCCGGCTTCCCAGAATCGGCGGATCAATCCAACATGCGAATCCAACTCCGCCCCCGACCGATCCTCCAGCGAGACGGGGTCGAGCCGCGACACTACCAGGGTCGGCTGCAGGAGTGAAGAGGCTGCGATACTATTGGCTTGCGTCGCAGACGCTGGGGACTCTAGAAACTTCGTCATGCAACCCAGTTGCTTCCAAAAGTGTGTTGGGGCAGCCCGCCAATCGTGTTCAGACGGCGTTGGGATCGCCGCTAGGCCAATGCGCCGCCAGGCAGCGACTTCCAGGGTGCTGGACGCGGCGATGATGACGCCGTCGTGCGCGCTCGCTAATCGACGCGTTTCAACATCAGACGAAAAACAGGATGTTAGCTCGCCGCTGCGATCTGACCACTCTCCGGCGTAGAATCCCAACGGCGGTCCATCCGGCGAGTCCCTGAGCACCACCACGGGACAACCTGGTGCGAGCCCCGCCTTCGGGCGCAAGTCGCCCAGATCATCTGTGAACAGGCCAGCTTCCACAAGGTCCTTGGGGGCCTCTGCAGAGATTTGATCTGCCGCCCAATCGACGACCTGCTCCGGCGTGACGTAGACTGATTGGTTCCAGTCGGACGAAATCCCGGAGTTCTCCAGAGCCAATGGCTCAACGTCGAGCCGTGCGGTTAACAGCGCCGCAAATGACCGGCGGATCTCCATTGCCTTGGAGGGTTCAGTCTCTCCGGCAGCAGATGCGGACGTAGAACCAGTTTTCGGGGGCGCCTCGATCGGCGCCGGCTTGTCGTTCGCCGAGCCGGCAGGCTCTTTTGGAGCGTTGAAGTCCGATGGACGCCGGGCGGCCGCGCCGCCTTCGTCAATCGGCTCGGGCTCGGCATCGCGTGCTTTACTCTGTTCTTCCAAAATCAATCGGACCAGTTCCTGACGCTTTGCGTCGTTCGTCTCGCCGTCGACGGACGCTGGCGCGGTCTGCCGCGGCGCCGGGGACGGCGCCGGAGGGTCGGTGGTTGGCGGCGTCGGGGGCGTCGGGGGCGCGGCGGTCGGCGCCGCGCGTTGGGTGTCAGCCAGCGCGCCCACGAAGAGCGGCGTGGAACTGTTCGCCGCTCGGTGGAGCCGCCATTTAAAGGCGTTGACGCGGTATTCGCCGCGCGTGTACGGCTCGATCGCTTGCATGCAGGCGTCGATTGCCTCCGGCGACATCGGCTCGCCGTCCAGCAGCTGCTCGGCCAATCGGTCAAGTTGCATCAGGGCCGATTCGCGATGCATTGCCGCTGCTGGACTGGACCAGTCCTCTCCTGGGCGACGACCGTCGCCGAACAGACTGTCCAGGATATGCGGGCCGCAAAAATACGCCATCAGCTTCTGAGTCGTGCGCCGGCGCGCCGTCGCTGGATCTCCCTGGCCGCGTTCGCTGACGACGGCATGCCGGAGGATATACCCGGCGTCTTCCAGCCGCGAGTCGACGTCAAACCAGATGTCGCGGTAGCTTGTGACGCTCGTCGCGGAAACGTTGACGGTTTTGGCGATGTAAGCGGGCGACATCCGGGCAAGCATCAGCGCTTCGAGGCGCACGGCGAAACTGCGGTCGTCATGCCATTGCAGCACATCGACGAATTCGCTGTTGTAGAGCCCGACGTACGTGCGTTTGAGTACCCGCCGATGGGCGGCATGGCGCATCTCATAGAAGCATTTCGCGAGCCGGCGCGTCAGTTCATCGGCCTCGCTCGGTAATAGCAGACGGCCGGCCTGCGCGTCAGCCATGGCTTGGCGCCATCGCCAGTCTGGGGGGCGTGGTCCGCGCTCAAAGCGGTACCAATCGGGTCGTGTCATCTCGCGGGTTCTCGTTTGGGCGGGCTAAGCGGCGGCACTTGCCGCAGCGCTATAATCCAGCGTAATGCGGAAACCACGGGGCTCGTCAATCTCATTTTTCCAGCTGTGTGTTAGGCTCCCCTCCTCACAGCAGATTTATCGAAATCGGTCAAGATTAGTTTTCCGCCTCACCGCCGGCCTGGTCTTACGCGAACAATGACGGGGCTCTGCCGGCGACAGTCAGCGGGCTGGCTGCGGGCTACATCGTGAGCACACCGCAACGTCCGCGGATGGCCTGCGCTGCACTGTGCGCGGCCGCTCTGACTCAGGACGGCTGGGCGTATGCCGGTAGTGCCGGCGCCGGAAAGCGTGCCGTCGCAGCGATTGCTCGTCGCCGCGGGTGTGGAATTTGGCGACACCATTGTCCCGGTCTCTGTGCCGGGCGCCTATCGAAGCATAGCGGCTTCCGCAGCGTTCTCTCCGTCATCCGGCAGCCTAAGCTATGCAGCGCCTCTATCAGTCACTGCTGCCTCGCCGCCGTCGGGGCAACCATACGCCCCACCGACCGGCCAAGCTTTTAGAATGATCTCCGGCGCTGAACGGTTCTCTGCCGAGACAAGCACCCTTTGGGGGGTGCGGTTTTCTTGTACTCGCTGCAATCGTTTACCTCTGCGCTATGATTGCAGTTTTGTGGTTCCCTCTCATCCCAGCGGGCGGCGAAGGCGGCAGAGAGGACCGGCGGCGATGCCCTTAAGCCTCGCGATGTTCAGTCGGGTTTGGATAATCCTTCGATTGATTGACAGGGGCAGTCGTCGTCCACAGCGTCAGGTCCCGCAACTCGCGCGGTTGGCGACCGGATAGCCAAGCGACAAGGTAGCCGGCGACGAACGCAATCAAGTTGCCGACGATGCTTGCGTAATAGATGTCGAAGCGAGAGTTCGCCGCTTCAGTCCAATCCGACGGCAGATAGCCCAGACTTACCAGTGAGATCAGTACGGAGAACGCTACGGCGCATGCGATCCCAACGCCGATTGCTCTACCATCGACTCGGGTGGTAAGAAAGCCAAGCAAGAAAATCCCCAGCAGTCCGCCGGCCAGGATGGATTGAAACTCAGTCCATAAGTCTTGCAGCGTCGTTGTTTCCGCGTGCAATAACCACCAAGCGCCGCCGACCATGACGATCGCACTGCCGAGCGTGACCAATTTCGCGGCGCGGACATAGTGGGCTTGGCCGCGATTGGGCGCCAGGTGACGTTTGTAGATGTCCGTGATCGCAACCGCCGAAATGCTGTTCATCGCCGACGACATGCTCGACATTGCCGCGGCGAGAACCGCCGCGACAACTAAGCCGGTGAAGCCTGGCCCCAGCTGCGAGGTCACGAACAGCGGCACGATCCCTTCCGCCTGGCGCGCTCCTGAAAGCATTTCCGCCGCGTAAGGGTCAGGAAAGACTTGGTAAAACGCGTAAAGAGCCGTGCCGATAAACATAAAGTAACCCCATGTCGGCAAGCAGCACCAACAGCAAATCCACATGGCGCGCGTTGCATCCTGGGGGCTCTTGGCTGCGCAATAGCGTTGGACGACTTCCTGATTCGTCACGTAGTCGTTCAGCCACTGAATCACGCCGACGATCAAGATCATTGGAATCGTTTTCCTGGTCAGCGAAATGCCCCAGGGAATCGTCCTAAAAGCGCCATGGGGAGTCGATTCGCCGAACAGTAATTTGCCGTCATTGGTCGCGATTTCGATGACCTGTCCGACGCCTCCGGGAAGTTTCCAAAGGATGGTTCCAAGGATCAGTAGTCCGCCGCCGGTGAGAATGAATGCCTGGATGACGTCTGTCCAGATCACCGCCTCGAGGCCGCCGGCGACCGTATAGTAGGCCGTGACCACGGCGCCCAGCAGCAGGCAAACCGGCACGCTCCAGCCGGTGAGCGTATGCATCAAAATTGCAACCAGATACTGGATGACGCTAAGCCGGATGCATTGCGCGATGAGAAAAACGAGGGCGCCGTAGACGCGCGTCTTTGGTCCAAATCGAGATTCCAAGTACTCAAATAGCGAGGTGACGTTCCCTCGACGGAAGAAGGGGAGTAAATAGCGAGCTGCGATGAAGACGCTCACTGGCAACGTCAGGCAGATCAAGAAGCGCAGCCAGGTCGTCTTGAAGGCGTCAGCGGGATAGGCCACGAACGTAATCGAACTTATCTGAGCGCCAAAAAGCGAGATGCCGGCGACCCAGCCCGGATACGAGCGATTGCCCACAAAATAATCTTCAGTGCTTTGAACTCGTCGCGAGAAGAGCCAGCCCACCGCGACCAGCGAGGCAAAGTAAATTCCAATGACCAATAGATCGATGTAGCGTAGCGGCGTCATGGCTGGGACTGAGTTTCTCCCAAGCGTAGCGCTTGCAACATTTGATCGCGGTCTATCGGTTTGACTTCGCGCACGATCTTTTCTCGCATCAGTTTGCCCAGATCGCTTTGCTGCGGGTACGAGAGGAACTTCAATTCCAAGTCGAGCGCTTCGGAGCACTTCCAGGCCAGCAGCGGCCAGATGACGCCTAAATCGCCTATCAAGGGCAGGCTGCCTTCATGACGAGCGAAGCCGGACATTTCCATGCGGAACGGAACGGCGAACATTTTTGTTTTGGGCTTGCCCTCCGCGATGGCCTGCTGAACGGCGCCCCCTCCGCGTTCCAACTCCCAAACTTTCTCGAGCGCTGGGTCAAGATCGATCCGAATGAGCGACTTCCCTGCCAAGCTGAAGCTGTAGTGTCCCTGCCAAGACGACCACAGACCGTGACCGGTGTAGGTCTCGAAGGGGCCGTCATGGATTTCTTGAGTCAATGCGACGCCTGACTCGATAATCACGTCGGCCGAGGCGAGCAGTTTGGCGACGCGAGAGGCGCGTTCCGAGAGCGTCAGACTGTCGCCCAGCAGCAATCCGACGGCGCCTCCCCCAATGAGCTGCGGAATGCTTACGATCACAGGCAGGCCGCGCCGTGCGCCTGCGCCGATCATCGTCCGTTCGTCGGCCCCCAGGCCAGCGATCTCTTCGAAGGAGCGACCATGCTGGTGCGCGAGGGTCAGGATCTCCTGCGAGAATCGTTCCAGCCATAAGCCCATCGGATAGCCAAGATTTCCAGCGGCCTTGATGATCGTCCTGCCAGCAGCTTGCCTAAGCTTGGCGATCAGGTCCCAATCGATAGGCGTGTGCCGGCTGATGGCCTGGATCGCCGCATCGTCCATGAGCGTCAACTCGAACTCTCCGCCGCGAGGCAAGTGCTCGGGCGATAGCCCTAACGGCACTCCTTGGCACCGCTTGACCTCATCGAGCGTCCCTCCCATCTCATGGGAAACGACTGCCGAACTTGTGGTTACGCCGTCCACCAGGCCGACCCGCATCAACTCCGCAATCAAGGTGGTCACGCCCTCGTGGATGTTGGGGCCGCTGCCAGTGACCACGACGACCTTGCCGCCATTCTTCTTAGCGTCGACGATCCGGGCGACGGCTTGTGCGAAACGATCTTGCGTTGCGACGGGAATCTCTTCGTAACGAGACTGCAGAAATGGTCGATCAATAATCATTTAATGAACGTTCCAATGAAGCCAGGTTCAAGTCAAACCTCTCTCGCGCAGCATCTGTTCGGCGCGCACCACGTCCTCTGCCGTATCTACGCTGAATCCTGAAAACTCGTGATCTAGCGTCCGAGTTTCCACAACACGAAGCTTGTAGCCGTGTTCCAAAACTCGAAGTTGTTCAAGCGACTCAGTTTTCTCAAGCGGCGAGGGAGCCAGTCCCGCGAGAGTCAGCAGAAAATCGCGTCGATAGGCGTACAGCCCCACGTGTTCGAACACCCGTTGCTTTACGTCCTGACGCGGGTAGGGAATAAGCGACCGGGAAAAATAGAGGGCGTTGCCGGCTAGGTCCACGACGACTTTCACCACCGCCGGATTTGCCAGATCTTCAGGGCGCGCGACTTCGTGCATGAGCGTCGACATGGGCAAATTCGGATCGTCCAACAACGGCTGGACTACTTCCTCGATCAGCGTGGCGTCCAGAAACGGCTGGTCACCTTGCAAGTTGACGACGATATCAGCCTCAAGCGTCGCCACTGCTTCAGCTAGACGATCCGTGCCGCTTGGATGGTGAGGCGAGGTCATCACCACTTGACCACCCGCCGCTTCCGCAGAGCGTGCAATTCGCTCATCGTCGGTCGCGACCCAAACGGCGTCGAGTAGGTCTGCCTTTAGGCAGCGCTGCAGCACCCGCTGGATCATGGGCGTGCCGAGAATCGGGTGAATTGCCTTTCCAGGCAGTCGGGTCGACGCGTAGCGCGCGGGAATGATCCCGACGATTTGCGGACGATGATCTGCCATGTCACTCCACCAGCAGGGTTGTTAGGAGCAATTGGGCGCGCGACGGTTCGAAACCAGCGTCTGCGGAGGATGAAAAAAGGCCTGCGTGCAGCGGAGTGATTTCGAGCGGCGTCGTCACGGAGCCGCTCATTGTACAAAGTGCATCACCTGTGTCTCACGCCATTGAAAGAATTGCAATCAATTGCTGAACAATTCGATGCCATCAATCATAGCCATTGCACAAACTCAATCACGTTGTTGTCGGGATCGGAGACGTAGCCCCACTTAACTTTGCCTGGTATTTCCATGGGCCCTTTGATGACGAGCACTCCCCGCTCATGTAGTTCGGCGAGTAAGCCGTCCAAATCATCTGCGGCGATCGCAATGTGAGGACAGTAAGGCGCGCGAAGCGGGGGCGGTGAGAATGGCGTCGGTCGATTCTGATTATCGAGCGATTGGAGCAACTCCAGATTGCCGCCTTCAAGTTCGAGAAAACAAAACGCTTCGTGGTGCAATTCGTCGACCGTCCTGAAGAGCAGTTTCAGCTGCAACTTTTCGGTGTAGAACGAAACAGCGGCGTCTAGATCAGAAACTTGCAACGCCACGTGGTCGAGTCTATGCATGATAACTCTTGAGCGGTTTACTAATCAACGCAGCTGCCACGCAGGTCTGAGCGCTGAGGCTGAATTGTCGCATCCATCAAGCGGCTTTCATAAGGTAAAGCGGCTGCACATCGACGCTAATCTCGCACGATTCGCCTTTGACGGTAAGCTGTGCATAAGCGCAGTCAACTGATGCGAGCGCATTCACGTCAATCTGTCACGGTGGAGGCGCTGCGGAAACAGTTCCAGGAAGAGCCGATTCGCTCGCGACCTGCGTTTCCGAAGGGGGCACGCCACCCGAGGTTGCTATGCGGCCGCTGTTCGTTGTAGTCAAATCCTCGAAGCTTCGACCGTCGCCGCGGCTTGGCAACGCTGTCGACAAGAGTAGCGATGACCTCACGGATATGCGGCGGGAGAAACGGCCAATGCGCGGCGATAGATACTCCCAGCGGCTCGTCGTTTTGCTGGATCCCTGGGTAAGTAAGTGGAGGCGGCGAGACGCCAGTAGAACTTTTTCTTGCGGAGGCTGACAGGCTGGGAGAGCGAAATCCGACGCCGGCTCACGACGCTTTCACCTCTTTGGTCGCCACTGGCTAAACGTGCGTTCGCTTCCCGAAGGACAGGTGAAGTCAGCAGGTCGCGGTTGATCAGGTCCCGCCATGCAAAAACAGGCCTCGCCGCCGATCCACTTCAACACCCCATGCTGGACGGCGCCTTTGCACGCGCCGTCGAGGTTGTAGTAATCTACGTGCATGGGGTCCGTGCTTTCGTCCAGTCGGATGAGCGCATGGATCATTTTTTGGCCACCAATGGAAATCGTTACTTCGTTGTTCCTGGCAGTTCGAAGTCCGGTTCGGAGCATCATCTGCGGAAGTTCTTGCCCGTCGCGGACGATTTTCACTGCCGTCCACTCACCTTGAAGCGCCGTAAGCGTTGGGCACTCTACGAACTCGAAGCCGACGCATTCCCGCGCGGACGGGGATGGCTGACCCGCTGACGCAATGCCACCCGTCACATCCTCAGGGCGTGAATCGGACGTGCGCTTCAGCGTCTCGTTTGCATGGCCACTCCCCGGCGACGTGCAAAACTCCGTGGGCCGCGGCTTGCCGTTCATGTCGAGACAAATGTCGAGTTGATCGCCGTCTAAGCGAAAGATGCCATAGTTCCAATTGCCGGTCTCGGGTCCTGCGACGAATTCGATGTCGATTTCATGCGGCATGGTTTCGACATTGACGTTAAAGACTCCCTCGTAAGTCGCCTCCGGTGATTCGGTGCGAAATCGGTCTCCATCGATAAGCAAACGAGACGCTTCCAATGAGCTTTGCGGGATTGTGCCGTCATCAACTTCCAGGCGCGCGAATGCCCAGGTCCCTTCGAGCGCACGAAGTTGCTCCACATGGCGCGCTAAGTGCGGCCAACTGCCAAAACCATACTTTCGTGCGATCGCTGATTGCGCGTCTGCCAATCGGAATCGCGTCCCCAGCACTTGTTCCGCAGTCATGCCCCTGGCTGCCGGCAGATATTTCAGTATCGTCGAAACCGCTTCAGGTTCGCGGGCTTCGAGGGTTGAAAGGAGTGCTTTGGCCTGGCGCCGGAGATGGTCGAGATTCGGACGGGCCGGCAGGTCTTTTTCCACGATAAGTTCTCCATGAGTTCGCCTGGATCCGCAAACAGGCGGCACGAAGAACGTGTGGTCTATCACTGATCGTGAGGATTTGAAGTCGGGTTAAACCCTTCCCGCGGATCCGGCGGCTCGCTTCTAGCCTTGGAGCGATTATACGCCGGCAATCGTTCGATGCGAGTATCACTTGGGCTACCGCCAGCTCACGCGCAGTTATATGGACGTTCGACACGACGAAAGTGGTACGGCTCCACACGATTGTCGTACCGGCAGTCTGCCATGCTGTCACTACTTCGACTTCTCTCTTGTAGACAAAGCCTGATGAGATTGCATCTCAATGGGAGCCTCGACTGAAGCCTTCGCAACAAGAGCGAGCCCTTCTAACAATCGCTTCTTAGCGAGCGAATTGTCGTCGAAGGCGACCGAAAACGGCTTGCGAAGCGCGTTCGCGCCCGCCTCAAGTCAATACTTCTACAATTTCGGAATCTTTTGGCGGTTCCTGCGTTGCGTTTCGACTTCCCTTAGCGATGCATTGTCTGGCGCCTATTTTGACGTGTCATCAGCGGCTTGTCGGCTAGAGCCGAATAAACTTGCCTGCCAATCGCTTAGGGGTAAAACCATGTTCCGCGCCTTGTTAACTTTCCGAAAGCCAACTCAGCAGCAAAGTGAGAATGCCGCGGCGCCAATTCTTCGCCGTTTGGCAGGGACCGTTGCTTTCGCTCTTAGCGTTGCGGCGGCGCCGCTATCGGAAGCGGCGATTTACGGAACGATGTCAAACTTCGACACCTACAACACGACTCCAGAGCCATCTGAGGGAGCTGAGATCGAGTTGGAAGGTTGTCACTCGTCGATGGTCTACAACACCTTTCCCGCGCACTACAACCACATGACAGTCACGGACTATGTGGACGGCGCCAGCTTCGGAACGCGCATTCGATTTGAAGACTACAACTTCAATACGACGGTTACCAATGGCTCGCTCAATACCAATCCAAATCCGGCGAGTACGAATGGCCATGCACTAGTGAATACCGACGGCGGCGAGCATTTCGGGTTCGCAGCCAACGAGCAACCAACCGCCATGCGCTTCTTCTGGCTTAACAAGACCGCTAGCGGCCAGTACGAGCGTATCGGCAACATGCCGCTAGCGATTCCGAATCCGACGTGGAGTTTCGTTCCGGGCAACGGCGGCGGTGCGCCTGAGGTGCTCGCCGAAGTGAGGGTTCCTGAGCCGGCGGAGTTTCATGTGCAAAAGCCGGATTCCATCTGGATGAACTAAACCGCCCCGTCGAACTCGACGAGTTAATGTCCGGGGATGATGCCGGAAACATCGTTCCTCAAGATGAGGCGGAGATTGAATCCGAGTGGGAACTTCTTGAGGGCGGCAAGATGAAGGCCCACGGCGGCAAACTCGACGATCAAGATAGCAAGGCCATCGTGCGACGGTACGAATTCTTCTCCTACACCGGCGCGGTTGACGAAGAGAATGAGCCGATTACCGCCTTCCTTGATCAAGACCTGCTCGAACCGCCCGCGGGCGAGCTAGGCAATTTTATTGCTGCCAACATGGTCGCGGCAAATCTGGTTGCAGCGCCGGTCCTTCCTGGCGACTACACCGGCGACGGCCAGGTCGATGGAAACGACTTTCTCCTCTGGCAGACCCAGTTGGGCTCGAACGGCGCGATGGAGGCGGACGGAAATCTCGACGGCATGGTCGACGCAGCAGATTTGACGATTTGGAGCGAAAACTTCTCGGCGGGAGTTCCAGCCGCGGCGAACGCTGTTCCTGAGCCCGCCTCGGTCGCTCTATTGCTTATCGGCCAGGCGGCGTTGTGGATTCGTCGAAAACGACCCGTTGTTGCCTAGGCACTGGGATCGCCGGCAGCAAGGATCAATCCGAACTCGGTCCGACGCCTACCGGACGGGACGCTGACTCAGCCACCTCCTGACTTATGATTGAACCGACGCAGGCGTCCGATTACCTTCAATGCTCGCCTCGGCCGCCGGGACGACCCTAACCCCGCTCGTCCCCCCTCTCTGAGAAGCCTTCCATGCTCGTCTCGCAATCTGCTGCCTCGCTCTCGGTGCGCGCTCGCCTGCTGATCCTCCTCACAGGCCTGCTGCCCAGCGCCGCGATGGCCAGCGACGCCCGCGCGGTCACAAAATTCTGGACGGGCGGCACGAACAACGATTGGAGTCTCGTTGGTAACTGGTCGCCCATAGGCGCACCCGCGAGCGGAGATTCCGTTGAGTTCCCCGCCGCCGGCGGCAACCGCACCATCAACTTGTCCGGAAATCGCACCGTCGCCGATGTGACGTTTAACAGTGGCAGCGCCTATCGACTGATGAACGATCAGTTGACGATCGCCAGCGGCGACATCGCGAGCTCGCTGGGCAATCATCGAATCGACAGCAGCGTCGTTCTCGGCGGCGAGGGCGCCTGGAGCGTTCCCAGCGGAAAGCTGTCCGTATACGGATCGGTGAACTCCACCTCGGGCAACACGTTCGGCATCGATAAGACGGGCGCCGGGACGCTGGAGTTTTTGAACCAGGGGACGACGAACGTCATCAAGAATTATTTGCACCAAGCTGGGAACGCGGAGTTTTACGAAGGAACCTACACGCTCACGAGCACTTCGTTCGACGCCTTCTCGGCGATGTATATGGCCGAGGGAACGGTCACCGTTTCCCACCGCGCGAAGCTGATAGGAACGAGCGGGGGAAATCTTGTCCTGCAATCTGCCGGCGCGGGCAGCTCGAACTTAATCATCCGCGACGAGCAGACCGAGGTCGCGACCTTCGGCCAGCTCTTCATGGGCGCGAGTGGCACAAGCGGCAACAGTCTCACCGTCACCAAGGAGGCGAAGATCCGGGACATCGGCCTGTTCGTCGCCGGCTTCAACGGGAACGCGACCGTCACGGTCTCCAGTGCGGCCACGGTGAATGCTGGCGCCATGGCCGTTGGCATGCTCACGGGAGTCACCGGCACGCTCGCGGTCGAGGATGCCTCGTCGGCGCTGACAACGAATTTCCTTGGCTTGGGTGGGTATAACTCCGCTCAGAAGGGGGGCACAGGCACGGCGACAATCAGCGACCGCGCCTCCCTGACGGTCTCCGGCGAATTGAGGTTCTTCTCGTCCACGAGTTCGCTCACCGTCGACACCGCTACTGCCAGCATTGGCGGGTTGACCAACGAAGCAGGAGTCGTCGGCAGCATCAAACTCGATAATGACGGCAGCACGCCAGCCCTGACCATCACCTCGCCAGTATCGGTATCGGCTCCCGGTCCATTCACGTTCGACGGAGTCATCTCGAACGCCGCCAGCGGCCCCGGCGGCATCGTGAAACAAGGGCCGGGCGAGCAGATCTTCACCAAGCAGCAAACCTACACCGGCGGCACGCGCATCGAAGCAGGCACGCTCAGCTTGGGAACTGCCAACGCGCTCGCTCCGACCGCGCCTGTCACTATCACTGGCGGCACGCTCAATCTCGCCGGATACGTCCAGCAGGCCGGCACGGTGACGCTGCAGGGCGGAACAGTCGGCGGCGCCGTCGGCAGCATTCTCGTCCCCGCCACGCTCGCCCTTCAGTCTGGCACGATCGACGTCCCCGTCGTCGCCGCTAGCGCCGTGAACAAAACCACGGCCGGACTCGCCGTCTTGAATCAGGGCATCACGGCACCGACTGTGAACGTGACGGCAGGCACGCTGCAGCTCAAAGGCGCGATCAACGCCAATTTGCAAAGTTCCTCACCAGGAACGATTGCGCTAGTTGGCCCCGCGATTGTCACCGGCTCTGCCACGCTTAGCGGCGGCCTGGCCGTCGGCGCGCACACATTCACCGCCACTCAAGCCGTCGCCGTTGGTTCCGCCACGCTCGCCGGCGGCTCGATCGTCGCCGACGCCGGCGTGACCCTCACCGGCGCGGCCACCGGCTATGGCGCCATCTATTCTCGCGTCACCGGCTCGCCTTCAAGTTCCATCACTGCCTCAGGCGGACCGCTGACCCTCGGCGACGCCGAGCTCGCCACCGGCTTCGACGCCTTCCAGGGCACGCTCAACACGGGCGCGCAGCAGGTCAATCTCCTCAGTGCCGGCGTCGCCAAGCTGGGTGCATCCACCGCGCTCGCCGGCGGCTCCCTCTCTAGCCTCCACGGCATTGAGCTTGACTCGGGCAAGACCGTCACCGGTTACGGTACGATTAACGGCGCCTTCATAAATCAAGGAACTGTCAACGGCACGGCCGGCGCCGAGCCCATTGCGTTCTCGGGCACAGTCAGCGGCGCCGGCTCCTACGCCGGGTCCGTCCAATTCGATGGCGCCTTCAGCCCCGGCAACAGTCCCGCGGCCGTCTCGTTCGCCGGCGACGCCACGCTCGCCAACACCTCGTTGCTGCTAATGGAAATCGGCGGCGACGATCAAGGGACCGAATACGACCATCTAGACGTAACCGGCAAGCTCACCCTCGGCGGCGTCATGGCCGTGCAGTTCATCGATGGCTTCATGCCCACTAGCCCGCTGTCGTTCGATCTCTTCGATTGGGGCACAGTTGCCGGCAACTTCAACGCGCTCAACCTGCCGAACGTCGACGGCTTCGCGTGGAATACGTCGCAGCTGCTCACCACCGGCACGATCTCGCTCACGCCGAGCTTCGCCGCCGACTTTGACTCCAACGGCCACGTCGACGCCGCCGACCTGGCCATCTGGAAAACGGGCTTCGGTGCCACCGGCGGCCGCGCCGCCGGCGACGCCACGGGCGACAGCCTCGTCACCGGCGCCGATTTTTTACTGTGGCAACAACAATTCGGGAGCGGCGCTGCCGCAACCCCCGCGAACGCCAGCATCCCTGAACCCGCCGCGTTTAGTCTCCTCACCGCTTGCGGCTTATCACTCCTCGCCACCAAGCGCCGTCGCCGCATGAATCAATAACTTTCCCGCTCCCTCCTCCTTGGCAAGCGTCGCGTGCGGGCTGATGCGATTGTTGTGGTGATGAAGACGCCAATCAAACATATGTTCGCGCTTCACACGAAGCAGGCGGCCGAACTTCGGCGGCGACCAGCGCGATAACCTGTTGCCGTGTCGCGTGAGAAATGCTTGACTAGCGGTCCAGGAAGAACGCGAGATCTGGGTCGGGCGGGGTCGATTCGAGGGAAACTGCACCAGATTCTGCAGCGCGCTCGGTCGATGGATCGCGAGAAACCCTCGATTTACCGGGGTGAACCTCACTCCCCTTCGAATCCCTCCGGGCGTACTCGTTAGCCCCGAGATTGTCGGGGAACGCGCCATTAGCCGCGACAAGTTCACTCTGAAACTCGTCGTTGCGGCTTCTGACCGCAGCACTTTCGGCGCCGACGCCTTCTCGAAGCCGGCGTCATAGTTCGCAGTAATGCTTCTGGGCGACTGCAGGCATTTTCATCTGCGGCTGGTTAGAATCAGTTTTCCAGATTGGTCGACTGAGAATTGCAAATGCTGCGTTTCCTCTTTGCTTGCCTGCTACTGCTCCCGATCTTGCCGGAGATGTCCTACGGCTATTACTCAAACGGACGCTGGGCGGCGACGGCGACCGACCCGGCAGTGGCGCCGGTCGGTTTTCCGACGACCCTCACTTGGAGCATTGCCGCTGACGGCACGCCCCTCTCGACTGGCGGGACGAGTAACTTCGTCTCGTTCTTTGACGGCCTGCTCGGTAGCGGAGGCGGAGGAACGAACCTCTCGCAGCGTCCTTGGTTCACGTTCGTCAAACAATCGTTCGATCGGTGGACGGAGCTGAGCGGCCTGGCATTCGTCTACGAACCAGCCGACGACGGCGCGACTCACGGCAACGCCACGGGAGCGATTGACGTACGCGGAGACGTGCGTCTCGCCGGTAAGTTTCTGGACGGCGTCGGCGGAACGAACGCTCAAGCAGGCTTTATTCCCAATGCGGATTTAACCGTCGATACGGGCGACTCGGTCTACTTCGGCAACGCGACGAACAGCTACCGCGCGCTACGCAACACACTGATGCATGAAATCGGCCACGCCTTCGGGCTAGGCCACGTCGATTCAAACAGCGCTGCGTTCTTGATGGAAGGTTTCTCAAATAATTCGTTCGAGGGACCGCAGCTCGATGACGTGCGAGGCGTGCAGGCGCTCTACGGCGACAAATACGAACGGCTGGCAGGAACCGGCGGCAACGAGTCGATCGAGCAAGCGTCGATGCTGGGCGTGATCGATCCCGGAACTTCGTTGAAAATTGGCACTCACGCCGCGACCGGGACGCTGGTGCTGTCGACGGAGACCGACTTCGCGAGCATCGCGAACCAGAGCGACGTCGACTTCTATTCGTTCACGCTTTCGGGCGCGGCGACGATCGACTTGACGGTGACGCCGCTCGGAGCGAGTTACAACGAGCGAATCGGAGGCTCCTCATCTGCGTTCGTCACCACGAACGCGGCGCAATTGAGCAACCTCGATCTGGCTCTCTACGCAGTCGTCGACGGCTTGCCGACTCAGATCGGCAGCTCCAACGCCCAGCCGCTCGGCGTCGCTGAGTCGCTCCTGGGCGTTGACCTGACGGCGCCCGGCGATTATTTCGTCAGGATCGCGGGAAGCAGCGCGGCGACGCAACTCTATCAGTTGGAGATCAAGGTCGACGCCACCATCGAACCGACGCTCGGCGGAGATTTTGATCTCGACGGCGACGTCGACGGGGCGGATTTCCTGACTTGGCAGCAGGGGGCCGGCTCCGCCTACGACGACGAGGATTTGGCCGCCTGGCGCGCGAACTTCGGCGCCCTTGCCGGCGGCAACGTCGTGAATTCGACGCTGGCAACCCCCGAGCCATCGGTGTGGGCACTGGCGGGAATTGCCGCCTGCTGCGGATGGAACTGGCGAAAACGGCGCTACCGCACGGCAAAATCGCTCACGGCAGTAGTACAAAATCGAGCCGATTTCTTGAAACCGCTTTCCGCTCCTTATATACTCGCGTTGCCCCGGTTATCGCGGGCAGCCATCTCATTCGCTTTAGGCGGCGATTGAACAGGCGAATGAGCGTGTTAAGTTTCGCACCTTTGATTCGTGTGGAGTAACGCTCATGCATGCAGATTGTCCCCCTTCCAATTCTTCGCCCGCTTCTCTCAAGCGTCGCGCCGCCTATGTCCTGGCCGCTGGTGCGGTCGCAGCGGTTCCAGCCGGCGAATCAGATGGCGCTGTCGTCTATTCGGGAGCGCAGAACATCGCCATCGGTTCTGGGTTCAGCCAAAACGTGGACCTGAACGGCGATGCTCAGAATGACATCCTACTGAAAAACTTCAACTTCGGCGGCGGGCCTTACCAAGGCGCCACGGTTAATTTCGCTCCTGGCAAGGTCGTCGGCTTCAATAACGGCTTGGCCTACGTCAGCGCGCTATCCGCGGGAGCATTGATCGACGGCATGACCGCCGGCCCCGGATTTTTCGGCTCCATGGCCTACGGCGCAGCGAATCCTAACGCACAGTTCAACAACGTTACCGACGCCTACGTAGGACTGACGTTCCCATCGGGAGCGAACACTTACTACGGATGGATTCGCGTCGACGTCAACAACGCGGCCAAGACGTTCCTCATTAAGGACTGGGCTTACGAAAGCCAATCGGGCGTCGGCATCAAGGCTGGCGACGGACTCGTCCCCGAGCCAGCGACGTTGGGATTGCTAGCGTGCGGGGCGGCGGGGATCGCGGCGATGCGCCGTCGGCGCGTCGCGGCTGCCTAGCGCCTTCCATCGAGCGCAGGATCGCAATCTTCGCCAGGAATGACAGCGAAGATCAGCGGCAGGACGTCAATTGAGTTCCACATGCACGTCCGTTGCCGGTCAATATCCGGCAACGGACCGCATTCAAAGCGTTGAGTGTTTCAATGAGCTTGGAAACTACAGGCGAATCGCAGCGAACCCACCATCGATATTCCGCCTACCTGCTCGCAGCCGGCGCCGTCACGACATCCGTCGATGACGTCCATGCGGACGTGTTCTATTCCGGCCTGCAGGATATTGTCATTCAGCAAGGACTGGGGGCGTTAAACCTTAAAATCAATGACGATGACTACGAAGACATCGTTTTGCGGAACTATGTTTTTTCGAACGGCAACTACCAAGGGGGCACCGTCCCATTCGCTCCTGGCGCCGTCTCCGGCTTTTCGATGAGCGGATTGAACTACGCCACGGCATTGAACGCCGGCGAAGTGATCGACCAGTCGACGCTGGGAGGATTCGCGTTCTCGCTGGCGCTGGGCAATGCCAATCCCAATGCTCAGTTCAAAAACGCCATTAACAAGTACATCGGATTCGCTTTTCCGATCGGGCCAACAGATCTCTACTACGCTTGGCTGCGCGTCTCCATCGACAATGCTGCCGGGATGTTCACTGTCCATGATTGGGCCTGGCAAAACCAAACAGGGGTCCCAATCGTGGCCGGCGCCGGGGGGCTAGGCGACTTCGACGTCAACGCCACGGTAGACGGCAACGACTTCCTCGTCTGGCAGCGCAATTATGGCGTACCGCAAGGCTCGCCGCCCGGAACAGGATACGACGCGGACGATTTGGCGGACTGGAAGTCGGCCTTTGGAAACGCTCCGCCAGCAACCGCGGTCGCGCAGCCAGTTCCGGAACCGGGAGCATTGGGTTTCTTCGCTGCAGGCGCCGGCGGCGTCGAACTCTTGCGGCGTCGGCGAAAGTGCCGGCCATCAACGTGAAGCCGACCGAACCGCAGCGAACTGACGCCTTGCCCAAACGGGTGCTGCTCGTCGGCTGGGACGCGGCCGATTGGCAGATGATCCAACCGCTCATCGAGCAGGGATTGATGCCGACGACCGCTGCGTTGATTGGCGTCGGCGCCTGGGGGAATCTGGCGACGACGCGGCCGATCTTGTCGCCCATGTTGTGGAACACGATCGCCACCGGCAAACGGCCGGCGCAACACGGCGTGCATGGGTTCACCGAACCGAGCCCCCACGGCAGCGGCGTCCGACCTTCATCGAGCACCAGCCGCAAGTGCAAGGCGCTGTGGAACATTCTCACGCAGTGCGGGCTTCGTTCGAACGTCGTCGGCTGGTACGCCTCGCATCCGGCGGAACCGATCTCTGGGACGATGGTTTCGAACCAGTTTGAACATTTCACGGTAAATGACGGCGAGCCTTCGCCCGTGCCGCCGCTGAGCATTCATCCGGCGACAATGACGGAGGAACTTGCTGACATGCGGGTGCTTCCTGGCGAGATCGATGCGACGGCGATCTTGCCGTTTGTTCCCCATGCCGCCGAATTGCTCGGCAAGGCCCCCAATCGTCTCGGTAAGTTGCAGCACATGTTGGCGCAGACGGCGACGATCCATGCCGTTACGACTCGTTTGATGACGAGCACTGAATGGGATCTCACGGCGATTTACTATGAAGGGATCGATCGCTTCGGCCACGAGTTCATGCACTGCCATCCGCCAAAAATGGAACAGGTGGAAGAAGAAGAGTTCGAGGCCTATCGGCACTGCATGACGGGCGTCTACCGATTTCACGACATGATGCTGCAGACGCTCGTCGAACTCGCCGGCGAGGAAACGGCGGTGATCGTGATGTCGGATCACGGATATTACAACGACCATTTGCGACCTGACCCTCGCGAAGGGAAATCGGGGCCGGTCGATTGGCATCGGCCGTTTGGGATCTTTGCGGCCAAGGGGCCGGGAATTCGTTCCGGCGCGCGACTTTACGGCGCGAGCATTCTCGACGTCACGCCGACAGTGCTTCATCTGCTCGGCTTGCCAGCCGCGCACGACATGCCGGGGCGCGTGTTGGCCGAGATCATGAGCGAGTCGAGCCCCCGGGATCGAATTGAGTCGTGGGAAGAGATTGCCGGCGATTGCGGCATGCATCCGCCTGATATGCGGATCGATCCTATTGAGAACCGGCTGGTGCTCGATCGATTGGTAGCGCTGGGCTACTGCGATCCCCCCAGCGAGGACGTCGAAAAGTCGATTCGCGACACGATCGCGTGCAACCAATTCAACTTGGCTCAGTCGCTGGCTGACGCGCGCGACTTCCAGGGCGCCATCGACGTGCTCTCGCAGCTGGAAACGTCAGCTCGCCAAAGCGGTCCGGCGCAACTGCTCTCGGCAACTTGTTATCTAGGACTGGAAGATCGAGAGCAGGCTCGCTCCACGATCGAACGCCTGATCGCCGACGCGCCCGATGAACCGCGACTGCATATGATGTTGGGAACGTTGGAATTCGCTGACGGCAATGCCGAGGAGGCGCTGCGTCATCTCGATGTGGTGGAGGCCGCGGAGCCGCGGTTGCCCGGACTTCACAACAAGCTGGGCGAGGTCTATCTAGCCACGAAACGATTTGACAAAGCAGTGGCGGCGTTCAAGAAGGCGCTGTCCATCGATCCAGACAGCCCCGTCGCCTACGCCGGATTGGGACGAGCAAAACTTGAGCTGGGAGATCCTCAGGGAGCCCTCGACGACTCACTGATTGCGGCGGAGCTCGTTCATCACTTTCCACGCGTCCATTTTACGATTGGCAAGGCGCTCACGGCCTTGGGCGACGATGCTGGGGCGGTCGAAGCCCTTGAGCTGTGCGTGAAGCAGGCGCCGCGCTATGCAGACGCTCATGCGGCATTAGCCCAGGCGTACCGCAACCTGGGAAAGATGGACAAGGCCATGACGGCAGAGCTGCGGGCCCAGGGGACGCTCGCTTGATTTTAGGACTCGCGACCACTAGCCTGTATCGGCTAGAGCCTAACCGCTCATGACGTTTCCGGCTCGGCGGACGCCGCAACGTTGATGACAAACTTCTTCAGCTTGAGGTATGACATGCCACTGGCTTCTTCGTCCGCATCAATGGCGCCGTCGTCTGAGAAGCGCGCGGCGTTCACGCTCGTCGAACTTCTGGTGGTGATTGCGATCATCGGAGTGCTGGTGGCGCTGCTGCTTCCTGCGGTGCAGGCGGCGCGCGAGTCGGCGCGGAGGAGCGCCTGCTCCAGCAACCTGCGACAGCTTGGCTTGGCGGCGCTTAATTACGAATCTGCCAACAAGGCGCTTCCCCCGGGCTACCTGGCCGGCAAGAACTTCATTAAGCCCGAGTCCGCCACCGATATTTCGGGCAATCATCAACTGACCGGCGTGTTCGTTTACTTGCTTCCCTACCTTGAAGCGGGCAACGTCCACAAGATGTTTTCCGAGCAGATAGAACTCGGCGTTGACGCCCGCGACCTTCCTTACTCGGACGCTTCGAAGCCGACGACGTGGGCTGCCGCGCAGGCGAGACTTTCAACGTTACTCTGCCCGAGCGGACCTGAGGGCGCTCCGCAATTGGCGATGCTCGATAAATCCTACGGCAAACTGAGCGGTGGATGGTTAATTGTTCAATCAGACGCTTGGCCGGCGACGACTCAGCTCGGCATTACTCACTATCTGGGGGTCACCGGCGTGTGGGGATCGACTGGTCAAGGAATTCAATATCCAGCCGGCAGTGGAAAAACAACTGACGACGTACTCATCGGACCGTTCACGGTGCGCTCGAAGACGCGATTGGGGCAAGTGAGCGACGGCACGTCGAAGACCATGTTGTTCGGAGAGGCGCCAGGCAATTCCGGAGTCAATATTCCCGACGAATTTAATGCTGGAACCTTCACCGGCTTCACGCAAGCCAATGCCTGGGCCGGGTGGGGGACGCTGCCGACGGCGATGGGATTGAATGTTTCGAAGGAGAACAAGAACGGCGCGATGTTCGATACCAAGTGGTCGTACTACGGCGCCCTCCACTCCGGGGACGTCGTTCAGTTCGCCTTTGTGGATGGCTCGGCGCGCCCGCTCAACAAGAACATCGACGACTCCTTGTTCCAATCGCTATCGACTATTCGCGGGGAAGAATTGATCGACGAGGGCGCGCTTTAGTAGACAAGCGCTTGTTCGTCACTAAACATCGATCAGGTTGACTCTCGTCCCCATGAAAAGAAAGCCGATTTATTCGATCATGCAGCGTACCTTCGCGTGGGCGCTGTTGTCGCTTGCGGGGTGCGGCGGGTCGGAGCCCAAAGTGCAACTGCCCGACAACCCGACGCCCGTTCCTCGCCCTGAGGATCGCTTGAAGCCGCTGGGTGCGCCTGCGCCTCAACCGCTGCCAGCGTCGCCATCGACGATAGAATAGGCGCTACCAACGTTGGCAGACTCAGCGGGCGGATCGCGGGATGATTGAATCGCCCTCCGATCTTCTACGCTTGGGCTGGCCGTCATGAGTGACGTTGCGCATCGCGTTGATGCCGGCGAGAGTTGCAAAAATGCTAGCGCCTGCATTGCATCATTTGTCATAGGTTCTGGAGTTTCTTCGCGTTTGCTGGTATGTTGAAGCCCAGTGGCTGCGGCCACTCCCGCCATTCGGACCGTCCGCTCCGTCCGGACGTTCCTCCCGCCTTCGCTTCACTTGCGACCCTTCCCCAGGAGTAAGTCATGCGCGCCCGCCGTCTCGCCATTGCCGTTTCGTGCTGCGCCCTGACATGCGGCTGCAGCGACCAATCAGTCGAACGCCCAGCCTCGGCGGCCGCGGTTCAAAAAAAGATCGTCGCATCTCCTGTCGTCGTCAAGACGCCGAAGCGGGCGGCAACGAGCGAAGTAGCGACGGGTCTGGATTTCAGTGCGACGGCCGACGGACCGCTGGACGTCAACAGTCTCAACCCTGTGAAGATGAGCACGAACACGACGACCGGGTCACGCTTCAATCCGTTTGCCAAATAATCGCCCTCACGAATGAGCCTCGGCGTCGGTGCATCGTTGCGTCGTCAGTTAGCGGCGAGCAGGTTTGCCTCCGCGGCGTTGAGGGCGAAAGGATCGGCGGCGGTGAGCGGTTTCGCGTGCGCCGACTTCAGTTCGCCGAAAAGATGCGAGCATTCGCACTCAGTGACCGGGTCCCAATGATCGAAGAAGAGCATGCCGCCCGCAGCGAAGCGGAAAAAATGTCGCGGCGGTTCGTCGTCGCCGGCGATTGGTCGCGTGCGGAATGTCGGCAGTCGATGCGAACGAATGGGCGAGCCGCCCGCCGGCTAGCGCTGTGGATCCGGCGCGCCAACGACGCTTTCGCAGCGGCCTGGGGACCTAGCAAGACGGCGCAGAGTAGCCCCGTTTTCGTTGAAGAGGCTTCGAGGGCAAAACGTCTCGTGGCGACTTAGATTTGACGGAGCGGGAAATCGATGTGGAAATCGCGGTGCGGGGATCGTGAGTCCATGGCGTCTCCTGAGCGCTCCCTCCCCGCGCACAGTGGCGGGGAGAGGGAGCGAGGTTTAAGAGGCGAGAAATCGCTCGACGATCGTGCGTGAGCGAACGCGTTGACGTGGCCTATGCGCGGCAGTCGGGCTGGAGCTGGTCATCGTCGCGCTCACTGAGCCACTTACCGTGCGTTCCTTAATATTCGAGGGTATGGTGCTGAAGCTGACGGTGTATGTGCCGGCCAGGTTGATTGCCGCTCTTTGCAAGATCGTCGGCGGCGAGCCGTTAGACCAATTCGCATCGGTCTCCCGGAGGCCACCGGCGGAGTTGGTCTAAGGATTTTGGCCAAGAGCGGCGTTGCCCGATCTGAAGCATCCCGCGATGACGGCCGATAGTGCCGCGCGGACGAGCCACGAATTGCGTTCCATCATGTTGTCAGCTCCTGGAACACGTGGAAGAGGATCCAGGTCTCAATCGAGGAGAAGCTTTCTCAACTACAGCAAGTTTGACTCACCTTCGCGGGGAACTTAAAGTGACCGCTTCCATCACGCTCTTCTCGGTGCGCCAGACGATGAATGTCTCCCTTCGCGAGTTCGTCGATCAACTTTCCATAGCCGACGTGCACGAGCATCACCTGCCCGAGGTGATTCATCAACGCGACGTCAATCTGCTGCAACTGCTGCAACAGAGTTACGCCGGCTGGGCGCTTTCCCGCCCCTACTGCCTCCCGTCAGAATCCCGCGACGCTGACCCGATGCTCGCCGGCGTCGGCCAGACGACCTGGGAATCGCTCACGCCGTTCTTGGACGATAGCGGCTCTAACTTTTTTGTCCGGAACATCGTTCGCGCCGTTCTGGAGCTGCATGGCGACGGCGCGGCGGAGATCACGCGCGACAATTGGCAAGAGATCGACGCCAGCGTGCAAGCGGCCCATCGTCGGCCTGAGTGGCAGCGCGAAGTCTTGAACCGCGCGCGGGTGACGTCGGTTATCACCGACGCCTACAACGATCCACTGCTGGATCCTCGACCGACGTTAGGCGACAACTATCGCTCCGTGATGCGTATCAATTCATTCGCGTTGGGCTGGCATCCAAATTCGCACGATCACAATGACAACCGCGCCCACGAGGCCCTAGCCCGCGTCGGACTACGCGCAGAGTCTTTTGACGAGTACCTGACCGCGCTCGATGAATTGGTGGCGGGCATGGCGGCGCGGGGGCAGGTGGCGCTCAAGAACGCCCTCGCCTACGATCGTGACGTCAATTTCGATGAACCGAATGAGGCGTTAGCTCGCGCCGCCTGGGGCCAAGAGGCGCCATCGGCGGCGGAGCGAAAGGCGTTCAGCGACTTCATCGTCGACCGCCTCTGCCAGATTGCCGCTGAACATGATCTGCCGGTGCAGGTACATTTGGGGACCGGAATCATTCGCGGCTCGCACCCGCTCGGCATTGCCGGGTTGGTAGAACGTCATCCGCGCACCCGCTTCCTGCTGATGCACTTGGCTTATCCCTGGAGCCGCGAGCTCTTGGCGATGGCGTTCGTCTACCGCAACATTTGGCTCGATCTCACCTGGTCGTTCCTCCTGAGCCCGTCGCACTTCAAACTCGCTCTCCACGAAGCGATTGAGGTGCTGCCCAACGAATCCCGCATGATGGTGGGAGGCGACAACTGGCACGTCGAGGAAACGTACGGCACCATGCAGACAGTTCGCAGACTGATTACGGAGACGTTGGAGGAAAAGGTGGCCGGCGATTACTTCGGTCCCGACGCGGCGCGTCGATTGGCGCGCCGCATCCTGCACGACAACGCCCGCGACTTTTTTCGATATCCCTAGCTAGCCCCGTCACTGCTGGTACTGGGTCGTGAAACGCTGCGAGCTATTCTCCGTTTGCTCGCGGCCGCGTAACAGCGTCAATCGCTGACGGCAAACTTACCGACAGATTTCGGTCAGCAAGGATAAAGTGGCGGTGGCCGAAATCGCCCCTCCCGAAGCTAACCACAGAATCCGGGAGGGGCGAGGCCGATCGTCAAGCAGTTTTCCTTCCGCGGCGCGCTGCAATGCAAGCCGTGACGCCTGCCAACAAGATTGCAGAGGCGGGCTCAGGAACCGGCGTCACGTCGGCATAAGTCGCGCCAATGCGTAGTGAGTCGTAGCCTACGCCGCCGGGCCCCGTGAGGCTAACCATGTTCAAAAAGTTCACGTTCAAGTTAATCAAACTCGCGCTCGGCGTCGCAGGTTCGGGTGCGCCCGGTTGAGGGTTGAGGTACAAGTACGTTGGATCAACTCCCTCAGTGAAATCAATTCGAATGACTCCGAAGAACGTCTGGCCGATTGCAGCCTTCACGTTCGTGGCTGAGCGCTCGAAGCCAACTTCCAGGCCGATTTCATCGCCAAACGAGCTCATTCCAAATACGACGTCAGTAGAGCCGCGGAGGACGAGTGCAAACCATCCGTTGAACGCGCCTTGGTGAAAAATACCTTGTGGCTGAATCAGAACGCTAATGTAAGCGGACGTTCCTTCGACGCCGAGAGGCGTGGTGAGAATGCGGTCAATTCCGCGATTTTCGCCGTAAGCTACCGCTGTGACGCTATTGCCTAACTGTGGTTGTGGAGCCAGTGGAGAGGCAAGATTCCCGGCTCCAATGTTGTATGAAGTGTTCCCAGTCCAGGAGTTGGCGAAGCCGAAGCTGCCTCCGCCGCCATTTCCGTTGAGGTCGCTGCCAATTGGCGAGTAGTTAAAGTCGTCGTAGGCGACGAGAGCAGCACGGACGTCATTGGATAGCGAAATCGCCAACAGGCAGACGAGGCCGGCAAAACGAACGTGAGTAGCAATCATTAGTCAGCTCCGCGAAAGAGGCGTCGGGAAATCCTTACGGCGAGTCTAGAATGGGCGGCCGAAAGTTACGCCACCAGTATATCCTTCGCCGAAAAGAGGCGTGAGGATCCCGAAGGATCCGCATTCCCACGGCGGGACGCTGCTCACGCGACGCGGGCAAAGGTCAAGATGTCAAAGATCGCATGGCCCGGGCCCGCCTTGTACAATAGCCGGTTTCGATCGCCGGATTCAGCTTGCTACATCGTTCCGCAGAATCGCCCAATTCGTACCGCTCAGTCGGCAGTTCATCGTCAAACCCCACTGCCAGCGCCGTCCGCGGCTCGCACACCTGCCACGCCGAGTCAACTATCTTCCGGAGGTAGAGCTTGAAAACAGACTCGCCCCGCATCCTCTTGATCATCCTCGTCGCCTTCTTCATCGCCGCGGGCTGTGCGCCCAAGCCCGCGCCGGCCCCATTGCCCAAAGGTTCTCTCTTCATTATCGGCGGCGGCGACCGCGACGCGCCGCTCATGAAGCAGTACATCGAGCTGGCCGAGGCCCACGACATGGGCCGGATCGTCATCTTCACGATGGCCAGCAGCGTCCCCGACGAGGTCGGCCCGGAGCTCCTCGCGGAGTTCAAACGCAACGGCGCGAAGGACGTGGCGTACTACAACCTCCAGCACGAACAGGCCATCCAGCCGGGAAGCGGCAAGATCCTGGACGGCGCGGGCGGCGTCTGGTTCTCCGGCGGCGACCAGGTCCGCCTGACCGCGGCCCTGCTCAACACGCCCGTCCATCAGCGGATGCTCGAGCTCTACCGGGAGGGCGCGGTCATCGGCGGGACGAGCGCGGGGGCGGCCGTCCAGAGCGAGTTCATGATCACCGGCAACGAGCGGAATGCAGGCGGCGCCGAAGGCGACTGGGACGTCATCCTGGCCGACGACGTCGAGCATGCCGAGGGCTTCGGCTTCGTCCGGGACGCCGTCATCGACCAGCACTTTGTCGCGCGGCGGCGCCATAACCGACTCATCGCCGTCGTCCTCCAAAATCCGACGCTCGTCGGCGTCGGCATCGACGAGTCGACGGCCGTACTCGTCCGTCCCGACAGCAAGTACGAGGCGCTCGGCGAAGGCCAAGTCATCGTCTACGACGCCCGACAGGCCCGCGTCTTCCAGTCCCTGGACGGGCGTCTCGGCGGGCACGGCCTGACGATGCACTCACTGGTCGCAGGCGACGTCTATGACCTCGCGGCAGGCCGGGTCGAGGAGAGGGGCAAGTGAAGGGTAAAGACATGCGCCTACCCGCGAGCCTCCGGTATCTTCGATCGCACTCTAGACGATCGAATACTGGTACTCTGCTCGCCGTAGAAGAAGCGAATCCCGAAGAGTAGAAACGCGAGCGAACATCCGCCCTCCAATGAAGTTGTGCGAACAGCCCCTCAGACATGATTGGGCTCGCGGGCGAACAGTTCACGAAGTCATTCGCCTTCGCACGCGGCGCTAGGCGCACCACGTCAGGGATCTGAAAAGGGCGTAAACGTCTTGCCGTCATATCGCGACGCCCCGTCGCCCACGCT
>PNKX01000033.1 GCA_013822725.1 Pirellula sp.
GAGAGCCTCTTTCAGCGCGGCAATCGTCTCCGGCCAGAGGGGGCAGCGGCGCTCTATCGCGGTTTTGGGGCGTGGGAAGTTAATCCATCCGCCGGCCAGGTCGAGCGCAGAGATCGGCAGCGTGCCGCAGTCGTTATTGCCGAACCCACAATTTACCCCCAGCAAGATCATCGCCTTCATCGGCTGATCGGCTGCCTTGAGTAGCCGCCGCAGGTGGCGGGCCTCGAACATTCTGGGACCTTTCTTCTGCCGCTCGGCGCGGAGGATGCGCTTGGCGGGTCGCTTGAAGGTGGGGCCGTACCGAATCGGGGCGTCAATTAACCCGGCGTCGTAGGCGTACTTGAAGACGACTCGAACCCGCTGGACCTCGTTGCCGAGGCTGTTGGGGTTGAGACGTTTGGCAAGAGAGTGCCGTAGCTCCTCGAAATCCGAAGAGCGAAGGTCAGTGACCGCTCTAGTCTTGCCGAAGGCCTTGAGAATCTCTTTGGCGGATTGATGATACGCGGAGAATGACCGACGAGTGATTTCGCCCGCCTCCATCTGCTTGTCCTTGGCCGCGCAGAACGCGTTGCAGAGGTCGAGAGTAGTCAGCGAATCCGGGCGGGAACGAGGCACTCGTCCAGCGTAGAGGTCGTCCCGCTCCCTAAGGTATTTGTCGAGCGCCCCCATCGCGTCCGCCCAAGGGCCAAAATAATGGAGCTTCCCCCGGATCTTCTTGGCCCAGCGGCGTGTAGCATGGGGGAACAGAGGGAAATCCGCGTAGGGTTTCAATGGCTTAATTGGGGCGATAGAATTCTTCATCCGGCACACCATTGCTGCACTTTTTCAAGAGCTGATCGACGTCACATAGGAAGTGCTACCTGGTGTCACAATGGGTGTCAATGGAGACAATTTGCGTCGCTGGACACTGCGTCAAGGTGTTTTGCGATAGAGTGTTAGCGCCCGTAGCTCAGTTGGATAGAGCAGCAGATTTCTAATCTGCGGGCCGCAGGTTCGAGTCCTGCCGGGCGTGCTTGCGCGGGAGGCGTCGGTTTCGAAGGGCCCCTCTTCGGCGGCCGCCACAGCGCTTCAACGTCTAATTGAGAGGGGACTTATCATGCCGATTGATTCCTACGCTAAGGACGACATCCTCACCATTCGCATCCTCGACGAGCGGCTGATCGATCCAGAGCAGCTGAAGCGGCTGTTTGACGACCTCTACGCGATCCTGGGAAAGAGCGAGGAGCAGCAGGTCGTCCTCGACTTTGGCAGCGTCAAGTTCATGGCGTCGGCGATGCTCGGGAAACTGGTCGCCATGAAAAAGAAATGCGATGAATACAAGGCGAAGTTGAAGCTCTGCAGCGTTTCGCCCGACATTCTCGAAGTCTTCAAAATCACCAAGTTGAACAAAGTCTTCGACATCCAGAGCGATGAAGCGACAGCCCGCAAATCGTTTAACAAACGCGGGTTCTTCGGCTAATTCGGCGTCGGCACAGTAAGCGGGGATACCCGATCGCTGAAATTGTCGATTGCGAGCCAGCAAGGCGCCGGCTGCCCAATTGAGCGTCACGGCTTGCTCTTCAGGGCAGCCGATTGAGGGCGCAAGTGGTTGTCAGATCGCCATTTGCCCTGTTTTTAGAAGTTTGCAAGTATTCGGCCCGCGACTTGCTTAAGACGAGTTGCCAACTGGTCGAGGCGGCAATCTGTCTTGGGGTCCAATCGTGTTTGCACGCATCTCCGGTCGCGTGGACAGCAGTTCCACGGCGTTAGTCACATTGTGTTTCCTGGTTTCGTTGACTGGTTCGGCGGGGAGTTGCCTGCAGGCCTTTGCCGCCGAAACGGGCTCAAATGGTAAGCCGGTCACGGCGACAGCGACCATGTCAGAGCGAGTCGCGCCGCCAAACGCTGCACGCGGCATCTCACTGCAGGCCTTCCCCAAGCCTCTCGATAGCGGATTGTCTTCCAATCTTGGGATGACGACGAGCGCGCACCTCGTCAGCAAATCAACGCCCAGCTCGTTGCACGCCGCTTTGGCAACGCCGCGCCCCACAGCAGAAGTCGTGAATCTTGAAACCGTGGCAAATCAGCAAAGATCCTGGGGTTCCCAGCAGGCTATGCCACGAGGCGCACGCCGAGGAGTCCAGCCGGCAAGCGGATTGGCGGCGACGGCGCCTTCGATGACAAGGTTTGAGCTTGGTGACGCGGCGGGTCGGGCCAGCGGCAGCAATGCCCCCCCATGGTCACGTGGGAGCGAAACCAACGCCTTGGCCACTGTCCCGGATCTGGCGGCAATTGGCGGCGTCCATCGCGCCGCGGTGTTTTCGGCAGCAGCCGTCATCGAACCCGTAAGCAGCACGATGCCCGCCTCTTCCCGACCGCACATGAACTTTTCTTCAGAGCCTGCCAACGGCACGTTCCAGCCGATTGGCCGGCCTTTCGAGAACGGCGCGGGCCTGATGGACCGCGTTCGCTGACCCGGCCGCCCTCAGGAAATAGCGCAGACTTGGTCCGGCGAAAGATGGTATCTTCACCTTTGCCGGATGTCAGTTGCGCGCCGAATGCGCATCTGGTGCGCGGCATATGGGCCCTTCCGCCGGCCAGAGGCCAGAGTTGCCAGCAATTATGCAATTATCTTGCGTGGCGCATGAATTGCTCCGCTTCGGCTCTTTGATAGAGGGTCTCTTTGGTTGAGGTCGCCCTCCACCGGCGTCGTTGATGCCTTGAATATCGTTCTAAACGCAGAAGTATGCCATGTCGCCCGATGGTACACTCGCCGCCTCTCGATTCCGCTCCATGAAGTCGCCTGACACCGTGATCACTCCAGCCGTTGGTTTCGACGCCTACGACGTCGGCGACTTTTATGACGAAATGTTCGACGGCGATCGCCAGCCGCGGACGCATTACCGAGCACTTTACGATCGCTTCTGGCAGCTGCGGACCGACGAATTGGAACGCCGGCAAATGGCGGCCGAGCGGTCGATGCGGCGCCTTGGCATCACCTTCAGCGTTTACGGCGACCAGGAAGGGTCGGAACGTATTATTCCGTTCGATATCTGCCCGCGCATCATTCCAGAAGCGGAATGGAAGTGGCTGGAACGCGGGCTGAAGCAGCGGATCATCGCGCTCAACAAGTTCATCGACGACATCTACCACAAGCAGATGATCGTCCGCGACGGAGTCATTCCAGAATTCGTCGTCCGCAGCTGTGCGACACTGCGGCAGCAGTGCATGGGCCTCGATCCGCCGATGGGGATCTGGTGCCATATCACGGGCGTCGATTTGGTCCGCGATCGCGAAGGGCAGTTCTACGTTCTTGAGGACAATCTGCGCTGTCCCTCGGGCGTGTCGTACGTCCTGCAGAATCGGCAGCTGATTAAGCAAACTTTTCCGCAGATTTTCGAGCAGGCGCACGTCCTGCCGGTCGACGATTACTGCAGCCGATTGCTCGACGCCCTGCAAGCGCAGATGATGCACCGCGTACGGCAGCCGCACGTCGTGCTGCTCACGCCGGGCTCATTCAACTCCGCCTACTTCGAACACTCGTACCTCGCCCAGCAGATGGGTATACCGTTGGTCGAAGGTCGCGATCTGGTCGTCCACGACAGCTACGTCTACATGCGGACGACGCGTGGGTTTGAGCGCGTCGACGTGATTTACCGCCGCATCGACGACGATTTCCTCGATCCGCAGGCGTTCCGGCCCGATTCGATGCTGGGCGTCCCTGGCCTGATGCAGGCCTACCGCGAAGGGCATGTCGCGCTCGCCAACGCCCCTGGCGCTGGCATCGCCGACGACAAAGTGGTGTACGCCTACGTTCCGGAAATCATTCGCTACTACCTCGACGAAGAGCCAATCCTCCCGAACGTCGAAACCTTTGTCTGCTGGGACGAAACGCAACGGAACCATGTGCTCGCGAACCTCGACAAGATGGTGGTGAAGCCCGCCAACGAGTCGGGGGGCTACGGCATGCTGATCGGACCGCGCTCGACGAAGGAAGAGCAAGCAACCTTTGCCGACTTGATCCGCGCCAAGCCGCGCAATTACATTGCTCAACCGACGCTCAATCTATCCCGGGTGCCGGTCCTCACCGAAAATGGCATGGAAGGCCGCCACGTCGACCTGCGGCCGTTCGTGGTGTACGGCAAAGAAATCTACGTCCTCCCCGGCGGGTTGACTCGCGTGGCGCTCCGCAAGGGTTCGTTGGTCGTTAACTCCTCGCAAGGGGGCGGCAGCAAAGACACCTGGGTCATGTGCGATCGCTCGTCGCCAATCGCATAGAAACTCAACCGCTTAAAGCTCTCGTCCGCGCAGTTCAAACGTAGAAGAAAATGCTCAGCCGCGTCGCCGAATCAATCTACTGGATGAGCCGCTACATCGAGCGGGCCGAAAATGTTGCGCGCTTCATCGCGGTCAACTTGAACCTGAACCTCGACATGCCAGGCGCCGGCGAGCAGCAATGGTTGCCGCTGGTGGTGACGACCGGCGATCACGAGCAATTCAGCGAGCGTTATGAAACTGCGACCAAACAGAACGTCATCCGTTTCTTGACGTTCGACCGCGAGAATCCCAACTCGATCATGTCGAGCGTGCGGGCGGCCCGCGAGAATGCCCGCGCGGTGCGCGAAAGTATTTCGTCGGAGATGTGGGAGCACATCAACCGCTTCTACCTGCTGCTGCGAGAGAACAACGCCGAGGCGGCCGCCTACGAAGAGTCGTACGACTTCTTCGATCAGATCCGCTTCTCGGGTCAGCAATTCATGGGGATCACGGACGCCACGATGACCCATGGTGAAGGCTGGCACTTCTGCCGGCTCGCTCGGTTGATCGAACGGGCCGACAAAACGTCGCGCATCCTCGACGTGAAGTACTTCATTCTGCTGCCAAGTCCCGCGGATATCGGCACGCCGTTCGACGACATTCAATGGTCGGCGCTCCTCCGCTCGGCGAGTGCGCTGGAAATGTATCGTCAGCGACACGGGCGGCTTGAACCTGCCGCAGTCGTGCAGTTTTTGATTCTTGATCGCGAATTCCCCCGCGCCGTGCTCTACTGCCTCACGAAGGCGAACGAGTCGCTCCACGCGATATCGGGCTCGGCCATCGGCGGCTTCGTCAATAAGCCGGAGCAGCAACTGGGCCAATTGCGGGCTGAGTTGGCTTACACTTCGTCGCAGCAGATCATCGAGCGCGGGCTGCATGAATTCGTCGACGACTTGCAGCGCCGGCTCAACGCGATCGGCGAGGGGATTTCCGATACGTTTTTCGCGATGCGGACGATTGAAGTCGCTTTCCAGCGGCAGGCGCCGTTCGGACAGACGCAAGCTCAGTTGGCGGCGGCCGCTGTAGCAGGTTAAGCGGAGAGCATCGCCTCAGGAGGAGGCGACGCGGCGGATTCGATAGGTCCGCGAGTAAATTGGCAGGTGAAGGTAAGGAGACCACGTCAGGCGGCTTGTTGTGCAGAAATTGTCGCTCCTAGGTGCGGAGCGGTTTGATTCCACGTAAACAAGGCAGCCCGGTCATGGAATTGGAAATCTGGCATTCGACCAGGTACGAGTTTTCCGACGCCGTCTTTCTCGAGCCGCATGTGCTCCGCTTTCAACCGCGGGCCGACGGCGCCCAGACGCCGTTGGAGTTTTCGCTCGACATTGATCCGTTGCCTGCGGGGATGTCGGCGGCGCTCGATTCCGCGGGCAATACCGTGACGCACGTCTGGTTCGACGGCCTCCACCGCTCGCTCACAATCACCGCGCGGGCCACGGTCGAGATGCTGCGCGAGAACCCCTTCGACTTCCTGCCCGACAGTTGCCGATCGCGGCTGCCGGTTTTCTACGCCGCCGAGTCCGATGCATTGCGGCCCTATCTCCACCGAAATCCCCATGGGTTGGGGGAGCCTGATCAAATCGCCATCTTTGCCTCGCGGATGCGCGACGCCGCCCGTGGCGAATTGGTGCCGCTGCTCACATCGCTCAACAACACGATCTTTGATCGCTTTGAAACAGTCAGCCGCACGGAACCGGGCGTCTGGTCGCCCGAACGGACATGGCGCGAGAAGCGCGGAGCCTGCCGTGATCTGGCGGCTCTTTTCATCGACGTTTGTCGCGCCTTGGGAATCGCGGCCCGGTTTGTCAGCGGGTATGAAGAATCCGAGACCCTTGGCGTTGGCGAAGGGGGCGAACTCCACGCTTGGGCCGAGATCTACATCCCGGGCGCCGGTTGGCGCGGGTACGATCCGTCGCGCGGCTTGGCGGTTTCGCAAAGCCATGTCGCCGTCGCGGCGGCGGCCACGGCCGCGGGCACGGCTCCGGTTACCGGGACTTACCGCGGATCAGGCGGGACCTCTGACTTTGAAACTGAAGTCCGGGTCGAACGCCGCGTCGCCGCATTGGCTTAGGCACTGTGGCTTAGACACTGTGCGTCGATGCACCGGGTTACTTCATGTACTTCCAGAGCCCCATCGCAGGATCGCGGACGAAGAAGAATCGCTCGCCGTCGGCCGATTCGTTCCAGCCGTCGTCGAGTTGCGTGACGTCATAGCGCCGCGCGTACTCGGCCAAATCGCCGTATTCGTAGCAGGCGGCTTCAATCTCGGCTTTCGACAGCGAGCCGGGGCAGTAGGTCACGCGGAACCGCTTTTCGCTCGAACCGTGGATCAGATGGGCCGCGGCGGAAAGGTTGTCTCGCAGTTCGGCGTTTGCCTCGACTGCCGCCAACACTTCAGGCGTCGTCAGGTAGCCATACTTTCTGATGAGCCGGTCGATCTCCGGGTCTTCGCCAAACGTCCGCACGCCGGGGGCGAGAATGATGAGCTCGCCGCCGTCGGCCATCGCCATGCGAGTCCGGTAGATCGCCTTGTTGCCGAGCCAGGTGCTGGGAAACTTTTCGGGGTCGAGATAAACGACGCACTTCTGGAACGGCTCGGGAACGACCGTCACATTCACGGCGAACGCGAGATCGCACGCCTTCCAGAAGCACTCGGCGTCGTCGCCAATGAACAGGCCTCGCATGACCGACTTGCCGGCGTTATTCGGCCCAATGACGGTGAGCACATACAGAATCGGCAGGTCGCGGCAAAAATGTTCCTGGGCGTAGTTCAGAATTCGCCGCAGCGGGGTGTCGCCGCGGCCCATCATCCGCTCCATCCCGTAAACGGCCCCGATGTAATGGCTCTCGTTAATTCCCTTTACGCCGCCAGCGCCGACAAACAGGTTCTTGGCGTGATTGGCCATGCCAATCACCTCGTGAGGGACGACCTGACCGATCGAGAGGATCAAATCGTGGCCTCCCCGAGAGATGAGCCGGTTCAACTGGGCCGGCCACGGCTCCTGATAGATCCCTTCGGTGGCCTGCGACACAAATTCGCTGGGGACGAGACCGACTGTCTCAACATCGGTTCGCCAGTTGTGATACCGGAACAGCTCGACCGGGATCGTTGGGAACATCTTCGTGCGGTGCTTTTCCGGCATCTCCTCGTGCGTCCCGAGAGCGGGCAACACGTCGACCAGATTCGACCCGTAGTAATCGTGGGCCATGCAGGTCAGGTCGCCCGCCCGGCTGGCGTAGCGAGAGTAATCGGGCGGCACTGCCAGGACCCGGCGGCGGGGACCGAGTTGATCGAGCACGCCGTTCAGGGCTTGGCGGGCGTCGGTAAGCGAGAGTTCGGTCGTGGGGGAACCGAGAGCAAGATAGAGGGCCATGAGAAGCTCAGGGGAGAGAACGAACACGAGATTTCGTCATCTTAGCTAAGGTTGGCGGTGAAGATGAAGTTGGGGCGGGCGATTATGCCAAGCCGCTTTGATGAACCACCAGGACGCCAAGGGAAGGCGGACAAATTGAACCACGACGACACAACGGGCACGACGGATATCCTACGACTATAAGAACCGCGAATTACGCGAATCTGCGCGAATAGAATTGAACAATCCCTTTCCTTATTCATTCGCGCTCATTCGCGTGATTCGCGGTTTAATCTCCTCGTATTTCCTTGGCGCTCTTGGCGTCCTTGGCGTCCTTGGCGGTTGATTCTTTAGACTTGGCAGTTCCCCTAGGGCGATTTGCCCGCCCCGCCGAGAACTCCCATAATTGAGTCGCCATGCCGCTGGACCCTCACGCCGCCGCCGAATCGCGGGCCGCTCCGCCCTCCGCTGAGCGCGAGCCGAACTTATTGAGATTCGGCCTGCGTCCCTGGTTCTATTTCATCTCAGCGACGGTGATTCTTTGTGCCCTGCTAGCCCGTATGGAAGGCATCGGCCCGATCGTCCTGGGAAGCATCGTGGCTCTCATCGTGGCCCACGTCTTCGGCACCTTTCTGGGGACGCGCCTGCGTGATACGTCGGGCGAAGTGGTCCGGTGGAAGGCCCGGCCAGGCTCGCTCGATGCAGATTCGCCGGTCGCGCTGCCGCAACCGGTGTCGCTGGCCGATGTGCGGCTCCCAGAGACCACATCACTCGCCGGCCGCACCCACAACTCGCATCGCGGCCGCTGGGCGTTCGGGCTCGGAGCGCTGATAGGGCTTGGAGGCGGCGCTTGGGGAATTCATGAACTTGTCGGCCCCTCGGTCACTTGGCCAGGCCTCGCGTTAGGCGCGGTTAGTTGCGGCGTCATTGGCGCGTGGATCGCCCTTTTGGTAAGCAGTTTTTGGGTGATTGCCCGGGAGGCGCTGCGCCATGCTTCCCGTGACGAATGATCCCAAACGCCGCTGATTCACCGCAACAGCCGCCTCAACAGCACCGGATCGACGCGACCGCGAAAGCGAATCTTGCCGTCGATTTCGACGACTGGCACGCACTCGTTAAATCGCTCGCGCAGCGCCTCGTCGGCGTCGACGTCGATCAATATCGGCGCGATTCCCTGTGCGACGAGGAGCGCTTCGGCCTCCTCGCAGAGGTGACATCCATTACGAGTATAGATCACAACATGCATTGTGCCGGCTCATCAAGCTGAAGTACGAGACTTCTACAACGCGCTGATGATGTGCGAATCGGCTGCCAACTCGCACATCAATTAGTGGACTAATGTTCACAAAAGAGGTGGCTGCTCGAGTCCCCCAAATACCCGCCAGCCCCCTCCTCGGGGGGGGTGTCCTGAGACTCCCCAAGTCCCGGCTCGGCAACGTCTTACGGCTTCTGTTTGCCGCCCCTTTTGCCCGCAGCCTACGATGGATGTGGCAGCTGGAAGGCCGCCCCGACCCGCTTTGACGCCTTGGTCGGCTCGCCTCGCAGGGGTGAAACAGAACCCCTCTCGCATGATGCGTGACACGCAGCAAGTGTTTGAATTCTTTAAGGTTAGGCTCGCTATGTCAACGCAACGTCGCTCGCAACTCAACGGTCTCCGCCCGAAGAAGACGACTCGCGCCCAGACTGCCGTCCGGTGGTCGCGTCGCGCTCGTAGTCCTCAGTTTGGCGCGCAGAACGTGCGCGCACCGTTCGCACCGCCGGAAGATTGGCACGAACCTCGCAATGATGGCAAGGGATACCGCGTCGTCGTGCAGGAACCGGGGGAGGGCTACGCTCACGTCGTTACTCCCGAACAAGTCCGCGAACGGCTCGCTGCGGTCCCCCAAGAGTTCCTCAAGGGGCTGGAGGTGGTTCAGTTCAGCCAGATGACCCGCAAGAAGCAAAGCTTCCCCTGCTATGGAATGCAGTGGGGTAGCACGCTCTACCTTTACCCGCTCGAACATTCCCTCGAGGAATGGTTTACGATCCCGCCTCAAACCCAGGTGGTGACTGAATCCCGCATGTACGGCGGTCGTTGGGACGAGCCGGCCACCGGATCGTGGCGGCTCACCTGGACCAAGGCTGCCATCGAGGACTTTTACCTGAACAACATCCTCATCCACGAGTTGGGGCACCTCATCGACGACCGAAACACCGGTTACACCGATCGGGAGCGCTACGCCGAGTGGTTTGCGGTGGAATACGGCTACCGAGCCACCGGCGGCGCCGAGACGCGTCGGCGGCCGAAAGTCCGCCGGCGACACCACGCCAAGTAGTCCGCCCTGACGTCGCAGTCATTGAAATCAACGTGAAAAGAGCCTCGCCAGACTCATAGTG
This sequence comes from Pirellula sp., assembly GCA_013822725.1. Taxonomy (GTDB): domain Bacteria; phylum Planctomycetota; class Planctomycetia; order Pirellulales; family Lacipirellulaceae; genus Lacipirellula. Next base: position 10,026 of record PNKX01000033.1, read on the forward strand.
GTCTGACGAGGCTCTTTCTTTATGCTGGATGGGCGCCGCTGAGTCGGCCTTACCAGAACCGAACGTACAGGGCGGCCAGAATCGACAGGGTGACGACGATCAAGAATGTCGTCGATGGCGACACCTTGAACATGCTGCTGTCGATGTCGATCGCTTTCGGATTCACCTTCGGCCCAAACAGGCTGATGATCACCATCGCGAGGACGGTAAAGCCGAAAGCCCAGCCCATACAGATCAGGTAGGGGATTTCGAAGACTTTGGCCCCGGCCTCCGTCAGCTTGCCGTTCGGATAGGCCGTGTAGAGCAAATTGTCCTGCGACAGGCCCGGGGCAATGTCGTTGAAGAAGATCGACAGGAGGAAGCCGAGAATGACGCCGGCGATGGCCGCCGCCCCAGTGGTCCGTTTCCAGAACATGCCGAGCATGAAGACCGCGAAAATGCCGGGGCTGACGTAACCGGTGTACTTCTGAATGAAGTCGAACCCACCCTTCTCGATGTTGAACGAATCCTTCCAGGTGCAGGCAATCGCAATCACCATCGAGACGAGGATAAAGAGCCGGCCAATCCAAACCTGCTTCTTCTCCGAGGCGTCCTTATCGAGGTACTTCTTGTAGATGTCGAGCGTGAAGATCGTCGAAATGCTGTTGGCCTTGCCGGCGAGCGAGGCGACGATGGCCGCAGTCAGGGCGGCGACCGACAGACCACGGAGCCCGGTCGGGAGGAAGCCCAAGATGGCCGAGTAGGCCTGGTCGGCGACGATGGCGCCGTCTTTCTGCATCTCTTGCTGCAGTTGCCCATTCTGATAGAGGACGAACGCGGCGATGCCGGGCAGCATCACGATGATTGGCATCATCAACTTCAGAAAGCCCGCAAAAAGCAAACCTTTGCGGGCCGTCTCCAAGTCGGCGCCGAGGGCCCGCTGGGTGATGTACTGGTTGCAGCCCCAGTAGTTCAGGTTCGCAACCCATTGCCCGCCAAAGTACATGGCGGCCGGCAGGGCGAGATATTTGGATATGTAGTTGGGATCAGCATCGGGCCCCGGCTTCGCGAGCATCATCTTGAAGTGGTCGGGCGCCTGCTTCATCAGCTCCCCAAAGCCGGCGATCGCGTCTTTGCCGAGCCCGAACTGCTCGCTCACCATCGTCAGGGCGATGTAGGTTGTTGCCAAGCCGCCAATAATCAACACCACCACCTGGATGACGTCGGTGTAGCCAATCACCTTCATGCCGCCAAGCGTGATAAACGTGGCAAACAGGGCAAGCGCGATCAGCACGTAGTGAAACGACCCGTCGCCCCCCACCAGCTTGCTGATCGCCAGCGAGCCGAGGAACAGAATCGACGTCAGATTGATGAAGATGTAGAGAAACAACCAGAAGACCGTCATGATCATGGCGACGGTCTCGTTGTAGCGCCGCGTGAGGAACTGCGGCATCGTATAGATGTGATTCTTCAAGTAGATCGGCATGAAAAAGACGCCGACGATGATCAGCGAGATCGCTGCGATCCACTCAAAGGCCGCCACCGCGATGCCGACCTTGAAGCCTGACCCCGACATGCCGATGAACTGCTCGGCTGAGATATTCGAAGCGATGAGCGACGCGCCGATCGCCCACCAGGTCAGCGACCCTTCAGCGAGAAAGAAGTCGGTGGTCGAGGCGGCGTCCTTCCGCTTCTTTTGGTAAATCCAGTACCCGTACGAGGCGACGAGGACCAAATAGATCAGGAAAACCGTGTAGTCGATGGCGTGGAGCTGGTTCGACAACGCGAAGGGGAACAAAGGGTTCATGGCGCCTACGGAAGAGTGAGCGGCGATTGTCGGAAAAGTTTTTGAGAAGCGGGCAAGATTCCCGCCAAGCTTGCGAAAACTCTAGCAGACGTTCCGGACTCCGCACAAGTCGGTACGGGGACAAGAATTGCGCCACACGCGAGACTCGCACGCCAAGGCGGGGTTACAAATTGACCGCGGCAAACTTGCCGTTGCGTACTATAATCAGCCGCGGCTGAGATTGATTGTCGATGGAGCCATTGGCATGTCTCGTCGTAACGCGTTTACTCTCATCGAACTGCTGGTGGTCATTGCGATCATTGGCCTCCTCGTCGCGCTGCTGCTGCCGGCCGTTCAAGCCGCGCGCGAAGCGGGGCGACGCACGCAGTGCAAAAGCAACCTGCGACAAATCGGGCTCGCGCTGACGCAATATCTCGATCGCCAAGGCGAACGCGGAAAATTCCCCGACGTGGCAAAGAACCCGATCACCGAGAACAGAACAAAAAAGCCTTCGCTCTTCGACGTCCTCTCGCCCTATTGCGAAGCTAACCGCGAGATCTTCCGCTGCCCCAGCGACTTCTACGTTTACGAGCCGAACGACAAAGAAGATCCGCCGGAAGTGATGCCGGAGACGTACTTCGAGAAAGAAGGCCTCAGTTACGAGTACCCGACGCTGGCTCTCGCCGGCAGGACTCGTCCCGAGGTGCTCGACTATAAAGGAAGTTCGGAGATCTGGGTGGTTTACGACTTCAACGCCTTCCACGGGACGCCCGGCGAGAACGGTGCGCGCAACTTCGCCTACCTCGATGGCCACGTCGACGCCGTGATCGTGGCTGAATAGTGCAAGGAGCTCACGATGAAAAGATCTGAAGTCTCTGGCATCATTGCCGTTGCGATGCTGGCGGTGCTGGTCGCCTGGTTCTATGGCTGGTTCGAAGGAAAAGACTACAGCGACGATCCGCAAGTCGCCGCGCTGGAGAAAGAGCGCGACGCCAACGTCGACAAGCTGGCGAACATGCCAGAAGATCAACGCCGCTCGCAAGGCGAAGCGTTTCGCAAGCAAATGGAGGGTCTCACGCCCGACCAGCGCACGGCTTTCATGGAAAGCAGTATGGCCGTCTTTGTCCCACTGATGGCGAAGCAGTTCGAAAAAAACTATGACGAATTCATGGCGAAGTCGCCCGAGGAGCAGCGTCGCGAACTTGACAAGCGCATTGATGAAATGGAGGCGCGTGGAGGGCAGGGGGGGCCTGGGCGAGGCGGCCCGCCGAATATGGATCCCAAGAGGATGGACGAGTTTCGCAAGAAAATGCTCGACTACACGACTCCCGAGCAGCGCGCCAAATTTGATAGTGGCATGCAGATGTTCAACGACCGTCGCAAAGCGCGCGGCTTGCAGCCAGTAGGTCCTCCTGGCGGTTGAACAGTCACTTTGGCGAAGTCTGTTCAAATCGCAGCAGTTCCTCAACTGGAACGAGTTGCTGAAAGCTCCCCGACCGAAACCCTTCCAGATCGACGGCGACATAGCGGAAGCCGATCCGCCGCAGCGCCTCGACGATGTTTGCCCGATTGGCCTCAACGCACAGCTTCGGCAATTCGTCCACTGGGATTTCGAGTCTGGCCAGCGAGTTCTCATGCAGGCGAACGCGGAAGCGGCTGAACCCGAGTTCGCGTAAGTAGGCTTCAGCTTGGTCGATCATGGCCAGCCGCTCCGGCGTCACGGCCACCCCGTAGGCCAGGCGACTCGAGAGGCAGGGAGTCGCGGGCTTGTTCCAGACTTCGATCCCCCACGCCTGTGCGATGCGTCGCACCGCATCTTTGTACAGGCCGCACTCGGCCAGCGGACTGCGAACGCCATGCTGCGTCGCGGCCGTCATCCCAGGGCGAAAATCGCCGAGATCGTCGACGTTGGCGCCGTTCAAGAGGACCGCGACGCCGCGGCGAGCGGCTTCTGACTTCAACTTCGTGTAAAGCTCCGTCTTGCAGTGGAAGCAGCGATCAGGAGCATTTTTTAGATAACTCGGGTCTGCCAACTCGTCGGTGAGCAACGTTTCGTGCCGAATGCCGATCGCCCGTGCAATTCGCTGGGCCGTTTCGAGTTCACCGCTCGCGAGGCTCGCGCTCACCCCGGTCAACGCCAGCGCGCCTTCGCCCAAGGCCGCATGTGCTGCGTAAGCGACGACGGCACTGTCGACGCCGCCCGAATAAGCGACGATGCAGCGTCCCAATGGACGAATGAACTCGACCAACTGGCGGGCATTCTCGGCGACGGCTTCTTCCATGCGCTAAGTATAACGCACTAGCGAGCGAGCTTCGCGACTGCCGCCAAAGAAGGCGACGTCTAAAAGCTGTTGTCGACGAAGTCGCGAGTGAGCGGTTCCATCACCTTCGTATTCCGCTCAACGGCCAGAATCGTCGTCCGTTGCTCAACGCCGTCATAGGAACTCGCGACGATTGGAATCACCTGGCGGCGGTCGGGGAGGCTCAGCCGCACGGCGAACGTGCCATCTTCACGCAACTGCACTGGCTCGCCTTGCAGCGTCACGTGAGCATCGCGATTGGCCGCCCCGTAAACGATGATCTCGGCGTCGACCGCAAACTCCAGTTGCTCGCCGTCTCGCCCCCCGGCGCCAGAGCCGTAACGGGTCTTCATCGGCGTTCCGAGCGGGCGTCGAAGCCTCTCCTCTAAAAGCTCCTGTAGCTCGCGGCTGGCGCCCTGAGCCGAATAACCGCCGCTCATGGCGAAGATGCGATCGGCGTTTTCAGCCACCGCCTTCCAATTGTCATCCATGGCGTCGCTCGTTCCCGCAGGGGGCGTCGACACCTCATTGCTGCGGGCCAAGCAGTAGAAGAAACCATCGACCGCCAGGTAGCCGATTTCCAGTCGATAGTCGGCCGGCGGGTCTTGCACGTCGACATACCAGTTGCGAACGCCGCCGTGAATCGCGATGTCGCGTTCGAGCAGCGCGGCGGAGTCGGGCTGAATCTTGAAAACGCGGATCACTGGCTTGGCGCCGTGCCAACGCTGTCCCATCGCGGCTTGCGCGCGATCGATGCTGCGAGGAGAAAGTTCCCAATAAGCGTGCAGCCAATAGGGATCGCGCACCATGACGACGAGTCGATCTTGTCGGGCCAGCGCCTCGTCCGAGCCCGCTGCCAGGTTGCGCACCATGGCGAGTTTGTCTTGAAGTTGGCTCAGCTTCCGTTGCGCCTGGACGTCGCGACGCAACGGCGTTTCGACGTGGCCATTTTGTCGACCATTCGCTCCGGCCTTGGCGTCGACTGAAGCGCGACGTTTGGCGACGCGCACGAGGGCGCCGATGAGCTCCTCTTTTCGCATCGAATGCCACCCGGCAACGCCCCGTTCACGAGCCATTTGAGCCAGATCTTTTGCCGTCAACGATCGGAGAGTGGCCGCCGTCATCGTTCGGAGATTCCTATGAGCGAGGCGAGAATGATGGGGAGGGACCAGCGCAGCGTCTCTTCGCAGCGATCGTCCCTTCGCTCACAGAGCGGCCCTCTTGGCCTGAACGGCAAAAGAAAAAGCAGCGGCAGGCAGAGAGGCGCGGCGTGCGCTCCATCGGGACGAAAGATTGAACCAACCGGTTTGGGTGCGCAGTGCGATCGCACGCCAACAGGTTCTCATTCTCGGCCCCGCCGGCAAATCGGGCGCCATCGAGCGCCTCCCTACCCCCTCATAATAGATATTACCGTCTCTTTCTGCAACTATTTTGTGACCAGCAATAGACCTAACTCATTCCCACAGAGGAACTTAGCACTAAAAGAATAAATAAGCAGTGAACGTGTGGTTATTAGGCAATTCACGGCTTTAAGACTCCCCGCACCGCCGCCGCGTGACACGAAGCGACAAAAATACGGAACTTATTTTGCTGCAATACGTTACGGCAATAACAACCGACTTTGTGAAAAAAAGCACAAATTCAAAATCAGGGTGGTTGACACTCGCCTTCGCGCGAAATAAATTGTGCCAGCATAGGGCCTTACGGTTTCTTAACCCTGCTCTCAGATGGTCTCAGCCGGGACCAGCGAGGGGCGGGGAGGATCGCGAGACCTATGAAAGCCTTACTAAGCAACCACTTAGGCGAATAATACTCGCCACGGTGCTTAGTGATGGCCAAGGCGGAGGCGGCGTTCTCAGATGGCAGATCCCCCGATGCATCCGATGGGGGTCGCCATGCAGTGGGTGGCCCGAATTTTCGGCGCCGCCGTGATGATGATTCTTCCCGGACTAGCGGGCCTGTGGCTCGATAGTCGGTTTGGGTGGAGTTTCATCGGGTTGGTTGGATTCGCGTTTGGATTGATCGGCGGCATGACTTACCTCATCTCCGCGACCCGCGCGGCGGATGCCGAGCGGCGGCAAGCAACTGGAGCCCTAAAATCCGGGTCTTCGGGCAAACAGGACAAGCCTCACCGCGAGTGAGAAACCCAGGCAAGGACGTTGAAGCGGCGACTCCCCTCACGGGACGAACCGACTAGGAGTTGGCGCGAGCGATCACGCCGGCAACATCAAAGTGTTACGAGCGGCCAAATACATCGCGATTCTCGGACTCTTCCTAGCAGCGGTAGCCGCTGTCTCGGGAATCGTGGCCGCGCGGCAGTATGGCAACGGCGCCTATCTTGCCAGCGCGATCTCCGCTCTGATGATCTGGTCCGTTGGCGCTCTTTCGCTCCTGATCGTGGCCCTCGCTCCGACGCCGCAAGCTCGAGTCAACGCCGCCCTGTTGGGCATGCTCATCCGCATGGCGCTCCCCATGGTCGCCATCGCCTACTTCAGCAAATCGAATCACCCCCTCGCCGCGGAGGGGATCGTAGGACTGTTAGTCGTTCACTACCTGCTGGGACTGGTAGCCGAAACGTTGCTAAGCGTTCGCTTGACATTGGCGGCCAACCTCAAACTCCCCATGGCGACGGCGGCAAGTTGACTCACTCCGCCTGAATGCCAGACGTACCGACTCCACGAAACAGATAGACCATGGCTTCCCCTATCCTCCACATCAAAGACGCGTACTACTTCGAAGTGCCGCGCGCGTTGTGGAAATCGAATCGACAAACGCGGGACGACTTTCCGGAACACTACATCCGGCTTGATTCCGAGTTCCAAGATTGGGAAGCGAAGCGTCAGTACGACGATCTGGCGAAGCTTAAGTCGCTCGAAGGCTTGCCCGCCGAAGCGTCGTTGATGGCTCAGTACCATGCCTGGGTTCACAACGACCACAACTTCGCCAAGCCGTTTGATCGCTTCCTGGAAGAAGCGCCGAGCCAAGCCTGGTTCCAGCAACAGCTGGCTCTCGGCAAATTCGCCAAGCAGGCGAAGGGCGAGTCGGCCGAGGCCTGGAACGCGCGCCTCGACGCCGCGAAGCCGCTGCAGCAGCAATGGGCCCAAATCAAGGTCCAAGCCGACAACCTGCAAGAGTTCAAAGAGACGGCGCCCGCTTGGTCAAAAGAGAAGATCGCCGAGTACAATCACCAGCTCGACGGCAAGATTCTCATCCCGCAGCCGTTCGGCACGCTGAAAAACAATTACGAACCCGAGTCGGGGTTCGCGATTTCCAAGTTCATGATCTTGGAAGCGGTGGTCGCCCTGATTCTGATCGCTGTCTTCACGATCCTCGCCACGAAAGTTCGCAACGGGCGACCGGCGAAGGGGAAGATTTGGAACCTGTTCGAATCCTTCCTGCTGTTCATTCGCGACGACATCGCTCGTCCTGCGATCGGCCATCACGACGCCGACCGCTTCGTGCCGCTGCTCTGGACGATTTTCATGTTCGTCCTCGGCTGTAATTTGCTGGGGATGATTCCGTGGGTTGGCGCCCCGACTGGCAGCTTTAGCGTAACGATTGGTTTAGCGCTCGTGACATTCGCCACGGTCGTCGTCGCTGGTTCGCTTCGTTTCGGCATCATCGGGTTCTGGAAGAATCAAGTCCCGAAGATGGGTCTGCCGTTGCCGCTGGCGATTTTCATCGTGCCGATGCTCTTCGCGATTGAAGTGATCGGTCTGCTCATCAAGCACTTGGTGCTCAGCATCCGGTTGTTGGCGAATATGGTCGCCGGCCACTTGGTGTTGCTCGCCATCATGGGGCTTGCCGTCGCTGCCGCCGCTAGCGCCAACTGGCATATCACGGCGACGATTTCCGTCGTCGGCTCGGCCCTGTTTAGTCTATTGGAGTTGTTCGTCGCCTTCCTGCAGGCGTACGTCTTTACATTTTTGTCTGCCCTGTTCATCGGCGCTGCGGTCCATCACCACTAGCCGAGCGTTCGAGGCAGGGTTGTCGCTGGAACTTACGAAGTTCTTATTTTTCTAAGGAGCTTACTGTCGTGACCAAGGTAGCGAAGCTGTTTGCATTGTGTTTGGTGGCCTCGTTGGCGTTGGCCACCCCCGCCTGGGCCCAAGAAGAAGGCGCTGAAGCCACGACTGCTCCGGCCGTAACGGCTCCGGCTGCTGCGACCGACTGGTCGTTGATCACCTTCTCGGGTGCTTTCGGCGCCGCCCTCACCACGATCGGCGCCGCTTACGGCATCGGCAAGCTGGCGAGCGCTGCTCTTGAGAGCATGGCCCGTCAGCCCGAAGTCGCCGGCAACATCCAGACGGCGATGATCATCGCGGCCGCCCTCATCGAAGGTTTCACCTTCTTTGCGTTGTTCATCTGCATGCAGCAGAATCCTTGGGCCGGCTGATCGTTCGCAGCGGAGTCGCGAAGCGCCCGCCTGAAGGGGGCGCCCTGTTTCCTCGTGAAGCGAGAGCTGAAATGCGCGGGATTGTTTGGGTAATGTTGAGCACGCTGGCCTTGGTGCTGGCCGGGTCGAACTATGCCTACGCCGAAGAGGCGCACGGCTCGCACGACCTGGGCCACGGCAACGCCGGGGATAAGCTGGAAGATCCGTCAGAGATCAAAGCAGATCTGGCGATCTACACCTTCGCCGTGTTCATGTTGCTGCTGCTCATCCTGGGCACGCTGGCTTGGCCGAAGATCAGCGCCGCTCTCACCGAACGTGAAAAGCGGATCGAGGGAAACATCGCCTCCGCCGAGGCGATGAATGAAGAAGCGAAGCGGTTGCTGGCTCAGTACGAGGCCAAGCTGGCCAGCGCCGCGGCGGAAGTTCGGGCGATGCTTGAAGAGGCTCGCAAGGACGCCGAGGGGACGAAGGAACAGATCATCGCCGAAGCTCGGGCCGGCGCCCAAGCCGAACGTGATCGGGCTGTTCGCGACATCGACCTCGCGGCCGACCATGCGATGAAGGGCATCGCCGAAACCAGCGCCAACCTCGCGGTGGAGCTGGCCGGCAAGGTGATTCGCGAGACGATCAACCCTGCCAAGCAGCAGGAATTGGTTCGCACCGCGCTCGCCAAGATGCACGCCTCGTCCGCCGCCAACAACTAAGTTCCCGTTCGCACCGCAGGCCCATTTAGCCCCATCGCTCAGCACGTTTGCTCGCGACGGACGCCAAACTGGAAACCAAATGGCTGAATTCATCCACACCGACCGCGTCCGAGATACGGTCTTCGACGTCGACGCCGAGCGATTGGCTGGCGTCTACGCGTCGGCAGGTTTGGACGCAGCCGGCGGCATCGGCGAGCAGGAGCAAGTCGTCAACGAGTTGGAAGCGATCGTCGGCGAGGTTCTTTCCCTCGATTCGCGCCTGCAGCAGATCCTCGCCTCGGTGCTGATCGCGGCGGAGGAGAAGGTGTCAATGCTCGACCGCCTCTTCGGTGGGAAAGTCTCGAAGACGACGCTCAACCTCCTCAAGGTGATGGCTCGGCACAAACGGCTGAACCTGCTGCGCGACGTCGCGAAAGTCTCGCGCAAGTTGTGGCAAGATCGCTCGGGCCGGATTCCAGTCGAGTTGGAGACCGCCAATCCGCTCGACGCCGCGCTGGAGAAAGAGATCCTCGTCGCGTTCGGCGACGTGCTCGGCGCCGATCCGATCGTCACGCAGCGAGTGAATCCCGACCTGATCGCCGGCTTCGTCATTCGCGTCGGCGACCGGGTCTATGACGGTTCGATCCAGACTCGTTTAGAGCAGATGCGACTCAATATGATCGACCGCGCGGTCGACGCGATCCAGCGCAACCCGCGGCAGTTTTTAGATAAGACCACGGCGTAACACGCCACCGGCGAACCGCCTGGTTCGCTTTTAGCACAACTACCGATCACCAGATCAACTCAACAGATAAAATTCGCCATGAAGTTCAATAGCGACGAAATCGCATCGGTTATCCAGAAGGAAATCGAGAACTACGCCGCCCAGATCGACGTCCGCGAAGTCGGCCGCGTGCTGGAAGTCGGCGACGGCATCGCTCAGGTCTACGGCCTTTCGGGCGTCATGGCCGGCGAAATGGTCGAGTTCTCCAGCGGCCCGATCGGGCTGGCGTTCAACCTCGAAGAGAACTCGGTCGGTATCATCATTCTCGGCGATTACCTGTCGATCAACGAAGGGGACGAAGTCCGCTCCACGGGCAAGCTCCTCAGCGTGCCGGTCGGCGATGCGTTGCTCGGCCGCGTGGTCGATCCGCTCGGCAATCCGATGGACGGTAAGGGCCCAATCGTCACCAGCAAGCGCCGCAACGTCGAAGTGATCGCCACCGGCGTCGCCGAGCGGAAGCCGGTTACCCAGCCGCTGCAAACCGGCATCAAGGCCGTCGACGCGATGACGCCGATCGGTCGCGGCCAACGCGAACTGATCATCGGCGACCGCAAGACCGGCAAGACCGCCGTCGCGCTCGATGCGATTATCAATCAGCGCGACTCGGGCGTGAAGTGCTTCTACGTTGCCATCGGCCAGAAGGAATCGACGGTCGCCGCGGTCATCGAGCGCCTTCGCGAGACCGGCGCCATGGACTACACGACGGTCATCGTCTCCGGCGCCAGCGCTCCGGCGCCGCTGCAGTACGTCGCCCCCTACGCCGGCACCGCGATGGCTGAAGAGTATATGTTCAACGGCGGCCACGCCCTGATCGTGTACGACGATCTCAGCAAGCAAGCCGTTGCCTATCGCCAGCTGTCGCTGCTGATGCGGCGCCCGCCAGGTCGCGAGGCGTTCCCCGGCGACGTGTTCTATTGCCATAGCCGTCTGCTCGAACGTTCGGCCAAGCTCAGCGACGCCCTCGGCGGCGGTTCGCTCACCTCGCTGCCGATCATCGAGACGCTTGAAGGCGAAGTCTCCGCATACATTCCGACGAACGTCATTTCGATTACCGACGGCCAGATCTACCTGCAGCCTGACTTGTTCTTCGCCGGCATCAAGCCCGCCATGAACGTCGGCATCTCGGTCTCCCGCGTCGGCGGCGCCGCCCAGATCAAGGCGATGAAGAAGGTCGCCGGCGGTTTGCGGCTCAACCTCGCTGCCTTCCGCGAACTCGAAGCCTTCGCCCAGCTCGGCACCGAACTCGACCCGGCAACGCAAGCCCGTCTCGACCGCGGCTATCGTCTGGTCGAGTTGCTGAAGCAAGGCGTCTTCAATCCGCTGAATATCGTCGACGAAGTCCTGGTGATCTACGCCGGCACGCGCGGTCACCTCGACAAGGTCGCTGTGAACCGCGTGCAGGAGTGGGAGAAGACCTTCCTGACGTTCATGAAGGATCAAAAGCCCGAAGTCCGTCAGGCGATCGCCGACAGCAACGATCTCTCGGACGACACGATCCAACAGATCGAAGCTTCTTTGAAGGAATTCAATTCACAGCACGACTTTGTCGTCGTCGATGAGGAAGCAATCGTCGCCTAACTTACCGCTTCCGCTGGAACCAGCGGTTAGCTCGCCGTCAGTCGTTTTCACTACAGCCTTCGGTCTACAGCCTCCAGCCTTTCCATGGCCAATCCCAGAGCACTCGACAAGCGCCGCAAGTCGATCAAGAACATCCGCAAGATTACGCGGACGATGGAATTGATCGCCACGGCGCGCTTCAAGAAGGCGATGGATCGCGCTTCGGCGGCGACGTCGTACACGCGGCGGATCACCCAGCTGGTGAACGACCTCACCAAGACGGGTTTGGAGGTCAGCCATCCGCTGCTCGAACCTCGCGACGAGGTGAAGAAGGCGACGCTGCTCGTCCTCACCGCCAATCGCGGGTTGTGCGGCGGCTTCAACGGCAACCTGATTCGCGCCGGCTTGCTTCGCTGGAAGGAACTCAAGCAAGAAGTTCCCGAAACGCGGCTCGAAATCGCCGGCAAGCGCGGCATCGCCGGCTTCAAGTTCCGCGGCCAGATCGCCGAACACGCCTACACGCACTTTGAAGACAAGCCGACGTTCGACGAGGTCGACCTGCTAGCCACTCGTTATCTCCACGAGTACTTGACCGGCCAACTCGATCGGCTCGACGTCGTCTACATGAAGTTCGACAGCATCGCCCGGCAAAGCGTTTCCGTCGAGACGCTGCTGCCGCTCGGTTCGCTTGGCGCCGACGCGAAGGAAGAAGATCCCAACGCCCCGCAGATTCAATACGAATTCCTGCCGTCGCCCGAGAGCATTCTCGAAGAAGTCGTGCCGACCAGCTTCAAGGTCCGCCTCTTCAAATGCTTCCTCGACTCGGCGGTGAGCGAGCAGATCGCCCGCATGGTCGCCATGAAGAGCGCCACCGAGAACGCCGGCGACCTGATCAAGCAGCTCAGCATGCAATACAACCGCGCCCGCCAAGGCCGCATCACTTCCGAGTTGATGGACCTCATCGGCGGCGTCGAAGCCCTTAAGTAGCACACATTAGAAGTCTCTCGCAAAGGCGCAGAGGCGCAAAGAAAAACGCAAAGAAGACGAAGACCAAGGAAGAGATTGAAAAGCGAAGAGAGCGACTTCTGTTGCTCCCCGTATTCTTTGCGATCCTTTGCGTCTTAGCGCCTTTGCGAGAAACATAAAACAAACCACTCCAAGAGACTTCGTTAGACTCCGTCCTACGAATTAGCCAAAAACGAGCCATGTCCACCGCAACTGCCAAAAACATCGGTCACATCACCCAAATCATCGGCTCGACGTTTGACGTCGAATTTGCCGACGATCAACTGCCGCCGATCTTCAACGCCGTGAAGATCAACTCGGAAAACAAAGGGGTGAAGATCAACCTCACCGGCGAGGTGCAGCAGCATCTCGGCGGCGGACGCGTCCGCTGCATCGCGCTCGGCGCCACCGACGGTTTGATCCGCGGCCAGGAGTGCGTCGACACCGGCGGCCCTGTTTCGGTGCCGGTCGGCAAGGCGACGCTCGGTCGCGTCTTCAACGTCACCGGCGACGCGGTCGATGGTCGCGGCCCAGTCGCGGCCGAAGAGTACTGGCCGATCCACCGTGACCCGCCGCCGCTCGCCGACCTTTCGACCAAGACTGAACTTTTCGAAACGGGCATTAAGGTCATCGACCTCCTCACCCCGTTCGTCCGCGGCGGTAAGGCCGGCCTGTTCGGCGGCGCCGGTCTCGGCAAGACGGTCATTCTCACCGAGCTCATCGCTCGTATCGCTTCGGCTCACGGCGGTTACTCGGTCTTCGCCGGCGTCGGCGAGCGGACCCGCGAAGGAACCGACCTCTGGCTCGAAATGCAGGAAGCGAAGATCGGCGACACTGGCCGCAGCGTTCTTGAACAGACCTGCATGGTCTTCGGCCAGATGAACGAACCGCCCGGTTCGCGTCTCCGCGTCGCCCTCTCGGCCCTGACAATGGCCGAATACTTCCGCGACAAGACGGGCGCCGACACGCTGCTGTTCGTTGACAACATCTTCCGCTTCTCGCAAGCGGGCAGCGAAGTGTCGGCCCTCCTCGGTCGTATGCCGTCGGCGGTCGGTTACCAACCGACGCTCGCCAGCGAGATGGGCGCCCTGCAGGAACGTATCGCTTCGACCAACAAGGGCGCCATCACCTCGGTGCAAGCCGTTTATGTGCCGGCCGACGATCCGACCGACCCCGCGCCTGCCACGGCGTTCGGTCAGCTCGACGCCTTCATCTACCTCGAGCGGTCGATTTCAGAAAAGGGCATTTATCCGGCGGTCGATCCGCTGGCCAGCTCGAGCCGAATTCTCGACCCGCAGTACGTCGGCGAGCGTCACTACAACGCCGCCCGCCGCGTGCAGATGACGTTACAGCGCTACCGCGAACTGCAAGACATCATCGCGATTCTCGGCGTCGATGAACTGAGCGAACAGGATAAACTCATTGTCCACCGGGCTCGACGCATCGAGCGGTTCCTGTCGCAGCCGTTCCTCGTGGCCGAAGTTTTCACTGGCAAGCCGGGCGAGATCACGCCTCTGGCCGACACGATCCGCAGCTTCGAAGAACTGTGCGACGGCAAGTGGGATCACCTCCCCGAAGACGCCTTCATGTACGTCGGCGTGATCGAACAGGCCGAAGAACAGTGGAAGAAGACCCGCAAATAATCGCGGCGGGGATTTCCGCCCGAGACGTTAACGCCCAGCTCCCTTAGCTCCGCAATCGACCATGGCCGCTCACGCCGAATCATCGAGCCACGCGACTCAAGACTCCGGACTGCTGCGCGTCGTCGTCGTCACTCCGGAGCAAACGGTGCTCGATGCGACGACCGACTTCGTCGCGTTACCGCTGTACGACGGCGAATTGGGCGTCGCGCCGAGCCATGCCCCGATGATCGGCCGACTCGGCTACGGCGAACTGCGGATCGGCCATGGCGAAGGCCAGCGCTACTACATCGACGGCGGCTTCGTGCAGGTCGTCGACAACGTCGTCTCGGTGCTGACGAATCGGGCGATTCCGGCCACGCGACTCGATGAGACCAAGATCAAGGAATCGATCGCGTTTTTGCTCACGCAGCCCGCGGCGGGCGACGACGAATTGGCTCGTCGCGAGAAGTCGCTCTCGCAATCGCGAGCCCAACTTCGCGTCGTGCAGCACGCGAAATAGTCGCGCTGGCGAACAAGCTTGTTAGCTGCTGCGTTGCCGCCGAACGTGCGATGATCTGCCAGCCGCGACGGCGGCGAACGCGATCGCCGCCAAGCAAGCGACGGCTGGTTCGGGAACGACGGTAATCGCACCGGCCCCGCTGCCGAACTGCTCCGTCCAAATGGCCAGATCGTCCGCATCAACGACGCCGTCCGCGTTCGCATCCCCGTTCGCCAGCGACGCCTCCCCGCCAACGCCCCGTTGCCAGGCAAGGAAGTCGGCGCCGTCGACGATCTCATCGCCGTTGAAGTCGCCATTCTCCACGCCGGCGTCCGCTACCATGCCGCTCAGCGTGAGCGTCATCGCCCCCAGCGCGGCCGCCCCGGGCAGATTCTCGTCCGAAAAGCTGAGCGTGTACGTGGCGGAAAAGACTCCCAATGAGCTCGTATTGAGCGACGCGGTAAATTCCGAACCCGCCCCCGCTGCGAGCGTCGCGGCACCCTGAAACAGGCTTAGATCGGTCGTGAGGACTCCCGTGTCGCCGCTGCCCACGATCGAATCGAGGTCGAGCCCCGCCGTAAAACCAGCGGTCGTCTCCAGGTTGAACAGAGCAAACGAGAACGTCGGAACCGTGGCGCCAAGCGTCACGGTACCGAAGTCGAACGTAAGTCCGTTCGCATCGCTGCCGGCGGCAAACGACGGATTGGCGTGGCTCAGCACGCTCAAATTCACGGTCGCCACGTCATTACCGTCGTTGGCGCCCCGGCCCGTTCCGCCGGCGGTGGTGACGTCGAGATTGTCGATCGTCACCGTGCCGCTTTTGAGACCGGCAGCGGCAGTTGACGCATTCAACCCCACGTTGATCGACTTGCTGCCCGTGACGCCGGTGGCAAAGGCGTTGTACCGTCCCGTTATCGAGCTTGTGGCGGCGCCCGCCGTCGTCACTGAGTAGTAAGTGCCGTTCAAGCCGGCCTTATTCAGCGTCACTCCTTGAGCCGCCGGAACGGGTGCTCCAACCAACACGCGCCCCAAATCCACGGTCCGCGACGAATCGCCGTTGGCGTCTGCTGTTCCTCCCAACAACGTCATCGCGCTGTCGTTCGTTTGATTCATGAAGATCGACCAGACGTACTCCGGCCGATCGGTGAAGGGATTCCGATTGTGCTGAAAGTTGTCGTAAATCACCTGATTCCGCCGCCGCTCAAACGAATCCGGAGTCGCCGCGTAGTGCCACTCTATCATCCGTGACAGGTCGCCCAATCTGGCGGCAGTCCCCGTCGTGCCATTGGTGACCATTTCCAAGTCCGAAGTCCCGCTATCGGAACCGTCGTACCGGACGGCCATGTAAAACTCTTGGCGAGCAATCATGCCAGCGTCGGCGTCGCCTGGGTACCACACGGTCGCTCCCTTGTCGCTCTTCGTTCCGAACGACTGACCGAATGCTCCGCCAAAGTGGAGATTCCCGCGGTCGCTGTTGACGCTGGTCGTCGACGCTCGCAAGTTGAAGAGGTCGCTGACCGCCATGCCGCCGGCGCCAAGCCGGCTTTCAGGCCAAGTATGTTCACGGTTCCAGGTGGCAGCGCTATCCCAGGCAGCCGTATTCGAGATGCGGTTGTAAACCAATAGGATCCTGGCGGGATTGTTCGGATCCTCGTCGGTATCCTGCAACGCCGTGCGGGCGCCGTCGTAAGAAATCACCGTATGATTGTCGATGATGTCGTGCAGCTGCGACTTCAGCGTCGTGCCAGTCCCTGTCGCCGTCGTATAGTAATTCGCAGGTGGATCGTAAAATTGCGCGGTCGCGAGGCGAGCTATGAAGGCGACGACGCAGACGGCAGAAAGCGGGAGGGAAAGGTAGCGCATCTGCCCATCCTAGTCCAGTAAACCCGCTCCAGCCACACTCCGGCAGGCCGTTTTCATCTCTGTTTCGCGCAAGAGAACTCCACCATTCCCTGGCCGATTCGATACACTATCGACAGTTGCGGTCTTCCACCTCCCACAATCCGACAATCGCGCGATGACGTCGCCCGAACCAACGCCGACGCCCCCCCACGACGCCGCTGATCAGATGCCGGCGTACCCGGTCCTATGCTACCGCCAACGGCAGCGCATCCTAGCCACGCAACTCGACGCGACGCTGGAGATCGGCCGACAGCGTGAGGAGGAGGCCGCTCCGGTTGTTCGCATTGATAACGGATTGGGCGCCCGCATCATCCTCGCCCCCATCGACGACGTCGCAATTTCCCGCTCCCATGTCGAACTAGCTCAGGCCGCCGGGGGGCAGGTTCGCGTCCGGAACCTAAGCGCCAGCCAACCGGTGCGGGTCTCCCCCAATCAAACGCTCGAGCCAGGCGCCGAGACGCTCGTCGTGCCGCCGGCCTTGCTCCAATTCGGCGAGTACGCCGTTCGCGTCGATCCGGCGGAGGATGAGCAACTCGAACTGGAGGGCCTGCCCGAGCGGACGATCCCTCCCGGCAAACAGGCTCCGCCAGCATCCGTCGCGATGCTCGGCGCCACCTTCGACGAAACGAAGCTCCTCCGCTGGCTCGAAACGATCCTTGGCGTCTTCCAAAGCGCGGCCAACACCCACGACTTCCCAGAGCAGGCAGCCCGAGCCGCCGTGAAAATCGTCGGCCTCGACGCCGCGGCCGTCCTCCGCTTCGATGACGGCCGTTGGCGGACCGAAGCGTTTTACGCCGGCGATCAGCGCGAAGGCGATAACCAAACGTCATGGGCGCCGAGCCAAACGCTACTCGGCTGGGTCCGCCGCGACCGCCGCACCTTCCGCCACGTCCCGCCGACCGGCCCCGATACGCCGCGTAGCTTGCAAAACGTCTCAGCGCTCGTCGCCGCGCCAATTTTGAACGGGGCAGGGGAGGTGATCGGCGCCCTCTACGGCGATCGCCGCAGCGGCGGCAGTTCGGGCGGCTTCCCCCGTATCACCGAATTCGAGGCGAAACTCGTCGAGCTCCTCGCGAGCGGCATTGCGGCCGGCCTTGCGCGTTTAAAAGAAGAACAAGCTGCCGTCGAAGCCCGGGTTCAATTCGAACAATTCTTTACGCCGCAGCTCGCCATGCAGTTGCAGCGCGACCCGAAGCTGCTTGAGGGCCGCAACGCGGAAGTGACGATTCTCTTCGCCGACATCCGCGGCTTCAGTCGCATCAGCGAACGGCTTGGCCCCGATCGGACAATGGCTTGGATCCAGGACACGATGGGCGCCCTCTCCGAATCGGTCCTCGCCTACGACGGCGTGTTGGTCGACTACATCGGCGACGAGCTGATGGCCATGTGGGGCGCCCCGGCGGCTCAAGCCGATCATGCCGCGCTCGCGTGCCTCGCGGCTAAGCAGATGATGGAGAGCCTCCACGCCATTTCCGCACGTTGGCAGCAGGAACTCGGCGTTCCTGTGCAGCTAGGCATTGGGCTCAACTCCGGCATCGCCCGCGTCGGTAACACCGGCTCTTCGCTGAAATTCAAATATGGCCCCTTGGGCGACGCGGTGAACGTCGCCAGCCGCGTCCAAGGCGCCACGAAGTATCTAGGCGCCGACTGCCTCATCACCGGCGAAACGCTCCAGCGACTCCCTGCAGGCGTCGCCCATCGCCGCCTTGCGCGCGTTCGCGCCGTGAACATTGCGCACCCGATCGATCTTTACGAAGTCGTCGCGCAACCGTCGCCCGATTGGAAGGAACATTGCCGACGCTACGACGCCGCCCTGCATGCCCTGGAGCAAGAGAATTGGAGCGATGCCATCCAATCTGCCAAGCGTCTGGCCAGCGATTATCCCCAAGATACGGCCGCGGCCGCTCTGCTGAAACGCGTCGAGGCGGCTGAGCGCACGAGCAAATTAGGCGACACGTCAGTCTGGCAGCTGCCAGGCAAATAAAAATGCCCGGCCCCGATGAGCGATCGGGACCGGGCTACAGAGCTTCACTTCGCGGCGTGGGGTAGTCGCTTAGCGGCTGCTGTACTTTTGAGGATCGGTCTTCTGCAACGCCCACTTATCGGCTGAATGGTGGCGCGGCGCCGCGTGGTAGTACGACGGCTGAACGGCAGTCGATTGCATCACGACCGAAGGAGCGGTCGTCGCCGGTTGGCTCGCAACCGCGTCAGTCGTCGGGGCGTACGAGAACCGACGCCCTTCCACCGGCGCCTGAGCGACGGCCGTCGGCGCTGGAGCCGCTGCCGTCGACTGGACGATCACGGGACGCGATTCGTATCGCACGGCACGCTGTCCGTAATTGGCGTGATGACGCCCCTCATGCATCTGCGTCCAGCCATTCCCGCCGATATGGCCGCGGGCCTTTTCCGTTCCAATCACATTGCCGGCCAGTGCTGTGCTGGCCAACATCGAACCAATCACAGCCGACAAAATCAAACCTTTGTAAGTAGTCATGTCACACCTCCGCCTAATAAACGTTTTCTTGGCCCGGTGGCTGCCCGACATGGGCAACCTCGATCTCGGGGCACGGTTGGCAGGCTGCCTGAGTCGCTCGCAAGCGTCTCGCCCGCCGATCTACAACACTTGGGGAGATCAACGTCAGAATGGGTGATTCTCAGATCACACGCGCCAACAAACGCCGAGCGAGAGCAACGTTCGTGAAGGAATCGCTTCAGCGCTTGAACGCTTATTCAAGGCCTGCGTCAGTCGCATCGGTGCGGCGGCGGCATAGCGCGTCGCAGCATTGGCGACATGATCGTCGGCTGCGGAATCCTGTTCCGCAGCAGCAGCTAGACACGATTGGCAGGCTGCTGATTCGATGGCGCCTACCCGGCCCAATCGATGCGGCGACGCGACAAATTCGAACGTCCCGCAAGCGTGCCATTCAGACGCTGCGTCTCCTCCGCTCGCCATCGCCAACGCAGTCGGCGAACAGCATGTCCCGACGCTCAGTCCGAGGACCAGCGCGATGACAATCAAACGACGTAGGTAGCGGCCGATGATAGACATCTCGATGCTAATACTACGTCGCTAACCAGTCGGTCGCATGAGCGATCGCCTCCCCTTACGCACTTGTAATCTGAGGTCGATGCCGGTTCCGGCGGCGACGGTCCTGTCAGAAATCGGGCCGTCCCTTTTGGGCGCCGTTTGATGCCGGACGTTCGCGCAGCGCATGCCACTTGCATCAGCAAGCCCCGCGGTTGGGCTGAAGGGGGAGCCGAGTTTGTACGCGACGTAACCGCTTGCCCGAACAGACAGTTACGTCACCTCTGGGCAATCTGTGCAAAACGGGAACGCCCCTTGCCTTAGGGCGTTAACTCTTCCCTGCATTGCTAAAACCCAAGGCGCCCTCTTTGATACTATTCCGCTCACTAATGGTGCTGCTCGCCATCGTTTTGGCGGGAGCCCACAACCAGCCGACGGCGATTGCGGCGGACGCCGTGGGGCAAGTTGCCGTCGATGCGGGGGAGGGTGCGGTTTCATTAAGCCGCCAGGGCGCCTGGCACCTCGCCGAGAGCGACAACTTTCAGGTTTGCTCGCTCCACTCCGCCGAACAGGCCAGCGCGATGGCACGCGCCTGCGAACGACTTCGACGCGAGGTTGCTGAACTCTGCGGACTGCGCGTCGAGCGCTGGTCTCCACGTTGTCAGATCGTTCTCCACGCCAGTTCCACCTCGTACGTCGCTGCGGTCGGGAACAACGGCGCCGCGACCGTCGCTTCGGCGCTGACGAAGCGCGGCGGCGCCCGGATCGCGCTTCGCAAGATCGACGTCCGCGGCGACGCGCACGACTACCTTACGACGGCGCTGCCGCACGAGCTTTGTCATGTGCTCCTCGCCGACCGTTTTACCGACGCCCCGCTGTGGTGCGACGAAGGCCTCGCCCTGCTGCTCGACCCGCTCGACAAGCAACAGCTGCATGAGCGCGATCTCCGCATCGGCCAGCAGCGAGGCGAACTGATGCCGCTCGACCACTTAGTTAATCTCAAGCAATACCCAGCCGCCCAGCGCTGGGGCCTGTTCTACGGCCAAAGCGCCTCGATCGTCCGCTACCTACTGCAACGCGGCACGCCCGCCCAACTTCTTGAGTTCGCCGAATTGCAACGTTCGCGCGGCGTCAACGTGGCGCTTCGCGACGTCTACGGTTTCCAGGGCGTTGCTGAATTGGACCGCCAGTGGCAAGCATCTCTGAAGAATTCTCTCGTAGCGCCGATCACGCTCATCGGCTTTGCCGGCGTTGTGAATCCGCTCTCAGCAATCGCGGAATCGCCCTGAGTCGATGGACAATTTCGCCGCACCGCTTCCTCCACTCACCGGCAGTTGCGAGCTCGCAGCGACCAGCTTAGAGTGAAGCGACTTCTTTTCGCCTGTTCTTCGGCTCGAATCGGGCGCAGTCTCCATCAGTTTGGCCCACGGCCACTCACCCTCACGCGCCATGCTCCGCCTTCTCATCATTGCAGCCTGCTCGCTACTCAGCGCTCCCTTCGCAAACCGAGCCATGGCGGCCGATCGCAGCGAACTCCCTCTCTCCGCCGACGTCATCATCTACGGCGGTACGTCGGGTGGCGTCGTCGCGGCCGTGCAGGCGACCCGCCTCGGCAAGACGGCCATCATTCTAGAACCCGGCAAGCACCTCGGCGGCATGACCGCCGGCGGCCTCAGCTGGACCGACGTCGGCAACGCCCCCGATCGCATCAAAGCCATCGGCGGCCTCACCCGCGAGGTATACCAACGCATCGGCGCCGCCTACGGCATGAAACCAGGGACCGAATTTGATCCGCCGAAGTCGCATGACATCACGCGCACCGGCGTCGATTTTGCCAAGCCGCCGTCGCTTTCCTTCGAACCGAAGATGGCTGAGCGAATCTTCAACGAGCTCGTTGCTGAAGCAGGCGTCACGGTCCATTTCAACTCGGCCCTGGCGGCTGTGGGGAAGTCGGGACCTCGCATCGTGAGTCTCACGACGACCGATGGCCGGCAATTCCGCGGACGCATCTTCATCGACGCCACCTACGAAGGCGATCTCCTCGCCGCAGCCGGCGTCTCGTCCACGCTAGGCCGTGAAGCCAACTCGCAATACGGCGAAACCGTCAACGGCATCCAAAGTCCCGCGCGCAAGCCGGCGGCGGGCAAGTTCGAAGTCCCCATCGATCCCTTCCGCATCGCGGGCAATTCCGCCAGCGGCTCGCTCTCCTACCTTCTTCAACGTGGCGAACTCGGCCAGATCGGCGCCGCCGACCGTCGCATCCAAAGCTATAACTATCGACTCTGCCTCACCGATCGCCCCGACAATCGTCTTCCAATCGAACCGCCGGCAAACTACGACGCCGCCGACTACGAACTCCTCGCCCGTTGGATCGCTGCGCGAGAGAAGGCCGGCGAGCGACTCACGCTCCGCAGCTTCCTGAAATACGACCCACTGCAGAACGGAAAATACGACTTCAACAACCGCTGGCCGATCTCCACCGACTTCCTTGGCGGGGCCGACGACTACCCCGAAGCCGACGCCAGCGAGCGCGTCGAGATCGCCCGCCGACACGAAAATTACCTCCGCGGCTTCTTCCACTTTCTCGCGACCGACAAACGTTCGCCCCCTCGCGTCCGTGAGGAGACGTCACGCTTCGGCCTCTGCCGCGACGAGTTCGTCGACAACGCCGGCTGGCCCCACCAACTGTACGTTCGCGAAGCTCGTCGTATGGTCGGCGACTTCGTGATGACCGAGCATCATTGCACCGGGCAAGAAGTCGCACCCGACTCAATCGGCTTGGGAACATACGGCATCGACATGCACGGCGCCCGTCGCATCGTTCACGATGGCCAACCGGTGAACGAAGGGAGCAATAGCGTCTCGGTACCGCAGCCGTACCCCATTGCCTATCGCGCTATCGTTCCTAAGCAACGCGAATGCGATAATCTGCTCGCGACCTTCGCTCTCTCCGCCAGCCATGTGGCGTTCGGCTCCATTCGGATGGAACCAGTCTTCATGACGCTGAGTCAATCAGCCGCCACTGCCGCCTCACTGGCGATCGACGCTGACCGCGCGGTGCAAGACGTCGCCTACCCGCAACTCCGGGAACGTCTGCTCGCCGATGGCCAAGTGCTCGAGTAGAAGCCGTAGATTGCCACAGGGGGATTTTGCTTGGCAATTGGCGGCAGTCCCCTGGGTTTTTCCCCTCCGCGACCGGCGACGACACGTTAGAATCGTCTCGCTGCCGTCCCATTGCATCCCCGTGACGCGATCGCCGCCATGACCAGCGCCGCCGCCGATCGAAATCTCCTCTTCGGCATTCTCGCCGTCCAGATGGACTTCGTCCGTTCCGAGCAGCTCATCGCGGCGATGAACTCGTGGGTTCTCGACAAACAGCGTCCCCTCGCCGACCATCTCGTCACGGCCGGCGCGCTCGCCAGCGATTCGCGCCAGCTTCTTGATGCACTCGTCGACAAGCACATCGCCCTCCACGGCGGCCGGGCGGACGCCAGCCTGGCTGCGCTCAGTTCCGTCGACCCGCTCCGCCACGAGCTCGCAGCGATCGCCGACAACGACGTGCAACAGAGTCTCGGCCACGCCGGCCCCGTCACGCCGCGCGGCGATCGGCACGCGACGGTCGCCGTCCCGCCGCGAAAGCCAGCGTCGCCCGGGTTGCGGTTCCACATCCTTCGCCCCCACGCTGCCGGCGGCCTCGGCAAAGTCTCCATCGCCCGCGACGACGAGCTCAACCGCGAAGTCGCCCTGAAAGAACTTCACGATCGCCACGCCGACAACCCCGACAGCCGCGCTCGATTCCTGCAAGAGGCTGAAATCACCGGCGGGCTGGAGCATCCGGGCGTCGTACCGATCTACGGTCTCGGCCAATACGCCGACGGCCGCCCCTTCTACGCGATGCGCTTCATTCGCGGCGACAGCCTCGCCCAAGCTATCGACCGCTTCCACCGCGAGGCCGATCCCTCCTGGCGACAACCCGCCGACGTGTTGCAACTCCGCCGCCTGTTGGCCAGGTTCCTCGACGTCTGCAACGCTATCGACTACGCCCACAGCCGCGGCGTACTCCATCGCGATCTCAAGCCAGGCAACATCATGCTTGGCCAGTACGGCGAGACGCTGGTCGTCGATTGGGGGTTGGCCAAACCGCAAGGTCAGGTCGAACCGCCGCCCGCCGATCCCAACGTCACGCTCCCCCATCTGCCCGAACCGCTCCTCCGCCCGCAGTCAGGTTCCGGCTCTGCCCCGACGCAAATGGGCGCCGCGATCGGCACCCCCGCCTTCATGAGCCCCGAGCAAGCCGCCGGCCGACTCGATCAACTCAGCGGCGCCAGCGACGTCTACAGCCTCGGCGCCACGCTCTACGTCATTCTCACCGGCCGCGCGCCGCAGGACGACGCTGACCTCGGCGTCGTCTTACAGCGAGTCGCCCGTGGCGAGTTCCCCAAGCCCCGCTCGATCAAACCGATTGTCCCACGCGGCCTCGAAGCGATCTGCCTGAAGGCGATGGCCCTTCGCCCCCGCGATCGCTACGCCTCCCCGCGCAGCCTCGCCGACGACGTCGAAGCCTGGCTTGCCGACGAACCGGTCTCGGCTCTCCCCGAATCGCTCCCCGCGCGGACTGGCCGTTGGGTGAAGAACCATCGCACGCTCGTCACCAGCGGCGTCGCGATGACCCTGGTCGCTGCCATCGCCCTTGCGGCGGGCAACGTTCGCCTCCGTGCTGCCAACGATCGCGAACGCGACGCCAAAGTTGCCGCACTCGCCGCCCAGAAGAGCGCTGAGGCGGCGCAACGGAAGGCCGAGACGTCCCAAGCCGAGGCCGAGCGCCAAATCGGGCGCAACGAGCAACTCCTCGCGCTCGCGCGCCAGTCGCTCGAACGCTACGAATCACTTAGCAAGTCCGAGCTATTGGCCAGCTACGGCATGGAATCGCTGCGCGGCGATTTGCTCGAAGCCGCCGTCGCGTTTTACGACGCTCTCGCCGCACAAGCGGATCAAACGGAAGTCTCCCGTCGTGATCGCGGCGAGGCACTGTTTCGACTCGCTGGCGCCCATTGGCAGCTCGGAAGAATGGACGCCGCTCGACAAGCGTACGATCAGGCGATCGGGCAGTTCAAACAGCTTTCCGCTGAGTTCCCCGCGAATCCCGCCTACCGACGAGGCGCCGCCGTCAATGCTACGCAAGTCGCCGAACTGCTGATTGATAATCACGCGCCGAACGACGCGACGCCCTATCTTGCCGAAGCGGCCGAGGCGTTTGATCAGCTGCTTGAGCAGCATCCGACTGACCCCGACTACGCCGCCCGCCGAGCCTACGTCGCTTCCCTCGCAGGCGAGCGACGTAGGCAACTCGGCCAAATGGAATCGGTCCCTGCCGAGTTTGCTCGCGCAATTACGATCCTTGAGTCTGTCGATCTCTCAACAGCGACGCCCGAGCAGTCTGTCGACGTTCGCTTCCGATTGGCTCGAGCTCTCAACCAACTTGCCGTCTTTGAACTTCAAGTTCTCTGGAAGTTTGCTCAGGCCGGAGAACGGGTGAGACGAGCAGCTGAGCTCATGCGCAAACTCCACGAGGTGGAGCCGACTAATATCGAAATCACCCATACGCTGGCTCAGATCCTCCGCCAAACGGGCGATATCGAAGCCCGGGAGTTCCGCATCGATGCGGCGCGGGCCGCGTACGCGGAGGGGATCAGCGTCGCTGTCGAGCTTGACGAACTCCACCCCGACGTCCCGCATGTTCGCCAGGAACTCGCTGAGCTCCACCAATCCGCCGGAACCTTGCATGGTCCCCTGGAGGACGCCAATCTCACGCCCGCAGGCCTCGAACACCAGCTGCAAGCTCTGGAGATTGGGCGCGACTTGGCCTTAAAGTTCCCCCAACAGGTCGACCGGCAGCTGGCGCTCGCCCGCTACCAGGCTTCACTCGCCGATGCGTACCGCCATCGGGGCCGTGCCGACGACGCCCGGCAGACCATCGAAAGCGCTCGAAAAACGCTAAACGTCGCCACTACCGTCGCGGGCGATAATTTCGACGTCCTTTTCTCTCTCGCCAATCTGCAGTTACAGCTGACCGACGTCAGTCGTGAGGCGGGCCAGCCGCAGGAAGCGCTCGACGGACTTGAGCAGGCTCGTGAAACGATCGACAAGCTTCAGAAGCTTACTCCTGACGTTGGCGAGGTGGCGTTGATGACCGCCACCTATCGTTTGAACCGCAGCATGACGCTGGTGGATCTCCAGCGAATCAGTGACGCCATCGCCGAATTCAACCAGTTCAACATCGCCATCGCGCGCTGCAGCGAACTCGCTGAGGCTCCCTGGATGAAAGCCTCCGTCGCCTCGATGAAAGCTCTGGCCGCCGCCGCCCGGCTCATTGGCGTCAACTGCATCCGCAATGACGGCGTTCTGCAGGCGCTCGCCGACGACGGCAAGTATCAGCTCTGCGCCGAGCAAGCGCGGGAGTTTCCTGCCGTCACCGGCGAACCTTCCGACCGCGTTGTTGCGGCGCAAGCCCTCGCTTACGCAGCTGCCCGAGCGGCCGGCGACGACCAACTCAACCCCGACGACCAATCGCGACTCGTCGAATCGCTCTCGCTGGAGTCCATCAGCCAACTCGAACTCGCGTGGCTCCAAGGATACCTCCGCCGCGAGAGCTCAAGCGGCCTTGCGAGCCTCCTCTTCGGTTCGGCCATCTCTCCCGAGGACGTGCGCCAAGACGAACAGTTCGAGGCGCTTAGAAACCGCGATGATTTCGCCAAATTGATGCAGCGGATCGAAGAAGAAGATCCTCCGCCTGCCGAATCGGCCCCCGCCGCCAACTCGCCCGAAGAGCCGACGACCGCCGAATGACCAAAATCCGTTGACTCGGCCCACGGCAGCTCCACCAAGGTAGCCGCAACGATTTATCTCAAGTCTCAAATTCCCTGATTCAGGGGTGACGAGGCGGCTTGCCGACCCATGGTTTGCGAGCTATATTTCTTGCTTCAGGGCGGCTTCGGCCCCCTGGCCAATGAGCCCCGTAGGCAGGCAATTGCCGGCGTTTTCCAATGCCAGCGAACTTTCCGCCCCACTGCGGCCTCTTTCGCTACACGGCGCTGTAGCTCAATTGGTTAGAGCACTGGACTGTCGATCCAGAGGTTGCGGGTTCGAGCCCCGTCAGCGTCGCTGAGTTAAGTTGTTGTCGGACTTTTAGTTAAGTCACCTGCCGTCGGTCGGCAGTGCGGCCTGTTTCTGAAACCCAAAACGGTACCTACCGTTTTGGGCAGGGGGAATCCAGGAGAACCGCACCATGCCCCGACTTCTTCAAGCCCTCCCCAAGTACCGCAAGCACCGGGCGAGCGGACAGGCTGTGGTCACGCTCAACGGGCGAGACCACTATCTCGGCCCTCACGGCACCAAGACCAGCAAACTCGACTATGATCGCGTCGTCGGCGAGTGGCTCGCCAGCGGGCGTTCCCCCAGTTACGGCGCTGCCGTCGACGACCTGACCGTCGTGGAACTGGTCGCCGATTATCGCCGATACGCGATCGGCTACTTCGGTGAGGGAATCAACAGCGAGCTTTACCGCATCGACGCCGCGGTCAAGCTGTTGACGTCCCTCTACGGCCGCACCGCCGCCGCCGCGTTCGGCCCCCTCGAACTCAAGGCCCTGCGCGAGCGGTTCATCAGCGTCGGCTGGAGCCGCTACTATATCAACGCGAACACGCGCCGGATCGTCCGGATGTTCCGTTGGGCGGCAGCCGACGGGCGAGTCTCTCCTTTGGTCCCTCAGGCGTTGGCGATGGTCCCTGGGCTCCGAAGGGGTAAGACCAATGCCCGCGAGACGGAGCCGATTTTGCCGGTCGCTGACGACGTCGTCGACGCCACGCTCCCCCACCTTTCCGACGTCGTCGCCGACATGGTCCGGCTGCAACGACTCACCGGCTGCCGTCCCGCCGAGATTTGCGCCCTGCGTCCGTGCGATCTCGACCGCACCGGTGAGGTCTGGATTTACCGGCCGCCGTCCCACAAAACGTCTCATCACGGCAAAGAGCGGGCGATCTTCGTTGGCGCCCGCGGGCAGGAGATTTTGCTCCGATACCTTGCTCGGGATGAGGCGGCATTCTGCTTCAGCCCCCGCGACTCCGAGGCAAAACGACGCGCCGTCGTCGCCGCCGCCCGCAAGACGCCTTTGTCGTGCGGCAATCGAGCCGGCACCAATCGCCGGAAACGGCCCAGCCGCCAACCGGGTGACCGCTACGACGCCCGGACTTACTACCGGGCGATTCGCTATGCCTGCGACCGGGCGTTCCGCCACCCCTCCCTAGGCAACGTCCGCGAGCAACTGCTCACTGCTGAGCAAAAGCTTGAATTGAAGGCATGGCGGAAAGCTCACCGCTGGGCGCCGAATCAACTCCGCCACGCCGCGGCGACGGAGGTACGGCGCGAATTCGGGCTGGAAGCCGCTCAGGTGATGCTGGGACACTCCCGTGCCGACGTGACGCAAGTTTACGCCGAGCGAGATCTGGCCAAGGGCGTAGAGGTAGCGAAACGCATCGGTTGACGTGATTTTTTGCCGAGTTCGCGGGACTGATCCCCCGCTAGACCGGTCGGCGCGGCTGCATGCATTACCGCCGCGGCGTCGGCCGGTCGCTCGGCACTCACCTATGTAAGGCAACATATGGCAAAAAAGAAAACCTATAAGGGGGGCGCTCCTCATATCACCGTCTCCGCGGAACCTGAGCAAAGTGAAGCAAACGCAGAAGAATTGGCGCGAGAACGGTTCCTAAAACACGACTTGCCCGCCTACTTGCATTCCGACGGATGCGGGCTTCAGCTAAGCGAACGCCTTAGCTTTCCCGAAATCTTCGAATCGTGCGAGTCCTTTCTAGTGGATCTCGCAATCGCCTCCGATGCAGCGAAGCGATTGCAGAAGCGAGGCGTCTCTGCCCCGGAAACCCGCGAGTACGCGCTAACCGCGTTGGTCACCGGCAGGAGCATCCTTGCCGACCTTCAGAAGCCGGCTAGGAAGCGACAGAGCGTCGAATGGTACGTCGGTCGCGTGTTGTGGTTTGACAAGCAGCTCATGTACGCGATCGATAAATTGAAGGGAATGGACCAAGTGGCCAAGCGCGAGGCCGCTCGGCAAAAACGCGCCGGTGACGAACGATGCAAACTCAAAACGAGCGAAGACAAAGAGAAGGCATTAGAAATTATCTTGAGATTCTACAAGCCGCCGCGCGTCAAAAAGACCCCAGCATGTCTTCGGGCCGTCCCCGTCGTCTGGGAAGAAATGGGGAAAGTAGTAGGGGACAGAACGCTGCGCAGGTTGCTAGACACGCATCTTAAGGTGGATTAGCGGCGGGACTTGTCTAGTCGTGTCCCAATAATTAAGAGACTTAGCTAGTCGAGTCCGAGATTGTGCTGAATTTGTTGCACACTGCAGCCATGCGACGCAACGCATGGCTATTTTT
Source organism: Pirellula sp. (assembly GCA_013822725.1). GTDB lineage: Bacteria > Planctomycetota > Planctomycetia > Pirellulales > Lacipirellulaceae > Lacipirellula. The sequence continues at coordinate 39,013 of PNKX01000033.1, forward strand.
ATTTCGGAGGTGCAACATGTCTAACTTACTGAATGAACATCGACTGACGCTTGCCGAACTGGCCCGCCGCGAAGGCGTCAGCGTCTGCACGGTGTGGCGATGGGCGCAACGCGGGGCTCGCGGGGCCAAACTGGAGACATTCGCCGTTGGCGGACGTCGATACACGACCGAAGAGGCCCATGAGCGGTTTGCTCGGGGGTGCACTGAGGCCATTCGAGCGCCGACGCAGGTCCGCAGCAATCGCCAGCGCAACGCCGCGATCGCCCAAGCTGAACGAGAACTGAAGTCAGCCGGCTTCTAATTCTTAGCATCCTGCCGACATCCTTGGTCGACTTCGGAGCCCGGTCGCTTTTCGTTCGGACCGCCTCACGCCCATTGGGTTAAGGGCAGCAACGCTAATAGAGAAAAAAGGGGGCACTATGTCAGAAGCATCCAATAACGACGCCGAGCTGATCGACGAGCTCTTAAATGCTGGTTCAGCGCTGATCGATCGAGGTCTGCACATCATTCCCTGCAGTGGCAAAACGCCCTGCGATGATTGGGGGCATAGCGCCCGCGAATGGCAGACATTGCCGATCACGAGGGAGCGACTGGAGCGCGGTGTAAGAGCGGCTAAGGAGCCGGCCATCGGCATCATCCTGGGCCCCCGGTCCGGCATCATTGACATTGAAACAGACAGCGCTGCGGAGGTCGCGGCCGTCAATCACTTATGGGAAGGTGTCGACCGTCCCGTTGCCCCAACCTACAGGTCCAAGCGAGGGCACCACCAGTTTTATCGTTGGGACGAACGGCTCGCCGCGCTAGGGAGAGCGGTCTTTGAATACAAGGATCCCCAAGGCAACTCCGTGAAGATCCGCTTGGGCGGAGTAGGCGCCGCACAGAGCATCCTACCACCAACCCCGGGGCGACAGTGGCTGCCTAACCTGTCACTGGATGATGTGGATCCGCCGCCTTTACCAGAGGAGGTGATCGAGCGACTACTGGCTGCCTCACAGAAGAAACAAAGCACCCCGCTTGAGGCGAGCACGCCAGTGCAGCAGCAGTCCGATCGCGGAGTTCGCTTCGATACTGTCGCGGCGATGGAACGCAGCACCGAAGGCATGGAGGATGGCGCCGACGGCTCGAAGCGCCTCTTTACCTGTGCGTGCCGCTGCGTTGAGGCCAATTTGTCGGACGAATCGGCCGTGGCGTCGATTCGCGCCTATGCCCAGGAGAGGCCATTCCCGAAAGCCTGGAGCGACGCTGAGATTCTAGAGAGGGTCCGCGACGCCGAACGGACGACGACACGAGGCAGGGAGGACACTCGCACTGCACCTCTGACAGATTTAGGGAACGGACGGCGGTTCGCGAGATTGTACGGGCAGACCGTACGCTATGTTCACAACTGGGGCAAATGGCTCGTCTGGGATGGCACTCGATGGAGACTCGACGATCGGGGCGTCGTGATGAGCCTCGCTAAGGAGATTCCACGTCACATATTAGATGAGGCACGCCGACTCACCACTCCCGACGAGCTCTCGGCTCATATGAAATGGGCTAAGGCTTCGCAGTCGCTGCGGAGGTTTGAGGCGACGCTTGCCCTCGCAGAGTCAGAGCCACCAATTGCGATCGGTCCTGAGTTACTGGACACACAGCCTTGGCAATTCAACTGCGCGAATGGGACGGTTGATCTACGGACTGGTCAGCTGCGACCCCACGACCCAAACGACCTGCTGACTAAATGCACGAATGTCGCGTACCCGACCGACTCCAGCGTCATTCCACATCGGTGGTTGGCGTTTCTCGATACCACATTCGGCGGTGACCGTGCGCTGATCTCATATGTCCAAGGGCTCATGGGAGTGGCCCTCTTCGGCAAACAACGTGAGCATTTACTCCCAGTCTTCTACGGCGGCGGGGCTAACGGCAAATCGGTCTTCACCACGACAGTTCAGGCGGCCATGGGTGAGTACGCGCACACGGCCCCGCACGGCTTTCTGATGACCAGACGCAATGACGAGCACCCCACCGCGCTGGCTGATCTCTTTGGCAAGCGCCTCGTCATCATTGCCGAAACCAAGGATGGACAACGATTGGACGAAGGGCTGGTCAAGTCTGTAACCGGCGGCGACCGGATTCGAGCTCGACGCATGCGTGAGGACCACTGGGAGTTTATCCCTTCGCACCTCGCCATTCTGGTAAGCAATCATAAACCAGTCATCAGCGGAACGGATAAGGGCATTTGGAGGCGACTGAGGCTGATACCGTTCAACGTGACCATTCCAGAAGAAGAGCAGGACCGGGAGCTTTCCGACAAGCTCCAAGCGGAGCTTCCCGGGATCTTACAATGGATGGTTGACGGCTGCCTGCAGTGGCAAGCCAGCGACCTGCACGAGCCACCAAGCGTGACCGACGCTACAGCGGAGTACCAAGTGGAGTCGGACACATTCGCTTCCTGGTTTGCAGAGCTAGTGGTGCGCGACAACTCGAAAGAACTTACCGCAGCGGCGGCGTACAGCAGTTATACCAGTTGGTGCGAAGCCAACGGTGATCACCCAATAAGTAAAAAGTCCTTAGGCCAGCGGATAATGGAAAATGGCATTGGGAAACGGAAGAGCAATGGGATTAGGTACGTCGGCATCACACTTGCCGGAGGGGTCGATCCTGAGATGTAGTGGAACGATTGGAACGTTGGAACGATTGTGGCGCTTACAGGCCAATTCTCACCATGCGCAGTGTTTTTAGAGAATACAAATCAAGAACTGGCGCTCAAGCGCCACAATCGTTCCAACGTTCCAATCGTTCCGTACCGGGCAACCTGTTTGCATCGCGAGGGTGGCGGCGCGCCACTGGGCAGGCCAAATTCCTTGTAGGGACTACATTGACGCCAAATGCTGCTAACGTTTAGTTCGACGAAGGAGGGATATGAACCCTTGGCACGCGGATTATGATTCCGCCCGCAGACTATGAAATGCCCGAAGAAAACGGCACGCCCGAACTAAGCGCAGCGTCTGGCGCAGCAGTCGGCACTGAAAACACCGGCGAACAGGCTGACGCAGCGGACGGCAAAGCAGCGAACCAGACCGCCCCGATGACTGGACACGATGCCGACGTGGCTGAAGTCCTCGACCGCTGGGCGACCCTGCCTGATGCTGTGCGGCTTGCCGTCATGACCCTGGTCCGATCGGTGAGCAGATGACTCCTTCTCGCGCGCATATGCGAGAGCATCATTTTTGTGCCAGTGTAGGGACCCCTTTCTCCACCACCACGGAATTTTTAATTGGCCCCAGCCCCTTCAGCGTTCGGAATCCTCAAGAGTAGTCCCTTCGTCGCTATCTGCCCTCGTCGCTTGAAAGCTCCTCAGTGCCCGCCTAACGCGCTCCCGCGAAAAAGCGACTCGATGGTCGGGCGACAGCTCGCCGTTCTACAGCGATGTCAAGCTCACCGCGAGGATTGCGTGGACCACAAATGCACCAAGGCAATCCGGCAAGACAACTTAACGGCGACTGGTCGCGACTGCCTTCGTTCTCGCAGATGAGTTCCAGCTTCCCCTAATCACTGGTTCTAAGAGGAGTGGCAACCTCAGTTGCCGAAAGTCGCGAATCTAGCATACCTTTGGTCAAAGGCGGAACGTGGTCGGACGGTACAGTGGGAGGTGTGAATGTTAACCAATTCTATCCTCTGAACGCACTTTTACCTGCTGTGTTCGATCGACAGGCACAACGTAAGCAAACGCTGCCTCCGCGCTGATTGCGCTTTTTCACTCCCCGTGCGCACACCAATGCGGCCGAGTTAGAGTTAAAGGCTATGACCTTTGCCCAATCTGTGAATGAGCAGCAACGACGCTCCACGATGCGCATCGCGCAATACTTTTTCTCCCTAGCCAATTTCATAGAGACCACCATGCAATCGATCGGCCCGGCTATCTTGGCGGTAATTGGATTACTCCTCTTGACGTACTGCGTTATCGCCGAGGGTGAGCCCACGTTGGTTCCGCTGGTCCTCATCTCTGCATCGGCGATATGGTA
>PNKX01000034.1 GCA_013822725.1 Pirellula sp.
TTTCTTTGATGACGGCATAGTAGTCGGTTCGGGTTGGTGGATTACGCTCGTCGCTTTCACCATCTGCGCAGTCATTGCGTTCGTAGTAGGTTCACTCGTTGGAAATCGACTTCGTGACCGCCTAACAAGCCGCTGCCGTTGACCCGTCGGCCCAATGGCTGCTTTGGAGTTTTTCTTTTCGCAGCGATATGCTGGCGCTCGGATCCCGCTCGAAGCGAGGGCGGGCAACTGAGCTTCTTCGTTAGGCCTCACTAGTTCAAGACATGTCAAAGGGCGTCAATCCAGTGTTGCGGGCTGCGATCATGGAGATCGTGCATAATCAGTTGCGTGACAATACGCCGCCAGAAGTAAAGACAACGCTGGAACGATTGTTAGCCGAAGGTCAGACGCGCGAACAGGCTGAGGAACTGATCGCTTGCGTTGTCTCCTCCGAAATCGTCGACATTCTCAAGCAGGGCCAACCTTATAATGAGACGCGTTACTTAAACGCACTTCGGAAACTTCCGCAGTTGCCCTGGGACTAGGCCTAACAAGGCGCTCCAGTTGCCCCGCCGGCAACGCGGCCGCTTTTGCGTTTCTCATTGCGCGGCAACATACTGGCGTTCGGCCCCGCTCGAAGCGAGGGGGTCAACGGAGCTTTGGCGTTAGGCGGCGGTGGTCTTTACGCCGAAGGCGTTGCACATTGTAGCCCAGGGTTGTTCGCCTTGGCGAACTACCCTGGGTCGCGGCGCCATGACAATCGATTACGCTGTAGACGTTACACAATCCGCCATCGAACATCGTTGTGTAACGCTTTCAGCGTAAGGGATGCGTCGGGTTCGATTACCCAGGGTAGGCCGCTCGCGCGGCCAACCTTGGGCTACGATGTGGAACCGCGTTGCGGTACAGACGGCGGCGGGCACTCCTCTAACAAGTCGCTGCCGTCGACCCGCCGACCTAACGGTCGCTTTGGCGTTTCCCTTTTCGCGGCGTTATACTGGCGCTCAACCCCGCTCGTTTGAGTGCGGGCAACTGAGTCTTGGCGTTAGGCGTTATGAGTTCGTCCAACTGGAAGCGCGCATTGCCGTTCGGAATCGTGGGCAGCGTCATTTGTGTAATGCTACTCTGGAGCGCCGCATCGACTTTCAATGAGGCGCGAGTTGCGGCCAAGATGTCTGCGCAGTTGGCATTGGTCAAGGAAGCCGAAAACTTGCTGGAGGCCTATCGAGCCAAGCATGGACATTACCCGAAATCTCTCGATTCCCTGTCGTTCAGCTTTCCGGACGGTGGCGACAGTTCGACGCTTGCGTTGTTGAAGTACGAATCCGATAGTGAAAAGTACTCAATCGTTACTAAAATCGACATCTCCGGCGAAGAGTATCGCGTATCACGTTAAGTTATCGCCGAACAAGTCGCGGCCGTTGACCTGCCGGCCCAATGGCCGCTTTGGCGTTTTGCTTTTCACGTCGGTATACTGGCGCACAATCTCGCTCGCATAAGGGCGGGCAACTGAGCTTTAGCGACTGGCGAGTATTGGTGGGCTCCCGCTTTTCATGGCTGTGCGTTGTCGGTGCCTTGGCGAGCTGGGTCGCCGTCATCTTACTGGTGATGCTGCAGCTTGCGTCTGGTTACAGTTCCGCCTTCCTCGGAGTCTGGACGCCACCAAACACGGACGCGTTTCGAAGATCGGTCGGCGTCGCCATACTTTTTGCGCTCATTTGCAGCGCTGGCCTTGGCGGGCTTCCAGCACTGCGCGGGTTGGGCGCCGCACGCTGGGTTGCCGCCGTTCCGGCAGGGTTGGCGACGATGGCAATCGTTGTCTTGATTTTCAATGCGTTGGTAAATGCATTCGTCTAACAGGTCGCTGCAGTATACCTGCCGACAGCGTTCCGGTTGGCCCCCTCCAATATCATGCAGCAGGCAACGAATCACGGGCTTGATCGCTAATGTGATTCCGCCAGTAAGGTAACCAATCGTGGCCAAACTAGCCCCGCTCGCCATCGCCCTCTTCGGTTACGCCGCGTTACTCGTCGGCATGGCCGCCACCTACTCCCGCCTCCCCGAGCGCATGGCCTCTCACTTCGACGCCAGCGGCGTTGCCAATGGCTGGATGTCGCGCGACGGCTACGTCTGGCTCATGGTCGGCGTCGTCACCTTCGTCACGTTGACGATGCTCGCCGCCTTCGGCAGCGTCCGCTTCCTGCCCAAATCCCTAATCAACATCCCGCGTCGCGACTACTGGCTCGCCCCGGAGCGCCGCGACGAAACGGCCCGTTCGCTCATGCGCTTCGGGCTGCTGATGGTCGGATTCGAGTCGCTGTTTTTCCTGGCCATTCATCTGATGGTCGTCGCCGCCAACGAGTCGCAACCGGTGCGGCTGTCGAACGACGTCTGGTGGCTGCTGGTCGCCTTTCTGGCGACGACGGGGGCGTTTCTGTTCAAGCTATATCGACGGTTCGCGTGAAATTATAGCGGCTCTACTTATTGACGCGCTCCGGCGGGTCGTTGACCCGCGGCGGGGTTCGGAAGATTAACCACCAAGGCACGAAGATCACCAAGAAACACGAAGGAATGCCAGGAAAGAGAAGGGGGGAGCCCGGCGACGGAGGCAGCCCTCTCGGATCATTTCCTTTCCTCTCTTCCTTGGCGCCTCTTTGTGCCCTTCGTGCCTTGGTGGTTCGTCTTTCTCGCCGCTCCGGCGGGTCGTTAACCCGCGGCTACATAAACGGCCCGCGGGCAGCTAGAATCGGGGATTCGCGAACCACGACCTTCCTTCGCAGGTCCGGTAAGCTGTACCGACGCGTTTTTTCTGACCTCCGAACTCTCGCCTCCTACCTGCCGCCGCAATGATCGCCATCGTCGACTACCAAATGGGGAACCTCCGCAGCGTTCAAAAAGGGTTTGAACGCGTTGGCCATGCCGCGGCGATCACCGCTGATCCGAAGGTGTTGGAGCAGGCTGACCATGTCGTCCTCCCCGGCGTCGGGGCGTTCGCTGATGCGATTGCCGAGATCCGCCGGCGGGAGTTGATCGAGCCGATCCATACGGCGATTGAATCAGGCAAGCCGTTCCTCGGCATCTGCCTTGGATTGCAAATGCTGTTCGACGTCGGCTACGAGGACGGCGTTCACGAAGGACTCGGCGTCATTCCCGGCGAAGTCCGCCGTTTCGACGTGCCGGCGGAGTACAAGGTGCCGCACATGGGGTGGAATCACGTCAAGCAGCGTCGGCCGGCGCCGATTTTTCAGGGGATCGCCGACAACGCCCACTTCTACTTCGTTCACTCGTACTACGTCGTGCCTCAGGACGAGACCGTCATCGCCGGCGAGGCGTCGTATCCTGAGCCGTTCTGCGCGGCGATCTGGCGCGACAATCTCTTCGCGACGCAGTTCCACCCGGAGAAGAGCCAGGGCGTGGGGCTTCAGATGCTGAAGAACTTCGCCGAACTGTGAGAGTACGGTGTCGGGGGCCTTTTGCCACTAGCGACGCTGATATCAGTGGATGGTCGCCAGTGGCAAAAGGCCCCCGACACCTTCCACGCGCCGCTTGAATTCAAGCCCCGCCTCTGCGATGATTTCAGTAGTTAGCCCGTCCGTTTTCACCCCTCGCTATGGGGTCGTCCGTTATGCAGCTTTGGCCCGCGATTGATCTGTTGGGGGGCCGCTGCGTTCGGCTGCAGCAGGGCGATTACGCCCGCGAGACGGTCTTCTCCGACGACCCGGCGAGCGTCGCCGCTGGCTTCCAGCGGGACGGGGCGAAGCACCTCCACTTGGTCGATCTCGACGGCGCCCGTTCGGGCAAGCCGATGAATCTCGACGCGGTCCGCAACATCCTCGCGGCCGTCGACATGGAGTGCGAGCTCGGCGGCGGCATCCGCGACGAAGCGACGATCGAGTCGCTGCTTAATCTCGGCCTGTCGCGCGTCGTCCTGGGGACCTCGGCGCTAAAGCAACCCGAGTGGTTCCGCGACATGATTGCGAAGTACCCCGGCAAGCTGGTCCTCGGCATCGACGCCCGCGACGGCTACGCCGCCACGCATGGCTGGCTCGAAACTAGCAGCGTCCAGGCGGTCGAATTCGTTCAGCTTTTCGCTAACGACCCGCTCGCGGCAATCATCTACACCGACATCGCCACCGACGGCATGCTCCAAGGGCCCAACGTCGAAGCGATGCGTGAGATGCAGGCCTCGGTCAATCTGCCAGTCGTCGCCTCGGGGGGCGTCACCACCGCTCAAGACGTCGCCGACCTCGCCGCCGCCGGCCTCCACAGCGCCATCATCGGCCGTGCGTTGTACGCCGGCACGCTCACGCTCAAGGACGCCCTCGCCGCCGCGAAGACGCCGATCGCCAGTCCGACCTAAGAAACAATACAAAAACATGAACCGCCAAGGACGCCAAGGTCGCCAAGGAAATACAAGAATTTATGTTCTTCCCTTGGCATCCTTGGCGTCCTTGGCGGTTTAGTCTTTACTGCCACACGTTTCCACCTTCAACCCGACGACAGCCCAGGAGCCCTGCCGCCCAAGCTTGATCATTCGCCGCCGGACACTCATCACTTCTTTTCGAGGAACGGGGATCGAATCATGGTTAAGAACGTTGCGGACATTAGGAACATCGCCATCTGCGGCCACGGTAGCGCCGGCAAGACGACGCTGGTGGACCAGCTGCTTGTCGAAGCCGGCGCCGTCAAAGGAAATCCGAGCGTCGACGCCGGCACCAGCGTCTGCGATTTTGACGACGAAGAGAAACATCACAAACATTCCATCGAGGCCGCTCTCGTCCACCTCGATCACGCCGGCCGGCACTTCAATCTTCTCGATACGCCCGGCTATCCCGACTTGGTCGGCCAAATGATCGGCGCCCTCCGCGCCGTCGAGACCGCCCTCATCGCGGTCGACGCCCACTCCGGCATCAAAGTGAACACCCGCCGCGCCTGGGCTGAAGCAGGCCGCGCCGGCTGCGGACGCATCATCGTCCTGACCAAGCTCGACACCGACAACATCGACTTTGCCGGGCTCGTCGCGTCGCTCAAAGAGGCTTTCGGCAACGGCTGCATCCCGCTGAACGTGCCGGTCGGTCTCGGCGAATCGATCAGCGACGTCGTCAACACGCTGACGATTCCAATGAACGTCGATGGCGCCGTCGTCGATCCGCGGCCGATCCACGAATCGCTCGTCGAATCGATCATCGAAGTCGACGAGGAGCTCATGGAGCGCTACTTCGCCGGTGAGATGCCCTCGGACGAAGAGTTGTCGCAGCTGATGGCAGGCGCGATCGCCGCGGGAACGCTCACGCCGATCGTCTGCGTCTCGGCGAAGAAGCACGTCGGCATCGCCGAGTTGCTCGATCTGCTCACCATCGCCGCACTCCCGCCATCGGCCGTCGCCCGTCGGGCAACGCTCAACGGCGACGAGATCACGCTCAAGCCCGACGCCTCCGCCCCGCTGGCGGCTCAGGTCTTCAAAACCCGCATCGATCCCTTCGTCCAGCGGCTCAGCTTCCTGCGCGTCTTCGCCGGGACGCTCAAACGCGACGCTACGGTTCATACGGCCGACGCCCGCAAGGGGGTGAAACTCGGCGCGCTGCTCGAGGTTCAGGGGGGCGCCACGCACCCGGTCGACGACGCTGGCCCGGGCGAGATCGTCGCCGTCGCCAAGTGCGAAGACCTCCACACCGGCACCACCGTCGGCGACGTCGAGCTCCCGCCGATCACCTTCCCCACGCCGATGGTCGGCCTCGCCGTCGCTCCGAAGAACCGCGGCGACGAAGCCAAACTCTCCGGCGCCCTCCACAAAATCACGGAGGAAGATCGGACGATCCACTTGGAGCACGATCCCGAAACGAAGGAGATGGTCATCACCGGCATGAGCGAGCTGCACCTCTTGCTCACGAAGGAGAAGCTCAAGCGCCGCGACCATGTCGAGATCGAGACGCACGAACCTAAAATTCCCTACCGCGAAACGGTGCAGATCGACGCCGACGGCAGCTACCGCCACAAGAAGCAGTCGGGCGGCAGCGGGCAGTTCGCCGAAATCCACGCCCGTATCTATCCGTTCCCGGAAGGCGCCGATCCGGAGCAATACGCCAGCAAAACGCGCTTCCCGCAGTTGAAGAATCTGCACTACCACAAGGCCGCGAACTTCCTCTGGGTCGACACCGTCGTCGGCGGCACGATCCCCGGCAACTTCATGCCGGCGATCGAAAAAGGTTTCCTCGAGCGGCTCAAAACGGGCGTCATCGCCGGCTACCCGGTGCAGAACGTCTGCGTCGAGGTTTACTACGGTAAGGACCATCCCGTCGACAGCAACGAAACCGCCTTCCGCATCGCTGCGAGCAAGGTGTTCGCCGAGATTTTCAAGAAGGCAAAACCGGCGCTGCTGGAGCCGGTGGTGAACGTCCACATCAACGTCCCAGCCGACAAGGTCGGCGACGTCTCCAGCGATCTCGCCGGCCGGCGTGGCCAAATGGTCGGCATGGAATCGTCCGGCGGGAGCATGACCACCGTCGAGGCGAAGATCCCGCTCGCCGAGGTGACGACCTACGCCCGCATCCTCTCCTCAATGACTGGCGGCCAAGGGAGCTTCACCATGGAGTTCTCCCACTACGACGTCGTCCCGGGCAATATCCAACAGGAGGTGATGAGCAAGGCGAAGCTGAAGGAAGACGAGGAGTGACCGGCCGTCGGTCACCGATCCGGAACTTTTACGTTACCTGTTAGCCGCGACGCGCCAGCGGAGCGCGCCGCGACCGACCCATTCGTACCCAAACTACCGCATCCCGCCGGAATAATCGCCCCAGCCGCCCCATTCCTCGACGAAACCGGGTCGCGCGACTACCCTGAAGGCTGTCCCAGCACCTTCGCCGCAGTCGTCGCCATGCCCTATTCTGTCGCCGCCGTTCATGCGCCGCCCCGTCGCGGCGCGCTGCGACTGCTGGGCCTTCTCTTGGCGCCGCTGGCCTTCGTCGCGCTGGCGCCGCTGGCCGGCGCCATCTCGATCCAAATCGATTACTCCTACGACACCCTCGGTTTCTTCGGCACGTCGCAGAACCCGACGCCCGCCCGCACGACGCTGGAGTTCGCCGCCCGTGCGTTCACGCCGTTTACCGACACCCTGTCGGCGATTCAGCCTGGCGGCGGCAATTCCTGGACGGCCCGCTTCATCGATCCTTCGACGAACACGTTCAACAACGTCCCCAACCTCTCCGTCCCGCAAGACACGCTCGTTGTCTACGCAATCGCCCGCGACCTCGCTGGTGCGGCGCTCGGTCAAGCCAGCCCCGGCAACTATCTTTTCAACAGCTCTCCGACGGGCGACTTCAGCGCAGCCGTGACCAACCGCGGTCACGGCGACCAGTCGCTCGACTTTGCTCCGTGGGGAGGCGTCATCGCCATCGACGTCCAAAACAACAGCGGCGTTGCGCGCAACTGGCACTACGATCTCAGCGTCGAGCCTGCCGGCAATGACTACGATTTCTTCACCGTCGTCACCCACGAACTCGCGCACCTCTTCGGCTTCGGCGTCTCGAACGCCTTTTCAGCCGACGTCTCGAACAACGCCTTTACCGGCGCTCATGCCCAGGCGCTCTACGGCGGATCCGTTCCACTTGCCAGCGGTCAGCACTGGGCCTCGGGCGTCACCAGCCCGCCGTTTCTCCCCGGCACGCAGCCCAAACCGTCGCTCGGCCCGTCGCTTAGCTTGGGCGAGCGCAAGCTATTCTCCCCCCTCGACTACGCCGCGCTCGCCGACATCGGCTGGCAAGTCCCCCCCGAACTCCTAGGCCTACCCGCCGACTTCAATGGCGACGCCGTCGTCGACGGCGCCGATTTCCTCATCTGGCAGCGCGGCTATGGCGGCTTCGGCGGCACGCCCGGCGACGCCAACGGCGACCTGTTCGTCGACGACCTCGATGGCTGGCTCGTCACCAATTACCTTGGATCGCAAGGATTTATCCTCGAGGCGCTGGCCGCCGCCGGCGTTGCGATTCCCGAACCTGCTGCCGCTGCGCTCGCTCTCACGGGAGCATTGGTCTTGGCCGTCGGCGTTCGCCGCCGTCATCACAGCATCATGAACGAAGTGACGATCAACTCCTGCAGCCACGCCAAACTAAAGTAGATCAGCACGCACAGTACGATCTGCACGATGGTGATCGTCGCCGCGGAGAACGGCGTCGTCGGCAACGCCAACGCGATGACCGCGCTCGTCGCCAAAGCCGGAATCAGATACTGCGGCCCCATGCCATAGGCCGAGTCGGTCATCTGTAGGACCAACCGCAGCACGCAGTTGGCCACGGCGATCATCACCACGGTCGTCACCGCGTGCCAGAATTCCGGCGGCTCGACCGAGCAGAATCCGCACGACATCTGCAGCGCCCAAGCGGCCGCCGCCACTCCCAGCGGCACGAGCGCCGCGAGCAACCACAATGCGTCGTAATTAGCTAACGTAGGGCCCACGGCTGTCCCCGTTTCGGTGACAAGTCCCCACAGCGTCGGCGCCCTACTGGAACCCTAACATGCATTGTGTGGCGGGAACGCGACGTCTGACAGTTTTTGCGACAAACAAAACGCCTCGTCCTATAGGGGGGTGAGCAAGCGCCCTCCAGGGGTTGCTGGGAACTACTACGCCTAAAATGCAACCGCCAAGAACGCCAAGAGCGCCAAGGAAATGCGGAAAACGTTGAAACCGCCGATCTACGCGAATAAACACAGATAGTTTTTAATTGGCGTTCATCTGCGTTCATCGGCGGTTCCATACTTTTCCTAGTCTTCCGTCGTGCCCGTTGTGCCGTCGTGGTTCAATTCCTCCGCATTTCCTTGGCGCTCTTGGCGTCCTTGGCGGTTCTTCTGCCGAATTTCCGCCAAACCTCCCCTCCGACCCCCACAGTCGGTAAAATAGCTAAACTTGGCGCCACCGGTTCGCCGAATAGAACCTCCGGAGAGCGGCCCCTGTCCTCTCTCCGCACCGCACCTGCTGCCAGGACCCTGTCCGATGGCTCCCGCCCTTTGCCGCTGTACCAGTCCCGCCTAGTGCGGGACCTCCTCGCTCGCGATGCGTTTCGCGCATCGCTCCAGCCGTCAGTCCGAAGCTGTTTCCTTCGCACCGACCGACCCTCACTCGCCGACTTTGCGCACATCGAGGCGAAACCGCCATGGCCACCGACTTCCGCCTGAAAGACCAGCTCCCCGACATCACCGAGCGCATCGTCGCCACCTACGAGCGCTCCGGAAAAATCAATCACCTTGATCACTGCCCGCTGCCGCGTTACGACGAAATCGTCGCCGCGATCCACGAACTGAACGAGATCATGTTCCCCGGCTACCGCCGCCGCGAGGGACTTCACCAGGGGAACATCGGCTACTACGTCGGCGACCTGGTCGATCGCCTGCATGATCGCCTGACGACGCAAATCGGCCGCGCCCTCCGCCACGACGCCGGCGCCACCAGCGATTGCGAATCGGCGGAAGACTACGAAGCGCTCGGCCAAGCAAAGACGCTCCTCTTCCTCGAGCAACTCCCCCACATTCGCGAAATCCTCGCCACCGACGTTCAGGCCGCCTACGACGGCGACCCGGCCTGCAAATCGCCCGCTGAAGTCATCTTTTGCTACCCCGGCCTCGAAGCGATCACCATCTACCGCCTCGCCCATTTGCTGCACGAGCTCTCGATCCCGTTCATCCCGCGCATGATGAGCGAATGGGCCCATAGCCGCACCGGCATCGACATCCATCCCGGCGCCACAATCGGTCCCTACTTTTTCATCGATCACGGCACAGGCGTCGTCGTCGGCGAAACGAGCCATATCGGCAGCCACGTGAAGCTCTACCAAGGCGTCACCCTCGGCGCCCTCAGCTTTCCCACTGACGAAGACGGCCAACTCGTCCGCGGTCAGAAACGCCACCCAACGCTCGAAGACGGCGTCGTCGTCTACGCCAACGCCACGATCCTCGGCGGCCGCACCGTCGTCGGCCACCACTCGGTGATCGGCTCAAGCGTCTGGCTCACCCGCACCGTGGCACCCCACACCACCGTGGTGCTGGAGACCCCCAACCTCCGCCTCCGCCACGACACGCCAGATGACATGCGCCCCGAACTGAATTACCAGATCTAGAAGCAAAAACGACGTCGCCGACCGTCATGGCCATTTAGCCGCGGGCGATAGCCCGCGAACCAGCCGCAAGCGGCGGGGCTAAATGGCCGTCGCCATTTGGCGAACGTCACTCGCACTGCACCCCGATAGGCGGTCGACGCGCTCTTTGCCCCCGCGTATCCCCGCTGCTACGATATCGCACGCCGCACCCACCCCGCCGCTTGCGAAATCAGCATGCTCTTCGGACCCATCTTTCAGGTCGAACTTGTCACGGCCGCCCGCCAACGCCGGCAGTATCTGCTTCGCGTCTTTTACGCCACGATTATTCTGTTCGTCTTATGGGTCTCATACTCGTCGGTCAGTCAGTTCAATCAATCCGTCTCCGGCGGCAACGAAGTCTCGATCAGTGACCTCGCCAACACGGCGACGACTTTCTTCTACGCCTTTACCTGGGTGCAACTCCTCGGCATCCTCGCCATCGCCCCGGTGATGGCCGTCGGCACGATCGCCACGGAGCGCGAACGCCGCACGATCGAGTATCTCTTCGCCACCGATCTTTCGAACTTCGAGATCGTCGTCGGTAAAACTTTCGCCCGACTGGTAATCGTCGGCCAACTCGTCCTGGTGAGCCTCCCGATTCTCTTCATCTTTCGCTTGCTGGGCGGCATTCCCGCCGATCTGCTCGCGGCCTCATTTCTCATCGCAGCCAGCACCGCGCTGCTGCTCACCTCGCTGAGCGTCTGCATCTCCGTTTGGTCCCCCCGCTCCCGCGATGCGGTGATGCGGGTCTACCGCGTCCTCGCCGTGTTGATCATCATCCCGATCATCCTCTATCCGCTACTGACCATCATCCAATTGCAGAATCTGGGCAACGAATGGTGGGCCGAGGCGTTCGCCGCGTGCCTCAACTACTGCTGGGCGGTGAACCCCATCACCGTTCTTAGCAAGTCGATGACGGGCGCCGCCGCCGCCGGCGCCGGTTTCGATTTCGAACCCGTGCTCAACATGGCCGCCTGGCATCTCGGCTTTTCGGTCGGTCTGATCGCCCTGGCCACGACCGCCGTCCGCCGCGTCCACCTCTGCGATTCCAGTCGCGGCGAGACGAGCAAAAAACGCAACGGCGACAGCCTCCGCTGGTGGGAACGCCTCCGCTGGCGTCCGCAGCTCGGCGACAACGCCATGCTTTGGAAAGAGGCCTTCGCTCCCACCGCCAAAGTCCGTCTCGGCTTCGTCGGCGTCGCCGCCAATGCGATCATCGTCGTCATCGCCTGCTTCTTCACCGCCTATTTCTTCTACTTGGCAGTGACCGAGATCGGCGGCGTCGACGAAGAGATCTACTACTATTACGCCGGCATGGTGACGGTCGTCCTCGGCACGGGGTTCATGCTGCTGCTGGGGGCGCGTGCCGCGGGATTGGTCACGATCGAGAAGGAACGCGACTGCTGGATCTCGCTTCTCTCCACGCCGATGACCGGCGGCGAGATCATGCGCGCGAAAATGCTCGGCAATCTCTACGCCGCGCGCTGGGGCCTGATCATCTTGATGAGCATCTGGCTATTGGGCGGGTTTTTCGACGTCCGCTACCTACTGATGGTCCCGCTCCTCGCCGCCACTTTTCTTCTCTGCATCTTGTTCGTAACCAACGTCGGCCTCGAGTACTCGCTCGCCTCCTCGACAAGCCTCCGGGCGATGGGCGCCACGCTCGCGACGATTTTCTTCATCGGCGGCGGCTATCTTTTCTGTTGCTGCTTCACCCTTGCCGCAGCCGGCGGCGGCGACGGCGGCGACGACTTGATGGCCGTTGGCATGGCTCCCTGTCTCCCCTATATCGTTTCAGCGCCCGCCTGGCTGTTCGCCAACGGCGTTGATTCAAGCGACGGGAAGAAACTGCTCGCCGCCTACGTCATCGGCGTGATTGGCTACGCAATCGCCAACGCCGTCTTGGCCGCCGACTTGTCAATGCGCTTCGACCAGCGCTCGGGCCGTACCGTCGACGCCCCGCCCGGAACACCGTTGCAGAGATTGGGCGAAATCGCCTCGTGACTCCGTCCCCCGACGGCGAGCCGGAAGCGTCAGCGCCCGGACGGCGTCGTGTTAAAAGCCTGCATCTTCGCGCAACAAAAAAGCGGTTGTCGCAGCGACCCAACAAACAGGAAAACGGACCGCCGCCACAGCTCGAATCATTCCCATTGGGGATAAAAGGGATCGGCTTGTACCTTCTGCCTGAGTTTGGTTAGAATCCATTAGGTCATACTTATAAGTTCAGCGCCGCCTCTGCTCAGGAGAATTCGACCGCAATGCGAGTATTCCTCTTGCTGGTTTTTTGGTCGTGTGTTTCGGCGCCGGCAGCTTTCGCGGCAACCTTGAATGTTGCCATTCTGCAACCCAAGCCCGTGATTACTTCCGAAAATGCCATCAAATTCTCGGCCTCAACTTCAGAATATGTCTTTTCGAGCACGGCATTCCGCATCACATCGTCGTTCGCTCTTAACGGCAATGACATCCTGTGGGATATCAGAAGCGAGCCGACTTCCGGCCAGGGTGGTGCGATCGTGCTGGAGATGTATCACAGCAATACGCTCAATCCCCTACCGAGTGGTGATTACCGCCTGCTGGTCAACTGGGCGCACAGCGGGTTTGGAACAATTCCTGGCGCGCCCAGAAGCGGGCAAGGAGAGCTGACCTTCTCAGTCGCCGCCGCTCCAATTCGAGCCGGCGACTTCAATCAAGACGGTTCAGTTGATGGAACGGACTTCCTGCTTTGGCAACACCAAGCAGGCTCTGTCGGCCCAATGGAAGCAGACGGCAACGATGATTTAGTAGTTGATGGACTCGATCTCGACTTGTGGAAGAACGGGCTCGCTTTAGTGGGCACGTCTGCCACAGCGTCAGCGGCGATTCCGGAACCCGCGACGGTTGTTATGACCGCCATTTCGCTTCTCTTCGGCGCGCAACAAAAAAAGCGGTTGTCGCAGCGACCTAACAAACAGGAAATGGGCCGTTGCGACAGAGCCGCCAGATGATATGCGATCTACCTGAGATGATCGCTTCTACGTTCGCTAATTAGCCGGCGGAGGATTGTCGCCGCTCTTTTCGACGGTCGTTTCCGTCGTCGTCGTGGTTTCCCCTTGAGGAGTCGACACCGTTTTCTCAGTGGTGGTCGACGCCTTCTCGCTGCATCCGGTAAATCCAAGCGTCATCGCCCCCAGGGCGACCGCCAGAGTGAGTACTCGTGACATAGTTCAACCTTTCTCACGCAAAACTGTTTGTTTCCGCTGGCCGAACCCTCCCCAACGGGTAGGTCGCCGGCGGTTGGCTTAAGCCAACGCGAATTCCATGCCGTCTGCGCCAACAAGCAATTCCTCGGCTTTTGGCAGCGCAGCGCAGGGAATCGCTCCTTTCTATCCGTATCCCACCTTCACTGAACTGCTCGTCGACCATCCAACGATCAATTCGCGACCACCTGAGTTTGTGATGAGATGGACGAAGTCACTGGCAATCCGCGACTCGCCGCACGCATCCTGCTCTTCGATGCTGCTGATCGCCTGCTCCTCATGAAGGCGCAGCATCCGCTCGGACATTTCTTCTGGATAGCGCCTGGCGGCGGACTAGAGCTGAATGAAACATTTGAGACGGCCGCCCAGCGCGAGTTGCTCGAAGAAACCGGCCAATCTCCGCCGCTCGGCCCCTGCGTCTGGACGCGACGCCACGTTTATGAGTGGAACGGGCGGCGATACGACCAAGCGGAACGATTCTTTATCGCCAGGACGACGTCGAGCGTTTTGAAACCGACAAACGCCGACAGATACCTCGTCGGCCACCGTTGGTGGAGCCTCGACGAGATCCGTGCCTCAACTGAAATCTTCGCCCCGCACCGGTTGGCCAGTTTTCTGAGTCTGCTTCTCGCAGGCGACATCCCCCGCGAACCAATCGATTGCGGCGTTTAAAAGCCCTGGCGGCGTCTGGAATGAAGGTTCCCGATTCCTACTCGCAGGAAGGCGACGGCGCTACATCCAATGCAAGCGACGGCAAAGCCGCTTGGTTCGGGGACCAGAACGTCTTGGACGCGGTAGACGAACGTCTTGCTTGCCGACGGCGAACCGCCGCCGGCGCCGACGACCAGCAAGTCGCCTTCAATCGCCACCGACAGGCCGAATCCAATCGGACTGCCAGGAGGCGGCAATAGATTGCGGAGCAAGGTTCCCGCTTTATTGTAAATTCGCACGAGGCCTTGTTCTTCAAACCCCAGAGCGATGTAATCGTCGCTCACGCTGATCCCGTCGGCTGTGACGCGATTATTAAACGAAGAGTTTGGCAGCAGCGTTGGCGCGCCGCCGATCGACCAATGATAAGACTGGCCGAACGCCTCGGTGGCCACGATTGTCTGGGCATTGATGTCGGCGTTGTAAGCAAATTGGGTCTGGCTGTGAGGCGCCGGTTGGTCGTAGCGGTCGAGTTGCCGATTGCCTGCGAATCCTGGCTCCGCATTGAACAGATAAACGGCCCCGGTATTGTTCGGGCCCCCCATGACCGATCCAATAGCGGCGCGCCCGTCGTCAATAGCTACGGAAATGCCAAAGTTGTCATTCTGCTTCGCATCGTTCGCCGTTAACTTCGAAAAAGATGCGCCGGTGATTCTGTCAAAAAGGTATGCGGCGCCGCTGAATTGTCCAAAGGTCGCATCGCCGGCCGCGCCGGCGATGATGACGTCTCCGCTTACATCCACTGAATAGCCAATTGACGTCAACGGACTGCCCGCCGAAGTCAAAGGGATTGATGTGACGTTTGCCAGATTTGAAAAATTGAAGACGAACGCCCCCACTCCGTTGCCAACGACTCCGGTATTCCCTTGCAACGCGACCGACGTCCCGAACCCGCCCTGTAAAATCGACAGCTTCGCCAGTTGCTGTTGGGTGAAGGGGTCGTAAAGAAAAGCGGTGTTGGTTCCGGTTCCAATTAGAACTCGCTGGCCGTCGGTAGCTACGCTATATCCAAAGTACTCGTTCGCCTGCAATCCACCGGGGTTGAGGATAGCGATTGGAGTCGCTCCTCTAGCTGTAGCGCAACTTGCGACGACCATCGCCGCCGCCAGGATAAGTTTCGAGGTCATTAGCGTCTGCTCCGTGGATAAGTGCCTGATCGTGTTCCAAGACGCTCTCAATATAGCCAATGTCAGCATCGCATCCAAGAAAAAACGTTCTCGTCGTTGACGTGCATGATGCAAATCCGGTTGCTGACCAACTCGCACCTGTAGTTCTGACAAGCAGCTCCCGTGCGAACCCCGCAGAAAATTCCGTGAACTACCGGCTTGAAAATGGGCCACCGCCTATGGCAGGATCGATCCAGTTCTTTGGTAACTGAAGTCGATGCACCGTTTCCGGAATTTCCAACGCGTTTCGGCAGCTGCGCTGAGCATGCGCGCGTTGCCAAGAGAACGTCATCAAAAAGTCCCATGTTGGCCAATAAAACTGTTGGCCAACAGGGCCGACATGGACAACATGGCCGAGATGAGATTTCTCGGCAGATGCGTCGCAAAGACAACCCTTTAGCCCCCGGTTCTTCAAACCGGGGGCCGAGCGATTTCAAAAACGGGTCGCCGCTACCCCCGCCGGGCCAACAAATCACCCGGCGATTCCAACCGCCGTCCCGGCGCAATTTTGCAGAGCCAGATCCCGCCGAAGTAGAGCCCGACTAGCGGCACGCCCATCAGCAGCATGCTGTAGGGGTCGGGCGATGGCGTGAGAATCATCGCGATCACCATGATGATCACTACGGCCAGCCGCCACTTCGACCAGTAGCTCTCGACCGTGAAAATTCCGATCCGCTCTAGCAGCAGCATCAGCAGCGGCAGTTGGAAGCTGATGCCAAAGCCCAACGGCATCATCAGCACGAAGCTGACCCACTCGCTCAGGTTGAGGTCGGGCTGCGTCTCGGTCCGCTCGTAATACCAGAACATGAAGTCGAGGAGCGGCTCAAACGCGAAGAAGAACGCCAGCAGCGCCCCGCCGATGAACAAGCCAATGCTGATCGGCATGTAGGTGTAGATATAGCTTTGCTCGTGTTTGTAGAGACCCGCCGCGACGAACTCCCAGATGAAGTAAAAGATGAACGGGCTCGAAAAGACTAACCCCGAGATGAACGCCGCCTTCAGCCAGACCGAAAAGGGCTCCATCATGCTGTGGCCGACGACGCGCAAGCGCGAGTCTTGCTCGATCGGTTGGAACAATCGCAGTTCGATCAGTTTTTCGCGATCGACGCCGTGGTGGCTCTCTGCGACGTCGGGTTTTGTGGAATCTGGCTTTGACGGCTCAGCTGCGGGAGGTTGCGGCGTGGCTAGCTGCGGATACATCTCTTCAAGCAGCCGACGGAGCGCCTGCGGCTCGATGAGATATTCGCTGACGACCAAGCCTTCCCGCTGCATGTCCTCGTAGGTGACGAGCTCGTCCTCGTTGGCCTCACGGCCTTGAGCTTTCAACTCGGCAATCCGATCGAGCTGTTGATCAACCGTCTGCCGCATGTAGAACCGTTCGAGCGACTCCCGCACCGGGGTTTGCACATAAGCGACGATGTCATTCGCCACCAACATCCCCGCCAGGAATCCCAGGAACAGCGCCGCGATCGACTTGAACAGGGCGCGGCGAAGCTCTTCGAGATGGTCCCCAAAGGACATCTTCGACTGCTCCAGCCGGGCTTCATCGTTAGGTCGCGGCGGCATAGAGTGCGAAGTAGAGTGATCCCTCGCCCTCGCAGGGAGGGGTGAGGGGAGGATTTCAAAGGATGCAACCAAAGACGCGGTCTGGAGTGACGCCAGAGCGACGGACGAAATCGACGACTCGCGCTCACAACTCAGAACACTTCATGTTACAAACGACTCCACCCCGCGACAACGCACCGCCATCGGATGGATCTCCGTAAGTGACGCTCAAACATAGGTTTCCGACAGACGCCATGAACCCCCAGTGCGACTATTTGCTCCGGTTCCAGCCCTTGTTTCGCCGCTACCTCTGGGGAGGTCGGCGGCTCGGGACGATGCTCGGCAAAGCGATCGGCCCCGGGGAGGACTATGCCGAGAGTTGGGAAATTGTCGATCATGGCGACGACCAGAGCGTCGTCCTCAACGGCTCGCTGGCGGGCAAGACCCTCGGTGAACTGGTGCGCGAGCAGCCCGCCGCGCTCCTGGGCGAAGGAGTCAAGGCGGCTAGCTTTCCGCTGCTCTTCAAATTCCTCGACTGCAACCGAACCCTCTCGGTGCAAGTCCATCCGAACGACGAACAAGGGGCGAAGCTTGAGCCGCCCGACCTCGGCAAGACCGAGGCCTGGGTCGTGCTCGCCACGGAACCTGGAAGCAAGATCTACGCGGGGCTCAAGCCGGGCGTCACCCCGGAGCAACTCGCGACGGCCGTCGCTGCTGGCCACTGCGAGACCTGCCTCCACGAGTTCGAGGCCCAGGTAGGCGACTGCGTCTTCATCCCGGCAGGAACGGTTCACGCCTTGGGCGCGGGCCTCGTCATCGCCGAGATCCAACAAGCGAGCGACACGACTTTCCGGCTTCACGACTGGAACCGCGTCGACGCGGCTGGGAACCCGCGACAGCTCCACGTCGACGAATCGCTGGCGACGATCGACTACACGCGCGGTCCCGTGGCGTCGCAACGACCGCAATCGGTCGGACCGAGCGTTGAGCGGCTGGTCGACTGCGACAAGTTCCTCCTCGACCGGTTGACGCTCGCCGACGACGCGACGGCCGTGATCGGCGGCGACGGCTCGTTCCACCTGCTGGCAGTGCTGGAAGGCGAACTTAATGTCGCGACCAAGTCGATAGCTGGAACGACGAACGAGACCCTTTCCGCGGGCGAGACCGCACTCCTGCCAGCAGCGGCGGGGCGAGCACAGGTCGCGTCGCGGGGAAAGACAGTAGTGCTCGATGTGTCGCTGCCCAGCTAGCACGCCGGGGCGCCAGCTCCCCTTTGCGAGGTCGGCCGGGGTTTCTACAATCCCCGCGCGTCGCTCCCCGCACTGCGCAACGATTGCGCCTCCGTTCACGGATTGAACGATGTCTCGCCCTCTGTTCGGCCCACTCCTGATCGTCGTCGCTTCGCTTGCCGCGGCAGGCTGTTCGTCGGCGATTCGGTATCCGAAGCTCCGCGGCCCCGGCCCGGCGGGCTACCAGCGAGCCAATGCCGAGGCGTTCGATCCCTATCCGCTACCCGACCTCGGCCCTCCTATCGACGGCGGTCGTCCGCGAGAGTTTGGCATCCCCCGCAATGAAGTCGAACGGGCTCAGGATTATTCGATTGTCCAGGCCGCCCGCCGTGGGCAACGTCCAGGCCCGCCAACAACGGCCATAGCCGCCCCGCCGATGGTGGCCTCGCCGCCGCCGGCGTTCACGGCCCCCAGCAGCGCCCCGGCGTTTGTGCCGACGACTCCGACCACCCCGGCGGCTCCCGTCTACACACAGCCAGCGCCAGTCGTCACGCCGACCATGCCGGTGATGCCGAGCGCCCCCTACGGCCAGCCGTCGATTCGCTACTAGCCGCCCGCTGGGCCTGGGGTCGGGAGCGTACGCCAGCTATCATGCGGGATGGAGTTTCACTCGCATCCTTGCAGTTAGCAGAAGCTGGTCCCATGGCGTCCCCTCCCGGAAAGCGCGGCTCTGGTAAGCCGCGCGCAGGTAAATCGAACACCGGCGGCCCGCGCCCTGGCAAACCGACGGGCGGCAAGCCACCCGGCGTCAGACCTGCCGCGTCGAAGCGTCCCCCCGTCGGCGGACCGCCGAAGCGACGCCCGCGGACAGTGCCCGTTGGCCCCAAGCCAACGGCAGCCGATGGAGCCAGTAGCGGCGAGCGGCTGCAAAAGGTACTCGCTGCCGCGGGTCTGGCAAGCCGGCGCGAATGCGAAGAGTACATCACCGAGGGTCGCGTCCAGGTCGACGGCGTCGTCGTCACCGAACTCGGCGCCCGGGTGGATCGCGCCAAGCAAGAGATCAAAGTCGACGGCGAACCGTTGCCGCGGATTCGGTTGCAGTATTTTGCGGTCCACAAGCCGCCGGGCATCGTCTCGACGACGCGCGACCCCAGCGGTCGGCCACGCGTGATCGACCTGCTGCCTCCCGGCGTCGGGCGGATGTTCAACGTCGGCCGGCTCGACATGGCGAGCGAGGGGCTTATCCTCGTCACCAACGATGGGCCGCTAGCCGATCAGCTGACCCACCCGCGCCACGGCGTGGAGAAGATTTACGAAGTGCTTGTCGCGGGGCAGCCGGCTCCCGATGTGCTCGCCCAAGTGAAGCGGGGCGTGCATCTCTCGGATGGCTTCGTCCACGCGGTCGACGTGCGGATCAAGTCTTCCAAGAAAGGGGCCACCCTGTTGGAGATGGTGCTCGACGAAGGCCGTAACCGCGAGGTGCGGCGGCTGCTCGCCCGGCTCGGGCACAAGGTCCAGCGGCTGATTCGCGTCGCGGTTGGCCCAATTCGGCTTGGAGAATTGCCGCGCGGCGCCGTGCGGATGCTGACGCACGAAGAAGTGAAGAAGTTGCGCGACGTCGCCGCTGCCGGGCCCAAGCCCGAAGCTGCTGGCTCTGCGCCTCAGCGACGTCCGGCGCGCAGCGGCCCCGGCGGACCGAAGCGAGCTCCGATGCGAGGCAATCGCCCCGCCGCGGGAGCGGCCAAGCCAATCGGCGGTCGCAAGCCAACCGGCGGCCGTACCACGATGGGCAAGCCCCCAGCAAAGCCGCGACCGCCGGTCGGGGGCTCCGAGCCAGTCCGCAGTTTGATCGGCGACGATGGCTCGTCAGCCGTGATGCCGGCCAAGCCCGCTGCCAAACCTCCCCAGAAGCCCATTGGCGGCAAGAAGCCAGGCCGGCCGGGAGCGTTCAAAAAGAAAGTCGGGCACCAAAAGGGGCAGGGGGGGCGGGGTAAGCCCAAGCCAGGAGGGAAGCGGTGAGCGGCCATTGCAGCATGGATGCCAACCCGTTGGGAGCCGCGTATTACGCCGACCACGCTCTGCAGGCGTCGGCCACGGTGATCGAGAACGTCCCGCTCGCCAGCGGCACGTACCGCGTGCGGCTGGAGGCTCCGGAGCTCGCTCGCCGCGTGGCGCCGGGTCAGTTCCTCATGCTCCGACTCGCGGGCAGCAGCGACCCGCTCCTGGGACGACCGTTGGCGCTCTACGACACATGGCTGGATGCCGACGGCACGCCGCGCGGCGTCGACGTCGTTTACCTGGTCGTCGGCCGGATGACGTCGCGACTGGCTCAGGTGAAAGCCGGCGAGGGAATCGAAACCTGGGGCCCGCTCGGCAACGGATTTTCGACGGAGCCGGTCGACCACCTGATAATGGTCGCCGGCGGCATCGGCCAGACGCCATTTTTGGCGTTGGGTCGCGAAGCGCTCGGCGGCCGCGACTACGGCACTGCGGGCCGGCGACCGCTGCGAGCGAAGCGGGCCACGCTCTGCTACGGCGTGCGTAACGTTGATCTGCTCGCCGGCGTCGATGATTTCCGCGCGGCCGGCATCGACGTCCGCGTCAGCAGCGACGACGGCAGCGTGGGCCGGCGTGGTTTGGTGACTGAGACCCTCGGCGAGTTGCTCGACGAAGCGGCTGCCAACCCAGGAAGCACGATCCGCATCGCCTGCTGCGGCCCAGAGCGGATGATGGAAGCCGTCGCCCATCTCGCCCTCGAGCGCGGCGTCGCGTGCGAAGTCTCACTCGAAACGCCGATGGCCTGCGGCATCGGCATCTGCTTCAGCTGCGTCGTGAAAGTGCGGCAGCCTGATGGCGAGTGGGACTACAAGCGAACCTGTGTCGAAGGCCCTGTCTTCGCGGCGGAAAAAATCGAGTGGTGAGATGGCGGTAGTAGCCGGACCGCCACGCGGTCCGGAGGAGCCCGGAGGCAAGTGTCCCTACGGTTAGCGGCTCTCTTATTTTCCGACTTACTACCCTATCTCGCCGCAGAACGCAAATAGCCGGCGTTCCCCATGGAATCGCCGGCTACTCGCGCAAGTGCAGACCTAATAAACGTTCGCACCGCGAACTAGCTGCCTAGCGGCAGCCGCGCCGCCGGATCGACAGCACAGTCGTCACGCCAAGTGCCGCTAGCAGCATCGCGGCTGGTTCGGGGATGGCGCTCACGGCTACGCTCGACGGGCTGGCGCCGTATTGCGCCTTCCAAATACTAAGATCGGAGGCGTCCACCGCGCCGTCAACGCCGGGATTGGCGTTTCCCTGTTCGCGCGTGCCGCCAGCGGCGATGCCAAAGTTCTGCTGCCAGGCGAGGAAATCTTGACCGTCGACAGCGCCATCGCCGTTGAAGTCCGCATTGTCGCCGACCGGCCCCGCAGTGATGTCGTAGCTGACGTCGTACTCGTAGCCGATCCCTTTAACGCCGAGTGTGGCGACGTCCGGCGTTAGTGTGTACCCGCCGATCTGACGAGGAAACCAGTTTGGTAACGTGGCCGGGTCGCTATCCGCTGCTTGGTCAGCGAACGTGTTGTCGATGGCCATGTGCCCAGCAACCGAGCCGTCGCCCTTGGTCCCATCGCCTTGCGTGCTGCCGGCAGCACCGCCGAAACCAACAGCTGGTAACGCTGGATAGGGATCGGCCGACTCCAGGTGCAGTCCCATGAACTCCGTGGTTTCCGTATAAGAATTGCCGCGAATCACATACGGGCCGAAGTTTCCGACGGCCCCCCCCGTGAACGTGAATCCCGCTTCAGCAAGTTGGCCGCTGAAGCTGACGTCTGACACCGTCACGGCGCTGACCGTGAGCGACTCCCAGGCATCGGTCGGGTCGCCGTTGGGAACCTCATTGAGAGTGATGCTATCGACCGTGCTGACGCCGCCGGTCTGAGTGATGCCGATGCCGCCGCCAATCTGGGGGGCATTGGTGAGCGTGCTGTTAACGGGGGAGTTCGCCCCGACGGAAAAAGTCAGGGAGGCATTGAACGTGAGGGTGAGGCCGGCGGGAATGCCATTACCGTCTGTCCAGCCCCCCGCGAACGTCGAGTCGCCCACAATTGAGAATGCACCATTGGTAGTCAGCGAGGTGACAGTTCCAGGCTGCACGGTTCCTACCGGAGTGAAGACGGCGTCTCCCAGATTAGCAGGATTAAACGTCGAGCTCTCCGGCGTGACGTGCGTGGGGTGGCGTTGCGAAAAGAAGGGGGACTCCGTGTCGTTCTGAAGCAGATTGATTTTCTTCACTTTCGTCACGGTGATGGCCATGGCCGCCGGCATGGTAACGGCGACGGCGATGATCGCCAGAAGTAGACGGTTCAACGTGGTACGCATTTAGAACTCCAAGAGGTGATGCATTCCGCAGGGCTGGTAGATAAGGAAACGCTCAGCTTGCGCGGCTGCGGCTCTTCCGGGCCGCTTCGATCTATAGGACGTGCCGCGTTATTGCCGAGTATTGTGTAAGCCCGCCAGAGGCAGCCCTTTCCGTGGCAACTAGCGCGCCGTTTTGAGAATTCAGTCGGAAAGGGCCACGCGAGCGCACGTACAGTTCTGCGGGAAACGGTCGAAGGTTTCGCGCAAAAAAGGGAAAAGATCGAAATGCAGAAAGAGAGCGATGCTCTCGGCATCAACAGCGGGAAGCCGCAACTAAAGCTGGCGCCCGTCTTCCATGGAGAAAGTTGAGCTCACGCCTCGTGCAATCCACTCGGGAAGCGGGCGCTCGTTCGTATGATGGAGCGGTGAAAAAGGCGACTAAGGCGCACTCATTCGACGAGAATCCACCGCATGGCTGAACCTGATGCGCCGCAGGCGCGCAGAAAGACCCCGGCCAAGCGACCAGGGTCTTTCCGATGAGCGAACCAATCAAGGCAAGAACTAGGCGGTGGCCTTCGTCTTGATCCCCTTGATCGCCTTCGAGAGGCGCGACTTCAGCCGAGCGGCCGAGTTGGCGTGCAGGATGTTCTTCGCGGCCGCCTTGTCGAGCTTCACGACGGCGGTGCGGAATTCGGTTTCGCTCGTCGCGACGTCGCCGGCGGCGACAGCGGTGCGAACCTTCTTGATTTGGGTCCGGAGGGTCGAGCGCACCACGCGATTGCGGGCACGGCGGTCGATACTCTGACGGAGACGCTTCTTGGCACTAGGTGAACTGGGCATCTTGTTTTTACGACGGGGTCTGAGAACTCGGATCGGCCGGCGGCGCCTCGTACGCCGCACATACGCATGACCGGCCCGCGGCCGACTGGCGAATCAACCACTATCGCGTAACGAGGCGATCTTGTCCAGCCGGTCAGAAACGTCCCGATAGCCATAATCCAGCTGGGCCAGATCGGAGAGGTGGCGTTCCGCCCGATCGAGCTCCCGGAGGCCCGTGGCCAGGACTCCGGCCCGGTAGAGGGCCAATTTGCGGACTTCCTCGTCGCTCGCTTCGGTCGCCTCGATCGATTGCTCGTAGTGAGCCAGAGCGAGCTTGTACTGCTCGATTTTCTGGAAACATTCGCCTAATTCGAGCAACACCAACGCCTTGCGTTTGGGCTCGCTGCGGGCGGCCTGCAGGGCGGTGATCGCCTGCTTGGTCTTACCGGCCCGTTTGAGCCGCTGGCCGAGTTCGAACTGCAGGCGGGGATTGTGAGGGTCGCGATCGACCCGGGCCGAGAAAACTTCCAATTCAACCTGGTTCGCTACGGTTCGTGCGCGTTCGAGCAGGAGCTTGGCTTCAGGCGTTTTCCGGGCATCGAACAGCTGCTGGGCGGAAGCGACCTGCCCGGCAGCCCGCCGAACTTGCAGGTCCTCCAGACGCTCGCGAACATGCAGATCGCCGCCGCCGGAGGCTTGGCTGGCGCGCTCTAGAACCTGCTGGGCGTCGTCGAGCCGCTGGTCGTGGAGGTAGAGATCGGCAAGGCGGAAGTAAGCCTCGAGCGCTGCAGGATCCCTGGCGATCGCTTCCTTGTAGCGATCCTCGGGGGCGAGCGCCATTTGTTTGGCGTCTTCCGCATCGTCGGCAATGGTTTTGGAAAGCCGCGCGACCGACATCGGCGTCGCCGTTGAGCCAGCGCTGCCGTTGGCCGCTGACTTGCCGCCTAAGAGAGCCGGATCGTAGCCCCCTCGATGAATGGTCTTCTCGACCGAGAGATGAGAGATCGCTTGCAGCGCTTCCTCATCATGAGGCTTGGCTAGCTCGACGCGATGCCAACAGGCGATCGCCTGGTCGAATTGGCCCATCCGTTGCAGCGCGAGGGCTGCCTGTCGATTGACGACTGGATCCTTGCCATCAATGTCGAGAGCTCGCCGCAGGTAGCTGAGCTGCGCCTCGTCGACTTGCAATTCATTGCAGGCGGCGGCCATCGCGAGCAGCGATTGAATGTCCCAAGGATTGAGCGCTAGCGCCCCGCAGCCGGCGGTGAAGGCTTGTAGCCACAAGCCTTGCTGGGCCGCCTTCGCCATCGCCGAGCGGTGCGATTTTACCTTCAGCCCGGCGAAGCTGGCGCCTTTTTTATTGTCTTTGTATTTCCTGTGGAGGTTGCCCAAGAACGCCTGCAGGAAAACGACGTTTCCCGGATCCTCGGAGACGCATTGGGTGAAGAGCTCGGTGGCGTAGTCGTGGTCCCCTTTTT
Organism: Pirellula sp.; assembly: GCA_013822725.1. Taxonomy (GTDB): domain Bacteria; phylum Planctomycetota; class Planctomycetia; order Pirellulales; family Lacipirellulaceae; genus Lacipirellula. The sequence goes on from PNKX01000034.1 coordinate 24,629, forward strand.
CAACGCAGCGCTGGGCGTGCTCGAACGTTTTCGTCACGCGATGACGTACGTTCGGCGCGAGGGGAGCAGGTCCGCGCGGGGCGGAGAGCGGAGCTGTTTGCGAGTCCATCGCCATGTGGGCCGTGCCGGTTCCGGGCGTGCACTTGATAAGCGAAACTTGTCTTCGACCCGCGAGGTGACGCAGGCCGGGCCTCAGGTTGTTATTCTAACAGCATCGGAAAGGGCAGCAACTTTTGCCCCTTCATCCACTAAACATACGTCTTGCCAACGTTACAGATGTCACAATTCGCAGGGAAAGCGTATTTGATCGGCGCCGGTCCGGGAGATCCGGGGCTCCTTACCCTGCGCGGTCGGCAGCGGCTCGGCGAGGCCGACCTGGTGCTGTACGACTACCTGGTAAACCCCAGGATCCTCCAATACGCTCGGCCCGGCGCGGAACTTCAGTGCCTGGGACGGCATGGACATGGCCGCCTGATCAGCCAGGAGGAGATTCATGAGCAGATGATCGCTGCAGCGCGAGCAGGGAAGATTGTCGCGCGGCTCAAGGGGGGCGACCCCGCGATTTTCGGTCGGACTGCTGAGGAACTGGCGGCGCTCGACGACGCGGGAATTCCTTACGAAGTGGTGCCGGGAATCTCGTCGGCCCAGGCGGCCAGCAGCTATACGGGGATTCCGCTAACCCATCGCGACGCCGCCTCGTGCGTGGCGTTCGTCACCGGGCAGCAGAGTCTCGAGCGCGAGACGCCGCTCGACATGGCAGGATTGGCTCAGTTCCCCGGAACGCTGGTGTTCTACATGGGGGTGACGACGGCGCCGCAGTGGTCGGCCGAGTTGATCGCGCACGGCAAGCCGCGCGACACGCCGGTGGCGATTGTGCGGCGCGCGAGTTGGCCGCAACAGCGGACGATGCTGACGACGCTGGGCGAACTGCCGACGGTGCTCGCGCCGGGGAAGGTGCGGCCGCCGGCGATCGTGATCGTCGGCGAGGCGGTGGCGGAGCGCGCGGCGAGCGACTGGTTCGCGGCGCGACCGCTTGTTGGGCGCACGATTCTGGTAACGCGGCCAATCGAGCAGTCGGAGGGACTTGTCGAGTCGCTGTCGGAATTGGGAGCGGCGGTGCTCGTGCAACCGGCGATTGAGATCGGCCCGCCGCGCGATTGGGAGCCGGTCGACGCCGCGATCAAGAAGCTCGCGTCGTTCGATTGGCTCGTCTTCTCTAGCGCGAACGGCGTTCGCTATTTCCTGGAACGGTTGCCGCATAATCAGCTTGATGTGCGCGCACTCGGCCAAAGCAAAATCGCCGCGATCGGGCCGGGAACGGCCGATGCCTTAGCCCAGTACCATCTCCGCGCCGATCTGCTGCCGGAAGAATACCGAGCCGAGTCGTTGGCCGAGGCGCTGGCGCCCTTCGCACGCGGCGGTCGCTTCCTCCTGCTCCGCGCCAGCCGCGGGCGTGAAGTACTGGCAGAGACGCTCGCCGCGGCCGGAGCGGACGTTCGGCAGGCGGTGGTCTACGAGAGCCGCGACGTTGCGACGCCCGACCCTGACGTCATCACGGCCTTGCGCGAGGGAAAGATAGATTGGGTGACCGTCACGAGTTCCGCCATCGCCAGATCGCTTATCGCGATGTTTGGTAAGCACTTGGCTCGTGCTCGTTTGGCCGCGATCAGCCCACTGACGGCAGGGGTGCTCGAAGAAGCGGGCTTCGCATCGACTGCAGTTGCCGAGCCTTATACGACCGCAGGCATCATCGAGGCGATTCTCAGTGCCGAAGGGCGGCGAGGAGCGTTGGAGAAGTAAAAAGAATAGAACGCGGATATTCGCGGATGAAGCGGATTTTCACGGATTCAATTGCCAATAACTTGCAGATCGAGCTTCACGCACCCACTCTTTCATTATCCGCGTGAATCCGCCCAATCCGCGTCCCATTCGTCCGTTCCCCGTAACGGACGCAACCCACAGACCGGCTAGCGCGACGCCAGTCGCTCAGGATAAACCACGAACTCGATCCGCCGATTGCGAGCCTTGCCGGCGTCGCTGGCGTTCGAAACGACGGGGTGGTTACCGCCGTGGCCGATGACGAAGAGCTGATTGGGCGCCATCGTCCGCTTCTGAGCGAGCGAATTGTAGACGGCCAAGGCTTGAGCGGCCGAGAGGTGATGGTTCGTCGGGAACTGCTGCGAGTGGGTCGCCCCGTCGTCGGTATGCCCTTCGATGCCAATGAGATTCTCAGGGAAATTCTGCCGCAGGTCCGCCGCGACGCTGTCGAGCAGTTGCTCGCCGCCGTTTTGGAAGTAGTTGCTGCCTGGCATGAAGAGGCGATCGGCGGGGATCTCGACGCGGACAACGTCGCCGTCTTGGCGGACCTCAACGCCGGGAAGCTGCTTGAGCGTGAGATTCTTCAGCAGCGTGTTATTCGCCCGAATCTCAGCGCCGGCCCGTTGCTTCGACGTCGCGACGAGCTGCGTGCTCATTTGTTTGAGCTGAGTGTTATCGGTCTGCATCGCCAACAGCTGATCGGTCGTCGTTTGCAGCTGAGTGCGGGTGGCGCCGACTTCGTCGGTGAGAAGTTGGACCTGCTGCCGCGTTTGCGCCAGCAGCGATTCGAGCTCCTGATTGTCTTTGTCAAGCGAGGCGGCGCGGGTCTGGTACTCGGTATTTTGCTGGGCGAGGGTCGTCACCTGCTGCTGCATCGCGAGCTGCGCTTGCTGCTGGTTCGGCGCAAGCGACATCTTGCCGCAGCCGGCGAGCAGAGCAAGGGTCGCGATGGTGAGTAAGGTGCGAGGCACGGCGCTAGGGGGATGGCGGCGTGGAGACTGGGCCTTGGAAACGGGCGAACGGTAGCAGCGGCGCGGGATGGGAGCAAGGGCGGTTCGCGCGCATGCTAGCGGCTGGAGGGTGTCGGGGGCCTTCTGCCACTGAGGGCGTTCCACTGCGAGGCCATCTCTCCAGTGGCAAAAGGCCCCCGACACCGTTCCTTACGCCGGATAAACGCCGTAAAAGCGCTTGATAAAGTTGCGGCGCCAGCGCTGGGGCTTGTGCGATTCCCAGCCGAAGCGGGCGAGGAGGCGGTCGCTGATGCGGAGGTTGGCCGCGTCGCAGAGGAGCGCGTCGGTACGCTTCAGCTCGGCGATGCGATCGAGTTCGTCGACCGCAGCGCGCAGCGTGGGGAACGACGTCCCGGCGGTCGAAACGATGTACTTGAGGGCGAGGAAGTTCGCATGGCCGCGCGGTTGGTTGTAGTACAGCAGACAGCGATCGGCGTCGCCACGGGCTCGGTAGCTGGCGCCGGTCGGCCAGATCTCGGGCCAAGAGAGAAGCTTGGGCCAGGGGCGAAGATGGATCGCAACGACTTGGCCGTGGAGCGTTTCGATGACGCCATACCGGTGGCTCCGCAGCGCGTCATCCGCGGCGGGGGTTTCAAACTCGGTAACGGTCGCAAACCAATTCGGCATGTCACCTACTCACCTACTTACTCTCCACCCCAAACATCCACTCCTTAATATTCCGCCAAATGACCAACATCGCGCCGAGCATCACGACGCCCAGCGCCAGCACCGCCGGCAGGAGCCAGCCGAGTTCGAAGATCGCTTGAAAGCCGTGCGGGTCTTGATTCCAGAACCACGCCCACCAGACGGTCACCGCGGCGGCGGCGAGGCAGAGGAACGGGCCGTAGGGAATCACGTCGTCGCGGCGCAAGATCATTTGCGTGATCCCGATCAGCAAGCCGGCGAAGGGGGCGATGAAGAACACGAAAATCGTCGGCTGCCAACCGAGGAAGGCACCAATCATCATCATCAGCGTCACATCGCCAAAGCCCATCGCCTCTTTGCGAAGGGCGGCCGAGCCGACGATGCGGACGGCCCACACTATGGCGCCGCCGCCGACCACGCCGACGAGTGCCGTGAGCAGGCCGAGCCACGACTCGCCGCCGCGATACCAGACGGCCGTGATGGCGACGAAGCCGACGAGCCCGATCAACGCCGAACGGGGCCGAAGCAACTCACGCAGCGAGCGGGCGGCGAGGACGCGCAGGCCAAAGAACATCCCGCGGCGCCAGCGCATGATGCGGGGCGTCAACGCAACCCACCAGAGAGCGAAGCAAGCAAGGCCGATCGCGAGGCTGGCGCCGTTCGGGGCGCCGGCGAGCCATGCGGGCCACGCATTCGGGGCCGCAAGCGACAGTGGTTCGACATAGAGGGCCGCCCCCTTCATCTGTGCTGCGGCGTCGGCCGGCAGCGGAACGACGACCCCGGCGACCGGCGGCGCCATCCGTTCGGCGACGTGCGGCAGCAGCGACATCGGCAGCGCGGCAGCCAATGCCAGCGCGAGCAACGTCCCCGGCGTGGTTACGCCATCGGGGATGGTCTTCTCGTCGAAGTCAATCAGGCTCGCCGCCGCCATCAGCGTCAGCAAGATCGCATGGGAGAGGAACGTGGCGAGCGTCGTCCACGCCGGCGCCATCAGCGCGCCACGCTGCAACGGCCGGCCAGCCAAGGCCTCAAACTGATGATGCAACAGGCCTTGCCGATCGACTTCCCACCAGTAGAGCGCCGCCCATGCGACGGCCATGAACACTTCTACCGCGAACGGTCGACGCCAGAAGCCGGCGCCGTGAATGGCAGCCTCGCGGCGGAGACCGAACCAGCCCCACAACGGCAAGCGATCGGTCAGGACCCGCGCCGGCGCCCGTTCATGTCGCGGCGCCCACGGCGAGATCAATCGGCGGTTCCACGCGAGCGTGTACGTCGCCCAATTGACGTAGCCGCCGGCCATCAGCCCGGCGACGGCGGCGACGAGGAGTCCGATCCAAAGTGGGGGGGCGAGCATCATGCGTTCGCGGGAGGGACGGAGGCGGGAAGGCGGAGCGGACCCCTCGGAGTACCTCGGGGTGACTACTGCATGCCGGGGTGACTACTGTCCGGAAATCCCCAGAGCTGCGACGATTTCGTCGGCAATATCGGCCGGGCCCTTCCCTTCGGTATCGACCTCAAGCGTAGCACATGCCCGATAATGGGGCGTCCGCTCGGCCAAAAGGCGGGTAATCTCGGCCTTCCCGCCGCCGGCGGTGAGATTGGGCCGGCGGGCTGCCGTCGACGGATCAGCGGCGATCCGGCGCTGGAGCGTCTCGACCGAGGCCTGCAACCAGACGACGGCGCCGCAACGACCGATCGCCTTCCGGTTCACTTCACGCAGGATGGCGCCGCCGCCGAGCGCGATCACCGTCCGTTGGCGGAGAGCAAGGAGGTCGACGATGATCGCCTCCAGATCGCGAAAGTGAGTTTCGCCATCATCGGCAAAGATGGCGGCGATCGATTTGCCGGCGCGAAGCTCGACCTCGACGTCGGCGTCGACCCAGTCCCAACCGAGCCGCGCAGCCAGAGCTTGGGCGACGGCCGTCTTGCCGCTGCCGCGATAGCCGATCAACGCGATCGAAGTGACTTCCATGATAAGAATCGCATCTAGATAAGAGATGTCAGCGTGAGCAACGCCTACTCGTCGCCCGATTCGTCCAGCGGCAAATCGATCCCATCCTCTTCGCTGGGCTGCTCGGACTGGGGCGGGAAATACTTCACCGGCCCGATCGCCCGCTTCAGCACGTCGCGCATCAGGTCGGCGGGAGCTTCCTGCCGCGTGAACAGGAAGAACTGCAGTTGCGCCTGCCGAACGAACATCTCTACGCCAGTGATCGTTTCGCAATTGCGCGAGCGGGCGTCTTTGACCAACAGCGTCGACTCGGGATTGTAGACCGTGTCGAACACCAGCATGTTCGGCTTGAGGAACGTCTTCTGGATCGGCGATTCGTCAACGTTGGGATGCATGCCGATCGGCGTGCAGTTGACGATGACGTCGCACGGGCCGCGATGACGTGCTTCCCAGTCGATCGCCTTCGCTTCGAACGTGTTCGCGAGCCGTTCGGCCCGCGGCATGGTACGGGAGGCGATGGTGATCGTCGCCCCGCGCTTGCGGAGGCCGAACACAATCGGCCGCGCGACGCCGCCGGCGCCGAGGACCAGCACCCGCTTTCCCTTGAGCGGACTCGGATCCGCCCCGACTTCGCCCAGCGCCATCTCCAGACAGTCCATCGCGGCGTTGTAATCGGTGTTGTAACCGACGATCTCCGGGCCGTCGAAAATCGCCGTGTTCACCGCGGCGATGCTCTTCACCGCCGGGTCGACTTTCGTCAGGCTGCGCGCGATCTGTTCCTTGTGCGGAATCGTCACGCTCAGGCCTTTGACCCCGAGCCGCGGGGCGTCTTCCATGAACCGCGCGAGCGCATCGGCCGGCACGCGGAACGGGACGTAGACGGCGTCGATCCCCAGCGCCTGAAACGCCGCGTTGTGAACGTGCGGGCTGAGGCTGTGGCCAACCGGGTCGGCGATCACTCCGTACACGGTCGTGTTGGCGCCGATCCGCTCGTAGTTGTAGATCTCGGTCATCTGCTTAAAGCTGAGTTGACCGGGGGCGAGCGTCCGTTCGTGGTGGAAGGTCGCGTAGGTGAAGGGCGCCCCGAACTTGCCGGCGAGAATCCGCGACGGCGTGCCGATGTCGCCCATGCACATGCCGACGGTCGGGATCTCGCTCTCCTGCATCATCTCGAGCATCCGCAGGTTGTCGTGCGGATCGTTCGCCATCGTGGCGAGCTTGATAATGTCGGGGTTCAGTTCCGACATCCGCGCATGAAGTTCGCGGAGATCGTCGGGCGTTTTACGGAAGTTGTGGTAGCTGACGATGCGCTTCGTCCGGCCGAAGCGCGGGATCTGCCCGGCGACGTCTTCTTCGAGATCGACGTAATCGACTCCCTCGGCGATCGCCTCGCGGAGGAGCAGCAATCGCGCTTCTTCAGAACCAGGCCATTTGCCCCCATCCTCCTTGCGGCGGCAGGTAATGATCACCTGACACCCTTCAGGTCGCCCCGCCATCAGCCGGCGGATGTTTACCTTGCCGGCCACGTAGTCGAGGCGCAACTCGACCATCTTGGCGCCTTGCTCAGCGAGATGCTGATGCTCGGCCATGATATGTTTGTGGCGGCTACGACCGATGGCGACGCAAATCATGTGGGGGCTCTAAACTCGCAAGAGGGGGGGCATGGCCTTCGGGGGCGGGCCATAGCCGGTCCATTGTGAACCAATCGGCCCGCACGATCAAATCCGTTTGAACTGCCGATCGAGCTGTTCGCGGGTAAAAATCAGGGCGGTGGGCCGGCCGTGGGGACAGTGATGGTGGTCCTGGGCGAGTCCCCGCTGTTCCAGCAGGGCGTCGATCTCCTGCGGCGTGAGGCGATCTCCGTATTTAACGGCCGCTTTGCAGGCGATCATGTGAAGCAGTTCGTCGAGGATGTCCCGGGATTCAGGGGCTTTTCCCCCGGCGAGCAACTGCTCCACCAGACTCCGGAGGACCTCCGCCGGCGGCAGGTTCGCGAGCATCGCCGGGTAGGCGGAAACAAGGACCGTCTCGCCCCCGAACGCCTCGACCTCCATCCCGAGTTGGGCCAGCGTCTCGCGATTCTCGACGGCCGCGGCCGCTTCGCTCGCGGCCAGATCGACCGGTTCGGGCACCAGCAGCCGTTGACTCTCGACCGCGCCGGCAAGGACCCGCTCCCGGAGCGCCTCGTACAAAATCCGCTCGTGGAGCGCGTGCTGATCGATCACCTCGAGCCCCTCGTCGGTTTCGGTGACGAGGTAGCGATTGTGAATCTGGAGCGCCCGCGGCGAGCGATGTGACTGCGCGGCGTCATGCGGCAGATCGAGCCGATGAGCTGCGGCGGAGGCGTAGTCGGCGGTCGGGTCGCTTGCTGCCGCCTCGCCCTCGCCGCCTGCGTCATTGGGGATGATGTTTACGGCGCGCGATGACGCTGCCGGCGCGCGTCCGACGAGCGGCGGGAGATCGACGCGGTGGAGTCGCAAGACGTCGCGCTGGTCGCGATCGACGAATGGGACGAAGTCGGGGACGCGCCCGTCGCCAGTGGCGGGGCCGAGTTGCCGCTTCGCCCAATCCCACAAGCCCTGCGACGCCGCCGGCGTGGAGGCCATGATTTCATCGTCAATCGCGCTGCCGAGCGGCGGCGCCGAGGCGCGGGCGATCAAATCGGTTGAGAGAAACTTCGTCCGCAGCGTACTCAGGAGTTGGCTATAAACGCGGCCGCCGTCTTGGAAGCGAACTTCAAGCTTCGTCGGATGGACGTTGACGTCGACCGCCGCCGCCGGCATCTGTAAATGGAGGAAGCAGACGGGGAATCGGCCCGTCAGCAGCAACCCGCGGTAAGCTTCGCCGAGGGCGTGCTGCAGCGAACGGTCGCGGATGAAGCGGCCGTTCAGAAAGAGATATTGCATCCTGTTGTTCGGCCGACTGTGGGTCGGATTGGCGACGTCGCCCGTCAGCTGAATGCCGTCGTCATCGCTCTCGATGCGAATCAAGCCGTCGGCAAGTTCTTGTCCGCAGAGGGCGGCGATCCGTTGCCGGGCTTCGCCGGGCGGCAGGTCATGGATCAGCCGCCCGCCATGCTGCAGCGTGAAATGGACCTGCGGGTGGGCCAGGGCCAGTCGAGTGAGCGCCTCGGTGAGATGGCCCATCTCCGTTTGGGTCGTGCGGAGGAATTTTTGCCGCACCGGCGTGTTGAAGAAGAGATTCCGCACCTCGACAGTCGTGCCGCAGGGGCCGCCGACGGGTCGTAATGGTTCCGCGGTGCCGCCGACGACTTCAAGTTCGGTCGCAATCGGCGCCTCAAGCGGACGACTGCGGAACGAAAGGCGACTCACTGCGGCGATCGAGGCGAGCGCTTCGCCGCGGAAGCCGAGCGTCGCGACGCGGAACAGATCGTCAGCGTCGACGATCTTGCTGGTGGCATGGCTGGCGAGCGCAAGTTCAAGCTGCTCGGGCGCCACGCCGCAACCGTCGTCAACGACTCGAATCAGTTCCGTTCCTCCCTGCTCCACCGTCACGTCGATTCGCCGCGCGCCGGCGTCGAGCGAGTTCTCGACGAGCTCTTTCACCACGCTTGCCGGCCGCTCGATCACCTCGCCGGCGGCGATCTTGTTGACGACGCTCGGCGGCAGTTGGCGGATGGTGGGCATGAAATCTCGTCCGTGGTCAGTGGTCCATCGTCTGTTGCTGGTGAGAGTGTCACCAGCTTTTTTGCAACTGACAACGGACCACTGACAACTGACATGCTTCCTTAGTTCAATCCAAACTCTTTAATCTTCCGATACAACGTCCGCTCGCCGATGCCGAGCATTTCGGCCGCCTCTTCGCGGTTGCCGGCGGTCGACTTCAGCGTTTCGGCGATGAAGAGCCCTTCGATTTCCGACATTGGACGGCCGACGAGATCGCCTAGCCCAGCGCTGGCGCCAACTGGCTCGGGTTGCTCGCCAGGGGTGAGCAGTTCGGGCGGCAGATCGTCGACGTCGAGGACCTCGTCGAAGTCGACGACGACCATGCTCTCGATCGCGTTTTTGAGTTGTCGCACGTTGCCGGGCCAGTTGAAGGCCATCAGCCGCCGACGCGCGGCGGTCGTCATGCTTTTGATCTTCTTGTGATGCCGCGCGCTATGAAGCTGAATAAAGTGCTCGATCAGCAGCGGAATGTCGGCGGCGCGCTCGCTCAACCGCGGCAACCTCACAGTGAGGACCTTGAGGCGATGATACAGGTCTTCACGGAACGTCCCGTTTTTGATCGCCTCTTCCAGGTCGCGGTTGGTCGCCGACAGAATGCGGACGTTCACCTTAATCTGCTCGTTCGAACCGACGCGGGTGATCTCGCCGCTCTCCAGCACCCGCAGCAGCTTGATCTGCGTCGGCAGCGGCATGTCGCCGACTTCGTCGAGGAAGAGCGTCCCGCCGCTGGCGTATTCAAATTTGCCGACGCGATCGGCGCTGGCGTCGGTGAACGCGCCGCGGATGTGGCCGAAAAGCTCGCTTTCAAGAATGTTCTCGCTGAGGGCCGCGCAGTTGAGCGCGACGAACGGGCGATTCTTGCGGGGGCTATTCTGATGGATCGCCTGGGCCACCAGTTCCTTCCCGGTGCCCGTTTCACCCTGAATCAGCACCGTGGCGTCGGTCGGCGCGATCCGTTGCAGCCGCGTGACCACATCGTGCATCTGCGGGCTGTTGCCGATCACACCCTCGAAGCCGAATTTCTCGTCGAGCCGTCGATTGAGTTCGGCGTTCGCCCGTCGCAAATGCTGCGTTCGCGAGGCGCTGTCGACCACGGATCGCAGCTGCTTCAAATCAAGCGGCTTCAGCAGATAGTTGAAAGCGCCCTGCTGCATCGCCTCGACGGCCGATTGGACGGTCCCGTGGCCGGTGACGAGAATCACCTCGGCGTCGGGGAGCAGTTCCTTCGACTTGGCGAGCACTTCCAAGCCGGTCGAGTCTTTCATCCGCAGGTCGGTGACGATCACCTCGTAAGCGTCGCGGGCGAGCATCGCCATTCCCTCGGCCCCGCTGGTCGCCACGGTGCAGTCGTAACCGACCCGCGCGAGGCTGTCCGCCACCGCTTCGGCGTGCGCCGCCTCGTCGTCGACGACGAGGACCTTGATCGGCGGACCAGCTTTGGCGGCGGTGGGAGACGACATAGCTAACGATGATACGGGGGCTGGCTTGGCTGAAAAAGGGGAAGGAAGATTAACCACCAAGGACGTCAAGGTTCGCCAAGGAAATGCGGGGAGGAATTGAACCACGGCGGCACAACGGGCATGACGAAAACTAGAGCCCGCTAATGACGCTAATGGACGCGAATAGGAACTAATTCATTGTTTCATTAGCGTCGATTTGCGTCATTCGCGAGTAACTCTTCCTGTCTTCCCTTGGCGCTCTTGGCGTCCTTGGCGTCCTTGGCGGTTCAATGTTTTCTTTTAGCCGCTCAATCGCGGCGGCGCCGGCAGCTCGATCGTGAACTGCGTCCCGCGCCCCACCTCGCTCTGCACGTGCATGCGGCCGCCGTGGGCTTCGATGATCTTGATCGTCGTCGGCAGCCCAAGGCCCGAACCGCCCGGCTTCGTCGAAAAGAAGGCCTCGAACATGTGGGCCGCGGTGTGATCGTCGATGCCGACGCCGGTGTCGATCAGGTGCAGCACCACGTGGCCGCCAGAAGTCGTAGTGCGGACGACGAGCTGCCCCCCCTTCGGCATCGCCTGCTTGGCGTTGAGCAACAGGTTGATCAGGGCGCTGCGGAACGACTCGGCGTCGAGCATCACTCGCGGCAGGTCGGGATCGAGGTAGCGAATGATCTCGACGTTGGCCGCGGCCGCTTCGGGGGCGAAGAAGTCGAGCGTTTCCTCGATCTCGGCGTTCAGGTCGGTCGGCTGGCGATGGAGCTTGCGGATCTTGGCGAAGTTGAGGAAATCGTCAAGCAGGTCCTGCAGCCGTTGGCATTCGCGCTGCATCACGTCGATCCGCTTCGCGGCGCGACGCTGCGCGGGCGACTGCGGTTCAGCTAAATCCTCGGCAAGGAGCTCCATGTTGAGCCGGATCGTCGAGAGGGGGTTCTTGATCTCGTGGGCCAGCGCCCCCGCGAGCTGCGCCATCTCCGCATATTGGGCGATGAGCCGTTCGTACTGATCGGAGCTGGGAGCGTGGGTGGTCATGTCGAACAAATAAGCGCAAAGCTGCGGGGTCCCGATGGGACCCCGCAGGTACGTTCCAAACTACTTGTCGCGAGCCGACGAAGCTTAGGCTTCGACCGTCTCTGTTTCCGATTCGGCCAGCTCACGCATCGCGACCTTGCGGCTCAGCTTGACGCGATCTTGCTCGTCGACCGCGATCACCTTCACCTTCATGTGATCGCCGACCTTACAGACGTCGCCGACCGACGCGACGTAACCGTCGGCCAGTTCGCTGATGTGGCAGAGGCCGTCGCGGCCCGGCAGGATCTCGACGAAGGCGCCGAAGTCCTTCACGCTGGTGACGACGCCGTCGTAGATGCGGCCGACCTGGACGCTTGCCGTGAGGGCTTCAACGCGAGCCAAGCCTGCCTTGGCGGTCGCTTCGTCGCTGCCGGCAATCGTGACCGTGCCATCCTCTTGGACGTCGATCGTGACGCCGGTGTCTTCCTGAATGCCGCGGATCGTCTTGCCGCCGGGGCCGATGAGCAAACCGATCTTGTCGGGGCTGATCTGCGTGCGGAACAACCGCGGGGCCGACTCGGCGACGCCGGCGCGGGGCCGAGGAATCGCCGACAGCATGTTGCGGAGGATTTCGATCCGAGCTTCGCGCGACTGAGCGAGCGTGGCGCGGATGATCTCTTCGCTGATGCCGTTAATCTTCAGGTCGAGCTGGATGCCGGTGATGCCGTTTTGCGTGCCGGCAATCTTGAAGTCCATGTCGCCGTAGTGATCTTCGTCGCCGATGATGTCGGTGAGAAGGACCCACTTGTCTCCATCCTTCACCAGGCCGACCGAGATGCCGGCGACCGGGTTGGTGATGGGGACGCCCGCAGCCATCAGGCCGAGGGTGGCGCCGCAGACCGACGCCATCGAGCTCGAGCCGTTCGACTCGAGGATGTCGGAGATCACGCGGATCGTGTAGGGGAACTCGTCGTGGTCGGGGAGAATCGGGTTGACGCTCCGCTCGGCTAAGGCGCCGTGACCGATTTCACGCCGACCCGGACCGCGAATCGGGCGGCACTCGCCGACCGAGAACGACGGGAAGTTGTAGTCGAGCATGAACCGCTTCGAGAACTCGTCGAACAGGCCGTCGACCCGTTGCTCGTCCCGGCCGGTGCCGAGGGTGATCGTGACCAGGGCCTGCGTTTCGCCGCGTTGGAACAGGGCGGAACCGTGAACGCGGGGCAACAAATCGACTTCGCAATCGATGGCGCGAAGCGACTTGTAATCGCGGCCGTCGGCGCGGGTGCCGTCGAGGATCAGATCGCGAACGATCTTCGCTTCGAGGTCGTGCCATGCTTTCGAGAACGAAACGTCGCTGTAGGCGTCGTCGGCAGTCGCATCGGGAATGAGCGCCGCTTTGGCGTCGACCTTGATCGCCCGCATCGCATCGGCGCGCTCGTGCTTGCCGGCGGTCTGCTTGGCGGCGCGGGCCTGATCGTAAAAGCGGCCCTTCAGGGCGTCGTAGCAGCCGTCGTTCGCCGGGAGGGTGAAGGCTTTCTTCGCCTTGCCGACCTTGTCGATCAACTCTTGCTGCAGGTCGCACAATTCCTTGACGTAGCCGTGGGCGGTGATGATCGCCTGGGTCATTTCGTCTTCGGGCAGCTCGCGGCCGAAGCCTTCGATCATCAGCACGGCGTCTTTCGTGCCGGAGATGATCAGGTCGAGCGTGCTCGCTTCGAGTTCATCTTGCGTCGGGAAGGGGATGAACTTGCCGTCAACGATGCCGAGGCGGACCGATCCGAGCGGGCCTTCGAACGGCAGTTCGGAAATGCCCAACGCCGCGGCGGCGCCGTTCATCGCCAGGACGTCGCCGTCGGTCTGCCGATCGCTCGACATGACGAAGGCTTGGATCTGAACTTCGTCGTTGAACCCTTCCGGGAAGAGCGGACGGATGGGGCGATCCATCAGCCGGGCGGTGAGGGTTTCCTTGGTCGTGGGCCGGCCTTCACGCTTGATGAAGCCGCCAGGAAACTTACCGGCGGCGGCGACGCGCTCGCGGTAGTCGCAGGTGAGCGGGAAGAAGTCGATGCCGGGCCGCGGCTTGTCGGTGGCGGCGGCGACGAGGACGACGGTGTCACCGTACTGGACGGTGACGGCGCCGGCGGCTTGTTTGGCGAGGGCGCCCGTTTCGATGGAGAAGAGGTACTGACCGATTTGCTTTTCAACTTTGATTCTCTTCAATTTCTTGCTTCCTAACTTTTTTCGTTGCTGAGTTGCCCACAGCGTTCGCACCGCGTGGGGCCAATGGCGTAAAGCGCCGATCGCCCGCGGAGAGCGAGGGCCAAGCGTGAGAGCGCCGTCTGGCGGATTGACCACGGCCAGCGCGATCGAACCGTCGCCATACGATGGGGCGCGGCGCCGATGAAGGCAGCCGACGATCGACTCGTTGGCCCCCGCAAATTGTCCCCTCAAAAAAAAGGGGAGCGGTCGCAGAGAAGTTCGCGAGGCCGATTCCGGCGAGCTTGCCGGCGGGCGACGCTCACAGGTTCGGCGACAGCGTTACTTGCGGATGTCCAGACGCTTCAACAGATCGAGATACTTTTGCGGATTGGTCCGCTTCACGTAGTCGAGCAACCGACGGCGCCGGCTCACCATGCCGAGGAGACCCCGACGGCTGGCGAAATCCTTCTTGTGAAGCTGCAGATGCTTGGTCATTTCCGCAATGCGGGTCGTCAGGATCGAGACCTGCACTTCCGGCGAACCGGTGTCGGCTCCCGCACGGCCAAATTCCTGGATCAACTCGCTCTTACGTTCTTTCGTGACTGACATCTGTTCTTTCCGCGTGTTCTGTCGCTCTAGCGCTGGCCTGGGCCGAGTTTGTCGCACCGATTCCCCCTGAGAACTCCTCCGGAGACGGCGACCCCGCCCGCGTCGCCTCCGGCGCTGCGGGCACGAAACTCATGCTGGGCGAGACTGCTACAACTCTTCCTACAACAAGACACTGTGATAAAAACTGGTAACGATCCCCATTAATGTACAGATGCATGCGTGGAACGCAACCGCACCTGCGAGACGACTACAGCCGATCGGTTACCCAGTGTTTGCGTAAATGCGTCCACGGCTGACTTCTAGGAGACGATTTGCGACTCATAAGGTGAGCCGCTGGGTTCATCCCCGCGGTAATCCTCTCGTCGGACTTCATGTCGTCGCAAGGAGCCCACACGCGAGCCGCCGTTGAGCAACATAAGGTGGGTGCTCCCACCTGCCTCACCCAGCATGAAACACGCCCCGAGTCCCCATCAGAAAGATCGGTTGGCGTCACGCCCCATAGAAAACGTTGTCGGCGGTCGCTCCCTAATTCGGCAAAGGTGGAGCCAAAAGCACCCGCTCTGCTACAGTCCAAGCATCTCAATTTTAAGGCTGCAATTCGGCCGCGTCGGAGCTTCGACTGTCCCATTGACGTCGCACCCTCACGGACGGCCATTTCTAAGAGAATGCTCCGAATTGAACTCTGTTCGGTTTTGAATTAAAAACAAAGCATTCGACTTTGCAAATGCGGCAACGTTGGCTCTCGATTCGTATGCAAATGATTCGCATGAAAACCATTTGCCGTCGCCGCGGCGGTCGATCATACGTGAGCGGCGTCCTGCTCGCGTGCCTGACGATTTTCTCAACCGTCGCCGGCAGTTCAACGTGCGCCGCGGGAACGTCGCTTGTATTCGATCGAATCGCCAAGCGGGGCGACGTGGCGGCCGGCCTGCCGGAAGGGGTGAATTTCTCACGGCTCTGGGCCCCTACGCTCATCGGCGACGAAGGCGTGCAATTTTCGGCCACGCTAAGAGGCCCTGGCGTCGTTGACACGAATGATTCGGCCTGGGTGATCGCCGATGCAAGCGGGGTTAGACTCATCGGTCGCGAAGGCGAGACGATGCCCGGCCTTGATCCTGGCGTTGTTTTGACCAACGCCGCTCACAATCAGACTAACCTGCATTTTCTCGACACTGGCAGCGCCATGTTGTTCGCCAAGGATGGCGCCGCGTGGGTCGTCGACGATGCCGCGACGACGTTGCTCGCCTATAAAGGCCGCCAAGTTCCCGGACAGCCCGAAGGGGTCAAATTCGACTTAGTGGTTGTATCTGACGCGGAAATGACCGACGGAATGGTATCGCTATCAGCGCAGCTGACGGGGCCAGGGGTAGCGGACCCAACGCAAAGATATGTACTCACCGGCGGTTTGTCCGGACTCACCGTAGCCATTCGTACTGGCGCCGTGGCTCCCGGCACGCCAACCCCAGCCCTCTTTTCGGGCTACTCTTATCCGCGCGTAAATGGTTCAGCCAAAGTTGTCTTTCGAGGCTCGGCAGTCCCGACAACAGGCGGCGCGACGATCACCGGCATGTGGACTGCCAGTGCCGGCGTAGCGACGCCCGTTGCGATCGAAGGAACCGCCGCTCCAGGTTTAAGCGGCGTCACATTCGATAGATTTTATCCGAGCACCATTTCGCTTACTCCTCCGACGCAAGCCATTAACAGCAAGGGCGAGGTTGCGTTCGAAGCCTATCTTAAAGGGGCTAGTGTTAATAGTTCGAACAATCTCTCTATTTGGTCCACCGCGCAAGGCGGTTTGTCGCTGGCGGCCAGAACCGGCGATTGGGCCCCCGGGACGTCTTTGACGACGTTATTCACCGAGTTCAACGTGGGGCAATCCGGCACTCGATTTAGCTTCAACGATCGAGGTGAAATTGCATTTCGAGGGGGCTTAAGCGGGCCGGACGTCACCGCCGCCAACGACCGAGGCATTTGGGCCGGTCCCGCCGGAGGATTGGAATTGATCGCCCGGGAAGGAGACCTGATTCCAGTCGCCGCAGGTGACGTTCGGTTCGGAAGCTTTGACAGTCCGCTCCTCAATAAGGACGGTGTTCTACTCTTCACTTCCTCGCTGAAAGGCGCCGACGTTGCAACCGAGAACGATGCCGCTCTCTGGGCGCGCATCGACGGCAAGCTGACGCTCGTGGTGCGCGAGGACGATGTCATCGACATTGACCCAACAGCCGGCCAAGAGCTTTTCAGAGTCCGGTCGTTCGTGGCCGGAGGCATCACCATCTCGTCCGGATTAACCTTGTCCGACGACGGCATCATTGGCTTCACCGTGAACGACAACAACACCACGAACAGCGTCCTCACCGCGAGAATCGTTCCGACCACCGGCGATTTCGACGCTGACGGCGACGTCGATGGAGCTGATCTGGCGCGATGGCGAACCAGTTTCGGCGCAGCGACAGGTGCGAACGCGTCAAACGGCGACGCCGACGGCGATCATGACGTCGACGGCTCCGACTTCCTCATCTGGCAGCAAGAGTTTCAACCATTCCAGCCGACGTCCGCCGTCCCCGAACCGTCAACTCTCGTTGCCGCGGTCTTAAGCGGACTCTGCTTGGGCGCCGTCAATCGCCGATCGCGTATTCGGTAACTGCCGACCTTAAGTAAGATAAGTAGCTCGCGACGATCCCTTCACGCGTTCGCGATGCTTACCCCCGCGCCCTCTCCTCTCCCGGACTGGTCGCTTCAGCGACCAGTCCGAACCCTCGCGCGACACCGCCTCGTCAAATCGACGCTCACCCTCCCCAAAAATCTCGAAATATATCTGGAGAACACGGGGCAGGCTCGCCTGCGATCTCTGCCGGGAAAGAAGCACACCGCGTGCAGCGGGTTCCCTACGGCGCTGGCGAAGACTTTTGCTGACACGAAACCGCCGAGTTCTTAAGGATGGCGAGTTCCTCGTTGCCAGGCCCAGCGTCGCCAACGCATAGGGCGGACACCACGAAGGTTCCCGAATCGCCCACGCAGCAAACGACGACGCCTTGGATGTCCTCGCCGCTTTCGCCGGTAGCGGAAAATTGAAACCGGAGCCCGGGCTGCCCGTTCCTAAGTCCTTCCGAGATATCGGAACCCTTTGCATCCGGCCATTTAGCCGTCAACGACTGCAGAAATCCTTGAAACAACTCGCGGTCGCTCTCCCCTTCAGCTGCTGGCGTAGGCAGCGACAGGATGGTAATCGTTGGGTTGATCGTGCCGCCTGTTTCTTTAGTCCACGCGGCGGCCTTAATGCCAGCGCGATCGTATGCGGCAACGTCGCCGAGTTCAGCTTGCACGTACTCTTTTGGCGGACGTATCGAATACCAGCCTCCGTCGAATTCCTCAGCCAGTCGGATGGCCGCTGCAGGTTTGACGGACCAAACAGAAAGTTTTCCGTCCTCTTCCGCTAAGACGCTCAGGTTGGGAATGCAGAACGCAACAAGCAGGGCCGATGATCTAACAAGAATTGATTGACTCATTTGGACAAACCTTCGGAAAGAGGGAGCAGGACTTCTTTGATTTTCCCCGTAGCTTGGCGTCCTCCCCGCCGCGCGGCTAGAATGCCGACGGTGGAAACGCTGCACGTATTATCAGGGAGGTACTGGTACGCTGGCCGTGCGGCTGATTTCATGGACAACTAGCAAACATGGCGAGCCTGACTTCACACGAGGAATCTATGTTGCATGCAGTCCTTCGCCTGATTGCTTTCATCATACTCGCGCTCACCGGCGCGGTACGAGTAGTTGCGTCGGAACCGTTCACCACCCTCCACGTTTTCAACGGGGCAAGCACAGCGAACTTTCCTAGCGGAGGCGCCATGCTGCATAACGGCGTCATCTACGGGACCAC
>PNKX01000035.1 GCA_013822725.1 Pirellula sp.
CGGCCCGACCGGCCGGATTCTCCGTTACGACCCGGAGGTCGTGCGGACTTACATCAAGAGCCGATCGCAGGTCTCTGCCGTCGAGCGGCTCACGGCCGACGCCTCAGCGACTCTCGCTGAGTAGCTCGATTCTGCTCTTTCGCGCCGCTCACAACTGGCGCGGAAACCTCATTGCCCAATGCGCCGCGGGCATTTTAGCGGCGTGAATGTACTGCGATCCGGCTCGAGAAGTTGCTCAGACCCAAC
This sequence comes from Pirellula sp., assembly GCA_013822725.1. Classification (GTDB taxonomy): domain Bacteria; phylum Planctomycetota; class Planctomycetia; order Pirellulales; family Lacipirellulaceae; genus Lacipirellula. The sequence continues at coordinate 247 of PNKX01000035.1, forward strand.
GACCCAGGTCGCAAAACAAGGAGATCCAGAATGCTAGGCTCGAATCCCTCACACCGCAACGCGTCGCGTCGGCGCCGAGCGAAGTCACCGTCAATGAAGTCACTGTATGACGCGCAGCGCCCCGAGGGCGTGAGCGGAGACGATTGGTCGAACATCTTCGACGCATTCATGGCCGCTTGGGCGCAGACCGTGGTCCAACGCACGCTCTCGACGATGTCAGGGTCTCGATCGCGGCGCGCCGCCTAACCCGTCCACCTTTCCTCAAGTGTCCCGGGCCGCGCAAACGCCAACCTGCGCGGCCCGGGCGTGGAGCAAGTATGTCCGATTCTACGTTTCTTCCGCGAGCAATACAAACGCTCGCGCGACTCGATCATGAAGGATGGCTTGAAGATTACCGCATCGACGTTGCCGAGGCGACCCGAGGCCCGGCCGACGACCTTCAACGATATCCGCAATACGTTCATCAAGTGGCGCGGTTTGCGCGCATAGCAAGTCAGCTGTTCTGCGCATCGGCATCTGAAGCTCAACAAGCGGCGATTGATGCGCTCTTACCGACGACTCGCCGCAGCATCGCTCTGGAACTTCTCGACGAGTACGAGCAGCGGCTCGACGAAGCGGCGCTGAAGGCTCAGGCGGCCCGACGGTTGGCGACGGATCGCCGGAGGTCGCACAGTGCCTGAACCTCTTTCGATCGACATTCAATGCGGGGAGCCTGACGACAAGGGCAGACGGTTGGTTGTCGCCAGCTACGGCAGGCGTCAGCACACGGACCGCTTTGACACAGACGCTGCCTTCATGAGGCAGAAGTGGCGTGAGGAAACAATTCGCCGGCTCGGCCTTCGCGGACCCTATATGCCGGAAGGTGACGGAAGTGCCGTCATCCATGAAGAACTAGCAACGGCACTGCAGCGGGCCGTAGACGACGCCGACTTCGCCGATTTGCCGACTCAATCACTCTGGCAGCCAGCGGTGACGATCATGGCCAATGTTGAGCATGCAACGACCGAATGGCTCTGGGATCAGCACATACCGTGTGGGGCAATCTCAAATCTGTCGGGAGATCCCGGTTTAGGAAAGTCTCAGCTGACGTGCGATCTCGGCGCTCGGATCACGCGAGGTTGGCCCATGCCGCCGTTGACGGCGCCGGACGGGACTTTCAGGCCCCGCGGCGTGCTGTTCATGAACGCCGAGGACGATCCCGCGAGAACATTGCGGCCACGCCTCGAAGCCGCAGGCGCGGATCTGCGGCGGGTGCATTGTCTGCGATCGATGCAGTGCAGCTTGGAGGGCGAGGAAGAGCGACCGGTGACTTTGCCGGGTGACCTCCCGGCCGTCGAGCAGGTGATTCGTGCCAGCGACGTCGCTCTGGTGGTCGTCGACCCGTTCGTGGCGTTCCTCGATGGCAAGCTGAACATCAACAACGACGCCGACGTCCGCCGGTGCCTTGGCCAGGTCGCGTCCGTGGCCGAGAGTACGGGAGCGGCGTTCCTTTTGGTGCGCCACTTAAACAAGAAATCGGGACTGTCGGCCGTTTACCGCGGCGGCGGGTCGATCGGAGTGACCGGTGCAGCCCGAGCGGAGTTTATGGTCGGCGTCGATCCTGCTGATCCCGAGGGACGCATCCTGGCTTGCGTCAAATCCAACCTGGCACCCGAACCGTCTTCGTTGCGGTTCTCGATCGAGAGCTTCGCAGAGACGTCTCGCGTCCGGTGGGGCGACCATTGTGATACGTCCGCTGGCGACCTCTGCGCCAGTGGAAGCGACAAGCGGCAGGGGAATAAGTCCGACGAAGCGAAAGGCATCATCGAAGACATGATCGCCCACGGGCCAGCGGCTTCCGCAGATGTGCTGAAAGCTTGCATCGACGCTGGAATCAGCGAGCGAACCTATCACTCAGTGAAGAAGGAATTGGGGCTGAAGCCTTACCGAGTCGGTTTCGGCGACGACGGGACGTGGATGCTTTCAAAGGCTGCAAATGGTTTCTACGAGGCAGAGTTTTAGCCAAAGGTTGCAATCAAAGGTTGCAACGGCTGCAACCTATGGGGACTGAGGGAGAGTTAATTGCAATGTTTGATTAATCATAGGGGTTTATCAAAGGCTGCAATTGCAATCTATGGAGTCGGCCGTCAAAGGTTGCAATCTATGCCACTCACCCAAGGAAGAGGGATGGAATTGACACAGCGACATCAGCCAAGCGGCGAGTGCGTGGACGCCAAGATCCAGAGCTTGCTCAACCGCGTCGAACAATTGAGACGCGGCGTCACAATCGACAGGCCTACCAAATTCAGCCGTGCTGGCGAGCAGCATGCCCGTGAGGTCGCTAGAAGGGACTCGATGAGAGAGGTGGAGGTTAGTCTCCAACGCACGGAAGCGACACAGATCACAACGACGCAAAACGCGATGCCAACTCTCCCGGCCCGTACCACGTCACCCCACTCGACGCATCGCAGCGCCATTCACAACAACGCTATGCCGTTTGATGCCTGAGACGATTTGCGTCATACGCGAGATTTGCCATTAACCATTTTCCAGTCCCATTTAGATCAGAACATGATTGACTCACCGCCATACATCAGCGACACTCCAGCGACGACGCAGCAGCGCGCGTCGTTCCGGGATCAGTTGCGGCACGCGATCCGCGACTCTGGGCAGAATCAACTCGGCATCAGCCGCGCGACTCGCATCGACCAGGCGACTCTCTCGAAGTTTCTCAGCGGCCGCCGTGGGCTCAGCGTCGAGTCGATCGAAAAGCTCGCTGAGCATCTTGGGCTAGAACTTCATCCCCGCACTCTTGCAGCGAAGGACGAGTAACGATGGCCAGTATTTCCAGTGACAAGAACGGAAACCGCACGATCCAGTTCGTGGCCGGCGATCGGAAGCGACGCTCGATTCGATTGGGCAAGCTGCCCAAGAAGTCGGCGGAAACGATCAAGTCGAAGATCGAGGCGCTCAATGCGGCGGCAATTGCGCAAACCAGCTGGGACGCTGAAACGGCCGCGTGGGTTGGCAAGCTAGAATCGCTGCTCTACGACAAATTGGCGACCGCCGGGCTAGTGCCCCTGCGCAATGCCGGCAAACGAATCACTTTGGCCCCGTTCATCGACGACTACGTGGCCTCGCGTTCAGACGTGAAGCCTGGTACGGCCCTGGTTTATGCTCAGACGAAGGCGGCATTGGTCGGATATTTCGGTCAGTCGAAGGCGATCGGCGACATCACGGCCGCCGACGGCGATGACTGGCGACGGTGGATGGCGACGAAAGGCAAGCGTGCCGACGGTTCAGTTCGCAAGCCGCTTGGTCCCAACACCATCCGCAAACGGTGCTCAGTCGCGCGCCAGTTTTTCCGTTCTGCCGTTCGGCGCCGCTTGCTCGAAGCCAATCCTTTCGGAGACATGAAGGGGCTCGGCATCAAGGCCAACCGTGACCGTCAACATTTTGTCACTCGTGAAGATGCCGCCAAAGTCATCGAAGCTTGCCCCAACGCTCAGTGGCGGTTGCTGTTCGCGTTATCGAGGTTCGGCGGCCTGAGGTGCCCCAGCGAGCATCTAGCGCTGAAATGGGCCGACATCGATTGGGCGACGAATCGTTTCACCGTTCGCAGCCCGAAGACGGAGCATCACGAAGACAAGGCGGAACGGATCGTGCCAATCTTCCCCGAGCTGAAACGATACCTCATTGACGCGTTCGACCCTGAGGCGGTCTACGTGATCACCCAATACCGCGTGGCGAACTCCAACCTTCGCACCGAGTTGCAGCGGATCATCGAGCGGGCCGAGGTTCGACTATGGCCCAAATTATTCCAGAATCTCCGGGCATCTCGGGCGACGGAGCTTGCCGCCGAGTATCCTGCCCACGTCGCCGCCGAGTGGTTGGGGCATTCCACGCTCATCGCTGAGAAACATTACTGGCAATCGACCGAGGCCGATTTCGACAAAGCGTCGTCGCCCCAGTCGGACGCGCTGCAGAATCCGGTGCAGTCTTCAGCCGTATCGCCAAGTAAGGGGCAGGACCCCGTTACCACCAGCGTCGGTTTTTCAGAGGAAACGCAACTGTCTAGCGATTCCGATGACGGGGTAGTAGTCCGGCTAGGATTCGAACCTAGGACCAAGGGATTATGAGTCCCCTGCTCTAACCGCTGAGCTACCGGACCGAAGTTCCTTTAGCGTATTCGGTGGCGCTGGCGGCGGCAACCTGAGCCTCGCAGACGGCCGTGATGAAGGATTCGTGAAGCAGCGGCGACGCCTTTGTCCCTTGCCAACTCCGCAAACGATGGTGTTTCAATCGAAAGCCATGCGCGATTCTGAGTTTGCCTTGGCGCGACGCCGTAAAGCAGCCGCTCGAATTTGCCAACCGGGAGAGATCGCATGCTCCGAATGAAGAGACGAACCGTCCTCCTTGCGCTTGCCTTGCCGATGGCGGTGAGCACGCCGTTAGGCAGTTCACGTTGCCGTGGCGCCGATGCATCGCTGGCAAAACCGTCGGCGACTTTCGATCTCGGCAAGGGAACGCGTCTCGGCTCCGGCCCGGCGAAGGAACATTCGGGGATCGTCAAAAGCCGTAACTGGCCGGATCTATTCTGGATGCACAACGACTCGGGCGATGAACCGCGGATCTATCCAGTCCACCGCAATGGCCAAGTTGAAAAGAGCGAGCGCGAGCCCGACAACCCCGGCGTGACGATTGCCGGGGCGATCAACGTCGATTGGGAGGATATCACCGTCGACGACCGCGGGCGGGTGATCGTTGCCGACGTCGGCAATAATCGGAATGATCGCCGCGACTTGGTCCTCTACATCGTCCCGGAGCCGGCGCCGTTGGCCGAGCGGACGACGTTCGTGAAGCGGCTTTTCTTTCGTTACCCGGGCCAGATGGAATTCCCGGCGCCGAAGGACGACTTCAACTACGACTGCGAGGCGATCTTCACAATCGGCGACGCGATCTACCTCTGCTCGAAGCATCGCAGCGACACGCTGACGAAGCTCTATCGACTTGATCCCGATTCGAACGAAGAAGTCCAAACCGCCGAGTTGGTTGACAGCTTCGACGTCCTCGGCCAGGCGACCGGCGCCGACGCGACGCCTGACGGCAAGCGGATCATCATCAACACGTACGAAGATCTGTGGCTCTTCGACGTGACTGACCCCGAGCACCCGTTAAGCGGGCCGGTGAAGCGGTTGTCGTTCGAGAATGACGATGACGTCGAAGCGGTTTGTTTTGCCGACGATGAAACGTTGATCATCGGGGCGGAGGCAGCCGAGCGGATTTATGAAGTCCCGCTCGCTGAGTTTGTCGAGTACGAGCGCTGAGTCAATTTTGTTTTTTGACAGGATCGGCAGGATAGCGCGGATCGACAGGATGGGAAGACAGGTCCAGGCTTTGGAAAAAGGGAGTGATCGCACTTCCGCAATCAATCATGTTGATCCGCGAAATCCTGTGATCCTGTCCAGTCTTCCGAACAGCGCAGTCTGCCGGCGACCGCCTTAAGCCATGTGCGATTTCGACGCCGACTCGAGGTTGCTGAACAACCGCCGGAACTGACGCCCCTGCACGACCGCCGCGGTCGTTGCCTCGTCGTCTTCAATGATCAGCAAGTCGCTGTCGGCCGATTTGGGCGCGGGTGCGTTGGCAACGTCCGCTTGCCGGGTTTCGTGCAGTCGAATCGGCTGCTCCAACAGCGCCGTTCCCGCGGAGACCACAGCGATTGCCGCTGCCGCCGGTTTCGCCGCGCCGCTCGGTCGCGCTGCGGGCGCTGGTTTGCTTGTTGCCATCTGCACGCAACGATGCAACTCACTGGCGAAGGCCCGATCGAGCCGATTGATCACCTGAGGCGCCGTTCGCAGTAGTTCCGATTCGAACGCCGCGTAGGGGTCGAGTACGATCTCTTCTTCCTCGAACGGCTCGGCGAACGGGTTCGACGCCGCCGGCTGCTCCGGTTCCTCGGCAGGCTCCGGCTCAGGCGGGTCGGCGGCCCGCAGTTCGAGCGAGCCAAACTCTTCGAAGTGATCAAAGCTTTCGAGAAGCAGTTCCGCCGTGTCGAGCGTTACGTCGAGCGGATCGACCGCGAGGATGTGGCGACCTGGACGGCCCGATGCAATCGGAATCGACGCCGGCATTTCGTCGTCGGCCTCGTAGTCGTCTTCGTCGGCCAATTCGTAGTCGAATGATGCGCCGTCGCCGTCGAGTTCGCCAAACTCGATCACCGAATTGCCCGCCGATGCGTTCTTCGCTTTCGCGGCGCCGTCGTGATTCCACGGCGCCGGCAATTGCTGCAGGTCAGACCAGGCTTGTTGCACGAGCGTCGCGTCGAGCGGAGCACATCCAGTCTCTTCCGCCATCCAAACAAGCTGATCTCCCAACTGGTTGATCACTCGCGGTACGCCAGCGGTCGCGGCGTAGATGGCCTCAAGGGCGTCGGCTGAGAACAACTTCTCCGGCTTCATTCCCACGGCCGCCACCTGGGCGCGAACATACTGCAGCGTCTCCTCCCGACCGAACGGCGCCAAATAACAACGGGCCGCGATCCGTTGGCTGAATTTCTCCAACCCCGGTTCGGCGAACCGCTCCTCGAGAATCGGCCCGCCGGCGAGGACCAAGCTCACCAGCGGCAGGCCCTCGGCGGCGACGTTCGTCAGGACGCGCAGTTCCTCCAACAGCCGCACGGGGAGGGAATCGGCTTCGTCGACCAACAGCACCAAGCGTCGCGGGCCCTCTTTCCCGCGGAGATGTTGCTGAATTGAGAGCCGCAGTTCGCCTTCGTCCATGCCGCGGTAGGGGAGGCCCAACTCGCACAGGATCATTTGCAGCAGAGCGCGCCGCGTACAGAGCTGGGCGCCTGCCAGCGTGACGACCGCCACGCGAGGCGCGAACTGCTCGGCGAGCACTGCCAACAACAGCGATTTGCCGGTCCCCGCGCCGCCGATCAGAATCGCAGGCCCCTCGTTTCGCGCGATGGCGCGTACAATTCGCAACCGGGCCTCCTCGATGGGGGCGGCAGCGAAGTAACGTTTGGGGCTGGGCGCCGAAAGAAAAGGGCGCCGCTCTGCGCTGGTCGTCTGCTGAGTCATCCGTGGCATCCTATCGCTACGTCGCTTCGCGGCGGGACGAGATCGGGGCGGTCGATCTCGAACCAGCCGGCGTCGGCGACGGTCCATCCTGTGAAGTTAACCTTCCGTGGCATTGGATCGGCGCCCGGAGTAAGCTGGCTTCAAGTGATAGCGGAAGTTTGACCCGTGGGAAGATTTGGGGGGTCGTAACGGCTGCTGAATTGGGGTGGAGCGGATGGTTGGCGTTGCGCTTGCGATCTCAGTGTTCGGCGCGCGCTCCGCTATCGCGTCGCGGCTAATGCGGTCGTCATGCCGTTAGCCGCGACGCGATAGCGGAGCGCTTCACCACGCCAAGCATGCACTGCCAACCGCCACTGACAACGAACCACTGACGCCTGACAAAGCAAGAATGTTTCGCATCAAGATCTGCGGCATCACGAACGTCGAAGACGCCATCGCCGCGGTCAATGCTGGCGCCGATGCGATTGGGCTGAACTTTTATGAGATGAGCCCGCGTTCAACGACCGTTCATCGAGCGCATGAAATCTCCCAGGCGATTGCAGATCAGCCCGTGGATCGGGTTGGAGTTTTCGTCAATTCGGCTGCGGCGTCAATCGAAGCCATCGTCAAAGAGGGAGCGTTGACGTCGATTCAACTCCATGGCGACGAACCACCGGAAGTCGTTGCGCATTTCGCACAGCCGAAGAGGCCCCAATTTTTCCCTTTTCATTTTCAGGTGATTCGCGCTCGTCGCATGGATGATCGGGGCGTCGCGGCCATCGCCGCCGATCTTGCCGCATGCAGAGGCGCCGGTTGGGGACCGGCATCGGTGCTTGTCGATGCTGCAACGCCTGGCCGCTACGGCGGAACCGGCGAAACCGTTTCGTGGGTGGGCCTAGCGGACTACCCACGGTGGCTGGGCAGTACTCCGCTAATACTTGCTGGCGGTCTCACCCCCGACAACGTCGCCGAGGCGATCCGCATCGTGCGGCCGGCGGCCGTCGATGTGGCTAGCGGGGTGGAGTCTTCGCCGGGGAAGAAGGATCCCCACAAGGTTCGCGATTTCGTCGCCGCCGCGCAGGCCGCATTCGAATCACTTGAATCTTAAACTGGGGGTTTGGCGAAGCCTCTCAACGAGGGGAAACTCAAACATCCCGGAAGCTAACGCTCCCGGCTCTCCGGTCGCCGCCGGCCCGCCACTGGCTAGGCGGCGAGCGAATTCGCCATTAGACTCTACATCTATATGTAGTCACGCCTCGCCGCCGCCAATGGGCGGCAATGATGGACGCATGTCCACTCATGCTATGCCGCGTCGTTCGCCCATTGCGGACGGCCATTCGATACTTTCACAGGAGTTCGTTTATCGTGTCCCAGGTCGCTACCGAACGTCTGCCGTACAAGGTGCTGGATTGTTCCCCCGAGCAGTTCGAGAAGCTCGCCAAATGGGGCCGCCAAGAGATCGAGCTCGCTCAGAACGAAATGCCGGGCCTGATGTCCCTGCGTGAAAAGTACGGCAAGTCGAAGCCGCTCGCCGGCGCGCGCATTGCCGGCTGCCTCCACATGACGATCCAGACGGCCGTCCTCATCGAGACGCTGGCCGAGCTGGGCGCCGAGGTCACCTGGAGTAGCTGCAATATTTTCAGCACCCAGGATCACGCCGCCTGTGCGATCGCGAAGGCTGGCTTCGCCGTCTACGCCTGGAAGGGGATGACGGAAGAGGAGTTCGATTGGTGCATCGAGCAGACGCTGTTCTTCCCCAGCGGCAAGCCGATGAACCTGATCCTGGACGACGGCGGCGACCTGACCGCCATGGTCCACAATCGCTTCCCCGAGATGCTCGGCGAAATCCGCGGCCTGAGCGAAGAGACGACCACGGGCGTCCATCGCCTCTACCAGATGCATGAGCGCGGCGACTTGAAGGTCCCCGCGATTAACGTCAACGACTCGTGCACGAAGAGCAAGTTCGACAACCTCTACGGCTGCCGCGAGTCGCTGGCCGACGGCATCAAGCGGGCGACCGACGTGATGGTCGCCGGCAAGATCTGCGTCGTCGCCGGCTACGGAGACGTCGGCAAGGGCTCGGCCCAATCGCTCCGCGGCCTCGGCGCCCGCGTGCTGATCACCGAGATCGATCCGATCATCGCGCTCCAAGCGGCGATGGAAGGCTATCAAGTCGTCACCATGGAAGAGGCCGCCCCGCAAGGCGACATCTTTGTGACGACCACCGGTTGCCGCGACATCATCACCGGCGAGCACATGTCGAAGATGAAGAACGACGCCATCGTGTGCAACATCGGCCACTTCGATCTCGAGATCGACATGGCCTGGCTCAACGGCGAAGTGAAGGCTGGCCGCGGCACGAAGGAACGGATCAAGCCGGCCGACGTCGGCGCCGTCGACAAGTACACCCTGAAGAACACCGGCCGCTCGATTCTCATCCTGGCCGAAGGCCGCCTCGTGAACCTCGGCTGCGCCACCGGCCACCCGTCGTTCGTGATGAGCGCGAGCTTCACCAACCAGGTGCTGGCCCAGCTCGCCCTGTGGCAACACCCGAAGGATTACCCGCTGGGCGTCCACGTGCTGCCGAAGAAGCTCGACGAGGAAGTCGCTCGGCTGCACCTCGGCAAGCTCGGCGTGCAGCTGACGAAGCTGACGGCGAAGCAAGCCGAGTATCTTGGCATTCCGGTCGAAGGGCCGTACAAGCCTGAGTATTACCGGTACTAGTAGGTTGGGCTTTCAGCCCGACGGAACTGCCGAAGACGTACAATCAACGAAAAGGCCGCCGACGCAAGTCGGCGGCCTTTTTTAGTTCGCCTTCGCAACGACGTCATTAGCAAAGACTTCGTTATCGAACTCAATGTGCAACACCTCCAAGCCGCCCGCCTTCGCTTGAGCCAATGCAGCGCGCACTAAATTGGTCAATTCGCCTTCGCGATCGCAAACCCATATCGCGACGTGCTCGCCTCTCACCGTCAGTTCCGAGTCGTCGAATCCTGCCTCGAAGACGGCGTTAGCCAAGGCATCGTCGGCGTCCCGCTCTTTGAGAATCAAATAGAATTCAGGCGTCATTCAAAGCTCCTTTCGGGACATGAGTCGACGATCTTTCGGATGCGTCGCGCATGACTTTCCGGATTTCTCGGCGTCGACCAAATCCAAATTTGGCATTCTCGGTGCCCAAAGTCGCACCTGATCCGTCCATAGGCATGTCCGCGTGACTTGGCGAATTGCCAACTTTGCTTTTCGGCGTAGGCGAGCGCTTCGCGAATGTGTTTGTTCGGGTGCATTGGCTACATGGTGACTGCACCATCGCCTCCAATCAAGTATACGCTCGCCGGGCCGCCCTGGCAGGCTATTGGGCGGGCAGCGAATGCCCTAAACTTGAAAAACCGTTCTTCCGCGTCCGTCGCCGCGGCTCGCCTTTCGCTGAAACCTCGCTCCCTCTGCTCGACCAGCTCCCATGCCCACCATCTCCGCCTTCCGCGGCATTCGTTACGACCTCGGCCACGTCGGCTCGCTGAGCGACGTCATCGCTCCGCCATACGACGTCATCGACCCCGCACTGCAGGACGAGCTTTATAAGAAGCACCCCGCGAACGTCGTGAGGCTGATCCTCAACCGCGACGAGCCAGGCGACGACGAGCACAGCAACCGCTACTCGCGGGCCGCGCGGTTCCTGCGCAATTGGCTCCGTGAGGGAGTGCTGTTCACCGAGGGCGACCCGGCAATCTACGTGTACCACCAGGAGTTCGTCGAGCGCAGCGAGACGTTCACCCGCCGCGGCTTCATGTGCCGGACGCGGCTCGAGAAGTTCGGCGAGGGGAACATTCACCCCCATGAAGAGACCCACGGCGGTGCCAAGGCCGACCGGTTCAAACTCTGGAAGGCGTGCCGCGCCAACCTCAGCCAGATCTTCGGGCTCTACCCCGATCCCGAGAACGAAGCCCAACAGATCCTCGAAGCCGCGATCGTCGGCCAGACCCCGCTCATCGCGACCGACCACCTCGGCACGATCCACCACGTCTGGCCGGTGACCGACATCAGCATCATCAACCAAGTATCGGCGCTGCTCGCGGGCAAGCCGGTTTACATCGCCGACGGGCACCACCGCTACGAGACGGCCCTCAACCTCCGTGACGACCTCGCCGCCGAATTGAAGGAACGCGGCGAGGAACTCTCGCCGGAGCACCCCGCCAACTTCGTGCTGATGATGTGCGTCTCGATGAGCGACGAAGGAATGCTCGTCCTCCCGACCCACCGCCTCTTTCGCGGCCTGCCGGCGATGACCGCTGAGCAGCTGAAGACGAAGCTGGGCGACGCCTTTGACACCGAACAGGCAGGCAGCGGGCCCGATCGGGCGATCACGCTTTGGGAGGAGATCGAAGCGGAGGGCGACCAGGAGACGCTCGGCCTCTACACGGCGGAGGATGGCCAGTGGACATTGGCTCGCCTCACCGACGCCGGTCGCGCGCGGATGGGCGAGATCTCCGCCGACCACTGCGAGGAGTGGCAGGGGCTTGGCGTGAGTATTCTCCACCGCCTGTTGGTCGACACGCTCCTCGGCGCCGCCGACTTGCCGGCGCCGAAGTACGTCCGCACGCTCGACGAAGTCCCCGCCGGCCTGCAGCAAGGCGACGCCGCCGGTCGTGACCTCACCGGCCAGGAAGGGAGTGGCGGCCGATTCGAACTCGCCGCCCTAGTGATGCCTGCCACGGTCGAACACATCCGCGCGATCTCGAACGCCGGCGAACGGATGCCCGCCAAGAGCACGTTCTTCTTCCCGAAGCTGCTCAGCGGATTGGTCATCAACCCGCTTGAATAACCAAGAGCGAGCCGAGGGGTTCATCCCCTCGGCCCTCCCGAAAAACGTTCCACGTGAAACATTCGTCACGACGCGGAAAGCCGACGGCGTCGCCAATGTTTCACGTGAAACCCTCCTCCTCAGTCCGAGCGCGCGGCCGCCACGAGCACCAGAAATACCAGAGCGCAATCAGGCTCGACTGAATCGCCACCGCCAACCAAAGGGTGGAGTAGACAAGCGAATCGAGCTCGATGCCTCTAGCCAGCGCGGCGAGGAGCGCGATCGCGGTCGTGATCCCAAAAAGTTGCCGCAGCCCCACGCGTCCCTCGGCCGTCGGTTCGCTGGCTGGACGCTTCTGCCGGCGATACCAAAAGACGGCTCCCCCAGCCCCCACCTGACCGGTCACGACGGCTAGTCCCAGCAGGACGAGCGCGTCGTTCTGCTGTCCACCGAGAAGCAACGCGTGAGTGGCAAAGAATCCCGCCCAGCCTCCGACGAGCGACTCAAACCAAACCGTACCGGCGGGGAGGCTGCAGAGCCAGGCGACAAGCAGCGCGACGATGGCCAGCAGGAAGCCGACCACCAAGGCAAACATGAAGCCCACCATCCCGCCAAGAATGATGATGGCGGTTGGGTCGGTAACGGGGCCAGCCCGCGACTTCAGCAGCATCCCGGCTGCGTCAGCAATGACTATGACGATGGGAAACGCACCGCCCGCCAGAGCCGTCCCGCCGACGGCGAGTGAAAGCATTCCCACCGTCGCCGTGAAGTCGAACAGCTCGCCCGCTACGGTTGGCGTGGTAGCGTCGCTCACCCGTGCACCTCGTCATCTGGTAATGCCAGCATAGCGAGAGGGGCAACGGGCGTCACGAACTGCCGGGACGAGGCGCAGGTTGGCGTCGCGTACGAGGGCGTCGTCGCTCGCTTGGACGCCTCCTCATTGTGGCAAAAGCGCGTAGCCTCCCGTTTCACGTGAAACGGCTCGAGTCCGCGCCACCTTGGCCGCCGCGCGACGGCCCAGTCGTGCGAACAGGCAAAGCATCCCGACCTGACACGGCAGCCACATCGCGATGATATACAAGTCGGGGAGTTCCAGCGGCCGCCACGCACGTAGGAGCGTCAGCAGCAGGGCCACGCTGACCATGACGATCAAGGCAGATCGGATCGTAAACCGCCAAGGAGTCGATTGCGGTTCGCTCGGCTGCTGCAGAGTCATCTCGATGGCGATATTGCGGGCGCCAACGTAACCGCCCGCCTGGCCGACGAAGCTGGCGAGAATTGGTCCCGCGAGGAAGTAGAAGAACTCTTCCGGCCGTTCTATCGAAAGCGGCCGCCAACCGGCACAAGACACGAACCCTATCAGCCCGCCAAAGCAAGGCGCCGCCAACGGATGCCGCCAGGATCCGCAGAGCCCTCGCACCGCCAGGGCGAACGGCACGACGAGGGCGATGGAGAAGAATCCAGCGATCAGAAAACCGAACAGCGCCCCGATCAAGAGGAACGGCGTGCCAAATACAGCCCCGGCGATTGAAACGCCGGCGATCGTCGCGGCCCAGTAGCTCGCGACGTCCAAGCCTGTTTCTGCGGGGTGGGAATCTGACCGGTCCATTGCAAGAAGGCCCTCATCCGCGGCGGTTTGCTTTGCTTGCAGCCGGGGGAGATCCCCCTGCTATCATCCTACTCCGCGATTTCTGCCGCCGTTTAACTGACGTTGCGACGACCGTTACCGGTCCTACAATCCTGCCAGCAAAATCGTTGGAGTGCGCGGAATTGCGCTGCCCACCGCAGGGGTAAACCCCGCGGCTCGCTTAGGTATTTGCCTGACTCCTCGTCCTGAACCCCGAACTCCAACGTCTGAACCCTCCATGCCCCGCGTCATCTGCATCGCGAACCAGAAGGGCGGCGTCGGCAAAACGACGACGGCCCTCAATTTGGCCTGCGCGATCGCCATGGCCGGGGAGCGGACGTTGCTCGTCGATCTCGACCCGCAGTGCAACGCCACCACCGGCCTCGGCCTCGATCCCGACGCCCGCCACGCCCTGGTCGACTCCCGCCCCCTGCGCGAATCGTTCCGCGAGACCTATCTTCCCAACCTGTCGCTCCTCCCCGGCGCCCGCAGTTTCGAAGACGTCGACGCCCTGGCCAACTCTTCCGACTCGCGCTCGCTGATGCTAGCAACCCACCTTTCGGGCAGCCTCGGTTCGTTTGATTCCGTGCTGATCGATTGCCCCCCCTCCGTCGGCGCCCTGACGCGCACCGCGCTTTCCAGTGCTAGCGAAGTCCTGATGCCGATCCAGTGCGAGTATTTCGCGATGGAAGGCCTGACCCAAATGATCGAGGTAATCAAACAAGTGATTGGGCGGTCGAATAGCCGATTACAATTCGGGGGAATTCTCCTCACCATGTACGACGCGACCTTGGAGCTCACCGCCGAGGTCGATCGCGAGGTGCGGGATTTCTTCGGGGGAATCGTCTTTTCAACCGTGATTCCACGAGATGCTGCGGTGTCCGAGGCGCCAAGCCACGGACAGTCGGTCATCGACTACGCCCCGCGTTCGCGGGGGGCTCGCGCCTACGTGGAACTCTGCCAGGAGGTATTGGAGCGTGTCTAAGGAACGTCGTTTGGGCCGGGGGTTGGAAGCGTTGTTGGGCCGCAGCTTCGAAGCTCAACCGCAGGACGCCCCTGCTGGAGAACAGCAGTACGAATCGTTCGAAGCCGCCCCGCAGTTCGATTCCGGCAGCTATCAGTCGCATGCTAGCACCGACGAGAACGTCACCCGCTCGGCCGACGGCCAGCAGTGGCTGGGGCTCGTCTCGATCGACCGCAACCCTTATCAGCCGCGGACCAACTTCGACGAAGCCGAGATCGCGGACCTCTGTGATAGCATCCGGACGCACGGCTTTCTTCAGCCGATCGTCGTTCGTCCCTTCGACGGACGCTATCAGTTGATTGCCGGCGAGCGCCGCCTGCGCGCCGCCCAAATGGCGGGCTGGGAACGAGTCCCTGTCCAGATCCGCGAAGTCCCCGACCAGCAGATGGCCGAACTGGCCATCGTCGAAAACGTTCAACGCAAAGACCTCAACCCGATCGAAAAGGCCGCCTCGTTCAAGCGCTACATGGACGAGTACAGTTGCACGCAAGAAGAAGTCGCCAACCGCGTGAGCATTGATCGCTCGACGGTGGCCAACCTCCTCCGCCTGCTCGAGCTCCCCGAAGAAATAAAGGGCATGCTCTGCCGGGGCGACCTCACTGCCGGCCACGCCCGCGCCTTATTGCCACTGGGCGACGAGCACGAGCAGATGGAATTCGCTCGCCGGATCCAGAAAGAATCGCTGTCGGTTCGCGCCGTCGAGCAAGCCGTCTCGGAACACATCCGCCGCACCGACGGGGAGCCGCTGTCGATCGTCGACGCCGAAGGAAACAGCCGCCCCTCGCCGCTGCAACCGGGGCAGCACATCCGCGACATGGAAGAACAGCTGTCGCTGGCCATGGGCGCCAAGGTCGAGATCAAGCAGTCGGCCAAAGGCCGCGGCCGGATCACGATCCACTTCGCCAGCCATGAAGAGTTCGACCGCTTGCGGTCGAGCCTGAGCCAACAATCGGCGCCACAACAGACCGGCACCTTTTAGGCGACGGTTCGATTTCGACGATTTCCTCAAAACCAAAGCGGGGGCGAAGCAGTTCGCTCCCGCTTTT
Source organism: Pirellula sp. (assembly GCA_013822725.1). GTDB lineage: Bacteria > Planctomycetota > Planctomycetia > Pirellulales > Lacipirellulaceae > Lacipirellula. The sequence goes on from PNKX01000035.1 coordinate 15,785, forward strand.
TTGTTGACGAATGAACGGGGTCGGGGGCCTTTTGCCACTGGCGGCGTTCTACTTAAAACTACGCCCCTAGTGGCAAAAGGCCCCCGACCCCTTCCCACGTTGCCCTCCCCCGCCCTCCCCGTTACCATACGGGATTGCCATTTTCGAGCCCGGCGTCGCTGGGCCGAAGCAAACGCTGCGGGGCGTAGCTCAGCTTGGCTAGAGCGCCTGGTTTGGGACCAGGAGGTCGCAGGTTCGAATCCTGTCGCCCCGACTCAGCTTGAATTTCGTGCCTTGCTCGCACCCATGCGGGCGGCGCGATCCCAGATCGGCTCGTCGGTTGCGCATAAACTCCCTCGCCTCGGGATGTGCCATGAGACTCAAGAGCGCTGGCCTTCAGGTCTTGTTCGTCATCTTGCTCTCCGGCTGCGGTCCATCTGCCGCCCCATTGCCGCCCAAGCTGACTTTACGCCAGGCCGCGGTCTTTCACCCCGATCAGATTACACGACTTGTCGCTGAAGGCGCTCAGGTCGATTGCCTTGACAGCGATGGCAATTCTCCACTCTGGGTCGCCGTCCGATTCTCAAAACCGGAAAGCGTAAAACTCTTACTTGCTGCACATGCGGATGCGAATGCGCGTGGCGGCATGGACTGGACGCCGCTTCACTGCCTCTCCTTTTGCAAACCCGATGTTGAAACTGCCCGTCTGCTGATTCAGCATGGCGCTGATCCAAACGCAGTCGAGTCACGATATGGTGAAACGCCGCTTCACTACGCCGTCAGCGCGAGCCAATCGCCATTGCTTGTGAAGCTTTTAATAGACGCCGGCGCCAATGTAAATGCAGTTGCGCTGGATCGGGACACGCCTCTGCAATCTGCGGTAGCCGGCGGACATTCAGAAATCGCGGACATCCTATTGTCAGCAGGCGCAGATCCGGAATTGAAGAATCAAGTTGGATTTCGACCGATCGATCAACTTAACGCTTGCCCCGACCCAAAAGCGATTCAGGCCGTGTTTCGCATTCACGATGCCGACGACCAGCGAAATCCCGATTTTCAATAGCGGTCCTGCGCTTCAATCGCTCGCATCCGGTATCCGCCCAAACGCAATCTTATTCTCCATCGCCTGCCGGCAGTCGTGCATCGGGGCGAAGTAAACCTTCGCCGCCCCCCACCGCAGGTTGATCGCGTCGACTGCCTTCGACGCCCGCGCGAGCTTGTCGAACTCTTCGATGAGCGGCCGCGATACCTCGGTCGCCAGCTTCAGTCCGCCGACGACAACGTCGACTTTTTTGATCGCGTGGCCGTTCGGCCTTCTTCGTTCCCAGAGCTTGAAGAACTGGTGGAGCAGCGTCGCCGTGTCGTGGACGAGCGGCACGCCGATCTCGTCGGCATACCGCCCTCCTCCTTCGTCGCGAAGCGAGATCCGCAAACTCTGGGCGACGTACCCATGCCGTCGCAGCCGCTGGCCGAGCTTGCAGACCAGCCGCGAGAGCATCAGCCGCGCCCCCTCCTCACTTCTGAACTTGGGATCGAGGACATTTCCGTGGCTCATCGAACTCCGCCGCGTCGCCACCTCCGGCAAGTCGATGCCATGGAAGCCCGCCCACCAATGCCCACCAGAGACCGAGCCCCAAATCCGCGTCGCCTCGCGCTGGTCGGTCTCCCACAGCCCGCGCACCGTATGCACTCCATGCGCCTGCAGCCGAGCCAGCATCCCGCTGCTGATGCCGCAGAGGTCGGTCAATTTCAGATGTTCCAACCGTCCTGGCAGGTCGTCGATCGCCAGTAGCGTCAGCCCATTCGGCTTCCCCAGCCCGCTGGCAATCTTCGCCAACAGCCGCGTCGGCGCCACGCCGATCGAACAGCTCAGCCACGGGCCGAAGTCCTTGAAAACCTGTCGCTTCACCTCCTCGGCCAGTTGTCGCGCAATCGTCGGCTCGCGCTGCGGCCCGCGCAATTGGACCGACCATTCGTCAATCGAATAAACCTTTTCGACCTGAGCGATCTGATCGACGCTCCGTAACAGTTCATGATGTTTCTCGACGTAAATGCTGGGCCGCGCCTTCACGAGCTTGATGCCAGGGCAGAGCCGTCGCGCATCGCGCACGCCGGTCCCCACCTTCACCCCATGACGCTTCGCGTCGTAACTCGCCGCGATCACGCAGGTGTGCTCGGTTTCAACCGGAATCACCCCTACCGGCCGGCCGCGAAGCTCAGGCCGCAGGTGCTGCTCCACCGAAGCGAAATAGGCGTCCATGTCGGTAAAGAGCCAATTCATCATCTGCCGACGCGCCGTGAAATGTGGTCATTTGTCCACTAACACTATCGGCGGTGCTGGCAGGCCGCAACTATTTTTTGCGATTCTTTGTGTAGGTTTTCTGCGACTGGCGACGCGGATTGATTTTTGACAGGACAGGATCGCACGGATCGACAGGATGATGCGCGATCGGCACGGTCGTCGTCGCCTCGGTCTTATTGTCCGACTTCACAAATCCTGTCGATCCATGACATCCTGTGATCCTGTCCATCCTCAATAGAGGATGCCAAGATCGTTTCAGCCCCTACGGCAAGAAAGCAAACCACGACGGCACGACGAGCAGGACGAAAAAGACGAAGAGAACAACATGAAAGCCATCCTCACGTTCGCCCGCGGTTGGAACGCCCTCGCCGCCGCCCGCAGTCTCGGCCGCCGCGGCGTGCAGATCATCGCCGGCGACGAGTATCGCTGTTCGCCCACCAGCTTCTCGCGTTACACGATCGAGAACTTCCTCTACCCGAATCCCGACCAGGATCCCAACGGGTTTCTCGATAAGCTCGAAGAGGTGATCCGCCGCCACCGCGTGACAGGCGAAGAATATGTCTTGATGCCGTTCCACAAAGAGACGTACCTCATCTCGGCAAACCGCGCTCGCTTCGAACCGCTGATCAAGTTCGCCATCCCGACGATCGACCAGATTCTGCAAGTCGACGACAAGGGGGTCTTGGCCCGCCTCTGCCAACAACGCGGCCTACCGATCCCCGAAACGATCGTCGCCGATTCGCTCGGCGAGTTCCGTGAACGGGCCGTCGGCTTCACCTATCCGGCATTCGTAAAAGTCCGCCGTTCCGCCGCAGCCGTCGGCGTCAAACGGGTGACGAACTCCGCCGAAGCAATCCACGCCTGCGAGGAATTCGCCCACCGCTACCAACTGGGCGACGACGCGATCCCGCTACTGCAGGCCTCCGTCCCCGGCGAGGATTATTGTGCGACCTTCCTCTTCAATCATGGCGAGCTCGCCACGACGATGACCTACCACAACATCCGCACCTACCCGGTGAAAAGCGGCACCGGCGTCCTGCGGGAGACGGTCAGCGAGCCGGCCATGGAGCAAACGGGCGCCGCCCTCCTCGCCAGCCTGAAATGGCACGGCGTCGCCGAGATCGACTTCCGCTGGGATGGCCAATCGCCCACGCCGCAGCTGATCGAGGTGAACCCTCGCTTTTGGGGCGGACTCACCCAGTCGGTCGCCTCAGGCTGGGATTATCCCTGGCTCCTCTACCGCCTCGCCCTCGACGGTAAGGTGCCGCCAATCGTGCCGGGCGATCCGACGATCAAAACCGAAACGCCAGTCGTCTCGCTCCTCGCGACGCTCACGGAGATCATCCAAGACGACCGCCAAATGGCCTCGATGCGCGAGTCGTTCGAGCAGATGCGTACCGAATTCGGCAACGGCCAGCGGATGCAAGCCGTGAAGGATTTCGTCGGCCGGCTAGAGCAAGGCGTCGACGTGCAAGGCCGCGTTGAGCTCGCCCGCAAGCTCTTCCGCGACCATGGCCACACCGTCTCCGATATCTGGGCCTGGCACGACCCGCTCCCGGCGCTTGGGCTGCTTTACCCGCTCGCCGTCTTCCTCAAGCACGGCAAGGTCTCAACGGAGCTGCTGGTCTCGTAATTGCGACAGTGATGCCGCGGCTTCAGCCCCTGGCTCTGCCAGGGGGTAGCGTCTCACAAAGCTACGTCGACTGGATTGGATGCCGACCCCCTGGCGGAGCCAGGGGCTGCAGCGATGGCGACGATCGCAATCGCTATCCAACATTCTTAGCAGCGTAGTCGCGCAACGTTCGAATGAACTCCTTCACCACCGGCGACTGATACCGGTCCTTATGCCAAATGAGGTGGATCGTCCGCGTCGGCGTCGGCGCGGCTAGGCTGCGGTATTCGCAGCGCCGCCCGCGGTCCATCTCGTGGGCCATCGCCGGGATGAGCGAGACGCCATGCCCCTGGGCGACCAGTTCCTGAATCGTCAGCAGCTGCACCCCCTGGCACCGCACTGTCGGCGAATATCCCCGCTGCCGGCAAAAACCGACGATCTGATCGCCCAGGCAGTGGAGCTCGCTCATCAACACAAACGGCTCCTCGGCCAAGTCGTCGAGCGCCACCGTCCGCTTCTTGACGAGCCGATGGCTCGCTGGCATCGCCAGCAGCAATGGCTCGGTGAACAGCGGTTCGCTGTGCAATACATCGTTCGCCACGGGCGAAGCAATCACGCCGACGTCGACCTCGCCCGCCAGGCACGAGCGTAATACCGCGTCGGTGAGATTCTCATGGAGCGTCAGCGTCGCCTTCGGAAACTTCTTGGCAAACGACTTCAGCAGCGGCGGCAGCAAGTAGGGGGCGATCGTCGGAATCGCGCCGACGGCCACCGTCCCGCGGTTCGGATCGGTCGCGGCCGTCACGCGATCGCGAATTTCGTCGACCCCCGCCAATACGCCGACGGCGTGGTCGTAGAGCGCCCGGCCCGCGTCGGTCAGCCGAATCGTCCGGCCCAGCCGCTCAAACAGGGGATGCCGCAATTCCTTCTCCAGCTTGATGATCTGCTGGCTGAGCGAAGGCTGGGCGACGTCGCATTTCTCGGCGGCGCGCGTAAAGCTTCCCAGTTCTGCGACCGCGACGAAGTATCTGAGTTGATGGAGTTCCATAGAATAAAACTATCACATGAAAAACTTCAAGACGTTTATTCTATCTATCCTACGTCTGTCGACTGCTGAATCAAGAGGCGGTTAGGCTGTGAATCGCCATGCAACGCGAAACTTCCGTTGCCGTCGGTAATTTCGACTTCGCCGCCGCTTCGCACCGGCGGTGATAATGCTTATACTCTTTGGTTGGTCCGCCGCCTCCGCGCCGGACTGACCAGAGGGTTTTCTCTTGAGTCGGCAGCAACGACTAACGACTTGGATGGCCGCCGCGACGGTCATGATCGGCTCGCTCGGCGTGCCGTTGTCGAGCCAGCGCGCCGTTCGCACAGGCGAAGCGTTCCCTTGCCAAGACTGCGTCTGCGGCTGCCCCGACGCCGAAACCTGCTGGCGCGATTGCTGCTGTTTCTCGAACGCCCAAAAAGTCGTTTGGGCCGAGAAAAACGGGGTAAAAGTGCCGATCTTCGTCGTCGCCGCGGCACGGCGCGAACAGTCGGCGCACGCCGCAAAGCCTCCCTGCTGCAATGATCAACTAGCGGGCGGCGAGTGCGAACCACAAGCGTGCAGCGAATCGGCTAAGCCTTGCGGCTCCCCCAGCTGTTGCGAAAAGAAGTCCAACGCATCTTCTGATGAATCAAGCGGCAAGATCGTCCTCTTGATGACTGCCCTCAAGTGCCGCGGCATCAGCGTCTCCATTGGCCTGCTCCCTCCCTCCGTGCCGCCTGCCGATCTGGCCGTCGTCGCGTTGATCGTCGACCTCGGGGCTCTGCCCGCTGAGGCGGCTATCAACTATCTCGCTCCTTGCCACGACGTGGCGACTCCTCCGCCAGACGCCTCCAAGCTATGCGCAGCTTGAGCGTTCTGTTTTTGCTTCCGTAGCTAACGCGCTGGCGATACGTCCGCATTTCTGGGCGCACCTCCGCCGTTGTTGGCTGACATGGGCGGAATGAGGGCCTATGCGCGCCGATCCTATCGGGGCGTCGGTCCCGCGCGCCTCTGTGTTTCTGCAACTTTGAGGAGCTTAGTCTCATGCGTTTGTCTGGTTTATTCGTTGTTATCGCTCTTCTTGCCGCCAGCGCCGGATCGTCGGCCTGGGGACATGGTCCGCAGATGCAACTCACTGCTGAGGCGGGGAAGATTGTCACGCGACAGGTGATGATCGACGACTACACGCCGGTGACGGCGGCCACATCGATCTACGTCCTGCCGGTTGCGAGCGTCTCCAACATCTGGGTCGTGCAGCCCCCGGGAACCGCCGGATCGGGCCCCGGCATTGCTCCTGGCGTTGGCTTCGTCGATGCAGCTTCCCATCCGTTTAAGACGGGAGAGTACACGACGAGCATCGTCGATGGGCTAAAGAAGTGGAACGGCGCGAGCTTCGTCGATGCCGGCGACTCCCAACTGCAGTTGTACAAGACGGTTTTGGGCAACCCGCTCACCGCCACGACGACTGACAGCGGTCCCTTCGCATCGCTCACCTATCCGTTGACGGTGACAAGCGACGAAGCGCACACCGGGATGGGTTTTCGCTTTCTGGGAGACGGCGTCTCGAACACGAGCGCCCTGGCCGACGGCGTCTACCTACTGAGCCTCAAAGTCTCGACCACGGGGCTGAACGACTCAGACCCGTTCTACTTCGTGCTTCCCAAGGGCGTTTCGCCCCAGGAGGCTGGCCAAGTGACGTTTGCGCTCGCCGGGCAACAGGGCATCGGCGTCGGCGCCATCCAGGCAATGACGGCGATTCCTGAGCCGGCAAGCTTGGCGCTTGCGGCACTGGCCATCGGCGGCTGCATGGCCGTCCGACGCTATGCTCGCGGCAACAACGAGGCGTAAACGATGCACCTAGCCCGCAAAGCGATGACGCTGGTTGAACTACTGGTCGTCATCGCGATCATCGGCGCCTTAGTGGCATTGCTCTTGCCAGCGGTCCAGAGCGCGCGGGCGACCGCGCGCTCTGCCGCCTGCAAGAACCAGATGCGGCAGATTGGATTGGGCGTGATGCGATTCTGCGACGATCACGATGGCGAGTTTCCCCATAACTACCACAAGGCCGAGAAGCTCAGTTGGATCTACACGCTCGTCCCCTACTTAGAAAGCGTCGATGCGATTCGCATTTGTCCCGAGGACCCGATCGCTGACGAACGTCTCGCGGCGAAGGGATCTAGCTACGTAGCCAACGATTTTCTGATCAATGACAAGGACCCGAACACGCTCGACGACCAGGTCGGCTTCGTCCGCTACATGAGACAAGTTCAAAGCACGTCAAGAACGTTGGTCGTCTTCGAGATTGCCGACAAATGGTCGGCAAAATCGGGCGTCGAGCATGCCCATGCCTCGGAGTGGTTCACTGAACTCACCATGAGCGAGGACTTCGTCGTCGACATGATCGTCCGCGACGTCAAGCTCGATCGCCACGCCGAGGCGTCCAACTACCTGTTTCTAGACGGACATGTGGAATTGATCGGCAGCGAAATGATCCGTCAGTGGGCTGACGAAGATTTTAATTTTGCGAAGCCGCAGTGACCTCTTAAAGCTTTCGAATATTTCAACGAGATTTAACGATGAACCGAATTGCCGCAATTCTCTGGCTGGCTGCCATTGCAACGCTGCCCCCTTCCGCCGCCTTCGGTCACGGCTTGCCGATTCATGTTAACGGCGGCAGCGGCACATTGGAGATATCGGGAGGGCTTACGCTTTCCGCAGGGCATGTGCTGCAAGGCTTCGACTATCACGAGGACGCCTACCTCGACTTCGGCCCCAACAACACGCAGTTCACTTCGCTTCCTGGTTTCGATCTCACGGCCATTGAACCAGGCAGCCAGCTATCGTTGGAGGTTCTCGCTCGTCCCGACTTCACCGACGAGGCGACGCCCCTCCGTTGGCTCTGGTTTTGGGGCAAAGAAACGCAAGCCATGGGCGTAGCGCCAGACGACCCGCTTGTCCGCATCGCCTCGCAAAAAGGCTTCGGCGACGTGCGGATCACCCAATTCACGCCGCCCACGACTTCATCCAGCGTCAAATTCCTCGAACCGAATCCGGGCGAGATTGGCTCTCACCAACATCCGTTGCTTTATTTCCTCGACGACTCGCCGTCCGCCCAGTTTGGCGCCTACGGGTTCTTTGCGCGGCTGACTTCACCTAACTATGTTGCGTCAGAGCCCTTCCTGATCGCACTCAATCACAGCCTGTCGGCCGAAGAGTATCAACTTGCTTCACGAGCCATCAACGCGGCCGCTGCTCTACCGGGAGATTTTGATAAGAACAACGCCGTCGACGGCGCCGACTTCCTCGCGTGGCAGCGATCGTTCGGCTCAACGACCGAACTCGCCGCCGACGGCTCGCTCAATGGAACCGTCGACGCCGATGATCTCGCCGTTTGGAAAGCAAACTTCGGCCGCACTTGGCCCGCCAGCGGGATTGGCGTTGCCGCCGTCGTCCCCGAACCGTCGACGCTGAGCATCGCCACGTTGATGTTTGCAGCATTCGCCGCCCGACGCCAACGCCCCCTCAGAACGGGCTGTCGTGAATGATCGGATCGACAAGGTTGCCCCCCTTGGCCACGCCGTCGCGCGTCGCCAGAGCGTTCATCACCCCGGGGTCGACCGTGTCGAACACAAATCGCACGCCGCCGTCGCAGAAGGCAAAATGAGCGCCGCCGGGATGGACGCTGCCGAACGACTCGGCGTAGCTCTGCATCATCGCATGGTCGGTCATCACCCCTTCTTCGATGTTGAAGCCATCCTTGAAGGTGGTGCCGAGCACGTAAGCGGGCCCCGCGGCGTACTCGCCCGGATGCTGGTGATCGAGCAGCTTCGAGCGCGGCACGACGCCCCACATTGTAGCGCTCGCCCACTCGTTGGCCCGCTCGCCAATGGCGAGCGTGTTCGACAGCCCGTCCATCAACTCACGCGGCTCGACAGGGCGATTTCGCCCAAAGACGCCGTCGAACCGATCGCGGCAAATGAGGCACGTCGGTCGCACGGTGCCGGCGCTGCCGACGTAACTGGCCGACGCCATTTGGCAGATCGCTTTGTTGCTGCCGATCTTCGGAATGTCGATCACCGCTTCGAGGCGATCATCCGACGGGCAAACGAAGCCCGGCACGACCTTCATGCGGAGGGCGGCCGCAGCGACGCCCTCGATGGGAATCGTTTCGTCGACCAACTGATGCAGCGCCGACTGTTCAATGTAGGGCAGAATCTTGGCGCCCCACGCCCAGCCCGGTCCGCCGTCGTCGCCGTCGAGCAAGATCGTCGACGTGTAGCCGGGCGGCAGATGCTTCTTGGCGTCGATGTGATTGTGAAGAGCGAGCCCGATCTGCTTGAGATTGTTTCGACACACCGTGCGGCGCGCCGCCTCGCGGGCCGACTGCACGGCAGGCACGAGCAAGCCGATCAGCACGCCAATGATGGCAATCACCACCAGCAGTTCCACGAGTGTGAATCCGCCCGCTCGGCGAGTTAATTTGAGCATACGCAACGTCTCAAGAATGGCGACTCGCAACGGGGTCGCTACGCAGATTGGAACCGCTTGGCCCGTTCCCCACGATCGAGCCGGCTCCAGATGCGTTTACAGTAGAAGGAGCGGCAGTTCGTGTCAAAACGAACTCATCGCGCCGCTAGCTCCATCGCCATGGCATTGCCAGCGTTCGGAGCCGTCCGAGTCGGAGCGCTCGCACGAAACTGGGAATCTAGCGCTGCCGGAACTCTACTGGCAGTTTGCAGTTGCGGGAATTACGGTTAGCCGCGTCCCGCCGCGAGACGTTCGACAATCGAATCGCCAATCGTCAGCGCAGACGTCGCCGCCGGCGACGGGGCATTGAGCACGTTCACGACGTTGCCGTGCGTCTCGATCAGGAAGTCGTCGACCAGCGACCCGTCCGGCAGCAATGCCTGCGCTCGCACCCCGGCCGGCGCCGGGCTGAGGTGGGACGCTTCGATCTCGGGCACCAACCGCGACAGGGCCCGCACGAACGCCTGCTTGCTGACGCTCCGCCACATCTCGCCGGCTCCCATCCGCCAATATTTAGCCGCCAGCCGCAAGAAGCCGGGATACGTGAGCGACTCCGCCAATTCGCTGACGTTGATCGTCGTCTTGAAATACCCCTCGCGGGCGAACGCCAGCACGGCGTTTGGACCGCACTCGACGCCGCCATTGATCATCCGCGTGAAGTGGACGCCCAGAAACGGAAACGCCGGATCGGGCACCGGATAAATCAAATTGCGAACGAGCTGCTCCGCCTCGGGTTTCAACTCAAAGTACTCGCCGCGAAATGGAATGATTTTCGCCGGCGGCTTCTCGCCCGTGAGGGCGGCGACGTGGTCGCTGTAGAGGCCGGCGCAATTAACGACCTGCCGCGCGGAGTAATCGCCCGACAGCGTCTCCACGATCGTATCGGGGCCGTCGCTCCGAAACCGCCGCGCGCACGTCCCGAGTTTGATCTCGCCCCCCGCTTCTTTGATTCGCTCGGCCAAGCGCTGACAAACCAGCGGGTAGTCGACGATCCCCGTCTCGGGGACATGAATCGCCCGCAAGCCCGCGACGTGCGGCTCCAACTCAAGCAGCCGCCCACGATCGATGATCTCGCACCCGACGCCGTTCGCGCGGCCCCGTTCCAAAATGTTGTCGAGCCGCGGCAACTCCGCTTCAGACAACGCGACAATCACTTTGCCGCAGACGTCGAACGGCACCCCCTCGGCGCGGCAGAACTCCTCCATCGCGAGCTTCCCCTCGCGGCAATTCTTCGCTTTGAGCGACCCCGGCTTGTAGTAAATGCCCGAGTGGAGGACGCCCGAGTTGCGCCCCGTTTGATGGGCAGCGAGTTCGGGTTCCTTTTCCAGCAGCAGGCAACTCCTGCCTGGAAAGCGGCGTTGGTACTTGTACGCAGTAGCGAGGCCGACGATGCCTCCGCCAATGACAATCAGATCTGAGGTGGGCATGAATCGAGGCGGGTGGAGAATTCGTTGCAGTGGAGGTGGAATTTCAATTGCGAGCCGCTGGCATTTTGCCTGCGGTGAAGTGGGTACTCGCTCGGCACTTCTCCACTGGCAAAATGCCAGTGGCTCGCCGGAACTCTCAGTAGTTGGCTCCGCTCTTGCGGATGTGAACCATCGGCGGCAACTCGGTCGACGACAGCGATCCGCCGGTGACCGTCGCAAGAAAAATGAGGTGATCACCAGAATCGACATGCGACACGGGCAGGCATTCCAAGCGACCGACGACGCCGTTTAGCGCCGGCACGCCGTTCGACGCAACTTCGACGTCGATCCCCTCAAACGCCGCCTCGCCCGGCTCAAAGCCCTTGCCAAAATGCTTGAGGAACTGGTGCTGCTTCTCGCCCACCACGTTCAGCACGAACGGTTCGCCGGCAGCCAGCCATTCAGCGACATAGCGGCCTCGCTTCACCGCTACGGTAACGCACGGCGGGTCGAAACCGGCCTGCATCACCCAACTCGCCAGCATGCCCGTGGCGCGCTCGTCGCGTCCGATCGTCAGGATATAGATGCCGCTGGGAACGCGGCCAAGTACGGGCATTGGGTCGGTCATGCGGGGCAGTTCTGTCTGAAGTTACTTCGAGGCGGCCGATTGTCCCAGCTTCGCGCGCACGCTGGCGACCTTCGATTGGATCCCGCCGCTAACCCCTTGGCGATAGTCGATCTTGGCGGTACAGGTGACGCGGTTCGAGGACTTGGCGACTTCCTCAATACATTCCCGCATCAGGTCGAGCACTTGGGGTAAATCCCCCTCGATGATCGTTCCCATGGCGTGGAGTTCGTAGCTGAGACCGGAGCGCTCGACGATCTCCACGCAACGAGCGACATACGCACTGACGCTTTCGCCTTGCCCGAGCGGAACGATGCTCATTTCCAGCAGAACCATGGCAACAAACCTCTGCGTGACGAAAGAGCGTGGCTAGGGGCGTAGGCGGGAGAATTCGGGGCGACTAGCCCATTGTAGGTGGGCCGACTGGGGTGTCGAGGCAGGTGCTATCAGGGTGAAAGTCGGCCTTCGCGAAATCGGCAAACTTCCATATCCTCCCCGCACGATGGACGCCTGGGCACTACGCACGTTGTGGGTTCTTGCCGCCACGACAGGAACCCTCTGGGGATCCGGTCGGGGTTGGGCGCAAGCGCCCAATTATTCATCTCCTGGTTGGCAGCCTTACCGCGAAGGCGCCGACGTGCTGCCGACGCCAGGCAATGGCGAGTTGGCCAATGCCGTCGCAAACCCTGCCGGTGCGCCGCTGCAGGTCGCCCAGGCGCCGATGATGGTGATGGACTCGCCAGTCGAGGTCGCCGACGGGATGGACCCGATGATGGCCTGCCCCCAGCCGATGTTCGCAGCGCCCCCTTGTGCGATGCCGATGTACTTCGACGCTTCGGGCGCCCCGCCAAACAGCCCTCAATACTGGCAGTGGCGCATCCTGCCTGAGAACGTCATCTGGCAATCGTACTGGGCCGGCATGCACGAGCCCCGCATCTCAGGCGTGGCGTTTCACAACGCGCCGAACACCACGAACTACCTCGACGTCTCGCTCGGCGGCCGCGCGTCGATCCTACGCTACGGCACCGACGGCCCCGGTCGACCGGAAGGCGCCGAAATCCAAATCGAGGGCGCCGCGTTCCCACGCTTGAATCTCGACGCCAACTGGGACGTCGAAGCGGTCGACTTTCGCTTCGGCGTGCCGTTGATCTACGGCCGCGAAAAATGGCAAACCAAATTCTCCTACTACCATCTCAGCTCTCACATGGGAGATGAATACGCGATCCGCGAGAACGCGCTAGCCGACCGCATCAACTTCAGTCGCGACGTACTGGTGTTTGGCCTCTCGTACTTTCCTCTCCCGGCGTGGCGTTGGTATTCGGAGATGGGCTGGGCCTTCCACTACGACGAGTCGGAGCCATGGGAATTCCAGTTCGGCGTCGACGTCGCGGAGCCGGGACCGACCGGCCCCTGGGGCGTCCCCTTCTTTGCGATCAACGGCCACATCCGCGAAGAGCTAAACTACGGCGGCAATCTCGTCGCCCAGATCGGCTGGCTGTGGCGCGGCAACAGCACCAAAGTGCTGCGGACCGGCTTCCACTACTTCAACGGCAAGTCGAACCAGTTCGAGTTCTTCCGGAACTTCGAAGAACAACTCGGCGTCGGGTTGTGGTACGAGTTCTGATCTATTCGCTTGCCCGGCTCCTCCCTGGTTCTGACTCGGCCTTCAGGTGAGCCGCCTAGCAGTTCTGATTGAACCGCCAAGGACGCCAAGGTTCGCCAAGGTTCGCCAAGGAAGACAAAGAATTTTGGAACCGCGGATGAACGCAGATAAACGCCAATAAAAACTATCTGCGTTCATCAGCGTTTATCGGCGGTTTCATACTCTTCCTCTTTTTTCCGTTGTGGCCCCCGTGCCGCCGTGGTTCCATTCCTCCCCGCACTTCCTTGGCGTCCTTGGCGGTTTCTCTTTGAATTCTGCGGTTCTTCGAGGACGGCATTCCAAGGGCTTCGTGTCGCTCCCTCTTCCCGCTAGAATGGCCCGATGGCAACCGGCGGGGCAAATTACCGACTATTCTGGCAAGAGTTCCGCCGCACGTTTGAGAGCACCGGAGCCATCGCTCCGAGCGGCCGACGCCTCTGCCGAGCTCTGGCCCGCTACGTCGCCGGCGACGGCAAGCCGAGGCGAATCTTGGAAGTCGGCCCCGGCACCGGCGTTGTCACCGATGCGATCATCGCCCAAATGGGCCCTCGCGACACGCTCGACGTCGTCGAGTTGAACGAGCGGTTCGTCGCCGCGCTCCGCGAGCGACTCGCCAGTGATCCGAACTGGCAACGCGTCGCCGACCGCGTCCGTATCCATCACTTGCCGATCGAGCAGTTGGATTCGGCGGAGAAATACGACGTCATCGTTTCAGGATTGCCGTTCAACAACTTCCCAGTCGAACTGGTCCAAAATATCCTGACGCATCTCGAGAAACTAGCAGCCCCAGGGGCAACGCTGAGCTTCTTCGAGTATGTCGCAATTCGTCGCATCAAGGCCGTCGTCTGTGCGAAGCCGGACCGCGACCGGCTCAACGGCATCGGCGACGTGTTGAACGACGCGTTCGCCAACCGCCAGTTCCGCCAAGAATGCATCGTGGCCAACGTCCCGCCAGCGTGGGTCCATCACCTCCGCTACGACGGTTGAATCGAAGACCCTGATATCCCCCGATGCCGCTGATCCTCACCATTGAATCGACGTGCGACGAAACTGCCGCCGCGGTCATTAACGACCGCTTGGAGGTCCTCTCCTCCGTGGTCGCCTCGCAGGAAAAATTCCACGAGCAATTCGGCGGCGTGGTGCCGGAAATCGCCTCGCGGGCCCACGTCGAGCGCATCTTGCCGGTCATCGACTCAACGTTGAAGAAGGCTGGCGTCGGTCTCGCTGATCTCGATGCGATCGCCGTCGCCAATCGACCTGGCCTCGCCGGGTCGCTGCTGGTCGGCCTCATGGGGGCGAAGACGCTCGCCCTCGCCTGCGACCTGCCGTTGATTGCCATCGATCACCTGCAAGCCCACATCTACGCCTGTCGGTTGGCGGCCGGCCGAGACGTCTTCCCGTGCATCGGCTTGATCGTCAGCGGCGGTCACTCGAATATCTACCGCTGCCAATCGCCGCTCGACTTCACGCCGCTGGGGGGCACGATCGACGACGCCGCCGGCGAAGCCTTCGACAAAGTCGCGAGCATGCTAGGCCTCGGCTTTCCCGGCGGCCCAGCCCTGCAGCGTGCAGCCGAGAAGGGCGATCCCAAAAAGTTCCGTCTGCCGCGCCCGCTCCTCGATGATGATACGCGGCTCGAGTTCAGCTTCAGCGGCCTGAAGACCGCGGTGCGATATCAACTCTTCGGCGTCGGTCGACCTGAAATGGATGCGGCGAAGCTCGACCCGCAATTAGTCGCCGACATGGCGGCCAGCGTTCAAGCCGCCATCATTGACTGCTTGGCCGGTAAGGCGGTGCTGGCCTTACGACAAACAGGCTTCAACCGCCTCTGCATCGGCGGCGGCGTCGCGGCGAACCGGCCCTTTCGCGAGCGGATGGAACGACTCGCCGCCGAGCAATCCTTCGAACTCCACATCCCGCCGCTGTCGCTCTGCACCGACAACGCCGTCATGGGAGCGATCGCGTTCGAGAAGTTCAACGCCCAGCAGTTCTCGACGCTTGAACTCGAAATCTCGGCCGGCCTGGAACGACCGCACCTGAATCGCTAACAAGGGTGGCACTCCCTGTAAGGGCGTGGTTTGCGTTTCCATGAGGCCACCACGCCCTTTCAGGGCGTGCCACCCAAGAAATGACGTCACTCCTCAACCGGCGCTAAATTCACGTTCGCTGGCCCGTTGACGACTTCGCCGTCGGCATGAAACCGCGAGCCGTGACACGGACAGTCCCACGACCGCTCCGCATTGTTCCAATGCACCACGCAGCCGAGATGGGGGCACACGGCCGAGAGTTCCGTCAGCTTTCCGTCATCATCTCGACAGGCCGCGATCTTCGTCATCCCGCGGCGAACGATCGCCCCGGCGCCAGGCTCGATCTCGTCAACCGATTTCACTTCACCAGGAGTGAGCCAATCTAGATACTGCCCGGCGACGTTGATGTTTTCTTTGACGAACGGCCCGGCGGCAGCCACGGTTTTTCGTGACGGGTCATAGAGTTGCTCCCAGGGATTCTCGCGGCCGAGAATCATGTCGGTTACCAGCATCCCCGCGATCGTGCCATGCGTAATCCCCATCCCCGAGTCGCCCGTAACAACGTAAACGTTGTCCTGATCAAGCGGATTTCGGCCGATGAACGCGAGCCCATCCATGGTCTCCATGCATTGGCCGCCCCAGGTGAATTCGACTTCGCCTACCGGAAAACGCTCTCGAGCCCAATCGATCAGTCGCTGATGACGTTCGTCTGCGTCGTCGGCTTGGCCTGACTTATGATCTTCGCCGCCGATGATCAGTAGATCGCTGGTTTCATCGAGCGGCTGCAACCGGACGTAGTGGTAGGCGTCGAGCGTGTCCCAATAGAGGGCGTCCTCCACGCTCCCGCGCGGCACGCGGGCGCCGACGACATACGTCATGTAAGGCGCCTGCTTCGTATGGAGGGCGAACATGTCGTTGATCGGCGAATTGGTCGCGACCACGACCGACGCCGCTAAAACAGCATGTTCGCCGACGTGAACTTTCGCCGTCTCGCCGCTGACAATTTTGTCGACGTGGCTATTAGTAAACACCTTTCCGCCGCTGCGCTTGAATGCCTTCACTAATCCGTCTAAATACTTGAACGGATGGAATCGAGCCTGCTGCGGAAATCGCAAACAGCGGCCGGTGTCGAACTCGGCGAGAGGCGCCTTCGACGCCGTCTCGACGCTTACGCCCGCGCGCTTCGACGCTGCGAACTCCTCATCAAGATCGACTTCTTCGTCCTCTCCAGCAGAAATCAGGTATCCATCGAGCCGCTGAAAGTCGCACTCAATGTGCAACTCCTGACTCGTCTGCTCGATGAAGTCAATCGCGGCCGCATGGCTCTGCGCGGCGAGTCGCGTCTTTTCTTCGCCATGCCAGCGCAGCATGTTGATGAAGCGATCGTCGATCACGTTTGACAAATGGGCGGTCGTGACGTGCGTCATGCCGCTCGCCAAAGGTCCGTCATCGAGCAAGACGACGCGCTTCCCCGCTTTCGCGAGGAGGTAGCCGGTCGTCAATCCTGAGATCCCGCCGCCAATGATGCAAACGTCGCACTCCAAATCCGTCGTCAGTCGACGCGATTTCGGCAGCTCGACGGTCGCTCCCCAGATTGATTCGCTCTCTGCAGCGGCGATTGGCGAAACGCGTTCCATAGCCCGATCCTCTCTAACATCAGCGCCCGATAAATGACCGCTGATCAGGAGTTGCAAGCCGCGTGCCGTCGCCTCAATCGCCCATAGGCGCATGAAAAAAGCGGCCCAAGCCGAGGCTTGGACCGCTATTTCAGTGTTGTCGATCTTGGCTGATTCTGGTCGCCATCACGCCAGCGGCTGGGTCGGCCGCTGGCAGCAGGTGCGACTAGAGACCCATCGCCTTCCGCTGGCAAGCGGTGCAGCCGGCCGGGTATGAGGCGCCCGATTGCGAGCCGAGAACCGTGTTGCCGCGGTAGCCGACGTTGTGAACGACGGGCTGTTCGCCCTTTTCGAACTTCGTCAGCGTGGTCTTCCACTCATCGCCCGAGATCTGGCCCGGCTTCTTGAACAGCACGGTGGCGCCATTCTTGTCGATGATCGCCGTGTGCGGGAACTCCGTGGCGCCGAACGCTTCAGCGACCTTCTTGCCGTATTCGGTCGAGACGTCGACGCGGCACAGCTCGTACGACTTCAGCAGTTCCGCGTTCGGGCCGTCGGCCTTCAGCAGATCTTCTTGAACGGCAGTCTTCGCGTCGGCGGGCGTGTCGAGCACGACCAGCAGCGGGCGTTGATCACTCCGCGTCGCCGCCAACGCCTTACCGTAATCGGCCTGCCATTGCGTCGCGGTGGGCGCTACGGCCATGGTCGAGGCGGCAATCGTGACGACAGCGAGGTAATGAACCATACGAAACACTCCTTGTGGTGCTGCGTTCTCTCGACGAACGACGGCTCGTTCCGTGTCAACGAGAGGCCCGCCTTCGACGCCGATCATCGCGTCAGCCGCGGTCGTGAGAGATTCGCATCAGTGCGACAGGACGCCCCAAAAAATTCGCTGAGGTGGCGACGCTTCGATGACGTCGCCGCGAAGGGCATCTGCCAGTGGTGGGTCAAACTCTAGTTGGAGGGTCAAAGGCGGCTGACCAGGCGTTGTGAAGTCGCCCAGCCGTCAAAGTTGATCATCCGACTTTAGCCGCCCCGAATGTCGTGGCAAGTACCCGGGGGCATTGCGGCAAGTCCCCCGTGCAATCGGCCTGCGATTTGCGAATCGCTGCGAACGGAGGGCTTCAATTAGACAGAAGTCCTTTTCTGGTTGACGATTATGCAAACTCGTCAAGACGAGTTACGTCGCGGCGCGACATTCGCCTAAATTCCCTATTTGCCGCGATCGCTGCAGCAATTTTTTTCTTTTTTCAAATCAATCAGCCCGTAAGGTGACGGGAACTTCGACACGTCGACCCTCGCGAATCACCGTCAGCGTCACCGTGTCGCCCGGCTTGTGAGACCAGAGTTTGTCCTGAAATTGCACCCCGGTTCGCAATTCTTCGCCGTCGAAGGCGACGACCCGGTCGGCTTGCGTGGAATCAAAAACGGGCCGCTCGGCGACGACAAAGCCGCCTTGCTTGAGGTGCTGCATCACCACGCGACCGCCGCGCAGACCCGCCTGTTCCGCGGGTCCGCCCTTAGCTACTTGGCGAATCACCAACCCGTCTTTGGCTTCCATCACATTGATGATGCCAATGTCAGCTCGCACGATACGGCCGTTGGTAATCAGTTCTGGGACGATCGACTTGATCCGGTCAATCGGAATCGCGAAGCCGATGCCCGTGTTTTGGCCGGTGCGGCTCGCAATGGCGACGCACATCCCGACCATCCGCGCGTTGCCGTCGAGCAGCGGACCGCCCGAATTGCCGGGATTCATCGCCGCATCGGTCTGAATGAGCGACTTCATTTGCCGCCCGTCGACGCGGCTCGGCAAATTGCGATTGAGGCTCGAGACGATGCCCGTCGTCATCGTGCCGTCCCAACCGAACGGATTGCCCACCGCGTAGACGCGCTGTCCGACGCGCAGCTGCTCGGACGCGCCCAGGTTAATCGGAAACAGGACCTCGGCCGGCGCATTGATCTTGAGCACCGCGATGTCATGTTCCTTATCGCCGCCGATCAGTTCGGCAGGATAAACGTCGTTCGACGCCAGCGTGACGCTAATCTGCTGAGCGCCGTCAATCACATGATAGTTCGTGATGACATGCCCCTCGCGATCGAGCACTGCGCCCGACCCGGCGCCCTCGGCTTCGTGCTGCATCATGAACGGGTCAACCGACACTGTCTTCGTATCAATGTTCACGACGCTCCGATTGGCCGTCTCGTAGACGCTGATATTCCGCTGTTCGTCCTGCGAGAGCGACGGCGAGGCAACCGTTGGCAACGGAGCCGCCGACGTCGAGACCGCCGACGTCTGAGCCATGGCATGCGATGTGGTACCCCATGGCGCGCGGCTATCCGCCAACCAAGCCCCGGCGGCAAGGCCCACCAACAACGCTCCCAACGTCGTCCAACCTGTTCGATTCATGGCCTGATCTCCATCGAGCCGGACGCTGTCCAGCCGCGCCAAATAAATGAGCCGCCGCAGCGGCGATGAATGCAGTCATCCTCTACGGAGGATCTGCAAGCGGGGTTCAATAGTGACGGTTATCCGCCACGCACTGCGGCCGAAGAACCGCGATTTCTCCGCAAGAAATGGCTGCCTAACGCCTTTTTCAGCCCTCGGCTCCGCCGGGGGGTCGGTCACCATGCCGATAGGCATCGTCCCGCGCAACGCTGCCTCCCGGCGGAGCCGAGGGGTGAAATGGCGACGACGATCCGCCAACCCGCCTAGTGCTTCGCCGCGCTCTTCTTCGGAATGAAGCCGATGGCGAAGCTCACCACCATCGCTCCCCAAAAGAGCCAGAATGACAGAGCGCTAGGGGAATGAAAATCGACACGGTGCGGGTCGGCCTCGGTGTTGAACCACCAGTCGATCAACAGCTTGCCGCCAATGATCAGCACCAGCCAATAGGCCGCCGTGGCAAAGCGCGGGAATCGTTCCAACAGCTTGATAAAAATCACCGCTGCAAACCGCATCAGAATAACGCCCAGCACCCCCCCAACGATGACGACCCACAGCTTCGGATGAGTGGCGTCGACGGGAAGATCAGACGGCTTTGCGGGCAGGACGCCGATGGCGGCAAGAATCGAGTCGACCGCGAAGGCAATATCAGTGAGTTCAATCACTGCCACCGTTGGCCAAAACTTGGCGGTGCGCGGCGATTTGGCCGCCTCAGGAATGGGCAACGGCGCTCGCTGTTCGATCTCCTCAATTTCTTCAGCTTCCGTGAGAGGCTGACCAGTCACTTCATGAGTCAGTACAGGCTCGCCCGTTGCTGAGACGTGGACTTCGCCATCGTCTTCGCCCGCCTCAAAAAACATATGCTTGACGGCGATGTAGACGAGATAGCCTCCGCCCAGCAGCTTCACTACCCGCCATTTCAGCAGGTAGGTCGCCGTAAGAACGGCGATAAACCGAAATGCGAATGCTCCGACCAAGCCGTAAGTCAGGGCCTTCTTTTGCTGCTCTTTCGGCAGCCGCTTCGCCAGCAGCCCTAGCACAAGAGCGTTGTCGATCGATAGCGCCCCTTCAAGCAGGACGAGCAACCCCACAATGGCAAGGTCGCCCCACGCGATTGTTTGACCGTACAGATTGAGGTCGGCGAGAATCATGAACATCCAGTGGCGGGGTATCTTTCCGGACAGCTTCGGGCGAAGCGAATCGAGCATTATCCCGGCCTGTTCCTGGAGGGGAAGTCCAACGCCCTAGGCATCACAGGCGCCGGTTTTAAGCATTTTGCCGCCTTTTAGACGTTGCCAGCCGCCAGTTTCGGCCCGAGTGCCCCTGCGAACTACGCAAGCCGACCTATTCTGCCCAATTTCTTGTGGCGACCTCGGACCGACCAGCTTAAACTGATAGTGCCGGGGGGTTTACAGTCCTTCGACGGGAGCGCGTTCGTGCGCGCCCAACTCCGTAACCGCCGCCCGTCTCGCGGCGTCTAACGGAGCGTGGTGAAGCAGGCCTTCGAGACGTCAAATCAGCAGAAACTGCTCCAGAGCGGTCGCCGATCGGAACACGGCGTGCCCTTGGGCAGAAGTATTTTTTTGAGGGAGCGTTTCCCATGCGCACTTGTCGATCGATCTGGACAGCCAATCTGGCCACCGCCGCTGCACTCGCGCTCGTCGCGACGACTCAGGCCGCGGAATCAGCGCGTCTGAGCGCGTTCCGCCAAGGAGATCAAACCTCCTACGCGGTGAGTCTCGCCCCCGAGATGGCGAACAAGGAAGTTGACGGCGTCGACGTCGTAGTCCTGTTCGACACCTCCGCGAGCCAACAAGGCGCCTATCGCGAAACGGCTCTCGAAGCGCTCAAGACGCTCGTTGCCGGACTCCGCCCAACTGATCGCGTGCAGATCGTCGCCGTCGACCTCGATGCGCGCGACGTCACCACCGAATTCGTCGCCGGCAACGACGCCGCCGTCGCGAAGGCGATTGTGACCCTCGGCGACCAGGCGCCCCTCGGCTCGACCGATATCGAAGCCGGTCTGACCGCCGCCATCAGCAAGTTCGACTCGGCAAAGTCAGCGAATCGCGCCATCCTCTACATCGGCGACGGTGCGAGCATGGCCAACCTGCTCGACGCCCCGACGATGGGTCCGCTGGTCGAAAAGCTGCGCGCCGCCCGCGCCCCGCTCTCGAGCTACGCCATTGGCCCGCAGGTCGATGCGGAACTACTCGCCGTCCTCGCCAACCAATCGGGCGGCAACTTGTACGTTGCCGAGCCGATCGTCTGGCAAGACGAAGCCGCCGGCGTCGACGACGCGCGGGCCCGCGAGGAAAACGTTCGCAACGCCCAAAGCGTCGGCAAGAATCTCGCGACCTGGTCGCGCGCCGCCGTCGCTTGGCCGACCAAGGCTCAAATCCCCAGCGAGTTGGGCCAAGCCTACCCCACGGCGTTTCCTCCGCTGCGGGCCGACCGCGACACGGTGATCGTCGGTCGGACGCCGGCTGTGATCTCGAAGCCGGTCGAAGTGCAAGTCACGGCCGCCGGCAACGACGGCAAGCCGGTCGATTTCGCCTGGACTGTCCAACCGGAACCGGCGAGCAATGACAACGCGTTTCTGGCCGCCATTGTCGACGGCGCCAGCCGCGACGGGGGCCTGACGCTGCCGACCTTGGGGTCGGCCGGCCTTTCGGAAATTGCCCGTCTTATGGGCGCCCAGGCCGATCAATTGACCGTCCTGGCCCAGCAAGCCGTCGCCACCGGCGACCGCGAGGGCGCCCTCCAAATCGTCGAGGCCGTCCTGCGTCGGGACCCCGGGAACGTCCAAGCTCGCACGGTGCAAACCGCCATCGAGAACGCCCCCGCCGGCAACGTCGCGGCGGCCTCAGTACCAGCGACCACGACGACGAACGCCCCCGCCTTGAACGCACCAGCGGCAAGCGCCCCCGCCATCGGCGGCGACATCATCCTCAACAAGGCGGTGGCCGCCGAACCGATTCCCCCCGCCGAACCGGGCCTCCTGGAACGCCGCGGTCCCGATGGCACGTTCCTCGACGAAGTCGAGCAAGAACGTCGCGCCTACTCGCAAATGCTCCAGGCCGAAGTCACCAACACGGTGATCGAAGCTCGCGAGCGGATGGCGGCGGAACCGCAAATCGCCATTCAAGAATTGAAGCTCGCCCTGGAAAACGTTCGCCGGGCGGCTGAACTCGACGCCGCCACGCGGGCGTCGCTCGAGGACAAGCTCTCCATCGCCCTCCGCGAAGCGACCCGCAAGGCGTCGATCAAGGATGAACTCAATCGGCTGCGCGACGAAGAACTGGCTGCCGTTCGCGACCAGAAGTTTCTCGATGCCCAGCTGACGCGCCGCATCGAGCGCGAAAAGCAGCTCATGGATCGCTTCAATGCGTTGATGGACGAGCGTCGCTTCGTCGAAGCGGAAGAAGTCGCCGCCATCGTCGAAGAGATCGATCCCAACGGCGTGACGCCCCGAGTGGCCGCCCTCTGGGCTCGCCACAAGCGACACGACTACCTGCAACAAGTTGCCCGCTCGGCCCGTCACAACGCGGCCTGGGACACGATGTATCAGATCGAGTTGTCGCACATTCCGTTCCCCGACAACCCGCCGATTGTCTACCCCGACGCTCCCGTCTGGGAAGAGCTGTCGAAGCGTCGTAAGGATCGTTATTCGTCGGCTGATCTCAAGAGCGAAGGCGAAGCCGAGCGCCGGATTTACAGTGCGCTGCGCCAGCCGTTACGCGCTCCGCTCGATTTCGTCGCCCAGCCCCTCAGCGACGTTGTCAGCGTTCTCGCCGAAGATTTCTCCATCCCGATCGTGATCGACACCACGGCCCTCGACGCGGTGGCGTCCAGCCCGGATGTCGAAGTGAACTTTCAAATTAGCAACGTCACGCTCAAGTCGGCCCTCGAACTGATGCTGAAGAGCGTCGGCGAAGGAGATCTGACGTACGTCGTCGACAATGAAGTCCTGATGATCACCACCCAGGAAGAGGCCGAAAAACGCCTACAGGTCCGGGTCTACCCCGTCGCTGACCTCGTGTTGCCCATCATCGATCTCGGTGGCATGGGTGGCGGCGGCATGATGGGTGG
>PNKX01000036.1 GCA_013822725.1 Pirellula sp.
TGAAACCGCTCTAGCGACACGTCAGTGGCGCTCGACTGTTTGTTCGGTTGCGATTTAGGGTTGAGAGGAAGAGACGCCATGAGCGTGGATGTGCTCAACACGATTCAGGAGTGGTTTGCACAGTCTGGCGATAAAAGTGAATTCTGGCGATGCGAGCCGACCGATGCGTTTACAGTCATCGGTCCCTCGTCTGAGAGTGCTGACACGATTTACGTCTACTCCACGAAGCCCCTTTGCGTGACGGCTGCCAAGAGAGAGCATCGCGAATTTGATGGGCTGGGGTTCATCGGGCGGTATGGATTGCCGCGCGCGAAGGATGTGGAGTGGACTGGTCGTTTGCTTGATGGACGCCGGATGGTCTTTCTCGGCGATATGGACCCGGTCGACCTGATGGTGTTCGCTTGGTGGCGAGCGTCGCTTGAGCCGGATCAAGTGGCTTATCTCGGCGTCAGCGATCATTACCTTCAGCGCTTGGAAATTGTGATTCCAGAGAACTACACGATGGAACTCTCGCCGTGCGAACAGCGAGCGATGCCAGTGCTGGAGGCGGTCTGTCCCGATTACCGGTCGCTGGTTGGGCCCGGTGGCGCTGCGCTACTGGATGGCGGGATGAAGATTGAGTTGGAGGCTGTGGCGACACGTTTGGGGCCGCCGGGGCGGCTGTTGTTGCCGGCGGTAGGCTAGCTTCGTCAGGTTTGATCAACCCCGGGCGATGATGTGCAACGCCGCTGGCGTTGGATGAAAGCGAAGGGGAATGAATATGCCCTCGGCTTTGGTAAGCCGGGGGCTGCAGAGGTTGTTGCTGACGGGATTAGCAGCGGCTGCGGCGGGTGAGGGGAATCGTCGCGAGGGCGGCGAGGGCCAGGAGTCTCGTGGCGGGCTCGGGGACGTTTTGCAGGACGCCGGCGTTGCCGACGCCGCCAACTCCTCCGATGCCTCCCACTCCGCCGGCACGAGGCGTGTTCACGCGGCGGCCGAGTTGGCGTTGGAGGGCCAGCAAGTCGGCGCCGTCGACGAGGTGGTCGCCATTGACGTCGCCTGCGCTGCCGCTTGGCTGCCCCATGCCGAAGGAGTTTTTCCAGACCAGAAGGTCGTTGCCGTCGACGTCGCCGTCGAAGTCGAAGTCGCCGGTGAACGATGCTTCGGTAACGCGGAACGAGACCTTGTTGGCGGCGTAAACCAGCTGGCCGCTAAAATGGACGTCGGTGGGGGCAATCCACTCTAGCGTGCTGAACGTGCCGAGGACTTGGCTTGCCGTGAGCAGATCGAACTGCGTCCCCACGGCGGGAAGGAAGTTGTCGGCGAGCTTGATGGCGAGCGTGCCGGCGAGTTGGGCCGTGCCGGCGCGGAGGACGTCGAACGAGACGCCTTGGGCGAAACCGCCGAGGTCCATTTCCAAGCGGCCGGCGGTCGTTTGATTGAACAGGCCGTTCGGGATCTTGAGTTCAGCGGCGGGGGCCACGACGCCGGAGTTGTCGACGCGGGCGACGGCGAGGTTGCCGGCGCCTTGGATGCGGCCGCGGTTGACGATGTTGTCGCCGAGGACTGTGGAACCGGCGGCCATCGTCAAGGATTTCTTGAGCTGCCAGCTCGTGCCAGGCAGGTCGACGTTGAGCGCGGCGCTGGCGTCGAGGGTGAAGTTGCCTTGATACTCCGTGGGGTTGCTCGACGGACCAAGCTTGGAAGTCGTCAGGTTCAGGCGGGCGCCGTTTTTCACGTTGATGCGGGTGAGTTGGCCGGTGGCCAGCGGCGCGTCGATCGTGGCGATCCCTTGCTCGACCGTCGTCGTGCCGCCGAACTGAATGTCGGCGCCAGTTAGGAGGGCGGCGTCGGCGGCTGCGGTTCCGCCCTTCAGTACGAGATTGCCGCCGAAGCTCCAGGGTTGATAGAAGTGCATCGTGCGGCCGGCGCCAATCGCGGCCGTGCCATTGAAGGAGTCGGCGAGCGGGCTGAGGACATGGAGGTTGCCGCTGACGGCGTTGATGCGACCGAATTCGTCGCCGAACTCACCGGGGAAGGCGAAAGCGCTGAAGTCGCCGTTGAGGATCGGCTCGCGGCCGCCGTCGAGATCGAGCTTGCCGTTGCCAGTGGCGGCGAGGATCAAATTGCCGCCGGTTCCGAAGAGGAAGAACGTGCCGGCGGAGATTTCGCCGTCGTTGTTGAGTTCGCCTTGGACTTCCACCGTGCCGGCGCCCATGAGCGTGCCGTTGACGTCGATCTGTGCGCCTCGCTTGACGCTGAGCAAGGCGTTCTGGCTGACGAGATGGACGAGCCCCTTTTCGAGCTTGAGCGACTCGACGTCGAGCCAGGGGGAGCCGCTGAAGTTGCCGACGTGGATTTCGCCGCGAGTAGCATTGGCGGCGTTGCCGAGACGGAGCTCGTGGATCACTTTCAGATTGCTGCTGCCGGCGAGGAAGACCTGGGAGCCTTCGTCGATGAGGAAGGAGCGAACTTCTTTGAGCCCGCTGTCGATGCGGACGCTGCCACCGCTGCGGGCGAAGGCGTCGTTGAACCATTCGGGCGACTTGCCGCCGATCCAGTTGAGCGTGTCGTTCCAATCTTCCGAGTGGCCGCCGAAGAGGTCGATGCGGCGGAGGTTGAAGTTGGTGTAACCGTTCTGGTCGTGGGTGGCGAGGATGTCGGTGGCGGAGGGAAATGTTCGCTGGCCGGGGACGGCGATGGAATCGTTCATTAGCGCGGTGCTGAGGACGAGTTCGTAGCCGGGGCCTTCGACGGCGCCGACGTCGAGGCCGCCGATGTCGGCGGAATCGAAATCGTAATCGTCGTCGGTGGCGCTAAAGTTCATGCCGAGGCCGTGGCCGAACTCGTGCATCAAGGCAGTAAGCAGATCGAGATTGCCAATGGCGGCCGAATTGGTGAGGGCGTTCGTCGAAACGCCGACTTCTAGCAGCGGGACGTTCGGGCCGGCGAAGGAATTGTCGGCGTGAGTCGGATTGATGTCGCGGAAGAGCTGGGCGGTGACGGGATCGAACTCCTCGTTAAGGAGCGGCGTTTCGTCGAAAAACCAAGGGATGACAGCGCTGTCTCGGTGGGTAGAGACGACGACGTCTATCGAATCAACGTAGGGAACATAGCTTGGGACGCACTTGGCGAGGCGATTCTCGTCGTCGAGATTGTCCCAGGAAATGTCGAAGTGGATTTCTTCGTCGTCGAGGATGTGCCATTCCCAGATGTCGGCGGCGGCGCGGGCGATGGTCATCAGCCGCGTGCCGTTGGGGTCGAAGGCGGGCGAATCGTCTTCGTCGTAATCGAGGCTGATTGTGAGCGCCGGCGTCGGCGAAGCGAAGAAGATTGCGGAGAGGCCGGCGACCAGCGTGGCGCCGACGCGGGCCGCGAGCGAGGGGCGGCGGGGGGAGCGTGATGTGGCCATGGGAATCCGGTGGGCTGTAGAGTCGTGGGGAGGAGAGGCGGACTCTACAGCGGTGGATTCCCCGAATTGCAACAGGGGTGAGGTAAGGGTGGCAGGCGAGATTCAGGCCGGCGCTACATGGCAGACGTCGTTCCAGCACGGTACTGCTCGTCGCTGACGTGCTCGAGCCAGTCGACCGCTTTGCCGTCGAGTTTTTCTTGGATGGCAATCTGCGTGACGGCCGTTGTGGCGGTGGCGCCGTGCCAGTGCTTTTCACCGGGCGGGAACCAGATGACGTCGCCGGGATGGATTTTTTCGAGTGGTCCGTCCCAGCGCTGGGCCCAGCCGCAGCCGGCGGTGACGATGAGGGTTTGGCCCAGCGGGTGCGTATGCCAGGCGGTGCGCGCGCCTGGTTCAAAGGTGACGCTGGCGCCGGCGACGCGGGCCGGAGCGGGGGCGTCGAGCAGCGGGTCGATGCGCACTGTGCCAGTGAACCAATCGGCGGGACCTTTGCCGGAGGGTTGCGAGCCGATGCGTTTGATGTCCATGGCGTGATCCTGTGAAGATTCGAGTTCGGAGCCGCGGAGAAAGTTTCTATTGAACCCATCGCAGGGAAAGGACACTTCCGTCTGGCTGAAAGCTGACAGCCCAATTCGCGCAGGTGCATAGGGCACGCCGATTCAATAGAATACTCAGCGACCGGTCATCTGCTCCAGCTTCTCAGGATAGCGTGCGCCTTGCACGGTGATCTGCGCCGCCGCAGCGTCGATTTCTTGGAGGTCCTCCGGCGTCAACTCGACTGTCGCCGCGCCGAGATTCTCTTCCAAGCGGTGAAGCTTCGTCGTGCCGGGGATGGGGACGATCCAGGGCTTTTGCGCCAGGAGCCAGGCGAGCGCGATTTGGGCCGGCGTCGCTTGTTTGCGCTCGGCGAGGACGCCGAGGAGATCGACCAGGGCCTGGTTGGCCTTCATTGCTTCGGGCGTGAAACGCGGCAGCATGCTGCGGAAGTCGGCGCTGTCTAGCTTAGTGTTCTCGTTCATCGCGCCGGTGAGAAACCCCTTGCCGAGCGGGCTGTAGGGGACGAAGCCGATGCCGAGTTCCTCGAGCGTCGGAATCACTTCCTGCTCGGGCGTTCTGGTCCAGAGGGAGTATTCGCTCTGCAGGGCCGTGAGGGGCTGCACCGCGTGGGCGCGGCGGATGGTTTGGACGCCGGCTTCGGAGAGGCCGAAGTGTTTCACTTTGCCGGCTTGAATCAGTTCTTTCACGGCGCCGGCGACCTCTTCGATCGGGACGTCTGGGTCGACGCGGTGTTGATAGAGGAGATCGATCACTTCGATCTGGAGTCGCTGCAGAGATTCCTCGACGACTTGCTTGATGTGCTCAGGCTGACTGTTGAGGCCGGGCGCCCCGTTCGGGCTGCGGAAATTGATGCCGTCGCGGAGATCGAAGCCGAACTTGGTCGCGATGACAATCTTGCCGCGGAATGGAGCGAGAGCCTCGCCGACGAGTTCTTCGTTCAAGTAGGGACCGTAGACTTCGGCGGTATCGAAGAAGGTGACGCCGCGGTCGACGGCGGCGTGGAGGAGCGCCGTCATCTCGTGTTTGTCTTTGGGCGGGCCATAGGAAAAACTCATCCCCATGCAGCCGAGACCGATGGCGGAGACTTCGAGGCCGCTGTTGCCGAGTGTGCGCGTTTGCATTTGTGTTCTTCTTGAATGTCGGGCCTTGGCTGCGCTGGGGGTGATCGTCATGTTTGGGCGGCGTCTATTGGCATGGCAGCCGACGCCCCCCGGCTTGAAGAGCCGGGGGCTAATAAATTGGTCTGATTACTCCGACTTGAGCGACGCCATGTCGATCGAGAAACGGTACTTCACGTCGGACTTCGTCATCCGCTCGTATGCTTCGTTGACCTTTTGAATCGGAATCACCTCCACGTCGGCGGTGATGTTGTGCGTGCCGCAGAAGTCGAGCATTTCCTGCGTTTCGGCGATGCCGCCGATGGCAGAGCCGGAGAAACTGCGACGACCCATGATCAGGCCGAAGACCGCGACGGGGAGCGGCTTCTCGGGGGCCCCGACCATCGTGATGTTGCCGTCGCGGGCAAGCAGGTTGATGTAGGCGTTGATGTCGTGCGGCGCGGCAACGGCGTCGAGGATGAAGTCGAAGCTGCCGGCGTGCTTTTGCATTTCGTCGGCGTTCTTCGAGATGACGACTTCGTCGGCGCCGAGCCGGAGGGCGTCTTCCTTTTTGTGCGGCGAGGTGGTGAAGACGACGGTGTGGGCACCGAAGGCGTGGGCGAACTTTACGCCCATGTGGCCCAGACCGCCGAGGCCCACGATGCCAACCTTCTTCCCCTTGCCAACGCCCCAATGGCGGAGCGGCGAGTAGGTGGTGATGCCGGCGCAGAGGAGCGGCGCCGCTCCGGCGAGGTCGAGGTTCGCAGGAATGTGGAGAACGAAGTGCTCGTCGACGACGATGCTGTCGGAGTAGCCGCCGTAGGTGACGGGCGCCGTGCCGTGCTTGTCGGGGCCGCCGTAGGTGAGGACTTGGCTGGGGCAGAATTGCTCGAGGCCTTCCCGGCAGTTTGGGCAGGTGAGGTCAGCGTCGACCATGCAGCCGACCCCGACGAGATCGCCGGCATTGAATTTGGTGACTGCGGACCCGACCTTCGCGACACGGCCGACGATTTCGTGCCCCGGAACGCAAGGGTAAATGGCCGGCATGACGTCATGCCATTCGTCGCGTGCGTAGTGGAGGTCGGAGTGGCAGATGCCGCAGAAGAGGATCTCGATTTGGACGTCCCGCTCAGTCGGCTCGCGACGGGGGATCTGGGCGGAAACCAGTGGCGAGGTTTTGCTGGCGGCGGAATAAGCCTTGGCTTTGAACATTGGTCGTCCTTGTTATTGATTTTTGGCGGGCGGTTTAAGGTTGCGGATGAGAGTCGTCGCGATTGAAATCCAGTCCAGGTCAATCGCAGTCACCCGCTCGTCTCTTCGATCACAGGGGCAATTCTATGGGCGGCAAGTGGCGAGGCGATATGACGATCCTCGCGGATGCTTGTACAATTCTCTAAGTGTCGGAGCGAAGCGACCAACTGGCGTGTTCGGCTTGTATGATGCCGACATGGAGTACGACATGAGCAATCGACGGGCCGATTTGGCGGCGGCCAATCTCGCGGAATTGGCGGAGCGGATTGGGCGGGCGGCGCCGGAGGATGGCGTCGTCGAGGTGCAGCCGGGCGTTCATTGCTATCGCAAATCGCAGACCGGCGAGCGGGTCCATAGCGTGTGCGAACCGTCGTTCTGCGTGATGGCGCAGGGGAGCAAGGTCATTCTGCTGGGCGACGAGACTTACCGTTACGACCCGGCTCACTACTTGATCACGACGATGGAGTTGCCGGTGACAGGCGAAGTCGTCGAGGCCTCGCCGGAGCGACCCTACCTGGGTTTTCGGTTGACGCTTGACCCTGCGATCGTCACGTCGGTGATGGTTGAGTCTGGCTTCGTCGAACCCCGCGGCGACGGCAGCGTCAAGGCGCTCGACGTGAGCGCGCTCGATGCGGAATTGCTCGACGCGACGCTGCGGTTGGTGCGACTCGTCGAGAAACCGCACGAGTACCGCGTGCTGGCGCCGCTCGTGATTCGCGAGATGGCGTATCGCCTGCTGGTAGGCGCTCAGGGGAATCGTTTACGTCATCTGGCGACGTTCGGCGGGCAGGCCCATCGGATGGTGCGAGCGGTGGAAGTGATTCGCCAGAACTTCGACAAGCCGCTGAAGATCGAGGACGTCGCGCGGGAACTGTTCATGAGCGTGTCGGGGTTCCACGCCCACTTCAAAGCGGTGACGGCGATGAGTCCGCTGCAGTTCCAGAAGCAACTGCGGCTGCAGGAAGCGCGGCGACTGATGCTGAGCGAAAACTTTGACGCGGCGCAGGCCGGCTATCGCGTCGGGTACGACGATGCGTCCCATTTCAACCGCGACTACAAGCGGCAGTTTGGCGAGCCGCCGATGCGGGACGTGGAGCGGCTGCGCGAGTTGGCTGGGGTGAGCGTCGGCGACTAATTTACCCAAAGAATCGTCGCAGCGATTTCAGCCCCCGACTTCGCCGGGGCGTTGCGCTAGGCGGGGCGATGTCCACCGGCATGGTAACCGACCCCCCGGCGGAGCCGGGGACTGAAAGGGGCGCTACAGAATTGACGCCGACTAACGCGAAAGCGCTGATTGGCACAGTCGGCGATGACGCTGCATGCAGACGGCCGTGCCGCTGGCCAGCAGCAACAGGGCCGTTGGTTCGGGGATGGGGGTCAATACGAACGCGCGCACCTCGCCATTATGAAACCCTTGGCCGACGATTTGTCCCGAATTATTCAAATCGTAGGCGTACAGCAACAACCAACCGGCGCCGGTGACGGGGTCGAGGACGGTGTTCAGATCTGCCGCGCCGTTCACCGCATCCCACACGAAGGGTCGGCTATAGTCTTGGTTGTAAGTGTAATAGCCGATGACTTGCCCGGCGTTGTTCACTGCAGACCCGAAGGCGCCGGGGAAGTTAGGGGTGCTGAACGAAGTCGTGACGCCGTCTTGCCAGATAAAAGCAGTATCCCCGCCGCCGAGGATGATGCCGTTGTCACTGATGTCCTTGGCCACGGATTGCGCGGCGCCGAAGAGTCCCAAATCCTGCATCGGACCGGAGCCAGGCCAGAAGAAAGCGTGGTACTTGCCGTCGGACCCGTAGGCCTGACCGACGACATGGCCGCTGGCGTTGATGCCGTAGCCGAGGCTATAGTCGCCGCCGAGTCCATCGATGTCGATGAGAGTTGTTCCGGTCGTGGAACGGTAGGCATGGATGGCGGACGGCGAATACGCGAAGCCGGCGACGCGACCGAGTTCATCGATGCCGTAGGCGGTGCTGTAGGATCCACCCAGTGTACCGAGGTCTTCATAGACCCCGTTCGTCCAGCGGAAGGCGTGGCCTTGATAGGATCCATTCGGACCTTTGGTCGTGCTGACGGCAATCTGATTGCTGTTGTTGATGCCGACGCCGGTCGCGGATAAATACGTGGAGGGTATTCCCAAGTTCACCATGCCAGACTGCGGGCTCCATAAAAAGGCAGACTGGCCCGAAATACCGGCGACACACCCCAAATCGTTGATGGCATGGGCCGAAGTCGACGTGGCGCCGGGTAGCGCGCCAAGATCGGACACACGGTAGAGCTGGGCCGGCGTCGCGTGGGCCGGCGTCGCCAGAGCGACTACGACGAGGAAAGTGAGTGATGTCAATGTCGAGATGCGGATCAGATTCATGAGACTCTTCGGCGAAACATAAGGCGAGGATCCAGATGCGCCAGGGTAATCACCGGCGCCTAGATGGACATCTTAAGCTCGCGGAGACTTCGGCGGCAAGCAAAAACTGCTAGCCGAAATTGGATCGGACTGGTGGCGAAAAAAAAGAGGCGGGCGTTGCAATTACTGAGAATTGCCCGGAGCGCGCGGCAGCAGTTTGTCGAGGAGGCCGTTGATGAACTGCGGCGAGTTCGCAGTGCCGTAGCGCTTGGCGAGTTCGACCGCTTCGTTGATCGCGACGCGGTCGGGGGTGTCGGAGTAGCGGATCTCGTAGGCGCCGAGGCGGAGCAAGTTGCGGTCGGTCGCGGGCATGCGCGGGACCGACCAGTGCTCCGCCTTTTCGGCGAGGAGAGCGTCGAGTTCGTCTTGGTTCCGCTTCACGCCGAGGACGAGTTGCTTGGCGAACTCGCGCATCTCTTCTTCTTGCAGGCGCGCGGCGAGGAAGGCGCCGAGGTTGCCCAGGGCGTTTTCAGGGTTGAGGTCTTCTTGGAAGAGCGCCTGGAGGGCGATCTCGCGGGCGCGGCTACGACGACTCATGATGATTTGCGTTACGAATTAATTGAACCACGACGGCACGAAGGACACGACGAAAAACAACATTAAGGAGTTGTTTTGATCCGCTTGGTCTTACGTCGTGCTCATTAGGTCGTCGTGGT
This sequence comes from Pirellula sp., assembly GCA_013822725.1. Taxonomy (GTDB): domain Bacteria; phylum Planctomycetota; class Planctomycetia; order Pirellulales; family Lacipirellulaceae; genus Lacipirellula. The sequence goes on from PNKX01000036.1 coordinate 9,370, forward strand.
GAGATATTGATCTTCCGGACGTTGTTATTCTACGCGCCGGGTAAGTTCTTGAGCAATCCGACCATGTGGAGGGCGGCCTCGGCGCACTCGCTCCCCTTGTTGCCATGGGCGCCGCCGGCGCGGTCGACGGCTTGTTCCATCGACTCGCAGGTGAGGATGCCGAACAGCACCGGCACGTCGAATTGCAGGGAGATTTGGCTGATCGCGAGGCTCACCCCGCGGTTGATGTGCTGGTCGTGCGACGTTTCGCCGCGGACGACGACGCCGAGGCAGATGACGGCCGCATGCTCGCCCCCTTCGGCAAACCGCTGCGCGACGAGCGGGATTTCCCACGAGCCGGGGACCCAGGCGACATCGATTTGATCGTCGGGGACGCCGGCGGCGCGGAGCGTTTCGATCGCCCCTTCGCACAGGACGCCGGTGACCGACTGGTTCCACTGGGCCACGACGATCGCGTAGCGATCGTGGGGTTCAGGGGGGGCGGGTTGGATTTCGTGGGGCATGGGGAGGCTTCAGTGTTCGGGGTTCAGTAGCCGGGGTCGCCGGGGCACGGGGGATACTGGCTAGCGACTAATCGGTACTGAGGTACTTGGTACAGAGTACTTGGTACAGAAATTGGTTTCGCAGGTGACAACTGACATGACCTACACAGCCGCCGGCGGAGCGTAGTGAAACTCTTCGACAATCTGTCCGCCGATGAGGTGTTCTTGGATGATCCGCTCCAGCACTTCGGGGGTGCAGGAGTGGTACCAGGCCCCTTCAGGGTAGACGACCGCGATGGGGCCGCGGGTGCAGACCTGCAGGCAGTTGGTTTTGGTCCGGAAGACGCCGCCGTCGCCGGTGAGTTTTAGCTCCTTAAGGCGGCGCTTGAGGTAGTCCCACGAAGCGAGGCCCGCTTCCTTGTCGACGCACTTCGGTTTGGTTTGATCGGCGCAGAGGAACAGGTGGCGCTGAATTTTGTCCGCGCCGACGGCGGTGAATTCTGACCAGGGAGTTGAGGGAGTATCTGGCATCACGTCAAAAAATGAAAAAAAGCGGAGAGCAGAAAGCGGAAGGCGGCGTCCCGATCGGACTCTCCGCTCTCGGCTTTCCACTCTCCGCTTTGAATGGCAGGCTAGTCCTTAATGCTCATCAAGAACTCGGCGTTCGAGCCGGTCTTGCGGAGCCGCGTGGCCAGCAGCTCCATCGCGTCGGGGCCGTTCATCTCGTTGAGGACGCGGCGCAGCAGGCTGACGCGACGGTACTCTTCGGGATCCAGCAGCATCTCTTCGCGGCGGGTGCCGCTCTTGGTGATGTCGATGGCGGGCCAGATGCGGCGATCGACCAACTTGCGGTCGAGGACGATCTCCTGGTTGCCCGTTCCCTTGAACTCCTCAAAAATCACCTCGTCCATCCGGCTGCCGGTTTCGACGAGCGCGGTGGCGATGATCGTGAGCGAGCCCCCCTCTTCGACCTTGCGTGCCGAACCGAAGAAGCGCTTCGGCCGCTGCATGGCGTTGGCGTCGATGCCGCCGGAGAGCAATTTGCCCGAGCTGGGGCATTCGCTGTTCCAGGCGCGAGCCAAGCGGGTGATCGAATCGAGGAAGATCACCACGTCGCGGCCGTACTCGACCATCCGCTTCGCCTTCTCGATCACCATTTCGGAGACCTGGACGTGGCGGGCGCTCGTTTCGTCGAACGTGCTGGAGATGACCTCGCAGTTGGGGCCCTTCACTTGGCGCTCCATGTCGGTCACTTCTTCCGGGCGCTCGTCGATCAACAGCATGATGACGTAGGCTTCGGGGTAGTTCGCCAGGACGCTCTTGGCCATCTTCTGCATGAGGACCGTCTTGCCGGCCCGCGGGGGGCTGACGATCAGACCGCGCTGGCCGAAGCCGATGGGGACGATCATGTCGACGACGCGCATGCCGATTTCGTCCTGCGTGATCTCCATGCGGATCCGCTCGTCGGGGTGGACCGGCGTGAGGTTATCGAACAAGACCTTCTTGTTGACCATGTTCGGGTCTTGGCCGTTGATCGATTCGACCCGGAGGAGCGCGAAGTAGCGCTCGTTTTCCTTCGGCGGGCGGATCGTGCCGGAGACCGTGGCGCCGGTGTGGAGACCGAAGCGGCGGATCTGGCTCGGCGAGACGTAGATGTCGTCCGGGCAGGAAAGGTAGTGGTAATCGGGCGAGCGGAGGAAGCCGAAGCCGTCGGGGAGGATTTCGAGCGTCCCTTCGCCCGACATCATGCCGTTGAACTTCACGCGCGACTTGAGGATCCGGAAGATGAGATCCTGCTTCTTCAGGCCGCTCGCTTCTTCGATGTTCTCTTCTTCGGCGACCTCGATGAGCTCAGGCATGCTCATCCGCTGGAGGGCGGCGATGTGAATGTTCGGATCGGGCTTGTCGGTGCGCTCGATGCTGCTGCCGACGCGGCGAACACGCTCGGCGGCCTTGTCGAGTTCCTCGGCGAACGACAGCGGTTCTTCCTGCTCGAGCTCTGCCAGGCGTTGGCGGTCGATCGGGTCGGCGCCATCGTCGAAGGGACGGCGCTGCCGCGGGAAGGGCTGTTGAGGCCGACTGTACCGCGGTCCGCGGCTGCCAGTCTCTGACATGTGACTAACTCCTGAAATCGGAAAAGAGAGGGAGTCGTCGGCGCATGGAACGCGCCAACGGGAGGGATGGGTGCACGACACTGGGACGCAGCAGCCCCGTGCCAGGACTACGGCGCATCACTTAGGAAAATGGGAAACTCAGGAAAGCTATTTCGTTCAGCCACGCCTTGAAGAGGCGGAACTGAACCTGACGCCGAGGCAAGGAAGGCGGGGACCTCGGCCAAGATTCCGTACAAAAGCGACTTTTAGTATGGCAAGCAAGTTGGAATTGGGGAAGTCGGCTTGTCGCAGATTTGCGGTTTTTACCAAGCTAGCTACGTAGTGATGGAGCCCCTGGCTCCGCCAGGGGGTAGCACAACGCGGGACGACGTCTGCCGGTATGGCGACCGACCCCCTGGCGGAGCCAGGGGCTGACATCATGTGACTGCCGCCGTCCAGAAGCGATCGACTTCCGCTGCCAGTTCGGCGAGGGAGCCGGCGTTCCGGACGACGTGGGTCGACCACGCCCTTTTCTGCTCTATCGGCATCTGAGAGGCTTCTCTGCGAGCGAATTCCTCGGGAGACCAGCTGCGATTTTGCTCGGCGCGGGCCAAACGCTGCTCCCGCGGGGCGTCGACGAAGATGACCGCCTGGCAGACCTCGTTCCAGCCCGATTCGATCAGCAGCGGGGCGTCGATGACGACGGCGGGGATGACGGCGTCGGGAAGTTGACGAATTTCAGCTTCGATTTGAGCCCGGATGAGGGGGTGGAGGAGCTCTTCGAGCGCGGTGCGGTTGGCTTTAGCTATAGGTGAATCGCCGAAGACGAGTTTGGCGATCGCGGGCCGCGAGAGCCCCCCTGCCCCGTCCAAGATTCCTGTGCCCCAGCGGGCGACCAATTCGTCGCGGACGGCGGGGCGCTGGAGGACGGCGTGGCCGATCTTATCGGCGTCGAAGATGGTGGCGCCGCGACGCGCGAGTTCGGCCGCGACGGCTGATTTGCCGCTGGCGACGCCGCCGATGAGGCCGATGGTGAGCATGGAGATGGGATTGTAAGTGTATCTTCAGCCCCCGGCTCCGCCGGGGGGTAAACACGCGCACCATTCCGTTTCAGCACGCAGCGCGACCCCCTGGCGGAGCCAGGGGCTACAAATCATTCTTCGTTCCAGGCTTCGCACTCGGCCCAGTTGGGGCCGATTTTTACGTCGACCTTTAATGGGACGGCGAGTTCGGCGACGGTCGACATTTCTTGGCGGACGAGTGTGGCTAGTTCCGCGGCGGCTTCGGGAGGCGTTTCGAACAGCAGTTCGTCGTGGATCTGCAGCAGCATCCGGCCCGGCAGCTTTTCGGCGCGCAGGCGATCCTGGATGCGAATCATCGCGACCTTGATCAGGTCGGCGGCAGTCCCTTGGATCACGGCGTTCACCGCGGTTCGCTCCGGCACGTTGAGGTAGCGGAGGATCCCCGACTTCTCACGCAGGCCGGGCGGTACCGGGCGGACGCCGTCGATCGCGCGGCGGCGATTGAACAGGGTCGTGACGTAACCTTGTTCGCGGCAGAGGGTGAGCGTGTCGACGAGGTAATCCATCACGCCGGGATAGGTGGCGAAATACTTCTCGATGAAATCGGCGGCCTCTTCCTTCGAAATGCCCAGCCCCTTCGCGAGACCAAACGGGCTTTGGCCGTAGATGATGCCGAAGTTGACCGCCTTGGCGCCGCGACGCATGTCGCTGGTCACCTCGTCCATGGGGACGCCATTCACCTGACTGGCGACGAGGCGGTGGATGTCTTCGTCGTTTTCGAAGGCGGCGCGGAGGCTGAGATCGCCGCAGTAGTGGGCCAGCACGCGGAGTTCGATCTGCGAGTAGTCGGCGGCGAGCAGCACCCAGCCCGGCTCGCCTGCTTTGAAGGCCGAGCGGATTTCGCGACCCTCGCGGGTCCGGATCGGGATGTTCTGCAGGTTCGGATTGCTCGAACTAAGCCGGCCCGTGGCGGCGACGACCTGGTTGAGCGACGCGTGAACGCGGCCGGTGGCGGGGTTCACCAGTTCCGGCAGCGCGTCGATGTAGGTTCCCAGCAGTTTTGAATACTGGCGGTACTCGACGATTTTGGCCGGCAGCGGATGGAGCGGGGCGAGTTCTTCCAGCACGCTGGCGTCGGTGCTGGCCCCCGTTTTGGTCTTCTTCAGGATCGGCAGCTTCAGTTCGTTGAACAAGAGCTCCGCGAGCTGCTTCGGCGAATCGATGTTCAGCGGCCGGCCCGCCATCTCTTCGATGGCGACCTTAATGTGGTGGAGCCGCTCGGTGTACTCGACGCTTAGTTCCTTGAGCCGGGCCACATCGACGCTGACGCCGAGGTATTCGAGGTCGGCGAGGACGTCGATGAGCGGGACTTCGATCGTTTCGTTGAGTTCAGCCAGACCATCCTCGGAAAGTCGTTCGACCAAAATCGGCATCAACCGGAGCGGCACGTCGGCATCTTCGGCCGCGTATTCGCCGACGGCGGCGACGGGCGCCTGGTCCATGCGAAGCTGATTCTTGCCGCTGCCGATGATCTCGCTGATGCGAATGGTCTCGTGCCCCAGGTACTTCTTCGCGAGGTGATCGAGGTTGTGGGACCGCTCGCCGGAGTCGATCAGGTAGTCGGCGACCATCGTGTCGAAGACGATGCCGCGGAGTTTGATGCCGAGCGTGCGGAGGACGATGAGGTCGTACTTGATGTTTTGGCCGATCTTGGCGATCGCCGGGTTCTCGAAGATCGGCTTGAGCGCGGCGGCTGTTTCCGCTGGGTCGAGGACGCGATCGCCCTCCGGCCCGCGAACCGGGACGTAAAACGCTTGCCCCGGCCGCCAAGCGAACGAGTAACCGACGATCTCGGCAATCCGCGGCGAGATGGCGGTCGTTTCGGTGTCGATCGAGAGCTGCTCCTGCTGCTCCATCTGGCTGATCAGCACGGCGAGCGCTTCGGGGGTGTCGACGACCTGGTAGTCCCCCTCCCAATCGCTGACCGCGGGAATCAACCGGCCGGGAGTCTTTTCGACGTTGGCGCCCGCCAATGCCATTACCCGTTCGGCCAGCCCGCGGAAGCCGTAGTCGCGGAATAGATCGGTGAGTTTCGCTTCGTCGAAGCCGCCGATGCGGGAGGATGGCCAGTCGATGGCGATCGGCACGTTTTTGTCGAGCTCGACCAACTTTCGCGAGAGGATCGCCGCCTCGCGATGTTCGATGAGGTTCTGGCTTCGTTTGCCACCGACTTCGCTGGCGTGGTCGAGGACATTCTCGAGCGTGCCGTACTTCTCGAGGAGTTCTTTTGCGATTTTGGGGCCGATGAGCGGCACTCCCGGGACGTTGTCGACTTTGTCGCCCACGAGCGACTGGAAGTCGACGACTTGTTCCGGGGCGATTCCCCAGTCGCCGTAGAGTTCGGTGGCGCCGTATTCGAGGTCTTTGCGAATGTTGTAGATCGCCGTCTGGCTCGTCAGCAGCTGGCGGCAGTCCTTATCCGCGGTGACGAGCAGGCAGCGGGCGCCCCCTTCCTCGCACAGACGGGCGACCGTTGCCAACACGTCGTCGGCCTCAAAACCGGGGTAATCGACCACGGGGATGCCCATCGCCTGGACGACTTCACGGATCTTCGGGATCTGGGCGACGAGCGCCTCGGGCATCTCGCTCCGGTCGGCCTTATAGAAGTCGTACATCTCGTGCCGGAACGTCGGCCCCGAGAGGTCGAAGGCGCACAGGATCGCCGTTGGCTTTTTCTTCTCGATCATCTGGACCAAGTCCCGGGTGAAGCCGTAGACGGCCCCGACCGGTTCGCCGCGCGGGCTGGTGAGCTCGGAGCCCGACATCGCGTGGAAGACCTGGAAAATCAGCGAGTAGGAATCGACGACGTAAATCGTCCAGTCGCGGATGGAGGGCTCGCCGTCCTCCGATTCGGCCGCCGGGGAGTTGCCTGAGCTGAGAGGCCCCCCCGCCGAGTGCGTCGAGACCTCGGGGCTGCCGTTCGAGACTCTCTTCGCGGGCTGAGCCTCTTCCATCCCCGGGAACGTCGTTTGGCGGGCAGTTTTGGCCATTTGGGAGAAATTCTCTAGGCTCGGCGGTAACGGGCCATAAAATGCTTGTGGAGAGGCCTTCGACAACGCCTCGACAGCCGCAGGCGATGCTTTGGGGCACTGCCTGCGGAGGTGTTTGACACACCCTAATCCCGCAATTAAGCTCGACTTACGGCGATTCTATCGCCCCACGTCGCCGCGCGGAAGCGCCGGACCTGTCGCTGCTAGGATCTTTTCCCACCGAGATCTTTTCCCGCCGACTCGTCCCTCCTTCCCGTTAGACGGACAGAACAGAGTTAGTTAGCGAACAGCGAAGTTAGCACAGATCAGAACATTGAGGTCGCCGCATGGCCGCGAAAGAGAATCAAGGGCTGCAAGCCATTGTCATTGTGCTCACGATCTTCCTGCTCCTGACTGGGGTGGGACTCTTGCTCGTGAACAACGCCCGGAAGACGGCGGTCGCCCAAGTAGCCGATCTCCAAACGAAGCAGTCCGCCTCGCAAGCTTCCGAGGCGAAGCTGCAGGCCGAAGCGAACAACTACAAGGCCTGGATCGGCTTCCCCGAAGACGCTCTCTACGACTCGCTGGCGCCGCAGGTCGAGGAAGATAAGACTCGCTTCGGACTGGGCGTCGATGAAGCGAGCCGTCAGTACAAGACGATGCTGCAAAACGTCTTCGAAGAGAAGGAAAAGCTCGTTAAGAACGAGGCGAACGCGAAGGCGGAAGTGAAGGATCTGAAAGAGCGATTGCTCGCCCTAGAGTCGCAAAAAGACGCCCAGGTGAAGGAGCATCTCACCGCGCTCGAGAAAGCCAAACAAGACCTCGCCGACGTCCAAGCGAAGGCGAAGCAGCAATACGACGAGATTAGCGCCAAGAACAAAGAGGTGGCGGCCAGCATGGAGCAGGATCGAGCCGCGCACGGCGAGGAAATAGCGAAGAAGGAAGCGGAAAAGACCGCAGTCGAAACGGCCAATGTGAAGCTTGAACGCCAAGTCGATAAGCTCCGCGAAGGCCTGCCCGACGTCGATCAATTCGCCCAGCCGGCCGATGGCCGCGTCACCTGGGTGAACCAGCGGTACGGCAAAGTCTGGATCGACCTCGGCTCCGGCGACGGGCTCCGGCCGCAGGTGACGTTTAGCGTCGCCGCCGAAGGCAACGCCGACGCGGAGCAGGCCGAAAAGAAGGGGAGCATCGAAGTGATCCGGGTGCTCGACGCCCACATGGCCGAGGCGCAGATTACCTCCGACGATCCCAAAAACCCGATCCTCACCGGCGATCGCATTTACAGCCAGGTCTGGGATCGCGGACGGACGGTCGGCTTTGCCATCGCGGGCAAGATTGACCTCGATAAGGATGGCAAGGACGACTTGCAGCGACTGAAGGATATCATCGGGGCCAACAGCGGCCGCGTCGATGCTTCTCCTGACGAGGCGGGCGCCCTGCAGGGCGAGCTTAAGATCGATACCCGCTATCTGGTGCTCGGCGAGCTCCCCGACGGCACGCAAGCTCGCGACGCTGCACTACGCGGCAGTTGGAAGACGCTGAGCGAGGATGCCGAGCGACTCGGCATCGAGACGATTCCGTTGGAAGAGTTCGTCAAGCTGATGGGGTGGCGTATCGACAATCGGTCGGTCGCGATGGACTCCACGTCGCGCGCCGAAGACTTTCCGCCTGAAGTAGTGGGCGACGTCCCGCCGCGAAAGACCGTGCAGCCATCGGGAGTCTTCAAGAAAAGGCTGCCAGCGGTGAGTTACTAAGCAGCCGCGGCTCAACGAGCTGCTGGAACGGAGCGAAGAAGCGCTAAATGCTGAAGGATGAATGCGGAAAGAACAGACCCCTCAGCATTCCGCATTCATGCTTCAGCATTTTCCCTGTAGTCGCTCCGGCCGGTCGTTGACCGACGGCTACTGGCAGACGGCGTCGATGCTGTCTCGAAGCACGCGGCCGAGTAGCTCGAGCTCCGCGTCGTTGATCGACAGCGGCGGCATCACGACGATGACGTCGCCCAGGGGCCGCAGCCAGACGCCTTGCGCCGTCGTTTGTTTGCAGACGCGGTAACCGTGTCGCTCGTTCGTGGGGTAGGCGACGCCCCTCTGGCGGTTGGCGCAGAGCTCTACGCCCGCGATCGTGCCGAGCTGGCGGACATCGGCGATGTGCGGATGCTCGCGGAGCGGCGCCAAAACTCGGCTCAACTTCTCGGCGAGTCGCGGAACCGTCTCTTCCAGCACGCGCTCGTCGGCGATCACGTCGAGCGTTGCGCAGGCCGCCGCCGCTGCCAGGGGGTTGCCGGCGTAGGTGTGCCCGTGGTGGAACGTGCAGCCGGTGGCGTAGTCGCCGAGGAACGCCGCGTAAATGTCGTCGGTGGCAATCGTCGCCGCCAGCGGCAGCGTTCCCGACGTGATGCTTTTGCCCAGGCAGAGCATGTCGGGCGTGACGCCCTCGTGGTCGCAAGCAAACATCCGACCGGTGCGGCAAAAACCGGTGACGATTTCGTCGGCGATCAACAGGACGTCGTAACGCTTCGTCAACTCGCGGACGCCACGGAGATAGCCGGAGGGTTGCAGCACCATGCCGGCGGCGCCTTGCAGCAGCGGCTCGATGACGAGAGCCGCGATCTCCGCGTGATGCTGCTGCAGCATCTGTTCAAGTTTGGCAAGGTGATCACTGGCGTCGCCCAGCCGCTCATCAGGCGGCGGAAGTCGCAGGACGTCGAATAGTAGCGGCTTGTAGAGGGCGTGAAAGCGCTCGATGCCGCCGACGGCGGTGCTGCCGAGCGTGTCGCCATGATACGCGCTGTCGTAAGCGAGGTATTTGGTCTTGCCGGGTCGCGGCGTGGGGCACTGCATCCAATATTGGAACGCAATCTTCAACGCCGCCTCCACGGCGCACGCCCCGTCGCTTGCGTAGAAGACGCGATTGAGTTCGCCCGGCGCCAACTCGGCCAACCGGCGCGCCAATTCGACGGCCGGCACGTTGCTCATGCCCAGCGTCGTTGCGTGGGGCAGCTTGCCGAGCTGTTCGACGATGGCCGCCTCGATCCGCGGATGGCGGTGGCCGAGCAAATTGCACCAGAGACTGCTGACGCCGTCGAGATAGCGCCTTCCTTGGACGTCGACGAGCCAAGAGCCTTCGGCCCGCTCGATCACCATTGGCTCATACTCGCTCATTTGGGTGAACGAGTGCCAGAAGTGGCGGAGGTCCCAGTCTGTTAATTCCGCCGCGGTGGCCATGATGCTTGGGTTGCTTTCCCGCTAAGACGTTGCTGCAAATTTGTAAAATGCATTGCCCGCGAATCACGCGAATCGACGCTAATAAAAGACTGGACAGGATCACCGGATGGATGGGATCGACAGGAAGAAACTAGTTACTTCCTAATCGTGTTGATCCCGGGCGATCCGGTGATCCTGTCCAATCTTTTTTCTGACTCAAATTCGCGTTCATTCGCGTGATTCGCTGGCTCTTTACCATCGAATCTTTTACCACCGCACTTGCACCGGCGTGCCAACCTTCACGCCGAGCATGATCTTCGCGCTGTCGTCGACGATCGCCAGTTCCAGGCAGTCGTTCGAGCCAATGAGGGCAATCAGCGTCATTGGCGGCTGGTCGGCGTAAGCATGGAAAATGCAGCGGGTCTCGTGCTCGTCGCAGAAGACGCCGACCGTTTCGTCGGTGGGGACGCCGGCGAGCATTTCGCGCGTGATATCGGTGACCAGATTGCCGAACGAGTCAATCGCCGTCACTTGGCCGTCGATGCGATTTGCCACCTTCACTGCTCCCGGCCAATCGAGCGAGACGAACTGCGCGTGGACTGGCCCCAGGTCGTCGGGCCCCTTTAAGGAACCAACGCCAAGACTCAGATGCGCTGCCGCCGGCGCCATGATGTCGCGACCGTGGAACGTCGGCGCCATTGGCTGCCGGAACCACCGCTCCTCGGTGATAGCACGTATCTTAGACGCACCGAGCCGACTCGCCAACCGTGTGTGATGGCTGTTATTGAGCCCGCTGAAACGGCGGTGGCTAATCTATGGGTGAATGCTCGATCGCGACGCGCCGACGACTAAGTCGACATCGAAACATGCAGCGAGCCGCTCGGATATGGAGAGCGGTTTTGGCCAGACGAATCGCTTCTGGCGCGGGCCTTACCTGGCGCGAAATAATCGCCTCGTGATTTTCGCCAAGCCACTACGGGGCAATTGATGAGCGATTTGTATCTCAAGCTACATTGTCACGGCGATCCCGCAGCCGATGCCGCGCGGCGTCGCCAATGGACCGCCAGCAGGCCCGTAACGAGCAGGAGTGCCGCCGACGGTTCCGGCACGACCTGATACCCGAGGGCGTTAAAGCTGAAGCCGTTGCCGGCGGAGTTGGCCCCGTCCCAGGCGATGCCGATCGTCTTTCCCTTGGCCAACAGGAGGTCGTCGAGCGGCAACATGCCGTCGTGCAAATCGGCGAAGTGGACGAGGCGCGTCGCGCCGCCGATGGTGAGTTGCAGCGAATCCAACTCGTCGAATTGATCGAGCCGCAATCCTTCGAGCAACATGTCCTCGCTAAACGACAGGACCAACTCTTCAGGCGCCACCGCGCCGCTGTCGAGCGTGAAGTCGATCAAATTCGGATTGTTGCCCGGCAGGCCGTTGACGCCTACCAGGCTTTGTTCAAAATCGACGCCGACCGTTGCGGGCGTTTCCGTCAGGCCCTGCTGCACGCGCGTCTGCCAAGTCGTTTCAATCGGGACGCCGATATCGGGGTCGGTCGGCAATTGGACGAGCGACGCACTGAACAAGTTGCGGTAGTCGGCCAGCACGGGGATGGGGTCGTAACAGAGCGAACTCGTCGAAGCGACGTAGATCCCCTCGGTGCCGTCGGTGAATTCAGCCCGGAAGGCGAGGTTGTACTTGAACTTGACCGTGGTGAGGGCCCGGCTGCCGATCTCCAGATTGCTGATGACGCGGCCATCGAGAATCTTCCCTTGCCGCGTGACTTCGGTGATCATGCCGCACGAGTCGAGGTAGATGCCGTAGCCGCCGCCAATCGAGACGGCGGGGGCGCTATTCGGCAAGGCGGCGTTGTTGTTGACGACCGAGTTGGCGACGAACGCATGCGCGCTGCCGAGCGTCGAAACCCCTTCGAAGTGGCGAAAGTTGAATCCTGGCGATGACGGATTGGGCGTGGTGACGTCGGCGACCTTGGCCAATGAGCCGTTGACGTAGCGATAGACGCCAGCCCGTGCGGGAGTGGAAAAGGGCTCGTTGTAGGAAAAGAGGACGGTCGAGCCGGCTAAGCTCGGCCGTGCCGACTGGACGACGCCCGTCGTGGAAACGTTGTCGAAATGAGTCGTGAGAAAGGCAAAGTTGTCATCGAACTTGTCGGCGGGGAAACCCGGAATCGACACGTTCTTGTCAGCGACGGCGACGATCGTATCGGTCGACTTCTCCCAGCGATAAACGCCGAAACGGGCGACGTTGCCGGCGTCCGTCCATTTCGCCATGAACGTGGCGTAGTTGATGTTGTAGTCGATGTAAGAGTCGAACGTGACGCCGTAAGGGGTGAATGATTGGAACAAGGCGCCGCCGCCGCCGGGCACGGGGTCGCTCGCGTCGACGAACGTATTCTGGATCTGCGTGATGTTGATCCCGACCTTGTTGGCGGCGTAGGCGGTGCTGCCGCTGTAAAGCGAAGGAGGGCCCCACGCCACGCCGCCCAGATTCGTCGGCGAGTTCGGCGCGACGTAGGTGAAAATCTGGTTCTTGTAGCTCGTGCCGTCGTAGGCGCTCGGCCGCGTCGCGATCTGATTGCCGGAGATCGCGGGGTCTTCGGCGAAGAAGGCGATGGTTCCGATGGGCGGATTGGGGCCGGGGCTAACCACCCGCTTCGCGTAATTGGTCAAGGCGCCGGCGGTCGTGCCGACTTCGATTCGGTCGTACAAACCAGCGCCGCCGATCACGGGACCGAGCGTCTTGGCGCCGAAGACGACGCCGCCGCCGCTCATCGCGGGAATGCCGACGTAGTCGTAGACGGCGGTCGGCGGTTCGGAAGGGGGCGTCGTCGTGAACGAGTTGACGATTCGCTGGAAGCTGAAGGCGCCGAAAGCGGGGCGGGCCGTCACGCCGACGGTGGCGAGAAGCGCAAGCGTCAAGATCAAAGGGCTAAACGAGCGGCTGCTGGCCGCCAATTGGCGCAGCGAACGAGGTGAAGTCATGAGCGGTCGCTCCGTAGAAGAGAATGAGTCGTGAAGTGAATCGCCTTCCAACGCCTCGGAATTCGCCGTGCGTTGTAGTCCCATCGGGTAGGGATTGCAACTACCTGCCCAAAGAGCCCGAAAGTACGCGAGCAGATGCGGAAAAGCAACTTCGCTTCACACACTCGAAGCCGATGTTAAACGCGGCCCGCAGCCAGCATGGTCTGATAGGCGGTGAGAGCGTTGAGGTGATCGTCGTCGGCGCGAAGACCGATGTGACCGTCGGGACGAATGATCAACAGCGTGATCTCGCTGAGGCCGAGTTGCTCAGCGGCCGCGGCCGAGAGGCGGCAATGCGGATGAGGCTCGTCGGTCGCGGCCATCAGCGTGAACGTCGTTTCAACAAGGGCGCCGCTTCCGGACTGAATCGCGCTTTCAAGTTGAGCAAGCTGCCTGGCCTTCGATGCGGCACTGCCGATCAGCAGCGCCGTGTGGCCGCAGCGATGGGCTAGCTCATGCAGTAGGCAAGCCGCGCCGTCGGCGTGTCGCACGGCAAGCGTATCGGGAATCCGGTGGCCAGGGCCAAGCGTCTTGCGTCGGTTGCCCAGCACGAAGGGCGAGCCGCTGTAGTCGATGTCAAGTTCGGCCTCGGCGATCGACTCATGATGTCGCGTCTGCGGATTTGCGAAGATGGCGCACAACTCTTCGTCGCGAGCGCGGCGTTGCTCAGGATCGGTGATCGACTGGGCCTGCTCGAAAGCGTAGCCCGAAGCCGTGATCATCTCGGCGACGGGTCGGCGCTCTGCTTCATAGCTATCGAGCAAGGCGGGAGCGGCGCGCCCCTGGCAAACCAGCGCCAGTTTCCAAGCGAGATTGAATGCGTCCTGGAGACCGCTGTTCATGCCATGCCCCTGCGACGGCGAGCAAACGTGGGCGGCGTCGCCGGCGATCAGGATGCGGCCGGCGCGGTAGCGCTCGGCGACCTTGGTATGACAATGAAATCGCGTCGGATGGGTGACGTCCGTAAACGCGATACCAGGCAAATAGCGACTGAGCGTCGATGAGGCGTCGGCAATGAGATCCGATTCCTCGGAAGTCGGCCGCAGGTAGACTCGCCACCGCTGCTGTGGCAGCGCGGTGAGAATCACCGGCGGTACGTCCAGATAGGCGTAGTTCGCCTCGTGGGAGTGGGGCCAGTCGACGATCGTCGTATCGAACACGGCCCAGGGATCGGGGCGATCGTGACCGACGAGTTCAATACCGCTCAATTGTCGCGTGACGCTACGGACGCCGTCGCAGCCGACGACCCACTCAGCGGCGACTTGCTCAGCGTTTCCTTCATGATCGATCGTGGCGAGCACGCCGTCGTCGCCCTGTTCGAGATTGACGAGGCGCGACGAGCGATGAATCGCGCCGCCGAGTCGATGGAGATACTCAGTAAGAATCGTCTCGGTCACTTCTTCCGAAATGCCGATGTTGAAGCCGTAGCGACTGCCGCAGATTGCCAGATCGATTTCCCCCAGAACGCTGCCAGCCGAGTGGAGGCGAGCGATGCGCTGCTTCACGCCGGCGGCGAGCAGCGGCTCGACGATGCCGAGCGACTCGAAGATCTCGAGCGATCGCGGGTGGACGACGGTCGCCCGATCCCAGTGGAGCGGTTCGGGATTCGCATCGACCACTCGGCAGGCGACGCCGCGGCGACAAAGCTCCGCGGCGAGGAGCAGCCCGGTGGGGCCGGCGCCGACGACGAGGACTTGGACGTCGCTAGGCATGGCAGACCTGTGGAGGATGGGTGCGGAGCGCTACGCTCCCGCCTGCGACGCGAGTTCGATCGCCAACTCGCGAACGCGATTGGGGTCGACGTTCGGGTTCTTCTTCTTCGCCTGACCGATCAGCGAGGCGGCGGCCTGGAGCTTGCCGCTCTGGATGTCGGCCACCGTTTTCGGATTGGCGGCGAGGAGTTCTTGGACGAGCGTCACGAGCGCCGACTCATCGACTCGCTCGATCTTCAGTTCAGCGAGAGCGGCCGTGACGTCGCAACCTTTGGCGAGCATCAGTTGAAACGCCTCGGGCGCACGTGTCGAGGGGAGCGTGCCGTCGTTTACCGCCGCGATTAGTCCGACGAGTCGGGGAGCCGCGACGCCGAATTGGTCGATCGACTGCTCGCGCTCCTTCAGTTCACGAAGCACGTGCTGGGTGACCCAGTTGCAAGCAGACTTGGGATCGCCGGAGGCGTTCGCGACGTCGAGGTAATAGCCGACGAGCGACTTGCCTTGGTTCACGAGGACGTCGGCATCGTAGAGAGACAGCGCGTACCCTTCGGTGAGCCGCCGACGTAAGTCGGCGGGGAGCTCGCCAAGCGACTCGCGCACCGCGTCGACCTCTGCCGCAGGGGTGATCACCGGCGCCAAGTCGGGATCAGGGAAGTAACGATAGTCGCTCGACTCTTCCTTGCTCCGCTGGCCGCGCGTGACGCCGGCGACGTCGTCCCAGCCGCGGGTTTGCTTCGGCGCCTCGCCGAGTTGGCGGCCGGTCTCCTGCCACTCGCGGTACTGTCGCGGGGCTTCGTACTCCAGCGCCCGCTCGACGGCGCGGAAGCTGTTCATGTTCTTGATTTCGACGATCGGCGTGGCGATCCGCTTGCCATCCTTCTCGATGTGAAGGTTGACGTTGGCGTCGACCCGCAGGCTCCCCTCCTGCATGTTGCAGTCGGAAACCGCGATGTAGGTGAGGAGCAGCTTCAACTCATCGAGAAACGCCCGCGCTTCGGCGGCGCTACGCATGTCGGGCTGCGAGACGATTTCCAACAGCGGCGTGCCGGTGCGATTGAGATCGATTTCGCTGTCGGCCTTGCCGGCCGCTTCGTCGTGAACGCTCTTGCCGGCGTCTTCTTCGAGGTGAGCGCGGATGATGCCGACCCGCTTCGGCGGGAACTTATCCTTCGGGTCGCTGATTTCCAGATAGCCGTCGGCTGACATCGGCAGGTCGAACTGGCTGATCTGATATCCCTTTGGGAGGTCGGGGTAATAATACTGCTTCCGATCCCACTTGGTGAACTCGGGGATGTTGCAGTTAAGCGCCACTGCCGTCTTCAGCGAAAGTTCGTACGCTCGACGGTTCATCACCGGGAGCGAGCCGGGCATGCCGATGCAGACAGGGCACGTTTGCGTGTTAGGCTCGGCGCCGAACTTCGTGCTGCAGCGGCAGAAGAGCTTGCTCTCCGTCGCGAGTTGGACGTGGACCTCGAGGCCGATGACAGTGGTATAGGGTTGGGACATGAAGATTGCCCGCGAATTACGCGAATAGGCGCTAATGAAGAAGATAAATTAAGGTCTGGAATCGGTTAGCGCTACGCGTTTGTACTGGAGTTTGGGGTAGTGGCCGAAGTTTACAATCAGCCCAAGCGGCTTCTTGATGGCGTTCAAATAATTGAGTAATTGGGCAGTATGTTCGTCCACTAATGTCGACGTCGCCTTAATTTCAAGAATGATCTGATCCCAGCAAACAAAGTCCGCTTGATAATAGGACTGCAGCGTGTGCTCTTTGAACTGAACAGACAAAATTGGCTTACTAACAAATGGAATGCCACGCTTACTAAATTCTATCTCCAAGCATTCGTGATAAATGGCTTCAAGAAAGCCGCATCCCATCTCGTTATAGACTTCAAAACATGCCCCGATAACCTGATAGCTTTCTTCAGGCAGGATTAACTCACTCATAGTGACCTCGACGCTCTATCGAGTTCGAAAGATCCGTCCTGAGAAGATTCTTTATCCTTTTCCATTCGCGTCTATTCGCGTAATTCGCGGGCTCATCTTATGCCAATCGGTTGCGGCTTCGAACATGCGAGCGCCGCGGAGGAGTCGTTCTTCTTCCAGCGGCGGGGCTTGTAGTTGCAGGCCGATGGGTAGGCCTGCTTTCGTGATGCCGCACGGGAGGCTGATGGCCGGGATGCCGGCGAGATTGGCGCTTACGGTGTACAAGTCCACCAGATACATCGCCAATGGATCGTCGACCATTTCGCCGAGCTTGAACGCTGGGCCCGCCGTGACGGGGCCGACGATGAGGTCGACCTCCTTGAACGCTTCGTCGAAGTCGCGACGGATCAGCCGCCGTACCTTGAGGGCCTTCAAGTAATACGCATCGTAGTAACCGGCGCTGAGGGCGTAGGCGCCGAGCATGATCCGCCGCTTCACCTCGGGGCCGAAGCCCGCCTCGCGCGTGCTGCGATACATGCGCACCAGCGGCGAGTCGACGTTGTCGGCCGCGGCAGTTTTACCTGCCGCGATCAGTTCCTGCCGCTCGGCAGCTAGTTCGGCGAGGGTGCCCGACTGATCCGCCCGGAAGCCGTAATGGACGCCGTCGTAACGGGCGAGGTTGCTTGACGCTTCGCTCGGGGCGATGACGTAGTAAGCCGCCACGCCGTACTTGCCGTGCGGCAGCGGGACCTCTTTCACTTCCGCGCCGAGTGACTTGTAGATTTCGATCGCCGCGCGAACCGACGACGCCACCTCGGGATCGAGTCCGGCGCCAAAATGCTCGGGGACGACGCCGAGTTTCAAGCCGGCGAGCGGCTTGTTGATCGACTCCGTGTAGCGTGGCGTCGGTTGGTTGATCGAGGTCGAGTCGCGCGGGTCGTGGCCGGCGATCGTTTCGAGCAGCAAGGCCGCGTCTTCGGTCGTCGTTCCAAACGGACCGACTTGATCGAGACTGCTCGCGAACGCCACGAGGCCGAACCGGCTCACGCGGCCGTAGGTCGGCTTCATCCCGACGATCCCGCAGAGGCCGGCCGGTTGCCGGATCGAGCCGCCGGTGTCGGTGCCGATCGACAATGGCGCCATGCGAGCCGCGACCGCCGCGGCCGAGCCGCCGCTGCTGCCGCCGGGGGTTCGCGTCGCGTCCCACGGGTTCCGCGTCGGTTGGAACGCCGAGTTCTCGGTCGAGCCCCCCATGGCGAACTCGTCCATGTTGGTGCGACCGATCAGCACCGCGTCGGCTTGCTTCAGCTTGCCGACGACGGTCGAGTCGTACGGAGAACGAAACTCCGCGAGCATCCGTGACGCGCAGGAGGTGATCGTGTCGCGATCGCAGAGAACGTCCTTCACCGCGACGGGGAGTCCGGCGAGGGGGCCGAGTTTTTCGCCCGCTCGTCGCTTGCGATCGATTGCCGCCGCCTGGTCGAGGGCTCGCGCGCCGTCGACTCTCAGGAAGGCGCCGATCGTCGCGTCGTGTCGTTCGATGCGATCGAGGCAGGCTTGCGTGAGCTCGACCGACGTCAACTCGCTGGTGGCGAGAGACTTCAGGAGCTCGGTCGCGGATCGATCGACGATAGACATGGGCAAGTTGCTCTCAGCTTTCAGCGATCAGCAGTCAGCCAGAGTACGCACGCGACGCCGTCTGGCTGACTGCTGAACGCTGACGGCTGCTCGCTTTCACCCTTACTCGCCCAAGCCCGTTACTCGCCCAGCACTGCGGGGACGAGGTACCCGCGGCCGTTGTGCCGGGGGGCGTTGGCCAGAGCCGCCTCGCGGGGGAGGCTCGGCTCGACCTTGTCTGCTGCAAAGACGTTGACGACCTCGACGGCGTGGGCCATCGGCTCGACGCCTTCGGTATCGACTTCGCCGAGTTGGTCGACGTAGCCGACGATTTGGGTGAGCTGGTCGGTCATCGTCTCCAGCTCGGTTTCGGTGAGCCGAAGCCGAGCGAGGAGGGCGACTTTTTCGACGTCGGCGCGGGTCAACGCCATGGGGGCTTAGGCCTTGGCCGCTTGTTGCGGGACCTTGAAGGGGGCCGCGCGAACGATCTTCTTGACGCCGCCGGAACGGATGCACTGGGTGCAGACGAGCTGGCTCTGGTGGGAGCCCTTCGCGGTGACGACGTTGACGCGCTGCAGGTTCGGCTTGAAGGTCCGTTTGGTGATGCCGGTGATCTTGGTACCGACGCCGCCGAGGTACTTCTTCTTACCGCGGATGGTGACCTGGTTGCCGACTTGGGGGCCCTTGCCGCAGACTTCGCACTTTCTGGCCATGATCGATCCTGTACTTTTCGAAAAACGCTATGAGTTTCAGTCGCCTGGATTGTGGCTGGGCCATCCGATGACCGCTGCCGGGGGCGACCCATTGAGGTCGTGTCGAACTAGGGTAAACGGCTTAGTATACGGAAGTTACGTCGGGCCGCAACGGGGGCTGGCGGTACGGGGCGCCTTGGTTTTGGCGGGTAATGTCCGAAGTGAAAATGCGATTGGGAGTGACAAAACGGGCGATTTGACGGCGATCGTGGCAGTTGGAGGCTGGTTTTTTGGGTGTTTTCTGTGGCAGGGTTTTGTCCAAGCCTCGTGGACAAAACCCTTGGTGGTGACAATTCGATTTGGAAGCGACTCGCTTGGGCGCGGGGAATCCGGGAGCTTACGCTCCCGGCTCGACTGGTTTTATTGCATACGAGTGTTTGGATGTTCACTATAGCGGGTTGGGTGGCCATTTTCAAGCTGGTAGGTGGAGAATCGTAAAAGATGAATGTTGCCATCGACGATGCCGACCGCTGCCGCGGTTGCCTGCTGGGGCTAGCTGTGGGCGACGCCGTAGGGACGACGGTCGAGTTCGCGCCGCGCGGGTCGTTCGCTCCGGTGACCGACATGGTCGGCGGCGGGCCGTTCAATCTGCGGCCGGGCGAATGGACCGACGATACGTCGATGGCGCTCTGCCTCGCCACGAGCCTGTTGGAACGCCGCGGCTTCGACGCCCGCGACCAGATGGAGCGCTACTGCCGCTGGTGGGAACAGGGCTACATGAGCTCCACCGGCAAATGCTTCGACATCGGCAACACGGTGCGCGGGGCGCTGATGCGGTTCCAGCAGACGGGCGAACCTTTCGCGGGATCACCTCAACCACATACTGCCGGCAACGGGTCGATCATGCGGCTGGCGCCGGCGGCGATGTTCTGGTCGTCGAATGCAGATGACGCCATCAAGTATTGCGGCGAGAGTTCGCGGACGACGCATGGCGCGGCGGAGTGCGTCGACGCCTGCCGCTACTTGGGGTTGGTGCTGCGGCGGGCGCTGCAGGGCGCGAGCAAGGAGGAGATGTTGGCTGACTGCGGCGAGGACGTGGTCGCGGCGCCGGCTATTCGAGCGTTGGCGGCGGGGAGCTACCGACGGAAATCGGTCGATGAGATTCGGGGTTCGGGCTACGTCGTGCAGAGCTTAGAAGCGGCGCTGTGGTGCTTTTGGCAGGGCGACTCGTTTGGAGAGTGCGTGCTGGCGGCAGTGGATTTAGGGGAGGACGCCGACACGACGGGAGCGATCTGCGGGCAAATGGCGGGAGCGTTTTACGGGGAGTCGGGAATTCCCCGGCAGTGGGTGGAGCGGTTAGTGCAGGCGAGCGAGATTCGTGAGATGGCTGATCGCCTCGGAGCTGGATTCTAGTTGCCGTCACACGTACTGGGAGCATGATAACGGCCGACGCCAGCCTCAGCGGGCAGGGATGCTCCTTGGGTGGGTGGTGCTCACTGCTCGCCGTATTTCGCGAACAATGCTTTAGCTTGAAAATGATCGCTAAGTTGCCCTAGCACCTTTCCAAATTCATCGACGCTGGTTCTGCGAGTGTGCAGCCCCAGACTCAAGACCCTGTAAATCTCTGCCACTGAAGGGAAATTTGATTTTAAACGGGCATCGAGCGTTGCATTGTAGTTCTCGCAAAGCTCGCTTCCTTCGTTCTTAGCGGCGATATCTATACCAAGAATCGCCTTCATGTGGTGTTCCATCGCCGTTCTCAGATGGTAATAGCCAGCGGCCACGTCACCTTCTGACACTGCTGCAAGTGCATCGCTCACAATCTCCTTGATCTGTTTCGGGAACGCGGAATCGACAGCCGGTCTGTACGGAAGTGACCGACCCACTAGTTGGAATTTGAGTCCGCTCCGTTTGATCAGAAATGCGTAATGGAACTTGGAGCACGCCGAACAGGCGT
This sequence comes from Pirellula sp., assembly GCA_013822725.1. Classification (GTDB taxonomy): domain Bacteria; phylum Planctomycetota; class Planctomycetia; order Pirellulales; family Lacipirellulaceae; genus Lacipirellula. The sequence goes on from PNKX01000036.1 coordinate 30,138, forward strand.
AGAAAATGACAAACAGTTGCTGTAGCGGATCGCCAAGCACAACGTCGGGTGCGCGAGGCATCCCGTAATAGGAGCTAAACGAATTCGACGTACTTAAGAACGCCGTTGATTTGTCGCAATGATCGCAATGCAACGAAACATTCGGTAGGAAAAATGAGAGGTCAGGCAGTTTGAATTCGTGCCGACCGAGACTCGCCTTAGTTCCCCTCATTGCACGAGAAAGGATATCATCGCCCTCGCCCTTGGACTTCGGCGTGATTGGCCGCGAATTCAATTCTTTACAGTAGCCCTCAGCTGTTTCATCGTCGTCGCGAATGACTTCCTGTAATATCGACGATGATAATGCGAGATTTTGGTATAGCCCTTTCGCGCCCAACAGTTCCAAGAATATCCCTTGGAGTGCAGTTCTAACCGCAGCGTCAACTTCCGCGGAACTCGGTGAGTCGTAAATGTCGTCGTCGTCGCTGAACGAATCGGTGCTCATAACCCACCATCCTACCGCCTTTTCCTGCCTCTCGGCTATACTCTCTTTCTGCCCCGCTCATCCCCAATTAGGAGAACGCCATGTGTGCCATCGCACTGAATGGAGGCAAGTTTGGCACCAACTAATGCAGCAATTCGCGGAAGGTGGCTACCAGCGGCCATTTGCTTAGCTGGGTTATTCATGCTGGGATGCAATCAACGCAAAGCTGAGACAGTCGCGTATTTAGGGGAAGGCTTTACGTTTTTCTACCCGACCGATCTGTCCATACGCGTCAAAACTCCCGTCGAGGATTTCCAGATCATTACGCTGACGCGTAGCAAGGACGTCGTGTTAGAGCTTTACGTCGGAAATAATCCGGACTTTCCACCTGAGGACAGCGACGAGCCAATCGATGTGGCGACGACGCCAAGCGGGGCAGTCGCACGTTCTGTAGCTCACACTCGCGACGACGGCACTCAAGACAGAGAGGTGCTGTTTGATCTCACCACCGGCAATGAATGGCCGCAATACGTCCACTGTTGGTACAAGTCGCTCAGCCCAGAACTCGCCGCGACAGCAGATAAAATCATTGAGTCATTGCAGACTGGACCGCCTCGCAACACGCCTTGAGACAGCATTCCAACGCTCCATATGCTCACCTACCTCCGCTACGCCCTGGCGGCCATATGCTTCGCGGCGAGCGTCGGCTGTTTGGCTTTGTGGTGGCGCAGTAGCCGAGTACATGATAGCGCATTTGGTCCGACACCCAACCGTAGGGTGCTTGTTTACCTTGATTCGTATCTTGGTTCATTCTTGGCATCAGTTATTCCTATCACTAATGTGCAGCCACGCCAGCGTCTAATCCGACGCTGGCACTTTAATTCCGGTGGCATATCTCCATACGCACAGCCTGAAAACTTCAGAAAGGCGGGCCGAATGTTTGGACGTTTGCCAGCCGGAATCTACTTCCCCCTCTGGTATCCCGCCCTCATCTTCGCCCTCGCTGGCGTCGCCGTTCTCCGGTTCCGTCGCCAGTTCTCGATTCGCTCGGCGCTCGTTTGCTTGACGATGGTCGCCGCGTTGCTGGGGATGGTTGTGGCGCTATAGACGCTTCTGTCGACGGTCGCCGGAACCGCGGTGGGCGGCTCGGTGAACCCATCATTCGATCTCGCTTGGCCGCATTAAGCTCCCGCTCCCAATTCGGCGCCATCCCGCCGCCTTTTTTCGCATCTCGGCTATACTCTCTTTCTGCCTCTCTCAACCCAAATTAGGAGAATCCCCATGCGAGCCTTCGCACTGTTGTTCCTTGGCGTCGTCGTCGGTTGGGCCGCGTCTGGCGTGGATTGGACGCGCGATGCGGTCGGTCAGGAAGGTTCAATTGTCACGGAGCGTTTGACGCCCCCCGAAGCTGTCGCCGCTGGCGAAGCCGTCGTAACGCAGCAGGTGGAGATGCAGCCATTCCTGACACAGTTTCCCGGCCGTTATCAAATCGCCGCTGAAGCAGGGACTTGCTACCGCCTCGACACCGTCACGGGTCGCGTGTGGCATGTCACCCTCCACGCGCAGCCGCGCGTCGTTGCCAGCGCTGTGGAAGCCGAGTACGCAAGGTAAGCCACCATGCTCGCCTACCTCCGGTACGCCCTGGCGACAGTTTGCTTCGCGGCGAGCGTTGGGTGTTTGGCGTTGTGGTGGCGGAGCGATACTTGCCGGGATGTTTTATCAGGTCCCAGCTCAGTTATTCCCAGTGGAGAAATTGGCTTTGCATCGGCGATGGGAATGTGTTCAGTGCGTACGAGCCCCAGCCTACCTGCTCCAAACAAGTCCTGGCGATACGAGACAATGCCGTATCTAACAGGTGAACGTGAGCGCATCAACGCTTTCATTGAGACGAACGGATACTTCTCCTCAGCAAGATATGGTAACGGACTCGGCATCTACTTCCCCCTGTGGTATCCTGCCCTCGTCTTCGCCCTCGCCGGCGTTGGCGTTCTCAGCTTCCGTCGCCGGTTCTCGATTCGCTCGGCGCTCATTTGCTTGACGGTTGTCGCCGCGCTGCTGGGGATCGTTGTGGCGTTGTAGAAACCCTAATCGCGGATTGATACACTTGTGCACTTCCCGACGAACCTACTACGGAAATGCAGCATGGACTCAGCCACAATCGAACAGGCCGCGCAAGCAACTCACCACGGCACGAAGCCATTCCCCGAAATCGTGGGGATGTTAATTTCAGCGGGAGTCGAATACTACTTCGTGGACTATGCGACGATGGCGACGACGTTCTACGGAACAGGTTGCGCCGTTACTTGTCCCGTCGCGTATGAAGCCATGCCGGCGATTGGGGATGATCTTCACGTCGACGAAGTCAAGGCAGCCATTCTCGATAGCCAACGCCATGGCCAAGTTCATCGCGACTTCTCGCGTCGGGTCATGGCTGCCGGCGTGCAAGGCTACTTCGCTTTCTTGCGCGGCCAGCGGGTCACCTACCTCGGCAGACAAGGCGATCAGCATACCGAGTGGTTCCCCGGTGCAGGGCCGTCGAAGTAGTTTCCGCAAAGTTGCCCAGCTTTCTAACGACCGGGCCAGTTTGGGTCGATCCGCAAAAAAACGCGCCGCTGTGAGCGCGGAGTGGTAGCAGAATTGCGAATTTGCCTAGGTAACTGTGGAAGATGGGAGCCCTTAGGATTTATTGGGGGAGAATTTCACTCTTTGAGTCGCTAAGCCGCAAGCGGCGATGGCGGTGAATGCGAGCATGAGAGCGTTTGGCTCGGGGATGACGCTCGCGACCGTTGCGGTTGGCGTCGTCGTGACGTTTCGCTGCCAGATCAGGAAGTCGGCGCCGTTGACGTTGCCGTTGGCGTCGGCGTCTCCCATCGCGGCGGTTGCGCTGCCGCTGTTGTTGCCGAAGTTCGCTTTCCAAATGGCGAGGTCGTTGCCGTCGACGGCGTGATCGCCGTTGAAGTCGCCGGGGGGCGGGGCGACGGGGTCGGGGATGGCGATGAAGGCGGTCGCCTCGGTGAAGCCGCCGCCGCCGGTGCTGGCGAACGTGCCGAGGAGGGCGCCGTCGTAGTCGTAGCGGGCGATGTGGCCGGCGCCGTTGGCGACGCCGAGAATGCCGACGAGGAGGCCGTTGCCGTCGGGGGCTTCGACGAGGCCTTGGGGGAAGGCGAGATCGGTGACGCTGAACGTCGGGTCGTGGGCGCCGGTGTTGGCGTCGAAGCGTTGGAGGTTGCTGGCGAACATGCCGGTGACGTAGAGGTCGTCGCCGTGGACGAGGAGGCCCGAGGCGCCGTTGAGCGACATCGCGGTGCCGATCAGCGGAGCGAGCGCTGTGTTCGCGGCGTTGGCGCGGCCGATGGCGCCGCTCGCGCCGGCGGGGAAGTCTTGGAAGGCGCCTACGAGGAGCTCGCCGGTGGGGGCGAAGGCGAGGCCGGAGAATTGGAAGAGGGATTGGTTCAGCGGGGCGCCGAACTGCAGCGGCGGGCCGGCGCTCGTGCCGTCGAGGTTGAAGCGGGCGACGCCGGTTCCGCCTAAATTGGAGACGTACATCGTCGATCCGTCGTGGCTGAAGAGGATCGAGCTCGGTGTGGCGAGATTGTCGGCGAAGCCGGCGGCAAAGACCGTAGGACTGCTGGCCGTGCCGGCCGCGAGGTTGTAGTCGTAGGCGACGATCTGCGAATTCTGAAAGCTGGCGACGTAGAGCTTCGTGAGGTCGGGCGAAAGGGCGAGGCCGGTCGGTTGGTTCAGGTTGACGTTGTCGGTGAGGACCGTGCCGAGGAGGGCGCCCGATTTGCTGTAGCGGTAGACGCTGTTGGAGAGGCGGTCGGCGACGAGGAGGTCGCCGGCGTGAGCGGCGTTCAGCAAGTTGCCGCACGCGAGCGCGGCGATGGCGATGAGGAGGGCGAAGGTGGAGCCGAGGGAGCGCGGCATGAGGTGTGCGGCATGGAGGGAGCGGCGACCGAAGTCGCGGGCGTTGCGAGCGGAGGGTTCATCATAGGCGGTGGGGGTGCGGGCGTCACGGGGCCGGTACACTGGCAGGATGCCAGTGGCACTCCGCAGACTTACGAAAAAAGCGTCGGGAACCCGTGATGGGTTGCCCGACGCCCCGGAGACGTTTGATGGGAATGTTGGGGGAGCGTTTTGTGCTGCGTAGCAACTTGGTCGGCGGCGCGACCCCCTGGCGGAGCCAGGGGCTGCAAAGGCGCTAGGCGGTTTGACGACATTTGCGTCGAGTCGCGATGACGGCGCCCAGGCTGAGCGCAGCCAAGCCGATGGCGGCCGGTTCGGGGATGGCGAGGACGGCGATGTCGCTGATCGCGCCGATCGTGCCGATGCCGCCGAGTTGAGTCACGTCGCCGTTCGCCAGACTGATGGTGCTCAGGGTCGCGCCGTCGAGCACGACGTAGCCGACGCCGGTTTGGCCGGAGATGTCGAACGCTGCGTCGGGGAAGATTGCGAGGCTGGCGAGCGCGACGGTGTTGAGCGTGCCGTTGTTGGGCGGGTTCTGCGTGACCAGCGTGCCGATGGAGCCGTCGAGGTTGTAGAGCGTGGTGGTCGCGGCGCCGGCGACGCTGTTGGTGTAGGCCGAGGCGTAGATCTGGGCCGGGGTGCCGGCGTTCGCGTCGCCGACGGCGTAGGCAATGGCGCCGTCGAGTTGCGTGAGGCCAGTGGCGACGTTGATGCGGAGGTTCAGCCCCGTATCGCTGACTACGCGGAGGCGGTCGGCGACGGGATTGAAGTCGACGCCGAAGAATGTTCCGGAGACCGACGAGTAGGGGGTTGGCGGGGTGGCGTCGGCGGGATCGGCCGCCAGCGTGGCCGCGAGCGTGGCGACGCCGGTGCCGACGTTGATCGAGTAAACGCGACCAACGCCCGCGGCGGCCCCGCCGGCGCCGGTATCAACGGCGAAGCCGTAGAGGATGTTGTTCGCCGGGCGGACGTCGATGCCGACCAAGGCGTCGCCGGCGGCCAACCCGCTGATGGCGACGGTGCTGGCCAGCGTGCCGGGGGTCGCGCTGTCGAAGGTAATCAGTTGGTTGGTCGCGGTGAGCGCGACGAGCGTCTCCGCTCGCACGGTAGAGGTCGACGCGAGGAGCGCCGCGGCAAGGATCAAGCTGCGTTTCATGGAATTAGTTCTCAGCGGGCCAAAGGAGCGGAAGGTGCGCCGACGCGACGTGGCGACATGCTGCTACAAGTAAGCGTTAGACGCCGTAGAACAACGGCACGTTGACGTTGTAGAACTCGGCTTCGAGGTATTCCAACCCGAGGGCGAAATTGAGGATGTCGATGTCGTTGGCGGCGGAGCGGGTGGTGCTATAGGAGAGCGGCGGGCCGCCGTTGAGGCTCGCGATGAACCCGCCGGCGGCGTTGGTCACTTGCGCGACGGTGAAGGCTTCGTCGAAGGAAAGTTCCGATCCGAGCGCGTTGAGCGTCATCGGCTTCGACCGCAGGCTGTTGAAGAAACCGGCGTGCCGCGCTTCGACCAGGGCGATGGAAGCGGCGGCGCCGAGATAGCCGGGGTCGAAGATGGCCGGGGCCGCGCCGAGATACGCGCCGACGCCGGTATTTTCGAGCGCCGCAGCGACGGTGAGAAAGGAGTTGAGGTTCGCTTGCTGCAGGCCTTGGAACGTAGGCTTCGGGCGGGCGGCGGCGCCGAGCCCGGCGACCAGAAACGCAACGTGATCGTTCTCGTGGCGGCGCACCAGCGACATTTGTTGGCGGGGACCCGTGGCGGGGACGCTTTGAGCCAACGCCTCGCCGCCGCTGAGGGCGACGGCAGCAGCGCCGGCGGCGACTCCGCCGAAGCGGAGAAAGCGGCGGCGCTCGATCGCGGCGAGCTTGGCGTCATCGGCGGCGGATGCAAGCAATTCAAGGCAATCGTCGTGATGAGCGGACATGACGGCGTCTCCGGGGGAGCTAGAGAGTAAATGGATGATGGCTTAAGTCGCAGTCGCGGCGTGCGCGCACCGGGAGCGCAACGGCGCAACTCGTGTCGGCGAATAATCAGCAAGACGACTCGCACCCTTGCGTTCACGCCGCCAATCCCTGGCGGCGACGGAAGCTGACTAACGCAAGCGTTTCATGGGCGAGAATGCTGAGGTCGAGAGTTCGAAGCGGTGGTATTGATTGCCGAAGCAATTGTTCCTTCTGAAGTGAGATACGAGTCGCGCGCGGCGCTGGATGCGAAAACTATGTTGTTACTTCGTTGCTTCTTCCCTGGCTTCTTCTGAGGGCGAACAAGGCTTTGTCTCGAAGCTGCTTTTAGAGCGAGTGAA
>PNKX01000037.1 GCA_013822725.1 Pirellula sp.
CCTTTCAGGGTTGTGATCACGATGACGTTCGTTACCTGGGGTAGATCGCGCTGCGATCAACCCCAGGCTGACAGATTGAACGCCTACAGCGTTCGGATGTGGGCACGGCCGCATTCGGGGGTGTGGAGATTGCCGTTACAGAGCGATCACTTCGACCGCGTCGCCAGGAACGAGTTGGTAATCGCCCGCGGGGAGCGCAGCCAGGTGCGTGGCCCGCGTGAGGGTGGCCAGGTCGGACGAACCGCGCCAATCGAGCGGCTCGACGTGCAGCACGCCGCCGGCGGCGGGAGCGCTTTGACGGCACGGATGGTACGTCGGCCGTTTGCCGCGATGTTCAAACGGCATCGCCAGCACCGCTCGCTGCGCGACGGCCGACTCGAACGGCCCCCCGGCGAGCGCTCGCAGCGCCGGCAGTACGAACAGCTGAAACGACACGAACGTGCTCACCGGATTCCCTGGCAATCCAAAGACGAGCGTTCGTCGGCCGTTAGCATGGCGGACGCCGAACCAGAGCGGCTTGCCCGGCTTGATCCGCACTTGGTGAAACTGCTCTTCGACGCCAAGTTCGGTGAGAATGCCGGGGACGAGATCCTTCACGCCCGCTGAGACGCCGCCGCTCACCAGCAGCACGTCATTCGCGAGCCCTTGGTTGATCCGCGTCCGCAAGTCGTCGGGATCGTCGCACCCGACGCCCAGATCGATCGGCGTGCAGTCGGCGGCCGCGACGGCGGCGAGCAGCATGGGGCCGTTACTGTTGCGAATCTGGCCCGGGCCGAGCGGTTCGTGCGCGGCGACGAGTTCATCGCCGGTCGGCAGCACGGCGACGCGGGGACGAGCGATGACGCCGACTTCGGCTTGGCCGATCTCGGCGAGCAACGCGATGTCGAGCGGGCCGAGTCTCTTGCCTGCTTCGAGGACGACTTGCCCAGCGTGAAAGGACGAACCGCGGCGGATGATGCAAGAACCCGACTTCACGCCGCGGGCTGGGTTGCGGATCTCGCCCTCGGCGAGCAACTCGCAATCTTCCCACTTCACGACGGCGTCGGCGCCCGCGGGGATGGGGGCGCCGGTCATCACGCGGACGGTAGCGCCATGGACGACCGTCTCGGTCGGCACGTTGCCGGCGGTGACGAGCTCGAGCTCACGCAGCGTCGGCGAAGCGTCGCTAACGTCGATCGCGTAGCCGTCGACCATCGACTTGTCGAACGGCGGCGAGTCGACGCTGCTGGCAACTGACTCGGCGAGCCGCAGCCCAAGCAACTCGGCCAGCGGCGTCCGCTCGCTCGGCAGCGCAGCGGCTAAGCGGCGAACGTGATCAAAAGCTTCGTCGACGGAGATCATAATTCAGCCCCGGGCTCCGCCCGGGGGTTGCGTACCGTTGGGGCGACCATTGTCGGAATGGATGCCGACCCCCCGGCGGAGCCGGGGGCTGAAAGAAGGCTACACGGCTAAGAATGAACGCAGAATATCGTACCCCGCGTGCGTCAAAAAGCTCTCCGGATGAAACTGCACGCCAAACAGCGGCAGCTTCTTATGGGCGACCGCCATGATCTCGCGGCCCCCCTCGGGGTTGTCGCTCCACGCGGTCACCTCAAATTCGTCGGGCAGCGTTTCGGGCTTGATCACCAAGCTGTGGTAGCGTGTCGCCTGAAACGGATTGTCGAGCCCCGCGAACAGCCCGCGGCCGTTGTGGTGGATCATGTCGACCTTCCCGTGCATCAGCCGGTCGGCGCGAACGATGCTCGCCCCATAGGCCTGGCCGATCGACTGGTGGCCCAGGCAAACGCCCAAGAGCGGCAGCTTGCCGGCGAGCTTTTGGACGCACTCGACCGAGACGCCCGCCTCGTTGGGCGTGCAGGGGCCGGGCGAGATGATCAGCCGTTCCGGCTTCAGCTTAAGAATCTCATCGACGGTGATTTCATCATTGCGATGAACGCTGATTTCAATCTGCGGGTCGATCTCCCCCAACCGTTGGACGAGGTTGTAGGTGAACGAGTCGTAGTTGTCGATGATCTCGATCATGGCGGTGGGCAGCGCGGGCGAGAATTGCTAGGGTAGCGAGCCAGAAGTCAGTGTAATCGGCCTGCCGATGAGGTGACAGGTCGCGGCGGCGGCGAGTTCGCGGGTAGCCGCGGCTCAACGAGCCGCCGGAGCGGTCGCCAAACAGCTAACCACCAAGGCACAAAGGGCACGAAGACGCACGAAGGAAGACAAGAAAGGGAGAGAACTCAACGACCAGGCCGAGAATCATCTAATTCTCGTTTTTCTTGGTGCGTCTTGGTGTTCTTCGTGCCTTCGTGGTAAATCTTCAACGCATCGCGGGACGATAACCGTCGGCTTTAGGGAGAGTAGGAAAAGAGGTCTGTTATGCAGCAAGTTCTGGCCGTTGCCGTCGGGGGCGCCCTGGGGTGCCTATGCCGATATGGGGCCAACGTCGCCTGCGTCCGTTGGTTCGAGGCGCCCGTGTTTTATTCCACGCTGGCGGTGAACGTGGTCGGAGCGTTCCTGGTGGGGATCATCGCGGGGCTCCCCTTCATGCAACATCCCGTCTTGGCGGCAGGGGCCGCGGTCGGGTTCCTCGGCGGGCTGACGACGTTCTCCACGTTCAGCATTGAAACCATGCGCCTCTGGGAGACGCAAACGTTCGTCGCCGCGGCGCTGAACATTACTGCCAACGTAGTGCTTTCGCTGCTGGCGGTGAAGCTAGGCCTCACAACGGCGCAGCTCTTCGCCACGCCTTAGCCGCGGCTCAACGAGCCGCCGGAGCGGTCGCCGAACAGCTAACCACCAAGGCACCAAGGAATAAGTCAACCAAAGGGCTCACCGAACAAGCCAACAAAGAATTCTTGCGTTTTCTTTATGTCCTTCGTGTCTTCGTGGTAAATCCCCTTCCGCACGCTCCAGCAGGTCGTTGACCTGCGGCTATTACGCGAAGAACATTCGCTGCAAATCGAGCGAGAAGACGAACAGCATCAGGGTGATCAGGAAGACCATCCCCGCCGTCTGCATCGTCATCACCACCCGCTCGCTGGCCGGCCGGCCGCGGATTCCTTCCCAAGCCAGGAAGACCATGTGGCCGCCGTCGAGCATCGGGATCGGCAGGAAGTTGATCACCGCGAGGTTCGCGCTGAGCATCGTGAGGAAAATCAGCAGCTTGCCCAACCCTTCGTCGGCCGAGTAGCTCGCCGCCTTGGCGATCGTGATCGGTCCGCCAAGCATCGTCACCGGCACTTGGCTGCCGAGCTTGCTGAGGAACCGGTAGACCATCGTGAGCGAACGGGTCGTTTCGTCGTAGCCGCGGCTGGCGGCATCGCTCCAGTTGTCGCTGATGCGGATGCGGTTGACCCATTCAAAGACCAGGCCGCGATCAATCACGAAGACGTCGGCGGCTTCCACCGGCGTGAGCACCGCCTCTTTCGTCTCGCTGCCGCGCTTGTAAGAAAGTTTCACCTGCGAGGCGGGCGGCAAGGATTGAAGCGACGACAACAGTTGCGGCCAGCCAGCGCCATCTTTCTTGTCGTCTTGGCTGAACGTCACCGGATCGATTTCCGGCTTGTCCTTCATGTCTGCGGGGAAAAGGATCTCGGCCGAGAGCAGCACGTCGTCGGCTTGCAAACCAGCCTTCTCGGCGGGGCTACCCGGCTCGACTTCCTTGACCACCGTCAGCACGCGGTAGGCGATGCCGAGCGCCGGAGCGGCGACCGGGTCGTTCTCAGAAATTGGTTCTTCGATCCAATCAATCTTGCGGAGCGGAATCGTCAGCGTTTCAGTCGACTGCTTGCCGTCGGCGGCGGGCGCCGCGCGGCGAATAGCGAGCTCGACTTCGGCCCCCTCTTGTCCCAACTTACGCAGCGTCTCGGGGAGCGAGAGCGGATCGCGAATGAGCGACTTCGCTTCATCCTCGGCGCCGACCACGGTGATCGACTCGATGAAGTCGCCCGCCTTCAAACCCGCGTCGGCGGCGGGCGAATTGTCCTGCACGGCGACGACTTTCCCCATCTGCATCACGAGGCCGACGTGCCGCTGCGGGCGGGGCGCGATGGTGACGTCGATCTTCTCGCCGCCGGTCGGTTCAGCTTCGGGCTGTCCCACGGGACGCTTGGCGCCGCGGAGCACGGTGACGGTGATCGGCTGGTCAGATTTCTCGATCAGCCGGGCGGTGAACTCGGCGTTGTTGGCGACTGGCGCGCCGTCGATGGCGATGATTTCGTCGCCCCCTTTGAATTCGGGCGACGCCGCCGCGGCGGGGGTGTCTTTACGCGTCGCCATCTGCGGAGCGAGCCGCAGCGACGAGGGGCCGGCGAGGCCGACGCGGGCGAGGTCGCTCTCTTGCTCAGGGACGAGCGTCTTTTTGATTTGTTCGTCGCCCCGTTCCAGCACGAACGGCAGGCCGTTCTTGAGGTCGGCGAGGGTCACGCTTCCCATCAACTCGGCGAAGGAGGGATTCTCAATGTCGCCGACTTGGATCACTTCATCGCCACGCCGCACGGCGGCGCGCCAGGCAGGCGAACCAGGCGACGTTTGCGAAACGATCACCGGATTGAACGGCACGCCGATCTTGTACGCCACGGTCGCAAAGATGAACGCAAAGATTACGTTCATAATGACGCCCGCCGAAATGATCGCCATCCGCTGCGGGACGCTCTTGGCGAGGTAGCTGCGGCGATCGACGAGGTACGTCTTGCCGTCGGGGCCGACGATCTCTTTCGAGTCGGGCGTATTGCCGGCGACCTGCGATTCTTTCACTTGTTCGGCGATGTTGGCCGGATTGTCGTCCTGCCCCATCATCTTCACATAGCCGCCCAGCGGCAGGATGCCGATGCCGTACTCGGTTTCGCCCCACTTGCGGCTGATCTTGTAGCCGCCGATGTCGAAGCCGATGAAGAACTTGTCGCAGCGGACGCCGCACATCTTGGCGACGGCGAAGTGTCCGAGCTCGTGAACGAAAATCACCGTCCCGAGGCCGACGGCGACCATCAGGATCACCAACAGAAAATTACCCCAAGCGGCGACATCAACAGCCGCGATCATCAAGCACATACCCACCGCGATATCTCCTGCCGCGCCCAGCTGTCGAGTTTCAACAAAGCGTCGAGCGTCGGGTTTGGTTCAAAGTGATGCGCCGAAAGCACGCTACGGCATGCCGGCACGATTTCCGTAAAGTGTAGCTCACCGTCGAGGAACGCCCCTACAGCCGCTTCATTCGCGGCATTCAGCACGGCCCCGGTCGTGCCGCCTGAACGGGCGCACTCCTCGCCGAGCGCCAGCGCGGGAAAGCGCTCGCGATCGGGCGGTTCGAATTCCAGCTTCAGGGGCTGTCGCCAATCGAACCGCCGCGCCACGCCAGGGGCGCGGTGCGGGTATTCGAGGGCGTATTGAATCGGCAAGCGCATGTCGGGGGGACTCATCTGCGACACCACCGAGCCGTCGACGTACTCGACCATCGAGTGGACGATCGACTGCGGGTGGATCACCACCGAAATTCGCTCCCCTTCGATGCCGAAGAGCCAGCGGGCTTCGATGATCTCCAGGGCTTTGTTCATCATGGTCGCCGAGTCGATGGTGATCTTCGGGCCCATCTTCCAGGTCGGATGGGCCAGCGCCTCGGCGACGGTGACTTGTTGCAGTTCGGCTGGGGAGAGGTGCTTGAACGGGCCGCCGCTGGCGGTGAGGATCAGCCGCGAGACTTCGCTCGGCTGACCCGCCTGCAGGGCTTGGAACAGGGCGCTATGCTCGCTGTCCACCGGCAGCAGCTGGCTACCAGACTTACGGGCAAGTTCGGCGATCAGTTCGCCGGCCATCACCAGCGTCTCTTTATTCGCCAGGGCGACCGTTTTCTTGGCTTCGAGGGCGGCCCAGGTGCTTTCCAGCCCCGCGGCGCCGACGATCGCGGCCAACAGCACGTCGACGTCGGTTTCGCCGGCGATGCGGACTAACGCGTCTGAGCCGGTCAGCAGCTCGCAACCCTTGGGGAGCTCCGACCAATCGTATTGCTTGGCCGCCCGGGCGTCGCAGGCGATCACCCAGCGGGGCTTGTGGGCCTTGGCCTGCTCGACCAGTTCGTCGAGCCTGGAGTGGGCCGAGATCGCTACGGCCTGCAGCCGGCCATTGCTAGCGGCGATCACTTCGAGGGCGTTCCGGCCAATGCTGCCGGTAGAACCGAAAACCGCGACGCGTTTGGGAGTGGAGGCCATAAGGTGCGGAGCAACTCGTGCAGCGGATGTGAATTGAGGGCTTCGGGGTGGCACGCCCTAAGGTACTCCGCAGGGCGTGGCGAACCTTACTCCGGTGCAACCACGCCCATCGGAGTACCTCTGGGCGTGCCACCCAGGCGGACGCTTTCGGTGCAGAGGGAACAACCGCCCCAATCGCGCCCGCAAAGCCTCCGCACCAACGCGCGGCGATCGACGTAGGAGGAGCGTCGGCGAGAGCGTGCCGGCAGGGGCGCCGCGGGACGAATCTCAGCAGCCGCCCCGCGAGGCGTCGATCGGGACGCAGCATTTTAGGGCTGGCCGAGAACCGCGACAACCCGCGTTGGGTTGCGTCGGGGGCCCTGGGAGGCTCCCTTTCCCCGCCGCAAGTGCTATCCTACCAATAGTTAACAGCGGCTGTGGGCCACGCTGGGGCGATGGTTGCCCCCGACGAGCCGACCGCCGTACCATTTAGCCGTCATCCACATTGAAGCCACCGGCTCCGCCGGTGGACGAAGTGTCGCGACGGCCCGCTAGTCAAATCCGTCCACCGGCAAAGCCGGTGGCTATAATTCGATCCCTCTCCCGCGGCGGCCACCAACCGTCGCGCTATTCCCGCCAAGGCTATCGATCCATGGATCAACCGAAGGACGCACCCAAGTCCCCCAAGAAGTCGGCCGAGAAAAAGGCCCCGCCGCAGAACAACAACATGTTGTGGTATCTGCTCGGCCTCGGCGTGTTGCTGCTGTTGCTCGTCACCGTCTGGCAATCGCAGAACAAGCTGACGATCCAGTGGAGCGAATTCGAAGAGTTGATCGCCGCCAGCAATCCCGACGCGCCCAAGGAAGCTGATCCCTACATCACCTTCGAAGACAAGACGGTCAAGCCGCCGGTGCAATATCGTTTGAAGGACCCGACGATCATCCGCGTCGGCTCGTCAGAAATCACCGGGACCGTCATGGCCCAGCACAAGCAGGCCCCTGTCGACGGCAAGGAAAGCATTCTCGATCCCAACGCTCAATGGACCGACTTTGCTCCGTCCACGTTCCGCACCGCAGCGAGCCCCTACACGACCGCTCGTGCGCTCAAGCTGCTGCGCGATAACAAAATCGACGACTACAGCATCGAGGAACCGCCGAGCCAACTGCTCGCCTACATCCCCGTGCTGGTCCTCACCGGCATGTTCGTGATGCTGATGATCGTCATGCTCCGCCGCATGGGCGGGGCCGGCTCGCCGATGGCCTTCGGCCGCAGCCGCGGTAAGCTGATCGCGCAAGAAGACATCGAGGTCACCTTCGACGACGTCGCCGGCATCGAAGAAGCCGTCGACGAGCTCCGCGAAGTGGTCGACTTCCTCAAGAACCCCGAACGCTACCACCGCCTCGGCGGCCGCATCCCGAAGGGCGTGTTGCTCGTCGGCCCTCCCGGCACCGGCAAGACGTTGCTCGCCAAAGCCGTCGCCGGCGAAGCGGGCGTGCCGTTCTTCAGCCTCAGCGGTTCGGACTTCGTCGAAATGTTCGTCGGCGTCGGTGCCGCCCGCGTTCGTGACATGTTCCAGCAGGCCGAACAGCGCGCCCCCTGTATCGTCTTCATCGACGAACTCGACGCCCTCGGCAAGACCCGCGGCAGCGGCCAGATCGGCGGCCACGACGAACGCGAGCAAACGCTCAACGCGCTGCTGGTGGAGATGGACGGCTTCGGCACCAACAGCGGCATCATCATCATGGCCGCGACGAACCGCCCTGAAACGCTCGACCCCGCCCTGCTCCGCCCCGGCCGGTTCGACCGCCACGTGCTGGTCGATCGCCCCGACGTCGGCGGCCGCGAGGAGATCCTCGAAGTCCATTTGCAGAAGATCAAGGTCGACGAAGACGTCAACGTGAAGCAGGTCGCTGCAATCACCAGCGGCTTCGTCGGTGCCGACTTGGCGAATATCGTCAACGAGGCCGCCCTCCTCGCTGCCCGCAACGGCAAGAAGGCGGTCGGCATGATCGAGCTCAACGAAGCGGTCGAACGCTCTAGCGCCGGCCTCGAAAAGAAAAGCCGCATCATGCAGCCCGAAGAGAAGCTGCGGGTGGCGTACCACGAAAGCGGTCACGCCCTCGTCGCCTACTCGCTGCCGAATACCGATCCGGTCCACAAGGTCTCGATCATCCCGCGCGGGCTTGCCGCCCTCGGCTACACAATGCAGCGGCCCGAGCAAGATCGGTTCCTGATGACCCGCAGCGAACTCGACAGCCGCATCCAGGTGCTGCTCGCCGGCACGGTCGCCGAAGAAATGGTCTTCGAAGACATCAGCAGCGGCGCGCAGAACGACCTCGAACGGGCCACTGAGATCGCCCGCAGCATGGTGATGGACTTCGGCATGAGCAATCTCGGCCGCGTCAACTTCCGCGAAAGCCATCGCAGCCCGTTCCTGGCGACCGGCGGCGACTTCGGTCGCTCCAGCAGTCACAGCGAACAAACGGCCCGCGAGATCGACGAAGAAGTGAAGCGCATCCTCGACGAAGGCCTGGAGCGAGTCCGCCACATCCTCGGCGAACGCCGCCACACGCTCGAAGCGGTGACCAAGGCGCTGATGGAGCAAGAGACGATCGACTCCGACGCGCTGCGGCGGATCATCGACGAAACTACTTCTGGCGCCCGCATCGTCCCCGGCACGGCGATGGAGCCGAAGCGACCGTCGCGAATCAAGAGCGACGAGCCGACCGCAGAGAAGGAAGCGGGCGGGATGTAAGCCGCGTTCGTGTATTAGCCCCCGGTTCTTCAAACCGGGGGCAAGAATCAAGTTGAACCCCGCGCCAATCTCCGCGAAGCGGTCGAGTTGGTGCTGGAAACAAATCGCGAACAATCGCCTCGCGATCTCGCGGGACAAGTTGTCTTCACAGAACCGTTTGATCTTTCAACGCCATGAAGCGAGTCGATCTCGTCAAAAATCTCAAATCTCAAATCTGAGATCTCAGATCGCCCCCGGTCAGTGACCGGGGGCTAATTTTCTTTCATCCTTCTCAAATCGCGTCTTCGTTCGCACGAACGCTTCGATGTCGCTCTTAATCGCCTCCGGCGCCGCGGCCGCATAGGCCCGCTCGCTGCCGTACAGCATCAGCCAATTCGGCAACAAGTGATGCCACGACGCGCGTTTGAAGCTCGCCCACGGCAGTACGCGGCGACGAACGACGACGCCCTGTTCGCCGAGAAGAATCGGGCGCATGTGCGCGAATGGCCGATAGAGAAAGTAGATCGCCGCGTCCATCAAGAAGCCAATCACTCCCGCGGCGTACATGGCTCCGAAAATTCCTGGTCCACCGGCGCGACGAACCAGTTCCAGCGTAAACACGCACGCCATCACGAGCGAGCTGAGCAAAATCAACAGCGAGACAAGAAACGTCGCAAATGCAACGACGCTTTCGATTAGCGAGTAATTTCGGAGATCGGGTCGTTGCAACGTGAATCGAATCGGGCCTGCCCGAGCAAGCCGCTGCGCGTGTCCCCACCATTGAAACCAGAGATTTCCGAACAGCACCGCCAACAGCGTCAGCCAAAAGGCTAGCAGCGTCGCACGCGATTCTGGCGCCGCCGCGCGGTACGCCGGTCCGAGCCCGGCCGCCAGCAGCGCCGCACCGCTGGTGACAAGCAGCATCGCGCGCAGCGGAAACCGCATCCCCGGCGTGGTCGGCGACGCCGCGTCGGTGGGCTCAAAGACTTGCAGTTCGGCGTCGCTCATGAATCAGATCGCCGCGCCTTCCTCGTCTTCCGCTTCGTCGACGACGGTTACTCGCGCCTGCGGATCGGGAATCGTCAACTCCGTCTTCTCGCGAACAAACGCCTCGATCGCCGCGCGCCGCTTGGTCGGCACGGCAAGAAATAGATGGCCGTGTAAGCGAGTCGAATGTACCTCGGTCAACTGCATCACGCCGGGCTTATCGGACCTCCGTTGCCACGCTTTCAGCTTGTTCCACACCGTCTGCCGATGAACCGACCAGACGCCTCGATCGCAAACGAAGGCTGGTTGCTTCGGGAGGAGCGGCAACATGGCGCCGCCGAGTGTGAAACCCATCACCGTCCCGTTGATAATCGCCAACGTCCACGGCGACGAGAACCCGTCGGGAAAGCGATTGGCTGCGCCAACGATGTGGCCCGTCCCGAAAACCAGCCACATGGCCGCCGCCGCGAGGATCGAGAGCCGTATTGTCGGCCCCGGCCAAGCCCTGCCCCACACGAGCGTGACCCGCCAGTGGACGGCCCCCATTTGCGGTGGAGGAGTCGTCATGCGCCGCCAGCGCCAGGCCCAACTCGCGATGGCCGCCATCGCGGCCATGCCCCAATAAGCCGACAGCGACCCTTGAGCCAACGTCGACTGCTGCCGAAAGTACGGCCCCGCGAGCGCCGCCAGCAGCGCTAACAGCGACATCGCCGCCAACAGCGCCGGCAACCGAAACCGAACGCCCGTCGCACCATCCGAGTTGTCACGAATTAGATTAGACATAACCAGATTCGTCTTCACTTAGCCCCCGGTTCTTCAAACCGGGGGCACCGCGACAACGTCATCAATAAACAGCGTCTTCCCTCGCACAAACGCCTCCACCTCGCCGCGCACTTCATTCGGCACGTCAAGGTAAATATCGCCGTCGAGTCGATGCAGTTTCAGAGTCTCCGGCCGATCGGTCTGCCACTCGGCATGGCGAATGTACTTCCATGGAGCGACGTATTTCTTACCCAGCGGGATGCCCTCTTCGCACACGAACATGGGACGGCGAACGAAGGAAAAGATCAGCGCAGACGTCCAGATCCCCATGATGCCCACATTGCCTAGCGGCGAGCGAAAGACGTTCGGTAGAAAAGTCGTCGGCCTTCGCGGCGCTTCCTCGCTCAAGACGATTCCATAAGAACCCGCGGCAATCCACATCCCAAGTCCGACGCAAGAAAGCGCCGACCAAAACGTCGACCGCTTGCCCCGCCGGCGGCGTCCCCTCGCATAAACGATGTAGCGAACCTCGCACTCCTCTGGGCGTCGCCAAGCTTCCCTAACCCGAAGTCCAAAACAAAGCGCCGCCGAAACGAGGAGAAACGCCCAGGCAAGTAGAAGTTTGTTCCGCGCTGCTTCGCTCTCCACGCTGCGATAGTACGTTCCCGCAATCGCCGCCGAGACGGCTAGTGCCGTCGTGACGGTAATCATCGTGCGAATGCGAAATTGCAACACAGGGTCAGGTGGTTGATGATCTACATCGGGCATGCTGTTGTCTTATCGTGGCGGTCCAAACTACCCTTCGCGAGACGACGCGGCGATTCTTTCTTGCAGAAACGCTGCCCCCGCCGACTCCGTCTCAGGAGCGAATTGAATACAAGGGTCCCCCTGGCCTACATAGTCGCGATACCGCCGATGGAGTCGCACAATTTCGGATCGATCAGCCGCGCACTCCGCCCGAACGAAGCGTTCCCAGGGGAGAAACTTCCCGTACTCAACGACCCCTTCGTCCGTGATCGCGATAGGCCAGGGAATCATCCGGCGAAATACTTTCGCGACCATGAAACCGATAAAAAAGCCGACCCAAAGCGTCCAACCGTACGACGGATCCGGCCTGTTCGCATCTTCGGCCACATGACCGAACCATAAGTAGAGGAGGCCTGGAGACGCGATAACGCCAATCCAGAAGAGGAGCGGCGGACCTTCCGGACTCCAAGGTCGCTCCCACGTCGTCGTGCCGAAGTAACGGACGGGTCCCGCCTTTCGAGGAATATGGCGAGAACGGTAACTGTAGTAGACGTACGTCGCGGCGACGCTAGCCAACGTGGTGCACCAGGCAACCGCCAAATGACGTTGAGCGGCTTCGCTGGCGCCCCAAGACAGCGGCGCAGCCGCCGCTGCGAAGATCGCCGCGATCGACGTCACGGCAACCATGCTGCGCAGCCCAAAGCGAACGGTGGGAGCAATCGGCGGCTGGTTCAATTCTTCGGACATCACGGTTCCGATTGTAACGTCACGGCCGCGCCGGGACGCCAACGCGAACGGTCGCGCAAACTTTTCCGCAATTTTCTAGACGCCAATGCAACCGCAATCAGAATGAGGGTATGGCTCACGCCCCTCTTCATTCTGCGGCCGAATCCGGCATTGGCGTCAAACTCCTCCTCGCAGGGGTGGCGATCGTCGTCTTGGCTCAATTCTGGTCGGCCGTGCCGATGGCCGGGGCGATCTCGCTGGTCGCCTGGGGGACGGTGCTGAACGTCTCGCAGCGGCGGGAACTGCTGATCCTCGCCGCCCTGATCTACACGCCGCTGGGGATCCTGGCCGTCATGTCGCAAGTCGATCTGGCGATGGATGCGTCGCTCCCCTGGGGCCTATTCGCCGGCCTCGACGTCGCCTTGGCGATGACGCTCCTCTATCACCTGGCTTGCCGCACCGGCGACCAACTCGCCCGCCGTTAGGCACAGTAGCCGCGGGTCAACGGACCCGCCGGAGCGGCGAGAGACAGCTAGACGCCCTCTCATGAACGCTGAAAGCGTTCCATCTGTCAGCCCGGGGTTGATTGCGTAGCAATCTACCCCGGGTCGGATAATACAGAATGCCCACAACCCTGAAAGGGTTGAATCGGCTGCTGCAACCCCTGCAGGGTTGTGGTTCGATTCATCATGCAACCCCGGGGTAGATCACTGCGCGATCAACCCCGGGCTGAATGCTTGAACGCCTTCAGCGTTCGACGACCTCTTTGCGCAGGTTCCTGTTACGGAAACGCCTTCGCCTGTAGCCCAACCCGCGATCCGACAATCAAGCAGGTTGCAACTTGCTTTTGGCCACTCAGATCGAGATAATGGACACTTGTTCATTGTGTAGTTCTTTGGCAACTCGATCGCGAAAGTTCTGCCAACCGGTCTCCATTTAAGGCCGGCAGCGTCGCGATACGCGCTCGCGCCGCAAGGCCGTTGTCCTGTCGATGGATGCGACACAGCTAGGCTCTGTCGCCCCTCTGTCACGACAGAGGCGACAACAGGCTCGTTCGCTTTCGACGCAATTGGCATCCAATAAATGACTTAGAGCCGATCACCTGCTGTCGCCAAAAATCGCTTGGGCGCCAAGCGACGACAAACGACAGCTGGCAGAGTCGAGGGAGGCCAAGGCTACCGCCGAGCCGCCGTTCAAGTCTGAACGACTTGCCAGCGTCAATTGCGGTTCAGAGCGGGCTGGTTCGTTTCACGAAGCCGACCAGCACTCGGTCGCGACAGAAGCGACACAAGCTCGTTGCGTCGTTGATGCAAAAGCCGATCAATAAACGGCTTAGAGTCGATCCCGTGATGTCGCCAAAAATCGCTTCGGCATCGTTGGACGACAAGCGACACGAGGCAGCGAGGGTGGCGCAGCGAGGGTGGCATGGTCTCGACGGTACTCCGCTGCGACCATGCGCCAAGGAATGGGAAGAGCGAAAAACGGGCGACAAAGCCAGCCCTCCCTGCCCTTTCTCTTCCTAGGTGCGTCTTTGTGCCCTTCGTGCCTTGGTGGTTAGTATTTCCAACCGCTCCGGCGGGTCGTTGACCCGCGGCTACTCGATCGGCGTCGCCCCCGGCGGCGGCGTCCCGCCGCCCGCGCGGACAAAATCGCTGCGACTGTGGGCGTACTCAGCCGCCGACGGCAGATCGTCAGCAGGGGCAGCGTCGGCCGGCTGCTGGGCCTTATCGAACAGTCGTTGCAAAAACGGCCGGCACCATCCGCAGCCAGTGCCGGCGCCAAAGCACTCAGCCAGCTGACCGACCCGGCGCGGACGTTCGATGCGAATGAAGTTCTCGACCTTCCGCCGACTCACATGGAAGCAGAGGCAGAGTTCGTCGTCGAGTTCCATCTTGGGACTCTCTTAAAAGACGGGGATGAACCACGAAGGCACGAAGACACGAAGGAGAGCACGAAGAGCGTACTAAAAGGGAAAGCCAACTGTGCTTGCTGACCGGTCAGGAATGAAGTTTCTCTTCCCCATTCACTTGATTTGCCTTTCTTCGTGTCTTCCTTAGTGCCTTCGTGCCTTGGTGGTTGCATTCCCACGCGTGGGGAATCGACTAACACCTTTTGCAATCCGCAAACCCAATGCAGCTTCACACAGCAGAGCAGATTTTCCTAGCTAGCACCATGCGCGGGGCCTGCGGTTGCGGCAATCTCTTCGCAAGCTGAACGGCTTCGACGGCCGATCATGTAGGACGTGCAGCTTTCGCGACCGGGTTGCCATGCCATGCGCCATCCTGGTCGGCGAAGATCGAGTTCGCTCCCACGCATTGGCGAGGGGCGAGCGGCAGGGAGGCCGATGAGCGATATGCATTGGAAACGACGACGCCCGCGGTGGCCTTATTGGGTCGCCTTGGGAGGTCTGTTTTTGTTGACGCTAGCCGCTCCGTGGTCGTGGCATCGGACGCGCAGCGCCCGGCTGCGCGCCGCGGCAGACGCCAAGTCGCACGCTCCGGAGGCCGCACCTGCTCCGCCGAAGAAGCCCGCCAAGCCGCTGGCTCTGCTTTACCCGACTGTCCCGCCGCTCGCAGCGCCGACGGCCCCTGAGCCCGAACTCTCCGGCCCGATGGTCTTCGCCGACGACTACGTCGCCGTCGACGAACCGCTGGTCGAGCAGAAGGAAACCGCACAAGAAGTCGCCGCGGCCGAGCCGTTCAGCCTCCGCGCGAAGAACCGCAGCGTGCTGATCAAGAACACCGCGCCGCCGGCAGCCCCGTCGATCTTCACCAAGCAATCGCTCACGAAGGTCCGCGATGCGATCTTGGTAATGGTCGAACAAGCTCGCCAGGCTCAAGCCGCCCAGACCGAGGCAGCCGCGGCCGCCCAGCCGGCCTACAGTTCGCTGACGTTCACCAGCCCGATGCGCGTCGTCGTCGAGAGCGAGCACGATCGCCTGGCGATGATTCCGCCCAAAGACATGCGCATCGCCGGCGTTCCCGAGTTGACGGCCGAACCGAATCCGGCCCGTCCTGCCGCGCCGCTCGCTCCGTTGGCGAAGCCGGCGTTGCAGCACCGCCCCACGGCGCTCATCGCCCAACTCGAGGCGCTCACCGCCGGTTCGCCGGCGTCGCCCTGGGCGCAACATGTGTTGGCGCGTATCGAACAGCTGACCGACGTCCCCGCCCCAGCCGACCACAACTGGCAGCCGACGATCGTCGAGCTCCGCCAACTCGCGGCGCATGGTTTCAACCAGGCTCTGACGGTGACCAATCCCGCCGACCAATCGTCGTGGGTCCGGGCAAGCCGCTCGCTGGAACGCCGCCTGCCCGTCTGGACGCTGCTGGTCGATCGGCAGTTCATGAGCGAACAGGCCGCGTCGCTGAGCGACGCGCTCAACAATAACGCCGGCTTGCTGCAGGCGCTCAACGACGTCGCCGTGCTGACCGCCGGTTCCGAAGAAGGCGCCACCTGGCGCGAGTATCTGCGCGTTGACGAAGCGGCCGGCCTCGCCAGCGTTGGCGGCGACATGCATGGCGAAGCCCGCCGCGCCGTCGCTCGTGACGTGCTCGTGCGAATCGACGACCCGTGGCTCACCGCGGCGCAGCGACAGTTCCTGGCGCAGCCGCAGATCTCGAACCTGGCCGTCGAACTTCGCCCCTGGGCGAGCGGCGAGGCCTCGGTCGACACGCTGGCCGCCTTCATGGAACGCTACGAAGCAACTGGCGCCCTGCACGACGCCGACGCGATGGCGGAATTACGCCTACGCATGAAGTGGTCGGCCGACCCGCGCCTGCAGGCCCTCGCGGAAGACCTCAATCGCCACTACCGCAACGCCAACATGCGGGTCGCCTTCTCCGGCGAACTGATGAACCGCATGATCCCGCCGCAAGAAGTCCGGAAGGCCCCGGTACGGAGCCGGATCGTCGGCGCCGACGTGCGAGGTCGGTCGGAAACCGAAACGCAAGTCCACGTCCGCTTGATCCCCGACGCCATGGTCTGGCGGTTCGGCCTCGAGGCGGTCGGCAACGTGAACTCGAATACCGTCTCCGAAACGTGGCCTGCCAAGCTACGCAACCGGAGCACGATGGAATACGAGGCCCGCAAGCTGATTATGATCAACCGCTTCGGCCTCCACGCTTGGCCTGCCGAGGCGCAAGCAGACGGCCGCACGAGTCTCGTGGGGATCGACAGCGGATTCAGCTCGGTCCCGATCTTGGGAACGATCGTCGAAAACGTCGCCCGCGAGCAACACCAGCAGAACCGCGGGCAGGCGGTCGCGCAGGTGAAGAGCCGCGTGAAGAAAGAAGCCCGCGAGCGGATGGACGCCGAGACCGAACCGAAGCTCGCCAGCTTCGAGTCGCGGTTCCGCGAACATGTGCTCGAGCCGATGGGCCGATTTGCGATCGTCGCCGAGCCGGTCGACATGAGCACCACCGAGGATCGCGTGCAAGCGCGGTTGCGGTTGGCGACCGAGCAACACTTGGGAGCCCACACGCCGCGTCCCTCGGCGCCTTCGGATAGCCTGGCGAGTTTTCAGCTGCACGAGTCGGCGTTCAACAACGCGCTCCGTGGCTTGGATCTCGACGGCAAGCGACTGACGGTGGCCGAGTTGCACCAAGCCCTGTCGGAGAAGATTCGCCGCCATGCCGAAGCGCCGCCGGCCGATCTGCCGAAAGCGGCCAAGGTCGAGTTCGCTAAGAACGACGCCGTGCGGATCATCTGCCACGGCGATCGGATCGAACTGATCATGAACATCGTCGAGCTGCGGCATGGCCGCGACAACATCCGCGGCGTCGGCGTGCACGCCTTCTTCCGGCCGGTCGTCGACGGCTTGGAACTGAAGCTGGTCCGCGACGGTTCGCTGCAGTTCAGCGGCGCTCACCTGCGGACCGGTCCGCGGATGGTGCTCCACAGCGTCTTCGGCAAGATGCTGCCGAAGGACCAGGAACTGCCGGTACTGGCGGCCAAGCTGAACGAAGACCCGCGGTTCGCCGGGCTAATGGTCACCCAACTGGTGATCGACGACGGCTGGGTGGCGGTGTCGATCGGCCCCGCCCTCCCCAACCGCACGGCATGGCGGACGCGGACGGTGGATTTGAAGTAGCGCTGTAGCCGTGGGACTCGGCTGGTATACTGAAGCGAGCATGTCCACCAGCGATTTACTGCATCGATACCTTGAGCCCGTGGCGTTGGCGCTCACGCCCCACTCCGCGCGTGCGATTCTGGCTGTTCAACCCACCGCTGCAGACGTGGCGCGGATTGAGGAACTTGGTCGGAAAGCGAACGATGGCGACCTCTCCGATGAGGAGCGGGACGAGTATCGGACCTACGTCGATGCCGGCGATCTCATTTCGCTGCTGAAGGCTAAAGCCCGGCTGACGCTGGCTGATCAAGCGGGCCACTGATCATGGCGAAGGACGTTCGCGATTTCGTCAGAACGCGAGCCGATGGTCGCTGCGAGTATTGCCGGCTGCCGGAAACGGCTGACGAGTGGCCCTTTCATCTGGAACACATTGTCTCCCGCCAGCATGGCGGCGACTCTGAGCCGGAAAATCTTTGCTGGGCATGCAGTCGCTGCAATCTCAATAAAGGGCCCAACCTGGGGAGCATCGATCCGACGTCTGGCGACTCGGTGCTGCTATTCCACCCTCGCCGGCAGATTTGGGCCGACCACTTTCAGTACGGCGATGGCAGGATCGTCGGAACGACGCCGATTGGAAGAGCTACGGCGAGATTGCTAGGGATGAATACTTCCAGCCGCATTGAACTCCGGCGGCGGTTGAGCGAACTCGGCGAGCTTTAGCTCCGGATCCCTTAACACTTCATTTCTTGTCTTCTTGGTGCGTCTCCGTGACCTTGGTGTCTTGGTGGTTCGTCTCTCCCGCCGCTCCGGCCGGTCGTTGACCGCCGGTTAGCTGCGGTTCGCCGCGACGGCTTGGGTACGGAAGTTGCCCTTTTCACGTCCCGAACGGCTGCGGGGCCGTTCGGTGAGAGGCTTTGGCGCGGTCATTACGGTCTCGAAGACCGCCAGACGCCTGCCCCGCCCGGATTTGCTTGCCGCTTGATTGGCGGCGTGTTATAAGCGCTAATGAGGGCCGGCTACCGTCATTGGTCGCCGAGCGACCATGGGAACACCATTGAGAGCAGAGGCGGCAGGGCCGGCGGTAATGACACGCGTGACTTTACGGGTGCTCGACGGCGCCGACCGAGGCCAGATCTTCGAAGAACTCGAAGCTCCGGTCACCATTGGCCGCGAGGAAGGGAACTCGGTTCAGCTCAACGACGAGCGAATTAGCCGTTTCCATATCAAGATTCAGGAAGATCAGGGGAAACTGGTCCTTACCGACCTCGAAAGCACCAACGGCACCCGGGTCAATGGCGAGGATACCCAGCTGCGAATCTTGCGGTTTGGGGACGTCATTTCGGTCGGCCGGTCGGTGCTGCTGTTCGGTACCCGCGAGCAAATCTCCCACCGGCTCGAAGAGCTCCGCAACGACGGCATTTCTGAGACGAGCGAGTTGATGGCCGAGGAATTGGCCAAGCGGGTCGATTCGAAGTCGCTCAGTTTCGAGCTTCATATCGGGGCGTCGGAGGACCTGCAGAGCACCCTCCACATCCCGGCCCCACCCGATCTGCCGACGCAACTCAGTCCAGGGCAGGCGGCCCAGGTTTCGGAGATTCTCGAGTATTTCCACCTGCGGACGCGGCAGTTGGTGCAAACGGCCGAGATTGACGAGCAACAGGCCAAGGCGGCGATTCCGCTGATGCAATGGCAAGAACTGCTCGACGTGCAGTCGCAGCTGGCTGAATATCTGCGGGCGATTGGCGATCCCGAAGGTGAATGACGGCTGCTAGCGCCCACTTTGCGGCGATTCGCTGGCCGGCGCAATCCCGAATTCTTGACAGCCGCCACCGCTAGGCCCATGATGCACGCCGCTGGATCAGTCGGGGGGATTGGTCCCAGTTTCTGTCTCTTTGCCGGTGTTGCTGATCGCTTGACCCTGGCTTCTTGAATCGCTTCGCCCGCGCTGTCCTTCGGTGATTCGAAGGCTGCGTAGCTGGCGATGGCGTCCGCTGCCTTCGCCCTCGGCTTCGGCCCCTTGTGGTTCGACGCCGTTCCACCGCCCACGCTGGCGGCAGAAGTAGGGATCCGGTTCGCAGCGGCCAGGGTTTCACGGGATGACTTCCATGATGAAACAACTTAGTGCGACCGTGTCGGCGTTGATTCTCATTTCCTCGGCGTCGTCGCTGCGCGGCGACGAAATCATCGACTGGAACGTCACGATCCGACAGGTGATCCAGGCGAACGCCTCGCACGCCAACCCGGGCTGGTCGACCCGCGCGATGGCGATGACCAATGGCGCGATGTACGACGTTCTGATGGGTTTCGACCGGACGCATCAGCCGTTTAAGCACGCGGCCCTCGCCCCGGCGGGTGCTTCACAAGCGGCGGCGGTCGCGCAGGCGGCGTACCAGACGCTGATGTTCGCTTATCCCGGCCAGCAACCGCAGCTCGATGAGGCGATCGCGATGAAGCTCGCCGCCATTCCCGATGGTCCCGCTAAGACCGCCGGCATCGCTTACGGGAATCAGACCGCACAGACTTATATCGACTGGCGAACGGGCGATAGTGCCGACGTCACCTATCCCTACACGCCCGGAACCGAGCCTGGCGAGTGGCGGCCCGATCCGCTCCACCCGAACCAATCGGCATGGGGACCAGGCTGGGGAGCCGTGGCGCCATTCGCGATCAGCAGCAGCGACCAATTCCCAATGGACCCGCCGCCGACGCTCGATAGCGCTGAGTACGCGACTGCTTACAATCAGGTCAAGGAACTCGGCGCACTCCACAGCGCCACGCGCACGGCCGACCAGACCGACATGGCGATCTTCTGGGCCTACGACCGGCAGTCGATGGGCCCGCCGCCAGTGCTGTTTGATCGCAACTTGCAAGACATTGCGCTGACGATGGGGAACACGGAGCGCGAGAACGCTCGCCTCTTCGCGCTAGCGTCGGTCGCGATGGCCGACGCCGCGACGGCGGCGTGGGACGCGAAGTTCACCGACAACTATTGGCGCCCCATCACGGCAATCCGCGAGGGCGACACGGACGGCAACGCGGCCACGGAGGCAGACGTCGACTGGAAGCCGCTCGGCGCGCCCGGCGCCAGCGTTGACGACTGGTCTGACGACTTCACCCCTCCCTTCCCCGCTTGGCCCTCGGGGCATGCCTCGATGGGCGGCGCGTTGTACGAAGCCCTCCGCGACTTCTACGGAACCGACGACGTCAGCTTTGTGTTGAATTCGGCAGAGTCGATGCCGTCGGGTTCCAACACGCGATCGTTCGAATCATTCACCGAAGCCGAGTGGGAAAATGGGATGAGCCGCATCTACCTCGGCGTCCACTGGATCTTCGACGCGGAGGATGGCGTCACGCTCGGCAACAACATTGCCGACTGGGTCGGAGCGAACATGTTCCAAGCGGTGCCGGAACCTGCCGCAGCGACGATGCTAACAGTTGCGTTGGTTGCGCTAGCCTTATCGCGCCGACGCCAGTAGCCGCCGGTCAACGACCGGCCGGAGCGGCGCGCAAAAAACTAACCACCAAGGCACGAAGACGCACCAAGGAAGACAAGAGAATAATCAGGGGACTTCCCGCGGCGTCCGCAGTTTGCCCGCTCCTTTGCTTTTCTTGCATTCCTTCGTGTTTCTTAGTGCCCTTCGTGCCTTGGTGGTTAATCTTCCGTCCGCCCTCCGGCGGCTCGTTGAGCCGCGGCTGTCGGCAACGGTACAATGGCGGACGCTCAAGGTTCAAGATTGCAGGAGGCTTCCATTGTCCGCGCCGTCGTTCGTCCATCTTCATTGCCACAGCCACTACAGCCTCCTCGACGGGGCCAGCCCGATCAAAGGGCTTGTCAATCGGGCTAAAGAGCTGGGGATGAACGCCCTTGCTCTCACTGACCACGGCAATCTCTACGGCGCGCTCGAGTTCTACAAAGCGTCAAAGGAAGCGGGCATCAATCCGGTCCTGGGTTACGAAGCCTACGTCGCCCCCGGCAGCCGGTTCAACAAGGGGGGCGGCCTCACTAGCAAGGAAGCGACCTATCACCTCACGCTGCTGGCGAAGAACAAAACCGGCTTCCAGAACCTCGTGAAGATGGCGAGTCGCGCGTACCTCGAAGGCTTTTATCACAAGCCTCGCATCGATCGTGCGCTCCTCGAAGAGTTCTCCGAAGGGATCATCTGCCTCAGCGGTTGCGTGAGCGGCGAGTTCAGCCGCGCGCTGCTGGCAAGCAGCTCCGGCAAAGTCGGCGGCGGACTCGTCGAAGAGCAGATCGAAAAAGCGCGCGGCATCGCAGCTTGGTTCCACAACCTCTTCGGCGACCGTTACTTCATCGAGATTCAAGACAACGGCCTGGAGATCCAGCGGCTCGCCAAAGAGGCGGCGATCGAAGTCGCCAACCGCATGGGTCTGCCGCTCGTCGCGACGAGCGACGCCCACTACGTCCTGCAGGACGACGCCGTCGCGCAAGACGTCCTCCTCTGCATCAACACTGGCAAGTTCCGCACCGATACGAACCGGATGAAGATGGAGGGAGACCAGTTCTTCCTCCGCAGCGCGGACGAAATGTTCACCGCCCTGCCCGACCAGCAGGAAGCGCTTGCCCGCTCGCAGCAGATCGCCGACTCGGTCGACATCGACCTTGAACTCGGAAAACGCTACTTTCCGACGTTCGAAGTCCCTAAGGAAACAAACTCGCAAGATTATCTGCGGCAACTCGTGCTCGCCGGATTGAAAGAACGCTACGCCAGCAAGCCCGAGCGATGGGCGGTCGCAGGCGAGCTATCGCAGGTCGTAATGGACCGCGTTGATCGCGAACTCGGCGTCATCAACAAGCTCGGCTTTTACGACTACTTCCTCATCGTGTGGGACTTCGTCCGCTTCGCCGTCGAGAGCGACATCCCCTGCACGGCGAGAGGCTCGGGCGTCGGTTCGCTCGTCTGCTACGCGCTCAAGCTGAGCCACGTCTGTCCGCTGGAGTACGACCTGCTGTTCGAGCGGTTCCTCGACGAAAGCCGGCTCGAGGCGCCCGATATCGACATCGACTTCTGCAAGGAACGCCGCAGCGAAGTCATCGATTACGTCAAGCGGAAGTACGGCGATGCGAACGTCGCTCAGATCGGCACGTTCGGCACGCTCGCAGCGCGGGCGGCCATTCGCGACGTCGGCCGCACGCTCGGCATGCCGATCTTCCGCGTGGATCAAGTCGTCGGCATGGTTCCCGATCAGCTGGGCATCTCGATCAAGAAGGCGCTCGAAACGAGCGACGAGCTGAAGAAGACCTACGAGGGCGATCACGAAGTTCGCGAGTTGATCGATCTGGCCCAGAAGATCGAGGGCCTCGCCCGCAACGTCGGCACCCACGCCGCGGCGGTGGTGATCGCGGCCCGGCCCGTCGACGAGTTTGTTCCGCTGCAGCATGTGAAGGGCAAGACCGACGTCATCACCCAATGGGCGATGGGCGACGTCGAAGCGGCCGGCCTGCTGAAGATGGACTTCCTCGGCCTCCGCAACCTGACGATCCTCGCCAGCAGCGTGAAGTTGATCGAGAAAGCCCGCGGCGTGCGGATCGATCCCTACGCGTTCCCCCTCGACGACAAGCCAACGTTCCAGTTGCTCTGCCGCGGCGAAACGAAGGGTATCTTCCAACTTGAAAGCGGCGGCATTCGGGACCTGCTGCAGAGGATGAAGCCCGACCACTTCCACGACATCATCGCCACGAACGCCCTCTACCGGCCGGGCCCGCTCGAGGGGGGCATGGTCGATCAGTACATCGAGGTGAAGCATGGCCGCAAGCCGGCCGAGTACCCGCACGAGGTGACCGAGGAGATTCTCGCCGAGACGCACGGCGTGATGGTGTACCAAGAACAGGTCATGCGGATTCTCAACAAGTTGGGCGGCATCAAGCTCTCCAACGCGTACACCTGCATTAAGGCGATCAGCAAGAAAAAGCTGCCGATGATCGCCAAGTACCGCGAAGAGTTCGTCGACGGCGCCAAGTCGTTAGGGCTCGATAAGAAGAAGTCGGAAGAGCTCTTCGGCATGATCGAAAAGTTCGCCGGCTACGGTTTCAATAAGAGCCATTCGACGGCGTACGCGCTCATCGCGTACATGACTGCCTATTTGAAGGCGCACTATCCGGTCGAGTTCATGGCGGCGCTGCTGTCGTGCGACATCTCGGGGCGCAACTTCAAGAGCAAGGATCCGCTGGTCGAACATATCGAAGATTGCCGGCGGATGAACATCGAGGTCATTCCGCCCGATGTGAACCGGGGAGATCCGGAGTTCAAAGTTGAAGACGGCAAGATCGACTTCGGCCTGAGTGCCATCAAATCATGCGGCGGCGCCGCGGCCGAGGGGATCGCCGCCGAACGGACGAAGAACGGCCCCTACACGAGCATTTTTGATTTCTGCGAACGGATCGATCCGGCCCTCTGCAATCGCGCGGCGATCGAAGCGCTCATCAAGGCAGGAGCGTTCGACAAGCTCGGCGGCCATCGCGCCCAGTACATGGCCGTGCTTGATCGGGCGCTGCAATCAGGGGCGGCGGCGGCGGCTGATCGCCGGTCGGGGCAGAAGGGCCTGTTCGGCGATGACGATGAGGAAGAACAAGCCGCAACGCTCGCTTCGCTGCCTGAAGTGACCGAGTGGAACGAGAAGGAATCGCTCACGCAAGAGAAGGAAGTTCTCGGCTACTACCTGTCGAGTCATCCGCTCGCAGAGTTCGAACAGTCGCTGCGGACGTTCTGCACGCACACGGGCAAGACGATCGGCAATCTGGCCCATCGCGACGAAGTGTTGCTCGGCGGCATGATCGCCGCGATCAAGTTTTCGCATACGAAGAACCCTCGCCCCGGCAGCGTTCACACCAAGTACGCAATGTGGGACCTCGAGGATCTGGACGGCATCACCCGCTGCATCCTCTGGCCGGAACAGTTTGCCACCTGCGGGCAGCATGTCGTCGCCGACGCGATCCTCGCCGTTCGCGGCAAGATCGACCGCCGCCCCGGCGCCGAGGAAGTGAATCTCATCGTCGACGAACTGATTCCGCTCAGCGAACTTTCCGAACGCTACGCCACCGGCGTGATGATCCGCGTTCGCGAAGCAGAGCATGGCGTCCGCGGGCTGGAACAACTGCGCGAGATTTTGCGCGGTTACCCCGGCAACAAGAAGCTGCGGCTGCGACTCGATCTCGCCGCCGGCGGACAGGTCTGGCTCGACAGCAAATGGCCGGGGTTGGAATTGAATCCAGAGCTGCGTGAGCGCGTTGAGGGATTGCTCGGTCCTGGAAGTTTGGCGTTGCAGGCGACGAAGCCGAAGATGCAGACCGGGGCTGAGCAAGGGCATGGTCGTCGGCGGCAGCCGGCGCGGACTTAGCGCCATCACGGTTCGTTTTTAGCCGCCAAGAGGCGTAAGATTCGCAAGAAGATAAAGCAAAAGGTATTGATCAAGTCAGTCCCTATGCGTCTTCTGTGCCTTATAGCGGCAAAGAGTTTTCGGAGCATCCATGGCGCTCGATTACCAGAATCCCGGTCCGACGCGCGAGGAAACCGACGCCACGCAAGGGCTTGTCTTGCTGGAGTTCGGCGCCCCCTGGTGCGGCCACTGCCAACTCGCGGCGCCGGCGGTAGCGGAAGTCTTGGCCGAATTTCCGACAGTCGAGCACATCAAAGTTGAAGACGGCCCCGGCCGGCCGCTCGGCCGATCATTTCGCGTGAAGCTCTGGCCAACCCTGATCGCCCTTCGAGACGGCGTTGAAGTCGCCCGGACGGTGCGACCTGAAGCAGTCGAGCCAGTGCGTGCGCTCCTCCAACAATTGTGAGCGGACGTCGGCGAGCCGCCTTTTATGCGGGTTTTCGTGGCCCTAAACGCGGGGGGCTTGGTCCATTAAGATATTAGCAACGCCAGCGAGGGTAATTGATCCGTTCGACTGGTTGGTTGCTTCATCCTCACCGCACGGTCAATCGACTGCATGTCGCGCATCAAACGGATTCTCGTCACCGGCGGCGCCGGATTCTTGGGCTCGCACCTTTGCGAACGGTTGGTCGCCGAGGGGCACGACGTCCTCTGCCTCGATAATTTTTTTACGAGCCAGAAGAGCAACGTCGCCCATCTCCTCGGGAAGCCGAACTTCGAGTTGATCCGCCACGACGTCACCGTGCCGATCCACTTGGAAGTCGACGAGATCTACAATCTCGCTTGCCCCGCGGCGCCGGGGCACTATCAGTACAACCCGATCAAAACGATGAAGACCTCGGTGCTGGGGTCGATCAACATGCTCGGTATGGCGAAGCGTTGCCGCGCGAAGATCATGCAGGCCTCGACGAGCGAGGTGTACGGCGACCCTGAAGTTCATCCGCAGGTGGAAAGCTACCGCGGCGCCGTGAACCCCATCGGCCCGCGGGCCTGCTACGACGAGGGGAAGCGCGCCGCCGAGACGTTGTTCGTCGACTATCATCGCATGAACAAGGTGAATGTCCGGATCGTGCGGATCTTCAACACCTACGGGCCGCGGATGCATCCGTACGACGGCCGCGTGGTATCGAACTTCATCCGTCAGGCGCTCGCCGGCGAGGACATCACGATCTTCGGCGACGGCGAGCAGACCCGCAGCTTCTGCTACCGCGACGACCTGATCGAAGGCTTCATCCGCATGATGGCGGCCCCCGACGACTTCATCGGTCCGGTGAACATCGGCAACCCGGGCGAGTTCACGATTCGCGAACTTGCAGAATTGGTGATCGAACTGACCGGCGCCAAGTCGAAGTTGGTGCAGCGGCCCCTGCCTGCCGACGACCCGACGCGCCGGCGGCCTGACATCAAGTTGGCCAAAGCGAAACTGAAGTGGGAGCCGAAGGTGCCGCTGCGCGAAGGTCTGGCGGAGACGATCAAGTGGTTCCGCTCGATCGACGTCGCCGACTATCGGGCGCCGACGCCGAATTACTGATTGCCGCCTCTGTGTCCGGTGATGGCGAATAGCAGCGGTCGCAGCAGTTGATAGACGATGATGCCGCTGGTGACCCCGACGACGTCGGCGGCCCAGTCGCTCATATCGCAGGTTCGCCACACGGGGATTTGCGTCCATTCGTCGAACGCGCCGTAAACGACGCCGGCGAGCCAAACGGCGAAGTAATGCCGCGGATGAAGCGTGCCGATGGTAAGTTCCCAGCCCGCGAGCACCAGCGTCGTCAGCAGTAGGTAGCCGCCAAAGTGGGCCCACTTATCGGAAAACGAGGGGCCGCCGACCCCAGTAGGAGGGAGATGCGTGCCGATGAAGAGAAGAATGAAGTACGCGATCGCCAAGGTTCGTGCGCGCGAGGCGATGCGTTTGAATCGATCCGAGCCTGGCGGCGGGGCGTCATGCATGATGGTGAGAAGCGGCGAGATGGCGTTGGCGTATCGACGGCGAATGGGAGCGAGGGACGGTTTGTCGCGGCCGGTCCAGTCTAATGAGATCAGGACGCGTCGGATAGCAATCGAAACGGATCGAGTGAAAGCGAGCGGGAGGGGCCATGGATGATGAACGGTATATGCGGATCGCGCTGGAACAGGCCGCGGCGGCGGCCGCGGCGGACGAGGCGCCCGTCGGCGCGGTGATTGTGGCAGAGGGCCGCGTGCTGGCCGCGGCGCGGAACGAGCGCGAAGCGCTGCGCGATCCGACGGCCCACGCCGAGATGATTGCGATTACGCAGGCGGCGTCGGCGCTGCAGAGTTGGCGGCTGGAGAACTGCACGCTCTACGTCACGCTGGAACCTTGCCCCATGTGTGCGGGGGCGATTGTGCTGGCCCGAATCCCTCGCGTCGTATTCGGCGCCCTTGATCCCAAGGGAGGAGCGGTGCGCAGCCTGTACCGACTGTTGGAGGACTCGCGGCTGAACCACCGGGTCGAAGTCGTCGAAGGCGTAATGAGCGAACCCTGTGGCCTTGTGCTGTCAGAATTCTTTCGAGGCAAGCGCCGCCAGCGGCGGGCGCCTGAGGGCCTCTGAGTCGACGGCTGGACGCGCCCAGCCAGAGAGTCCAATCGCCGCCGGCGGGAAGGGCTGGAGGGATCGTGCCGCCGGGCGGGAACTCGCCAAGTGCGAGCATGGCGCCAGTTGCACCGGTTTGTCGGGGATCTGGGCGAAAGATCCCGCCCAACGGGGGTGGAAATCGGGTGGCGGCCGCCGGCCTCCCAATCAAACTAAGAGCAGGCAGCCGACGGTCGCCGCCGGGAAAGAACCGCAAAGTTTGTCCCCTTGCGACCGTCCCGATAGAATCAAGCAAGATCTGAGTTCGTCCCAAGAGGCAGGCGCGACGGCGCCAGCGGAGTCGACTATGAGAATGTTCATGACCGCGAAAATGTTCACCGCAGTGGCGTTGATGGTTTGCTTGGCGGTTCAGGCGCAGGCTCAGCAGACCAACTACTCGCAGACGCAAACGAACGCGATCAAGAATCGGAATTCAGCGGCGGCTTACTCAAGCCAGAGCATCAAGAGTCAGGTCTTCAACCGCTCCGTTCCGCAATTCGGCTTCTCGTCGGTCAATCGCGGCCTGTTCAAAGGCGCGATGTCGGGACAAACCAAGTCGAAGCCCTTCTCTCATGCCCAACAGGGCCCGAGCGCCAGTCCCTACATGGGGCTCCTTTCGGATAATCCCTTCACGTCGACGACGACCAATTACTTCAACAACGTTCGTCCGCAGCTCGAGCAGCAGAAGATGAACGAAAAGCTGATGCAGCAAAACATTAAGATGCAGAAGCAATTGGAGGAGGTTTCCGCTCGACCGCCGTACGATATCACTGGTTCAGAGCAACGCGCACCAACCGGGCACGCCGCGGTCTACCAGAACAACGGCGGCGTCTACGGCAACCCTGGCGGGTATTATCCCCAGGTTCCAATCCGCAGCGTCCGCGGTCAGAAGTAGCTACCGCCGCTTGAGCTCTGTTCCCTGCGGTCTGAACTTCTGCCGGCAGTGCTGTCGTTAGTGATGCGCTGCCGGGCCGTCATGGCTCGCACTTTCCAGCGATTGGCGGCCTACTCGTGTGGGATTTTCCAAACTGCTCTTGGCGCACTCTCGCCGCTTCTGCTAGAAGCCCCGCCGCTTTTCGCGCACTCTTCGTGCAGACACACTTCCAGCGGCGCCGTCGGGTCGAGCCTTGGCCTGGCGCTGCGATAGGGATTGAACCCTCATGAACCTGGGATGTACTTCCGCGCGCCGTCGTCGGCTCATGCCGACAGGCGGTTGGAGCGTTGTTGCACTCGCCTTTGCCTGCACGGCGACGATCGCCGTCGCCCAGACGGCTCCGTCGCGACGGACCGCCCGCGACACCGATCGGGCGGCTGGCGAGCTCATCGATTCGTTCTTCGATTCCGCCGCTGAGGGGAGCCGATCGACGCGACCGGTGAAGGACGCGCTCGGAGGCCAGGCGAGCAAAGCCTCGGTCCGTCCGCAGTGGACGGCCCGCCTGGCGCGCAATCCCAAGGCTGACGACGGCAATCCGCCGTATGTGCTGATCGACCGCTACGGCGGCGTGCAGCGCTACGTCGAACCGACGCCGACGGTCGATCTCGACCGCTACCTCGGACAAACGATCACCGTGCGTCGCGACACCGGGCACACGCTGCTCGCTAGTCAGCTCGAACTGCCGAAACTCGCTCGGCCCGCCGGGGCTGTGGTTGGCGAGGGCGCCGTGCGCCTGGCCGCAGCGGAAGAGCCGGTGAATTCGGCCGAGCCGACGCTCGCGGAAGGCTCCGCCGGCGTCGCGGCCGAACCGATCGCCGCCGAGCCGCTTCCCGATCCAATTCCCGATCAGCAAGCGATGGTCGAGGGGCAACAAGGCCCGTGGCTCGACGAAGCGGGCAATCCGGTCAATCTGCCTGAAGGCGCTGATCCTCTTTACCTCGACGAGTCGCAAGGTCCTCACCTGCAGGGCTGCTCAACGTGCGGAAGCGCCGTCTGTCAGGCGCAGGGCGGCTGCGGTTACGGTTCGCGGCCAGTGCTGTGGGTCCGCGGCGAGTATCTCGCTTGGTGGTCCGACGGCATGTACGTCCCGCCGCTCGTGGTCCGCGGCGACGTGGGCGACAATGGCACGCCGAATGATCCGACCGACGATTTTTTCAACAATGCCTTCGTCGTGTTCGGAAACGAAGACGTGCTCGACGGCATTCGCAGCGGTGCTCGCTTGCGAGTCGGTTACTGGCTCGACGACTATGGCCAGACGGCGATCGAAGCCGAGTACTTTGGCTTCGGGCAAATTGACGACGGGTTCGTCGACGGCGGGGACGGCACGTTTCCGATCGTCGGGCGGCCCTTCATCGACGCGACGACCGGATTGAATGCGGTGGAAGACGTTTCGTTTCCGGGCATCAGAGGCTCGGCAGCGGTCGACATCGACAGTACGTTCCAGTCAGCCGGGATCGGTATTCGTCGCAACCTCTGCTGTGCCAGCGGTCAAACTTGCTGCGGCGATCCGGTGACTTGCGGCAGCCAGGTCGGCGGCTGCGGCGCGGCCGGTTGCGGGGCCGGCGTCAGCAACGGCCCCTGCGCCAGCCTCTTCAACAAGGGAACGCGGCACACCGACGTCTACTTCGGCTTCCGTTGGGCCCAGTTGCAGGAAGGGATCGCGATACAAGAGAATCTGGAAGTCATCGCGCCGTCGGTCGATGTCGGCACCACGTTCCAAGTGAACGACGCTTTCAGCACCAATAACGAATTCGTCGGCGGCGAATTGGGCTTCCTGTGGGACTGGGAATATCGCCGTTGGTCGTTGGAAGCACTGTCGAAGCTCGGCCTCGGCTCGACACGGCAACGGGTCAGCATCAACGGCAGCACCACCCGCACTGAGCCGGGTGAGTTGCCGGAGACGCGGAGCGGCGGCCTGCTCGCCCAAGACAGCAACATCGGCGACTACGAGCGGAACGAATTGAGCGTGCTGCCGCAGTTGGGCGTGACGCTCGGCTACAAGCTCACCGAACGGTTGAAGCTCACCGGCGGCTACACCTTCGTCTATTGGAGCAACGTCGTCCGTCCCGGAGAGCAGATTGATCTGGAAGTGAACCCTGGCAATCTGCCATTCGCCAATCCGCCCGATGCGGATGGTCTGCCGGCGCGGCCGCAGTTCACTTATCGCCAGAACGACTTTTGGGCTCACGGCCTGAGCGCCGGTCTCGAATACCAATGGTAGCTTAGCCAGCATCCTCCCGCGTCTTCAGGCTGACGCGGCATCGACTTGTCACCTCATCGCGCCCGGCAAAACGCTTTGTTTTTGCCGGGCGTTTTCTATTTCTAGCGCCTCCGCGCTTCCGATCGACTGGGGGTGCTGGCGCGGTGCGCGGAAATCGTCCGCCTCGTGGGAATCTGTGCGGATTAAGTCGGTCGGTCTGGCCGATAAGAAACGAAAGTCGTCCTCCCTGAATTCGCTTTACTCGTTGTCGAGGGTGCTCGCATGGCGCCGCTGCGTTTTAATCCGCAATCGCTCTTCCGTATGTTCCAGCCGGCTCGCGCGAGCCGTCCGAAGCTCGCGAAGGGAACGCGCCGTCAGAAAGGGCTCGGCTTCGAGTCGCTCGAGTCGCGGCAGATGATGGCCGCCGACATGGCGGAGATCGTCGGCACGGTGCGGCTCGACGTGCAGAATGACGGCAACCAGGCCAACGATACGCTGGTCGCCGGCGCCACGGTGCAACTTTACCGCGACAACGGCAACGGCGCCTACGACGCAGGCGACGTCGCTGTCGGCGGCGTGGCGACGACCGACGCCTTCGGTCAGTACCGCTTCACCGGCCTCGGCGCCGGCAAGTACTTCGCCAAGCTGACGCTCCCGTCGGCCTACCAGACCAAAGCTGGCGGCGGCCTCCAGGAAATCAATATCACGGCGGCAGAGTCGGACGGAACGATCGGGCAGACGATCGACGATTTCGAGTCGAATCAAATC
Organism: Pirellula sp.; assembly: GCA_013822725.1. Taxonomy (GTDB): domain Bacteria; phylum Planctomycetota; class Planctomycetia; order Pirellulales; family Lacipirellulaceae; genus Lacipirellula. The sequence goes on from PNKX01000037.1 coordinate 31,086, forward strand.
GCCGGCGCGGCGCCCCCCCTTCCTTCGAGTGACAATTCGACGAAGGCCGATCCCGGCGTCATGGGAGGCGAACGCGACCTCCACGTCCAACTCACCGAAGGGAGCGACGTCTATTCCTCGGTATCGCTCATCAGCGGCGGCGGCTTCCTGCGACTCGCCAGCGGCAGCATGGTGACTGGCAACGCGAAAGTCGTCTGGGACGGGCAGGACGGCAGCGCCACTTCAATCAACCCAACCGGCTTGGGGGGACTCGATTTCACCTCGTTCAACGGCAACACGATGACCGGCATCGTGTTGAGAGTCGGCGCCGATCATCCCAATAGCGTCGTCAAGCTGAAGGTCTACACGAATGCCGGCAAGTGGAGCGAATTCACCGCCACGGTCCCTGAAACGACCGGCGGCGCCGCGACGGCCCAATTGACGTTCAACTTCTCTGGTCCGGCCAGCAATAGCGCCGGCGGCGGCGTTGATTTCAGCAACGTCGGTGCGATCGAACTGACCTTTGAGGGGGTTACCGCCGTCGACGGCATGGTGTCGCTGGTCGGCGTCATCGGCCTGACGACGAAGACGGCCGACTTCACCGCCTACGAAAAAATCAACCTCGGCGATCGCGTCTGGAACGACGCGAACAACAACAGCCAGTTCGACAACGGCGAGCAAGGGATCAGCGGCGTCAAGCTGAACCTGTTCAGCGACGTCGACGGCAACAATCAGTTTACGCCCGGCGTCGACACGTTCGTCGCCACGACGAACACCAACGGGACGGGCTTCTATCAGTTCACTGATCTGCTCCCGGGCCAATACATCGTGCAGGTCGACGCCGCGAACTTCAACGCCGGCCAAGCGCTGGAAGGGTTGAAGTCGAGTACCGGCGGAGCGGTCGATCCCGACAACGGCGTCGACGGCGACGACAACGGCACGGCCCTGGCCGGTTACGGCGTCGTCAGCCAGGCGCTCTCGCTGATTGCGGCGAATAACACGGTTGACTTCGGCTTCTTCGGGTTCGACCTGGTGCTCGACAAGTCGATCGAGCAGACCTCGGCGTCGCCGCTGGAGGAACTCGAATACACGGTCCGGATTATCAACGACGGCCCGTCCACGGCGATGAACGTTTCGTTCCTCGACGAACTGCCGGCAGGGGTGACCTACAAGTCGCTCACCGTCGACAAGGCGGGGGTTAACCTCACTCACTCGAACGGCAACATCACCGGCAACCTCGGCAACATGGCCGCGGGCGCGGTGATCATCGTCAAGATTCGCGTCGACGTGAAGGCCAACGCCACCGGAACGCTGCTGAACAAGGCCGAGGTGAGCGCTCCGGACGAAGAATACACGCTCAACAATCAGGACGAGGTCGAGATTCCGGTCGTCCCGAAGATCGATCTCGCTATCGACAAGATCGACAGTAAGGATCCGGTCAAGCCGGGCGAAACGTTCACGTACACCGTCACGGTCGTCAACAATGGCCCGTCGAACGCCACTGGCGTGACGGTCGTCGACACCCTGCCGGCGACGGGCGTGACCTACGTCACGTCGTCGCGGGCCGTGTCGGTCAACGGCCGCGAATTGACTTACGATCTTGGCGGCATGGCCGCGGGCGCCACGGTGACCTTCACGATCACCGTGCAGGTGAATCAAGGCTTCAGCGGCACGTTGTTGAATGAGATTGAAGTCTCGGCTAACGAGGACGAGACGACCTACGCGAACAATCAGGACACCGAGCCGACGGTCGTGAAGATCGACCCGGCGAGCCTCGACGGCTTCGTCTACGTCGACAAGGACAACGACGGTATCAAAGACAACGGCGAGAAGCCGATCGCCGGGGTCATTATGACGCTCACCGGGACGGATATCTTTGGCGCCTCGGTGACGCGCACCGCGGTGACCAATACGGCAGGTTACTACAACTTCGTGAATCTGATGCCTGGAACCTACCACGTCAATCAGACGCAGCCGACCAAGTACAAAGACGGCAAGGATACGGTCGGCAACACCTACAATCAGTTAGGCGAGATGTCGGTGACGCCTAACGGCTTCCTGGGCCTCGATCAGGTGGCTAATGACTATGTTGACGCCGACTCGATCCAGCAGATCACGCTCGACAGCGGGTTTGCGGCGAAGGATTATAACTTCGGCGAATTGGCCGTCACGACCAGCAAGGTCGATTTCATCCGGCCGATTTTCTACCGCTAGTCGCAACAACAAATTGAACGCACAGCCGTTGACGCGCCGCTTAGCGCGTCAACGGCTGTTTTATTGCGCGACGGGATGAAGTCAAAAAGTTGCGTTAGTTTCGTCACAGACGTTAGAAGCGAATGCAAAGCCTATTTGTGGAATAGTGCATAGTCGAAGATTGCGACAGAATCTTCCGACGAGTCGCCGAAGTCGACATAGTCTTTCATTGGACCGCTTCCTCAAGCGACCTGCCGGCGTCGACTGATCGAGTCGCGCTGCCAACCTT
>PNKX01000038.1 GCA_013822725.1 Pirellula sp.
AAGGCAGCGGCGGCCACTCACGTGGGCTTCGTGAGCGCGGCGGTAATCAAGACACTTGCATGATCTTGGCGTCCTGGATTCCGACGTAGCTAGAACCCCTTGAGCGGCCGCCTAAGGCGGTGCCGTGAAACGCGAATCGATGGTCGGGCCAGCCGCTCGCAGATAGTCACGGGCAATTCTGTGCGGTCGTTTTCCGGGCGGTGCTTTCCTCATTCGTGATCTCCCGCTAGCACGACGATTCGTCCCGCCAGGGAGGTCGCCAATTCGCCGCTGCCGTCGCCATTGAGATCAGCGATGATCGGCCGCGATAAGCCGATGGGGCTTTGCCAGAGCAGCTTGCCCTGACGCTGCTCGTTCACGCCGATGCAGAATGGGCCACAGAGAAAATCGCCGCGCCCGTCACCATTGAAATCTGCCGTGATCGAGCCGCTGTTAGGAGCGAACGGCAGCTCCAGTCGCCACTCGATCGCGCCCGTCCAAAGGTCGCGACAGACAAATTCGCGGCTGTTCTGGGCCGCGTAGCCGACTTCGAGCCGACCGTCTCCGTCAACGTCGATAAAGCCAATGTTGGGGGGGACGTCGTAGTCGAGATCTTCGCTCCACACCCCTGTTTCAGGGTCTTGATTCATGAGGCCGAACGGACCGAAACCGGCGGAAACAAACCAGTGCGGCCGAGTTTCCATAGGCGTTTGAAATAGCGGGCAGAACGTGTTGTACAGGTGACCGGCGAAGACGGCCCCCTCGCTGCGAATGTTGTGCGTCGGACGAATATAGGCGAATGTGCCGTCGCCGCCGCGGAGGTAGGCCATATAGCTCATCAGGTCCATCCCGATTTCATCCGCGCCGTCGCCGTCGATATCGTAGGCGGTCGGAAAGCCGTTGGGCCGATAGGGCATTGAAATGGCCCCATCGCGATAATGCTGTTTCGACCACAGCAGTGCGCCGGTCTCGCCATCGAGCAGATAGGTTCCTTCGTGCACACGACGATCATCCTGCAATGAGACGGCGACGGCCGCGTGGTGAGCGGAGAGGAATTGTCCGGGATGGAGGACAACCTCCGTGATCTGCTCTGCGGTAACGTCCAGCGGCGTCTCCCATAAAGTCGTGCCGTCTGGTTTTAGCGCTCGAATCGCCAGCCGGCCCTGCCGATCGTCGACGGCAGTGATAATGGCCAGGTCGCCAGATCCATCAAGGTCATAGACGACCGGTTGCCGCAAACGTATCGCGGAGACTGGCGATGGAAACGCGCGCTCACTGGTACTGCCGTCGTCGTTCATCGAGAAGACGCGCAATCGAGCGTCTGGAGTCGCCGCGACCAGCTCGGCTCTGCGATCGTGATCAAGATCGGCGGCAACGATCGTCGCCGCAGAACCGCCACAGAGCGGGGTCGTCCACTTAACGTGGCCTTCCCAATCCAACGCGCGCAAGTCGCCCTCGTGACACTGCAGAAAAATCCGGTCCTCGTGTTTCGCCGCGTGAATCGCCCCGACGAGCGGATCCGAGACCATGCCGACCGCCGTCGTTCGCTCGTCCCTGACAAGTTGCCCCGCCTGAATCGTGTAGCAGGAAATGCCATCTACTCCTTGGTCGACCGGCTCTCGGAACAGAAGTTCGGAGCTGCCGGCGACATCGATCGTAGCGAGACCACACGAAGCGACCGCCGGTAGCGAGGCGATCAATTGCGGCGCTTGTCCATCACGAAAAAGATAGCAGGAGAGTTCGCCGCCGCTGGGCATCGCACCCTTTGGTGCGCGGAACGCGAGCAGTCCCTTCGATTGTTCAGTTCCAACGCCTTGAAAGATTCGGGCTCCCCAATGATCAGCCAACTCGAACTTGATCGCGCCGGTGTCGATGGCGCGAAATCTAATGAACGATCGGTAGTTTTGCTCCGGATCGCGCACCGAGTAGGCCATTTCATCAATGCCGTCGCCGTCGTAATCAACGAGTCCATGACTGGCTAGAGCGACTCCCGGCTCGTCCTTATAGACCTCTCCGTAGAAATGCTGCCAGGCAAGTTCGCTGTCGCCGTCTGCGCGAAGGCGAATGGCGTGAACGTGAATTTGGACAGATTCTCCAAACACGCCAGCGAACTTTTGATCGTCAGCGCCCCGGCCAATCTTGACGGGCCCATAGTTGCGGCGCTGAGCGCCGCCCACGTCATAGACGACGGAGCTAATGAGTTCGCCAGTACGAGCGTCAAATCCGCGGCAGCGGTGGCGGCGAATATTCCAGACGACCGGTCGAGAGGGGATGGAGTCGTCCAGTGCGACGAGGCCGTTGTAATGATCGTAGCGTTCGTTGAAATCGCCGCTGACGACGGCTTGGACTCGCCACACCGTTGACGGCTCGCCCTCGGGAGGCAAGTTAATTAACATCCCCTCTTCTGAATAGTTGGGGAATAGCATGATCTCTTGCCCTGCGCGCTGCGGCAACACGTCGGCGACTGACGCCCACTGCACTGATGCGTACGCTGGGTCGCAGTCGAATCGCCACTCCGTTGCACCCGTCTCAAGATTGATCAGCGTCAATGTGCGGCCGGCGCCGACCAACGCGTACCGCGCGCCATTCTGACGGAGATCGCCGCAAGCTAACATCGATCCGGCTGACGGTTGGGACCAGAGTTCGCGCCCGTCGATGCGGAGCGATCGCAATCTTCCGTCATCGACCAGAATGATGGGTTCGCGATTAGACGCTTCGACGATGCGCATGCCGTTCAATGTTCCCGCGGTGGCAATCTCCGCGATGATGCGCGGCGCTGCCGACATCTTGCATGGTAACGGCGAAAAGCCGGTGGCCAGTCGATCGTGCATCGCTCGCGGCCAATTCGAATCATTGAGATCGGCGGACCGGACGCCAGGCATGAGCGGGTGGGTCGCCGCGTCATCAAGCAGCGTCTGCCCGCGGCCCCCGGTCGCAGCGCCTGCGCACCAGAGTAGCGCTGCCAGAAACGGCCATCGCTTCAAGTCACTTGTCATCGGCGGCTACTCCTGACGCGTCGAGGATGGGACAGGAGCGTTCGCGGCGTCCAATCTGATGACCGCTCTCACCGGCAAGTCGCTATTGTCCTGCCTGCGCCGTTTCGATGGGCTTCAATTTGATCCAAGAGCACTGTGTGACGAGCTGATTCAGCGCCGCGAATGAGATATGAGCGTTGGTGGCGTACCGGGGAGTCATATTGGCCGGAAACGTCGCAAGTGTGGCATCGCCCACAAGAAACACGTTGAAGTCTTTCGACAAGTTGTCGTATCCGGCGGTCGTCGCCTTAAAGCACATGTCGGTCGCGTATCCCACGAGGAGAATGTGACGCACGCCCTTGGCTTGGAGAAACGCCCTCAAGGGGGCGTAGCCGTCGTCGTCGTAAATGACCACGTCGTCCCGATCCATCGTGATATCGCTCGTCACGGGAATCGGCATGTCCCAGAATCCGTCGTTGTCGAAGTCGGGGCCAAATTGAAGGCCTGGGAATTGCTTAAAGTAGTCGACGACGGGCCGGTCGGCAGAGACTTCCAGCGTTTTGGGAAGGTCACGGCCCCGGTAATCAAACGCCGCCAGGATCGCTTGCTGCTCGCGTTTCCCCTCGTCGCGTTCGACTTCCGTTGGATTGTAGCGCAGCGAGCGATAGAGCTTCTTGTGAACGGGATACTCTCCGCCGCGTAAACTGTACATTACCTGCGCCACCTGAGGTCGCAAGCGTTTCAACAACGGATCGATCACTTCGCGAGTATGCCGGCCGGCCAGGTGGTTCTTGTCGGGCGTGCAGAAGTCGGCGACGCCGGCTGGTTCAGGAGTTTTCCACCCTTGACCATCATCGATGCCCCAGGGGTGAACAACGATCACCGCCGTCTGATCGGCGCGCAACCGGTTAGGCATTTCGATCACGCCGCGAGCGTTATAGGAGAAACGCCATGCCCTCACCTCCAGGTCGGCCCCTTCGTCATCGACAAGCGTCTCGCCTTCGTAGCGCGTGACTTCCTCGATCGGCTGCACAAACTCCGGGTAGTCGCCCAAGAGCGGAGCAGGATCTTCGAGTTTGGTAAGCTTATTCGAGTATTGTCGGACCGGCGCTTCTTCGGCGTCGGCGTCGAACGCTTGAATCGCCAACAGCGCGGCGAGCGCTAGATGCCAGTACTTCATCACTACTCCTGAGTGTTCAAGTTTTGAGCTTCACACGCCAAACGAGCACCTGGTTGCTCCGCGACGAATAGCCCAACGGATTCACGACGGCTTCCGCTCCGGCGAAAGTTGCGGCTTGGCCTTCGCGACGATGGCGTCGAGCGTCACCAGTTCCGCCTTGTCGGGCGATTTGGCGACGATGTCACAGATCAAGTCGATCGCTTGAAGGTCACGATCGACGACTCCGAGGCAGGATGGATGGGCGAGAAAATCAAACGCTGCATGATTCTCGATCGCCCAATTGACTCCTAGTTCCACCGCCTCTAAGAACGAAGCAAGTTCCCAGCGGCCCGTACGAAACGCTCCGATGTCACTGACAGGACTCATGGGCACGTCGATCAATCCCGTAGAATATCTGATCGGCTGCGACTCTGCCTGCGCTCGCAAGATCTCGTCGAACGCCAACTGAGAAGGCTTCCGCCCGCTGCCGTAGAGATCTTCCATGCCAGCGTGCGCCGGATAACGGCAGCTGACCCAGTCAAATCCCAATCCAAGCAAAATGTTCTGAATATCTTCGCGATTCTCCAAACCCGTGGCGAACCCGCCGGGCGTGCGGAACCCGTTGGTTTCCACGCCGACGCGTTCCTTGAGCGCGACGTTCGTCAGCGCAATATTCTCGCGAATGACGTCTGGAAGCTCGCGGCCGCCGATGAGCCATGGCGCGCGGGCGAAGCGATACTGCAGCTCCGCCGGCGATTGGGCGAGCACATAAATGTGGTCGTACGTGTGATTGCCGATGGGGTGACCGTCTGCCGCAATCTGCTTGAGCCAGTCAACGTTCTCCTGTTCGAAGACCTGTCCGACGACAAAGGTATGAATTCGTCCGCCGCGCTCCTTCACTCGCTGGCACGCGGCCACCGTATAGTCTTTGGCCGCCTGATTGAGATTTCCTTTCTCGTAGTCCCATTGCGTGTCGCTCCACTTGGGAAAGTTGCGAGCCATCTCCAGATCGAGCGTAATGGCGATCTGCGCCTTGTCGTAGGTTGGATAGGGCGGCGTCGGCGCGGCTGCAATCGCATCGCCGCGCAGCGCCATCGCGGCAGTCCCGGCGAGCGTGGAGGCGAGAAACTCACGACGACTGGATCTGGACTGCTTCTGCGGCATGGCGGTGGCTCGCTTCGGGGCGTTGTGGTGGCAGGCGACTAGCCCAGGAGGCGCCGGGCGTTGGCGCCGCCGATCTTGCGGCGGATCTCAGCGTCAATCTTCAATTCTTCGAACAGCGAGAACTGGGGGAAATCTCGTTGCGTCAGGTCGTAGTAATCCGTGCCGAACAGCAGACGATCAGCGCGGCGTTGGAGAAATTCGCGGCCAAAGGCGGGGTCGCGCGTCATGGCATGAGCCCCGCTGGAAGAGAGGTCTCCGTAAATGTTCGGATAGCGATCCATCAGTTCATCGATGGCGCCGCCGGGGATGACGGGGCCGCGTGGATACCCCACATGCAGATCGGCTTTGGTCAGTCCGCCGGAAACGGACGCCCACCAACCTTTGCCGTGCCCGATGAACGTCAGCTGGGGAAACGCTGCGAGGGCGCGCGCTAGCCCCGGCAAACCGGGCTCGTCGATGTTCGCTAAATTGTCGAGGTGGAAGAGTAACGGCAGCCCAACGTCGCTGCATGCCTCGTAAAGCCGCATATTGAGCGGGTCGTCGATCGGTAAATTCGGCTTGTGCTCGCCGAAGCCGACGGCGCCGGCGTCTTGATAACGTTTCAAGAGATCGACGACGTCTTTCTTCTCCGGAAGATGAGTGGCGAGCGTCCGCGGATCGACGGCGCAAAATGGTGACAATCGATCGCGGTGCGCGGCGGTTTCTTCCAAGACGTACTCCGTCGTCACCGGATACCAGAACGCTTCTGGGGAAACCAACGGCAGGACGGCGGCGTGCGCCACGCCATGCGCGTCCATCCAGGCGAGGAGCTGACGAGCGCTGATCGGGCCATGTTCCGGCCCGTACCACGCTTGAGCGAGGTGCAGGTGGACGTCGAACAGCCCGTCCGTCGTGGGCTCCGCCGCCGAGAGCAACTTGGGCGTCAGGGCGATCCCCGCCAAGGCGACCGAGGCCCGGGCAAATTCACGGCGGGTCACTCCCATCGAAGAAGGCATTGTTTCGCCGGAGTGGAAGCTCGAACCAAGTCAGCTGCAACCGGAGGTCGCAGAAAATCGACGCAAACGGACAGTCACGATCTTACAACAGAGCCACCGCTTCGATTTCGAGTTCCAAGCCAGGAATGGCCAATTCGGGAGTGCCGACGGCAGTCGACGCAGGGTAGGGTTCGACCAAGTAGTCCTTGCGAACTTTACGAAAGATCTCGACGTCGCGGAGCATGTGCACCCAGTAAGAGCGAATAATCACGACGTTGGCGAAGGTGGCGCCGGCAGCCTCAAGCAGCAATCCGATACGATCGAACGTTTGACGAATTTGCGTTTCCATGTCGGCCTCGAGATCGGCCGGCCCCTGTCCCGAGATGAACAACAGCTTCTGGCCTTGCGCCAAAATCGCGGGCGAATAGCCCACGTCGGCCGAGGGTGCACCGGCGGGGCGCAGCGCGGTCTTCGTAAACGGCGCGCCCAAGGAGCCGTCTGCGGCGGGCTCCTCACTGGGGACGGCTGCAAATGCTGAGCGTCCTGTCATGGCCAAGACGCCGGCAGCTCCGCAGACAGCGGCGCCCATCAGATCGCGTCGTCCGGCCTGCGGCGAGGTGGGGCGGGGGTGGGAGGTACTCATCGTCGCTCCGGGGTGTTGCTCGACAATCGCGCTCATAGGCAACGCGCTGATGCGATGCTCTCTACAGTCCTCCGCCCGCGTCGGAATATACAAATAGTGAATTTAGATTGCAACGTTTTTTTGCCTATGCCATTGATTTCAGCGAAGTTTCACCATAGCCTGCCGTCTGCGGGCAGCGAACTGCATTCACATCTACCGTTAGAATGAGGCTGGGCGGCCAAATCTCACGGAGCCGTTTCTTGACCCTCTCTGCGACCATGATTGTCCCCGTGGACGTTTCCACGCTCGATACACAGCTCAGCACTCCCTCCGATCGAGCCGTTTCAGCGCTCGAGCGAATGTCGGGTGATCTTTTGGTGTTGGGGGCGGGCGGGAAAATGGGCCCCTCGCTCGTTCGCATGGCGCGGCGAGCGGCGGATGCGACGCAGCGCTCCTGTCGCGTCATTGCAGTCAGTCGTTTCAGCGACGAGAAGGTCCGCCGTCAGTTGGACGACGCGGGCGTCGTCACCCTGAGCGGAGACCTGCTCGACGCGCAATTCCTCCGTTCACTTCCCGAGTGTGAAAATGTGATGTTCATGGCGGGATTTAAGTTTGGCGCCACCGGCTCCCCAGGAGCCACCTGGGCGACGAACGCCTATTTGCCCGGCGCCGTGATGAACCAGTTCCAGGGCAGCCGCATCGTGGCGTTCTCGACCGGAAACGTCTACGGAATGACCGACGCTACGAGTCGAGGGTCGGTCGAGACCGACGAATTGCGACCCGTCGGCGAGTACGCGATGAGCGCTGTGGGTCGCGAGCGCATCATCGCCTATTTCAGTGAAGCGCAACGGACTCCGACGGCGATCTTGCGTCTGAACTACGCCGTTGAATTGCGCTATGGCGTCCTCGTCGACTTGGCGATCAAGGTCTTCCAAAATGAGCCCGTTTCACTGGAGATGGGCTATTTCAATTGCATTTGGCAAGCCGACGCCAACGCGATGGCGCTGGCCTGCTTTGACTTGACTGCAACGCCATCCCGAGTCCTCAATCTGACCGGCCCCGAGATCGTCTCCACACGTGCGGTCTGCGAACAGTTCGGTACGCTAATGAACCGATCCGTTCGGTTCGTCGGGCAAGAGACCTCCAACGCGTTATTAAGCGACGCGAGTAATACGCTGAAGCTTTTAGGCCCTTTGGAAACGTCGCTGGAAAAGATGCTGACATGGACCGCCGATTGGGTCAGCCGGGGCGGTGAGAACTGGAATCGACCGACCCATTTCGAAGTGCGCGATGGCAAGTTCTGAGTTTATCCAACCGACGACGCCTACCAGCCGACGCTCCGAGAGCGTGGCGGCGCTGCGCCGCGGCTGCGTCATTCCCGCTCATCCCCTGGCGCTCGATAGCCAGCGGCGTCTCGACGAACGTCGTCAACGTGCGTTGAGCCGTTACTATCTCGCAGCCGGCGCGGGTGGCATGGCGGTCGGCGTGCATACGACGCAGTTCAAGATCCATGATCCTCGCTGCGGCCTCCTGGAACCTGTCTGGCAGCTAGCGCGGGAAGAGTTTGACCGCGCCGAATCAGCCGGGAGCGCTCCGCTGGTGCGTGTCGCCGGCATTTGCGGACCGACCGCTCAAGCGGTCAGCGAAGCTGAGTTGGCGGCCAAGCTTGGCTATCAATTCGGTTTGGTGAATTTAACGTCGCTTGGGCAGCATGACGTCGAATCGATGATCGACCATTGCCGCCTGATCGGCGAAAGCCTCGGGCTGTTTGGCTTCTACTTGCAGCCGGCCGTCGGCGGAATCGAGCTTTCCTACAAATTCTGGCGGCGCTTCTGTGAACTCGAAAGCGCCTCCGCCATCAAGGTCGCGGCCTTCGATCGCTATCGGACGCTGGATGTGGTGAGGGCGGTGGCCGACAGCGGTCGCCGTGACATTGCACTCTACACGGGCAATGATGACAACATCTTGCTCGATTTGCTAACGCCGTACGAGTTCGGCGAGAATTCACTCCGTTTCGTCGGCGGACTGCTTGGCCAATGGGCCGTCTGGACGTCTCCAGCAGTTTCCCTTCACCGTCGTTGCCGCGAGATTGGCGACCAAGGGGCGGTCTCTGCGGAACTCTTAGGTTTGTCGGCTAACCTAACGGATGCGAATGGCGCCATCTTTGACGCGGCCCATCGATTCCGGGGCTGTGTTCCCGGCATTCATGAGGTCTTGCGCAGGCAGGGACTTCTGGCGGGGACCTGGTGCCTGGATGAGGACGAACGACTTAGTCCAGGCCAAGCGGCTGAGATCGACCGTGTGAGCCAACAGTACCCGCACCTTTCCGACGATGAGTTTGTGCGCGAAAATCTGGCCGCTTGGTTAACTGATTGAAGTAACGCGAAGATTGGGGGCGCCAGCGCTCCGGTGACGACCTCAAGCAGAGTCTATCCATCATCAATGTGAGCGCGTCGAAGGTTTCGCCGATGAATGCATCTAAAACGACCAAGCTTGCTGCGCGCGTTTGCTCCGCCGAGACCGCCTTTATTCCGCGTCGCTTGGCGACCCCGCTTCAGCTCAGCACCGGCACGATTCGAGAAATCACCGAAGCCCGCGTCACCGTGACGGTGGAGACCGGCGGAGGTCGACTTGGCGTCGGCCATGGATCGACGTATTTGAGCGATCTTTGGGCATGGCCCGATCCGACTCTCTCCCATGAGGTGCGCGACGGCGTGCTACGACGGTTATGCGAGTCGGCCGCGCGGGAGTTGCCGAGGTTAGCGGGCCATGATCGACTCCATCCTCTGGAATTCGGCCTGCAGCTTCACCAGTGGGCATGCCACGATCTTGGAATTGAGGAAGATCCGCCCTCATTGGCGCGGGCGATGTGCGTTAGTCCGTTCGACGCCGCGGTTCACGACGCCGTGGGCGCGGCCGTCGAACTTTCGGCGTTTTCCTTTTACGATGAGCTAGCGCCGCTGCCGCTGGCCGATCATTACTTCCCCGGTGGCGGCGCGGCCGCGTCCATTTCCAGACTCATTCAAAAGCCGCGACGCGAGTTGCCGGCGTGGTGGGTCGTCGGCAAGTACGACAATCTGACCGAAAGCTTGGAGCCAGCCATCAAAAAACATGGCTATCAATCGCTCAAGCTAAAGATTACTGGCAGCGACCCGGTCGCCGACGTGGCGCGGACAATCGAAGTTTTCCAGTTCGCCAAACGCCTCTTGGAAGCGCCACCGACGATCACCGTCGATAGCAATGAAGCCAATCCAGACCTTTCCAGCGTGGTGGAGTATCTCGACATGCTCGAGGCCAAGGACGCTGGAGCGTTTGCGGCGCTCGCTTATCTGGAACAACCCACGGGGCGCGATATTGTCGTCGACCGTTATGATTGGCGAACGGTCACCGCCCGCAAGCCAGTACTGCTCGACGAGGGACTCACCGACTTGGACATTCTCCCGGAAGCGCAGGCGCAAGGGTGGAGCGGACTCGCCCTGAAGACCTGCAAAGGGCATAGCATGCTGCTGGCCTCCGCGGCCTGGGCGCGTGATCACGGTATGCTCCTCTCGCTGCAGGATCTAACGAACCCGGGCGTCGCGTTGATCCACGCCGCGGCGGTAGGCGCTCACTTGCCGACGGTGAACGGCGTCGAATTGAACTCGCCGCAGTTTACGCCAGACGCCAACGAGGAATTTTTGCCTCGGCTCACTGAGCTTTTTACTCCCCGCCACGGCGTCCACCGGCTGCCATCAGTGTGGCCAGTCGGCTTGGCGTCTTGCCTCTAGCGCACTTCACCCTCAAGTCATCACATCGTTCTCTTACCAAGCGCGCGTTTGTCGGTAGTTGCCTCGCCAGGCGGATCACGAGGCCGACTCCTGCAACGGCGACTTGAGATTATTTCACTCCTTTGCAAATAAGGTCCGCCAACTATGTCAGAATCATCTCAACACCCGCTGGAGCCGCTCAGCGCCGCAGAGGTTGCCGCTGCGGTGCAGATCCTGCGGGATACTGGCCACGTCACCCCAACCACCCGTTTCGTGTCAGTGAGTTTGCTGGAGCCGGCAAAACATTTCATCCATGCTCCGGCCGACCATCCAAAACCGCCCCGCGAGGCATTCGCGGTGCTCTTCGCCAACGGCCAGAACGCTTGTTACGAAGCGATCGTCTCAATTACTGACGGACGACTGAGGACATGGCAGCATATTCCCGGCGTTCAGCCGACGATGACCAGCGACGAACAGATCGAGTGCGAGCAGGCAGTCCTCGCCAGCGCGGAGTTTCGCGCCGCGCTCCTCCGCCACTGCGGGACCGATGACGTGAACCTCGTGATGGTCGACATTTGGAGTGCAGGCAACTACGGCGCGCCCGAAGAAGGAGCCATGCGACTCGCCCGCCCTCTCTGTTTTCTGCGCAGCGACCCGACGGAAAACGGTTACGCTCGTCCGATCGAAGGCCTCCGACCAGTCGTCGATCTGAACTTGATGCAAGTCATCCGTATTGAGGAGTATGGGGTCTGGCCGTTGCCCCCTGAATCGTGCAACTACGCGTCCGACCGAGTCTCTCCTCAACGTGACGACATTCGACCGCTCCAGATCCTTCAGCCTGAGGGACCGAGCTTTGCCGTCGTAGGAAATCAGGTGGAGTGGCAGCGCTGGAAGTTCGTGATTGGTTTCAGTGCGCGGGAGGGGCTCACGCTTCATCATCTTCGCTACCTCGACGGCGAGCGCGAGCGGTCGATCCTCTATCGCGCCTCCCTGACGGAGATGGTGGTGCCGTACGGTGATCCGGGCCCGACGCAACGACGCAAGAACGCATTTGACGTGGGCGAGTACGGCATGGGCATGTGCGCCAACAGTCTCACGTTGGGGTGCGACTGTCTGGGGTTCATTCGATACTTTGACGCGCACCTGACGACGAGTCGCGGCGAACCTTATGCAGTGAAGAACGCAGTTTGCATGCACGAAGAGGATTTTGGCATTTTGTGGAAACATACGGATCGCCGGTTGGACAAACCGGAGGTCCGTCGTTCACGGCGACTCGTCATTTCCTCCGTCTCCACGGTGGAGAACTATGAATATGGATTCTTCTGGTATCTCTACCAGGACGGGAATATTCAGTTTGAGATCAAGCTCACGGGAATCTTGTCCCTTGGAGCGTTGCATCCGGATGAATCGCCGGTATACGGTGCGCTGGTGGCGCCGCAACTGTACGCCCCCAATCATCAGCATTTCTTCAACGTTCGGCTCGACTTCGATCTTGATGGTCCGTCCAATTCCGTCGATCAGCTCGACGTCGTCCCGGAAGCGATCGACGACGACAACCCCTTTGAAAACGGCTTCTACTCGAAAGCGACGCGACTGCTATCGGAGCGACAAGCGCGCGCCAATCTTAATTTGGAGTCCGCTCGCAGTTGGAAGATCGTCAACCGCAGTCAACTAAATCACGTTGGGCAGCCCGTGGGGTATCGCTTCCTCCCCGGTGACAATGCAACGCCTTACGCATCGCCGAGCTCCTCATGGCGTCGCCGGGCGGGATTCGTGGAGAATCATGTCTGGGTGACTCCCTATCGTCAGGAGGAGCGCTACGCCGCCGGCGACTATCCCAATCAAAGCGAAGGAGGCGACGGATTAATCCGCTGGACTCAGCAGGACCGCGCTCTGGATGATCAGGACATCGTCTTTTGGTACACCTTCGGGCATACCCATTTGCCGCGGCCAGAAGATTATCCAGTCATGCCGGCGGCCTACATCGGCTTTCTCTTAAAGCCCGCGGGATTCTTTCGCCAGAATCCCGCCAATGATCTCCCGCCATCGGCAGCGGCGGAAAAGTCCTCTTGCTGCCACTGAGCGAGGCTTACGGTTGCCAGGCTATTGGCTAGTTGCAGGAGAGCCTCCATGTGCCCGTTGTGTTGGATGACTGCGTTCGCGTCGATCTCCATGTTCGTCGCCATCTCGGGGGCTTTCATCGCGATCGGAGATCGACTATCCATCCGATTGGCAGGGCTGTTGCTCGCCCTGAGCGTTGTGCGAGGTCTGCATGTCGCCGGCGTTTCGCCGCCAGTCATTTCCCTCATCGGTTGCCTCTTGGCGGCCCGCGTCGTTTGGGTCGTCGCCGCTAGCCCTCAGCGGATCCTCTGGGGCGAGCTCTGGCTACGGGCCAAAGCACGGGCTGGAAAAACGTGTCCTACAAAGTCAGCGATTGGTGAGCGCGAGTCGGCGGATTCAACAAGTACCCGCGCCGCAAGCACCTGATTTTCCTTGGTGGCGACGACTGACGAATATCACTTCCTGGGTGGGACATCCCGCGACAAGCCGCAGGAAGTGACTGTGGATATTGCATTCACTTTAAGTCATTCTACGGCTGTCGAATTGAGCAGCAGTGATCGGCGCCTTTCCGGCTTTGCGCTGTCGCTGCCTTCGCACAAGCTTGAGTAATGCAAGCAAATCGCTCAATTCGCCTGCTATTTAAGCCGCTTGGCGATACGGAGAATCGGCGTGAAAGTTTGCAGAAAACATTTGACATCGGACCATCTACCGATAAACTGCCGTGAAGTGAATGCACGGTGACCCCGAAAAACCACTAAACAGGCAAGAAAGGAGGGCTGGGCGACGAGCTGAACGACTCGTCGAAATCTTCAGGCGGCGGCATGAGAGAAGCGGTTATCACCGGCTTGGCAGGATCCTCGCGATCGACGCGACGAGTTCTTCAAAAAAGCTGAGTCGAGCACCGCCGGCCCTTCGCAGGATTCGCGAGGAGGCCATGTTGTCGCCTCAACTCACCCGTTGAGGCTGCCCATTCCTTTGATTTCGGCATCGTCCGGAAGAGGTTAGCCCAATGAGATTGAATCGTGTTGCCCTTCGACTATGTGCCAGCGCTTTGGCGATCATGATCGCCCCTCTAACCCGCGCAGCAGTACTGCTAGACGAGAATTTTGACGACGACGCAGTTGGTACGATCGCCGGTTCCATTGACATCGCGTTAGGCGCTAACGGTCCTGGCTCTGATTTGGAAGTGGTGGGGCCTGGCAGCAGCTACACCGATCCCTTTGGACCGGCCGCTAACCACAGTTTAGTCTTCGACAACTTCAATGGCGGGTCGGCCAACCCGAACGTCTGGCCCTTCGCCGTCTGGAACAACGAACTTGGCCAGCCCGGGACGACCCACCGGGAAGGGACGCTGGAGTTCGACCTCTATCTGAAGAACGACGTCGTCAACGGCGTCGACCAGAAATTCTGGACCTATGTCGATCTGCGGCTCGGCTTCGACACGACGTTCCCCAATACAGCCGGCGACACGATCGTCTACGGTAACTTCCGCGTCCAGGATGGCGTCGGCTACTACTTCTTCGACAATGCGTTTGGACCGTCGAACGGACATCCCATCCTGCCTGACACGGCTCACGCGGTGAAGTACACCATTTTGCCGAACGAGACTTACACGCTGCAGATTGACGGCAGCTACGTGGAGAAGGACGGCAGCAAGTTTGTACCGTGGCGTACGACGGGTGCGACCAAAGGCTTCAATGTCTTGGCCATCGGCTCGGCGTTCGGGCCGAACTTCCTCACCAACAATCCTTTCTATCTGGATAACTTGAAGGTCACCGCGACGCCAGAGCCAGGAACTCTCGGCTTGGGGGCATCGGCGCTGGCGGCGTTTGCCGCCGTTCAACGCCGGCGTCGTCGGTAATCCATCGAGTCGCTCGCGGGACTGGCCGTTTGCGTGGCCAGTCCCGCGGGATGTTCTTACGTCGTCTCAATTGTCGCCGAATCGATTTCAGGAGCGTATATCGTGGGTTACTTTGATTACCAGCGGAGAGGCGGCTCACTTCTCGGCAACTTGGCGATTCTCCTCGGGAGCTTGTTTTTTTGCCCGACCGCCAGTGGAGCAAGAGTGATTCTATCTGAGGACTTCGAGAGCGACCTCCCCGACACGTTGCCCGTAAGCGCTGACTTCTACGCCCGTAGCGTCGTCGGATTTGTGAATCCCAATACTGAACCGGCGAAAATTGCCGTCTCTGGCGGCGCATTCCCTGACCCTTTCGGCGTCGACAATCAAAGCCTGGTGTTTCACAATCCGAACAGCGCCGCCCAGATGGCGATCACCTGGACTTCGATTTTCGACGACGATCCGGCTGGCTTTCGCAACGGATCGGTCGAATTCGACCTTTGGATGGCGAAGCCCCTTCCACAACTTGGCGCGCCCGGCGGCAAATTCTGGTCATTCCTCGATGCGCGCATTGGCTATGGCGGCGCTGATCGCTCGGGAGTGACCACCAACGGCGATCTGACCGTCTGGAATAACATTCGCATTCAGAACATCTTCGGCCAAGCGGAACCAGTCGAGAGCGTCGTCGATGCCGGCGCCCAATACACCGTGGGCCTTCAGACGACTTACACTGACCCGTCGCCTGGCTTGATGGGCCCTGATCTCTCGTTCCACGTGAAAATCGACTTCGATGGAACCGTCGGCAGTGAAAAATCGACATTCTACATCAATGATATGCCCGTCACTTGGCTGCAGGATGGGGAAACCGCTCATCCCTGGGTTCCAGGCGCGCCCGGCGTGAACGTGGTGTCGTTTTTAACGGACGCCAGCGCGTTCTTCTCGGGAGGAGCTACCAACGTTTACATGGACAATCTCGTCGTGATTAACGACGACCTTTCCTCGCTGGGCAATGGGGATTATAACGGCGACACGCGAGTCGACGGCGCTGATTTTCTGCTCTGGCAGTCGCTACTGGGAGCCACGGTCACGCCAGGAACGAGCGCCGATGGCAACGGTAACGGCGTCGTCGATGCGGCTGACCTGACCCTCTGGCAAACGAACTTTGGTGCAGGCGCTGCCACCGCTGCGATTTCGACGATCCCTGAGCCGACCGGAGTTTGCCTATCGTTGCTCGGCTCGGCAGGTTACCTCGCGGGGCGCCGCCGAATGACGCTCGCGGCGAGATCGCTTGGCTGACGACTGGCGCCCTCCTTTCTACGCCGCGACGTCAATGATTTGGAATCGTTCGCCTGTATGAGGCCCCGGAGTCCGTTGAAATGAACACGCGAATGCGCCCCTTGGGCAGTGAGTTCGGGAGCCTGTGGGCAGCTCTGTTCGCATTCACGCCATTTTCGGCGGGACTGCTCGATACAAGTCGCGCTGCAGGCGCCAGGGTGATTCTTCGCGAAGACTTTGAAAGCGATCAGCCTGACGCCCAACCGGCCAGCGCCGACCACTATCAAATTGGTTACGTCTCTTTCGTCAACCCGGCGACTGAACCTGGCCGGATCGTCGTCAGCGGGGGAACGTTTGCCGATCCGTTTGGTCCCGGGAACCAAAGCCTAGTGATTCACAATCCCAATAGCGCCACGCAGTCGCGAATTGCGTGGACTTCGATTTTCGGCGATGATCCGACCGCGTTTCGTAATGGCGTCATTGAGTTTGACGCTTGGATGGAAAAGCCGCTCCCAGTGTTGGGAGCGCCGGGCGGCAAGTTCTGGTCGTTTTTTGAGGTACGGACAGGCTTCGGAGGTCCCAATCGATCGGAAGTAACGTCAGTCGGCGACGTGACGGCGTGGCCCAACTTTCGCATTCAGAACATTTTCGGCGATCCGGAACCGAGAGACCAGATTGTCGATGCCGGAGGACGCTATTCGATCGGGTTCGAGCCGACATTTACAGACGGGAGCGACGACCTCTTCGGTCCCGATCGATCATTTCACGTCGCCATCGAAATTGACGACGGGGACGGCACTCCGACGACCGAGCGTTACGGCATTAAAATCAACGACGAACCGATCACGTGGTCGCAAACCGGCGAGTCGTCAAATTATTGGGTTCCCGGGTCGCCAGGGGTCAATATTCTCGCGTTCTACTCCGACGCCAGCGCTTTTTTCTCAGGCGGCGCTTCGAACGCCTACATCGACAACTTGGTCGTCACCAACAACGACTTGCCGCCGCTGGGAAATGGCGATTACGACGGCGACCTGGACGTCGATGGAACTGACTTTCTCGTCTGGCAACGGACGTTCGCTGACTCGCCGCCAGCTGGAACTGGCGCCGATGGCGACGGCGACGGGCAGATCGGCGCTGGCGACTTGGCCGTTTGGCGAGAGAGTTTCGGCAGCACTGCGGCAAGGCCGACGAACTCAGTCGTGCCAGAACCGACGTCGGCGCTGTCGATGGCATTTGTCTTGACGGCGATCTCCGCCGCTCGCAGGAGCCGTCGCGTCAACTGGTGCGCTGGCGCACCATTCGCTTCGAAGCGGCCGCGGCGCACGACGGCGGCCAGCGCTTCCGTGGCTCGGTCCAGGAAACGAAGTACACGGTCTGGTAATCGGCGCCGCGCACTAGTTCTCTCCGCTTAACGCTCATCACCACGGCCGCCCCAATAGTATTAGCAGTTTCGCATGTTTCCTAAGAACGCAGATCAAGCGACTCGACGAACCGCGCCCCACGAACCGTCGCGCTCACGACGCAGCCAGTTCGAGTCGCTGGAGTCCCGTCTCGCGCTGAGCGTTACCATTCTGAGCGAAGATTTTCAGGATGATGCCGTCGGCGCTCAACCGAACAGCGCCGATCAGTTCTGGAATCCCGTCGGACCCGAGTCATTTATTCAGGTCTCTGGAGCCGGCGGCGCTTACGCTACTCCCTTCGGCGGCGGAACTAACAAAGCGCTCGTGATCGATGACGTTGGCGCGGCGCAGCCGATCGTCAGCTGGCGCTCAGCCTTCTCGGATGACCCGCACGATTTCCAAACGGGCACGATTGAGTTCGACCTCTATTTACCAGCGGCTGGGTCAAGGAACTGGACGTTTTTTGATTTTCGGTTGGGTTATGGCGGCGCGGGACGAACGGCTCCCACAACGGTCAATGATACGACCGTCTGGAATAGTTTTCGCATCAATCCGGGAGCGCCTCAGGGATTCATTCTCGACGACAGTACGGGAACCTTCCTCGCGTCGATTACTCCGAATTCGCTGCTCCGCCTGCGGTACGATTTGGATGGAGCCACGCAGACTTACCGGCTCACCGTCAACGGGACGCTGGTCACCGCCGGCGGGAACCCCAATCGACCGTGGCGCGCCGGAGCGACCGGAGTCAATATGATGGGGTTTTTCGGCGCTTACCCTGCGAACTCGGCGCTGGTCTACGTCGACAATATCACCGTCACTAACGACGCCGCGTCGCCTGAACCCTGGACGCCGCCCAGCGGCGAGCCGACAGACCTACTTCAGTGGTATCAGCATCGCGGCAATAAGCGCCTGACGGGCGAAGCAACCGTCGCTCAAGATGTGTTGGCGTCGCCCGTCGTCCTGTGGTCCGAATACATCGGCTCGCAGTCCTCGCTGATCGCGGCGGCTCCCGCCGACGGCGCCGACGTCGTGCCAATTCCAACCTCGGCGTTTGCCATGTCGGCTGCCGAGAATGCGTCATGGGGCGTCGGCGGACCTTATTTTGACCTGGTCGGCAACGGGACGCTCGTCGCCCAGTCGACTTCTTCGATCCGTCGCGTCGGCGATTTTATCCCGGGCAACGGCATGATGGAGAAGATCGAAGGCGAAGTCTTCGATCCGACGTTCGGTCAGGGAGTCATTCGACTTTCCGTCTATCAGAACGGCGCCTGGGTTCAGCAGTGGCAGTCGGCCCAGATTCCTTCAATGTTCGGGATTCCAAATTTGACGGTCGGGGACTTCGATAACGACGGCGTTAATGAAGTGGCGGTCGTCCCGTGGACGAGTCTCTATATCCTTAACATCAATACGGGCGCCTTGGAGCGGACCGGCGTTTTCAAGCCTGCCGCAAACGAGTCGGGGCGCGGGTACGGCTGGCTTGGAGCGTACGATCTCACCGGCGACGCGCGAGATGAATTCGTCGTCATCGGCGATTTCCAGGACTACATCAGCGTGATGGGTTGGAACGGCAGCGGCAATCTCGTCCAGTTGTGGACGCACGTTTTCGATCAGCGACTCGCAGGCAAGCAAACGAGCCACCGTCCCATGGCGTTCCCTGTGCGAGACGTGACGGGCGATGGCCGACCAGAAATCGTCACCTCCATTTATAACGAAACGGGCGATCAGCGTTGGCACCTGCTGGTCTTCGATTCGGCAAACGGCGCGGTGCTGCACAATCTGATTGATCATGTGATCGAAGGCGCGCGCGACGTCAATGGCGACGGCGATTTTGAGTTGTTCGTCCAAACGACTGACGGCGCCTTGATACCGGCCGCCTCGACGGTCCAGATTCTCGATTGGAACGGCGCTGGGTTCGCCGCCATCTGGAGCCAGCCGAACGCCGCCTTCGTCCGCGCCGACCTGAGCGATTTTCCGCTCAATGTAAATAGCGCCGCCTCCACCGGCAAAAGTGACCTGCTCACGGGCCGATTGGCCGCGGGGCAGGAGGAGACGTTCTTCACTCGTCGGTTGCTCGACGCGCAAGCGGCGACGACGGAGATCACGGCGTGGCAACTCACGGGAACTGGCGGCGCGGCGGCCATCGGCGCCGCAACGGGCGTCAACTTAAGCGTCGCCGCCGTGCGCCAAGCGTCTCCTGGACAAACAAGCGTCCTATTCTCCACTGACTTCCTCGGAACGGCCGGGCTGGCTGCCGGAGATTATGACGGCAGCGGCCTGGTTGGCGGTAACGACTTGCTGAATTGGCAGCGACAACTGGGGCTGTCGGTCGTGGCCGGCAGCGGCGCTGACGGGAACGGCAATGGAGTCGTTGACGCTGGCGACTTAACTATTTGGCGGACCAATTTCGGCGCCAGTGCACCGAACGCCGTCGAAATGGCGGGCTTTATCGGCAACGCCGTCACCTCTCAAAAAGGCTCGCCGCCGCGTTCAAGCGTCGTCGTGGGGCGACTCGATGGTCCGACCAGCGCGCCGACGGTCGTCGTGCAGGGCGGCTCGCAGTCCATGGTGGCGCTGCAAGCGGATGCGGACGGTTCCGTCGATCGCATGTGGAGTCAGCCGGGGATTGGCGGCTTTACCGGCGCCACGCAGTTTCAAGGCCAACATGAATACAGCGGCGCGGCGCTCGCGGACGTCGACGGCAATGGCACGTTGGAAACGCTGTTCGCCGCCGAAGGGGCGGCCGGCGAGGCCCGGTTGATCGCCGCCGCCTCCGACGGCACGGCTGTGTGGACTCATGATTTCGACGTGCCAGGAGGAACACGTCAGTGGAATCAGCCAGGACTGACGCTATGGCGCACCGGCCACTTCCGCAGCACGGAGTACGAAGACGTCCTCGTTCAATTGATGCGCGGCAGCGGCGGCACCGGCGAGTTCCAATTGCTTGACGGTCGCACCGGGGCGCTCGTGTGGACGCGCACCTACGGCAACTCCGCCGGCAGTAGTCCCGTGCTGCGAAACGCCGGCGAAGCGCAAATGGTCGTTTACGACTGGGATGGGGACGGACTCGACGAAGCCGTCAACGTGCATCCCGATATGTTTTACGTCGTTGACGGCGACGGAGACAATCTGATTGATCGCTCGATTTACAACGGGGGCGTCTTCGCAGGCGGATCTCCGCTCTACGGGACGCCCATCGTCGCCGACTTTCTGAACAATCAGACCGACTCGATTTTGTTCGCGGGCGGATATTCGCAGCTCGGGCTGATGACCAAGTCGGGGGTCGACGTTTGGCACACTCCATTCATCTACGACAACACGCCGGGCTTTATCCAGGGCGTCGGCGACGTCGATGGCGACGGCGATCTCGATCTTCTCAGCGTCGGGCACCCTTCGTCGCCCGGCGTCGATACCCAGTCGCGGTTTCACGCTTACGACGCGAAGACTGGCGCGTTGCTGTGGAGCGTCAACTTGCCCGGCCGGGCCCACGCTCCTGTCGGAGGCGCCTACTCCGATACGCCGACGCTCTCGATCTCAGGCGACGTCGACAATGACGGCCGCGTCGAGTCGATTTTCGCCATCAACGGCACGCTCTACGTCGTCGGCGCCAATCCCGGGGGAACGTCCGGATCGATCGAATGGACGTTCACCCCAGATAGCGGATATCTCGGCTCTCCCGTTCTGGCCGACGCTAACGGCGACGGCTTGCTGGAGATCGTCGTCGTCTCGACGAGCGGCATGATCTACGGCATCGGTACGCCCGCGTCGGCCGTTGCGCCATTGGCGCTACAGTCAGCGGCGGTAAGCGCCGTCGTGGAGTCCGACGAATCAATCGCTGCGGTTCAAGAGCCGCTGGGAAAGCTCATGAAGTCTTCTGTTAACTCGCTGCAATTGCTAGCCGGACGTCAATTAGGAGAAGAATTGGCGGAGGCCGATGATTCCTTAACTGAGTCCGATGTTGACGAAGTCGTTCTCCAGAGATGGAGCGCGATGAACGACGATCCCGGAACTCCCGCCAACTTCATCCCAAGTATTTTCCGATCGCCCTTCAACCGAAGTCGAACTATTCCTGACGAGGCCTGGGAGGCTTGGGGGTCAACGGCTGAGGGAAGTCAAGACGAGGACTTGTCGGTGTTTGGCAACGGATTAGAAGAGGCGTTCGGGCGGTCATGATGCATCTCCAACCAACGCCCTTGACGAGAATTGGCCCGCTGCTGGCGGCGCTGTGCATCGTTTTGAGTTCGCAAGCCGCCAACGTAGCCGCCGAGAGTGCCGCGCTGCCGAGCTTCGTCGTCTGTCGCACCTCGGAACCGATCGTCGTTGACGGACGTCTCGATGAACCGGCCTGGAGCGCCGCGAAGTCGCTCGGCTCGTTTCAATTTCCGTGGTTCCAGGAGGGGGTCCGCGAGAATTCCGTCGTCAAGCTGCTCTGGGACGCCGAGAACTTATACATCGGCTGCGTCTGCGAAGATCGTCATATCGCGGCCCGCGCCGCCGAGCACGATGGCGCCGTCGCCAAGGACGATTGCATGGAGATCATGATCGCTCCCGACCCCTCGCGGCCCAATCGATACTTCAACGTCGAGTGGAACGTCCTCGGCGGTTACGTCGACGGACACCGGCCCAACGCCGCTGAAGGAGGGCGCGTGGAATGGAACGCCGAGGGCGTACAGGTCAAAGGCTGCGTGGAGGGGACAAGCAACGACGAATCCGACGAAGACCAGTGCTGGACTGTCGAAACGGTTATCCCGCTGGCGAACTTTCGCGAGTCGATGGCAGCGTATCCGCCTGCGGAAGGAACTGAATGGCGCGCCAACTTCAATCGCCACGGCGGCGACGTCAACCAGCAATTCAGCCAGTGGTCGGCCGTCGACTCTCCCACGCCGGCCTTCCACGCGCCGCATCGCTTCGGCACGTTGCGTTTCAGCGAACAGAGCCCGCCGCTCGTCGCCGCGGCGGAGCGCCGGAATGCGTTGTATGGGGATCGACTCGATCTGACCTACCTAATTGACGCCGCCGGGCAAAGGGGCGCGATTGCAACGGCGACTGACTGGAACCAGCGTCGCGCGCAAATTGTCGCTGCGGTCGAGGATGTCATGGGACCGTTGCCGCGACCGGCGGTTCCGCAACCGCTCGAAGTTGAGGTGCTTGAGGAAGTCGTGGAGGACGACTTGATCCGTCGCAAACTCGCGTATCATACCGATCGCTCCGATCAACGCGTCACGGCTTGGCTATTGCTACCCCGGAATCCCGCCACGGAAGAGCGTCAATCGCTCCCGGCGATGCTCTGTCTCCATCAAACGACCACTCCCGGGAAGGATCAGCCCGTCGGGTTGGCTGACCGACCTAGCCTGCACTACGCCCTGGAATTGACGCGGCGCGGTTACGTCACCCTCTCGCCAGACTATCCCTCGCTTGGCGAGTACGCTTATGACTTCGAAAGCGACGAGTACGTCAGCGGGTCGATGAAGGCGATCTACGACAACACCCGCGCGATCGACCTGTTGCAGTCGCTTCCTGAGGTCGACCCTGATCGCATCGGTTGCATTGGCCATTCGCTCGGCGGTCACAACGGCCTCTTTACCGCATTGTTCGATGATCGATTGAAGGTGGTCGTCACCTGCTGCGGCTTCACTCGGTTTGCCCGCTACATGGGAGGCGATTTGACTGGCTGGACAGGGCCGCGCTACATGCCGCGAATTGCGTCCAACTATGGACTCTCGCCGCAGAACGTGCCGTTTGACTTCTCGGAAATCATCGCCTCGCTCGCTCCGCGGGGAGTCTTCGTCGTCGCGCCGCTGCGCGACGCTAATTTTGACGTCGTCGGCGTGCGCGAGACGATGGCGGCGGCCGCTCCGATCTTCGCGCTCCTAGGAGCCGAGGAGCGACTGGTCGCTCTCTATCCCGATGCCGAACATGACTTCCCCGCCGAAAGTCGCGAGGCGGCCTACGAATTCATTGATGCAACGATCGGAAAGCGAAACACGGAGCCATGAGCAGTCGATTCGAAATCTTGATGCTGGCTTGCGCCCTGTCGTTGGCGAGCACTTCCTGGGGGCAAGGCTTTGCTCCGACGGAGGCTGAAGGGCACGTCACTGCGCTCGACGGCGTGCGCGTCAAATTGTTCGCCAGCGAACCAGACGTCCGGCAAGCGATTTTCGTCAAATGCGACGACCGCGGACGGGTCTGGACCATTCAGTACCTGCAGTACCCCAATCCGGCTGGCCTGCAACGGGTGACGGTCGATCGCTGGTCGCGGACGGTTTACGACCGCATTCCGGAGCCGCCGCCGCGCGGGCCCCAGGGAGCGGACCGCATCACGATTCTTACCGACGTCGACGGCGACGGCCGCGCGGACGCCGCAAAGGATTTCATCGATGGTCTCAATCTCGTGACGGGCGTGGAGTTTGGGCATGGCGGCGTCTACGTCTTGCAGGCTCCTTACTTGCTCTTCTATCCCGATAAGGATCGAGACGACGTTCCCGACGGCGATCCCGAAGTGTTGCTCACCGGCTTCGGCATGGAAGACGCCCAGGCGATGGCCAATCATCTGACTTGGGGCCCCGACGGTTGGCTCTACGGCGTCAATGGCAGCACGACGACGTGCCGCATCAACGGGCTCGAATTCCAACAAGGCTGCTGGCGCTATCATCCGCTCACGAAAGAGTTCGAACTCTTTTGCGAAGGCGGACTCAACTGTTACGGACTGACGTTTGACGCCAACGGCGAGCTCTTTTACTCAACCAACGGCGGACCATTCGTGCATGCAGTGCAGGGGGGGTACTTCTACAAAAGCTTTGGGAAGCATGGTCCGCTTCACAACCTATTCGCTTACCACTTCTTTCCCCAACAGGAGTGCGACCAGGCTCCCAATCCAGGCGGGCCTCCCACGGGCGGGACGATCTACAACCGAGGCGCATTACCGTCGAAACTTACGGGCGCGTTCGTCGCCGGCAATTTTCTGGGGCATACCGTCTCCTGGTGGAACCTGACGCCCAACGGCAGCACCGTCAGGGCGTCCTATGGCGGCGAACTAATTAACACGCACGACTCATGGAGCGGACCAACCGACTTCTGCGTTGGTCCTGATGGGTCGGCCTACGTCAGCGACTTCTTCGACCAGCGGACGGCTCACCCTGATCCTGACGCAAATTGGGACCGATCAAACGGGCGCATCTATCGCATTGAGGCGATCGACGCCGCGCCGGCGGAGCCGTGCGACGTGGCCGCCCTTTCCTCCCCTCAGCTTGTTGAGCTATTGAAGTCGCCCAATCGCTGGAAAGTTGACCGCGCGCGCGTCGAACTGGCGACCCGTCGCGACAAGTCGGTCGCGTCTCAACTGGAGGAGTTCGCGCGGCAATCGGAAGATGCCCAACTGGCGCTCGACGGACTTTGGGCGTTGAACGCGGTCGGATCCCTGGACGGCGCCTTGGCTGCGGAACTCGTCGCTCATCCGGCGGAGTACGTTCGCTTTTGGGCGATTCGGCTCCTCGGAGATCGTCGCGACCTTCGCCCGAGCGAATTCGACGCCATGCAACAAGCGGCGATGACGGAAGAGAGTCCTCGAGTACTCGCGCAACTAGCCGCGTCGGCCAAACGCCTCCCAGGCGCCCAGTGCTTGGCGATCGTCGACCAACTGCTTCAGCGCAGCGCCGGCGTCGATGATCCGCGCGTGCCATGGCTGATCTGGTGGGCGATTGAATCCAAAGCGATGTCAGATATTCCTCAATTGCTCAAAATGTGCGGCAGCGACGAGGCCTGGACCTCGGCCCCTAGATCCGCGAACTCGCTCCGCTTGCTGAGGCGCTGGGCGGCGGACGGCTCAGCCGCCGGATACGAAGCCTGCGATCAACTGCTCGCCACGACGCCCGCTGACCGCCAAGATTCAGCTTACGATGCGATTCGGCAAGGACTTTCGGAACGCGCCAAAGGGTACGAAGAGATCACGCAAGGGGGACTGTACGATCAGCAGGCGCTGCCAGGCGGCGAGGAGACTCCCCGCCAAACGCGGCAGTACGAACAGGTCAGCGGTCCCTTGTATGACCGCCTACTGAATCTACGACGCATGCACCCGGACGACGACTCGCTGCTCGAAATCGCCTTACGGCTCGGCGACGATCAGGCGTATGCCGACTTGCGACAGAAAGTGGAAGCGTCAGCGACGCCGCTCGACCCGCAACAGATCGCGCTGCTGCGCGAGTTTGGACGCGAAGACCTCATCCCCTTGTTGCTGCCCATGGTGTCGCCCGCGACTTCCCCGCAACAGTTGGAGGGAGCGCTGGCGCTGCTCGCCGGTTTCGATTCGCCGGAAATTACCCGCCAACTGCTGGCAGCCTACGACGTCTTGCCGACGGACGCCCGACGTCATGTGCGGGAGGCGCTGTTCGCCAGGCCGTCGTCAGCGGAAGAATTTCTACTGTTCGTCGATGGCCAGAGAATACCAACCGCCGACGTCGCGCTCGAAGAATTGCGAAGCCTCGCGCTTCATCGTTCGGAGGCGATCGACGCGCTGGTCCGTAAGCACTGGGGCAACGTTGGTCCAGGCTCTTCGGAGGAGAAGCTTTCGACGATGCGACGCTTCAGCAACGACCTGCGGGCCGCTGCGGGAGATCCGCACGCAGGCAAGCCGCTCTTCGCCAAACATTGCGGCGTCTGCCATCAACTCCACGGCGAGGGCGAAAAGATTGGACCCGATCTGACGGCTGCGAACCGGCAAGATTTGGCGGCTCTATTGGGCAATATCGTCGATCCCAGCGCGGTGATTCGCCGTGAGTACGTCAATCACGTCATCATCACCTCTAGCGGACAGGTCGTCGGCGGCATCTTGGCGGAGCAGACAGGCGCCGGCGTCACCGTCCTGACTGCCGAAAACAAGCGGATCAACATTGCCAACGACGAGATCGAAGAAATGGCCGAAGCCGAGACCTCGCTGATGCCGGAGCGAATTCTCGAAGCGCTCACGCCGCAAGAACGCCGCGATTTATTCAGTTATCTGCAACAACCGTAAATCAGTACTGCGATCATCCCATCCGTTCGAATCACTCAAGCTGCGGCGCACGCCGCCAATCGTTTAGGAAGGAAGTGAGGATGTCTCTCACGCACTATCGCCCGCGAGGCTGCAAGTCGTCCCAACGGGCCGGCTTTACCCTGGTCGAATTGCTCGTCGTGATCGCGATCATCGGCGTCCTTGTCGCCTTGCTCTTGCCCGCTGTGCAGGCAGCTCGCGAAGCGGCGCGGAGGTCGCAATGTTCCAACAATCTGCGCCAGATGGGGCTCGCCTTTCAAAACTATCATGCGTCGCAGAACCATTTCGCCTCTGGATGGCTAGAGGACTACAACCCGACGCGGTCGGCGCGGAAGTCGAACTTTCTCTGGAGCGCCGTCATCTTGCCGTACGTCGAACAAGCCGCGCTGCATTCGCAACTTGACTTTGATCAACAATCGACGGCAGGAACGCCCGGCGGCGCTGTCGACAACATCGACCTGATTGGCACAGAGCTTCCAGGATATCGCTGTCCGAGCGATCAAATTGAAGCGAACTCCGCGTCCGTGGTCGGTAATGGCGGGTTCACTCCGGCAATTCCTTCGGTAGCGGTATCAAATTACGTGGGTAGCGGGACCACCTGCTTAGTTTGCTATTTTGGGCAGTTGCCCGATAAGTCCGACGGCTCGAACATCGACGTCGTCGGCGCCTGCCGCCAATTGCCGATGCTGGCGCCGCTCGCGCAAGTCACGCGTCAGAACGGGGTCATGTACCGCAACAGCGAAACGCCGATACGCCAGATCACCGACGGCACGTCGAATACGTTTCTCATCGGCGAACGGATCTTTGGCGACATCGTCGATCCGGGCACGGGATCGACGTTCTTCTCGCAAGCCTTCTGGGCGACGTTGCCGGCGCCCAGCAGCAATCAGCAGGCTTGTTACGCCGGCTTGGCGATTGCAGCGACGCGGTTCGAGAACGCCTTGAAAGCGCCGATGATCAACGGTCATCCGTACGGCTTTAGCAGCCGTCACGCAGGAGGCGTCCAAGTGGCGCTGTGCGATGGCTCGGCTCGATTCATCCAAGAGGCCATCGATGAGTACACCGTCGAATATCTCGTTCGTACCAGCGACGAGAACCCGCTCGGGGAATTTTAGAGTTCGTTTGGACGCTTCGTGGAGCTCGCCATGCCGCTATCTCGTTTCTGCCTCATCTCATGCATCACGCTGCTAGCCGGCTGCGGCGAGGCGCCACCGACGCGCGCTACGATCACCGGACTTGTCACCTATCAAGGCAAGCCGATCGAGCAAGGGGATATCATCTTCCAGCCAACGGATAAGGCGTGGAGCAAGTTCTACGCACAGGGAAAAATCATCAACGGCAAGTACGAATTCGTCGAGCGGGGCCCGGTCGTCGGCACCAACCGCGTCGAGGTTCATGGCTACAAGCGAACTGGAAAGAAGCGGCTCGACTTGGCGGGCAAAAATTTGAGCGAGAAGGTTGAGGTGATGGAGGAAGTCGTGCCGTACATTCCTCCCGAGTTTAATGAGGCCAGCACGCTGACGACAGAGATCTCGCCGGGTGAGAATCTGGACGTGAACTTCAATCTCTAAACCGTGCGGCGTGTTTTATGTTGGATCATTTTCACCTCCGTCGTGCCATCTGCGGCAGCATTGCCGTAGCGATGGCGTCGCTCCGCGCAGCGGCGCTGATCGCCGCCGAGGCCTCGACAGCGGATCAGCAGGGACATCCGCGGCTTTACTTCACTCCCGCCGACGCCCCCTCGATCGCGAGCCATCGAGAGACGATTCAGGGCGCCGCGATCTGGAAGAATTTCCTGAAATCAGCCGAATGGTGTCGTGACCAACCGCCGCGTCGCGAGTGGATACCGACGCTCGCGGACGACCCTCAATACGAAAACCTATACGATCGCTTCTACGCGGCCATGCATGACGCCGCCATCGTCGAGACGCTCGCGTTCGCGAGCGCCCTGCATTTCCAGGACGACGATCCCTACGAAGCCGCGGCGAAAGCATGGCTCTTGGCCGCCGCCGACGTCTGGCGCCATGAGGCCGAGAATCCGCCTGACGCGAGCAAGGCCTACGCGGTGCTCCGCGTCGCCAAGAGCATCGCCGTCGGCTACGACCTCTTGTTCGAGCGACTTTCCGAATCGGAACGAACGCAAGTCCGCGATTCGATCGTCCCCACCCTACGGGCCTACTATCAGTTCTTTCAAGACCCAAGCATCGCTGGCGCTGGCTACAACAAGCATCACGGCAGCGTCGATGCGGCGCCCCTCGGCGTCGCCGCCCTGGCATTGCTGGCGGATGTTCCGGAAGCGGACGCCTGGCTGGAGATGGCGACGGAGAAGCATACGGCTTACCTTTTAGACGAAGCGCTTACTCCCAGCGGCACCAACGATCAGTCGTCAAATTTCTGGGCTTCGACGTTGATGTACCGCATTCAGTTCATGGATGCCTTGCGGCGCGTCACCGGCCGAGACCTGTTCGCAGAGTTCCCACGTTCGATGCCGGGTCAAATGGCGCTCGCGGCAGTCGCTGGACGCCACCCTGACGACTTCTCCGCCAACGAGGCGAATCGCTCCGTCTTGTTCGGTCCAAATTACGGACAGCTCAACTACTGGTCTCCCGTCCTGGTTTTTCTCGCGCGGGAGCAGCGTCGCCCGATCTACCAATATTTGGCCGGCTGGGACGCGACGCTCGGCGCGGTTCAGCGGACGCGGTACGTCACGCCGACGCGCAAGGAAGAGCTACTGTTCGGCTATGGTCCCTACGCCTATCTCTGGTATGACCCGACGATCCCCGCGGAAGTCGAACCTGACCTGCCGCGCTCGTTCATGTTTCCTGAACCCGCCGTCAATGAGGCGTATCTCCGCGAGTCATTCCACCCGGGCGGCATCACGGTCGCGATGTTAAAAGGAAGTCTCGCCATTCACGCGGGAGGTCGTGCGACGTTCGTCGACCTAGCGGCGACGAACGACGTCAACCAACCATCGCAACCAGTGGACGAATTGCTCGTCGTTGACGATGGTCGACAGGCCGCGATTCGCTGCGTCGGACCGGCGGCCGGAGGCGTGGGCGAGCAGTGGATCGAACTCCGCCGTCCCGGCCTGCTCACGATCGAGCGTCACACCTCCAAACCGATCCGCTGGTGGCACATGGACAGCCCAACCCGCCAAGATAAGTCATTTGCGTGGCCCGATGGCGTTCAGCTGCGCGTCGAAGTCGGCGAGGTATCCCAGGTCGATGACCGGGGCCACGTCGAGTCGCCCGTCCACTACGGCGGGATGAAGTTCGCCGACCCCGCTCCGCATGTGTATCAAACCGTCGAAGTGACGCCAGTTGACGGCGTGGTCAAGCTCTCGATCCGACGCCCCTAGGACGGCCGACTGGCGGTGCATTTCGCCTCAAGAACGCAGGATTCAGCAATTTGGCCACTGTCACGCCACTTGATCAGCAGCGCTTCCTCGTCGATCCCGCCGAGCCTCGCAGCGACGCCCTGCGGCGCGAGTTGGAAAAACTCGAACCTCGATCGCAGCGGACGTTTACGCCGAGCGGAGCCGTCATTGCCAGTAGTTCGGGATCGTACCACTACACGTCCGAAGGACGAAAGCTCGCAGACTTTACTTCCGGCGTCTTGGTCGCGAACCTCGGTCATCATCCCACCCGCTGGTGGGATCGCGTCAACGCCTATATGGGGCTCGTTTTCCAGCCGACCTGCGATCGCTACCTCAAGGCGACGCCTCTCACCGCCTACAACGCGATCACCGAAGTCGAAGTCGAAGCTTCGCGCCGTTTAATTGCGAGTCTGCGCTCGCAACCGGGCGGCGCTCGGCTTGAACAGATCCTGTGGGCCGCCAGCGGCAGCGAGGCAGTCCAGAAAGGGCTCAAGGCGGCCATCGCGCGTCGTCCAGATGCCGACGTCATCTTGGCGACGCGGCATGGCTTCCATGGCAAGAAGGGGCTGGCCGGGGCGGTGACTGGCTCCGAGACCGATGAAGAGCGTGACCCGCGCGTCCGGTTCCTCTCGTTTCCGATGGCCGAATGCATTTCGATCTACCGGCGACGCGAACCCATTGATTTGACTGCGTATCGCGAGGAGCTCAACGCTGCGTACGCGACGGATGGTCGACGAATTTGCGCTCTCATTACGGAGCCGTATCTCGGCGGCGGCGGCTCGTATCACCCGCAAGTCGAATACCTCCAGCTGCTGGAGCAGTTTTGTCGCGAGCATGATATTTTGTTTATTCTCGACGAAGTGCAGTCGAATTTCGGCCGTACCGGCGGCATGTACGCCTATTCGACCTATGGCGTCGAACCCGATGTCGTCATCCTCGGCAAGGGGATGGCTAACGGCATGCCAGTCGACGCCGTCGCGGGACGGCGCGACGTTTTGGAGAACCTCGGCTACGGCGACGCCAGCGATACTTGGAGCGCTCACCCGCTCGGATGCGCGGCCGTTCTGGCAACTCTTGACGAGTTTGAAACGAGCGACGTGTTAGAACATGCCGCGCAACTTGCCATCGTCATCGAGGCGGGACTTACGCGACTCATGCGTTTGAAATCGATTCTCGCAGTGCGGGGCGAAGGGACTGTGTGGGGCGTCCATTGCGGCAGTACGGCTGATCGATCGCCCGCACAGGTCGCGGCGGAGATCGTTAAACGTTGCTATCTAGGTGATGAACAAGGTCGCGCGATCCATCTTCTCGGTCCGCTCGCCGGATGCGTCATCCGCATCGCTCCACCGTTGACGATGGACCTTGAGGAGGCGCTCGAATACCTTGACGCTATGTACGAGATCGTCGCCGAAATCAACTAACAGCCTTTGAAGGAATGAAGCTATGAGCCGCATTTCTGCAGTCAGCGAGAAGGGCAAGTGGATGGCCCTATTCGCCGCGCTGCTGGGCTGGATGTTCGACGGCTTCGAGATCGGCATGTTCCCGTTGGTGGGGCCTAATGCGCTCAAGGAACTTCTGCAGGGCGAGCTCGCCGTCAACCCGACGGCGAAGGATCAATGGTTCGGCGTCATCATGGCGACGTTCCTCATCGGCGCCGCGACGGGGGGCGTCGTCTTCGGTTGGCTCGGCGATCGCATCGGCCGCGTGCGGGCGATGTCGCTTAGCATTCTTACCTATGCTGTTTTTACCGGATTATGCGGGTTCGCCACACAGGCGTGGCACATCGCCGCCTTGCGCTTCATCGCGTCGCTCGGCATGGGCGGCGAATGGTCGCTCGGCGTCGCGCTGGTCACTGAGTTGTGGCCCAACAGCTCGCGGGCCTTTCTGGCGGGTCTGATCGGCGCCGCAGCAAACGTCGGCTTCCTCGCAGTCGGGCTACTGAGCCTCGTGTTGGTGAGTTTCATTCAAGGCTTCGGCGATTTCCTCGGCGCGATCGGCATGCCGGAAGCCACTGTCCAAACGCTCCTCCGCGGCGATGGCTGGCGACTGCTGATGATCGCCGGTGCGCTGCCGGCGCTCCTGGTCTTCTTCATTCGGCTCTTCGTTCCCGAGTCGCACAAGTGGGAAGCGGCCAATAGCGAGCAGGAGACGTCATACTGGGCGACCCAAGATCTGCTGGGCGTCGTCGTCGGAGCGATCGGCGCCGCCGCGATGGTGGCGCTCTGGTCGCCGGCGTTCGATCAACTGACGTCTGCGTACCTGGTCGACTCTGCTCCTCCCGCTTGGTTGCGAGGCTCGCGCCTATTGGGCACGGCGCTCGGATTCATCGTCGCTCTGGTCGGGTACATGTACCCGGTGGTCCGCTACCTCGGCAGAGCTCGCGCCGCTGGTCAACTCACCTCAACCGACCGCAGCCGCTATTTGAAGCGTATGCTGCTCGGGGCGTGTCTCGCTGGCATTCCGCTGCTGGGAACCTGGGGATCGTTCCAGTGGGCTCCTAAGTGGGCAATCGCGCTGTCCAATCTACTCCCTGTCGACGGCGGTCCTTACCATGCGAAGGAGTACACGCAGATCGCTGCGTCGCTCGGCGCAATCATCGGGACGATTCTCGCCGCGCTCGCCGGCGGGGCGATCGGCAGACGTCCCACCTATGTGATTCTTTGCATCGGGTCGTTTGCCTCGCTCATCTATTTGTATCTGGCGAATGACGCCTATGGGCACCAACTGCTCGCCTCGGTCTTTGTCGCCGGCGGCGTCACGGCAGCGTTCTACGGCTGGTTCCCGCTTTACCTGCCGGAACTGTTCCCCACGAGCATCCGCGCCACCAGCCAAGGCTTCGCGTATAACTTCGGCCGCGTCCTCTCTGCCGTTGGCTCCTTGCAAACGGCCGTGCTGACCGCTTACTTCGCCCGAAACATCGTTGCAGAGCGCATTGAAGTCGAAGCCTTTCCCCGCGCGGGCGCGACGCTCGCCGGCATCTACTTGCTGGGCGTCGCGATCATCTGGCTGGGGCCCGAAACTAAGGGCAAGCCGCTGCCCGATTGATCGTTTTGCCATTCCGAACGACAATTTCGGCGATTATTTTGGCACTTTTTTTAGATTCCGCGGCCGCAAATAACAAGAGCCGCTGCGAGGCTTGCTAGCACTGGAGCTCCATGCCCCAGCCTGCACCATGTGGCTAGGCGTTCTCAGGCTTCAACGTACTAGGCATACCTGCAGGGCCACTCGCCTTCCGTGAAGCCGACGCATCTCAGAACGCTACGGGGTTGAAGCTGGTTGTCGTCCGTCCGCCAGGCGCCCATCGTCCATTCGCAAGCTGTCACAGAGATGGAACGATGCGACGCTGCGTGGAGACGCAAACCCATCCTTGCGAGCGGCGGGGGTCTGCGACGCCTTGAGAATTCCCGTCTATGCACCTGCGACCAAGCGAACTCATAACATTCGATGCCGCGGGCACTATATTCCCGTCTCTGTCCGCTCGCTTAGACGACTGAACAACGCGCATCCGTTCCATTGCCTGCAAGTGCCCTAATTAAAGACCTATGTGTTGTCTATTCCCTCCGAGCCAGCACCGCCTCGGCGGCACGCAGTTTCGCGACAGTCTTACCAGGCTTGAAATTCGGCCCTCGCTCGAGCGGAATATCCTCATTTCGAAACGCTTCTCCACACTACGTGTCACTTCAGGCACAGTTACTTATGAAGGCTCTTCGTTCGTGGCGCCGTTAGATTTCAATCACTTTGAGTTTTTTCTGGAAGCTCTTGCATTAATGCCTTCGAGACAGTGCCGCACGTCAG
>PNKX01000039.1 GCA_013822725.1 Pirellula sp.
ATGCGACGAAACGGCCAATTTAACGGGTCAATAAGGGCTTTGCGTAAAAACCTTTGGCCGAAGGCCTGCTCCCACCGTAGCCTAGGGCAACGCCCTAGGTGAATAGGTATCCATCGATTCCTTTGACTGAAGGCCATACGCACCCGCATCGCTCGTCAGCGACTCAATCCCAAACATACCGCTCGTCGTAGTCGACCCCGTATCGTTCAAGAAAAGCCCGAAACTCTTCTTGAAACGTCTTCCCACGATGATGCTCTTCTTGGTGGCGGACGTAATCCTCCGCTTCCTGGCGATGCGCCGGTCCCACGGAAAACATTCCGTAGCCGCGCTGCCAATAGAACTCGCCAAAGCGAGCGGCGAGCGTTTTGACGAATTTCGACGATTCTCGCTTCGTCTGCTCAACGAAGTCGACCGGCGAATGCTTCTTGCCCATGTCGAAGAGGATGTGAACGTGATCGCCGACGCCCCCGACGACGACCCAGGGCGAATCCATTTCACGGATGGTCGTTGACAGAAACGCATGGACGCGCGGGCGAATCTCATCATCCAAGAACGGTTGGCGGTTCTTGGTGCTGAAGATCAGGTGGGCGTAAAGCTTGGTAAGCGATTGCGGCACCTGCCCTCCGATAGCCCAGCACGGGGCTGCGGGTGAGTATGGCCTTCGGCCAAAACTCGCGACATTTGTCGTTCTTCCTGGGGCGTTGCCCCAGGCTACGGTGAGAGCAGGCCTTCGGCCAAAGGATCGACTCCGCTTATGTTTACGCAAACCATATCTCTGTGCAAAGGCAATCAATCAACAGGATTACGTTCGTCAGAGGCGTAACGAGTTCAACGATGGCAGCCGCCTATCGGTTGGTCGTCTCTAGAGACGCCTGTCGAGTCCGGGTGAGCTCCCACTGCCGGCCAGCCTCGGCGCACTGGTAGGCGGCTTTGATCAATCCTTGCCGCCGCGGTTGATCGAGGTTCTTCATGTCGATCGCCACCTGCTCGATCGCCTCGGGCCGTTTTTCGGCCGTGTACGACAAGTTCGAGACGAACAGCATCGTGTCGGTGAAGTTCCGATCCGCGGTTTGACCGACGAAGGGATGAACCGCTTTCGCCACGAGGGCGAGGCTCATCCGATCGAGCTTGATGAACGCATCCATCCGCGCGGCGACAAACCGCCGACCGTTGGTTTCCTCTTTCGAGCCGCTGGTCAGCACCAACACGCATTGGGCGGAGATTGGCTGTTGGAACGGCTTGCCTTCGAAGCTGCCGCTCGCCAGCATGACGATCCGGTTCTGGGCGCCCTCTTCGCAAGTCTGTTCGACTACGATGATGGTGCCGGTCGTCCCCGCTCCGTCGCTGATCTTGCAGGTTCGCTCGTCGATGCGGGTGAGCGTCACCTGGCTCACCCCGAGGTGCCGCCAGATCTCGACCATCACCTCCGGATTCAGAGCCAGGAACGTAAAGAGTTCCGGGCGACAGTCGACGACGCTCGTCGGCATTCGCCGAAAGATCGTCGGGTCGGCCAACACGGCCGCCACCGCCGGTCGAAACTGCGGATCAATCTTCGCCAGCGGTATGCTGCGGCGCGACTCGGCCTGCGTCGCCTCGCTGGTCGAAGCCTCGGACGATTCGCCGGCTCGCGCCGCCGTCGCCATCAGGAGCAGTGCCAGCAATGCTAGACCGCTCCCCCGTCGGCGCGCATGCGCCGATTCGTACGCTAAGCGTATTCCCCCCACCATGCGTCCCCCCTTCCCCTGTGATGCCGCCTCAGTGAGAAGCTGTGCGGATCATGGAGGTTATTTCGGCTCGCGAAGGGGAGCTGCGTCAGTCAAAAAAATTAGCCCCCGGCTCTTCAAGCCGGGGGCTAAAAAGTCTCCATCAATTAAAGTCCGGACGCGTCTATTCCGCAGCCGGCTTGCCGGTCGAATCCTTGATCCGCATGTTGCGGTACCAGACTTCGTCGCCGTGATCCTGCAGTACGATGTGGCCCTTCGCGTTCTTGCCGAACTTCGCCCACGTGGCGAACTTGCTCGCCGCTAGCTTCTCGTTCCAATCGTCGCTGCCAACCTCGACGTCGACGACCTTCTTGCCGTTAAGGAAATGGCGGACATGGTTCCCCTCGACGACGATCCGCGAGCGATTCCACTCGCCGGCCGGCTTCAGGACGTCGTCGGTCGGCGGGTACAGTGCATAGAGCGAGCCTGACGAGGTGAGCTTGTTCTGGCCATCCTTGTGCTTGGCGTCGTCCAGCACCTGGTACTCCGGGCCGGTCACGTAGGCCGGTTCCGACGATTCGGTGGCGCGATACATCACGCCGCTGTTGCCGCCCGGCGAAACCTTCCAACCGAAGCGCAGATCGAAATCGCCGTACTCCTGCTTGCTCATCAGGTCGCCGCCTGGAGCGTGGCGGTGGAGGACGCCGTCTTCCATTTTCCACCCCTCCGGCCAGCCCTCTTTGCCGTAAGCCTTCCAGTTCTCGGTGGCGTCGCCCTTGAAGAGGGGCGTGAAGCCAATTTCACGGTCGGCACGCCGCGCCCGTCCCGGACGCTCGGCCTTGGTCTCTTGGGCGACGGCCAGGCGCTCGCAGCTCGCCGCGACGGCCAACGCCGCCAGTAGCGAGAAGCAAACGGTTTGACGCCGCCGATTGGGGAAATGAAAACTCATGGTCGATAACTCCCTGGGAATGAGTATGCTGGCAAGGACGCCGCCTGCGGGCCGCTCGCAGATCGACCCGCAATTCTAAGGCCAACGGCAGACCGCCGCCAAGCTGGCCTAACGAAACGGGAGGGGAACTGCAAAATCGCTTCAATTGAACCGCCAAGGACGCCAAGGTTCGCCAAGGAATACGGGGAGAAATTGAACCGCGACGGCACAGCGGACACGACGCAAAACGAGGTAGGAAAAGAAGATGGAACCGCCGATAGACGCAGATGAACGCAAATAATTCACTATCTGCGTCTATTCGCGTTCATCGGCGGTTCCACAAGCATTTGTATTCCCTTGGCGCTCTTGGCGTCCTTGGCGGTTAAGTATTTGATTCCGATCGACTCCGCTTTTTCAGGATCCGCCCCGCGTGCTCGATTTCGTCACCGCTCTCTGGCTGGGATTCATCGGCGCGTGCATCGGCAGTTTTCTGAACGTCGTGGCCTACCGCATGCCGCTTGGCCTGTCGGTGGTTTGGAAACCGTCGCACTGCCCCAAGTGCGGCCATGACATCCGCCCGCGCGACAACCTGCCGGTCCTCGGCTGGCTGATCCTGCGCGGCCGGTGTCGCGACTGCGGCGAACCGATTTCGCCGCGATACGCCATCGTCGAAGCGGCGATGGGAACGGCGTTCTTCGTGCTCGCGTACGTGGAACTTTTCAGCGGCGCTGCGAACTTGCCGGCGGCGCTGGCCGACCCGGCGGGGGCTCTCCACAGCGTCGTCCTCCCGAACTGGGAGTTGATTATCGTCTACGGCTACCACGCGACGCTGCTGAGCCTGCTGATGGCGATGGGGCTGATCGACCAAGACCGCCAGCGCATCCCGCGCGGGTTTCTCTTCTTCGCCGCCATCGTTGTCTGCGGCTTCCTCTCGTACCAGTGCTGGTTTCTCTACCCCGAGCGGACGCGCAACATCCGCATCAATGAATGGAAGGCGCCGCTCGACGCCACGTCTGGGGCCATTTGGGGCGCGGCCGCTTGGCTCGTCCCCCTCGTCGCGTTGCGCCGCCGCAGTTCCGAACCGCTGCAGCGATTCCTCCGCAACGCCGCCATCGCCTCGGCCGTCACCGGCAGCTTCCTCGGCCTGCGGCCGATCGTACGCATCTTCGCGATCTGGCTCTTCACCCTTGCCGGCAGGCGCGTGATCGCCGTTAAATGGCAAGTCGCAATCAGCCCGCTGCTGCTACTCTGGGCGGCGACGCTGGTTCACATTCTCTTGTGGAACCGCCTGGCCGATCTCTTTTCGTGGTAACCGATTCCGCGATCTCGTTTCGGCCCCGTCACTCCTTGGGTTCGACCAAGCCGAGTTGATAGCAGGCCGCCTCGTCGCCGTTTCGCACGAACAACTTGCCGTGCGCGACGACCGGATGGTTCCACGTCTTCCCTTCAAGGGCCTGGAAGCTGGCGACCTCGCGACGCTTGTCGGGCTTCGCCTCCACCAGCGCGACCGTTCCCGTCTCCGAGAGGACCAGCAGCAATTCTTGATCGGCCAGCAGCAGCACCTGACCGTTGCCGTAACCCCGCGCCTTCCACTGGCGTTTGCCGTCCTCGAGACTCACGCAGGTCAGGAAGGCGCCGTCGAAGCCGTACAGATGATCGCCATGCACGACGAAATCGTTGTAGTAGGGACTGATGTCCTTCGTCGTCCAGACTTCTTGCGAGTCCCACTTGCCATCTTGCTGGCTGACGTGGATGCGGCGCAGCCCCTCGCCGAACGGCGAACCTAGCAGCACGTCGGTCTCGTTGAGAATAGCCGGCTGCACAACGCGCTGGATGCCGTTGATCTCCCACACGTGGTTCCAGAGGACTTCGCCCCCCTGCGGCTGAAATGCAGCCAGCCCCTGCTCGGTAGCCATGAGAAGTTGCTCGACCCCGTCTAACCGCGCGGGTTGCATCGAGCAGTAACTCGACTTCCCTTCTCCACCCTGCCACGCCGGCTCACCCGTCTCGACGTCGTACCCCAGCACGCTCTTGCTGTCGGGCCCGCCGGCAAAGACCGTCGCGACGCCGTCGACCACGAAGGGGGACGATGAGAACCCCCACGTCGGCAGACTCGCTCCGGAGTCTTTCACAATATCGCGAGTCCAAATCGGGCGACCCGTCGCGGCGTCGAGGCAATTGAGCAAGCCCGTCGCCCCCATGACGTAAAGCTTCCCCTCGTGAAACGTGGGAGTCGCCCGCGGGCCAGGGCCTGCAATGCTTTCCGTGAACCGCGCGTCGTCCTTGTGAACCCAAATCTGAGCGCCAGTGTTGGCGTCGTAACAAACGATCAACTCGTCCTGATCGAGTTGCTCTTGTGTGAAGAGACGGTCCCCCACGACGGCGAACGACGACCACCCGGGACCGACTCGATGCCGCCAAACTTGCTCAGGCGGATTCTTCTTCCAA
This sequence comes from Pirellula sp., assembly GCA_013822725.1. Taxonomy (GTDB): domain Bacteria; phylum Planctomycetota; class Planctomycetia; order Pirellulales; family Lacipirellulaceae; genus Lacipirellula. Next base: position 5,080 of record PNKX01000039.1, read on the forward strand.
TCGACGTCAATGGCGACCTCCGTCAAACGGCCGTCGCGATCAGGTCCGCGGAAGCCCGGCCAGTCGCCTGCTTGCAGCGTCAACGGCTCGCTGGCGGCATTTTCCTGCAAGGAGGGACCGCCCTCGGCCGCGACAATCCTCGCCTCGCGATATTTCTCTTCGGAAGTCGGCACCCAACGAAACGTCAACGTCGGCGCGATTTCGCCCGTGACGCCGTCAAACCGGACGCTCGTGTAATACGCCCACGCCAGCGTTACCAATCCTAAAGCGACGACTTGTCGCCTGCCCCACGACAGAAACGGCGTGACGATAAACGCAACGGCTGCCACGATCGACACCGTCGGCAACACGATGTAACTGAAAATCATGCCACCGAGCGTCGGGTCCATCAACCCATAGGCAATGCCCCCCAAGACCGCATAGATGGCCAGCCCGCGGAAGCGATCGCGCCAAGAAATTCGACTGGCAAGCATCCACCACAACAAGATGCCGACGGTCGTAACTAGCGGTCGCCACATGAAAAGCTGCATATATAGTGGCGTGCCGGGCGCCACTTGCTCGGCAATTTTGAGAGCCAGCCACGGCAGAGCGACGACCAACACCGCGGGCCAAATCCGCAGTCGCTTCACGGCTCGCGGTTCCAAAGCGGCGGGGCTGGCTACCGAATCGCTTGACGGGGCGTCGTTACTCATGGGAAACCTCTCCAGCCGAAAACTTGCCGTTAAGTCAGGTAATCGTCATTCACGCTAAGCATCATAGGCCTGACCATCGGGACGATCCATGTCCATTCGTCGTGCAAAGACGTCCATTGCCCTTGCCGCTGAATATTTTATGGACGTTCGAGAGCGCTCCAACTGCCATCAACGCCCCTGCAGCAGCTTGGAAGCGTCGCGAGCGAAGTACGTCAGCACCCCATCGGCGCCGGCGCGCTTGAACGACGTCAGGCTTTCTAGCATCACGCGCTCGCGATCGAGCCACCCTTGCTGCGCTGCGGCCGAAAGCATCGCGTACTCGCCGCTCACCTGGTAGGCGAACGTCGGCGCGCCAAACGCCTCCTTCACGCGCCGCACGATGTCGAGATACGGCATCCCCGGCTTCACCATGACGCTGTCGGCGCCTTCGGCCAAGTCGAGCGCCACTTCGCGCAGCGCCTCGTCGCCGTTGGCGGGATCCATCTGATAGGTTCGCTTGTCGCCGCCGCCGAGGTTCGCCGCCGAGCCGACCGCGTCGCGGAACGGTCCATAAAACGCCGACGCATACTTGGCGGCGTACGCCATGATCTGCACGTCGACGAATCCCGCCTCGTCGAGCGCTCGCCGCACGGCGCCGACGCGGCCATCCATCATGTCGCTTGGCGCGATGACGTCGCACCCCGCCTCGGCCTGCACAATTGCCTGCCGGGAGAGCATCGCGACCGTTTCGTCGTTCACCACATAGCCATCGCGGACCAAGCCGTCCTGTCCGTGGCTGGAGTACGGATCAAGCGCCACGTCGCAGATCACGCCGATCTTATCGCCGTGAACCTGCTTCACCGCGCGCACCGCGCGGCACACTAAATTGTTCGCGTTGACCGCCTCCTCGCACTCGGGCGTCTTGAGCTTCGCCTCGGTCGCGGGAAAGAGCGCCACCGCCGGAATGCCGAGTGCCACCGCCTCGCCGACCGCTTCGACAATCAGGTCGACCGACAGCCGCTCGACGCCAGGCATCGAGCTGATGGCTTCGCGCTGGCCGTCGCCCTCACGAATAAACAACGGCCAAATCAGGTCGTTCACCGAGAGCGATTCTTCGCGCACCAGCCGCCGCGACCAATCGTGCCGCCGCACGCGACGCAGCCGCGTCTGCGGGAAGCCGGCGGGAAAACTCTCGGGCGAACGGTCGGACATGCGAATTTGACCTGGGCAAGTTCAGGAAACGAAGCAGAAACCTCGGCGGAAACTCAACCTCAACCGCCCTTCCATTATCCGAAGCGGCGTCTCTAAAATCTACGTCAAGCGGCGACCCCGCGAAATGCCTCGCTGCTCCCCCACTTTCGCCCCACGCCGCATGTCCGACGAACCTCGCATCCATCTCGGCCCGTTCGAGTTTCGCCCGGCGTCGATCCGCATGTCGGGCAGGCCGGCGCTCGCCGATTGGAAGGGGCCGCTGCAGTTCGCCATCTGGTGCCAACGGGCCAGCCCCTGGTGGATCGGCGACATGATCAACTCAGGCGAGGACATCTTCGGCGAAGAGTTCGCCGCGGTCTGGGGCGAAACGCTCTCGACCGAAATGGTGAGCCGCTACGCCTCGGTCGCCCGCCGCGTCCCGGCGCAGAACCGCCGCCCTGCCCTCTCCTGGTCGGCCCACGCCGCCGTGGCCCGACTCGCCCACGCCGAGCAACGCCGCATGCTCGCGCTCGCCGAAAAGGAGGGGTGGAACAGCGACGACCTCAACAAAAAAGTCCGCGAGCTCGTCGCCGAACAAAAGAAACCCACCCCCTAGCGCCGCCCATCCGCTCGCCACGCCGCAACGCCCATTTAGCCCCGACCGCTCGCGGCGGGCAGGCGGGCTAGCGCCACGCGGCTAAATGGTCGCCCTCGAAATCATCATCCATCCGCACCGCACGCATTCGCCATTCGTCAATCAAGCATTCCCGCCCATGCCCTACACCACGCAAGAAATCCTCCTCGTCGCCGTGGTGATGACATTCGGCAGTATCCTTCAAGGCGCCATCGGGTTTGCGTCGGGATTGATGGGCGTGCCGATGCTCGTGCTCTGCGGCTTCTCGCTCATCGAAGCGACGGTGATCAACTTCATCTCGACCACCGTGCAGAACTTCACCGGCGCTTTTCAACTCCGCGCGCACATCGAGGCGCAGGACGTCACCTGGCCGGCGATCCTCCGCTGCGTCGGGCTGCCGCTGGGGACGATCGCTCTCGCGGCCACGCCAGGACTCGATCAGGATTTGGTCAAGCAAATCATCGGTGTGGTGCTACTCGTCTCGGTCCTCGCCTTGGTCTCACTGCGCGTCACGCCACGCGAGCGGCTCGGGTTCGGTTGGGTGGGACTTACGTTCATCAGCTCCGGCTTCTTGATGGGATTCGCCTCGATCGGCGGGGCCCCGATGGTGATGTACGTCAACTCGCTCACCTGGTCGGCCGCGAAAAGCCGGGCCTTTCTCTTCTTCTGCTCCGCCGCGATCATGCCGCTGATGGCGCTAGCTCTGACCTGGCAGTTCGGCGCCCAATTGCTGAAGCCGGCGTTTATGGCGGCGATCATCCTCCCGCCGTGCCTGCTGGGACTGTGGCTGGGACTGACGCTCGGCCACCGGCTCGACAAGGACCGCTTCCGCCGGCTTTCTTACGGCCTGCTGCTGGTGGTCGCCATCGCGGCAATTCTTTCGCCGGTGGTGTTCAACGGGCCGTGAGCGCGTGATAATCGGCGGGCTTGTCGATGATGCTCGCGCTCCGCTGCGCGTCGCGGCTAACCGCCCACTGCCCACTGAACCCTGAACCCTGAACCCTTCGATGTACCTCCCCTCCCCCACGCGCTACGACTCGATGACCTACGCCCGCTGCGGCCGCAGCGGACTCCTCCTCCCCGCGGTGTCGCTCGGGCTGTGGCACAACTTCGGCGGCGTCGACGCCTACGAGAATGGCCGGGCGATCGTCCGCCGCGCGTTCGACCGCGGCGTCACGCACTTCGACCTAGCGAACAACTACGGCCCGCCGCCAGGCTCCGCCGAAGAGAGTTTTGGCAAAATGCTCCGCGAGGACCTTGGTCCATACCGCGATGAGATCGTCATCTCGACGAAGGCCGGTTACCGCATGTGGCCCGGCCCGTACGGCGAATGGGGTTCGCGCAAGTATCTTCTCAGCAGTCTCGACCAAAGCCTGCAACGGATGGGGATTCCCTATGTCGACATCTTCTACTCGCATCGCCCCGATCCCGACACGCCGCTCGAGGAAACGCTCGGCGCCGTCGCCTCCGCCGTGCGTCAAGGCAAAGCGATCTACGCCGGCATCTCCAACTACACCGCCGCCCAAACGCGCGAAGCCTGCCGCATCCTCCGCGACCTTGGCTGCCCCTGCCTGATCCATCAGCCAAAATATTCGATGTACGAACGGTGGGTCGAAGCGGAACTGCTCGACGTGCTGGAGCAAGAAGGAGTCGGCTGCATTCCCTTCTCGCCGCTCGCCCAGGGCCTGCTGACCGATCGCTACCTCCACGGCATCCCCGAGGGAAGCCGCGCGAGCAAGCCGCACGGGTTCTTGAAGAGCAATCAAGTCACTCCTGAGCGGATCGCCCAATCGCAACGGCTCCATGCCATCGCCCAACAACGCGGCCAGTCGCTCGCTCAGTTCGCCCTCTCCTGGGTGTTGCGCGATTCGCGGATCACCACCGTCCTCATCGGGGCCAGCAGCGTCGAGCAGCTCGATCAAAACCTTGGTTGCCTCGAAAAACGCGATTTCGGCCAAGATGAATTGACTGCCATCGAAAGTATCTTGAGCGACGGCTCAACATCATCTCGCGGTTGATGCAAAATTCCATCGAACGGTCATTCATTTTTTGGGAACACTGATCGGCGCTAATCTTCGCTAATTGTGATTAGTGCAGATTAGCGAAGATTAGTGTTCTTAAACTTTTCCTTCGTATTCTCTGGAACCAGCGATCAAATTTCGATCATGGAAACGCGCATGCGACGATTTATGCTATTGATTGTCGTACCGTTCGCCTGGACGTCGTTTCTGTGCGGCTTCATCTCAGCGAGCGCTGAAGAGCCGATCAGCGAGTTGAAGCCCAAGATCGACGCCCTCGTCGCCCCGCTCATCGACAACAAGGCGGTCGTCGGTCTCGTCGTTGGCATTCGCCGTGGCGACGAGGAACTCTTCCTCTCCTACGGCAAGATCGAACCTGGCAAGGATGCAGCCCCGACGCCCGAGACGATTTACGAGATTGGCTCGATCACTAAAGCGTTCACAGGCGTGCTGCTCGCTGACGAATCACTCCGCAACGGGCTCGATCTGAATACCGCCGTCGCCGATGCGTTGCCTAAGGATGAAGCAAAACCCAAGCAGCCGGCCGAGAAGCCGATCACGCTCGCTCACCTCGCGACGCACACTTCGGGTCTGCCGCGACTTCCCGACGATCTGAAGCCGCAGGACATCACGAATCCCTACGCCGACTTCACCGCCGCCAATGCCTACGCCTTCTTCGCCGCTCACAAACCGAAACGCGACCCCGGCGAGTACGAGTACTCCAACTACGGCATGGGCCTTCTTGGCCAACTGCTCGCCGACCGCGCCGGCAAGTCGTACGACGAACTCGTTCAAGAGCGCATCTGCGAGCCGCTCGGCATGACCGAGACGCGGCAGACCCTCACGCCCGAAATGCAGGCCCGCCTCGCCCCGCCGCATAACGGCGATCTGCAGCGCGGTAAGAACTGGGATTTCTGCGCCCTCGTCGGCGCCGGCGGGCTCCGCTCCAATACCCGCGACATGCTCAAGTTCGCCGCCGCCATGCTGGCCGATGACGACCGCGAAGTGACGAAGGCGTTTCAGCTTGCCGGCGAGCCTCGCGAAAAAATTCTGGACGGACTCGGCATCGGCCTCGCTTGGCATCTCGCCCGCGACGGTTCCACCCGCTGGCACAATGGCCAAACCGGCGGCTACTCGTCTTACGTCGCCAGCCTGCCGCAGCAACAAGTCGCCGTCGCGGTCCTCTGCAACACGGCAACGGATCTGACGACGATTCTCGGCGAGAAGGTCGCCCAGACCGCCCTCGGCATGGAAGTCGACCCGCCGAAAGTTCGCGAAGTCGTCGACGTGCCCGTCGAAACGCTGGAGAAATACGTCGGCAGTTATTCGCTCAACTTCTTCATGAAGTTCACCGTCACCCTCGACGGCGATCGACTCAAAGTGAAGCTGACCGGGCAGGACGCGTTTCCGATCTACCCGAGCTCGCCGACCGAATTCTTCTACCGCATCGTCGACGCGCAGATCACCTTCGTCCTAGACGATAAGGGCGAAGTCACGAAGCTGATCCTCCACCAGAACGGCGTCGACCAAGAGGCGCCGCGGCAGAAGTGAGCGACGTTGCACGTTAGACGGTGTCGGGAGCCTCGTTACCAACTTTTCTAAATGCGACGAAAAACAGCGCCGCCCATACGAGGTCGATGACGCCGAAGAATGTCGTCGTCGCGGTCAGCCTCCCGGCTGCAAACAGCGCGAGTCCCGCCACGCCGAAGCTGAGCTTCTCCAAGATGCCGGGGATCATGATCAGTCGATAGCGCGCCGGGTCGCGGGCGATGATCAGAAACGCCACCTGCCACGCCGCGGCGACGCCGATGAAGCCGTAAAAATGCTCGGGATGGACCGCGCCCGGCACGATCTCTTCACCCAGTTGCTGTTTCACGAACTCCGGCGGCAAGAGCTCGATGAAGAACTGCGGCAGCAGCACCGCGAGGCCGTAGATTCCCGCGACGTGAAAGACGCGCTGAGCGAAGAGCATTCCTTGCTTCCTTTCAATATCGACGGCGCCGGACTCCTGCAGCCCCTGGCTCCGCCAGGGGGTCGGTCACCATCCCGGTCGACGTCGTTCCGCGGTGCGCTACCCCCTGGCGGAGCCAGGGGCTGAACATGCAACGACCAAAGGCGAAAATTAAATCACCACCGGCTTCCCCTTCCGACGCCGCACCGGCACAAACTGCCCGGCATGCATCATCGGATGGCTGGCGATCAGCAAAAACACCGATCCCATTGTCGGAAAGATCGACCGAAATCGCTCCGGCGCCGGTTCGTCGAGCCGCTCAGCCGGCAGCTCCGCCAGCGCTTTTTTGCTCGCCACGCGAACCTGGTCGTACAGCTTCAGATACTCATCGCGAGACAAGAACTGCGCCGGATCGTCCACGCCGCACTGATCCTTGGCGTGCTTCTCGGCAAAGCCCTCCGGCAGCACGGCGCCCTGGCCTGGACACACAATATTCACCAGAGATGATTCCGCAGCGATCAAGTGCCCCAACTGCCACGCGAGGCAATTGCAGCCCGGCCCAGGACGTTCCATCAAATCGGCGTCGTCGAGATCGCTCACATACTTGTTGAGGACCGTCAACCCCGAATTCATCGCACTTTCAATTGCTTGCTTCGCATCCATATCGAGTTTCCATCTCAGGTGGCTTGATTAAAGAATCATCGTTGGCCGAAGGCCTGCTCTCACCGTAGCCTAGGGCAACGCCCTAGGAACGGTGCGTATCGCGTACAGCTTTGGCCGAAGGCCATACGCACTGAAAGCCAAGTGAATATGGCTTTCAGCCAAATACTTGTGACGTCTCGATCTCATCCTACGGCGTTGCCCTAGGCTACGGTGATCGAGGCCTTCGGCCAAGGGATCGACTTCGTATTTGCTCAGAAACGCTTCTGGGACAAAACATCCCAGGTGCTTCAATTGATCTGCAACTAAATGTTCTATTGATTATCCAGCCGCGCCAGCCGTCGCCGGCTCCTGCTTCGTCACCACTTCGACCTTGCCGGCCCGATCGCGCGTGAACGCATGCAGCTGCCGCCCCTGCGCGTCGATGAACTGCACCGTCAGCAATTCCGGCGTCACGTGCATGTGGTTGAACCCGAACACCTGATTGTTTACGAACCCGCGCTCCGTCACGCGGCAATCGTACAACCGCGCGCCGCCGGCGCCCGAGACGATAAAGCTCGGCTTGTATCCTTCGACCTGCAGATGCTGCAGCGTGTGGTCATGCCCGGCGAACGCCAGCGAGATGTCATGTTCCTGCAGCTGCGGACCCCACTCCTTGATCAACTGCTTGTTGTCGCCGCGGTCGACCGTTTCGCTGAAGAGCGGATAGTGATTCACCATCCAGGTCCAGGGCGCCTTCGTCCCCTTGGCCAGTTCCGCCTTGAAGAACCGCCGCTGTTCGATCTTTTCCTGCGGCGTGAGCGCCCCTTCCCAAAAACTCCCGTCGAGAACGATGATTTTCACGAGCGGGTTCTCGGCGCTGGGCAGTTCCACCGTGTACCACTTGCTGGGGAACTTCCACCGCGAGTTCGGATTCTGCTTCGCGTAGTCGAGTTGCAGCTGCAGCTTCCCTTCCTGGAAGTCGTACTTCGCGGTGCCGTAGTCGTGGTTGCCGGCGCAGGCGTAGAAGGGGCAGTTCAATGACTTGGCCGAATACATCTCTTCGAACTCGCGTTCGATCCGTCCCGGCTTGATCGTGCTGTAGAAATTGTCGCCCAGGGCGAGCACCGCCGACAGCGGCTGGCCAAGCCCGTCGGCGAACGTCGCCATCTGCTTGGCGACCGACGACTGCGCCTCGTTCCCCTTCGTGCCGTAGTCGCCCAAGGCGAGCAGGTGCATGCCTCCTGGAAGCGAGGCGGCCGCCTCCTTAGCCTGCAAGGCGCCGAACCGAGTGGCAGCCCACACCCCGCTGCTGAAGATGACGGCGCGGCGAATCGCTTCGCGGCGGGTGATGGGGGCGCTGAACAGATTCGTTTCGGGCATCACAGTCACTCGGAAAATAGATCAGTAAAAACGCCGCCATTGCCGCGGGCGGCTTTCCCTATCATACCAAGTGGCCATTTTACGGGGGACCCCGTAACCGAATGCATGACTATTCGTCTAAATGCTTAACCGCCAAGGACGCCAAGGAAATGTGGGGAGGAAGTGAACCACGACGGCACGAAGGACACGACGAGAATCTACTGTTTTTCTTCGTTGTGCTCGTCGTGCCGTCGTGGTGAATCCCTTCCCCTTGGCGGTTCGTTAAAATGACTTGGCGGTTCCTTGGCAAAACATTAACAATTTGACAGCTGGCGCGATGCGACGACGATGACGGGAGCGTGCTATTTCAGCACGCTTCGTTCGACTCGCTCCCTGGAATTGAATCCATGAATCACCATACCGTGAAACCGCTCGCGCGAACCGTCATGCTGCTCGCCTCCCTTTGCTGCAGCGCCGTCGACCCTATTCGCGCGGACGACGCCAAACCGACTGCTGACGCCGCGCGGCCGTTACCCGATCCGTCCTTGCTGCTCATCCGCGACGACGTCGTTCGCGACGAGTTGAAACTCACGACCTCGCAACGCGAGCGAGTCGACGCGCTCTTGAAAGCCCATAACCGCCTCCTGCTCGCCATCCGCGACGTCGGCCCCAACGGCGCCGACGAAACCGCGCAACCCGCGATCGCCGAAATCCGCGCCGATCTCAAGGAGATCTTCACCAATGAGCAAAAGTTCCGCCTGCAAGGACTGATTCTGCAAGCCCAAGGCTACGACGCCCTCCTGCGCAAGGACATCGTCGCCAAGTTGAAGATCACGCCCGAGCAACAAACCAAACTCACCGCCATTGCCGCGGAAACGCGCGACCAGGTGCAGGCCCTCAATCAGGACCGCGCGGCGCATTCGCCCGAGGAGCTGAAACAAGAGCTGGCGCAGATCCAAGCCGACCGCCTGAAGAAAATTGTCGCCGAGCTCGACGATCAACAGGAATTAACCTACGGCAGACTCCTGGGAAAAGAGTTCGACTTTGCGAAAGTGAAGCCCAGTCCCGGCATGGCGCCCGAGTTCGCGTCGATCGACGCCTGGATCAACTCCGAACCAGTCACGATCGAATCGCTCCGCGGTAAAGTCGTCGTCGTCCACTTCTTCGCCTTCGGCTGCATCAACTGCATTCACAATTACCCCTGGTACAAAGAATGGCACGACGCCTACCAAGGAAAAGACGTCGCCCTCATCGGCATCCATACGCCGGAGACGAAAACCGAAGAAGACAATAGTCTGTTGGAAGCCTCGCTTGAGAAGAACGGCCTCAAGTTTCCGGTCGCCGTCGACAAAGAGAAGACGATGTGGAAAGCCTGGTACAACAACATGTGGCCGAGCGTCTACATCATCGACAAACAAGGCCGTTTGCGCTTCTGGTGGTACGGCGAGCTCGACTGGGAAGGCGCCGGCAACCAGAAGGTCGCCCGCCAGCAGATCGACCAACTTCTGGCCGAGGAGTATGGCGAGAAAGGGAAATAGGAACACTAATCAACGCTAATTACCACTAATCCCCATCAGCGAAGATTAGCGCCGATCAGCGTTCCTTACTCCCCGCATTCCTTGGTGCGTCTTCGTGCCCTTCGTGCCGTGGTGGTTCAATTCCCCCACCCCGCCCCGCGAAAAACCAAGCCTTGTCAACCGACCGCCCGCCACCCGATAATCCGGGTCTCGCGGTCAGTCCTCTCCTCACGACAAGGATCCTCCGTTGCCTTACTACATCGGCGTCGACGTCGGCGGCACTACCAGCACCCTCGCGGTCGGCAACGATCGGCGGGAAGTCGTTTACGTTTCCCCCCAGTTCGCGACCACCCCTGATCTTGGGCCGCAGAGCTCGATCGCCGCGATCGTCGTCGCCGCCCAGGAAGCGATGGCCCACCTTGGCGCCCCGCTCACCGAAGTCGCCGGCGCCGCGATCGCCACGCCCGGCCCCGCGACGATGGACGGCGTCCTCCTCGCCACGCCGAACCTCAACCGCGAGCTCTGGAACAATTTTAATATTCGCGCCGGCCTCGAGGCCGGGCTGCGGCAGCACCATCCAACGCTCGACGTCCGCTACCTCGGCGACGGCCAGGCGGCCGCCCTCGGCGAATACGCGATCCGCAGCCGGCAACTCACCTGGAATCGCGTCCCCGCGGACTCGCTGCCGAACGAAACGCTCGACTCGCTCTTCATGGTGATCGTCGGCACCGGGCTGGGCGGCGGCGCCGTCCTCGGCGGCCAGGCGATTCAAGGAAGCCAAGGCCGCGCCGGCCACGTCGGCCACATTCTGCTGCCGTCGTACGCCTTCCGTTACGAACACGATCAAAAGCTCCTCAAGGGGAACGCCTACGCCACCAGCGAGTCGGCCGTGTCGCTCAGCGGCTTGGCGCACCAACTGGAATACCGGCTGAAGCTCCCCGAATGGGCCTCCCACGCGCTAAACCAAGTCGAAGGAACGGCCCGCGACAAGGCGAAGCGCCTGCGTGAGCTCGTCGGCGCCGGCGATCCCCTCGCGCAGCAACTGTTCGACGATCAGGCGAAGGCCCTCGGCATCACGCTCCTGTCGGTCAACTATCTCGGCGACTACGACCGCCTGGTGATCGGCGGCGGCGTCTGCGACCTCATCCCGTCGGTTCGCGATCGCTATCGCCAACTCGCCGAGGAAGAGTATCGCAAGCACGCCCTCGACGGCTTCCGCAATCTCGACCGCTTCGAGTTCAGCGTCTGCGGCGACGAAGCCCCCGTCGTCGGCGCCCTCCGCTGGTCGATGCCGTAACTCCGCACTCTCGATCGACTACCCAAGTAGCCGGACGGCCACGCCGTCCGGGATAAACTGCCAAGCGAGTTCGCCCCTCTCCCGGCCCGCGTGGCGGCCCGGCTAGCGTCGAAAGATCAGCGTGCCCCCCCGCAAGTCGCACATACCGCCCGGCCAAAAACTGGTGAACAATCTCACCGTCGCCGACGCGCGCCACATCGTCAATTGCGAAGGGGGCGAGCTTACCCTCGGCGAAACTGCGATTGAGATCACCATCACCGCCATCGTCTCCGCCATGCTCGCCCGCGCGGTCTGGGTCGGCGATGCAACGGCATGGCACCTGTTTCTCCCCATGCTGGCTCAGTACTTCGCCCTCATCCTGGCGCTGCCGGTCATCTATCTCTTCATTCGTCACCCAGGTCTGCGCAAAGATTCCCTCGGGTCCCTACGACTCGTCATCGGATTGATCGTGAGCGCGGCCGTGGCGCTCGGCGTTCAAAGCTACCGCACCAAGACTCCCTGGCGGCCACTGCTCGACGACTACCTCGCCGAGGTCTATCGCTGGGTCGTCGACGCCCACATGCACTGGCCGATCCTGTTGGCCGTCGCCGCCATCCTCTGGCAAATTCCGCGACGCATTCGCAATCTCTACGTCCACGGCCCGCCGTTCTCCGGCGTCAGTCTGGGCTGCGCGATGCGCTGCGTCGTCCCGCTCTTTGGCTGCTTCTTGGCGCCTTTTATCGCCGCCGGCAAGGTCCCCGTCGTTTGGATCTTATGGGTGACCATTGTCGCGGCCGACATTCTCGCCCTAGGGATGCACTGGGATCTTCAGAACCGCCTGCGCAAGCTCGATAGCGATGAGCTGAACGACTCCCGGATCTTAAAGTGACGCCGCGCCGTGCGAATGTCGCGCGGCCGCGGCGCCAGTTCATTTCGAATCGTTAGTCCTCTTCGATCGGTGCGGCGCCGCTCGCCTTCACCGACGCAATTCCTGCCAGGCAGTCGGACTTGTTCGTATAGCCTTCGCCCGAATCGGCCAGAATGTTGCCGTTGGCCGCCTTCAGACGCCAGCGCCACTTGTTTTGAGTATCCTTGTAAACGTGGTACACCATCGCATCACCTCGATTGTTTTACCGGACTGGAGTCAATGAACTGACGCGAGGTCAATTTAAGAACGTCAGCACCGTTTTACGAGGCTTCAATCAGACAATGCGCGCGCCATCTCAGTGCCAACTGTATGTCACTGCAGATCGTGTTCTCGAATAACGGCGCCGACTTCTACGCAGCGGCCTCGCATATGATGCCAGTCGCTACTTCCCGCCGCGCTGTCGTTCGATCTTGTCGACGTCAGCCTCCGACACACCGCTCATATCAATCGCCCCGAATGAGGCCGACGCCGGTAGTCGAATCAGCACGGACGAACATTCGTCGTACGCCGCGCGACCGTCGCTGAACCGACAATCGAGCACATGCCCGCCAACCTTCCGATCGTCGCTCAAGAAGTGCCAGTGATACCCCGCCACGTTGAGCGTCCCCATCCACTCGGGGCAGCGAATGCCGATGAGCGTCCCGCGGACGTTCTCACGCTTCCAGACGCGCTGCTGGTCAATCACCTCGGCCAGCGGTCGATAGGGAGGCCTCTGCGGCGGCGCACTCCGCAGCGTGAGTTCCTCAAACTCCGCAGTTACCTTCAAGGCAAACGGCCGCTTGTCGTGCGGCACGCGACGATCGAGCGTCTGGTCAAGTTCCGTGAGCGAGGCGGCGGAAACATGATCGATCGCGCCATCCGCCTCGAAGAACGTCACCGTGGCGAACGGCGTCGCCCCTTGAGCGTCGCGCCGCACCACCTCGCCACTCGCCACGACCTGAAAAATCTCGCCGCCCAGCACAATCATTTCGCCATCGAGTCCGTCAAACGTCCCGACGCCAAAATCGCCGAACTTCAGCACTTCCCCGAGCGGCGCGCCGCCGCTGTAGTCGCCCGCAGCCAGCGTCGCCAACAAGGAGAACTGCACGAGCTCGTCCCCAACGGTCGCGATCGCTTCTTCGCCCTCCGACATGGCTACTACCACTTCAGTAGCGCGCGCCATCGAAGCCGTCTCCCAAGGCGCCAGCGCCTCCGCGACCAGCAGCAACGACGACAACCAAGGTTTGCTCATGCGAGAATCTCATTCGAACCAGGACCGGCAGAACGCCATTTATTCATACCACTCTCACAACGCGCCGCGGTCGAACTCGTTCTGATTTCCTTACACAGAACCCGAGGACGCCTCTGCTGCGGTGGAGTCGATTCGACATTGCCGACCGTGCCGCCGCGCGCCCTTTGACCGGCTACGATTCCTCGCCCGTGCGACGCCGATTCGGCGAGAAGTACGCCGTCCACGAGACTGGCCGGCGATGGCGACTTCTTGAGGGCGCGCTCCTCGGATCAAGATCCGAGGCCACCCGCGGGGGCAGCATGTTATTTTAGGAGGAATTCCATTCCCGAAGCGGCTCAGGGCTCGTTCCAAATGGGAAATGTCGGCTAGAATGTGCCGCCGTGCCTACGCCGCCAGTCGTCTAATGAACTCGTCAATCTGCCGCATCGGCAGAGCCGCAGCCGATGCGGCATCACCGCGACTGCTCATCTTGTTGCTTGGCTATCTGGAGAAACTCTCGATGACATGCCTCCGCATTCGCGCCAAATGGCTTGTAGCGGTCGCCCTCGTCTACGTTGGTTTGGCGGCTGTCAGCGCTCCGCACGCACAGGCGGCGGACTTCCTCTGGAACGGCACGGCGGGGACCGCGGAGTTGTGGAGCAGTTCCAGCAACTGGTTGCCTATCGGCATACCCAGTACCGACGATGATGCAATTTTCGGGTCGATTTCGGGTGCGCTCCACGACATCGTCATGCCGACGCCACGCACGATCAATTTACTGACAATGGTCGATGGACGATACGAGTTTCGCCGCGCCACCGGGTCGGGGACGCCGTGGGATCTTAATATACTGAGAGCCTTCCCTTCCTTACCCACGGGCTTGAGCTTAGCGCCAGTCGCTAACAACGAAATCGAATTGACGCTGCGCGACGGCGAACTTTCGGTAGAGGATTTATGGACGATTGGCGACGGCGAGGGTTCCTCGGCAACCGTCGTGGCCACGGATATGGCTCTCAGCGCGGGTATTCTGTGGCTGGCTCGCGGCGACGATTCCGAAGTGCTGCTGCGCGTAACGGACGGAACATTCTCCGTCGGGTCGGAAGTGGAAATCGGCGCTGGCGGAACTCTCGAAATACTGGGAGACGCCGTAGCGACGATGGCCGACGACGCTGGCGAAAGCTTCCAAGTCCGAGGCGATCTGCTGGTCTCGGGAGAGCTAACGACCCGAAACATCCAATTCTTCGACCAAGCTTCGGTGACGATCGCCCAAGACGGGCTTATCGACGCCGATACCTTCCTACTCGCCGGCGGCACGCTCGCGGTTGCGGGCTCGGGCGGCGGTCAAGCGAGGCTCGACGCAAACGATGTACTTGGCGCAACGCAGACGATGACGGTGGGCAACCTCGGCGTGATCCAAGCTAACGCGTCGCTGCGTGTGCATACGCTGAATCTGCAACTCGGAGGCCGTGTTCAAGTTCCTGCGAGTGGCCTCGATATCAGGGACGCCTTTAATTGGACGGGCGGGACGCTTGCTTTGGTGAATGGCTTCCGCGTCGATGACGACGCGTTGAATGAGAATCCCCTGGGCGCGAACGTGACAGTCGCCTCCGGGCGGACCTTGGAAGTGGGCGGCTTGCTGGAAGTCGGCACGGAAAACCAAGGGGCGCTGACGATCACTAGCGGCACGGCCACCAGCGGCTCGGCGCGGATCGGAACGTCGGGCCTCCCAACAGGTCCGGCCACCGTCACGATGAGCGGGTCGAGCGGAAGCTGGACCGTCGCCGGTAACCTAACCGTCGGCGGAGTTCCCAACCTCCAAACGGCGACGATTGCCATTTCCGGCGGGGCCGATCTCAACGTCGGCGACGCCTTCGTCGCGCCTCCCGGCTTACGCGCCGACGTCACCGTCAGCGGCGCTGGATCGACCATCACAAGCACCAACTCGATCTACCTCGGCGGCAATGCGGCGACGGCGGGCGGCCAGGGAACGCTCGCGCTCACGAGCGGCGGCAGTCTGGCGATTGGCAACAGTTCCGGCGACGTGCTCAAGGTGTGGGAAGGCTACGCCGTGACGATGAATCAGGCGTCGATCAGCACTCGCGATTTGTGGGTCCGCGGGACGATGGCGCCCGCGGTTGGTGCAACGGTCCCCGGCGGAATTGCGGTTCAAGGATTCACGCTCATCGACGGCGGGTCGGTCACCCTGTCGGCGCTCTCTTCCAACTTCACGGCCAATGACAATGTCACGATCACTAATGGTGGATCGCTCAACGCCTACATCATCGGTGGCGCCGACACAGACGTGACCATCAATGGCGGCGGTTCAACCTGGACCACGGCCAGCGCGGTGGCGTCGGTGCTCGGCTCAACGACGACTGGCCTGGGACGCGTACGTTCGCTGACGCTTAATACCGGAGGCACGGCCAATCTCCGTGGCGGCGTTTCCTACGCCGCCACGGCCAGCGACGGCCTCACCATGGCCGGCGGCACGCTCAATGCGCCAACGTTCAACGCCGGCAACATCGGCGTCACCGGACGCGGCACGATCAACGCCAATTACTCGAGCACCGGCGCAATCATTCCCAACGGCCCGCTCACGATTGGAAACTCAAGTTCAACCACGGGTTTCGGCACCACTGGCCAGATTATCGCCTTCACGAATCCACTCACCCTGAACGACGCCGACGCAGCCGACATCGGTTCCGCAACGTCGATCGGCCTCGGCACGACGCCCGGATCGCTGACCGCCGTCAACGGCATCAATCTTGCCGCTGGCAAAACGCTTTCCGGCTTTGGCACGGTGCATACGAATAACAACGCAGCTAGCCGGCTACAGAACTTGGGCGCCATCAACGGCAATAGCACAACCGATCGGATTTCGCTCCCCGGCTACATCACCGGCAACGGCAGCTTCACGAACGTCGAGTTTACCGGAACGCTGGCGCCCAGCGGCGCCCTCCCTTCCATTCCCACGGGCTTGGTGAGCGGGAGCAACTACAAGTTTACCAACACGAGCCAACTGCTGATGGACATTGGCGGGGCGAGTCCCGGCTTTGGCTACGACGTCATTTTCAGCACGGGCGAGTTCATCGCCGATGGCACGTTTACCGTGAATCTCATCAGCGGATTTAACCCCACCCTCGGGCAATCCTTCGACTTGCTCGACTTCACCACGCTCACCGGGACGTTCGACACGTTGAATTTACCGACCCTGACTCCCGGCTTGGTGTGGAACGCCTCGCAGCTTTATACGCAAGGACGCCTCTCGATCGCGACCGGTTTCTTGGAAGCCGATTTCGAAGAAGACGGCGACGTCGATGGCGCCGACCTCACCCGGTGGCGCAACAACTACGCCACAGGCACGACCCACATGCAGGGAGACGCCAACGCCGACGGCGCCGTCAACGGCGCCGACTTCCTAATCTGGCAGCGGCAATTCGGCCTGACCACGTCTCTTCCCGCGACGATGGCGATTCCCGAACCGGCGACCCTTGCCTGGTTTAGCATCGCCTTTGGGGCGATCGGCATCTCGCGTAGAAATCGCCGACCGTATTGATTTCGCCCCTCGCGTCGACTTGCGCCGGCAAGGGAGGGCGAGGCTCCCGCCGAGCCGCCGCTAGACTCGACCGGTTTAATACTCGTCTGAAGTCGGCAAACACGCCTCCACGTACGGCAACACGCCCGCGCCGAATTCCAGATTGTCACGCCCGTTCTGCCACGACCGCAGCGCCATCCGCGCGTCGGGAAACGTCAGCTGCACGGCTTGCCAGGCCGGCCGCTTCATTCGCCGCGCCACGCCGAAACATTGATGGACGTATCCCGGCCGATTGAACGTTCCGTCGTACACGCGCACGATGCGATTGCTCACGTCGATGAAGAAGACCGCCGCCACGACCCGGCGCCGCGGTAAGGTCGCCGAGGGACTCGCGATCTCGCGATAGCGAAACCCCTGGGCATAATCCTCATCCGTCATCTCGGCCAGATAGACGAACTCGGGAATCGTTGCCCCCGCTTCCCTGACCGGCAGTTGCTCAAGCTGATTCATGCCCGCAGGATAAATCGCGGCGATGAGCAAACGATGAAGAGCGCGCAAGCTCTAAGTGAAGCCGACGCGCGGGTCGTCACTCCCCCCCGCCGCCCGCCGCAGGCGCCGCCGCGCCGGCAGCGTCTCCCCCTGACGCCGCGCCGCTTGCGGCCGCGTCGCCGCCAGTCGGAATGCCTCCCCCGCCCCCGCGATCATCGCCTCGAGAAAAGTTCGCCGGATCGCCCCGCGGCAAATCACCCGGCAAACTCGCTGCGGCCATGGCGCGTACCCAGCGGGGCGGACTCGCCGGATCGAGCGTTGGCGCCAGCGGATCGTAGGCCAATCGCTGCCCTGCCACGGCCGCCGCTCGCTCCGCCTTACGCGTGGAGGTCGAACTCTCCGCAGTCTCCGCCACCTCCGCCTGGCGCTGCCACCAAGTTTCCGTCAGCCACGCCTTGGCCAACTGCGCATTGATCCCCGCCTGCTCCGCTTGTCGCCGCCGCTCCACGGCCAATTCCGCGCTCAACTCGCGCGCTTCCTCCTCCGCCAGACGCCGCCCCTCCAGTCCTGCCCGTTGCTGCTGCAGACGCTCCAGCCATTCCAACATCTCGTCGGACGACAACTGCGACACCCGCCGCAGATACGCCTCTCCCTGCGAGCGACTCGACTGCGCCGAACGCTCGGAGTAGACCAACACATAGGCTCGCGCATCGAGCATCTCGGTGCTATGCCACACCGCTCGCCGCAACGCCTCCTCAGCCACGGCCTGTTCGGTCCCCTCCGGCGACATTTTCGATTCCGAACGAATCGAAAGCGTGCCTTCCGATTGCGCGGACGCGTCAGACGCCGTCGCCATCAGCGCGGCTATCAGCAGCAATTGATTCATCGCACCAGAAGCTCGGCAGGTTCGCGATACGACAGTAGGGACACAATTCAACTGTATCCCCCGTGCAACCAGCCGGCAATCTTCGCGTCAGGCGCCCGCCGGCAGCGACGTCGAACCTTCGGTCCCGCCCCGAACGTCATTCCTTGCCCCGCAACACCGCATCGAACATATCGTAAGCCTCTTCCTTCATCTCGGGCGGGAAGTCGTGCGCACAGTCGGGATGCAACACGCGCAAGCCCTCCGGCTGGCCGTGAAGTCGATAGATCGCACTCGCCGCCGTCGCGATCCGGTCCACGCTCTCCGCTCGGAAGTTCTCATCCCCCTTCGGCGCCATGATAAGCACCGGCCGAGGCGCCAGCGCTCCGATCATCTCATGAAAATCAAACGGGATCGTATCGAGCTTCCCCTTGAACGCCGCCAACTTCGGCATGTATCGCGTCTGGCACCAGCCCCGTTCCAGCTCCCAATTCTTCGGATCGCCCCCGTAGTAGTCAGAGAAAGAATCCAGCCCGCAACTCGTGGCGACCGCCAAGATGCGCGGCTCGAACACTGCGGTGTACACCGAATTGTGCCCGCCCAGCGAGTGGCCAATCGCTGCGAACTTTGGCTCCACAAACGGCAACGTCTCCAACAGATCGAGCCCGCGCATGTTATCCCAAACTGCCTTCAACGTGCCGCTCTTCCAACCAAGTGCGTTGACGTCCGGTTGATACTTCGCCAGCAGCGGATAGCTGGGGGCGAACGTGACGTAGCCGCGCTCAGCAAGTTCGTGCGCATAGCCGCGGCCCGGCCCCTGGCCCAGGCCGACCACCGTGCCGTGGCCAACCTCCTGGTCCGTGCCGTGCAGACAAAGCACCGCGGGCGATTTCCGCTTTCCGGCCAGCACATCCTTCGGGACCAACAGGTACGCCGTCGTGCGGCAGTTCGGCTCGCTCGCGTAGCTGATGAGGCGCCGGACGTAGGTTCCGCAGTCCACCTCCTCTTCCACGTTCACGTCGAACGGAACGCGCTTTTCGTCGCCCGGCAGGCTCCCCATGACCGATTCCATCCCGCGCACGATCTCCGCCCGTCGCTGCTCCCAATCCGCAACGGTACTCACGACCTGCGTTTGCCCAGATTGGTCACGAAACAGTAGCAGATTATCCTTTGGCAACCGCAGCGGATCGGCCGCCAAAAGTTGCGGAACGACAAGGGCGAGCGCTACTGCCATGAGCAGCCGAGTGAAGAACGACATGGAATCCTCCGGCAACAATCAAAAGCGGCCTTAGTTAGCCCCTTGCTCCGCCAGGGGGTCGATCGCCATCCCGAAAGGCGTCGGCCCGCGAAATGCTCCCCGCGGCGAAGCCGAGGGCGTGAACCCCATCGCGGAACTAAGCAGCACACGAATTGCCGCTATCCGCCAATCTACGCCAAACGACGCCGCACTGACAACGCCGCGACCATCACGCAGCCGCCGAGAACGCACGCCGTCGGCTCCGGCACGGCAATCGCAATCAAGATGGGCTCCGCCGTCGGCGCCGGAGTGCCTAGAACCTGATTTGCCTCCCACAGCACGTTCAGCGTCGCCGGATAGTCGACGAGCCCGCCGAAGAGAAAGGCCGTAACGCCGCTGTTATGAAAGTAATCATATTGCAGTTGAGGAGTTCCGAACCCGGCGCTCCCCACTTTCAACCCCGGAACCGCGCCGCCGCTCGACGCCGGCAGGTAGAGGCCCGTCGGGGTCGCCAGCAAGTTGGTCACGCCATACACCTCGCTCGCGTGCGGCGTGTGGTAGCTCTCAATCCCGTTCGACACGGTGAATGATGCGTCCAGCACATTGCTGTACGCCAAGGTTCCCAACTGGCCGTTCGTGGTGATCGTCCCCGTCAGTTCATAGCCGTTCTGCAGATCCGAGTATGAGACAAACTGATAGGTCGCTCCCCACCCGACGCTTGCCATCATGCTGCAGACGACGACCGCCGCGAGTGCCGCCCGACAAACTCGCTTCGCAGCGAAAAATGAGTATAGCGTTAGCTTGCTTCTCACAAGACAAATCATTCCAGTCGCAATCATTAGCTGCTACTCACTAAAAAGCTGGGGTTAGCGATGAAACCGATCCATTTGATCGGTTTCTAGTCTGGCCGCAGCCGACTTTTGCGTCAAGCGGCCACAAGCGGCTCCATGCGCCACAGGGCGCGGTCATCCGTCGTCCCGCCGGCCGTTCCGCCTAGTTCTGCCTAAACCAACACATCGCCGTTGTTGTTGAGATCACCCAGCGTCAGCCCCGAGATCATGCCGTTGACAACCGCCTGCCCCGTTTGGCAATCAACTTGGCGGGACCGAGCTGCCCCGCGCGGTAGACGCCCGTCTGGCTAAAGTTCGAGTCGATGATCGCTTGAAACGCGACCTGCCCCTGATCGTTGATCTCAATATTGGGAGCAAAGTCGTAATACTACGTCCCGTTCGGGTACGGCGCCCCCGTCAGCGCCATCGTGTCGATCCACGCCTGCGGCTGGGCCGCCAACCCTTCAGAACCCCCTGCCATTCCCAACACAGCCGCTGCCATGGCAGCCAGTTTCTTGTGACGTCGAAACATTCCTCTGTCCTTTAACTTCAGACCTAAAGAAAAAATCCATCAGCGTCCTGCACGCCGAGGTAGGTCTGAATATCGGGAAAAGCACTTGAGCGTTACAAGCCAACGCCGCGCAACCGCCCGCACGGGGTCTGGAGCCTTTTGCCACTGGGGGCGACCAACTCAATGGGAAGTCTCAAGTGGCAAAAGGTTCCCGCCCCCTTCCCGCGCACCATCCCAAACACGGCCAAACTCTTCCGATGAACTCGGCGACCTAGTCCTTCTCCTGAACCGGTCCGCCGTCAGCAGCCCCAAATTGCTTTACGCTCGCCTCCACAATCTCCCAAGCGGCGGCTTCGGCCTGCTCGCTGTCGCCGTCGTTCGACGCGACGGCAACCACCATCTTCATTTCGGGGATGAACGCCACGAAGGCGTACCACATCGTGTTCGATCCGTTGTGCCAGTACATCGTGTATCGGTGACCTTCGTCTCCTTCCAGCCTTCTAATCCAGCCGGATGAATACGGACCAAAGTCGCGCTCGTGGAGCAACTGGTAAGTCTCGGCGGAGAGCAGCTGCCCCTCGCCAAGGTCGCCGCGAAGGTGTTCGGCTGCGTAGGTGCAGAGATCAGGCAGCGACATATGGATCGTCGCCGCCGGGCCGATGATGGGCGTATTGTCTTCCGTGTCCTCGGCGGCCGCTTTCCCGCCCAAGCGCACGCGGTGACCGCGCGGCTGCTCAAGCGTCTCGTCGCCACTTTTGGGCGGGCCAAATCCTGCTTCAGCGAGCCCCAAAGGATCGAACACCTCTTGCTTCACTAGCTCTTCCCAGTGGGCACCGGTCGCCTGCTCCGCCATCGCCGCCGCGATCGTGTAGCCAACGTTCGAATAGACATATTCCTCACCCGGCGGGGAGGCCGGATTCTCTGCCAGCACATCCAGCACAGCTTCTCGACGCGCCTCGGTGCATTCGGGACCGAGCGGCGGCCGTTGGCGCCAAACCTCCTGGGGGAAATTCGCCGGCGCGCCGGCCGTGTCGGTCAGCAATTGCTGGAGCGTGACCGATTTCCAATCCTCATGAACTGAGTCTTCAGGAAACGCCTCGCCGACGGTGTTAGTCCACTTCATCTTCCCCGCTTCGACCAATCGCGCGAGCATCGTCGCCGTGATGCTCTTGCTGATCCCGCCTAGATGCCAGCGGTCGCTCGTCTCGACGGATGCGGCGCTCCCGACCTTCCGCTCGCCGTAAGCAGCCGCGGCCTCGACGTTCCCGTCGACGGTGACCATCGCGGCGAGGCCGACGAGTTGCTTTTCTTTCCGCTGATCAACGATCAACTTCGCCAGCCAATCGCCCGCCGGGCCGCTGCTGCGCGGAGTTCCAGCGTAGTTGGCAATGAACTCGCGCTGAACATCCGCATCGCCGCGGACATGCGAAACGAAGGAGTAAAATGCCACCACCGCCATGACCGTCAGGAACACGATCAAGAAAATGATCAGGATCGCCGGCGCCCTCGGCAGAATCCATGATTTACCTTTCGCCGAGTTATCCAAGCCAACTCCCGAGGCTGGCGCATCAGCCGGTTGATCCGCCAACGCAGCCTGCTTCTTCTTCCAGAATCTCCACCACACAAGTCCCAGCGCAATCTCGAACGGAATCACGGCGCCCACGACCGTCTGGAATAGCGTCGGTCCCATCTCGTCAATCTGCAGCTTCAGCCCCGAATAAAGACCGGCCAGCGCACCAAGCACCGTCGGCAACACGATCATCGCCGCCACGCGCCACGAAGGCACCATCAGATTCCAGTCTGCCCCCCAATTGGCATACAGACCGCAACTCGAGATGGGCTTCGCCAGCGACGACGCCAACTCCATGATGTCGCCGGAGCCTCCGTCGCTTGCTTCGCCTTCCAGGCTGGCAATGAGCTTGAGCAGATCCTGCCGTCGCGGCTCGAGTTGCTTCCGCACGGCATACTGATTGAAGAAATAAATCCCCCCGTAGACAACCAGCAGAAACAACCCCATGGCCCCTGCAGAGAAGACAAATTCCCACCAATCGCTCGACCCGTTCCAGGTGACTTGCAGAAAGAACGCCGTGATCGAAAGACTAAACGGCAGCAGATACCACCAGAAAACGTTGCGCAACAGCCAGATTTGATGTTCCACCTGAGCCAAGGATTCTTTCACGTAGAACAGTAGTGGTTCGCCTGGACCGCTTGGTCGCTTCGGGTGACGCTTCCGATCCGCTAAAATAAATCCGGCAACGAAGACCAAAGCTGGAACCGTCAGATACCACGTCCAGGGCAACGACATCGTCATGCCCATCACCAACCACATGGGAATCATGACCAGCGACAAGCCGACTTCGCGCACGTCGCGCCAGAAGATCGTCGCCTGAAATCCTTGCTGGCTCCGCTGCACTTCTGTCCGGAGCAAGTCAGCATCGACCGTGACGCGCATACGAGATGTTTCCGCTTGCCAAGCTTGCTGGAAATTATCGGGGTCCATGCGGTTCCCCTTTCATTAGTTCGCCCAGCGATTTTTTCGCCCGATTGAGCTTCACTCCCACGTTGCTCTCCGAAATCCCCAGCACGTCGGCTATCTCCCGATAGCTCAGTTCGTCGAGGTAGAGCAGCACGAGCGCCGCGTCGGTTTTCGGCAACTGGCGGATGGCGTCGTAGAGCTGCTCCACCGTCTCGCGCTCGTCTGAATAAGCCGATAAAATCTACATATTGCCAGCGCTTGCTGAGCATCTATCAGTAAAACGAGCCCTAGAAGTGCGTGAACACAACTAGGGCTCTGACTCCAACCTATTGGGAGGTTGAAGCTGTGGCTG
>PNKX01000040.1 GCA_013822725.1 Pirellula sp.
CGTCGACAACTTGACGCGAACTTGGCGTCGGCCGCCTCTCAATTCCAGATTACATGCGGAAGATGAGTCGACTTTTCCGATAGTAGCGGTTGTGCGGGCGTCGGTTGACGCCTGCAATGCTGATCACTTCACGACGCCGCCTGGAAAACCAGAGGTTCGTGGGCATCAACTCTCTTCCTTCATGTTGATCAGGCCCCGATGGTCATTCCAACCAATTGGCGTCTCCGCGAATCGCGCCGGCGAGCTAGCGTCTTGCGCGTTTGGTGGATCTTGCTGCTGGCGCTAGGCGGCGCGTCGTCGCCTGCTGAAAGCGGCGCCGCGGAGCCGACCACAGACAACGCAGGCCCATATTCATCGCTGCTGCTGGCGCAAGCTCCTGCAGACGATGAAGACGAACCGGCGTTGCAACCGCTGCCGCCCCCGGCCGACGTCATGGACCAGGAGTTCTCGACGCAACCCTACAACATGCCGACGCCGGTCGACGCCGATCTCAAGAACATCCTGGGGCGATTGGAGGCGTTGGAAAAGGGCGCCGCTCCCAAAAAACCTGACGTCAACGCCGACCTGAAGAAGGAATTCGACGAAAACGACGGTAGGGGCAAGTGGACTGACCTCTCTGGCGACAAGTGGGCCATCAAGCTTGGCGGCCAAGTGCAGATCGATAGCATCAACTGGGCCAATGTCGAGAATCCGCCCGTCCCCGCCTACAACTATTTTGAATTCCGTCGCGCGCGGCTTATCGCCGACGGCGTCGGCTACGGCGTCTACGATTTCCGCCTTCAAATCGAAACCGAGCCGGAGGGCGAGGACACTGTCACCACGCCGGTGACAGTCATCAGAGACGCCTACCTGTCGATGAACGAGATTCCGCTCATCGATCGGTGGCGCATCGGCAACTTCTTCGTGCCGTTCAGCCTGGAACAGGTCACCAACGATACGAACAACCTCTTTCTTGAGCGCTCGATCCCCACCCAGGGCATCTTCTCGGCTGATCGTGAACTCGGCATGGCCGTTTATACCGTGAACGACGCCAAGGATTTCACGTATACCACGGGAATCTTCGTCGATAGTCTCAGCGAAGCGATCAAAGAGCGCATCGACAACAATCAAGGGCAACGCATCAGCAATCGCATCACCTACTTGCCCTACTATGACGAGCCTTCCAACGGTCGCTATCTCGTTCACACCGGCGCGGGCGTTCTCTACACGCACGACCAAGATCAGCTCGCCCGCTTCCGCGCCCGCCCGCAGATTCACGAAGGCCCATTCCTGATTGATACAGGCAATTTTCCCGCCCGTTCCTACACGACCGGGAACATCGAGTTGGCGACCGTGTGGGGACCGCTCTCGGTGCAGAGCGAAATGTTCCTCTCCAGCGTCGACCGCATCAATGACGACGACGCCACGATCTCCGGCGCCTACGTTTACTTCAGCTACTTCCTCACGGGCGAAAATCGCATCTACGAACGTTACGGCCAGCACGGCGCGCAATTTGGTCGCGTCGTCCCCTTCTCCAACTTCTTCGTCGTCCCCGGCGGCTACGGCCCCGGCGCCTGGGAACTCAAAGGACGCTGGTCGAATCTCACGCTCACACAACTCGATAGCGGCCAATACAACGACTTCACCTTCGGTATCAACTGGTACTGGTCGGAGCGCGTCCGCACCGAACTCGAGTGGATTCACCCTGTCACGCGCTTCGGCACGACTCCCTATGGGCCGCAGACCGCGGACATTATCGGCCTGCGATTCGATTTCAACTTCTAACGACAACGCCAGTTCGCACACGACAGCGAACTAGAATTCCGATAGTTAGGGACTCGCCAGATGAAAGACTCGTTACTGATGGCCTTCGTCCTCGGCGCCTCTATTTGCGCAAACGCCTTGTTGGAGAAAACCTCCCTCGGCGGCGAGCTTTGCTGCGCCCTCTGCGGCTGCAAGGACTCCTGCCAGAAAGTCTGCCGACTCGTCTGCGAAGAGAAGAAGGTCGACGTCATCTGCTGGGGCGTCAAGTGCGAAGATTTCTGCGTTCCCGGCCCCAGCAAACCCTGCTGCAAGCAATGCGACCTCGTCTGCGACGACTGCGGTAAGAAAACAAAAGAAGGCGATCCCGTGGCGACGCCGCATCGCTTCATCTGGCGGGAATGGATCCCCAGCAGCTGCGCCAACATTTTCACCAAGAAGAAGCTAATGCAGCGGATCGATACGAAGAAAGTGCCCAGTTACAAATGGGTCGTCGAAGACCTCTGCGCCAAGTGCGAATCCAAGACCAAATCGGCAGCGGTTGAACCAGGCGTCAACATTCCCGCGCCGCCGGCCGTCGACGCCAAAATCTTAGTCGCGCAACATGCTGAGACGACAGTCAAATAGCTGGCGTCTTGCCGAAATTCGTGGCAGCTGATTTCGAGGTATACTGGAGCGGTCCCCTTCCCTGCCGTGCTCGCCGACGAGCGACGGCCGTTTACCGCCTCTGTTGCCGCCGAGTTCCGCCGTGGGTTGCCTTGAAGACAAGCCGAAAGAGTGGGATCATCCCGGCAAA
This sequence comes from Pirellula sp., assembly GCA_013822725.1. Lineage (GTDB taxonomy): Bacteria > Planctomycetota > Planctomycetia > Pirellulales > Lacipirellulaceae > Lacipirellula. The sequence goes on from PNKX01000040.1 coordinate 2,537, forward strand.
TACAAGTGCAAGGCGTGTCGTGCAACTTCCGACAAGAAGTCGAAGCTCTGCAAGCCGGCAAAGATCGAGAAGAAAAAAAAGTAATCAACTTGCAGCCGCTTTCTTCCCCGCCGCTCGCGGATTAGCGTCTCGCCCCCGCCCACCCGCTCCCCTATAGTGTGCGGAATGCGAGTTGGCCTCTTCATTCCCTGCTACATCGACCAGTTTTACCCCCGCGTCGGCATCGCCACGCTGCGGCTGCTCGAACATTTCCACGCCGGCGAGATCGAGTTCCCCGCCGCGCAAATCTGCTGCGGCCAGCCAATGGCCAACGCCGGCTGCATGGCCGACGCCCGCCCCGCCGCTGAGCGTTTCGTCGCCACGTTTCGCTCCTACGACTACATCGTCGCCCCCAGCGGCAGTTGCGTGACGATGGTCCGCAACCATTACCATGGCCTAGTCGCGGATGAAGTCGCACTCAGCGAGGTACAGGCGAAGACCTTCGAGCTTTGCGAATTTCTCACCGATGTCTTGCAAATCGAGCCGCCCGTCGGCCGCTTCCCCCGCCGCGTCGGCCTCCACCAAAGTTGCCACGGGCTGCGTGAACTACGACTCGGCAGCGACAGCGAACTGAACATCCCGCCGTTCAATAAAACTGAGTCGCTGCTCGCAAACCTCGACGGCATCGAGTTCGCCAAGTTGGAGCGTCCCGACGAATGTTGCGGCTTCGGCGGTTCGTTCGCGATCTACGAAGAAGGAGTGTCGTGCATGATGGGTCGCGACCGCATCGCCGATCACGAACGGGGCGGCGCCGAGGTTCTCACCGCCGGCGACATGTCGTGCCTGATGCACCTCGACGGCCTCATCCGCCGCGAACGCCGCCCGCTGCGCGTCCTCCACGTCGCCGAACTCCTCGCCGAAGCCCTCGGCCTCACAATCTCTGACTGAATAACAATGTAATTTCATATGAACCGCCAAGGACGCCAAGAGCGCCAAGGAATTCAGTAAGAGGAACCGCCGATGAAATCGCTCTTCCCCTTGGCGTCCTTGGCGTCCTTGGCGGTTAACATTTGAACGTTTGCAGTTCTCCAGTGCATTGCCTGCAAGTTCATCGCATGAAAACCCAAGACCACCCCGCCGCCGCCGATGCCTTCGTCGCCGACGACGCGCACGCCCACTGGCACGACCAGGCCCTCTGGTTCATCCGGGCCAAGCGCGACAAATGCGCCCACGGCCTGCCCGAATGGGAAGAGCTGCGCGAGCTGGCCGCTCAAATCAAACAGCATACGATCGCCCACCTCGGCGACTACTTAGAGCAATTCGAACGGAACGCTACCCGACTCGGCGCCGTCGTCCATTGGGCCCGCGACGCCGCCGAGCACAACGCCATCATCCTCGCGCTGCTCCAAGAGCACTGCGTTCGTCGTATGGTGAAGAGCAAGTCGATGCTCACCGAGGAGTGCGGCCTCAATCCGTTCCTCGAGCAGCAGGGCATCGAAGTCACCGACACCGACCTCGGCGAGTGGATCGTCCAGCTGCGACACGAACACCCGAGCCACATCGTGCTCCCCGCAATCCATATCAAGAAGGAAGACGTCGGCGAGCTTTTCCACCGTGAACTTGGCACCGAGAAAGGCGCCACCGACCCCGCCTACCTCACCGAAGCCGCGCGCCACCGCCTCCGCGAAAAATTTCTCGCCGCCGAAGCTGGCCTCACCGGCGTTAACTTTGGCATCGCCGAAACCGGCGGCTTCGTCGTCTGCACCAACGAAGGCAACTCCGATCTCGGCACGTCGCTGCCGCCAATCCACATCGCCTCAATGGGGATCGAAAAGCTCGTCCCGCGGCTCGACGACATGGGAGTCTTCCTCCGGTTGCTCGCCCGCTCGGCCACGGGCCAACCGATCACCGCCTACAGCACCCACTACCACGGCCCGCGGCCGGGGTGCGAACTCCACATCGTCCTGGTCGACAACGGCCGCACCAAGCTGCTCGCCAGCGAAGAGTTCCGCAATTCGCTCCGCTGTATCCGTTGCGGCGCCTGCCTCAACACCTGTCCCGTTTATCGCCGTAGCGGCGGGCACAGCTACGGCGTCTCGGTCGCGGGGCCAATCGGATCGATCGTCAATCCGTCACGCGACCCAGAGAAGCATCGCAGTCTGCCGTTTGCCTGTACCCTCTGCGGCTCCTGCGCCGACGTCTGCCCCGTGAAGATCGACCTACCGAACCAACTTCTCTCGTGGCGGAAACGGATCGCCGAACTCGGCTTGATCGAACCCTCCAAACGCCGCCTAATGCGACTCGCGGGTCGTATTTTGAGCACGCCACGACTCTACGCGTTCGCCGGCAAGGCAGGCCGCACGCTGCTCCGCTTCGCCCCGCGGTGGGCCGTTTACAACCGTTTCAACCCCTGGGGCCGACAACGCGAAATGCCGCTGCCGCCGAAAGAAAGTTTCCGCGAGTGGCACAAGCGCCAGTCCCAGCAAGAGAAACAATAAAAGCCACCGGCTCTGCCGATGGACGCACACAACAACGCATCGCCTTCCAAACTTCGTCCACCGGCAAAGCCGGTGGCTTTCAATATGTCCTCCCGCGAACACATCCTCCACGAAGTCCGCCGCTCGCTGCCGGCCGATGCGCCGCTGCCGTCGCTCGACCGCCAGTGGACGCGCTACGAAGACCCGCACGCGCAATTCTTCGAAGTCCTCCGCGGCGTCGGCGGCGCGGGCCGCATCGTCGCAGGCGAACCGCAACTCCGCGAAGAAATCGATCGCGTCATCGACGCTATCGGCGCCCAACAGATCTGCTCAGTGATTCCTGAGGCTGCGGCCGGCAACGTCGACATCGCCGCGATCGAAGACCCCCATGCTCTCGCTGCGGTCGACCTAGCGATCCTCCCCGGCGAACTCGCCGTCGCCGAAAACGCCGCCGTCTGGGTCAACGGCGCCCGCGTCCGCCAGCGGGTCGCTTACTTTCTCTCGCAGCATGTCGTGCTCGTCATTCCGCTCGAGCGGATCGCGAACAACATGCACGAAGCCTACGCCTGGCTGCAACAATCGGCCGACGGCGGCAGCCCGTTCGGCGAGACGACTTGGGGGACCTTCATGTCGGGCCCGTCGAAGACGGCCGACATCGAGCAAGCCCTCGTCATCGGCGCCCACGGCGCCCGCTCGCTCCACGTCTTCTTCACGAAGCCGTAAAGCGCGTGCGTCTTTTTTTAGCCCCCGGCTCCGCCGGGGGGTCGGCTACCATGCCGGAAGGCGTAGCCCTACGTAGTGCTACCCCCGGCGGAGCCGGGGGCTGAAAGCGCTACATCAGTCCGCAATTCGTCGCCGACGCGAATCCGCCGCGGCCCATCCGTCGCTGGATCAAGCGACGTGTTCAACGTCAGCCGATAGAAGTGATCAAACGCCTCGCTGGGCGCCCACGCAGGGAGCTCGGCCTGCCGATGCTTCGCAAACGATTTGGCGAAGCCGGAAATCATCTCCCCCGTCACCGAGTCGCGCGTCGGCACCACGCAGCGCTGGCAGGCGGTGCGGCCGCGGAGACGCACCTCGCCAACTGCAAATGGGACCGCCCCCGTCTCGGTCGCGACCAACCAGTCTTCCCAAAACGGCTCGCCCGCATCGATTTCCAGGTTGGCCCGAAACCGCCGCCGCACTTCGTCGAGCTCAAGATTGAACCACGCGGCCACACGCTCCAGCGACGAAGTGCTCACCAGCGTCGGCCCCGCCGCATCGGCGTCGTCGGGAAATCCAATCGCCTCGTTCTCAATCAACAAACACTTCCGGCCAATCGCCTCGCTCAACCACTCCGCCGCGCCGCTGGCATCCTCCGGCAATCGAAATCGCCCCACCTCCAGCCGTTCGCGGCTTAGCGTCACGACCGCCCCGCCCTCCTCAAACGCCGCCCGAATCGGATGCACTGCCGCCGTCCGCTTGCCGTTCACGAACTGCCGCATCGGATCAACGATCGCCCACCGTCGATCTCCCACGAGCGGCCCCGTCGGCATCAACTCCGCCGACTCGACAGTGAACCCATCGAGCGACTTGATCGGGTAAATCGTGATGCGCGTGAGTATTGGCATATCTTCTATCTGCCCAAGGCCCGCTCAATCTCCGCCAGCAACGGCCCCGCGTCCGAAAGATCATCCAACAGCAAATCAGGCTTCGCCGCCGCGAGTTCCTCGCGCGTCGCCCCGCCCGTCGGCACCGCGACGGCGAACGCCCCGATCGCCCGCGCACAACTGACGTCGTGAATCGTGTCGCCGATCACCATCGCCCCGGCCAACTCGCAAATCTCCATGCCGCTTGCCGGGCCATACTCTTCCCGCGCCAGTCGCTGCGCCTCTGCTAGCGCCGCCGCGGCGATTTCGCTCCGCTCATGCGACACGTCGCCGAAGCCGCCGAAGTCGAACCGATCGGCCAGCCCGTAATGCTGCAGCTTGTGATCGGCGCCTTCGCGAATGTTTCCCGTCAATAGCCCGACCAGCGGATGCCCCGCCGCCGCGAGCTGATCGAGTAACTCAACCACCCCCGGCAACACCCGCCCCGTTTTGCGCTGGAGCGCCGACGGCAGCCGTTCCAAGTACCCGGCCCGAAACCGTCGCCAATTCTCGTCATGCGGTTCCACGCCATGCACCCGCATCAACTCGCCGGCAATCGCCCGATCGCTGCGGCCCGCAAACGGCACCTTCCCGCTGAGTTGCTCGACGCCAAACTCCGCGGCAAACGTTTCGGCAAACGCCAACTGCCCGGCGCCGCCAGACTGAATAAGGGTGCCGTCGATGTCAAAGAGAATGGCGTACACAGGCGGTTTTTTTTTGCTGGGAGGCGAGGTGGGATCCATCTGACCTTACGGCATCACTTGCCCAAACGCTAGCCGCGAACGGTGTCGGGAGCCTTTTGCCGCTAGACGGATTGCCGGGGAGGAGAGCACCCAGCGGCAAAAGGCTCCCGACACCCTCTGGCACATTCAGCGATAGGGACGCAACCCTTTCGCCGCCTGCTCGGCATTCAGCAGCCCCAATGCCCGCGGCGCCAACTTCAGTAGTTTCACTAAATGGGAAGTCGATATCCGCAGCCACGCCGCCGCGGCCGGCGCCGACCATTCCTCGGCCGCCAGGCAATCGAGCGCCTCGGCCAAGATCGCTGGAAAATCATCATGCGCCGGGCTGATCGTCATCCGTTCGCCACCGACGCGGCCCGCCCACAACGGCGACGACGCCTCGCCTCGCGGTGCCCGCACGTCAATCGCCAACTCCAACCGCAGCCGAAACTTCGCCTGGGTCAAATTTTCCCCCTGACTCCGACGCTCCGACGCCTCCCCCCGCACCCCCGTCGGCAGGTGCGTGATCACAATCGCCGTCTCGGTCTTATTGCGATGCTGCCCCCCCGGCCCCGATCCGCGCGTGCGGTCGACGCGGCAGTCCGCCAGCAGTTCGTCGATCGGCAGTGCAGCAGGGTGGGGCATTAGAAAGTACTCAATACTTAACCGCCAAGGACGCCAAGAGCGCCAAGGAATTCAGAAAAACTACACCGCGAATCACGCGAATCAGCGCGAGTTAATAAGAGGGCAATCAACGAGCAACCCACTGGATTTCATTCGCGAAGATTCGCGTGATTCGCGGTTAAATCTCTTCCCCTTCGTCGTGCCGGTCGTGCCGTCGTGGTTCAATTCCCGCGGCGTTCCACCAGTCGCGGCGCCCGCACAACCGTCACCACACGCACACCCCGCAAACTTATCGCGAGCGGCGCCTGCGGCAAAATAGTGCTAGCTGCTAGGGCCCGCACCGCACGCCCCCGATACAGAGGGAGAACGTGCGATTGCACCCATTTGAACGGTTATCATGCGGTTGAAGCAAGTTGCCACTCTCGGTGCGGCCCTCGTCGCCGCGGCGCTCGGTTGCCGCTGCCCCTCGCGCTGCTGCGTCCCCGCGACGCCGCACGTCGCCTGCAACTTCGCCGACACGACGGGCGAAGACCAACCGCCCAACCTGAGCGACCTCACCCCTGACTGCAACGCCCAGGAGTGCAACCTCCAGGAGCTCCCCAGCCCAGGCGAAACCTACCAACTGCTCACCGCCTCCGACGCCCAGTGTCGGGCCGCCGCCAACGCGACGATAGCCAATCTCGTCGTCCTCGAAGAACATTGGGCCGGGGTCGTCATCGAGTGCGATTCCAAAATCGTCCAGCAAAACGTCTGCCTCCAGCGCGACCTGCTCGAACTCCACGCCGCAGACGTAAGAAATAAGGCCGCCGCCTCGGCCCTCGAAGCCTTCTACCAACTCGCCGGCCTCGAAGCCCGCAAGCATTATCTCGAACTCGCGACGCTCGAAACGACGCGCACCCGCGAGCGGATCGACAAGTTCACCGACCAAGGTCTCCCGGTCGACGGCCTCGACCGCGACGAAACCGACGCCCGCCTCACCGAACTCCAGCACCAACGGCTGCAGCTCGACTTCGCCCGCGTCCAACTCAACGGCCAACTCCAGAAACTCCTCGGCTGCCCGATCTCCGAGGAAACGTTCTTCTGGCCGCAGGTCGATTGGACGCCGAACCTCGAACCCCTCAACGCCGAGTCTGAACTCGCCGCCGGCTTGCCGAACCGCTTCGACATCCGCGGCCTCGAACTGGTCCTCTGCAACCTGGAGAAGTCGACGATCCGCGTCGCCCGCGGCGTCCTCGGCGTGGCCGACGCGACGCTCGGCTCCGTCGAACCGACCGAGGGGATCGTCCACCGCCTCCGCTGCATCAAGTGCAACGACCACGAGCTCGACGTCCGTTGCCGCCAGCTTTCGATGCTCCACGCCGACACCGAGCAACTCGCGACGGCCGAGATCAAGGGCGCCGTCTACCAAATCGTGATGCAGCAGCAACGCGTCGCCCTGGCCCGCACCGCCGTCGAAACCCGCCGCAAAAACGTCGACGCATTGCTGGCGCGCCGCGACGCCAACGATACGCCCATCTTCGAAATCAGCGCCGCCCGCGGCCGCCTCTACGACGCCGAAGCCGACCTGGTGCAGCAAGTCGCTGCCCTCAAATCAGCCGAAGTCGGCCTGAAGCGGACCCAAGCCGCCCTCGCCGCCGAATGCGGCTTCGAACCGAAACTCTGCTGCGAAGGCTGCTGCAACGGCCACTGCATGAGATGCCAGGCGCCGACGTGCAAAACGTGCGAGCTCCCCTGCAAGTGCGAGAACTGCCGGAAGTAGCGCACTCTCGTTCCCACGCTCCGCGTGGAAACGCCCCCTCCGCCGCTCCGCGGCATTCCCATGCGTGCAACGCCCAATTTAGCCCTGCCCGCTCGCGGCAGCCCCACGCCGACAACGCTGAGGTCGGATCTTCGGGATCGTCCAACGAGGATTGGCAAACCGTTTCGCGAGCGCACAAACCAGCAGCTTGAATTCGTTGATGGTTAAGTCGACTTTCATCCGGTTGACCAGCGCAGCCGCCACCACGACTTTCTTTTCATTGCCCGGGACGAGATGCTCCCAAGTCAAATAGAACGGACTTTCGCGGTCGGTAGTGGTTAACCTCCACCCCGTAATCTCGCAATAGAAGGCGGAGCCGCCCCACGCTCGCTTCAGTGCGGCCAGACGAGCGTTCTTATTGTGCTTCGCTCGAGTATCATTTCGCCCGAGAATCTTGCTGCATGAGGGGCACCATTTCATCTGCGGATCATGCAGAACGCCGTACACCTTGCACGCCACTTCGCTTTTCACCGCTACGCTCCCGGCGACAATAGAAAAGACGAATAAAGTGTAGCATAATGGCATTTAACCTCGCCGCCGGCGAGTGAACTAAATGCTCACACAGCTGAAATACCGTAGATCGCCGGAGATTTATCGACAATCACGTCCCTTCATGCCAATTAAGCAACAAAACCCCTACACAAGCAACCAAATCCCGAAGGAAGTGAGCGATATCAAAATTGCACTAACAAGGAAAGATTCGATGACTCCTCCGCGAGAAAACGCCAGCAGGAGCAGCACAAAGGTGACCACGCCGCCTAGCCAAACAACGCCCCTCAGGAGCCATGACTGGGGAATTTGAAGCGTCGGCAGGAATAGCACAGCGGTAAGGAACGCCTCCAACCAATAACTTTCTTCTGAATGATCTGGCAATCGGTGCTTCATACTTGCCGCCGAATCAGCGTCGTCGTCATCAACATTTAACTGTATTGCATCTTGCCAGCTGGTGGCAAATAAAATCAGCTACTCCCCTTCAATTACCTCCTCAATCCGATTCTGCTGCGCTACGCAGCACGCATGAACGTTGAACGTCACCCGCCCATCGTCGCGGATCCCCACGTTCACCGCGCTCGGCCAATCGTGATAGTGGCAGGCCAGCCCGCCGACTTGATCGCGAATCTGATCGGCCGCCACCGCCAACAGCTGCCGCAACCGCTCGTCGCCCGGCGGGTCGCTTAACGTCACTTCAACCATCGCGTACTCCTCAGTGTTCGCATCTCATTTCAGCCCCTGGCTCCGCCAGGGGGTCGCCCACCATCCCGATCGGCGTCGTCCCTCGTAACGCTACCCCTCGGCAAAGCCGAGGGCTACAGCAGCCCCCGCAAACGCACCTCCACGCAATCTAAAGATTTGTGTTGAAAGTGGCCACCCAACCCACTACTGTACAAATGCACCAATCCAGTTCTTTGACAACCGAACAGCAAACCTTCGCCCAGCCGCGCGACAACCATCGCATGACGAACGGCGCCGTCGCGCCGCTACTGTTTTGTCCATGTTGTCCCATGTCTGCCAAATAGAGTTGGCAGACATGGCAGCAGGCGCACTCCATGGGCCTGCCACAAAGCTTCGGCCCAGTTATTGCATGCCGCGAGTCGGCCAAAAACACTTGGCCGACACGGCCGAGTTGGCAGACATGGCAGAGAAGCAAAAAACAGACGTTTTTCACCGCCCGGCTCCCGGCTCGCACCGCCAACGCACCAACGTGTCGCTCGGCGCGACGCCAACGAACACCTTGTGTTGAGATCACCTCTCGCAGCACAGGTGGAGACGGTGATCTCAGTGGACTCGCGAAACCCCGGATCCTGGGGTGGCACGCCCTGAAGGTACTCCGCAAGGGCGTGGCGAATCTCAGCAAGGGGCAACCACGCCCATCGGAGTACCTCTGGGCGTGCCACCCGTCGCTGCAGTTGGCCAACATTACGTCCGGCTCGCCAGCACGCTCCGCAGTTCGTCGACGAACGTCTTGCTCCGCGACAGGACGTCCTTGAAGTCGGCTTTGCCGAGCGTGTAGAAAACCGCCTTTGACCGGGCGACAATCGTCGCGTTCCGCGGCTCGTCGCGCAAGAGGGCCGCTTCGCCGAAGTATTGGCCTTCGCCGAGTTCGGCCACTTTGTTCGCCGCGCCATCTTCGTCGATGATCACGTCGACCTGGCCGCTGCGAATGAGATAGAACAACTCGCCCGGATCGCCCTGACGGATGATCACGTCGCCGGCGACCGCCTCCTGGACCATCATCTTGTCGGCGATATCGGTGAGCGTGCTCGTCGAGAGATCCGAGAAAAGCGGGAACTGCCGCAGGAATTCGCAGATGACCGACGTTTCGTGCACGGCAACGTCGGACCGAATGTAGCCGTCGACCATGTTCACGATCCGGTCGGCGACGTCAAGAATGCGGTTGTCGTGCGTCACCATGATGATGGTGCACCCTTCGTCGCGGGCGAGCTCTTGGAACAGCGTCACCACTTCGCGGCCCGAGTGTTCGTCGAGCGCCGCGGTCGGTTCGTCGGCCAGCACCAGCTTCGGCGAGTGGACCAGCCCGCGGGCGATCGCCACGCGCTGCTTCTGCCCGCCGGAGAGCGATTTTGGCTTGTAGTGAATCCGATGCCCCAGGCCGAGGCGGTTCAGCAGATAGTCGATCCGCTCCTTCGCCAGCCCGCGTTCCATGTCGGCCAGTTCCGCCGCCATGTTGACGTTCTGAAACGCGGTGAGCGACTCGAACAAATTGTGTGCTTGAAAAATAAAACCCATCTCGCGACGGAGCGCGACGATCTCGTCACGCGAGGCGCCGTTCAATTCGTTGCCGAGGACCTTGAGACTTCCCTCCTGCACGGTGCGCAGCGTCCCGATCAGCGTCAACAGCGTCGTTTTCCCCGAGCCGGAGGGGCCCGTCATGATGACGATTTCGCCCCGCTTGACTTCGAGGTTGTTCTGATGGAGCGCCTGCTTCCGCAGTTCTCCCTCGCCGAAATAGTGATTCAGCTGCGAGACCTTGATCGTCTTAGGAACCGCCGGCCCCTGCGAGTAGGCGCCGCTGGTAGCCGGTAACGAAGCGAATGCAGTCATAACAAAATCCTTCACCGATCGGTCTAAAACAAGTTAGCCGGATCGGCGGCCAATAGTTTGCGCACAGCGAGCAATCCCGAAGCAATGCACATCGTAACGGTCAGCACGAGCACCATCAGAATGGCTTGCGGCGTCATACGAAGCAGCAAGCCTGTCGAGTCCGCCAGTAATGCATACAGCAACGTGCTTGCAATCAATCCCGGAATAAAGCCCACAAACGACAGCAGCACCCCCTCCGTGACGATCAACCGCAGGAAGTACGTCGTCGTGTACCCCATCGCCTTCAGCGTCGCGAACTCCGGCATGTGGTCGGCGATATCGGAGTAAATCACCTGATAGCAAATCACCATTCCCACGATGAAGCCAATGATCTTGCCCGCTGTGAAGATGATGCCGATCGGCGTGCTTTTGTCCCAGAACTCAATTTCCTGATTGCGGAACTGCTCGCGCGTCAGCACGAAGACCCTGTCGTCGAGCAATTGATCAATGGTATCGCGGATATTCATCAACTGCGATTTGTCGCCGACATGAATCAGGCCCAAGTCAACGACGCTGAGAGGATCGCCAAATTGCTTCCGTTGCGGGAAGTACTCGGCGAAGTTTTCGGCGCTCATCGCGAGGTTGCCGTCGTGAGCGAAGTCAGTCCCCAGATCAAACGTGCCGACCATCACGATCTTGCGATCGGCGAGTTCGGCCTGCACCTTCGCAAGTTCCTCGTCGCTTTCGGTGGGGAACGGAAAGTTGTCGCGCTTACTCCGGACGTCCAAGAGCGCCGCGTACGGCAGCCGCAGCTTTTGCAGCTGCGAATTGATTCGATCGGAATTGAAGATCGGGTCGTCGAGCCGAAAGCCGATCGACCGAATCGGAAACGCCTTGCTCGGCGCCCCCATGCCAAAGCTTTTCAGCCGCGAGAAGGTCAGCTCCGTGTAGAGCGGGTAAGCGCCGATGACGCCGCTCGCCGAGCGGGCCTGATTGACCAACTCCAACGGAAATCGCTTCTCCGCCGCCAGCGTGTATTTGGCTCGACTCACCAGGAAGACGTCTCCCTGCAAATCGTCGATCATTTTCACCTGGCTGTCGAACAGCGCATTCTGAAAGCCGACTTGCGTGAACATCAACAACACCGCAAAGCCGATCCCCGCCACCGCCACGATCAGCCGACGCCAATCGTGAGTGAGGTTCTTCCAAGCCAGCGGTGTGTTATTGAAGTTGAACATTTAGAAAGAAGATTAACCGCCAAGGACGCCAAGGACGCCAAGGCAATACAAAAACTCTGAAACCGCCGATGAACGCCGATCAGCTCAGATGATTTGTTGGCTCACACCCGTCACCTTTCTTCATTTGCGTGCATCTGCGTTTATCTGCGATTCCATATTCTCCCTTGGCGTCCTTGGCGTCCTTGGCGTCCTTGGCGGTTCAATCCTAATTCCTAAAACAAATCAGCCGGATCGGCTTGGAACAACTTCCGCAGCGCCGCCATCCCTGAGAGGACGCACATGACCACCGCCAGCGCCAGGACCGTGACGGCAATTTGCCAGGTCATCACCATCGGCAGGCCCGACTGCGCCCCCACGAACAGATAGAGTCCCCACGAAATGATGATCGACGGTACGTAGCCGACCAATGCCAAGAGGACCGATTGCTGGAGCACGACGGTTGCCAGGTAGCGGTTCGGATAACCCATCGCTTTGAGCGTTGCATACTCGCCCATCATGTTCGCGATATCGGTGGAGAGAACTTGATACACGATCGCCACGCCGACGAAGAGCGCCACCCACACGCCAAGATTAAAAATCTTGCCGAGCGGCGTTTGCACCACCCAGCGGTATTCCTCGCGTTCGTTCACTTCAGCGCGGGTGAGCACCTCCGTATCGGCCGGAGTGGACGAAGCCGCGGGCGCCATCGAATTGGGGGCCACCATCGGCGCCACCAATCGCTGCACCTGGGCCTTGGCGGCCTGCGGATCGACGCCCGGCTTGAGTTTCAGCAGCCCGAAGTTGATTTCGTCGAGCGGCTGCCAGGGACAGGCCCGCGCGAAGCCGTCGTAGTTAGCAATGCACGCGCCGTTCGCCGCCAAGCCAGTTCCCAACGTGACAACGCCGACGATTCGCACCCGACCGCTGCCGAGGGCCGTTTCGACGCCGATGTCTTCCTCGCTAAACCGCTTGCCGTTTTGCGGGCCGAAGTCCGCCTTGCTCCGATTGTCGATCAGCACGAAGCGCGGATCGGTCAGCAGCGTCGACTTCTCTCGCAAGTCTTCGCGCCGGAACGCCGGCGCGTGTGGATCGACGCCAATGGTAATGATGCCGCGCCAATCGCCGCTGTACTGGTCGAGGGGCGCATCGTCAGGCTCCGGCGCCTGCCATTCGCTCAATCCCAGATAGAACGGCTGAGCCAACGCAATCTCGGGAAGCGACGCCGCCTGATACACCCGCTCCCGCGGGAACGAGCGAGGTTCCGTGAGATGGAGGTACGACGGCGATCGCAGCATCAGATCGAAGTCGAGGGCGTCGTAGATCTGCGTCGCCGTCTTGCGGACAGCCCCTTTGAATCCCATCTGCATAAAGATGAGGATCACCGCGAACCCGACGCCGGCGAGCGCAACGGCGGTGCGGACTTTGTTATGCGTGAGATTCTTCCAGGCGAGCGGCGTTTTCATCGCGATGTCTTCGCTCTCTGGCTCAGCGCTCTTCTCTGGAAAACCTGCGATAACAAATCAATCTCACCGACTGCATCGGTCGTGCGGGTGGCACGCCCTAAGGTACTCCGCAGGGCGTGGCGAACCTATTGTTACGACAACCACGCCCTTCGGAGTACCTCTGGGCGTGCCACCCTGTTAGCGAGCTTTGCTGGTCGCCGCCGCTTTGTTCTCAGCTCCCAGAAACTCCACGGTCACCTGCAGTCCCACCTTGCTCGCCGCCTCGGCGGTCGCCGCTTGATTTTTGGGATCGATCTCCACGTCGACTTCGACGATCGACCGGTCGCTCGGCGCCAACGGATTGCGGTTGGTCAGCCCAGGGCTGGCCACCATCGAGCCGATGCGAACCACCCGCCCAGGAATCCCCCCCGCCTCGCCAACGTTTCCGTCAGAGAACTTGCCGTTGAACGCCGGGCTGCGGAGCGTGACCCCCTGCCCGACCTTGATTTCCTTGGCATCGGCTTCATACACCTCGGCCACGCACGACATCCGCGACAGGTCCGCGATATCGACCACCGGCGTCTGAGCAATCAGTTCCCCCGGATCGACCATCGTCCGCAGGACCGTGAACTCAGCCGAACCTCCTTCAACCTGCGGAGCCCGCAGCACCGATTGATCGAGGGCTGCCGCCGCCGCTTGCCGGTCGAGGTCGGCCGCCAGCGTTTGATCGACTTTCTCGACCAGCAAAGCATTCTGCCGAGCCAAGCGGACGCCCGCCTCGGCCGCTGCAACTCCTTTGCGGGCCGCTTCCAGCCCGTCGGGGTACGCGGCTGCCGCGGACTCGTATTCCTTAGTCGCCCGGTCGCTCGCATTGCGGCGCCGCCGCAGCTGATGCGGCGTGACGAGTTCCTCGTCCTCTGCCTGCAACTCGACGAGCTTCTTGTAATCTTCCTCAGCGATAGCCGCTGCCTCGGCCAGGTTCTGCAGCTTCCCCTCTTGCGCCATCATCTCCCGCAACTTCGCTTCAGCCTGGGCTTCGGTCGCGAGCGCCTGCTCGACATGCACTTGCGCAGCGATCAGTTCTTGCGAGCGTTGTTCTTGCGAGGCAGAAAACTTCAACTCGGCCGCCTGCAGTTGCGTTTGCCGCAGGCCGAACGTCGCCGTCTGTGCGAGTTCGGCGCCGGCGGGAACCTTGGCCCCAGCCTCGACGCCTGGCGCATATTTCGTCAGCCGCTCGCCCGGCAACGCACTGACCGAGATCACGCCGGCGGTCGGTTCGATTCGACCCAACGCGACGACGTTGCGAGTCGGGGCTGGCGCCAACGCCGACGTGGCCGCCGAGGTCCCGGCAGATCGATTGCAACCGACGAGAGTGATCAGCCCGAGCGCCGCGCCGACAACGGCAACCAGCGGCGTTCGCCGAGCAGCCTGTTCGAGCTTTTGAAGCATGTCGCGTGGACCCATTCTCACCGCCGAAAATTGCCGGTTTGGGGAAGCCTGGAGGTTTCGTTCAAGTTTAACTGCCCCTGGCTGCCGCGGGGTCCCCTAGCACCTCATTTCTCAGAATCGATCATTGGCCCCCGACCCTGCAGTAAACGCCGATTAAATCGGGACTTGCGGCATCTGCGGCCTGCAGACTCGCCCCAGCCCCCGAACAGCCCCCTCCCCCAATTCGTACTTTGGGTAGAGCGGCGACCCGTCTACACTGGTTACAACGGTCCCGCCGATTTCCCGCCCTTCGCGCTTGATTCGCGGTTCAACGGAGTGAAACGCCATGCGACGCCTTCCCACGTTCATCTTTGGCATGATCGTCGGCGGCCTGCTGATCTACGGCGGCCTGAATTACCACGTCATCAACGCCCCGAGCGGGCTGCATTTGGTGCCGAAGGTCAATTCGACGCTGGCGGAGACCTACGTCGACATCCGCGGGTGGGGCCTGGCCGAATGGACGCAGCACAAAGACGTCGCGGCGGCGCTTCTCTCAGCCAACCGTCAGGACCTCATGCAGTCGGCGGCGGAAGATTCGCTCCGTACGGGACTCGATCGGATCCTGCCCCAGGGAAACGATCGCCGTTAACGGCGACTTCCGCACAAGCGTCGCCGCCGCGCCGCTCGGCATCTTCGGCAGGACCTCTCGCATCGGCGCCGCGGCGACTCGACTTCAGTCGAATTGCCCCGCCACTCGATAACTCTAGAACAAGCACGAGTGGGCACACTGCGTCTCGATCGCATCACGGCCGGGCGGGCAGACGCTCTCGTCGCAAGACGCCGCGTGGAGTAACGCTCCGATGGAACTAAATCGCAATCAATACTTCTTCATTGGGCTGGTCATTCTGTTGATCGGCGCCCAATTGCGGATGGTCAGCTCTTACACGCTGACGCACGAGGCGACGAAATTGCTCGCCAACAGCGCGCAGACTTCGGCCTCCGACAGCGCTCTCCTGGCTATCTCCAGTGACATGGGCGCCCAACATCAGAAAACGATCCAACTCCCCGAATGGAGCGGCTGGTGTCTGTTGTCGATCGGCGGCGTGTTGATCCTCCACAGCCTTGCGATGCGCAAGCCGGGGGGCGGATGAGCCCGCACGCTGGTCGCTCAACTCGACGCCTCGCCGCTGTCCTCTCAGCTGCCGCCGCGACCGCCATCGGCGGCCAGCTCCTCGCGGAAGAAGAAGTGGTCGTTTCGACGCCCGCCCAGCGGATCGTCGAATTCACCACGCCGTCGCATCAACCCATCGGGGCCAATCGTCAGGAGAAGGAAGCCGCCGAAGCCCTCAAGCTCCGGCTCCGCGAGGGGAGCCGCCTGAAGGACGTCATCGGCCGCTTCCGCCAGTCGGGCGATTCGCTGGTCTTTATCGACGGCGAAAACCGCGAACTGGGCGGCCTGCCGAACCTCAACTTGGAGCGGATCGCGCGGATGCTCCAGTCGGTCGAAGAGCCCGAAAGCGTCACCTGGAGCATCAGCGGCACGGTGACCGAGTATTCGGGCCAAAATCACCTCCTGATCACCCGGGCGGTCTTCCGGTCGGCCGCCCCCCCGCCGACGCCGGAAAATGTCGCGGAATAGCCTCCCGCCGGCCCGCAACTTGATTGGCAATATCCGCGGCGATATCATCAAGAGGCTATCCGCCGTGGTTCTGGAGCCGGCATTCGCCGGTGAAAAGCTTGGAATCGCGCGCGTTGCTTCGACCTTTATTGTCCACGATCATCGCCTGAAAGCTTTATTCTCATGGCCAGCCCGCGCCGCCTCCAAGTCAACGAATCGGCCAGCATCTCCGTGGTCCGCTTTAAGGATCAGAAGATCATCGACCCGGTCGCCATCCAGGAACTGGGCCAAGAGCTGTTCGATCTCATCGAGAAGGACGACCGCAAGAAGATCGTCCTGAACTTCGACAACGTCGAGTTCCTTTCCAGCGCCGCCCTCGGCAAGCTGATCACCTTCGAGAAGAAGGCCAAGCGAACCGGCGCCCAAATGATTCTGACCAACATCTCGCCGGAGATTTACCAGGTCTTCGCGATTACGAATTTGGACAAGTTATTCAAGATCAAGGACAGCGAAGCCGACGCCCTGGCTGTGCTGTAGATCCCCCGCGCTTTCTCGGAACAGAGGCGCTATGTCTGCCACGCCGCCCCCTGCCGACCGCTCGCTCCAGGTCTCGCTGCCGAGCTCGCTGGAGTCGTACCACGGGTTTATCCAGTCGATCCTGGAACATCTCGAAGAACTCAGCTGGAAAACCAGCGACTTATTTGCCATTCATATGGCCCTCGAAGAGTCGATCTCCAACGCCATTCGTCACGGCAACAAGGAAGACCCCGCCAAGCGGGTCGCCATCGACTGCGAGATCAGCAGCGTCCGCTTCTGGATTCGCGTCTGCGACGAGGGCGCCGGTTTTGACCCGAAGGCCGTTCCAGACTGCTGCGACCCCGACCGCCTTGAAGTCCCCGGCGGCCGCGGCCTCGCCCTGATGCAGGCCTACATGAGCCGCATGGAATACAACGATCGCGGCAACTGCCTGACGATGGAAAAGTCGCTCTCCGGGGGCTCGCCCAGTGCCTGCCGCTGCGACTGAGGTTGAGCGCCCTTCTCCGTAGAAAGATGGGCAAAATCGGCCCAACCGCCCCGCCAGCGAGGCTGATCTTACTTCCGCGGCTTCCCGATCGCCTGAATCCCCTTGTCGCCCCCCGGGGCGTAAGATATTTTGAGTAGTTCCACGCCCTTTGGCGGGCTATTCCCCTGTAGCTCAGTTGGTAGAGCAAGCGACTGTTAATCGCTTTGTCGTAGGTTCGAGTCCTACCGGGGGAGCTTTTTCTGCCGTACTCAGTCGTAAGGACTTGGGAATAGCGGCAATTCCTCGGGCTTCTTTCCCTTGGAACTCGTCAGTACCACCGAGTACAGCCTCTGACTGCACCGGATTATGCAGCGCGCTCTCTGAGATTACCTTATCGGCGGTCATCGAGGCCCTCTCGAAATCGGCTTCGGTCACTTGCCAGTAGTGCTTCTGGGCGACCAAGGCGGAGTGGCCAAGCCAGGCCGCGGCCACGTGGACCGGATGGGCGGCTACGAGTTCAGTCGCCCGCGTTGCTCGCAAGTTGTGAAATAGCTTTGGCCATGCCTTCACCTGGGATTTGCCGATGATCCGCAGCAGCTGGGATCGAAGATTGGCATTGGCGTCCCGGTAGCGAGATATCACGAACACAGCCTCAGGGTCGAATGCTTCTTCGAGGTAGGACCGCAACTCTGGGAAGATTGGCACAAGCCGTTCGCCTTTGTCTTCGTGGTGTTCCAGCTTCGGGCTGCGCACGGTGAACCTGCCCGCGGCCCAATCGATATCGCTCCACTTGAGCGATAGGTGCTCGCTCGGACATCGCAGGCCGCCGAAGCGACTCAGGGCGAAGATCAGCCGCCACTCCGCGTCTGGGCATGCGTCGATTACCTTCTGGACGACGTCCCGCGTGACGAAGTACTCTCGGCTGCGGTTGGCCTGCACGTTGGTTCCCTTCATGTCCGCGAAAGGGCTTTCGGCAATAAGGCGTTTGCGCACGGCAACTCGGAAGAACTGCTTTGCCCGACCGCACGTTCGGCGAACCGTATTTGGCCCAAGCGTCTTCGACAGGTGCAGCCGGAACTCGTCTGCAGCACCGGCAGTGATTGCTCCAATGAGACAGTCGGCACCGAAGAATGCCACGAGGGAATTGACGGTGCGCGTCAGATGGTCGCGCGTGTTCGGTTTCACATCGGACCGACTCGCCACGTAGTCTTCAAGAAACTTTCGCAGCGCGACCGACTCGGCGGCCGCCCTTTTTGGCACGAGCCCGGCCTTCGCGAGTTTGTCATAGAGCAGCGACGGGAGCTTCCCCACCCAGCCGGCTGTCTCCGTGTCCCAGCTCGTTTGGGAGATCGACGCAGCATTCAGCGCTTCGATCTTCGCCTTGATCGTGTTGGCGTCCTTCTTCGGCATCGCCCCCAATCGAATCGAGCGTCGCTTGCGATCGCCGGCCACGAACTGGATCGTGCGATTGCCGTTTTTGTCACTGGAAATGCTTGCCATCGTTACTCGTCCTTCGCTGCAAGAGTGCGGGGATGAAGTTCTAGCCCAAGATGCTCAACGAGCTTCTCGATCGACGCGACGCTGAGCCCACGACTACCGCTGAGAAACTTCGATAGGATCGCCTGTCCGACGCCCGTCGCGCGGCTAATGCCAAGCTGGCTCTGCCCAGAGTCGCGGATCGCTTGCCGCAACTGATCGCGGAACGCGGCGTGGTGCGTTGTCGTCGCTGGAGTGTCGCTTAAGTATGGCGGTGAGTCAATCATGTACTGGTCTAAATGGGACTGGAAAATAGTGAATGGCGAATCTCGCGTATGACGCAAATCGTCTTTAAGTATCACATGGCATTGAGTTGTCATGAATGGCGCTGCGATGCGTCGAGTGGGGTGACGTGGTACGAGGCGGGAGAGGTGGCATCGCGTTTTGCGTCGTCGTGATCTGTGTCGCTTCCGTGCGTTGGAGACTACCCCCCATCTCTCCCTCGAACCGTTGAGAGCCATTGCATTGACGCTCCCGATCCCGCTTGGCAATCGCTTCCGCCCGCTGAGCAGTCCGCTCGTTGAAGTACACGTCCGTCGTTTGCACAGAGCCAACAGGCTGACCTTCGACGATCATGGCGATTCGTTCGATCCGAGCATGACGTGCTTTGTCGGCGTCGGTTACAGCGATCATGGTTTGGATTCCTCAAGGGGTGGCGAGAACGGAGGCGATGTATTCGATGAGTGGTCTGCGGGCGTGACCGTGACGCACCGGAGACCGAACGATCTCTGGAGCCGCTTGAGCGCCATCCGCAGGCGGCGGACTCCCTCGGGGTCGTCAGCTTGGTGTTGGGCTTCGAGCAGGAGTTGGTAACGTGGTTTGGTCATGGACGTGGTCGGCATGGACGTGGTCGGTTCTGATCTCTCATTCCTGGTCGATCTTCCAGGTGGGGGCGTGGTAGGGTGGTCGGCTCTCCCCTTTAGGGGAGCCACCACCCCACCCCCCACCCACGTGGTCGGGTGGTCGGTTACGTGGTCGGTTGCTCATCGACCACGTGGTACTGGCGACAGGTATTCCCCTTCAATTCGATGGTCGTAGCGGTGATTTGTTTATCAGCCTCCAGCTTGTCCAGAAGGCGATCACAGCGGTCTTTGCTGATGGCGGTTTGACGTCGGATCTCACGGGCAGTGGCTGGCGCCTTCACGAGCGCGGCGATGATCTTGCTGGTGCCCTCCCGATCACGTTCAGCCGTTCGCTCCTCGTTCCGAGTCTGCTTGCCCGCCAACTTGGCCGGGTCGGCCCACTCGTCAGCACGCCATAATGGAAACTCCCAGCGGATCGCCAGAGGCTTCAGTGGAGCGAAGGACCGCACTGCACCCTCCAGGACGGCGACGCCTTCGTCCTCGTGTTCACGCAACGCGATATGCGTATCGGCGGCCCTCGATTGTGCACCGCCTCCCGCGCCCAGATCGGTTACCCGCTTACCGCTTTGGTCACCTTTGGTCAGATGGTGAATCAGTAGGACTGCAGCCCCCGTCATCACCCCGAGGCGATCGGCGTTGTTGTAGAGGTGAGTTTCGTGGTTATTGCTGTTCTCGTCGCCGTTGATGGTGCCAAGCCGATACTTGCTGTCGATAATGATCAGGACGAATTCGCCCGGAGCCACGTCCGACAACGAGACGAGCAAGTCCTCCATGGATTGCCATTTGCCGCGTAGGGAGACGACCTCGATCATGCCCCGATAGTCGTTGACGTCGAGATCCATTTCGCGAGCGACAGTACGCAGGCGGCTAGAGATTAGATTCTTGTGTAGCTCCAGGTCGACGATCAGGACTTTGCCACGCTTAACGGCGTAGCGCCCAAAGACTGGCTGGCCCGTCACGATGCAGTAGGCGAGATAGTATGCGAACCAACTTTTTCCGAACTTTGGATAGGCGATAATGTTCACCGTCTCCATGAGGCGGAACCACCCCTCGACGACCGGCTCGTGAAGGACCGCATAATCCTCCATCAATCGCTCGATCGGGATTCGCTCCAGCGGTTCGATTTTCCGTGGCTTCGGCTGTTCGGATTGGTTTCCGTAAGGTGTGTACCGATCGCCTCCATCATGAACTCGTTCCGGCAGGTGGTCGCCATAACCTTCAGTGCGAAGCCGGCGAGCCGCCGCTGAGTAGTCGCCGGCATGGTTCAGGACTGCGTACAGCGCAAATTTGCTGTAAGCCGTGCAAGGAGCTCGGCCACTTGCCCCTTGCAGCGGGTGGGCATTGTCGCTGAAGCAACAGAACAGTTCAGTGCCATTCTGGCTCTGACAACCGACCGTCGCGCTCCAGCCGTTTATCTTGCCGGGCCTGCGCCAGTAGCGATCGTGGCTATGCTCCCAACCGTGCGGCTCAAGAATCTGCTCCCAAGTGGCTCGGCGATTGAAGTCATCTCCCGGGGAAAGGCCGTCGTGGTGTTCGCCCTGAGGCTTACCGACCGTCGTCGCTGCCTCTTCCAAGATCTCATTGAACGAGCGGGCGACCCTCAACAGCACCTCACGCTGTTCTGGAGTGATCGTCGCCAACTCAGTTAGCGCCGGACCGTCGATGTGTTCGTAGAAGCCGCCGGTCTCGTGACAGCAGCCGGGCGAGCCAGGAGCGACGGTGTAGCCGCCCTCGCCCTTGGTTTCGATCAGCGTCTTTCTCTTCTGAGGATTCTCGGGGATCGGATCGGGTCGCTGAGCAAGCTTCTGCGGGGAGCCAATTGTTGGGCACTTGTAGATCAAGTGATATCCGTGCCCTTCGCGCGGCGTTCGTATGATCGACAGCTTGTCGATCAATCCAGGCTCGCACCGCTCCACTTCGACGATGAACGGGCGGAACAGATCGCCGTTGTCAATGTCGATGGCCTCTGTGTTGCCGCTGACGCGACCGTGAACGATGCCGATACCGATGTTGTCGGCCAGCCAGAATCGGTTTGCCTCGGCTGGAGTCGGCGCCGCCGACTGATACTGCGTCCAACTGTTGAGCGCGGGGCTTTTCGTCCCGTCACCTTTGATCGGCAGCACGGACCAACCAGCGGCCAACAAGTCGCTCGCGTACTCTCGGGGCGTGCGTCCATTCACTTGAGCAATCATGCGACTCGCTCCATTGCTTCGGTGACGCGATTTAATTCTGCCAGACAATCATTTGCGGCCAGAGCATCCAGCGCCGCCTGCGCCGTCAATGGCCGCGAGGTTCCATTGGACCGGAGCATGTCCCTCCGCCATAGTTCGCGATATCTCGGCGGCAACATCAACGCGAAACAATCTTCAGCGACGCACTTTCCTGGAGATGAATTCGCGAGAGGAATTCGACAGAAACGGACGTCAACGGACTTGTTCGCGAAGGCTTCGAGAAAGCCGTCGGGATGAACGGCGATGAGCACCGCTTGCCGCGGTGGAGGTTGTTTGCGATGATTCACAGTGCGTTCTCCAATTTGCCCCGCGCCGTGGAAGGGGTTCGACGGCGCGGGGCGCTTAAGACGTGAGGTTAGGCAGCGTGCGCTCGGGGGCGGGCGAGACGCTGCACAGGGTCCGTGGAGAGGCTACGAGCCCATTCCACGAGAAAGGCGTCGAGCACCGTCGTCCAATCGACGCGACTCACGCCTTCGGGCCGCTGCTCGTAGTAGATCGCTTCGAGTGATCGTGACTTGGCTCGGCGCCGACGCGACGCGTTGCGGTGTGAGGGATGTGAGACAATCATCTGGAACTCCTTTGGTTCTGCGAACCGGTCCACTGGGTCTGGACAACTTTATGGGCCGGTTCGCAGGGCTATTTACGCCGCTAAGATGCCCGCGGCGCATTGGGCATTAAGTTTCGATCGTGCCCTTGGCAAAGCTTCGCATCGTGACCGCGATTCCGTTCACGAGCGTCACCAGATAGGTTCGAGTGACTAAGGTCGCAAGCGTCGCCTCGCCCTGAACGTCCACGTCGTCGCCGCCGGTGATGGTAACCGTGTTGTTG
>PNKX01000041.1 GCA_013822725.1 Pirellula sp.
TCTTGGCTTAGATCGCGTCAGAGCTAGTCGCGAGATTTCAGTCCCCGGCTCCCTCGAAGGGTAGCATTACGCGGGACGACGCCTTTCGGAATGATGCGCGACCCCCTGGCGGAGCCAGGGGCTGAAACGGGCGCTTCATGCCGAAATCACGCCTTTGCGTGCCAAACGTTCTCAAGTAAAACTCACCCAGGTTGTCACGCCAGGGTGGGAGATCTGCATGCCGTTCGCTAAGGAGCCGTATCGCCTCGAGGGCCGTGCTGCACTGATTGCCGGCCCTGCCAATGAGTTAAGTCGCCAAGTCGCCGCTGCGCTCACGGCCGGGGGGGCGGCGGTTTCCCAGCCGTTGATTGAATTGCCTCTGTCCAGCGAAATGAATGCCTGCCTCGAAGCGGCGGAGATTCTCATCCTGCAGACGCACATTGATGCGGCCGACCTGCCGACGGCCCCAGATGACTGGGGGGCGATCGATCGGTTCTACCAGGGGGTGGTCACCATTCCGACGGCGCTCATGGCGAAGGCGATTCCGGCGATGCGCCGTCGTC
This sequence comes from Pirellula sp., assembly GCA_013822725.1. GTDB lineage: Bacteria > Planctomycetota > Planctomycetia > Pirellulales > Lacipirellulaceae > Lacipirellula. The sequence continues at coordinate 543 of PNKX01000041.1, forward strand.
GCTGGGGACGAATCATTTTCATCGCGGGTGAAGATCACGCTACGCCGGCAGCCATCTCGGTCCGCTCGGCTCAGTCGGCCCTCATGCAGGCTGAGGCACGACAACTCGCAGCCGCCGGCATCACCGTGAACTTGGTCTTGGCAAAAAATGGCAACGGCCCGCTTAACGCAGAACTCGCCCCATCGGTGGCCGCCGCCGTGCTCTACTTTGCTGGCGACGAATCGGCTTTCGTCACCGGTCAGACGCTGCAACTGGGCGCCGAATTCAGCTCAAAGTAGGGCTGAGCTCTGCATCCGAGCTCGCGCGACTGGCGAAATGCACCGGCAGGCGGCTGCAAGGCCCCGCCGCTTCCCGCTACACTCGCTCGCATGCCGATGTCTTTTCGCCGCCTGGCCACGCCCACCATCGCCGCCGCGCGGCCGATCGAGCTCCGTCCCCGCGGCGACTTCGTCGAGTGGCTGGCCGCAACCGGCGGCACGCTTGCCGTCACCACTTACAACTCCGGCAAGCTGGCCTTACTCTCCGCGCCCGCTGGAGAATTGGTTGCTAGCTGCTGGTCCTTCCCGCGGCCGATGGGTCTCGCCGTCGCCGGGCGTCGCCTGGCTCTCGCTTCCCGCGACCACTTCTGGCAAATGGAAATCTGCGGCGGGGAGGAAGCGGCCGAGGTCGTGGGCCAGCAGCTGATCGTACCGGCGATCGTTGTTTCCACGGGCCGTCTCGACGCGCACGACGTGGCCTTCGATCGCTGCGGCGTTCTGTTCGCGAACACCCGCTTCAACTGCGTCGCCCGGCCAAGCGAGCGCGTCCATTTCATCCGCGTCTGGCGCCCATCGTTCATGGGGGAGACGCCGCCAACGCTGGCGGTCGATTGCTGTCATCTCAACGGCATCGGCGTCCGGGCGGGGCGACTGGAGATTGCGACCGCGTTCTGCGAGCAGTCAGAACCGGCGGCGTGGCGAGCGATCGATCGGTTTCAATCGGGCGTGTTGATCGACGTACTCCACGACCGCGTCGCCGCGCGGGGACTTTGCCTGCCCCACTCGCCGCGTTGGCATGCGGGAGGGTGGTGGCTGTGCGATTCGGGCCGCGGCGCGCTGGCCCGCTTCGATCCGCGCCGTGAAGTTTGCGAGCCGGTGATAGAGCTTCCAGGTTTCACGCGCGGCCTAACGTTCGTCGGCAATCGCGCCGTCGTGGGGCTGTCGCGAATTCGCAAACGGCACATTCTCGATGCGCCGCCCGTGCGCGAACGTTGGCCGCGGCTGCGCTCGGGACTAGCGATCGTCGATCAAACCCGCGGCGTGGAAACTGGTTCGCTGGAGTTCGTCCGCGGCGGCCGCGAGGTTTATGACGTCGCGTTCATCGCCGGCGTCACGGCTGCGACGTTCGCCGACCCCACCGCGAGATGACGCGATGACGCCACGCCACGCGCGCCAGACTAAATCGCCAAGTGCATTGGCCGTTCCCGCAGCTGCGTCGACCGGGCTACGACTCGGCCTTTGTTGTCAGTTCGTCGACGAACCAATTCGCTTCCGCACGACGACGGCGGCTGCTTGTTTGAAGCTGACGACGGCCGCCCGCGCGGTCAAACTGTCGGAGATTTGCCAGGCAAACGCCGACGCCCTCTTCGCGGCGATCGAGTGCTGCCATCGACTTGGCATCGGCGCGTTTCGCGTGAACAGCCAGATCTTGCCGGTGAAGACGCATCCAGTCGTCGGTTACGACGTGGCGAAGCTCCCCGGCGGCGCGGCGATTATCGAGCGGTTCAAAGCGTGTGGCGCGCGGGCGAAGGAACTCGGCATTCGCACCTCATTCCATCCCGATCAATTCGTCGTCCTTAGCTCGCCGCGCGAGGAAGTGGTCGACCGGTCGATCGAGGACATCGAGTACCAGGCGGAGGTCGCCGAGTGGATCAACGCCGACGTGGTGAACATCCACGGCGGCGGGGCGTACGACTCGCGCGAGTCGGCGCTCGAAAGGTTCGCCCGCAATCTTGGCCGGCTGTCGCTGCGAGCCCGCACGCGGCTGACGGTGGAGAACGACGACAAGATCTACACGCCAAGCGAGTTGCTGCCCCTTTGCCGACGCGAGGGCGTGCCGTTGGTCTACGATGTGCACCACCACCGCTGCTGCCGCGATGAGCTGTCGGTGGAGGAGGCGACCGACGCGGCGATCAGCACCTGGGATCGCGAGCCGATGTTCCATCTCTCCAGCCCGAAAGAGGGTTGGAACGGCCCAGGCCCGCAACGGCATCACGACTTCATCGACGCGGCCGACGTACCGGCCTGCTGGTTGGGGCGGACGCTGACGATTGAGGTCGAAGCGAAGGCGAAGGAGCGCGCCGTGTTGCAACTGCGGCGTGAGTTGAATCAATGACCAAGCCACTGACCATCGTCTGGTTCCGCCAAGATCTCCGCATCGCCGACCAACCGGCGTTGCGTCGCGCCGTCGATCGCGGCGGCGTGATTCCAGTTTACATCTGGGCGCCCGAAGAAGAAGGCGACTGGCCGCTCGGCGGCGCGTCGCGGTGGTGGCTCCACCATTCGCTCGCTAGTCTCGACGAGCAGCTGCGCGAGCGCGGTTCGCGGCTGATCATTCGCCGCGGGCCGACGCAGGCGATGCTTGACGGCCTGCTCGAAGAAACTGGCGCCACCGCCGTCTACTGGAACCGCCGCTACGAACCGGCGGCGATCGAGCGCGATAAGCAAGTGAAGGCGACGCTCCTGTCGCGGGGCGTGCCAGCGGAGAGCTTCAACGGTTCGCTCTTGCACGAGCCCTGGACGGTTGTCACCAAGCAAGGGGGACCCTATCAGGTTTTCACGCCATTCTGGAAAGCGTGCCTTACGGCCGACGTGCGGCACGAGACATTGCCCACTCCGCGCGAGGTGACGTCGCCGGCGAAATGGCCCAAATCATTGTCGCTTGATGAGCTTGAGTTGTTGCCAAGCATCCCCTGGGACGCTGGCTTCTATAACGCCTGGAATGTCGGCGCCCCCGCGGCCGAACGCCGCTTGCAGCAATTCATCAGCGAGGCGATCGCGCGCTACCACGAAGATCGTGATCGGGCCGACGTCGATGGTTCGTCGCTACTCTCGCCGCATCTCCACTTTGGCGAACTCAGCCCGCGGCAGGTTTGGACGGCGGTCGAGAAGGAACTCGCCAAGTCACAGGCGCTGAAGTCGAAGAGCGGCAAAGGCGCCGAAGTTTTTCTGAAAGAAGTCGGTTGGCGCGAGTTCGCGCATCACCTGCTGTACCACTTTCCGCAGACGCCGACGGAGCCGCTGCGCGAGCAGTTCCGTCACTTTCCGTGGCGGCGAAGCCAGCAGGATTTGCGGGCGTGGCAGCGGGGCCAAACGGGGTTCCCCATCGTCGACGCCGCGATGCGACATCTCTGGGTGACCGGCTACATGCCGAATCGCATGCGGATGGTCGTGGCGTCGTTTCTGACCAAAGACCTGCGCCTGCCGTGGCAGCGCGGCGCCGAGTGGTTTTGGGAGACGCTCGTCGACGCCGATCTGGCGAACAACACGCTCGGGTGGCAATGGACCGCCGGCTGCGGGGCCGATGCGGCGCCTTACTTTCGCGTCTTCAACCCGACGATGCAGGCGGAGAAGGCCGATCCTGACGGCGAGTACATTCGCCGCTGGGTTCCGGAACTGGCGAAGCTACCGACGAAGCGACTGCGCGAACCGTGGACGGCGACGGCGGAAGAACTTGCCGCCGCCGGCGTGCAATTGGGAATGAACTATCCGCCGCCGATCGTTGATCACCACGAGGCCCGCGACGCGGCGCTGGCGGCGTACGAGAAGATCCGAGCGAGCTAGCCCAATCAGCGCAGGCCGGCGAGTTCTTGCAGCAGCCGCCAGTTTTCCAAACGATCTTCGCGCGCCGTCAACAGCGTCGGCGACGGATTCCCCTCGCGATCAAAATGCTTCACAAACCGCCCTTCGCTCCGCGCGAAGTCGATGAAGTCGACCGTCTCGCCAGTTTTGGGATTCTTGAACCAATCCTCTTTCAGCGAGGGATTCCCCTGCAGCGACAGCCGTTCCTTGAGCCGCTCGCCGTGCCGGGGATCGTAGATCAGCAGCGGGAAGGCCCGCGTGTCGACGGCGAGCCGCGCTTGGCTGCCGGCCATGTTGTCGGCCACGCCATGCTCGGGCTGGCAAGTGGTGTAGCAGCAGACAAGCGCCGGGCCGGGGAACTCCAGCGCCCCCAACACCGACTTGTAGAAATGGTTCACATGAGCGGCGGTCGTCTGGGCGACGAACGTCCGCGGGTGCATCATCGCAATTTGAGCGATTTCCTTGCGGCGTTCTTGCTTGCCGGCGATTGCTTTGCCGTGGACGCTCATCTTCGTGTTCTGACCGGTGTAGGTGCTGGTCGAGGCCTGTCCGCCGGTGTTGGAGTAAACCTGCGTATCGAGGACGAAGACCTTGATGTTCATCCCCGACGCCATCATCCGCGAGAGCGATTGGAAGCCGATGTCGAACATCGCCCCGTCGCCGCCGATGCACCAAAGAGGCCGGGCTTGCCAGCCCATTTGGTCCCAGCGCGAGCGGACGCCCATCGCGTCGGCGGGGGCGTTCTCGAAGAGCGAGTTGGTCCACGGCACCAAGTACGGGTTGTACGGGTACGTCGACGTGTAGACGGTGTTGCAGCCGGTGGCGGCGACGATCCCCCATTGGTCGCCGTACTTCGAACCCGTCGCGGCGCACATCATCCGTAGCGCCGTTCCTTCGCCGCACCCGGCGCACGAGCCGGCGCCGCCGACGTACAAGTGCGTTTGCTCGCGCAGCATCATGTCGATCAGCAAGCTGTCGTTCACATAGCGATCGTCGCTGGGCCCGAACTCCTTGAAGAAGCGGTGGTTCTTGCGAATCTCCGTCATCCCTTCTTCGCTCTTGGGAATCATCTTCAGCGCGTTGTCGTCGCAAACGGTGACGCATTCTGCGCACCCCTTGCACTTGCTGGGGTCGATGATGATGGCGAATCGGCCCCCCTCCTCGCCCCGTTTCTTGGGGCCGTCGTAATACTTGCGCGTGCGAGACCATTGGCGTTCGAAGGCGAGTCGATCGGCCTCGGTGACGATCGTCTGCAATTTCGCTTCAAAGTCCGACTCGGCGAGGACCTTCGCCAGAATCGCCGTATCGGGGCACTCGGTAACGCAGTCCATGCAGCCGGTGCAGTTGTCACGGTTGTATTCCGGAATCTCCGGGGCCACGTAGCTAAAGTCGCGGAGCGTCGCCGTGCCGGCCGGAATCAGCGAGCGGGCGACGCTCAAATCCGCGGGCAGTTGCTCGTCGCCCGTTCCCTCCTCGTAGCCGCGGATAATCCGCTCGTTGAAGTCATGAACGTCGAGCACTGGCAGCGCGACGTCGATATAGCCGCGGTCGACGGTCGTCCCGTAGCTGTTGTTGTTGAACGGATCTCGCTCGTGCGCGTCGTTCATCGAGCGGGGGAGGTCGGCGGTCGACATGATGATTCTCCGGGTATAGCTGTCAGCGGTCAGCTGTCAGCGATCAGCAGTTTCGCGTTAGTGGATTTGGCCGTTGGCGGTCGGCGTTGCATTGATCAGTTCTGGGAGGACTTCGCGCATTTCGTTGTAGCCGCGTTTGACGCAGGTGAGATTGTCCTGCACCGCCTGCTCTCCTCGCTTGCCAAAATACTTTCGCAACGCGGCCTCGACGCCGGCGTGAACTTGTTCGTCGCTCATGCCGCTGGTCCGGGCGTAGGGAGTGAGCTTCAAGAACGCCCCGAGCAGCACGATCCCCTGCATTCGCATCTCTAGGTCGGCGATTGCCGTCACTTCGCGGGCGATGCGCACCATGTCGATGTAGTAAATCCGCAAGTTCTTCCGGCGGATCGTTTGCTGATGCTGCAGCGGAATGCGCGCCCAAACGTCGCTCGGATTCGCGTAGGGGCTCTGCATGAAGATGGCGCCGCCGTCGACCATTCCATGGAGCGGATTGCCGCTGAAGAGGGCGTTCGTGTCGTTCAGCACGGCGAGATCGACCCGCTCCAGTTCGCTATGGGTGAAGATGTGCGAATCGGCGATCGTCAGGTAGTACGTCGTCGGCAGCCCCTTCTTCTCCGAGCCGTACTTAGGATAGGCCTGCACGTCCTTGCCGAAGACCTGTCCGGCGATCGTCGCGATCACTTTGTTGGTCGTCACCGAGCCGAACCCGCCGACCGAGTGGCCCCGCATCGAGAATGCGCCGCTGGGTCGCAGGTCGGGATTGTCGGTGATGGCGAGCGCCAGCGGATGGTTCACGCCGACGCAGAAGTAGTCTTGCCCCTCGTGAATCATGTTGTCGAAGATCGCGATCACGTCGCCGGGGCGGACGTCGCGGCTCCCCAGTCCGCCGCAGCCAGAGTAAATCCGCGGGATCCGATCGATTCGCTCGCTGCCGTTCTGCCCGAGCATCGCATCGCAGAACGCCGCTTTGATTTCGCGCGTGAGATGATTGCCCGTCGTCGACAGCGGATCGTCCATCCGTTCGAGCACTGAGAACGCCGTGCAATGCTTGAGCGCCTGCACGATCCGTTCGCCCGGAAACGGCCGGAAGCAATAGAGGTTCAAGCAGCCGGCGCGCACGCCTTTGTCGCGCAGGTAGTCGACGGTCGCCTGCGCCGTCTCCATGTAGCTCCCCATGCCGACGAGAATGTATTCGGCGTCGTCGCAGCGATAGGGACCGACGAAGTCGTAGCTACGCCCTGTTTGGCGGCGGAACTCGTCAAAGGCTTCGGTCAGCGCCGGCGCCACGCGATCGTAGTACCACCGCTGGGCAATTTTTCCCTTCATGTACGAGTCTTGGTTTTGCACCACGCCCGACATCAACGGATTGGCCGGGTCCATCAGGTTCATCAGCTTTTCTTCCGGCCGGCCGACGAACTCGCGCATGAGTTCCGGTTCGCAATGCCGGACGCTCTCGACAGTGTGAGTCGTGAGGAAGCCGTCCTGAATGCTGAAAAACGGCGTCGCGCACGCCTCAGCCGCTCGTCGGGCGATGAGGCAGAGATCGCCCGCCTCTTGGGCGTTCCGCGCGAAGAGCATTCCCCACCCGCAGTCGGCGACGCTCATCACGTCGTCGTGCCCGGCATGGACGTTCAGGCTGTGGCTCGTCAGCGCACGGGCGCCGATATTGAACACCACCGGCAAGCGCTTTCCGGAGAGCGTGTAGAGAACTTCCTTCATCAGGACGAGTCCTTGTCCCGACGTGAAGTTCGTCACGCGCCCGCCCGCGAGGGCGAAGCCTTCACAGAACGTCGCTGACGAGTGCTCGCTCTCCGGCTCGACGAAGACGAGTTGATCGCCCCAGAGATTAGGCGTCCCCGCGGCGGCGGCCGAATCGAAGCCGCCTCCCATCGTCGTGCTGCTGGTGATCGGGAACGCGCCCGATCCCTGGCTGATGCGCGTCTCGACCCAGACGACGTTCTCGGCTCCGTCGCACGTCGTCGGGATGCCTGGATAGGGGACGCTCGCTTCCGACGAGTCGTCCCGCGGTCGGTCGACCGTCCGTGCAATCGTATCGGTAGCCATGGCGGAGCAGCCTTTCTGCCCCGCAGCGTCGAACGCAGCGGCTGAGCCTGTTGACGGAGCGACTACGTTCGCCGCAGCAGGGCGGCGAAACTATTCGTCAGGCGACGCTCATCGTTGGGCGTCGCATCGTTGCCAACCGAGATGCTCTCAGGTCGGCCGTGGCTCCCGAACTACGCTAGATGAAAAGAGGAGATGCAACCTGTGGAGTCGCGGTCGACGGTTTGGTCCAAGGATTTCAGGCGCGTGATTTGGCCCGCAATGGAACCAAGGGACGGCGCCACGTCCCCCGTGTTCGTATAATCAATCGTACCCTACGGCGGGGGCGCCGGCAAAATCTGCAAGCAAACCGCGGGGCGGCGCGTGCGTCGTAACTTTTGCAATGAAAACCATCGACGTTCTAATCGAATCTGCCGGACTTTCGCTGGAGCAACTCGCCACGGCGACTGAATTGCCGATCGACCGGGTCGAAGCGATCGTCGACGGTCGCTGGCTGCCGCGCCCCGCGGAGCGCGCTGCGCTCGCTGCCGCACTTGGGGTCGAGGTCGACGCGATCAGTTGGGGGCATACGATGAGCCCACGCAATGTGCGGTACCACCGCTTCGGATTGAGCGAAGATTTCTGACATCGGCTTTGGGAAGGCGAGAGCATCGCACTTTCATTGCGGGACTTTTCCGGTCATGCGTTCAGCGCACGCCGTCAAAAAAAACAGCCCCGACCTAGTTAGGTCGGGGCTGCGCGACAGTCGACATTGAAGCGGCGCAGTTGAGCGAACGCTACACCTTCGGAATTCGCATGGCGTAGAACGATCGCCAGACGAACGTCAGCGCGACCATGAGGAAAAGGGCTCCAATAAAACCGGTGTAGTCTCGCGTTCCGCTGGCGTGCGCCGCTTCCTTCATCTTCACCGCGATCTCGACGGCTAGCAAACCGAAGAGGGTCGAGAACTTAATGATGGGATTGAGGGCGACGGAGCTGGTGTCCTTGAAAGGATCGCCGACCGTATCGCCGATGACGCTCGCTTCGTGGAGCGGGGTTCCCTTTTCTTTAAGATCGACCTCGACGAGTTTCTTCGCGTTATCCCACGCGCCGCCGGCGTTCGCCATGTAGATCGCTTGGAACAGGCCGAACACCGCGATCGAGATCAGGTAAGCGACGAAGAAGTTGGGATCGAAGAAGGCAAAGGCCAGCGTGATCGACATCAACACGATGAAGATATTCCACATTCCCTTCTGCGCGTATTGCGTGCAGATCTTCACGATCGCCTTCGAATCCTCGATGTCGGCCTCCTTTTTCGTGAGGTCCATATTCTTTTTGATGTACTCAACGGCCCGATAGGCGCCGGTGGTGACGGCTTGCATCGACGCGCCGCAGAACCAGTAGATCACCGAACCGCCGGCCATGAAGCCGAGCAGCACGGGGGCGTCGGTCAGGCTCAGCCTGAGGTACCCTGCCCTGCCGAGCAGCAAGATGATCGAGAAGATCATTGTCGTGGCGCCGACGACCGCCGTGCCTATGAGCACCGGCTTGGCCGTCGCCTTGAACGTGTTGCCGGCCGAGTCGTTCGCTTCGAGGTAATGCTTGCCCATCTTGAAGTCGGGCGTGAAGCCGAAGTCGCGCTTAATTTGCTCGTGGATGCCGGGAATGCTTTCGGTTTGAGCCAGTTCGAAGATCGACTGGGCGTTGTCGGTCACCGGGCCGTAGCTGTCGACGGCGATGTTTACGGGGCCCATGCAGAGGAAGCCAAACGCGACGAGGCCGAAGGCGAAGATCGAGCCGACGCCGACGGGGTCGAGCCCTTGCTGCAGCGTGACCATCATCAGCTCGTCGAGCCCTTGAAGGCTAACGAAGTAAGCGCCCGCCATCAGGCCGGTGATCAGCATGCCGTTCCAGAAGGCGCTGAAGTTGCCCGCGACGATGCCGGAGAGAATCGTGAGCGACGGCCCGCCTTCACGGGAGGCGGTGACGATCTCGTGGACGTGCTTCGAGTGCGAACTGGTGAAGACTTTCGTGAATTCTGGGATCAGCACCGCGGCTAAGGTGCCGCAGCCGATGATCGTCGCCAGCTGCCACCAGAGTTGCGGCATCGCTTTGCCGGCGACGGTGATGTCGCCAATCAGTAGCCAACTCATGCCAAACGAGGTGGTGATGCAGAGGATCGCAGCGATCCAAATCAGCCGCGTCAGCGGAGCCTCGAAGTCGAACTCCTTCAAGCCGCGGTACTTCGTTTCGGAGATCGACTGGTTGATGAAATAGGAAACGCCCGACATGAAGTCCATCAGGAACCGCATGGCAAAGAGCCAGACGATCAGCTTGGCCTGAATGTCGACGTTCGGCACGGCGAGCGTGATGAAGGCGATCAGCGCGACGCCGGTGACGCCGTAGGTTTCAAATCCGTCGGCCGTCGGACCAACCGAGTCGCCGGCGTTGTCGCCGGTGCAGTCGGCGATGACGCCCGGGTTGCGGGGATCGTCTTCCTTGACGTTGAAGGCGATCTTCATCAAATCGGAACCGATGTCGGCGATCTTCGTGAAGATGCCGCCGGCGATGCGCAGGACGGAGGCGCCGAGCGATTCGCCGATCGCGAAGCCGAGGAAGCAGTAGCCGACGATCTCGCGCGGGAGGAAGAGGAGGATGATCACCATCATCACCAGTTCGAGCGAGATCAGGAACAGGCCGATCGACATACCGGCCCGCAGCGGGATGTTCACCACGTCGAGCGGTTCGCCCCGCAGAGACGCGAACGCGGTGCGAGCGTTGGCGTAAGTGTTCACGCGGATGCCGTACCAGGCGACCCAGTACGAGCCGATCATGCCGATGATCGAGAAGAGAAGGACGAGCGCGGTCGTCTTCAGCGTTTCATCTTGTAACTTCAAGAAGTAGTAAGCCATCGCCGCGGCGATGATCAGGAAGAGGATGATCAGGAACTTGCCCTGTTGGATGAGATAGGTCCGGCAGGTTTGGTAAATGATCTCGGCGACCTTCAGCATCGATTCATGCGCGGGGAGCATGGCGATCTGGCGACGCAGGTAGAGGCTGATGCCGAGCGTGCCGCAGATGACGAACGAACCGTAGAGGAGCAGGTTGTATCCCGAGATCTGTCGGCCGAAGATCGTAAACGTTCCCTCATGCAGATCGGGAATCGCCAGATCAGCTTCGCTGGCCAACAACGGCCCTGCGTTCGTCGTCACGAGGGCGATCGCCATAAGCAGGCGCCGCGCCCATCTCGTTATGTTGTTGCCGTGCGCCAATCGGCGTGTCTTCGCGCCGGTGGCGCCCGTCGTCGCCACGCCCGGGTCAGTCTCTGCGGAGGTCGTGTGCATTGAATCGAAGCCTTTCATCGCTCGACTAGTGCGGAGCCCCAGAATAGGGACAAGAAACGAGAGCAGAAGAAGTCGCTCAACAACGCTGAAAAGGAGTCATGGATCCACCGACGCTTTGTCCAGCAAAACGGGGCCATTTCGCCGCCAATGTAAGCGATGCGCGGGGAATTGCCTACTCCAGTGGGCGACAAGTTTTTTCAAGATTTTTGAATTTTATTGCCGCGTCCGGCGTCTGTCGCTGCGTTAGTCGCCGTTTGTTTCGCCGCCGGCGCGAGCCGTCAGCAGCACCTGCAGCGAACCGAAGAAGAAGTTTTCCTGGCGCGCGAGGAACGTCGACGAGCGGCGATCGGCGAGTTGAGCGAGTCGGTGGCGCGCCGCGTCGCTCAGGCGCGGGCCGGTTTGATCCAGCAAAAACTTGAGATAGAGTTCCACATACCTCTCAAGTTGCTCGCCCGCCGGTTGTTGCCGGTGGACCAGTACGTATTCGCGCGCGATCTGGGTGAAGCCGGCCTCGCGCAGCAGTCGCTGGGCAAATCGCGGGAAATAGGTCCCGATGTAGCTGTCCTCGTCGCCGATCTGGCCATGCTCCGCTTGCCGTACCGCGAGTTCTAAATCAGGCGGCCAGGAGAGCATGATCGAGTGGACGTTGTCGGTCTCCAAAATGGCAAGCGTCGCTCCGGCGCGCAGCACGCGACGGAATTCTCGCAGCGCGTGCGGCAAGTCGGGGTAACTCTGCATGCTGTGCCCCGACCAGACGCCGTCGACGGTGGCGTCGTCGAAGGGGAGTCGGTCGACGCTCCCTTCGACGAGGCGTACGCGGCCGGCGTCGATCAACGGCTGCAGCCGCTCTTCAGCCGTAAGGAGAAACGCCGGCGAATTGTCGAGGCCGACGGCAACTCCTTCCGGCAATCGCTCGGCGAGCAAGCCGGTGAAGAACCCGTCGCCGCAACCTGCGTCGACGACCGATTCATGCCCCAGCCACGGCAAGCGACCGATGATGCCGCGAAAGTCCTGCTCCAATGCTTGGTGGAGGGCGGCGAGTCGCTCGGCATAGCTGGGTAGCGTGTCTTTCATGGCAATTTCCCAAGCCCACCGCAAGCAACTTACGTACCGCCTGTGGCGACTGGCCCCTCATCCGTCCCGTCGGTAAATTGAATGGCCGCTCGCGCCGAACCATCGACGAGGGGCCGGTACCATCCTTCACTGAGCATCCGCTCACCCACCTTTCGGAGGCGCCTCCTATGTCCCACACTCTCACCCTCTTTGCCTGCTTGGCTGCGCTGGCGATGGTCGTCTCGCCGGCCGCCGCCGACGAAGCGAAGCCGGTCGTTCTCGAACCGGGCGACAAGGCCCCTGAGTTCGCCGGCGACACCGACGAAGGGAAGCCGTGGAAGTCGGCCGACCACGTTGGCGAGAAAATCGTCGTGCTCTACTTCTATCCAAAAGACATGACCCCCGGCTGCACGAAACAGGCTTGCACCTACCGCGATATGCAGAAGGATTTCGAAGGCAAAGACGTCGAGATCATCGGCGTCAGCGGCGACACGGTCGAGAGCCATCAGGAGTTCAAGAAGGCCCACGATCTGAACTTCACGCTGCTCGCCGATCCCAAGGGCGAAATTGCCAAGGCATTCGGCGTGAAGCTGCTAGCCGGCGGCGATTCGATCATCACCTCGCGATGGACGTTCGTCATCGACGAGGATGGGAAGATCGCGTACAAGAACGAGAAAGTCGACGCCGCGAAGGATCCAACGACAGTGCTCAAGGTGATCGAGGAGCTGGAAGCGAAGAAGAGTTGAGCGTTGGTTGGAAGTTCAGTGAGTACGTGTTTAGGTGAGTAAGTAAGAGCAGCCCCGACCTGGTTAGGTCGGGGCTGCTTGCGTTTGAGGCATCGGGTGATGTTGTAGGCCGTTGGGACCATTTAGCCGCGGGCGGTAGCCCGCGCGTCCCCGCCGCGAGCGGACGGGGCTAAATGGGCGTTGCGTGGTAGTTGAGGTTTAGAAGTTGTCGGCGGCACGATAGGCGGCCACGAGCGCCACTTCGCCTTCTTTACCGCCGATCGACTTGCCGTGCTCCATGCCGATGACGCCTTCAAAGCCCTTGTCGTGGATGTGCTTAAAGATGTTGCGGTAGTTGATCTCGCCGGTGCCTGGTTCCTTGCGGCCGGGGTTGTCGCCGGCCTGGAAGTACCCGATCTCGTCCCACGCCAGGTCGATGTTCGAGATGAGATTTCCTTCCTGGATCTGCTGGTGGTAAATGTCGAATAAGATCTTACACGACGGGCTGTCGACGGCGCGGCAGATCTCGTAGGCCTGCGGAATCTTATGGAGGAACAGACCGGGATGATCATGAAACCAGTTGAGCGGTTCCAGCACCATCACATAGCCGTGCGGTTCGAACACCGCGGCGCACTCGCGGAGGAGGTCGACGCAGTTGGCGGTCTGGTAGCCCCACTCGACGTTGTTGTCGTAACCGTCGGGAACGACCGTCATCCACTTGGCGTTCACGCGTTTCGCGACGTCGACGCTGTCCTTCACGTCTTGCACCACCTTGGCCCGGGCGTCTTTGTCGTTCTTCCGGACGAACGCCTTCGAACCGAAATCGCCGTGCGCGACGAAGACTCCCATCGTCATGCCGAGAGCGTCGAGCGTCTTACCGATCTTCTCCTGCATCTCGGGCGATTGGCCCTTCATGCCGTTGTCTTCCCAGCCGGTAAACCCCTGGTCGGCGGCGTACTTTAATTGGTCGAGATAGTCGGCTCCGACGTGGTTCTCGAACATGCCGGGATGCGGGCCGTACTTCAGCTTGAACTTGGTCCCGGTCAGCACGGAAGGCTTAGCCTCGGCAGTCGTTGCCGTCGCCACGGCGCCAACCGCCCCGATCGCCGCCGCCCCGGCAATGCCTGCCGCTCCGCCTTGCACCAAGAAGTCTCGCCGTTGCATGGTTAGATTTCTCAAAATAGTCGTGATTTGTCCATAATTTCGCGAGCCGGTTTCCATATTGTAAGCCCCTCGAGCAACGTTCGCGGCGCGTCCAGCAAACTTGGCGCGAGGGAGAACGGCGGTGCGTGTGATTCAAATATGAGCTGCCGCAACAGAGGTTAGCGGAAGCCGGAGTCGGGGAGGGGGGACGACGAGCTTGAAATGAAAACCTTCGCGAAGAATCATAAAAGCACTCGATGGCGATGATGTCGGTCGCCACTCGCCGCCGCGAACTGGTCTGCTTGGCGGGCGTGCTTGCATTGACAACGAGTTCGCCGATTTTTAATTGACAGCCCAGCGCATTGCGGGTAGGCTTCGCGTCACCGGCGGATGTCGGTTGCTAATTTCTCTATTCTTCTCTTTTTTTGTTGAGATCGCCGAGTGCGGTGCAGGGCTGCATCTCGGCGCGAGCTTGTTCGAACGCCGTTGTTGATTCGGCGGAGCTTTCTTGCTCTAGCTAAAAGCTAGAAGTTCTCCACTGCGCCTCGATTGGCCGTTTGGGCAAGATTCTAATTTCTGATTCACCCTGCTTAACAGGGGGCGTGACATCGTGAAATTGTCTAATAGAGTCATGTGTTGGGCAGCGGCAGTCGTCGCGGCGTCGACTTGCGCGCAGGCTGGCGCCGTCCCCTTGGTAACGGGCGGTCTGACGATCTACTACGACTTTGACAACTTTACCAATACGGTAATGGACGGATCGGGAAACGGCTTCAACGCGAAGGTGCAGGACGCGACTCGCAACCTTTTGGACAACGGCAACACCTTGAACACGACCGGCGTGATCTCTAACGACACGACCAATCCCAAGCGAGGAGCTGGCGCATTGCGGCTTCAACAAACAGCCGAAGGGTTCGAAGAACCGGTCTTCCTCGATCTCGACGGCGGCGTGATTAAGGCCACCGCTCCGGCGAAGGTTCCTAAAACGGCCACGACGGTCGCCGCTTGGCTGAACATTCCCGAAATCAGAACTGACATCGGGGGGCAAGCGAATTGGAATGCTTCCGGTTCGATTCTCCAAACGGCGACGGCAGGACCGTCCTTCAGCGGCCACTATCAAATCGAAGGAGACGGACGCGTGCGCTGGGCGCTGCGGGGCGAGCTCCAATCTCAAAATATCGTCAATTCCAGCGGCGACCCGTTTGTCGGCGGCCATCCCTATCCCAATCAACCAGATATTGATGCCAATGGCGCCGAACCCCAACCTTACCCGCTCAACGAGTGGTTTCACGTCGCCTACACCTACGACAAGAACGCGAATAGCGGAGCGGGCGAGTTCGGCATCTATTTCAACGGCGTTAAGATTCGCGGGGGCGCTCCCAATGGTTTGACCGACGGCGAGCCTACCGGAGCCATCGATCTAGGGGCGTGGGACGACCGCGGAGCGGGCGACTTTTTCGATGGCCTGGGAATTGGCGCCGTTCCTGACAGCGGTGGCCGCCGTCTTCATGGCCTGATGGACGAGTTTTACATTTTCGATCGCGCCCTTTCGCCCGCTGAGATCGGAACCCTGGCGGCGACCTCGTCGCCCGGCGATTTCGACACCGACGGGGACGTTGACGGCGGCGACTTTCTCATCTGGCAACGAGGATTCGGCGCCACCTACGACGCCGCTGATCTTGCTGATTGGAAAGCAAATTTTGGAACAACGCCGGCAATTGGCGCGATTCCCGAGCCGTCGACCGTGCTGTTAAGCATTTGCGCTCTGGCAGGCTTTGCGTTGCGTCGATCGCGCTAATCCTAAAGGCAACTTGGTTGATGGGAGAGCGGCCTGCCGGAGTTCTGGCAGGCCGCTCGTTTTGTTTGGTTGACAGTAGCTGACGGCTAATCGCGGATTGTATCGTTGGTCGGGCTTTGTAAGCGTGTAACGGCGCCGCACCCGGTTTGAAGAAAGGGAGGTTAAAATCGGATGGTGGTGGCCGATAAATGGAGATTGTCGCGATGGGCAGCCGCGTCTTGTCCACGGGCCGCCGCGGAGGCCGAAAAAGATCTCAATGCTTGCCAATCGCAGGGCGTGATTAAACTCAAAGGAGACTGAGACTGAAGAGCTTTTTTATGCATCTGTGGCTGATCTTGCCGCGTTGGTCGTTGGGGGGGGCATCACGGCGAAACGCCTTTCCGCTGAGGAAGATGGCGTGCCTTGCGGTAGTCGTATCTTCATTCATTGCAGCTATTTAGCGTCTCAGCGGCAGCGATGCGGAAACTTCCGGCGGGGCGTCGCAAACCGGTCGAGGCGATCTTAAAACGCCTGCCGAATGCAAGATGGCGGCCGTTCCGTTCGCGTCGATTTGCTTCTCAGTCAGCATATGCCTAGCTAAAGTCATAGTTGGTATTAACGTACCTGCTCGTCACCTCAAAGCCGGTCAAAACCGCGTGTGGTTGCCCTTCGGCAGTTCGTGCGGTCGTCGGCGGCGATTGAGGTTGTTTGTCTTTTCACGATGGTTTATTCAGGACGGCAGGATGTCACTGAATCGTGGTCTGTTGGGCCCTTAGCGGCTTTATTTCTTCATTCTTGAGAGGCGATGTACTAATGAAGCTACAACTTGTGCTTGGGACTTGCGTGGTCGCGCTGTGCGCGACCACGGCATCGGCGGCCTTGGTGCACCGATACAGTTTTGACGGCAACGCAAATGACTCCGTCGGCACCGCTCACGGCGTCGTCATGGGGAACACGGCCAGCTTCGTCGGCGGCCAAATCGTTCTCGACAACCCCACGGGCACCGGTTCCGGCGCCTTTAACAATGGGGCTGTGCCTGATTCGGGCGCATACGTCGACTTCCCCAACCTTACCTTCAGCAAGGCGGCCGCCGCGGGTCAATACGGGGCCGTCTCCGTCGAGCTCTGGCTGACGATCGACACCAATCGCGATTGGTCGGCAGCCTTCTCGGCCGGCATCAGCAGCGGTTTGGAAGGGAATTCGGAAGGTGGCAACGATAACTTCCCCTACGTCCAAATGGTTCCGCGTACGGGCGACGGCGGCGCTGGGAACGACTTCCGCGTGACCACCAACGGCGTAGCCGGACCGGAAGGCTTCGTCGACGCTCCTGGCGACGGGACCGATCTGCAGCCGGGCTTTGAAGAGCACGTCATCGCGGTCTTCGATCAGTCGGGCGGTTTGCCTGGCACGCTGACCGTCTATCGCAACGGCGCCTTGTACGGCAGCGCTGCCATCGCGAATAACCTCAACCTCGCGGCGATGGCCACAGCGTTCCCGATCACGACCGCGGCCGACGTCAACATCTGGCTCGGTCGTTCGCAGTGGCCCGACGCCTTACTTGATGCGAGCGTCAACGAGCTGCGGATCTACAGCCATGCCTTGACTGCCGCTGAAGCGGCGGGCAACAACGGTCTCGGCCCGAACGTCGTCGTGCCGGAACCGGCCACATGCGTGTTGGCGGTCGTCGGCCTGGCTGGCGTCGCTTGGCGTCGTCGTCGGTAGTTCGGCTAAGCTAGTGCAATCTCAGCGGGCATTCGGCGGGGGCGACCTCCGTTGGATGCCCGCTTTTTTTATGGCGCTCCAGAAACTCGCTGCGATCGCTTGCTGACGTTCAACTGGTCGGCGACGCCGGCCATTGGCGGAAGACGACGCAGACCGTCGTTTTGTCGAGGAGGGCGAACTCTAACGCCCCCCAGGGACGCTGGGTGATGCGTGGCAGATTCGGGTGGAGAAGATCGGGACGCTTGGCGGAGACCTCCCGAAAGATCTCTTCGATGGCGTCGGTCTCGATCGCGATCTCAGGGCGGTCTTTCGCGGCGTATTCGGGGCTGGCGACGATGTAGGCCTTGGCGCCGTCACGAGCGACGACGGCCAAGTCGCCGTCTTGATGCATGACCTGGAAGCCGAGGCCGTCGACGAAGAGGTCGAGGCCTTCGTCGAGACGATCGTAGAAGATTTTGGGGATGAGATTGAGGAACATCTAAATCTCCTGGGCGCGGGGCGAGTGCCGGTTGAATGAGAAGCGGTGCGGAGCCGTGCCGAGATTTGAGCGGAAAAGCTGATGGGCGGGGAGTTGGGGGCGTAAAAAAAGCGGCGCGTTCCTTAGGGGGAACGCGCCGCGTTGAAGTTGCGCTGTAGGGCGGGTTCGCCTGGTCGCTGAAGCGACGCAGGCCGAATCGAAGCGAGGTTAGCCTTGTTCTCCCGATTCGTCGTCGCCGCGGCGGGAGCGGCGCTCGGAGCGTCCGCCGTCCTCGGCTCCTTGATCGCCGCCGCGACCGGCGCGGCCGCCAGGGCCTCCCTGGCCTTGGGCTCCGCCCAAGGCGCCGCGAGCCCGGCCACCCGCCTGGCGGGAGAATTGTTCCATCTCTTTGGCGTCGATTTCGCCGTTGCCGTCAGCATCGGCCTGGCGAAGCATGCCGCGGGCTTGTTCAGGCGCTTCATCGGGCGTGATCTTGCCGTCGCCGTTCTTATCCATCGCCATCATGCGTTCGGTCACATCGCCCCCGCCGCGGCCGCCGAAGCCTCCCTGAGGGCCCCCGAAGCCGCCGCCGGGACCGCCGCCCATGCGTTGCATGGCGGTTTCGAGTTCCGCCTTCGAGACGGCGCCGTCGCCATCGGCATCGGCGCCGCGGAGCATCATGCCCATCCGCGGGTCGTTGACCTCATCCGGGGTTATCTTGCCGTCGCCGTTTTGATCGGCGCTCATCACGCGGTCGACCATCTGCGAGGGGTCGCCCATCGGGCCGCCTGGCCCGCCGGGACCGCCGCCGCCAGCTTCCTCTTGAGTAATACTGCCGTCGCCGTCGGCGTCGAGGGTGGCGAGCGCAGCGGCCGCTTTACGAAGTTCGGCTTTGCTGATCGCGCCATCGCCGTCGGCGTCTAGTGCGGTGAACATGGGGTTGCCGCGACGGAAGCCGCCACGACCGCCGCCGAAGCGACCTCCTTCTTCACCCCCTTCGCCGCCACGACCGAAGCCGCGTTCGCCGCGTTCACCCTCGCCACGGCCGGGACGTTCGCCGCGCGGGGCGTCCTCTTCGGCGCCGAATTCCGCGTCCGCATCGCGATCACGACCGCGCGGGGCTTGAGCGAACGCCGCCGACGTCGTCAGCAGACAGAGGGCAAGCGCCCAACAAGTTCTGGCCATAGTTCCGTTCTCCTGAAAGAGCCGTCGTTGCGTGAGGGAGTTCCCCGAGTGAAGCAATGACGGGCAGATGGTTCTGAGTTGTTCCGAATAGCCTGATCGCCGTGTCGCCCAGTGTCATTCTGAGCAGAGCGAAGAATCTGGAATCTCGTTTGAGACGCTAGATCCTTCGCTCTGCTCAGGATGACGGGCCCGATGCTTAACATGCGGGCGATCGAGTGCCGCCGCCGGGAGTATACCTTAGCCAGCCGGCAAAATCCGCATGGCGGGGGCGAACTTGCCGGGCGATGGGGGATCAAACCCCAGGTTTGGCCAGCGGTTTCGATTGCTGGTGTTCACAGGGGGCTCCGTGGACGATCGAGCAAGTTCGGCGCCGGGGCGACGAAAATCGTCGGGCGGAAGCTGGAAAGCCTGAAATGCAACCGCCAAGAACGCCAAGGAAATGTAGAGGGCGGTTCTCTCTTCTTATTCGTGCTTCCTTCGTGCCTTTGTGCCTTCGTGGTTTAATTCCTCCCCGCATTTCCTTGGCGGTTAATCTTTGCACTTGGCCGTTACCCTGCGCAAATCATCTAAGCCCGTGCGGTAATTGGGCGGTTTTGGTATCTTCGAACGAACTGGGCACTTACTCATTCCACTCCCATCGCCAAGCAGTCCATGGAACAGACGCAACCGACGGTGCTGGTGACGGGCGCGTCGTCGGGGATTGGTCTCGCGACGGCCAAGTTGCTGGCCGCCAGCGGCTACCGCGTCTTTGCGGGCGTTCGTTCGGAAGTGGGTAACGCGGCCATCACCACGGCGGGGTTGGCGTCGCTCACGCCGGTGTGGCTCGACGTGACCGACGCCGGCCAAGTGAAGCAGGCGATCGTTGACATTGGCGCCGCCGCCCCTGGCGGTCTCTTCGCGCTAGTGAACAACGCCGGCATTGGGCTGCCGTCGGTCGTGGAGTTCGCCGACATTGATGAACTGCGGGCCGTGCTGGAGGTGAACACCATCGCCCCGCTGCGGATGATCCAGGCTTGTCTGCCGCTGCTCCGGCAGGGGGGCGGTCGCATCGTGAACATTTCCAGCATGAACGGCACGATTGCGCTGCCGATGGTGGGGAGTTACTCGGCGAGCAAGTTTGCGCTGGAAGCCTTGTCGAACACGCTGCGGATTGAATTGCGGCCCTGGAAGATTCCGGTGACGACGATTCGCCCTGGACAGGTGGGGACGGCGATCTTCGATAAGTCGCGGGTTGCCCTGCAGGAGCGGTCGCAACAAGTGCCGCCCGAATTGCAGCGCGGCTATGGTCCGTTGTTCGCGCAGTGCGCGAAGTTTAACGAACGGGGCGCTCGCGGGGCGACTTCGCCGGAGAAGGTGGCGAAAGTGGTGCTGAAGGCGTTGCGAGCGTCATGGCCGCGGAATCACTACCTGGTCGGCACTGACGCGATTTGGCTCGACATCGGGCACGACGTGTTGCCGATGCGATTGTTGGAGCGGTTGATTGCGCGGGTCTCGGGCGTGATGAAGGGTGAGCGCAGCATGCGACTGCAGCCCCCGGCTCTGCCGGGGGGTAGCGTTCCGCAGGACGATGCTTACCGGCATGGCGACCGACCCCCCGGCGGAGCCGGGGGCTGAAAGCGATCGTTCAATCGTCTTCATCGACGGCGTACGTCGGGGCTCCGAGTTCGCCGCGGTAGACTTCGAAGTTTTTCGCGAAGAGCTTCTTCGCCACGAAGGCGTCGCCTGGCATGCGGTTCCAGAGGCTCGAGACGATCGGCCGCATTTTGCCGCCGGCGCGTTTCTTGGTTTCGTTCGTGAACGGGCCGAGCGTCAGCGCGTCGCAGCCAAGTTCGATGGCGTGCTCAATCGCGCGCGAGATGAGATTGTGGTAGGCGAGAATCTCGTGCGAGATTTTGTAGTCGAGGCCGCCGTGGCACTGCATGAGGCGTTTGCCGTCGACGAGGCAACTCATGAAGCCGACCACCTGATCGCCCAGGTGGGCCGTCAGCACGATCTGCCACTGCGCGGCGATCGCCTGGGGATTCGTGAGGACGTCGTTGTACGGGACGGTGAACTTGGTGTTCGCCTCGCTGGAGCCAAGCAGCGACATCACCTGGCGGTGGACCGTGGGGTTCTCGCCGATCACGCCCTGCCACATTTCGATGCGGGCGCCTGCCTTCGTGAAGGTGTCGCGTTCGCGGCGGAAATTGCGGCGACGATTGCGCGACAGGGTGGCGAGGAAATCGTCGAGCTTAGTGCAATTCTCGGTGACGATTCGCACCATCGGCAGCGTGAGGAATTGGTGATACTTCTCGGTGGCGGCCCATTCCGCCTCTTCGGGCGGTTCGGAGATCCACACGGTGTCGACCTTCTTCTGCTTTTTGAGAAACGCCGAGATCGCCCGCTTCACCGCCGGGCGATCGACCCCCGGCGCCGTGAGGAAGGGGGAGCAGGCGTCGTAGGCCATGAAGGCGGTGTCGACCAGCAGCGTCGTCTTGCGGGCGAGGGGGCCGAGGATGGGGCCGAGCCACTTCCGCAGCGGCGGCCGCAGCATGTCGGTCGCCTTGCGTTTGCGCAGCCGTACGACGGGGGCGATTGCGGTTAACCGCTCGCCGTCGTAGGCCTTGGCCCAGAAAAGTTCGGTTTCCTTGGTGGAGTAGGGGAAATACTTGGCGCAGCTGGCGACAGCCTCGCCGGCGCCGACGGCGGCGCGTTCTTCGGCGCTCAAATTGACGTCAGCGATGACCCGAAACTGCGACATAGTGGTCGATCCGTCGAAAGAGCTAGGTGTTCCCCGCTGTAGCGCCGGCGCTCGATTTTGCGCTATCTCATCCTGTCGAGGCTATGCCTAAACGCCCTAAACCAATCTTTCGGGCGACGGGTTATCTCAGGCACAGATTATGCCCCGAAATGACGAAGATAGCTGTGGCGAGCATTGCATAGGCGGCTCGCTCAATGCGCGGAAGCGCGATGGCCGTTGGCCTGTCGTGCTGACCGGAACCACACCAATTTGACCCCGCTGGGCAAAATAGATAACGTAAATTGAGCGTGGGCGGTTGAGTTGAGATTAGGTATCAGCGAAACTCTACCGGTCCGCTCTTTTGCGAACAATCCGCTAGCCGCTGACGACAATTGAGGTCGTCGGCTCCCGCCCTCAAGGAAGTCCAAACTGCACGGCGGTGCGCCACTTGGCGCAGGCTGCGGCGAATCCTGTCCCAGCAAGTTTTGGAGTGCAGCTTTGGCCTCGGTGACCCAATTCACGCCTGACGAAGAACGCTCGCTCGCCGAGAAGCATACGCTGCCGCGCATGCTCTCGATTCCGTTCGCGGGCCTCGGCATGGCGCTCAACGGTTTGCTGATGACCGGCGTCGTCGCCTGGAACCAAACGACGCCGTGGATGGTCGGGCTGCTCGTCGCGTTCACCGCGTCGATGATGTTCTGCTGGACCAGCGCGCTGCACGAAGCGGCCCACCAAACGCTGTTCAAGTCGCGGGCGCTCTCGATCTGGTGCGGGCGGTTGTTGGGGACGATGATGTTCACCCCTTACACCGCCTACCGCGAAGTCCATATTCGCCACCACGCGTACCTCAATACGCCTCGCGACTGGGAGTTGTGGCCTTACAGCGATCCGAACGCTTCACTCGGCTTTCGGCGGGCGTTCGTCTGGTTTGATCTGCTCTGCGGCATTGCTTCGGGGCCGATCATTTACGGGCGGATTTATTTCCACCGCAATTCGCCGATTAAGTCGGCTGCGGTTCGTCGTGAGATTCGCAACGAATACATCGCCATCGCCGCGCTTTGGGGCGGCATTTGGCTCTATGTCGGATTGACGCACCAGTGGATGGCCCACTTGCTGGTGGTGATCGCCCCGATGTACATCGCGGCGTTCATGCAGACCTTTCGCAAGTTCACCGAACATCTCGGCATGGCGAGCTTCGATCCGCTGCAGGGGACGCGCACCGTGCTGCCGCGCAAGTGGCTGCTGCGGCTCAGCTCGTTCCTGAACTTCGACATCTTCATTCACGGCCCGCACCATCGTCATCCGCGGCTGACGCACACGACGCTCGAAGAGAAGCTCTGCGAGTATCAGCGCGACAATCCCGAGGTGAACTACCCGGCGTACGAGCGCTACTGGAAGGCGATGCTGGCGATGTTCCCGTCGATGATCTTCAACCCCGGCTGCGGGGTGAACGCGGGGAACACCGACGGCCACTTTGCTGCGCCCGGCGAAGCGGAAGACTTTGCCAGCGACGTCGTGCCGACGGGCGGCAAAGCGGCGATGCGTTCGGCTTCGTAGTGAGTTCGGGCTTTCCCGCGAGGGTGGCACGCCCAGAGGTACTCCGATGGGCGTGGTTGCCGCTGTTGAGGGTTCGCCACTCCCTGCGGAGTACCTTAGGGCGTGCCACCCCTGCAGATGAAGCTCGCTTCTAGAGCGGTTTCA
>PNKX01000042.1 GCA_013822725.1 Pirellula sp.
ATAGTTATAGTTGCGGCCCACAATAACGATTGTGCAGATTGAGTAGAGTGTGGCGGCTGAGTGAGTCACAAGGTGGCGGCCTTCCGGACTGACGACCGATCGCTGGTCTTAAAAAACCACCCCTTTGATGACACAATAAATCTGTGCGGCAAACTCATTTGCGCGTCCGGTCTGACCTCGGCGGTCGCTTCGGGCGCACGTCTGCTCCGACAGACGAACCGTTTTGACGTCCGTTTTTCTGCCACCTGAACTCGCGCCCCAAAGACGTCGACTCGAAAACCGGGCAGCGAGGACGTGGGTGCCCATCGGACCGATTTCCCTTACGATCCGATAAATCCCAATCTCTAGCTCGATTCGCCCCATTAATACCGGCGCAGCCGCGCAGTCCGGCCACCAATCGGTCGTGGGCACGCTATCCTTGTACGGCGCCTCAAGTTTCCCTATTCGCAGGGCAACCAATGGACAAAAGTGTAATCGCCGCTATTCCGGGACATTGGCTCATCGGGCGCCTATCGTTGGAGGGCACCCGCATCCAAGAGGCTCTCAATGACGCCGGAACGGATTTCTTGCGACTCTCCGATGTAGAAGTCCATGCACCTGCCAAACGTGAGTGCGTCTCCAAGCAGCCGGAAGTGATCGTTCCCAAGTGCAAACTCGAGTTCGCGGTCATTCCGACCAGCGAGCACGAGGCTCCAGAAAAGCGGTGGAATAATCGCACCGCAAGGGCGGTTTTTAAAGCCTTCGTGACCGTGGGGCAGTGCGCAATCTCGGGACATCTGCACTTGCCGTCGAAGCCCGCCGACTCTCAATACACGCTCGTGCATCAGCTCGGCAGATTCTTCGCACTTACAGAGGCAACTTTTAGCTTTAGCGGGCACGGAGGGACGCAGCTTGGCGCCCCCCTGCTGTTCGTCAACAGAGACTTGGTAAGTTGCCTCCACGTTGACCCGGTACAGCCCGATGTGGGCATAGGAAGAAGCACGCCAGACGGTGGTGACGTGCAGCTGTGCTCACCCCACGGCAGTCCGCTTTGACAGGGGACAAATCAGCGCAGGGCGGAGCGTTGTATTGCGACACGGATAACACGCTGATCGGAGTGCTGCTGCACTTCTCAATCACGGGACGCTGGGGCCATTCGATTCTCCGCGTGGACGCCGATGGTCTGTACCGTCGCATTGCGCTGGCCCAGGACGTACCAACCGCCGCTCGCGCGCGCGTCGATTTAGTTGCCAAACTCAGGCTGCTCCGGCCTCCGGATTGAACCGCCAGCCTCCTGTGCGTTGGCGATAATACGTCGACGACGCGTGGCAGGGTCTCGTAAACTCATGCGCCCACGACACATGCTGCAATTCGACCCCTTTGATGACGCAATAGAACTGGCAAAAAACGGGAAGTCGGCAGAAGTGACAAGTGGCGCTTTCCTGCCGCAAGCTTCGCATTCGCCGTTTGGTTGCACGGCCTCAAATCAGGAATGACGCACGACGTCGTTTGGGCGGCTACAATGTCCCGATATGGCCGACGTCACCCGCATCCTGTCGCAAATCGAGTCAGGCGACCGGCACGCGGCGCACGAGCTTCTGCCGTTGGTCTATGAAGAACTGCGCAAACTTGCGGCGGTTCGGTTAGTTCATGAGAAGCCTGGCCAGACCCTAAGCGCAACCGCGCTTGTGCATGAGGTCTATATACGCCTCGTCGGCCCTGATGACGGCCCGGGCTGGAACAGCCGGGGCCACTTCTTCGCGGCTGCGGCCGAAGCCATGAGGCGTATCCTCGTCGAAAAGGCGCGGCGGAAGGCCTGCGTCAAGCATGGCGGCGAGCATCTTCGCATTCCCTTCGATGCCGAGGAAATCACTGCTGACGCAACTTCTGTGGACTTGATCGCGCTGGACGACGCACTTCGCCGATTGGAGGAGCGAGATCCAGACTCGGCAAAGCTCGTCAAACTCCGCTATTTTGCGGGCATGACCCTGGAGCAGGCGGCGGAAGCGCTCGGCGTCTCGCTGCGAACTGCTGAGCGCAATTGGACTTACGCTCGAAGTTGGCTCCGGCGCGATTTGGGTTAGCGATGCTAACTTGGCAGTTTGGCAAATTCGCCAAGATTTCCTGGCGGGGTTTGGTCGACGTGCTCGCACTCTATTCATGACGGGCTTGAGTTGCCCAAAGGCTTCCGTATGACCTCGACCGACGATCGCGTCAAATCGATTTTTCTCAATGCCGCGGAGATTACTGCGCCGGACAAACGTCGGGCGTTCATTGAAACCCAGTGCGCAGGCGACGAGGCGCTCCGCGACGAGGTGATTGACCTGCTTCGCCATCAACAATCATTGGGAAGTTTTCTTGACACGCCGCCCCCTGGATTGGGCGTCACGCTCGATCAATCGGTGTCGGAAGGGCCCGGCACGATTATCGGGCCATACAAGCTGCTTCAGCAAATCGGCGAAGGGGGAATGGGCGTCGTGTTCATGGCCGAGCAGATCCACCCGCTGCGGCGGACCGTCGCGCTCAAAATCATCAAGCCAGGGATGGATACTCGGCAGGTGATTGCGCGGTTCGAGGCCGAGCGCCAAGCCGTGGCGATGATGGACCACCCTAATATCGCCAAAGTACTGGACGCGGGGACGACCGGTACCAATCGGCCCTATTTCGTCATGGAACTCGTCAAAGGGGCGCCAATCACCAATTACTGCGATGAGAAACATTTGCCGCTCCGCGAGCGCCTGGCCTTGTTCGTGACGGTCTGCCACGCCGTGCAACACGCCCACCAAAAAGGGATTATCCACCGCGACTTGAAACCGTCGAACGTCCTGGTAGCACTGTACGACGGCCGCCCAGTCCCCAAAATCATCGACTTCGGCGTGGCCAAGGCGATCGGACCCAAACTCACCGAGCGGACGCTGTTCACCGAATTCGGCGTTGTCGTCGGTACGCTGGAATACATGAGCCCGGAGCAGGCGGAACTGAATCAGCTCGACGTCGATACCCGCAGCGACATCTATGGGCTGGGCGTGCTCTTGTACGAGCTTCTCACGGGGACGCCGCCGCTGGATCGCGATCGCATCAAGAAGTCGGCGCTCGTCGACATACTGCGAGTGATACGGGAGGAAGAGCCGCCAACGCCTAGTTCTCGCCTAAGCAACGCCCAGAAATCCTCCGCGATCGCCGTTAATCGAAGCGCGGAGCCGAAGCAACTCAGCGAAATGGTCCGTGGCGAATTGGACTGGGTCGTCATGAAGGCGCTGGAAAAGGAGCGCCATCGCCGGTACGCCACGGCTAATGATCTAGCACTCGATGTGGAGCGTTTCCTAGCGGACGAGCCGGTCGAAGCCTTTCCACCCTCGGCGACGTATCGCTTCCGAAAGTTCGCGTCGCGTAACAAAGCCGCGATGGCAGGCGCCGCACTGGTAGCAGCGGCCCTCGTGCTGGGAACCGCTGTGAGCATTTGGCAGGCGACGCTCGCCCAGCGCCGTCTCGAATCGGAGCAAGAAGCCCGTCAGCTGGCGACAGCCGAAGCGATTAAGGCGACGACGATCAGCGCGCTTCTCCAACAAATGCTCGGACTGGCAAATCCTTCTGCTGACAAGGGGACCGACTATACGGTGCGCCAGATGCTCGACGACTTCGCCGTAGACCTGGGAGACAAGCTGCGGGATCAACCTGAAGCGGAAGCGGCGATTCGCGCGACAATTGGCAATGCCTACCGAGGGTTGCAGGCGTTTGATAAGGCCGAGTCGCATCTTAAGTCTGCGCTCGACCTGAGGATCCACGTGTTCGGCCCGGAGCACGCCGAGGTCGCACATAGTCTCGTCGACTATTCAGCGAATCTGTTCGGGCGCGGAGACGTGGTTGGAGCGGAAACACGGGCGCGCGAGGCACTAGCGATTCACCGCAAGTTAAATCTGACAGATGGCGCGGCGATCCGCGTGCTCAGTACGCTTCAATTCTATTTGGCTGTGCAGGCCAAATTTGAAGAAGCCGAACGACTTGCCCAGGAAGCTCTAGGGCTTGCCCAACGTCACCCAGGTGAGTTTCCAGAGGAGGCGAACGTACTCCATAACTTGGCTCACGCCGCTGCTCACCAAGACGATGCCGCAAAGGCGGAACAATTGGCCCGCATGTCGATAGAAATGCATCATGCGCGGCACGGAGCGAACCATCCGGAAACAGCTCACGGAATCTTTGTGTTGGCCAGGTCGCTTCATGACCAGCAAAAGTTCGATGAGGCCGAAATCAGTTTCCGCGAAGCGCTGGCAATCCAGCGTAACCATTATGACGACTCCCAAACCCCAGTCCTGGCTGCGGCGGCCGCATTGGCGGAGACCTTGAGAGCCAAAGGCGATCAGACGGGACTCGATGCCCTGCGTGCTGCGATCGACCTCAGCTCCTCCAGACCAGAGGAATGGGAAAGCTGGTATTTTCGCGGCAGTTATTACGCCGCGTTGGGTGATTGGAAACCGGCCGGCGCCGCGTTCGCTAAGGCCGCTGAACTTGAATCTGATCCAGATCAGATCCGTTACCTATATTACCTCAGTCTGGTCAGCCTGGCAGGTGACGATCAGATCGGCTATCGCAGGACGTGCGCGAGGCTGGTCCGCCGCGCTGAGGAGCTGAAGACGCCGCGTGCCGCCACTATCGCCGCTTGGGCATGCCTGCTCGCGCCCGATTCGGTTGGCGCCTCTGGCGAATTGGTCTCGCTTGTCCAGCGCGGTCACGAAGGTATCTCGAAGGATCCTCAATACCTGTCAACCCTCGGGGCGGCGTTATATCGTGCCGGCCGATTTGACGAAGCCAAGCATCGATTTGTCGAAGCCATTGCAGCGACTCCCGCCGATTCGAGCGACTTGCGCGCCGTCACCTACAGTCGCCTCTTCTTGGCGATGGCGCATCAGCGCCTGGGACGCGCTGAAGAAGCGCAGCATTTCCTCAATCAAGCGATACAAGCTATCGATCAACCCGCGTCAATCGGCGAACGAAAACTTGCAGAGGCATGGCACAGCCTCTTGCCGCTGCAACTACTGCGACAGGAAGCGGAACGCATCCTGGTACAGGAGGATGAAGACCCAACGACGACGAGCGACAAGGTTCCGAAATGAATTGACGACTTGCGTCCAATGACCTGTCGCTGTTTATCGATTTGAGGACGGGAAACGTAGCAGAGAAAGCCCGTAGATCAAAAGAAGCACTTTCTCCGGAAAAGTCAAAAAGCGGCCGGTGAGGCCCTTACGGCCAAGCAAGCTCCTCACCGGCCCAGCATCTTTCGCGGCGCTCACGTTGCGCGCACGCGGCGATGGTGTTTTTATTGTACCGCCGGTTGCGACTTTACAAAACGAACGAACGCGAAGAGTCAAAGTGCGCCGCAAAGGAAGTAAAAGTAGATGACAAAAAACGGAACCAAATTTGGAACAGCGCCGCGGGTCTCGCTGATGGCGATGTTGTTCTCGGCGCCGTTCGCTCGCGCTGACATCTTTCAGTGGGAGTACGTTAACCCGGCCAACCCCGCAGAGGGGACGCAACAGGGCACGGCGCTCGCACCCGATGGCGCGGGCGTGACGGCGCGGCCTGCGGTGAACCTGTCGAATCGCAATCTCACGAAGGCTTACATGATCGGGGCGGATCTGTCGGCGATTGCCCAAGTTGACGAATTTAACGGCGTCATTGGCTACTTTCGCACTAACCTGACGGGCGCTTACTTAAACCTGGCCGACCTCTCCCATGCCAAGCTATCGGGCGCGACGATCCACGGCACGAACCTGAATCAGGCTAATCTTTCGCATGCCGATTTCGCCGCGTACGAAGATATCTATGGCAATGTCATTCCCGGCGCTGAGCTGATCGGCGCCATCCTGACCGAAGCGAATCTCAAGAATGCCAACTTTTTCGGCGCTACAGTTATCGGAACCGACCTAAGCCAAGCCAATCTCAGCAATGCGAACTTCTCCCTCACCTCGCTCAGTGATGCGAATCTCTCCTGCGCGGACGTGCGCGGGGCCAATATGTTCAATTCGGACATCTCGGCAGCGCAACTTTACTCGACGGGCAGTTATACAGCCCACGATTTGAGAGGCATTAACTTAGGCGCTCATGCATTCCCAGGCGCAAACTTCGCGGATCAGAACCTTGCCGGTGCAAGCTTTCTTGGGGCCAATCTAACCAGCGTCGATCTGAATCATGCGGCACTCCAGAGTGCCGACCTCCGCGCGGTCAACCTCACTGGCGCCAATCTTAGTCACGCGAATCTCACAAATGCCAACTTCCGGCAGACGCCCGGAGTGTCGCCCGCCATTCTGACGAACGCAGATTTAAGTCACGCCACGCTTACAAATGCTAACCTCGTCGAGGCAATATTAACGGATGTGGATCTTTCGGACTCTGACGTACGCGGAGCGAATTTGTACTTTGATGTCTACGGTACGGGAATCACCAAGGCTCAGCTTTACTCGACGGCAAGCTACCAATCGCACGATCTGTCAGGAATCGGCTTAGGCTATCACAATCTCAGTGGGGCAAATTTCGCAGGACAGAATCTCACGAATGCCAGCTTTCAATACGCCAACCTGTCGGGAGCGAACTTTAGCGGCGCTAACGTGCGCGGCGCCTATTTCGCCTCCAATCCAGGTGTCAGCGTTACCCTGTCACAAATCTATTCGACGGCCAGTTATCAATCGCTCGATCTGTCAGGAATCACGTTGGGCGGCAACACGGCCCTAAACGGGGCAAATCTTGCCGGCCAAAACCTCTCAAGTACGACCTTGACCGGGACCACGCTGGCCAATGCCAATCTGAGCCAGGCGAACCTCACGAACGCAAACGTCAATCAGGCGATCCTGACCGGAGCAAATCTTAGCGATGCAATCGTTAGGGGGGCGAACTTCATTCCCGATGGGCCTGGCGGCATCAGCCTTTCGCAACTCTACTCGACGGCCAGTTATCATGCCCACGATTTGACGAGCATCAGACTGGGCCAAGGTAATTTCGCCGGAGCAAACTTTGCCAGCCAGTCCCTCACCAGTGCATGGTTCTATGGCTCCAAGCTCGCCAATGCTGATCTTAGTCAGTCGGATCTACGGAATGCCTATTTCTATGTTGCGGATCTGACCGGCGCAAACCTTAGCGGAGCCGACGCGCGTGGAGCTGACTTCCAATACTCCACGCTCACAGGCGCAAACGTCGCCAATCTGATTCAATCCGACGGTCACATCTCAGGTCTCGACCTGACCGCTGGCAAGCCGCTTGTCGTTCGCGATCATGACGGAAATTTTTCCGTGCATCCATATGTCAGCCCCTTGCCGGTTGTCGTTGACCAATATCTATCGACTAATGGCACTGGCACGCTGCGGATGGAGTTCGATGCGGATCCTTGGAGTTCGGTTATTCGCTTCGAAACCGGCATTCCCGTGGCGCTGGGCGGCACGTTGGAACTTGCGTTCGCGCCTGACGTCGATCCCGCCACCCAGCTTGGCTGCACGATCGACTTGTTCGATTGGACCGGCGTCACCCCTACTGGCGAATTCAACGTGGCCAGCCCCCTCGGCTGGGACCTCTCCCAGCTCTATACCACCGGCGAAGTGACCCTCACCGCCGCGGCAGGACTCGTGCTCGGCGACTTCAACAGCGACAGCGTCGTCAACGCAGTAGACTTAGCCGATTGGAAGAGCGACTTTGGCGTTAGCGGCGCTAGCGACGCCGACCGCGACGGCGATTCCGACGGCGCCGACTTCCTCGCGTGGCAGCGACAGCTCGGCCAAAGCGCACCGGGCGTCACTCTGTCGGCGGCCGTGCCTGAGCCGGCGAGCGTCGCGCTTCTGGTTCTCGGCCTGACATTTCTCGTGCGACAGATGGGGCAAAGTACCCGTCTCGGACGAGGTCCGTGCTTAGTTCTCGCGCCTTGACCAGGCCACTCCTCACAACTCTGAAAGGTTCGACGTCATGACGACATCTCCTAGTCAATTCATCCTTGCGTCGATCATTTGCACCGTTTCAATAGTCCTGGCTGCGTCTCGCGCCACGGGCGCTACCTATGCTATCAGCGAGGTGATGAGCGGGCTGGTCAGCCCCCGCGGCCTGGCCTTTGGACCGGATGGCGCGTTGTATGTTGCCGAGGCGGGCAGCGGAGGTAACGGACCGAGCATCGTCGCCGGCACGGGCAACACCGTTTTCTTTGGTACGACCGGAGGCGTTAGCCGCCTTCTGAACGGCGTCCAATCGCGGGTCTTGAGTGGCGTGGGCTCGCTTGCCACGGCTGCGGGTCAGGACGCCAGTGGTTTGGATGACATTGTCTTCGACGCCGCTGGCCAAGCGATTGGCCTCATCGGACTCGGGGCGAATCCAGCGCTGCGAACGAACCTTGGGCCAGCCGGAGCCGCTTTTGGAACCGTCGTCCGGCTGCCGCTGAATGGCGTAGGCGCGATCGAGCAAGTGGCGGACGTCGCCGGCCATGAATTGGCGTACAACCCGGCCGGTGGGACCGTCGACAGCAATCCCTTTGGATTGACGCGGACGCCCGCGGGAGGTTTTCTGGTTGCCGACGCCGGCGGCAACGATTTCCTCCAAGCGACAGTCGCCGGCGTAGTTTCAACGCTCGGCGTCCTGCCCGCACGACCGAACCCGTTGCTCCCCATGGGGCCACCGATGTTCCAACCGGTGCCCACCAGCATCGAGATCGGCCCCGACGGCGCCTACTACATAGGGCAACTCACCGGCTTTCCATTTCCTCCAGGCGCGTCGAACGTCTACCGTTTCGACCCGGTGACGAGCGCTCTCAGCGTTGCCCACACGGGTTTCACGAATATCGTCGACCTGACGTTTGATGCGGCCGGCAACTTGTTCGTGTTGCAGATCACGACGAACGGCTTGGCGTCGGCCATGGGACCCGGGCCCGGGGCGTTGTTCAAGATCGACGCCACGACGGGCGACCGCTCGCTGATCGCCAGCGAGGGCCTGCTGTTCCCCAGCAGCGTGCTGGCCGGCCCGGACGGAGCGCTCTACGTCACGAATCGCGGAACGTCGCCGACCGCGGGGCAGGTGCTGAAACTCACGCCCGTTCCGGAGCCGGGTTCGCTGTTGTTACTATCCCTTAGCGTGGCGGCGATCGCGGCTCGACGAAGGCGAAAACGCTGAAGTTTGGATCCTCGACGATCCAACCGCTGGGCCACGTTAGAACCTGGCGATTACGCATGCTGACGCCCAAACTTCATCTCGGATCCCGCCCTCCTGGCAAAATGAGAGTGACTGTAATGCACAAGATCTTGTTCCGATCCGTCATTGCGATATTCGCTCTCGCGCGAGCTGACCTCTCTGTGTGCGTTGCCGCATGGCCAGAAGTCGGCCTAGTCGACGAGTTGCTTAAGTTCACCGCCTCCGACCGGGCGCCGTTTCGCGTCTTTGGAACTTCGGTCGCGATTAGCGGCCAACGCGTCCTCGTGGGCTCGCCCGGGGCCGGCAATGGCGGCGGTAGCCCC
The DNA here is from genome assembly GCA_013822725.1 of Pirellula sp. Taxonomy (GTDB): domain Bacteria; phylum Planctomycetota; class Planctomycetia; order Pirellulales; family Lacipirellulaceae; genus Lacipirellula. The sequence goes on from PNKX01000042.1 coordinate 9,456, forward strand.
GGCGCTGCTTATCTGTTCGACGCAACCACGGGCCAAGAGTTGTGGAAATTCACGTCCTCCGAAGCGGCCCCGCAGCATCAGTTCGGCAGTTCGGTCGCCATCAGTGGAAATCGAGCGATTGTGGGGGCGTATGGCGACACCACCGCGGGCGCCGGCGCCGCGTATGTGTTTGACGTCGCGACGGGGCAAGAGCTATTTAAGCTCAACGTCGACGATGCCCAGATTGGCAACGCCGTCGCCATCAGCGGAAACGTGGCTGTCGTTGGATCCTACTCTGACGCGGCCTACCTGTTCGACGTAACGACCGGCCAACAGCTGTTCAAGCTGACCGCCTCCGATACGGTTCCGAACGACTATTTTGGCTTCTCCGTTGGCATCAGCGGCAACACGGCCGTAGTCGGGTCCCTCTACAACGGAGCATATTTATTTGACGTCACCACGGGCCAAGAGTTGCTAAAGCTTACCCATCCGGAGTCATGGACGAGCACATTTGGTCACGCCGTCGCCATCAGCGGCAACACAGCCCTTGTTGGATCACCGGTCATTGGGTCCGCCGCCGCGTACGTGTTTGACGCAACGACCGGAGAGTCGTTTGCAAAACTTTCCGCGGCGGAATCTCCGGACCTATTCGGCGCCTCTGTGGCGATCGACGGCGATAAGGCCCTTGTCGGCGGCTGGTCCTACGAAGAGGAGTTCACGCGCTCGGCGTTCCTGTACGACGCCTCCACGGGGCAACGACTCGCGACGCTCGTCCCTTCCGACGACATGGCGCTCTATTTTCGGGAAGTCAACTTTGGCGAGGCCGTTGCGCTCAGCGGTGACATTGCCGTCATTGGGTTCTCACAGGACAAAGCTTTCACAGGCTCGGCCTACGTGTATGCCATCGTCCCCGAGCCTGCGAGCGCCGCGCTAGTCGCCATCGGCGCTGCGGCGTTTGCCATCCGTCGCGGTCGCCGAACAAAGGCCATGCTTTGCCTATTAGTCGGACTGTCGATCGCGATCTCCGGGCAGGACACGCGCGCCGACATCTTCCAATGGGAGTACGTTAATCCGATCGATCCGGCGCTGGGCACGCAGGAGAGCACGTTGCTCGCGCCCGATGGCGCGGGCGCAAGTGCCGAGCCAGGGTCGAATCTGTCGAATCGCAATCTGACGAAGGCATACCTTGCCGGCGTCAATCTCTCTCCGTACCTGGAGTACGACGAATTCTCCGGCTATATCGGCGGCTACGCCAGGTCCGATCTCACCTCGGCGAATCTTAGTCAGGCGGACCTCAGCGACGCCGCACTAAATGCTGCGACACTGACTGGCGCGAACCTTTCGGGCGCATTCGTGCGCGGCGCCAATTTTGACCAATTCGACCAGTATGGGTACAGCTACGCCTTCGGCTATGGTACCGGGCTGACGCTGGCGCAACTGACTTCCACAGCCAGCTATGCGGCCCACGATTTGCGCGGCGTGAGCTTAGGACTGAATAACTTGACGGGAGCCAACTTCTCCGGCTTCGACCTCGCCGAAGCTCGATTCGCGGGCGCCAACCTCAGCAATGTCAATTTCAGCAACGCGAATCTGACGGACGCCGTGATCTCGGGCACGCTTACCGGAATGAATCTATCGAGCGCTGTGGTGCGCGGCGCAGGTCTCTGGGGCATTTCCAAAGCACAACTCTATTCGACAAGCAGTTACCAAACCGGCGATCTGACTGGCCTCTACTTCTACAGTGACGATCCCGGCTGGAATTTCGCCGGCAAGAACCTCAGTGATGCGACCATCACCTCGGATATGAATAACTCGAACTTCGCCGGCGCGAATCTTACGAACGCGTATATGGAGCGCGTGTCCTTCCAGAATGCGAATCTGAGTAACGCGGATCTCAAGGGCGCCGACCTCTCCTACGGCAAGCTCACTGGCGCCAATTTCGCCGGAGCAAACGTTCGAGGGGCCAAGCTCTCGCGGGAATTCACGTACCCAGGAAGCGGGATCTCGATCAGCCAACTGGCGTCTACGGCGAGCTACCAGGCTCACGACCTGACCGGCATCCGCTTGCGAGGCAACGTCTTAACGAACGCCAATTTGGCGAACCACAATCTGACCGATGCGGACTTCGTCGGCGCGTCACTGACCGGCGCGAACCTGACCGGCGCGGAGGTTCGCGGCGCTCAATTTCACTTACATTCGTCGGGACAGGCGGGCGGTCTCACGGCCGCGCAGCTCCAGTCGACCGCTAGCTATCTCGCTCATGACTTGAGCGGCATCGGCCTGGGGGGAAACAACCTGGCGGGAGCGAACCTCGTCGGGCAGAATCTGACGAATGCGGACTTTGAGTCCGCACCCTACGGCGCCAATCTTAATGGCGCGGATCTGAGCCTTGCGAACCTCACCCAGGCCCGCTTCGGCAACTCCACGTTGACCGGCGCCACGCTCGTCGGAGCGACGCTCGCCAACCTCGACCTTCACCTCACGGAGTTCGGCAACGCCAATCTCAGCAAAGCCAATCTCGCCGGGTCGCACTTTGGCGGCTACGTCATCGTTATCAACGGCGGTGAAGAAGGGGGCGGTGGGTACTATAACTTTCCCGGAACCAATCTGACGGGCGCCAACCTCTCTGGCGCGAACCTCGCGAATGCGGATTTCTCCGGCACGCTCGACTTCCTTGGAGCCCCGTCTCCCGGCGCCAATCTCACGAATGTCAATCTCAACGGCGCCGATGCGCGGGGGGCCAGATTCTTCGCAACCACGTTGACCGGCGCGAGCACCACGAATTTCATTCAACCGCACGGACACATTGCCGGTCTCGACCTAACGGCCGAAAAGACGCTCGTCGTCCGCAATTACGAGCGCTTCCTCGGCGATGACGTCCCCATTGTCGTCCACCAACAGCTTGCCATGCAAACCTCCGGGGCGCTGCGGCTGGTGTTCGACGCGGACGACTGGGGCTCGACCATCTCCTTCGCGCCAGGCATTCAGGTCGCGCTTGGCGGCACGCTGGACTTGGCGTTTGCCGCCGGAGTCGATCCGGCCGACCAACTCGGCCGCTCGTTCGACTTGTTCGACTGGACCGGCGTCGCCCCCACGGGTGCATTTAGCGTTTCCAGCCCGTACTTGTGGGACCTGACGAAGCTCTACACCACTGGCGAAGTGACCCTCACCGGCGTTGCGGAACTCCTGCTCGGCGACTTCAACGGCGATAGCGTAATCAACGCAGACGACTTAGCGACATGGCAAACGGGCTTCGGCACCACCATCGCCGCCAGCGGCGCACAAGGCGACGCCGACGGGGACCACGATGTCGACGGCGCCGACTTCCTCGCCTGGCAGCGGCAGGTCGGCAGCACATTGATGGTGGCTGCGACCGATGCCGTACCTGAGCCATCGACCTGCGTGACGTATTTGCTCGCGATGGTAGTAGGCAAACTCGTGATATGGCGGCGTGTCGCCTCGTAAGTCTCAGAACTCAAGAACGAAGGTGGCTCTCCCGTCAGTTCACCGAACTAGGGACAGCATGCAGACCGGCTCCTTTTTCAGGACTTGAAGAATGTTCATTCATTGTGCACCTGACCATCGGCGGAGTTTGCCGGCCGGGTTGGTCCTCGCCGCTGGCATCGCCGCGGTGCTTTTCGTAATGCCCGCCTTCGCCGCCACGTGGACTTGGGACGGCGGCGCCGGCAACGACAACTGGACCAATGGCCAAAACTGGGTCGGCGACGTCGGCCCGGCGAACAATGGCACGGCGGACATCGTTTTCAGCGGAACGACACGTCTGACGCCAAATCTCCCGGTCAACTGGAGCATTAACTCCCTGACATTTAACAACACCGCGGGGTCTTTTGATCTTATGTCGAGTCCCCAATCGAACCTGACGATCGGCGCCGGCGGGATCGCCACCTTCGCGGCAAACCGGCAGACATTCGATCACTTGTTGGAGCTCCGCGCGCCACAAACATGGACGACTGCTCCCAATTCGGGTGGGCTGACGTTGGTGTTTTGGGCCCCTGTCCTCAACGGCGGCCACTTGCTGACGATGAACGTAGAGGGAGGATCCATCGTCCTTGGCGGCACGCTCAAGGGCAGCGGCGGGCTGACTAAGGAGGGTCTGGGTGATCTGGTCCTCAACCCATTTGTTATCGCGGCTGGCAATAATAGTTACACTGGCACCACCATCGTTAATGCCGGTCAGTTGTATCTGTCTGGGCACGAATTGCTCACTTCGATCCCCGGCGAGCTTCGAATTGGCGATGGCGGCGGGACGGCCATCGACAGTGTTCTGAATCAAAACCACAACCAAATCGCGAACAGCGCCAGTGTCAGCATCGCCCCCACGGGGGCGTGGGCCCTGTCCAACTTCTCTGAGGCGATTACCAACTTGGACATCGTTTCTACCGGCGTCGCCAATGGAGCTTCGGTCTCCATGACTAGCGGCACGCTTACCCTGCTGGGGAACTTGACGATGACGGGCGGTTCGGTGACAGCCTCCGCCGGGGGCAAATTGCTACTGACCAGTGCGATTTCCACCAACACCACAAATATCGCGGCGACGATCGGTAGCGACCTCGATCTCAATGCCGGCGCGCGCGTCCTGACCGTTGACGACGGCGCCGTGCTGCACGATCTCAACGTCTCGGGTGTGGTAAGCAATGGAGCGATCGTTAAGAATGGTACAGGCGCTTTGCGGCTGGGCGCGGCGAATACCTTTGGCGGGGGCACTACGCTTAACGAGGGGACGATTATTATTGGTCACGACGCCGCGCTCGGAACCGGGGCGCTAACCGTGAACGGCGGCACGCTGAGGGCCGACGGCGGGGCGCGGACGATCGCAAATCCCCTCACTCTTAACGCTAGTTTTACTGTCGACGGCGCCTCCGACCTCGCGCTGAACACTATAGTGACATTCGTCGGCGATATCACGAAGAACGGCGTCGGCGCGCTGACGTTCGCGCAACCCGGCGTTATCGGCGGCGCGCTCGCGGTCAATGCCGGCGTCGCGCGCTTCGATTCCGACGTTACCATCGCAGGTGCGTTGACCAACTCGGGCACGGTACTCATTGCCACGGGTACGCTCGCGGCCAACGGCGCAGGGCTCAACAATCAGGGTTCGCTGGCGCTCGCAGGCGGCACGCTGGCAGGGAACGGGACGGTCGTGAACAACGGCCTTGTCTCTGGCAGCGGCACGATCGACGGCGCGGGCGGCTTCACGAACAACGCGCAGCTCGTCGTCAGCGGTGGCAATCTCACGCTCGCCAAGGCTGGCGCGAACGCCAACGCTGGCGAAATCGAAGTGCAGGCCGGGCGGCAACTGCAGCTCTACGGCGGTACGCTGACGAACACTGGCACGGTCGATCTCGGCGGCGGAATCGTCGCGGGCGCCGCTAATTTCAGCAACATCACCGGCGGCATTGTGAGCGGACGCGGGACGATCTCAGCGCCGATGACAAATGCCGGCGGCACGCTGCGCGCGGTCGGCGGGACGCTCCACGTCACCAGCGCCTTCGCCAACAGTGGCGTGATCCGGCTCGACGACGCCGCGGGACTCGCCGGTGGCGCCATCACGAATGCGGGCCGCATCCAGGGCGATGGAACTATCGCGAACTCGTTGACCAACGCCGCTGGCGGCTCTATCCGCGTCGACGTCGGTAACACGCTATTTTTTCGCGGCGCGTTCGCGGCCAACGTCGGCGAACTGAATCTCCAGGGCGGCACGCTCGACTTCGCCGGCGCGGTGACGAACAGCGCCGCTGGTTTCATCGCGGGCCGCGGGGCGCTCTACACCGGCGGACTTACGAACAGCGGGCAGATGGCCTTCTCCGGCGGCCTCGCTGACATTCACGGCGACGTAACGCTCACCGCCGGCGCGCGTGTCGTCACCAGCAGCGCGGGCACGGTAACCACGTTCTTCGACGACATGGTCCACAACGGCCTGACAATTTTCACTGCCGCGAGTGCGAGCACCGTGTTCTTCGGCAACCAGAGCGGAGCCGGATCCTTCACCGGCACAGGCACAGTTTACTACATCGGCGATCTACGTCCCGGCAGCAGCCCCGGCACCGTCAGCTACGCCGGCAGCGTCGTACTCGGCAGTGCGACGACGCTCGCCATTGAGCTGGGCGGCTCCGCCAGCGCGCAGTACGACCAGATCCACGTGACGGGCGGGCTGTCGCTCGGCGGCGACCTCGAAGTTTCATTCATCAACGGCTTCTCGCCGACAGCAGGGCAAACTTTTAACATTCTCGATTGGGGAAGTCTCAGCGGTACGTTCTCCGTGCTAGACCTGCCCGCTCTGGGCCGAGGGCTGGCGTGGAATACGTCAACGCTTTACTCAAGCGGAGTCCTGTCGGTGGCGCTGGACTACACCGCCGATTTCGATCAGGATAGCGACGTCGATGCCGCCGATTTATCCAAGTGGAAAGTCGGCTTTGGCACGCCCTTGTCCGCCACGCACATGCAGGGGGACGCCAATGGCGACGGCGCCATCGACGGTGCCGACTTCCTCGCCTGGCAACGGCAACTGGGCTCCTACGTGCCCGCCGTCTCTGCCAACGCTCCCGTCCCCGAGCCGTCGACGTCAATGCTGGTGATCGTAGCGGCGGTCGGTATTCGCAAGATCGGCGGTCGATTGCGCCGAAAACTCGCTAGCGCGTGAGACAGGTCAAAAACCCACCCGGTACCACACAGGCCGATGGTCTCAAGAACTCATGCCTTTGACGACACATCCCTGGCGCTTCTGACACTCGGCGGTCACTCCGGGACCGTGGAACGACCTGATCCCCGCCGCCGACCTGCTGTCGGGCAGTACTGGGCCCAGCGTGGCAACCCTCAAGGAATGCTTCCCACAGTCGCATCGGGCCAGGATAGAAATTTGAGGACGAGAATCGGCTTGGGAAGTTCGCGGAGTTCGCCGTCGAGTTCGGCGACGCGATGCGTTAGGGGAGAACTAGGCATCGCATTTGTACGACCTGTCAGGCGATTGGCGCGGCACGTTCGATCGGTCCCACGGCCGGAGCGTCGGCGGGTATTTTGGCGCCAGAAAGACGCCGCGCATACCGCTCAGTCAAGATGGGTCCGAGCACTGAAGTTACTACGAGCAACACGATGACGCTGTCGCGCGTCGGCTGGTCAATGAGGCGTTCACCCGCCTGATTCTGCGCATTAAACGCCACGATTGCGGCTGCGAGCGTCGAGGCCACTTGCGGGAGCGACAGCGACCACATGATCAGCCCTTCGTCGCGCGAATATCCATACAATTGTCGAGTCAGGAATGCGGCCAGCCATTTGGCGACGATTAGCCCGCCGACAATCGCCAAGACCAGGCCAAAGTGGCTGGCGGCCGTCGCGGCAAACACGCGGGGATTGATCAAGAATCCCACGGTTATGAAAAACACCGGAATGAATAGCGTATTGCCGAAGAATTCCAACTCACTCTTGGCCGGGCTGCTGTGAACCGCTCGGTTGAGCGCCAGCCCCGCCAGAAATGCTCCGATGATTCCTTCCAGATTAATCAGCTCGGCGCCAATTCCGGCGACCGCCACCGCCAGCAGCATGACGAGAAACTGGCCCTCTTTGGAATGGAATTTGTCGATCAGGTAACGCACGACCGCGCTTAAGCCAAAGAGGACGAGCGGCAGGTAAAGGGCGAGCTCGAGCAGTTGAACGACGAACGCCGTCGCCGAGAAGCCGGATGTGTGAATCGGAATGCAAATCGCCAACACCAGCAGCGACGCGACGTCCGTGTAGATAGTGGCGCCAATGGTGACCGTGACAGCCTCGTTTTGAACGAGCCCGTATCGCTGGACGATCGGGTAACCCAACAGCGTATGGGACGCAAACAACGATCCGATGACCACCGATGCGACCCAGCCATATCCAAAGTAGACGCCAATCAGAAAACCGGTTGCCAACGGCAGTGAAAACGTCGCCACGCCAAACGCCAGCGAGCGATAGCGCGTGCGATGGAACATTTGGAGGTCAACTTCCAGACCGGCAAAGAACATTAATAGAAGCTTGCCAATATCAGCACAGTGCTCGGCGACTTCGTTGTGACGCGGTCCAACGTGTAGGCCGTACGGTCCAAAGATGACTCCCGCCGCCAGGAGACCGACGATGGGCGGCAGGCGGAGGCGCCGACACAAGGCGGGCGCTATCAAGATCACCGTCATGGCAAACGCGAAGCGCGCCAAGAGCGGCAACTGGGTTAACGACTCGAGCAATCGGTCGATCATCGATGCACGTGGGGATGCGCAGGTATCTCGCCGCTACGGCGGTACATAATTGCCACCAGACACCTAAGTATACTTGCCGATTTTGCACGCTGCGTTCTGTTGGATAGGGCCTTTCGGCAAAAACCCTTCGGTCGACAATCGTGAGAATCGTAAAAATAGACGGTTTTTGAACGACGAGAGCTGCCCGCTTGCGCGCGGAGGTCGCCCCGACCGATGGACGTTTTGCTCTATTTCACTGCTCGCGCCGGGAGTCTCTCTCGCACGGCGCGGGCTAAGGTGCAAATGTCAAAGAGCGTGTCGCTGTAGTCCTATGGGGACTCGTACTGGTTGCAGCAACACCTTGCCCCTGCGGGGATTTAAGATTTGCCGATTTCTCGACGGTGCGAATTCCGGCTCACCACGGGTGACAAACTCTTCACACAGCACGCTCCCGGCAGCGGGGCGTCCCTCACCTTGGCTTCCAAGTCCACTTGCTTACACGACATTCCATTGTGGGTATCCACGTCACTGGTGCCACGAACGCACGCATCTGTGCACCTCGAGGCGACCTTTCAAGTCACAACCGTTGCCGCCGACATCTTCGCCCCACTGGCAGCAACCTATGCTAACGCAGATGTTCGACAGGAACCTCCGTGAGACGTCGTGAACAACACGAGGCAGTGAGATGGCAGCGCTACTTTTGCAGCGGAAGGTGCGCCTCGTATTCTTCGCAACGTTGGCAGCGGTGTGGCTCGCCGTGACCATCGGCGGCATGGTAGTAATGGCGAACCACAGCATGACGGCTGGTCGTCGGCTAACGGCGTCGCTTTATTGGCCGCCGGAGAGTCGCATTAGTCGTCCTGTCGGCTCCGCATGCCTGCTCATGTTTGTCCATCCGGACTGTCCGTGCACGCGAGCAAGCCTAGGCGAGCTAGAGAAGCTGCTGACCCGTCATGGCGACCATGTTCACGCTCGCATCGTGGCGTACTGTCATACGGATGCAGCCAGCAATCAATCCTCGCATGAATTTTACGGCGTCACGACGACGCTGGACTCAGCTGGCACCGAAGCTAAATGCTTTCATGTGGCGACCTCCGGCCAAGTATTGCTTTACGACGCCGACGGAAAGCTTCAATTCAGCGGCGGGATTACCTCCGCGCGGGGACATGCTGGCGACAGTGACGGAGCGGAGGCGATCGACGCGATTCTGCGCTCCGAGACTCCCGCAGTCCGCCGAACGCCCGTATACGGTTGCTCCATCGCCGGAAGAAGTAGCGCTGAGATCCTCACACCATGATTACTCCGCGAAACATGGACGACGTTTCGGGTGGGGTGCGAACTCGTGCCAGCTCGTTGTTTCAATCGCATCAGCAGCGTCTCTATGCGCGCACTGACCGACTCTTTGCCGTCCTCCTGGGAGTCGAATGGATTACTGGCATCGTTGCGGCCCTTTGGATCTCGCCCAGAGCATGGTCTGGAAGTTCCAGCGAGGTTCATCCTCATGTGTGGGCGGCGATTTTTCTGGCGGGATTCATCGATAGCGTTCCGATTGCCCTCGCTATTTTCGCGCCGGGGCGAACGTTTACTCGACATGCGATCGCCGTCGCACAGATGTCGACTTCGGCGATTTTTATCCATCTGTCAGGAGGCAGGATTGAAACGCACTTTCACATCTTCGGTTCCCTGGCATTCTTAGCGCTCTACCGCGATTGGCGCGTGTTGATCACCGCCTCAGTGGTCGTGTCCGTTGATCACTTTGCGAGAAGCGTGCTCTGGCCGCAATCGATCTTCGGAATTCTGCATCCAACTTGGTGGCGGTGGATGGAGCACGCGGGGTGGGTCGTCTTCGAGGACGTCATCCTGATCGTCTCCTGCGTGCGAGGAACGAAGGAACTAAGTGAAATTGCCTACCGCACGGCCGAACTGGAAGAAACGAACGCTCGCATTGAAGCCAGAGTCGACGAGCAAACTCGTGAGTTACGCGTGAGCGAGTGCGAGCTAAGAGCGGCCAAAGAAGCCGCCGAAGCCGCGAGTCGCTCCAAGAGCGAATTCTTGGCGAACATGAGTCACGAGATACGCACTCCGATGAATGGCATCATCGGGATGACGGACCTGGCCCTCGATTCAGCCCTCTCGACGAGTCAGCGGGAACAGCTGGAAACCGTCAAATCTTGCGCCGATGCGCTACTGACGCTTATCAACGACATCCTCGACTTCTCAAAGATAGAGGCGGGCAAGCTCGACCTCCATTGCGCGCCGTTCAACGTACGGGAAGTCGTCGGGGATACGCTGAAGGCGCTGGCGCTGCAGGCGCATCAGAAGGGGCTCGAACTGGCCTGCGAAATCGCCGGCGACGTCCCAGCCGAGGTTATCGGAGACGCCGGACGTTTTCGGCAGATCATGATTAACTTGCTCGGTAACGCCGTGAAGTTCACCGCGGCGGGGGAGGTCGTGGCTCGGATTTCGCTCGACCGAGCTGATCATGAGCGGGTGAGCTTGCGGTGCTCGGTGTCCGACTCGGGAATCGGCATTCCGATCGACAAGCAGCAATCGATTTTTCAGGTCTTCGAACAGGCCGACCAATCGACGACCCGCCTTTACGGCGGCACTGGACTGGGGCTCGCCATCGTGCGCCGGCTGGTGGAGATGATGGGCGGCGAAATTTGGGTCGAAAGTGAAGTCGGCGTCGGCAGCACTTTTCGCTTTACGCCAGTATTCGAAGTCTGCCATCAGCCGCCGCTGCAAGGGACGCAGCCCCCTCCAGCTTGGCAAGGCGTGCCGGCGCTAATCGTCGATGACAACGCGACCAATCGACGGATTCTAACGGCGATGCTTGGGCAATGGGGATTCGACACCGCTGAGGCGACAAGCGCGTCCGAGGCAATGGCCATGATTCGGGCCGCCGCCTGTCGATCGCGACCATTTCAGCTCGTCCTGCTCGACGTGCAAATGCCGCACATCGACGGATTCACGGCCCTTGAGCAACTCAGGGAGGGGGGGTGGCTCACTGCAATGACGCTTGTGATGCTATCGTCGTCGGCCTCGTCGGGTGATACCAAGCGAGCCATCAACCTCGGCGCCGCCGCTTACCTCAACAAGCCAATCAAGCAGTCGGAGTTTCTCGCCACGTTGCGTCGCGCCCTTGCGGATCATGGGCCGAATGTCGGTAGCTGCGTGTTGCCCACGGACGAACAATGCCCTGCCCGCTCAGGCCCTGGCGCCGAGACTTCCTTAAAGATCCTCGTCGCTGAGGATAATGTGGTCAATCAGCGCGTGGTGACGGGCATTCTGGAGAAACGCGGGTTCACGATCGTGATCGCCGTCAATGGCCGGGAGGCCGTCGACGCCTTCAACGCAGAACGGTTTGATCTCGTCCTCATGGACGTGCAGATGCCGGAGATGGACGGCATGGCTGCGACGGCCGCGATTCGATTGGCAGAACCGGCCGGCGAGCGCACCCCAATAATCGCGCTGACGGCTCATGCGATGACGGGAGACAAGGAGCGGTTCTTGAATGGAGGGATGGACGCCTACCTACCGAAGCCGTTGAAGCCCGCTGACCTGCTGTCGCTAATTGCAAAACTGACGGACGGCCGTAAGTCGTCATCACTCGCGACGACACGCGACCACTTCGAGCCGCTCGCGCGGCCTGATCATTCGCACGAACTAGATGAGTTGCTAGATCTGCCTAGCCTACTAGAGAGAGTTGAGAACGACTTGGAGCTTTTGGATGAGTTGACATGCCTCTTTCGTCAAATCGTCCCAGACCTGCTGACTCGTTTAGATGCGGGGGTCGAACAAGGCGATTGCAACCTGATTGGAGAGTCTGCTCACGCACTTAAAGGCTCGATGCAGAACTTGAGCGCTCGTCTTGGTGCCGAGACCGCGGCGGACATTGAACGAAGCTGTCAGCGCGGCGATTTCTCGGAAGCCCGCACGACCGCGGCTAGATTGCGGCGAGAATATGAAGAGATCGTCGCCGCGCTTCCCAAGTCATCTTGGAAGGAATACGCATGAGGATCTTGGTCGCCGACGACGAGCCGATGTCACGCCGGCTGCTCCAGTCGTCATTGACGAAATGGGGCTACGAAGTCGTGACTGCCGCCGACGGACTGGCAGCGCTCGCGGTGCTACAGGGCGCCGAACCGCCCAGTCTCGCGATTCTTGATTGGATGATGCCGGGTATGGAGGGAGTCAAGCTATGTGAGGAGATTCGCGCTAAGAAAGCGGAGCCCTACACCTATGTGATCCTGCTGACGAATCGCCACTCGCTCGGCGACATCATTCAAGGGCTTGAAGCGGGAGCCGACGACTACGTGCGCAAACCGTTCGATCCCTCGGAACTGAAAGTACGCGTGGCGACGGGTGAGAGGATCCTCGCCTTGCAGGCCGAGCTAATTTCGGCGCGCGACGCGCTACGTGATCAGGCGACGCGGGATCACCTCACCCGCGTGTGGAATCGAGCCGCCATACTCGCAGTCCTCGATGAAGAGCTCGATCGCGCCCGCCGCGACGGCAGCAGTTGCGGCTTGTTGATGGTCGATCTCGATAATTTCAAACGCATCAATGACACTTTCGGCCACGCCGCCGGGGATGAAGTGCTGCGCGAAACGGCGAGAACGCTGGTGGCGAGCACTCGTCGCTACGACTCAGTGGGACGCTATGGAGGCGAAGAGTTCTTGATCGTGCTGCCGGGGTGTGACGAGGTAAATAGCGTTAGTCACGCGGAGCGGCTGCGTACGGCTGTGGCTAACCTTGCGGTCGCCGCCGGCGCAGGAATTATCTGTCCGACGTTAAGCCTCGGCGTTGCTATCGTCGACGGCGGGGAGCATGATGTCGCTGCCGCCGATTTGATCCACTGTGCCGACGTCGCTTTATACCAGGCGAAGGCGAATGGCCGCGATCGGGTTGAAGTAGGGCGTTTACCGCAATTGACGCCGACGACGTGCCTTTAAGCACCCGCTCGTTTTACGGAGACGTCGGTCATGGATTCTGTCGCCTCCATCGAGCCCGCTGACCGCTGCCATACGATTGATCGTTGCGGAGTTTGTCAGGGACGGATATCGCTTTCGATCCCCAGCTTGGAGTCTCCCGCTACTTCATGGCGCTGCCGCGGTTGCGACGCAGCGTTTTTCGGCAGCGCGCAGCTACGGGACGGAAAGCCGTTTAGCGGCGGGATGCGATCAGTATATTATTTTGACCTAATGACAGGTCTCGTTGATGGATCTCGCCGCCCAAACACTCGGCTGAATCGCTTGGAGCAATGCCTGGCCCACGCAGTACATGAAGGGCCAGAGTCGCGCGCGAATCAGCGATTTGCCGTGGTAAGCCGCGTTCATGTCACCCCGCTATCGTCAGATATGCGTTTGGCTGGACCGCCGGCGGAAGCAGTGACAATGAATGTGAGTGTCAGCGGCCTAGCAATCCTGTCACTTAAGGAGATCGCCGAGCCATATCTGGCCGTCGATTTTTCGGCTGCAACTGACTCGATAAAGCCGGTCATTTTGAAGAAGTTGCGCTCTGAGGTAATCGGGCGGGGGCATCGGTACGCAGAAGAGTTTCTAAGTCGCATTGAGTATTGAAGCAGTGGGGTAGCCTAGCTCTCCCGCTCGCGGCAACTGGCCTGAATAAGCTGCCTGTGCC
>PNKX01000043.1 GCA_013822725.1 Pirellula sp.
GCTCAATAATCCTTCACGGCGTTGTCCTTCAGAGTTGCGATTAATTGACATGCTTTGAACCCTGGGTAGTCGGCTGCGACGACAATCTAGGGCTAATCGATTCAACGCCTTCAGCGTTGTGACGCGGCGGATTGATGCCGTGTACCTGCCTTGTAGTGGCAGGATGCCAGTGGCGCCCGGCCCGCCGCGAGCGGGCGGGGCTAAATGGGCGTGGCGAATTGGGAAGTAAATTGGCGGGGCTGGTGGTGGGGCGTGGCGAGGATTAGCGCTAGCCGGCGACGCGGGGAGTTGGCGGGGTGACCGTGAGGCTTGGCGGCGGTACGGGTTCGTTCGTAGCGTCCGCTGTTTGCTCACGGCGTGGGGCCGCCAGGTTGGGGTCGAGGCCTTGCCTTTTTACTGAGATCGCTCCTTCGCGGCGTTCGCCGGTGGTGGCCCACTTCTCAGCTTCGTCGCAGAGGCTGTTAAGCAGCGTTTCGACGCCGACGCGGCGCTCTTCGAGTTCGGGGCGGGAGAGCCCCGGAGGGATGTAGATCTCGGGGCCAACGACGGCGCGGGCGCGGGAGCCGGGGCGGGGGATGGCGAAGCGGTCCCAACTCTTGGCGCGCCACGGGCGGTCGAGGCCCATGCCGAAGGGGACGATCGGCAGGCCGAGTTTGGAGGCGAGGTAGACGGGGCCTTGGGCGAGTTGGCGGCGCGGGCCGCGAGGACCGTCGGGGGTGATCGTCAGGTGCATGTGCTGGCCGCGACGGGCCAGTTCGAGCAGCGCTTCGGTGGCGCCGCCGTAGGTGGAGCCGCGGACGCATTCGAAGCCCATGTGGTGGGCGAGGCGAAAGAGGATGTCGGCATCCTTGTGCTTACTGAGCAGCATCGTCAGGTTGCAGTGGCCGCGCATGTGGAGGGGGATGAGAATGTACTCATGCCAGAAGACGTAGATGCGCTGGCCGCCGACGCCGTGGATGGGGTCGACGCTCGGGTCGTAGAAGAGGGCCTGGTATTCGAGCGTGCTCATCCAGGCGCGGAGGCCGCCGGCGGCGACGAGGCTGGCGGCGCGCATCCAGAGAGGGGTTCGGTCGAGAGGTTTGTTGGCGGGGGTGGGGTCCATCCTTGGAGCCGATCTTTGTTTGATGCTGGATGCTGGCTGGTTGCTGGATGCTGGCCCCCCGTTTGAAGAACGGGGGGCTAAGACGGAATCAACCGGGCCACTGGCCGGTGAAGACTTCCGTGGCGGGGCCGGTCATGAAGACGTGGTTGGTGGCTTCGTCCCATTCGAGTTGGAGGTCGCCGCCTAAGAGCTTTGACGTGATGCGGCGGTCGGTGCGGCCGGTGAGGACGCCGGCGACGCAGACGGCGCAGGCGCCGGTGCCGCAGGCGAGGGTTTCGCCGGAGCCGCGTTCCCAGGTGCGCTGGCGGACCGTTTCGCGATTGAGGACTTCGATGAATTCGACGTTGGTGCGCTTGGGGAAGCGGGGATCGGTTTCGATCTTCGGCCCGACGCCGAGGACGAGTTCGTCGGTCGCGCTGTCGACGTAGGTAACGCAGTGGGGGTTGCCCATCGAGACGCAGGTGACGGCGAGCGTACGGCCGGCGATTTCGAACGGGGCGTCGACCGGCGGGTCACCCGGAAGCGTCGTGGGAATCTGGCTGCTGGCGAGGATTGGCTCGCCCATATCGACGCGGACGCGCTCGACCTTGCCGGCGCGGAGTTCGAGGTCGAGCAGGAACGGCTTGCCGGCGGAAGTGATCCGCAGTTGATCGCGAACGGCGATGCCATGGTCGTGGACGAACTTGGCGACGCAGCGGATGCCGTTGCCGCACATCTCGGAGTAGGAGCCGTCGGCGTTGAACATCCGCATCTCGGCGTCGGCGCCGTCGGCGGGGCAGATGAGGATGAGGCCGTCGGCGCCGATGCCGAAGTGGCGATCGGAGACGGCGCGGGCGAGGGCCGCGGGGTCGGATGGGATCGGCTGGCTGAAGCAATCGACGTAGATGTAGTCGTTGCCGGCGCCTTGCATTTTGGTGAAGAGCATGGGGAGATGCTGGATGCTAGTTGCTGGATGCTTGGTCGGCAGTGGGCAGTGGGCAGTGGGCAGTGGACGGTACGCCGTACTTGTTACTGAGTACAAGTCGTGAACGGTTATTCTATCTGTTTCGCTGTGGAAACGTAGTCGTGATGGTGGGCGTTGGGAATCCCTCCCCTAATCGCTTCGCGAGGACTACCGCCCTGCGAGGGAGGGGAATTCTGTTCAGCCTGTAAGGTCGAGCGTGTTGCCGGCGATGCCGGTGGGGTCTTTCACCTGGCGGTGTTCGATGGGTTCCGGCGGTTCCTCGGCGGCGGCGTGCGCGGCTTCCGGGGGGGCTTCCCACAATCGGCGGCCGTCGGCGTCGCGTTCGGAGGTTCCCTGGTCTTGTTCGGTCTCGCCGATGCCGGCCGCGCTCTCGGATTTGGCTTCCGACTTGGCGTGTCGCTGCTGCACCGACGAATCTTTCGAGGCTCGTTCCGTCTCAGCCCCCGCGAGTTGCGACAGGGGGGCGCCTGCCGCGCTGG
Organism: Pirellula sp.; assembly: GCA_013822725.1. Classification (GTDB taxonomy): domain Bacteria; phylum Planctomycetota; class Planctomycetia; order Pirellulales; family Lacipirellulaceae; genus Lacipirellula. Next base: position 2,546 of record PNKX01000043.1, read on the forward strand.
CGAAGGCTCCTGTGGTTGCGCTGACGTTCATGATCTGCGCCTCCGGGGAGGGATGGAGTGAACGGGGCTGGGTTTATGTTAAAGGATAAGTTTTTCCTGGGAGTGTCCGAGGTCAGGGGTCAGGGGAGCTACAAAGTTGTTCGAATTGAACCGCCAAGGACGCCAAGAGCGCCAAGGGAATGCGGGAAGGATTGGACCACGACGGCACGACGAGCACGACGAAACACGGAGCCTTTCAGCCCTTCCTGCTCTTTGTCTTTCTTTGCGCCTTCGCGCCTTTGCGAGAAACTCTCGAATTCATTTATTTCACGCAAAGGCGCGAAGGCGCAAAGGAGGACAGGGTAATATTGGTTTTCCTTGGCGCTCTTGGCGTCCTTGGCGGTTCAATTCTTGGACATAGTTTTTCTCGCTACTCGTCACCTTCCCAGCGGCCGGCCGAAGGCGTCGGTTCTGGCGGCTTCGCGGGCGGCGGGGCCGGCGCCGGCTTCGAAGTCGGTGCGGATTTGTTGGATCATTTGATTGAAGCCGGGGAACGCCTCGGTGGCGACTTTCGGATTGGTCAGCGAGCCATCGACGTAGAGTCGCATCAGGTTGCCGCTAGTTTGACCGACGAAGTTTTTCACCAGCGGGATCGCGTACTCGCGCGGGCCGAGTTCGGCGCGGAAGAAGAGCTTCACATGTTCGTCGAAGCCGGTCTCGCCGTAACCGTAGAGGTCGACGACGTCGCCGAGGAAGTCGATGCGGTTGAGCGTGATGTGCGGACCTTGGATGTGGAACTCGATGTCGCTTTGATTGAACGCACTGCTGTCGGGGGCTCCGTGACGGAGGATCTTCAACAGGCCAACCAGCAGCGGAAGCTCCAGCATGTTCGCTTCGCGGATGTGGACGTCGCCGTCGCCGGTGAGGCGAGCGAGCGACGGGCCCTCGCCGCGGAGAATCACGCTGCCGTCGATCTTGCCGGTGAAAGTTTGCCGCCCGCCGAAGCGTTCGATCATTAACCGATTGAGATCCGCGCCGGCGACGGAGATTTCAGCTTGATATTCGGGCGCCGAGTGGACAAATTGGACCCAGGCATTGCTTACCATCGTGCCGCCGTAGACATTGCCGGTCAGACGGCGTTCAGGTTCCTTGGTCTGCTCGGTCGCCCATTTGCCGAACAGGCAGCGACTTTCGTTGACCCACATCGGTCCCTTGACGTTAGTCAGTTGAATCCCCTGATACCAGACGCTTTCCAAGTCGAGCTCGCCGGAGCTGAAGCTCTCCAATTGGTTTGAGCGTCCCTTGAGGCGGACCGAGCCCGTCACCCCTTCGACGTCGATGCCGCAATGCAGATCAGTCTGGTGGCACTCCATCTGGAGGTCCCAAGTCGTTTCGAGCGGCGCGATCGCCGAGGCTGTTTGGCGGAAGGCGAGTTCGCTGCCATGAAAGCTGAAGGTGCCGCTGGGGTGGAGCGAGTCAATCAACCGGCGGAGCTTCTCGGGCAGCGCGTTGACGAGCGTCGACTGGGCCTTGATGCCATCGGCCCACAAACCGCTGAGGACGAATTCCCAACCGCGGTCGCTCGTGAAGACGCCGCTCCCCTTCGTGCCGAGCGTGACGCCGTCCTGGTGACGGGCGGTCAGATTGTCGACGGTGATCTTGCCGTCGAAGTAAGTGATGGCCCCTTTCACTTCTTCCATAAAGTAGGGGAAGAACTGCGGGCGGAGCGTCGAGCCGGGTTGCGGTTCGACGACGACGCCCACGCTCGGCACGCCTTGACCAAGGAGATATTTGACGTCCGCTTTTGCGTTGACCGAGCCGTTCGGCTGCAGCATTTTCCAGCCGCTGCGGACCGCCTCGGGCACCGCCCAGAAGAGGCCTTCGTCGAGAGGAATCTGCTGACCTTCGAAATGGAGCCAGAGCTCCGTCGGCCCGCCGGGTTGCGTCGGCATCAAGTGGCCGTTGCCGTTGATCGTGCGGCGGCCGCCTGACTGGAAGTCGGCGAAGATCCACCGATTTCCCTCGGCGGTGATGACGCCGCTGATTTGCTGCAGAGGATAGGGAAAGCCGTCGTAGTTGACGCGGCCGTCGGTGACGGTGATCTTGGTGGTGATCTGCGGTTCGGCGCCAATCAGCGGCCGATTGATCCGCCAATAGTCGAGGTTGAACTTGCCGGCAGGGTGGATTGAGGCGAGCACCGCTTTGGTCGTGCCGTTGCAGGCGATTTCGATCCGTTCGTCGACGGCGGCGATGAGGCGTTCGTCGACTTCGAGATTCTCGCCGGAGATCTGCGCCCAGCCCGCGGCGCTAGGTTTGGGATCGGTCACTTGAGCGACGATGTTGACGCGCTGTCCGCCGGCGAGGCCGTAGAGATTCACGTCGAGCATAGGCGGCTGCTCGAGCGTGGCGGCTTTGAACGTGATCGATCCCGCGCCGCCGGTGAGTCGGTAGGCGAACTTCTCCGACTCAAACGAAAGGTCGCGGCCCAGGAGCGTCGTCGAGGGGGACCACTTCGCGCCGTCGAAGGTGGCTTGGAGCGTCGCGTCGACGATGCCGCGCGGGGAATACTTGTCCCATTCCTCGCGCAAGACGTTGGCGATTTTCAGGCCCGTGCCTTCTTGCGGGTTGCCGGCCGTGGCGAGCGTGCGATAGAGCTCGTCGTCGAGCGGGACGTTGTCGATGCGGGCCGAGATGGCGAGGCCGGCGTTGGGAGCCCAGCCCTTGCGAGTCAGCGCCAGACCGAGAGTCGACGGCCCCCACTTGGCGGTGAAATCTTCGACCTTCAGCTCTTGCGAGTCGACTTTGATGCGGGCGGCGAGTTCGGTGATCGGTCGGGGCAGGCGGGGGTCTTCGACGCGGCCATTGCGCAGGGCGAAGCTGGCAACGCCAGCCGGAGGCGCCGCGCTGCCGCGCTGCCAGGTGACGTTCAGCGTCCCGTCGACGACGCCGCTGAGTCGCGTGCCGGCGACAATCGGCGGCAGGGCAGGGCGGACCCACGCGACAAGTTGCTCGTCAAGTTCCATCCCCTGCATCGTCGCCGCCACGGTCACCAGCTGTTGCGGGCCATCGACGGTTCCGTGCAGTTCCAACTGTTTGAGTTGTGGGCTGACGGCAGTAGCGTCGATCTTGAGCGAGGGCCAACCGCCCGGCGCGGCGGCTTGCGCTGTGGGGCTGATGGTGAGATTGACGTCGCGGAGGATGATTGGTTGGCTTTCCGGCGCGAAATCGCTGGCGAGCGTCGCCTCGCCGCCGCGGATCACGATTGGCGGAACTGGCATGCCGCCGGGATGTTTCGGGAGGAGCTGGTCGAGATTCCACGCGCCGGCCGCGGATCGTCGCAGCCAAACGTGCGGATTCTTTACCTCGACGCGCTGAATCGGCGGCACGCCGCGAACCAAGGTGGTGATCTCGACGTCGCAGACGACCAGTAATTCGTCGACGATAACTAGCTCGTCGTGCGGTCGGCGCTCGCCGCGCGGGGCGAGTTCGACGTCGTAGACGATGATGCCGCGGCCCTCGACGAGCCGGGCGCCGCCGACGCTCACTTCCAGATGGGGATAGCGCTCGCCGAGGAAGACTTCGACGTGGCGGCGGATCTCATCGTCCATGCGGACGTACATGTAGAGACCGATCGCCAGCACGCCGACCAGCGCAAGGCCGACGGCGAACTTGAAGAGAGACCAACAGGCGTTGATTAACCGACTGACGATGGCGGCAGCTTCCTTGCTTTGGCCATGGGGAACGAGTTTTGGATTGTCACGCGCACGCGGTGCGCACTTGTCGAAGCCGCCCGCCAATCGTCCGCCCCTTTAGCCCCCGGCTCTTCAAGCCGGGGGTTCGAAACGACAATGCGACGCGCCTCAACAACATGCGTCAATATTTGCGCAAACTAAGCGGCGGATAGTAGATGCGGCGTCGCTCAGCGGTCAAGACAATGTGCCGCGGCGCAGTGATAGCATCCCAGGCTCGGAGCGGCTGGCGTGAACGTCGCCGGGCAGGTTGAGCGGCGACGCAAGTTCGATCATTTGGGCGAACTGGGCGAGGCGCCGCCACCAGGCATGGGTCATCGCTTGTTCGGGCCAACCCGCCTCGCGCCAAGCGCTGCGGAGAGCTTCGCTCGCTAGCAATGGCGATTGGTCCGCGAGCGGAGCGACCGCTAGCGTGACGGCCACCACCTCGCCGCTGGGGGAGCGCTCGACTTGTCGCTGGCAGCGCTGGAGCAGTTCCGCCGCTAACATGTCGATCAGTGATTGGGCCTCGGCCGCCTGCTCTGCGACCCGCAAGATCGCAGCGGTCGCGCTGGCGCCGAAACGCTCTGTGATTTGGGGAAGCAACTCGTGCCGAATGGCGTTTCGCGCGGCCAGCTCGGCGTCGAGGTTCGTTTCATCATGCCGCGAATCCTGGCCGATCGCTTGGAGATAGGATTCAATCTCGCGGCGGCTCACGTGCAACAGCGGACGAACGGCGGCGACGCTCGGCGACAGCGGTCGCGTCGCCGGCATGCCGGCCAGCCCGCGCAGACCAGAACCGCGCAGCAGGCGGAAGAGAATCGTCTCGATCTGGTCGTCGCGGTGATGCCCCAGCGCGACGAAGCGGGCGCCGAGCGTCTCGGCCATCCGCGTGAGAATCTCGTAACGCGTCGCCCGCGCAGCCTCTTCCATGCCGTCGCCGCGGACTTCGGCGGCGGCGCCGACGTGGGCTTTTTCGATAAATAACGGGGTCGCGAGTTTTCGGCACTGCTCGGCGAGCCAATCGGCGTCGGCCGTGGAGTCGTCGCCGCGCAGCGCGTGGTCGACATGCCCGACGAACAGCTTGCCGGCCCCGCCGACTTGTTGCTTCGCCGCCAGCAGCGCACGAAGCAGCGCCATGCTATCAGGCCCGCCGGAGACGGCGATCAGCACATGGACGTCACGCCACGCCGCCGCCGGCCAGGCGGCGATGAGCTTAGCGGTGAGCTTAGCGGTGAGATCGACGTCTTGAGATGGGCCGGGCATGCTCTTCAGCATATCTCCGAGCGATTCGCGGCGATATTCGCTTCCCACCATTCCGGCAATCCTGGATTGATCTGCCGCCAAAACGCGCCATGGTAAGAGGGCTTGCGCAGTTCCACCGTCACCAGGGCAATCGACAAAATGAGCGACAATCCCAGCGTGACGGGCCAACTCCAAGCTTCTAGGACGACGGTTATCGCGGCCAACACGACGAACGCGGCAGCCCACGTCAGTTCAAGGGGACGCGCCATACGGACGACGTTGCAGAACACGAAAAAGTGCGCGATGGGGAACGCAATGGCCACGCCGAACCAAGGTCGAGCCGCTCCGATATTGGCGGCAAACGAAGCGCCAAGGAAGAGAACCACGACGTCGAGCATCGAGATGCGGAAGCCAGGATTGAAAGCTGGTGAGGGCATTGAAGATGGCCGGTGGCGAGTTTGCAGCGATCTCTACAGTTTAGCTAGCGATGGACAGATCCGTGGAAAGGGCGCTCCGGCGGGTCGTTGACCCGCGGAGGGATTCAGAAGATTAACCACGAAGACATGAAGATCACCAAGAAACACGAAGGAATGCAAGGAAAGAGCGGCCCCCCGGCGACGAAGACATCCCTCCCTAACCATTTCTTTCGCTACTCTTCCTTGTTGCGTCTTTGTGCCCTTCTCCTTGGTGCGTCTTTGTGCCCTTTGTGCCTTCGTGGTAAGTCTTTCTCGTCGCTCCGACAGGGATCGTTGCCCCGCAACCATTAGGCATGCTAGCGATCGCTTCCGGCATTGACCGGAATTCTGGCGATTTCTATTAAAGTCGCTCGACCTCGCGTCCGACAAGGTCGGACCATGCGCTCTGCGCCCCAAACTGACGATCGCTGAGCCGCCATGATATTCGCCCAAATCCTCGAGCTTCGATCGCGACTCCGCGGCGTGGACTTGTGCCTGTGCGCACTCTACTTCGCGGCCACCCTGGCGAGTTCGCAGGACCAAGCAGCCGCTCAGGTGATGATGGGCGCCGACGGGGCCGTCCACCTCGATGCGATTGGCGACGTGCCGCAAACGGCGCCGATTATCGTCCAGCAGCAGCCCCAGTTGGTCGGACCGTCGATGATCGGGCAGCCCATGATGGGGACGCCGACGATTGCCGGCGGCGTGCCGTGGCAATCGGCGATCGGCGCCGCGCCGCAACCTTACGGCGCCTGTAGCGTGCCGTTCGTTCCCTGCGCCCCAGTCGCAGCCGCTGTTCAACAACAGCCGCTGCCGATCATGTTCTCGCTCTTCGGCGAGTTTCTCTACCTGAAACCTTCGGGCCTCGACGTCGTCCACGCGCAACAACAGTTCTTGCCGACCGTCCCCTTCGGACAAATTGCGTCGACTGACTTCGACTATCAATCCGGCGTGCGGATCGGCGGCGATCTGGCCGTCAGCTCTCACTCGAGCATCGCCGCGTCGTACACTTTCTTCGAAAGCGATACGTCCAGCAGCCTCGGCCCGCCCACGATCCTGGGCGTGACGGGCGAAGTTGGCTCGCTGGTGCAAGCGCCGAACATCGGGATCCTCGGCGCCGACGACGGCGTCACCGCCACGAGCGACTTTGATTTCCAACTTGCCGATCTTGAATACCGCACACGGCTGCGGCAAGGGCAGCAATATTGGATCAACGGCGGCATCGGTCTCCGCTACGGTCAACTCGATCAATCGTTCTTTCAAACCGGCGACTTCGACGTCGTCGGCGTCGTCAACACGAATTCCACCGTCGACTTCAACGGCGGCGGCGTCAAATTCGCCCTCGACGGCGGCCGCAACATCGGCAGCCGCGGCTTCTCGCTCTATGGCCGCACGAGTCTCTCTCCGTTGGCGGGAAGCTACCGCTCGACGTACTCGATGTTCAACGACGACCTCGACGCGACGCTCGTCCAAGCGAATTGGAAAGAAGATCGCATCACGACGCTGCTCGACTACGAAGTCGGCCTCGCCTGGACGGGACCGCGCGGCCGGTGGCGTTTCTCGGCCGGATACACTCAAGCGTTCTGGTTCAACGCCGTGACGACCGCCGAATACATCGACGCCGTCCAAACGAGCGACTACGGCGGCATGTCCGACACGATCATGCTGAACGGCCTGACCGCACGGGTCGAGCACCTCTGGTAGGGCGGGCTCGCACGCCCAATGGTTCCCGCGTCGCGCCCATTTTTCACGGCAAAACCTGGGGTTCAGGCAGCCATTTCTGCAGGAGCCAATTGACGCCGGCGCAAATCGACGTAGGTTATGGGGATGCCTGCCGACTTCGGTCGGTTCCTTGCCGGAGTGGCGGAATTGGCAGACGCGCTGGACTCAAAATCCAGTGCCCGCAAGGGCGTGCCGGTTCAAGTCCGGCCTCCGGTACTTACAGGGTAACGACTTACGTTGATTGCTCTGTCTCTGCTGCAGCGTCAATCTCGACGCTGTTACCCAGAATGTTACCTTCGACTCGCCACAATTCATCGGCAGTCGCTTGGGCATTCACACCCACGTAATACTTCATCGTGGTCGCGACATCTGTGTGCCTCATCAGTTCCTTCAGCACCGGCGGCATAACTCGCCGGGACCAGCGGAAGCCAAACGAGCGCCTCAGGTCATGGGCTGACGCGAACTTGCTGACCGTCTCTGGCTCGCCGTCCGCGTCCAGCTTGGTCCGCTGGCCGACGATGACCCCCGCCATTTCGCCAATGGCCGAAATGATGGGGCCGATCGAGTCACGCGTCGGGGAGTAGGGTAGGGCGGACTTGTCGAGCGGCTGGAACACCCGGCCACGCCGATTCTCTGCAGGAACCATTTCTAGCAACCGGGCGAACTCTGGAGCCATGGGCAGCAGCCGATGGGTGTTCGCCTTCTCGGCGGACGCATCAATTCGCAGCATTGGATGACGGCCGCTGTAGTCGACCATGATGGCGTCTGGCGCGTCGTCCCAACGCAGGACCAGGCTTTCCGTGAGCCGCAATCCAGAGGCGTCGAGCCCCTTGAGGTAGAACGTCCACGAGTCCGCAGCCGCTCCGCCTACGACTTTTGGCACGGCCGCGAGCATCCGGTCGAATTCTTCGCCACTCACCGCGCGGCCCCGTGAGCCCTTTGATTGCTTAATCCGGTCGAACTCAGGCAGCTTCACAAGCAATCCCTGGCGGTGAGCCCAACGCATCGCGACTTTCATCTGCCGCAAGTGGCGGGCGATCGTCGCTTGGCTAAGGTGGTCCGCGCGAAGCAACGAGACGAACGCCGTGAGTTTGACCGTCGTCACTTCGGCCAACCGCCCCGGATTGCACTTTCGCTCGAACACGTTGAGCGTCGCTGAGTAGTTGATCGCCGTACTAACTCGCATCGCATCGAGGACGTCGACGTCATATCGGTCGCGGAACTCCTGCCAGGTCATCGTCTGGCGCTTTTGGTAACGCCCCTCACGTAACTCGGCCTCCCACTTGGCGGCAGTCCGTTCAGCGTCCCGCTGCCGCTTCGTTCCCGTCGTGCGAGCGACCTGCCGGCCGCTTTCTGGGCAACGGTAGCGCATCATCAGATTCGTTCGGTCAGGGTATTTGATGACGTGAACTTTGATTGATTCGGACATGATTTTCTCCAGGGTCAAAATAATGTGGTAGAGTTGCCCGTCACCCGTCGCGGCGGGCTCTGGCGTGTCTCCTTGCCAGGGCTCGCCGCCTCTTTGGTCAAACCGGTTGTGGCGGCGGCCTCCGCTGATTTGCTAGCCAGCGGGGTCGCCGTCACGGCTTTTCGTACAATCCGCGCTCCCGCCGGCACGCATCCGGCAAGTTTGCTGTCTCGCGGCGGATTTCTCCGGCACGACGTCGTTCTCAGACAAATACTCACTCGTTGCTCCCGGGTGGGTCTGAGGTATTGTTGATCGGCCCTTCAGTCCTCGGCCCCACCCGGGTCACAACAAGCACGCCGCGCCTGCTCCGCGGCGAGTGATCCATCGATTGCTTCCGGGCGGCGCCGAGGCGTTGTTGAGTCGACCCTCAGCGACTTGGCCCGCCCGGACCTTCTTGAAAGCCGCGCTGCCCCGCGGCGGGTCGGTCGAGCCTTCCTGAAAGCTTCCGTAAGGCTCACAGCGAGCGTTGAATCGCACGCATCCGGCGTCGCAACTTCGCCGCGGTCGCAATCAGCGTGTGAACATCGGACCGCTTGCCGGTCGGCGTGTTCTTCAGCTGGTAGGCTCGACTGGCGAACGCCGCCAAGTCTGCCGAGAGCTTGCCGTCGATAACTCCCTCGCAGCGAAGGAACGACGCCAGCCGTTTGCCGGCGAAGAACCGCTTCAGGTCCGGCCGATACGCCACGGCGAGGTCGCTCATCGCATGGCCGACGCCGATATGCGCGAGACTTGCTGCAGCGACGTAATGCTTGCCTCGCGCTAGATCGCAGGCTTCAAGCAACAGATCCACGGAACGACGCGAACGGATAGAAAGAGTGGCCATGAGTAGGCCTTTCTGACCAGCCAGAGTGGCTTGGTCTAAAGAAAGTGCTTGGCCGACGTCGTTGACGGGCCGGCTCTGAGGCGGCCCCGTGACCCTTACGGAATCCACGCGGCGCACGGCCAAGCACTTTTTTTTCAGAGCGAGTCATCATTGCAGAGCTACGAGAGTGAGCGGGTCAGAAGTCCGCTCGGTTTAAGTCATCGCCGAACCTGCCAAGGTTCAACTGGGGGCTAGTATGGTCCGCAACGCCCCAAAATGTCAATCTCGCCCCCGCGTACCGCAGACGCTAGCAACTCAATCCGGCGATGCACAGCGGCCTAGCTGTCTTTGCAACGATTTCTTACCCTTCGACCGCATTGCGCTGCCGCGGGATGACCGCGACGGCGAGGCGATACGAGGATAGAAACCAAGTCCATGCCACGTTTGTCAACTAAGCTCGCTTCGCTCGACCGGCATCTTGCCGCGCTCATCGGTCTCGCGGTCGCGCAGGGTATTGCGATCTGCATTTGCGTCCCAAGCGCTGAAACGTTCCTTGAGTCGCTTCACGTCGGCAAGGTAAACGTTCCGATTGCCGTTGGACTCGTCGCGATGATGTACCCTTCAATGTGCGCTGTCCGTTACGAGTCTCTCGCCACGCTGGTAAACAACGCTCCTCTCTTGAGGCTCGCCCTATTCCACCACTGGCTCAGCGGACCGTTCATCATGTTCTCGCTAGCCGTCCTGTTCTTACGCCATCAGCCAGAGTATATGGCAGGACTGATCCTGATCGGTCTCGCCCGCGGCATTGGCGGTGTTGCGACTTGGAACAAGCTCGCGGAAGGCGACGAACCCCTGGCATCCGGCTTGGCGGCCCTCAACGTCGTCATGCAACTTGCATTCTATCCGTTGTATGCATGGTTCTTCATCGCCGTCCTGCCGCCGATGATCGGCGTCGAGGGTTCGTCGGCTGACACGACAATTTCTCAATTCGCGGTTTGCACTTCTCTGTATCTCGGCGTACCGCTTGCGGCCGGCCTCCTAACTCGCGTCGTTGTGATTCGTCTCGCTGGGAAGGCCTGGTACGAATCGACGCTCCTGCCACGGCTGATGCCGTTGAAAACTGTTTCGATGCTCGTAACCCTCGTCTTGATCTTCTCATTGAAAACGGACGAGCTGTTGGCACTCCCGTGGCAAGTTCTGCTCATAGCGGTTCCACTTCTTCTCTACTACGTCGCCATGTTTGCGATATCGTTTTACTGGAACTGTAAGCGGGGCACTTCTTACGCGCGTACAGCGACGATGGCTTTGTCGGCGGCTGGCAACAACTTCGAGCTTGCCATCGCGATTGGCGTCGCCGTCTATGGCATCGATTCCGCGGAGGCTTTCACAACGGTCGTGGCGCCATTTATTGAAGCGCCCGTAATGCTGGCTTTCGTCGCGGCGGCATGGTATTTCAATCGCCGACTATTCGCTCGGCCTGAAGGGGCGCATATGCTGCCTCATCATCTGTCTCACCTGGGGCAGAGCAAACTGGACCGTAAACCGGCCCGCACACCAGTGCGTTAGCCGCGTCGCGATTACAGCCCCGCAGCGCCCGCCTAACGCGCTCCCGCGAAACGCGACTCCGATGGTCGGGCCGGCCCCTCGCATCGCTTCTCGGGCGATTCTGTGCGGTCGAAAATCTCCGACGCTTGCAATTGGCGCCCGGGATGGGGAGATTGGGCAGCATGGGTCTCGCATCAACTAGCCCGGGCGTCACAACTGGCCAGGTTGCCTTAGCGGCAATTACTGCCTTCGTTAGCGTGCTCGCAGTGTGCGTAACTAACTGGCTTACTCGCCAGCGGGACATACGAACTGAGAAACGGGAGCGAATCGAATCGCTATTCCTAGCAAGCCGGGAACTCATAGCCGACTTTGGTTTGGTTGCGCGAACGTTTCTCGACGCGGCTGAAGGTCGCGCTACTGCTCGTGACGCCCTCCGTCTGATTCATGAAAAAACAGATGCGGTCTACTCGATCGGAACCGGGGTGCGACCACACTATCGAGTTGAAATGCTGATTGAACTTTACTTCCCGCATCTACGGCAGTGGCTTTGGTCAATCAATCGCCACGAAATTGACGTGCGGCAAAAGATGGCTCAACACAGTCGGAGAGACGTGGAAGGTCCGATTCGCCTAGAGGACAGTGTAAGCGTCGTAAATGCGGCACTTATGGCTTACAGCAAGGCGGCTCACGCAATGACCGACGAACTCCGAGCTGAAAGTCGAAAGTTGGACGAGATGCGGTGGTTTCACCGTCCTCGACTTACTCCGGCAGATTTCGCACAGAACTAACTCCCAATGTCCCGCCCCCGCTTCACCCTCTCATCCCTGCGGGCGGCGAAGGCGGCGCGAGGAAGCTCGCGAGTGGAAGGGGATCAACCAAACCCAGTGGTCTGGAATTTCGCACAAAATGCTCTTCGAATTCTCATAATAGCGTGTAGATTAGAATTCGAGATTCCAAAAGCAGGGGCTTGGAATCGCGGCAGAGGAGTGCGCTAGATGAGGACAGCTACAAGTTTCGGTCTTTTGCTGCTGATCGTCATATCTTTCCGTGTATCGTTCTGCCCTGCTGCGGAACGAGTTTATGTGGGGACCTATGACACGGTTCGCACGTTCGACGCCTCGGGAAAACTTCTCGATAGCTTTCCAATTGGAAGCGGACTAATTGATATTGCTGTAAACGGTCGTGGCGAAATCTACGCCCTCAAGCAAGTCTTAGAGCCCGGAACTAGTACTATACGCGATGTTATCGACAAGTACTTGCCGGATGGAACGTGGGTTCAGGAAATCGTCTCCCGACTCGATGGCCTCATATGGAACCCTACGATCGGGCCGGATGGAAATCTCTATTTTTGCTACAACGAATTTTACCCGAATGGTGGTGGGTTCAGTTCGATCGAACGATTTTCGCCTAACGGCAATTCGCTGGGTGTTTTTGCAACAGCTTCAACTTTCTGGGGTTCAACCAGGGGAATTGACTTCGACAGCTCCCAGCGGATGCATATTTCGGTCCAGAACGTAGTGGAAGTTTTCGATGTGAATGGCAGTTCATTAGGAACGTTGCCAACAACTCGTGATCAATATGGCAGGACGATTTACAGTCGATTCGGCTCGACAGGCGATCTCGATGTTGACGCTACTGACACTATTCACATCGCGACTCTAGACCGCAGAATCGTGAATCTAGACTCCTCTGGAGAATTTCTATCGGCTTTTGATCCTCAAATGCAATCTCTTATGACAATTACATCCGACCCAAAAGGTGTTCTATACGTTGGCGGATCTGATGCTGGCTTTGGGACGGTTAAATCTTTTCGCAATGATGGAACTCCACTTGGTGTATTTGCAACCGGATTTAGTCGCCAAGTGGTGGGTGTTGTGGTCGCCAATGTTGTTCCCGAACCGTCAGCTACGGTCCTAGCGTCGAGCTTTTTCACTCTCGCTGCTTACCGTTCGGCCCGGCGAAAGCAGCCCTAGCCCCCAGCCTCCCGGCCGGGGTCAGCGCCTTTCACCTTGCGATTCCGCTTGACGAGAATGGCGGCGGTTATCACTCCTAGAATGAGTATGCCTGCCGTTTCGATGGGGGCTAGTTCTAGGTAGCAGGCGAGCATTTGTCGCATTCGAAACGCCGCTAATTTATTGCGCATGCCCACCGCCACCCCCAACAACCCCGCCACGACCGTCGTGGCGGTGATTATCGATCGGAGGGTGAAACGGTTGAGTTTCAGGACCCCGACGCCTGTGAAAGCGAAGACGAGCGTGGGATACCAGAGGGGACCGTAGCCGCCAACGCGCCCCCAGTCGAAGCCCGCGCGACGCGACATACCCATGTCACAGAATTTATCGATTGTGTCATTGTGTTTCGTCTTGAGCAGCCATCGTTCCTTGAAAGGAAAATACGAGCCGGGTTCTTCAGCGATCACATCAAAGTTGCCATACGATGCCGTCAAACAAACCCTTTCCACCCTAAAGGGAATGCCTAAAATCGCTTGGTAAAAATAAGTGTAGCTCCATCCCCACAACGCCAAACAGCCGACGCTCGCCGCGAAGCAAACGGTCGCCAGGGCGTAGCGGAGATAGGTGAGCATGGGGCTAGATGCGACATAGCGGCAGGTCAGCTTCTACGCATCACCGCGAAGCGAACAACGCCCGTCCTAGAAACAGAGCGATTGTACAGGAGTAACGAAGCCAATCCGACGAGAACCAGAGATTTCGCTGGCGCCTCTGGAACGCGAAACAAGTAGGCGCTTCCCGCATCTTCGTATCCCGAATGGTCGTCGACAAATGATCCAACCAGAACCCTCCCGCCATGTATCGACAAACTGCTGTAGCCGAAGTGGTCTTCGGCCGCTGCGTCGTTTGCGATTAGTTTGGCTATTTGCTGCCAATCTCCATTGTCGTCACGTCTAAAAGCGAACGCCGAACCGGTAAACTGCCCCTGATCGTCAGTTAAAGCTCCGCATACAATTAGATCGCCCGAAATCGCTATCTCCTTACCCAAGCCGGTGCCGACGATTCCATCACTCGGAACTAGGATCTCTCGCTCAACCCAGCCTCCTGCTTCATCGCTCTGAAACACGTATACTTTGCCCGAACGATCTCCGTAATTCCCGCCATAAAGCGAGCCCACGACAGCTGTGTCGCCCGATATGCCGACTTCACTTCCAAACCAGTTGAAAGTTGAGGCGTCGCTGGCAATCAGTTTTGCCGTCTGATTCCAGCTGCCGTTGGCGTCTTCCTCAAAGATGTACGCGCTTCCTGCTTCGTGTGCGACATTGTCGTCCAAATAAGATCCGACGATGATCTTGTCGCCCGATATGCCAACCGAACAAAATCCGAATCCGTCTTTTGCTTCTGCATCGGATGGCTTCAATGTGGCGACCTGATCCCAAGATCCTAGTTCGTTGCGCCGATACACGTAGGCGCGGCCTCCTACCTCGCCATTCGGAGCCATATCGCCGGCGCCCACGACGAGAGTGTTGCCATCAATGGCAATCGCGCCACTAAAGCTAACCGGGGTTGGCGGCGTAAGTTTGTCTGCTTCAATCCATTCGCCGGACTCCGCCTTCTCAAAGGCATAAACGCTGCCAGCCCGACTTGCAGTGCCGGGGATGGCAATACTCGCACTGGCAATGAAATAGTCTCCGGAAAGAGCGACTGAAGTCCCGAATCGATCGCCCGAGGCGATGTCGCTGGGAATTAACTCTTGGAAAAACTGCCACTGACCTGAGGCATCCTCACTGAAGAGAGATACACTGCCAGCGGGGCCATTTGATTCTGGTAATGGACTAGACCCGACGAAGACTAGTCCGTCGCCTAACGCGACGGACGTGCCAAACCAACCGTTAGTAAATGCTTCCGGGTCGACGAATTTGGCGATCTGCCCTTCCGCGGCTTTGCACACAGGTGCAAACCTGAGCGGCACTGCACTCAGAAAAAAAATCAGAGAAATGTAATAACGGCAACATGTCCAGCGTTGGACTTCTAACCTCATCGCCGGCCTCTTTTAGGTTGCCCCTGTTTGGCAGCCTAAGTGCGATCGGCGCGCCCGTCAAGCCAATCGTACCAAATGCGATGTTTCAATCCGCGGTTTACTTCCGCCCGCGCCGGGACGCTACTCACGCGACGCGGCCTAAGAAAAGCTACCGGCGCGAAGGTTTCGCTTTCCGCATCCGCCGGCGTCGAGATTTCAAAGACCTGAACGCCAGAACTAGCTGGCGAGGCTCGCGTGGTGGCGTCGATGACGCCGCCGGCAGAGCCAACGAACGTCAAGCGGTTTCGTGTAGTCGTCGTGGTGGGCTTCAGCCCTGATGTGACCGCACTGGCAGCAAGGTTGCTTCTCGATTCCGCCTGCGTCAATTGCGAGGCGGACCAGATTTACCGCTTTGGTCTTGTCGGGATTGGCAGCCTTCCATCGTCGGCGCACGACAATCTGCTCGTCGCGATGGGAGGCGTAGTAGTTTCGCTGTCGCTCGATGACGTGTTCGCGGTTTTTGTCGTACCACTCCGCCTTGCGAGCGGCGATGCGAGCTTTATTAGTTTCACGGTACTGGCGGTGGTACTCGCGTCTGTCGATTGCGTCGAAGTCAAAGCAGACTTGAACCATCTCACTCTCCAATTCGCCTCTCCGGCCGTTCAGTCGGCCGCGGCACCGGCATTAGTGGCTTTCCAACGTCACTTCACTCGGGAGAATGCAAAGCTGCAAGATGCTCGATGAAATCGCCACGCCGACGAGGCTGACGTAGTCGCTCCCTCCGTCTTCCAAGTCTGCGAACGGAACAATCGCACCTGCGGCATCATCGGATACCACATAAACTTCGCCGCGCAAGAGCGTGGCGCCGAGATTGATTCGGCCACTCGTCACGTAGCTGGCGGGTTGTCCGCTGGAGCCTGAGTTGACCGCAATGCCGGCAACAACGCTTGTCACTAGCGTGTGTGCCCGTGCGGCTTTCAGCTTTTTGTCGTCGGTCGTGTCCTTGTATACGCACATCCCCGCGGTGACCGTGCCGCCGAAAACTCCTGATTCAATTGCCGCGCCTTGCGATGCTTGGACGTTAGCTGCGGTCACACTAAGTGCTGCCATTTGAGTTGTTCCTTTTCGCTTCTCTAAGTTCTTCTACAGTTACAGTCGTCGCTTCGACCTTGAGTGAAAGAAGCGGGGCGAACCCCAACCCGTGCACGATAAAAACGCCCGCTCCGCTCCATTTAGTTCGTTGTTCACTTCGCCGGACGTACCAACACGGCTCTCGGCCCCTTCGCGCTGTGCTCAAGGTCGAACTCGACGCGACGCTCGGTAAGCGTCTCATCCCAATCGAGTTCGTCGCTGACGTCGTAGCTGTGGACGAAAACATCTTGCGAGCCAGGCAGGCGTATGAAGCCGTAGCCCTTATCGACGATGACTTTGCAAACGGTTCCGACGTACATAATTCCATTCCTAAGAAAGCAGCCGCCTCTGGCGCCGGTGACAAGGGGCCGGCGCCAGAGGAAGCCTGCCAGCAGAGAGATTAAGAGGCCGTCTTCAACGCCACGTAGGCGCCGGCATTCGACGAATCGCCGGCTTCCGCGACATTCAGGTCATAGCGCGACCCGGCGCGGAACGCGAGCGAGTTGGTGGCAAAGCCGGCGTGCTCGCTCATCGCTAGTGCGAACGGGACGCGGTCGCCGATGAAGACGCACTTCTCGAAATTGCCGAACAGCGCGAACACTGTGTTCGCCGCCGTGGCTGTCGGCATGTCGATGCTAAAATTGACCGGATAGCCTAGGAGCATCGGCCGACCTAGTTCATCGAAGCCTTGCGAGTTGCCGCCGCACGCCCGCAACGCCGAGCCGAAGTAGACTGCGGCCGACATGATCCACGACAACCTCGCATCGACGTGGCGCTCCGGCAGTTTCGCCATTGGCGCCGTCCAATCGGCGATGTCCAGTTCCGTCAGCAGGTCATGTCCCGTCGACGCTTGAGCGACGCCGGCGGAGCCGATCGAGGACAAGAGTCCGACTTCGTTGCCGTAGGTGCTGGTTCCATCACCTAGAACCAGCTCCCGGTCCTCCTTCGCCGCTAGTGTGTAAGCGGCGCCGCGAAGGATGGTGTCTGCTAAGCTGATTGTCGCGTCGTCATTCAGTTCGCTGGAAGTGTAGGCAATGACTGCCCTCTTCTTGGCCACGAAGTTCAACGCGCCAAGCGTCAGATCCGACGCCGTCGGCGCTTGGCCTTCTCCCGGATAGTACGCGGTGAATTCGCCAGTAACTTTCGGCACAGTCAGCGTTTCGGCCGTCATGGGCACCACCGTGCCGACACGGCGCGCCAAGCCGACTTGGGCGCGAAGTTCGATGACGGAGTCTGCGAGTGGCGATGGCGTCAAGAATCCTCCGCCGGTGGGGCTGCCCTCCGTCGCCGTTGCTCGCACGTCGAAGCCGACAACTCGCTCGCAGTGCTGCTCGGCCATAATATCGCGTCGACGGAGGAAGAGACCGACGCGAGCACGAATCTCCATGCCGACATCGTAGAGACGCTTGCGATCCTCTTCCGTGTGGCACGACTTGGCGGCGGCGGCTTGGCGCGTCGAGATCGTCGCCCGACGGGCCGGGCGCGAAGTTGCGACTGGCGCCGGGGGAGTCACTTTCGCTCGCGGGGTGACGGTTGCTGCTGGCATTTTCTGGATTCCTTTCAAACGGTTGACCGCGACATGGCCGCGGAGCGGGGGGCGTGCCTTCACAGGCGGAAACTTGCGGAGTTCCGCCAACGCGGCGGAGATTTCGGCGGTGGTCGCTGGCTTGAATGGCAAGCCCATCCGCATCGCCAGGGCGTTCATGTCGACGTATTCCCGGGGTAAGCCCAACACTTGGAAATCGCCGTCCTCGAGAGTCTTGAGTTGGATCTCGTTCACGATTTGGCTCCTGCCGCTTGCGGCTGCTCAGCACGCTCGACGTCGGCGGGACGCCAACGCAAACGGCCGTTCATGGTGATCGGCGGTGGGAAGTGGAAGTCCACGGGCGGTCGCTTCGACCACCTGCGAATCGTTTCCTCGTGCACTTGGTAGTGCCGCGCCAAGTCGGACGTCGTTAAAAGTTGTGACATATGGGAATCTCCTTCACGTTATTGTACGGCGTTGTCTAGTAATGCCGAAGCGTTATTAACCTCTCCATCAGAGGAAAGGGTCCTAGTTAGGACTGGCTCTATTCGCACCAACTTCTCCGGCACGAACCACGCTCTGTCGCGGTAGTCGCACGCGGTGCAACTTCTGTAGCGGAACAGCTCGTCGCCGATGTCGCGGCGCTTGCCGGTTCGCATCTTCGCGTTGCAACGCGGGCAGAAGTTCACGGCTGGTCCTCGTGCCGAATCTTGCGATCAGCTTCTTCCTTCCGGCGTTGCTCTTCAGCGATGCGACGCTGCTGCTCGTGGTAGAGGGCTTCTTCGCCGTCGAGCCACAGCCCTTTCCTGTTGATGTACTCGGTGTGACTCTCGTACACAGCGGTCCGCACGTCGAAGCCGGGAATCCAGCAGGCGGGTAGACCCCAGAACAATCGCGTGTAATTTCCCTTGCTGTTTGGGTATAGGGCCTCGCGACGTGCAACTTCGGCGTTGCGTTTCGGGCAGTCGTGTGGATGGCAGCCACCGCCGTCGGTGCGCTCACGCCGGTGATTGCCGTCGAGCCACCAAAAGTAGGGCCTTGAGCCAGCGCCGCCGTAGTCTTCATGGGTCTTGGCGATCCAGTCGCGCATCAGTTGCGTTTCGAGCATGTCCCAACATCCTGCCGCTTCGTACCAGCCAGGACCGCCGCGACGGAGCGTGCCGCCGAATGACGTGAAGCCATCAAACCTCCACGAACCGCCGGTCATCAGTTCTTCAATTTTTGCGGGAGAGAACATCGATTTCTTTCGCCTCCGTGGTTGCCGTCGTTTGGTTGGCATTAGTCCTCCGATCGCAAACTGGAATTACCGGGGAGAGATGGCGGTCGAACTTCCGCCGGCTCCGAAACATCAAGCGCCAGTTCCCTGACCAGCCGCGCGAACGCGATTCGGCAGTCGCGCTCGATCGCAATCTCAGGCCTAGCGTGCGGGGCGCCGAAGCGGTCGAGGTAGGTCATGCCGTGTTCCTTCAGTGCTTCGCGAGCTTGGACGCCGCGGTCCCATGCTTCGGCCGCGAGCGTCAGCAGGCGGATGTGATGCGGTTCCAAATCGAACTCTTCGAGAACTCCGTCGAACCATTCGGCTGCGGACGGACTTAAATGCGGTGGTGCTGACATTTCAAAAATCCTGTTTGAACGGGGGAGCCGTGCGCAAAAGCGACGCTACCACAACGATAAGGGGACTAATCACTCCTGAAACGACCCGGCCCCCCTATACCT
>PNKX01000044.1 GCA_013822725.1 Pirellula sp.
TGAAACCGCTCTAGATTCGCTAGATCCTTCGCTCCGCTCAGGATGACGTGCTGGTCAACGTGACTCAGTTTGTTATCTGATCTTTATTCTCTCCGCAAAGTCGTCGAGAGATTGTACGGCAGCGGCCCCTGCCGATAGCTCGCTTCGCCGAAGAGGGCGATGTGCCCTTCTGCAGGCTTTTCGACGACGCCGATGAACTCTTCGCCGTCGCCGCCAGCTTCGTCGCTGACCCGCAACTCCGTCGCTTCCCACTTGGCGTTGCGGAAGTCCTTCGTGTCGGACTTGGCGACCCACAGCCGCACCGACTCAGGCGTCGGCGTCGAACTGATCTTTAGCCGATACTCGCCGTCGTCCCCCTCGTGAGTCCATTTCAGTTCTGGCAGCGGCTTGTCTTCAGCCACATGCTGCGCGAAGACCGCCAGAGTCGTGAGCGCCCCTTCCTTGCCGTCATCGAGTCCATGCCCGGCGTTCGGCACGTAACGCACGTGCTTTTCACCCTTGAGGTCGTCCCAGTAGATGTTCGTCGCATCGACCGTCCAGTAGCGGTCATTCGTCCCGTTGATCAGTAGCTTCGGCAGCTTCAGCACGCTGCGATAGGTGTAGGGATCAACCCACTGCCAAAGCGGAATCTCGGGCTGATTCTGCATGACGTCGACCAACCCCTTACTCGTGTAGTCGCCGATCTGCTCGCTGTACTCGCCCCACGTTTCAAGTTGGTACTTCATCTGCGCGGGAAGGTTGAGCGTGTCGATCACGATTGGCGCGATCCCCGCGACGCGATCGTCCGCGACCGCGGTGAGCCAGGTCGTCCACCCCCGCTTCGAGCCGCCGGTGACGACGAATTGCTCGACGTCGACGCCGTAGTTCTGCTTGCCGAAGTCTTGGACCGCCGTCATCGCGGCTGTCGCGCTTTTCACCATGGGGAAGAGCAAAGGCCAGGTGGCGTCGCGGCTGTCGACGTAGCGGAGGAACGTCTCGGAAATGAGATCGTCCTCGACCTTGTCGCCCAACAGCGGCTGATTCGGGACCTGATGCACAAACGCCACCGGCATCGCCGCCGCTTGGGCGATCTTCGCCGCCATCTTCATGTCGTCGTCGCTGGGCGTCCCGCCGACCTTACCGCCCGTGATGAACAACAACACCGTCTGCTTGTGCTGGATGTTCGCCGGGACGTAGATGTAGAGAGCGTGCTTCCAGACAATGTCTTGCCACGTTTGGGAGGTCAGCTCCAGTTTATGGACCGTGCAGCCGTCGACCTTCTCGGAACCGACGACCTCGTAGCCATACGTGTCGTCAGGGGCGGCGACGTAATCCTGCAGCGCCGTTGGAATCGCGGCCTTGGACTCAGCCTTCGCCGGAGCGTCGGCGACTGCTTCCTTGCCGACGGCGTGGCGAGGAAGAAGCAGTGCGAGCAACGAGACGAACGCCAGACAAGATAAAGTGCGCACGGCAGAATCCCTTTGAAGAGTTGGTGCGGTCGGAAGCAGACGAATAGGACGTTGACTTATATTAAATGCATCGCCATCTTCCCCGCAATGAGGCGACGCCGATCGCGTTGATGCCCGTGACGTCGGGTCGTCATTTGTCGCCTGTGGCATTCTGAGCGACAAAAGTCATCGAGCGTTGTGGAAAGCGTTTGGTAGACAGTCATTGCGCCTGTCGCCAGGTTGCGGCACACGACATTTGTCGCTAAGTGAAATGACGGCGCGGCGACATTTGTCGCCTCACACGTTTTTAGCGACAGTGGTCGTAAGGGCTGGCAGGGCTTGAAGTTTGAGCGGCGTTCGGGTGCAGTACACGACGCGACGGCGGAACGTGGCGTCATTGGCGGCGTTTTCTGTCGCTTAAGGCATGGTGTCGCCTGAGGCGTTTTTGGCGACACAAGTCCAAACCCGTTGGGCGGGTTGGAGTTGCGTTGTCGCTGTGGAACGCTCCGCGGCGCGTCGCGGCTTACATGCGGCCGCGACGGATGAATAGGGCGAAAAAATGATCCGGGCATCGGCAGCGCGCGGAGGGAGTCTGTCGACGATAACAGGATGCAGCATCGGGTTGTCTAAGATCGTCAGAGAGAGGGCCGCTAGCGGGTCTTGCTTCACGAGCGAACCTAGCAGAACGCGCGGCCAATTTCAGCAGTTATTTTTGGCCACTTGGGGAGGCGGAGGCAGCAGGGGGAGACTAACCGCAAGCAACGGGAGGCCTTACACTTCAGGCGGCTTGCAGGTCGTTCGAGTCACCATGCCGCGACGGCGCCTCTCACTGGCGGCACTCCAGTGGCGCCCGGCGAAGAAATCGGCCGACCTACTAGCGGACTAAAACACCTCGTCGCCGCCAATCGTCGACTTGGCGCGGTAGACAGTCATGTCGACCCCTTCGTCCATAAAGGCGACTGAACTATCCGCCATCAAGAAGTTGCAACCGCCGGGATGATCGCTGCGAAAGTTGCTCGCCGAGTGCGTGCCGCCCTCGTAACTAGGCTGACAGTAATGATCTGGAATCGTGCCAAACTTTGCGTAGTCTGCGATGTATTGCGGAAGACTAAGAAAGGTATCGGTCAGTGGGTACTTGTTCATGGCCTCGACGGTGCATCCATGAATACTTCCCCGAGGACCAAGCTTGCTCAAATAGGGTGAACTGCTCGGCTCGCCAATCACCCATCCTGTTTCAGCCGTCGGCAAGTCGCCGGAGGGTCCAGGCTTCAACGAACTCTCATTGCATTTCGCCAGGTGACAGACCTTCCAACGGGGATCGCTGCTAGCATCTCCCATCGCCATGGTATTACTCGTACCATCAGTGATTTGTCGAATCGCGGCTCCCCATGCCATATTAAACATTCCCTGCTGGGAGGGTGGAATCGTACCTGGCTTGATCCCCTGACGCGCGCAAAATGCGTCGGTGTAGCCCATGCAAAATGCATACTCAGAGATCCCGAACGTGGAGCCCACATCGGAAACTTCTTTCCCCAGCGCTTCGTCGACTAAGGGATTAGGTGCGCTAGATGATGGGCACCTAAAGATTGGGATTGATGTTTCCACCACTCCCGGCCTCTGTTTTTCCCAGTATTTTGTGTGATCGTACAACGACGCCAAGGCTGCCTGCTCGAAGTAAGGAAGCAACATCGCATTGCCGCTCGCGTAAACCTGCGTTTGATGCTGCTTCATGACTGCACTTGGCGGGAATGCATTCTTCGCCGAGTGGTAATTCTGCAGCGCCAAGCCAAACTGCTTCAGGTTGTTGATGCATTGCGCACGGCGGCCCGCCTCGCGGGCAGCCTGAACGGCCGGCAACAGGAGCGCGACCAAGACGCCGATGATCGCAATTACGACCAGTAACTCGACCAACGTAAAACCGCGGCGCCGCCGCGACGTGGGGATCATTTCCATCGCATACCTCGTTCCGTTCTGCATGCCCACTTCCCAAAGTCACTTGCCAAGTCGACGCATTCCCAGTGACGTGACGGAGTTTATCCTCTCTTGCAGCGGCGCACTCCGGCCAAGACGAGCGCCGTCGCCATCCCTGCCATGCCGAGCGTCGCCGGCTCCGGCACCGCGCCCGCTGCCGCCGCGGAGGGGACAGCGCTTCGATTCTGCTGCCAAATCAGGAAGTCGGCGCCGTCCGTGTCGCCATCGTTATCAGCGTCTGAATCAGCGTTCAGGCCGAAGTCGCCCTTCCACTCGACGAGGTCGACGCCGTCGACGTCGCCGTCGACGTCAAAGTCGCCCGGCTGCACCGTTCCCAGCGACTCGCTGCGAAAGTTGTCGATCGTGAAGTCAGCGTCCGTGTAGAAGATATGCCCAATCCCATACACGCCAGAGTACCCGCTGGCGTAGGGGACGAATTCAGCATCGGGCGTGTTCGGGTCGCCGTCCCAATTCCGCACGCCGGGCGGGTTCGCGTCGAGATCGCGCGTCTGGTCGGCCACCGTTGCCACGACGTTGCCGAGGCCGTCGAGTTCGAGGACCTGCCCGTGCAGCACGTTGCCGATGACCTCGAAAATGACGCGGTAGTCCTTCCCGCCGTCGAGCGTCAGCGGAAACGAACCGACGTCCCTCAGCGCATCGCCGCTGAGAATATTGAGCACCATTTCACCATTTCCGCTAGCGGCCGCCCCTTCGTACTGATAGCTGTACCCATGCAGCGGGAAGCCCGTTTCCTCGCTCGGAAGCGCATTGCTGCCATTCAAACGAGCAGCGACAGCGAAGTAGGAAGACTGCACCGCGGGGGGGACGAAATCGACGATATCGACCGTTACGCGGACGTCTGCGAACGTCGGTTCAACGTAGGCCCCAACGAAGCCATACCCCTCAAGCCCTGGAAGAACGCTGCCGAAGGTCGTCGTGGTGGGGTCGTGTAAACGATACTTGCCGCCCGATGCATCCCACGTCTGCCCCGTCGATCCGGCGGCGTTGTTCAGATGAATCCACTGCGGGTTGGCGGTGTCGTTATTGTCCGAAAAATTATCGGTCACGACGATGGCCGCTGCACGGGGAAGCTCCCCGCATGTCATCAACGTCAAAGCCGCAATAGCTGCCAGTAGACCGCCGCACTTCCGCCGTGTCAGTTTGCAAGGAACGACGCGCCGAACGGACTTCAACTCGAAGACGCTAGATACTACGAACATCGCCTGTTCTCCATCATCTGTATGAGCGATTCAGAAGAGACGCGGGGCGCCGGCAATTCGGCGCCCCGCTTTAACTCTTGCCTTGACACGGACCCGAGATAATTCACTCAATTCGCGTGCGAGCGCCGCCGACGAATCGCGATCGCACCCAAGCCGCAGGCTGCCAACAGACCAGTCGCTGGTTCCGGTATCGCGCCAGCGCTGAAGTTGTCGATGGTGTAGTTCGTCGTAATGACCGCGGCCTCTCCGCTGTACCCAAACACGCCAGTGAATCCGCTGGCATAGGTGGCATCGGCGGCGAACTTCTCCGCGACCATGCCGCCTCCAATCTCAAACACCCGCCCGTGCAACTGAGTTCCGATGATTTGCAGGGAAAAGGTGTAATCCTTCGTGTTCAAATCGAGCGTCACTTGCTGCGAGCCAATGTCGACTAGAGTGGCTCCCACCATCTTGTAGAGAACGACTTCCCCCAAACCGCCCGCGGCCAATGGCTCGTAGACATAGCCGTAGCCCTTGAGTTGGTTAAAGGCGTTGTTGCCGTCGGCTCGCGCCATGACGCCAAAGGCGAGCGCAGTGGCCGGTTGCACGAAGTCGGCCGAGATGGCGACGTCGGTAAAGCTCGTGCCGACGTAGCTGCCGACGAAACCAAGCTTGCCTGTGTTTGGCAGGGCAAAGCCGTTGTTCGGGGCCGTCAAATGGTATTGGCCAGTCGAAGCGTCCCAAGCTTGACCGCTAGAGCCGACCAACCCATTGAGATGAGTCCAAGTCGGATTGGCGGTATCGTTGAGGTCAGAAAAGTCGTCGAAGATTTGTGCGTTGGCCGCACCTACGCTGAAGGACGCTGCGACGACGAGCGCAAGCGTCGATCGAACCCACGAACTCATGAAGCAACTCATTAGCTGAACTCCCACAAAAGCGACACGAAAAGTAGCGTTCGAAGAACTACGGTGAAATTCGAGAAGCAGGCGAATCCACAAGGCTCGGACTGACTGTCACGGAGCGCACACGGCGGTTCCGCCCAGCTTGCCGCCCGCCAGCGGCAACCGAAAAGGGCCCAGGAGCCTGCCTAAAAACTAGAACCTGCCACAAGAAGAGTTGAAATCCATTCCGCAGGCGCGCCCTTCCGAAAGGGGGCCGCCCCTCTTTCCACCGTAACTTTCGACCCTTTAAATGTCAATCTTGCGACCTCGGCCCCGCTTCCGAAAACCTTACGACATTTCGTAACTCCTTAGCTATCCGCGACAGCAGGCTGGTTCCGTGTCGACATTTTATTGAACCCCGCGCTCCTCGCGGAGTCGCTGGTAAAGTTCCTGAATCGCCCCTAGGCAGCTGCGGCCATCCGCAGCCAAGTCTTCGCAGCGGGCTGCCGTCTTGGCTCGCGCTAAGTTGGCTCGGATCCGGGTCGGCGTTCCCTCCGCGGCGTCGGCGGCGACGTCGTCGTAATTCAGACCGAAGCAAGCGCAGATCGGAGCGTCGAGGTCCTTGGGGTAGACCGGCGAGTTCAATTCCTCCACCCGGACGACCACGTTGAAGAGGTTGAAGTACGCCGCATCGCAGCGGGGGAAGCTGCAGAACCAGGCGGAGTCGCCGACGAGGCTGCGGGACGCCGGCCGGATGTGGCGGTCGAGCACGGCGTGCTCGACGGGCGATCCGAGCGAGCCGCAAAGGGGACAGAACGCCCGGCCGTCTGGTTCTGGCTCGCGGACGAACGCCTTGTTCATGGACCTGGGCTCCTTTGTCTCGTTGGTTGAGATGCGGTCATCGTGCGCCGCCGCCTCCTTGGCTCGTCGCGGCGACGACGAATTGTCATATCATATTGGCCGCGTTGAAAAACACAGGGTTAGCGACAAAACTGACCGCATCGACGGTTCGTCCGCCGCGCGGATTGAGAAAATGCCTCGAAAAACGGGCGTCGAGCGTCTCCATCCGTCGCCCACGTTTTTGTCCGCGCGGGGTGGACAAAACTCGGTGACGAATTGGCGCAACGGGAATTCTCAGCACCCTCTGCGCGCTGATCGCGCCCGCTCCCCTGGCCCAAAGGCAGCCCGGCCCAAAGAAGTGGGCTTTAGTTCACTTCACCCTTGCAAGTTAGGTGGCCATTTTCTGCAGAGGGAAGCTCAAAGAATTTTGGCAGTAGCGCCAAGGGCTTCCGCAATCCGATGACGCTCCAGAAATATTCGATAGATGAGTCTTCGTCGCGTGAGAAGTTTTGCTAACGCAGGCTGATTAGGACAGCGGTTTTGCCAACGCCAGGCGGCGAATGCTTCTTGCGGCTGCGCAGCCTCGGATCACGGCCCGAGGCCGCCCGCCCCCATCCTAAAGAATGCTGATCACTTGACCGCAGCGCCGGTGATCGCGATCTCAATGGTCTGCCCGTTGCCGGCGATCTCGACTTCCTGCGAATTGCCGGCTGCATCCTCGGCAATGTAGTCGAGCGAGGGGGTTAAAGGGCCGTCACCCGCTTCTTCGCGAGTGGGAGGCTTAGCGTCGGTGCGCATCCCGCGTACGAGCGTACGATACTTACCTGGCGTCGCCTTTTCCGCTTTGAACTCGCCGTTTTCAACCGGAGCGCCAAAAGGAGTGCCGGAAGCAACGGGATGGAACGCGATGCTTCCTTTCTCGACTGGCGCGCCGTTGTAAGTGACCTTCCCAGTTACTCCGGCGCCGCCGCTTCCGCTGCAGCCAAGCGTCATGAGCAGGACTAGAGTGATGGGTAAATTAGGCTTCATGTGATGACACATCGGTTCAGTGGAATTCATAAAGATTCGAACGCTGGCTAGGTGATGACGCGCCAGGACTAGGGAAGGCTAAGCGTCTCATCGTTGGCAGCCGTGCCGATCGCACGCCAGATGGCGACGTCGATCCCATCGTTGACGAATTTAATCGACCCGTCGACCATCGAAACATTGACGCCACCCGGATGAACGCTGCGGGCCGCGGCGATGCTTCTGGCGGCGCCTGCGCCTCCTGGTGCACCGTTGGACATTGGCGCGCATGGAGCAAAATATTCGGTATCACCATGCTCATCTGGGCAGAGCCCATAAATCTCGTCATCGAGCGTGCTGTTTGGCGTGGTGTACGCGGAAAAAAGAGAACCGCCCATATTTCCGTAGATGGTTTCACCAATGGCGCCGCCCCACCCAGGAATCGTCGGCACTAAGCCCTCAGAGAATGCCAACGTGTTTGAAGTTCCGTCGGTGATTTCCTTCAGTCGGACGCCCGGGCTCAGCTGTTTGACGGCGGCTCCCATGCTATCGACGGCGCCAAACGCTCCTTTCCATGCATACCGTGGAACTTGTCCGTCAACGCCCTTCACCTTATCGCCGTAGGTGTCGCCTGCGCCGACGCAACCACGGTAAGTGCCGCGCCAGAAGCCGTAGGGAAGCGTGTCCATTTCGTTGGCGGTCGGCGTTTTGTCGCTCGGGCAATAGTACAGCGGGATCTGGGAGTGGCGGGCCTGGCGGAGACGCGCATCGTCGCCAATGGGACCATTGGAGGTGTTATGGCCGCCACCCTTCCACTTGGCGTCGGGGTAGGTCCAATACAACGAATAAATGGCGGCTTGCTCAATGTTCGGCAAAATGGCCTGCGTCCAGGTGTAGGTGTCCCATTGGTCGAACTTGCGGCCAGGCGGAAGTTGCTTCTTGCTTGCTTCGTGATTTAGCGAGCCTAACGAAAGGTTCTTCACGTTGTTTAAGCAGGCAGTCCGTCGCGCGGCTTCGCGAGCCGCTTGAACGGCAGGCAGCAGGAGCGCGACCAAAACGCCAATAATCGCGATGACGACGAGGAGCTCAACGAGCGTGAAACCGAGATTACGTCCTGGGGGGCAGAGACGTTTCATGATGGGTATTCCTTTTCCGAGAAGAACTGACGCTTTATCTTATTCCTGGCGAAGTTGCGGGGCGAGGAGGTCGCGGGAAACCGCTGCGATTGGCTTGCCAAAATCGCAGCGAAAGGACCGCGGCTAAAAGGTCTCAATGGACAGGTGATTTCGTACTCGCTCGCCGAAAGCACGATTGTTTGTCGCTGAAAGTGCCATTCAAAGTTCCGCCTGGAGTCGCTCAGCGTTGCGCTCGCCGACCGCAGCGGCGTCGTGCCGCTGCGGTCGGCAGCAAAAAGGAGCTATGAACGCTTCCGCCGCGAGGCCGCGAGGGCGGCTCCGGCGACGGCGATCAGACCTATCGTCGCGGGCTCTGGAACAGCTCCGGCGATCGCTTCCGCGGCGCCTGAACCAAAGTTGGCCTTCCAAGTCGCCAGCGACGCGGCGTCGAATCCTGGCTGGCCGAAGTTGCGTTGCCAGAGGAGGAAGTCGGCGCCGTCGACCTTGCCGCTGCCGTTGAAATCGCCGGGCAATCCGCCGCCGACGTACGAGACGGTGCTGGTGATCAACGCGCCGCCGTTCAGGCCAAACTGGAAAATCAAGTCGCCGTCGACGCCAGCGCCAAAGGTCGCCGTGTTGAAGGCGTTGCCGAGGCTGATCGACGAGTTGGCAGCGATGGTGGAACCAGCGCCGCTGAGAAACTGCTCGACAAGTTGGTTGGCGTTGGAACCGCCGGCCTGATCCCAGCCTTCGCCTGGCGTGTCGCCGGCAACGGAACCGCCGTCAGGGCCGTCGATGGCGCCGAAGTTCTGGTCGTCGAGGCTATTCCAGTTGGCGGTGCTGAGGGCGCCGCCGACGCTGCTGATCTTGAGGAAGTCGATCGACAGGGGCGCCGTGGCGGTGTTCTTCAGCGAGACGGCGCCAGTGGTCTTGTTGACTTCGATCGACAGGAGGCCGCCCGGATTGAGGACGTCTGGACCGAAGACGGCGTGCGAAAGCGCTTCGGCGGCCGACAAGCTGGTGTCGTAGATGCGGAGTTCATTGACTTTCCCGTCAAAGAGCGAGTCAGGCCATTGCGAGCGACCGATCCAGACGTTGTTGTCGTTCAACGTGCTGAGATTGAAACCGGTCGCCATCGGATTGGAGCCGATGAAGGCGCCGTTGACGTACAGCGAAATGGTGCCGGGAAGGCCGCCGGTCTGATCGTAAACGGTGACCAGATGAGTCTGCTCGGTGGTCGACATCGGCGTGGTGTAGTCGACGAGGCCTTCGGGGCCGACATTGGCGGCGTGAGTCGTGGTGCGAATCAATCCAGTCTGGCCATTTCGGGGAATGATCTGGATGTAGTCGGCCGCGTTGCCGCCGGGCGAAACATCTTCTCCGCCGTTGCTGGTGCCGGCCGAGAAAAGAGCGGCCCAGTCACGGTTTTCTGAGGCGGTGGCCCAAAGTTCGATTGTCAACTGCCCGGGCGTGCCGCTAGCGACGGACTGTGAAACAATGCCGTTGGGGAAGTCGACGAAGGCGTCTTCGGTGATGTTGTTCGAACCTTGTCCCGTATTAGCGGAGAGGTCCAATTGGCCGCCGGCGAAGACGGCGGTGGCGGCGCCGGCGTCGACGACCGTGCCGTGGGCCGTGCCGACCGAATCGTTGGCGTTCGTGGTGAAACTATAGCGGTGCGTCACAGCAGCCGTGGCCTGTTGCGGGCCGACGGCGGACATGGCGCCGGTAAGGAGGAGCAGGGCTCCGGGGATCAATCGCCGTTGCATGGTGGAACTCCGATGTATTTAAGCTTGGTTGCGTACGTGAGTAGGTGCGTATGTGAAGTAAGTGATGAGGACGTCGGCTTAGCTTCTGGTAACTCGACGCCGAGCAGCGACAAGCGCGAGGGAGGCCATCCCGCCGAGGGCCAGCGTCGCAGGCTCGGGAATAGCGGCGCCTAGTGCTGCAAAGGCAGCCTCGCCATTGACGGCGATGTAGTCGGCCTTGAAGAGCTTGAAGTCAGCAAAGTCGTTGTCCTTATCGCCGTCGAGGTCGCCCTTGAGGTAGGCGGCGACAGCGCCGTCGGCCGCGAACGTCGTGAAGCTATTGGGGACGAAGAGGACCCAATCGGCGACGGTGACGTTGCCGTCGCCGTTCAAATCGCTTCGCTTGGCGGCCGTACCCGTGTACTGGATCTGACCAGCGCCCGTGGAGCCGTCGCCGAGCGTGAAGGTGAAGGCGAGGTCTTGGACTGGGGTCTTCCGCCAAGCGGCGCCAACGGAGGCCGCGCTGTTGCCGGCAATCGTGCCGCCGTCAAGCGTGCCGCCGGTGACCGATTCGGCGATGTTCAGGTTGGTCGCCGACGAGGAGGTCCAAGTGCCGTTGGGATCAAAAAGATTGGTGGCGTCGATGGACGTCCACGTGGCGGGGTTGAGGGCTCCGCCGGCGGAGGTGATCGAATAACCCTTCACGTTGATGCCGCCGCCCGATTGATTGGCCAACGAGATGACGCCGGTCGTACGGTCGACCGTCAAGACCGGCAACGGCGCCGGTTCGGGCCCGGCGGTAAATGAAGCAGCCACATCGGCGGCGCTCAGAGCCGTATCATAGATGCGGAACTCATCGATGAGACCATCGAACAATGGGTCGGCCCACTGGGCGCGGCCGAGCCAATTGTTGTTGTCATTGATGAAGTCGAGGAACATTCCGGCAGGAATCGCCGCCTTGACCGCAGCGCCGTTGTTGACGTAGAGACTGATTGTGCCGTCCGGCCCCGCGGTGACGTCGGTTTGGTCGTAGACTGCAACCATGTGGCTCTTGACGCCGACAGGCAATGGAAAGCCCGCATAGGCGAAGTTTTCAGCATTTGCCGTACTGTGGGCTGAAGCCCCAGCCTGTCCGTTACCGTCGCGCTGAGGAACCATAATGACGTAACTCTGACCGTTGCCGCCGCCCGAGGCGCCTTCACCGCCCTCGCTGGAACCAAAGTCGACCAGTCGAGCCCAATTGCGGTTCTCTTGCGGAGTGGCCCAGATTTCGAGAGTCACTGCGCCGAACGTACCACTAGTGACGGCGCCGGTGAATAGGCCGTTAGGCAGATCGACGAAGGCCCCGACGGTGGCCGGATTGGCAAAGTCCTGATTTGAATTGGCGTTGTTGTTGGCCGAGAGATCGAGGGCCCCGCCGGTGTACTTGGAGATGCCGGTATTGTCGACGACGACGCCGTTCATGCCGCCGAGCGAGTCGTTGGCGTTCCCCTGATTAAAGGTGTACTTGTGCTTGGGCGTGGCGGCGTCAGCGGCAGGCGCCAACGTTGCGAGCGCGCCGGCGGCGAGTAGCAGCCGGCAGGCTGCTGATTTCGGTGAAAGTCCCACGGAGTTCATCAATCGTCCTCCTGCAAAAAGTGTTCGAGAGAAGGTGCGCGAGGCGGTTCTGGGTTGTTGCGGGCCGCGAGGGCTCATGAACGTTCCTTTCATGGATGATGCGTCCTAATTGAGTTGACGAGGAAGCGCGGCGACGCCGAGGGCGATCGGCCGCGAGTTTGGATTTCGAAGCGAGCGAACATTGAACAAAGCGATGACGACAGCGAAGCCGGCGAGTAGCGCCGCGCTGGGCTCGGGCACGGCGCCCGACATGGCGGCGAAAGCGCCGACGCCGTTGACCGCGTCGTAATCTGCCTTGAACAGACGGAAGTCGGTGAAATTGTTGGCGTTGTCGGCGTTCAGATCGCCCAACTGGTAAGCCTCCGCTTTGCTGAGGCTCGTCAGGTCGGCGTAGGCTCCGGCGATAAAAACGGCCCAGTCGGCGGCGGTGAGAGCGCCGTCGAAGTTAAGGTCGCTGCGAGTGAAGGCGTGAGCTGCGTTGCCGGCGTAGCTAATCGAAGCGTTGAGCGGATTGCCGTTGACGACGAGACTGAGGCCGAGATCCTCGGTCGGCGACTTGAGCCAACCGCCGCTGGGAGAGAGAACGATCTGCTGACCGACGCCAAGCGTGCCGGCGTCGCCGTTGGTGACCTCGTTGAAGGTGACGTTGTTACCGGCCGCCGACGTGATGTGCCACGTATTGTTATTGTCGACGGAACCGTTGCCGGCGGAGTCGTAATGGCCGGTGATCGGCGTGAGCGAGGTCGGGTTGATGCTGCCGAAGGGAGAACTGATGGTGAGCGACGTCAGGTTGATCGCTGCATTCGTGTTGTTGGTGAGCGTGATAGCGCCGGTGTCGCGATTGATGACGACGTTGATCGCGGCCGCAGGGACGATGCGGAAGATTTCTCCCTGACCGAGCGACGGGAAGAAGCTGTTGCCGAACTTGACCATGTAGAGGTTGCCGGCGTTGTCTTCGCTGAACGAGGTCAGGAACTGGATGTTGGCGCCGCCGCCGATGGCCGATTCGAACGCGGTGGTGTGATTTTGGAGGTCGGTGAGATTCGTGCCGTTGTAGTTGGCCGTGGGCGTGGACGTATTGAAGGCGCCGGAGTAGACGTTGCCGTTGATGAAGTCGGAGAAGAAGTAGCGGCCTTGGAGTTCGGCGACGGGGCCGCGGTAGACATAGCCGCCGGTGATGGAACCGCCGGTAAGAAGCGAGGGGTGGGGGAGGGGATTGCCGCCGTGGGCATAGTCGAAGATGGGATTAAGATCGCCGGGAGAGCCGGGGCCGCCGATGCCAGGCTCGGGATTAGCGACCGTGCCCTCGCGGGACGTCCAGCCAAAATTGAGCGGCGGATTGGCGGGATTGGCAAAGAAACTATTCGGGATGTAATCGACCTCTTCAGCCGTATTGAAACCGACGTCGCCGATGTAGAAATCACCGGTTTGCCGATCGAAGCCCGAGCGAAACGGATTGCGGAGGCCCATCGCGGCGACGCTGACGCCGGCATGCGTGGCGTCGACGGCGGGGGTGGGAAAGCTGGCCGTGAGATCGAAGCGCAGCACCTTGCCGTAAATGGATGAGGCGCTTTCGATCAGCGCGGGGTTGAAGCCGGGATCGTCGGCCTGGGTGCCGCCGTCGCCCATCGTGACGAACAACTCGTTGTTGTTGCCGTTCGGGCGAAAGTGTACCTGGTTGATCGTGTGGAAAACATTGTTGAGGTTCTGATATTGCAGCAGGCGCCGCTGCAACGTCGGCGTGCCGCCGATGACCTTGTACTCGTCGAGGGCGTTCGTGCCGTTGTCGTTGGTCGTGGTGTAGAGGAGGCCGTTGGATTGATAGTTGGGATGGAACGTCATCCCGAGCAGGCCGCCGTCGGAGTTAATGGATCCGGCGACGTCGAGAAAGGTGGTGAACGTTTGCGTCTGGAGGTTGTATTTGCGAACGCGGCCAAGCTGATTGCCGCCGTCGTTGCGCTCGACAATGTAGATGGAGCCATTCTCGCCAGGGGCTTGCGTCATGCCGACGGGTTGATTGAGGCCGCCAACGACGCGTTCGACGGTGTAGGCGGCGCGCAGCGGACTGCTCGCCAAGCCGATGAAGGCGGCGATCGCTGCGGCGGCGATGAACTTCAGGCGATGCATGTTGACTCCACGGACGAGGTGCTGCTTCTCTGTGCCGATATCAATTCGCGATCTGTTCCGTCGGAAGGGGCGCCGCTGTCGACCGTGCCGTCCTGCCTGCCCCCCAGGCAAACCGGCAACGCGTCGACAGCGGCCCCAAAACTCTGCTAATTCAAACTGCCATCTGTAAATGTTGCGGAAGCTTTCGTGACGCTTACTTCGTCGACTGGCGACGACGACTCGCCGCAACGGCCGCCAATCCGCCGGCCGCGAGGGCGAGACTGGCAGGTTCGGGAACCACCGCGTCGGGACCGCCGCGGAAATTCGCCGTTACTTCGTTGGCCGACAACGCGTGGTCGTAAATTCGGACTTCGTCGTACCAACCGTCGAACAACGAGTCGGGCCATTGCGAACGGCCGAGCCAGTTGTTGTTGTCGGTCATCGCGCCGATATTCAATCCGGCGGCAATCGGGTTCGAACCGATAAACGACCCGTCAACGTACAACGACACCGTGCCAGGCAGCCCGCCGCTTTGGTCGAAGATCGACACGACGTGGGTCGTCTGAGCCGTCGACATCGCGGAACCGAAATCAACCAAACCTTCCGCACCTACGCCCAAACGATGGGTCGTCGTGCGGATCCGTCCGTTCTGGCCGTTCTGCGGAATCACCTGGATGTAGTCGGCGTTGTTGCCGCCAGGCGAAACGCCTTCGCCGCCGTTGCTGGTGCCGGCGGAGAACAACGCCGCCCAGTTGCGATTCTCGGCCGACTGCGCCCAGATTTCGACGGTCAGCTGGCCGGCCGTTCCGCCGTTGGTCGCGGCCGTGACGATGCCGTTCGGCAAGTCAACGAAAGCGTCCTCGACGATGTTGTTCGAACCGTTGCCGGCGTTGGCGGACAGGTCGAGCTTGCCGCCGGCGAAGACCGCCGTCGCCGCGCCCGGATCGACCACCGTACCATTGGCGCCGCCGACGGAGTCGCTGGCGTCGCTCGTGAAGCTGTAACGATGCCGCAAGGCAGCGTCAGCGGTCGAACTCAGGGCAACGACCATGCCGATTGCCAAAAACCACCGTTGTCGTCTCATTAGATCCTCCCTCAGAAAAGAAATAGTTGGTCCGTAGCTTGAACTGAAAGTGACGCACTTTCTGACGTTGCCTCGTCTCTCTCCGCTGCTGCCCAACTTCGTTAGCGACGGCTGTCCCCGCCGCCGCTACGCTCGCCCGCCAACGTTCAGCGGGAAATTCCTCTCCACTTCCAACCTCCAACCACGGCAAATCCCGCCAATGCCAGGCCGAGCGATCTCGCCTCAGCCACCGGCGTGTAGACCACCTCGAACACGCGGTACGAGGCGGTCGACGTCACGTCGGGGTTCCCTTGCGTGTGGGGCCCGTTCGTGGCGATGCCGCCGAAAATGAAACCAAGCGACGTCTTCCCCGTTAGCTGGTCGAGGTCGATTACGCCGTTTTGAAAAGCCGGAATCCCTTCGGCCGCGAAGAACTCGGCGTTGGCGCCGAAGCGCCATTGCTTGCCTTGCGAGTCGAAGATCTCCGGAAAGAAGCCCAAATGATGCTGGCTGTAATTGCCGTTAGCGTCGATCACGACCGAAGTCATGTCGTTGACGAACGGCATGTTGTCGTCGGTGACGACTTGGCCCAGCGACTCGTCGTAGTACTGCAGGCTGATGCCGCCGAAGAGGACCTCGTGCATCGAGCCAGTCGTTTCGGAGTACATGCCGAGCTTCGCGGAGTGATAACCGTTGAAGCCTTGCTTGAACGTGTCGGGGGCGTTGATGTTCGCCATCGTCGGGTTGCCGGCGGCGTCGATCTCAACCGGCACGGTCCAGATGCCGAAGCTTGAAGTGAAAACGCCCGACAGCGCGACGAGCCCCTCTTCGACGCCCCCCAAGCCGTCTGGCTTGAGGCGCGGGATGACGTTCAGGTCGCGGCGGCGGTAGGCCGAGACGATCGGCGTTTGCATCGCATTGGCGATGGCGAGCGTCGTGCCGTCGTCGACAATGTCGAAGCTGCGGACCTGACGGGTGTAAGTCCCATCGGAACGAGCGCTGTAGGGGCCTTCGAAGTCCTGGCCGAAGACCAAGTGCATGCGGCCTGCCATTTCGTACATCGCCCCGCCGGTGACGGATGCGACTGGAGTCTCGAGTTGACGAATGTGATCGACGGCCTGCCCGGAGCCGGTTTGCACCCAGTCGACGATGCCAGGCAGGTCGATCGCCGTCAGGAGATCGAACGTCGTGAACTCGTTCGCAGGATTGAGGCCATAGCCGCCGCTGACGTAGAGACGGTCGTCGATCTGCGTAAATTGATTGTTCGTCGCCGAGAGCGAAGCGATCTGAAACGGCGATAGCCCGGAACTGGGGTCATTCACGCCCGTCGTGAAGACGCCGAGCGACCGATGCCACGACTGCTTCGCAACGGGATCAATCACCCACACGTCTCGATTCTGCGTGGCGAGCGGAAAACTTCCTTCGCCCGCTTCGTTGAGATCGTGGACGCCGTTGCTGCGACCCGACAACAGAATCCACTTGCCGTCGTATTCCGCAGCGGCGTAGGAGTGAAGGAGCGGCATCTGCGTGGCGCCAAAGTCGACCTCGCGGAGTTCCACCTTGTACGGCACGTTTCCAGCGAGATCGATCGGCGTCGTCGTGGGCGTTTGATGAGCGCTCCACGCGACCGCGGGAGCAGCGCACGCAAGGGCTGCCGCTCCCCACCCCCGGATCAAGTTTTTGAATTTCGCTGACATGTGCCGTTGCGGCTGAGATTTCGCGTTGCCGATTTACGCCCCAAGTTCCACTTCGACTGCCGTGACGGAGGCTGCCGGAAACTCCCAAATGCCGTCGCTCGCCAATTGCCGTTGCTTGATTTGCATGACGTCGCGACTGTTGAGATCGGAGACTTCGACCATGGGGTCGTCGACGATCTCGAACGCCGTGGCGTCGCCAATACTCTTCCCGGCCAGATCGAACTTCGCCTTCACGCTGCGATCGCGTTGCGTGTTCACGACATGCAGGAACAGTTTGTTCGCGGTGCGGCTCGCCACCACGTCGAGTCCGTCGGGCGTCGACGTCACGCCCAGCGACTGCTCCCCGATGTGATGGCGATAGAGTTTCATCACCCGTGCAACCGGCATCAGGTACGACCGGCCGTGGGGGACGGGAATCATGACGGCGTTCACCTGCCAGCGGGTGCCGCAGAAATCAGCGGCGGTGGCGATCTTCAGCACGTCGCCGTGACGCTGATGGTTGTTCAGGATCCGCCCGTACGACACGCCGGTCGCCCACGTCGACAGGACGTCGCACCGATTGCGCCCCGGAATGGCGAAGTGGCACTCGGTCATCGCCAGCGGAATGTCGCGACCGCCGAGGCTTTCGCGGGTTTCGCGGATCTTGGCGTCATTGATCCGCCAAGCGTTCATCAGGCAATCCCATGTCGCCGCCGGATCGCGACGGTAAAGTTCGCCCTTCAGGACGGGCTCTTTACCGTCGTCGGGGTTGAACATTTGGTGGAACGCCAGCATGTGGACGTGCTCGCCCGCCTGCTCGTGCATGTCGGCGGCCCAGCCGGAATCGCCCCAGCCGATGACCTTGATCGAAGGGTCGACCGCCCGCATCGCCTTGGAGAACTCGATCGTCTTGGCGATCGCCTCGGGCTTGTCGAAGCCGCGATCGTCGTACGACGTTTCATTGCCCAACTGCCAGTAACGGATGGTCAACGGGTCGGCAAACCCATGGCCGCGGCGCTCGGCGTTGTCGGGATCGTTGCAGTAGGCGACCCAATCGGCGGCTTCTTGCGCGTCGCCCCAACGGATGCTCCCCTTCGCCTCGCGATATTGCCGGCGTCCATCCCCTTGGAAATTGACGCACATGAGCGGTTCGGACTTCACCTGCCGGCAGATATCGATGAACTCGGCCGTGCCGATTTGGTTCGATTCAAGGCCGCCCCACATGAGGTTGATCATTGTGGGGCGCTTGTCGCGTGGACCGACTCCCTCGCGCCAGCGATAAAAGTCGGTGAAGATTCCTCCCCAGCGCATCATCGTGGGGGCGAGGTCTTGCGTCGCCTCGATCAGGTCAGGGCGCCAGCAATCCTGAAGATGGTCCCACGAGGCCTCGACCGAACTGTCGGTCACCCCCAGGGGTTCCATGAACTGCATGTAGAGATATGGAGACAGTTCGAATCTGGGCGTTAAATCGACTTGCAGCAAGGAAGCGTCCGACTCGGCCGCGCGCGCTGGGCGCGCATGGGCCAAAGCCGCTGCGGTCGCGCTAACGACCAACGACTTCACCGCATCGCGGCGAGTAAGACGCTTACCCATAAGAGTTCGGATGTTGCCGCCGGCTGATCGCGCGGGGACGCTCGCGAGACTCAGAGGTCGCCGCGACGCCGAAACGCCAGCCTAGGAAAAGTTCTTCGAGAAATTGCCTGAAAAAGTATGCCGCCTGTCCGTCGAACGCTGCGGCATGAGCCGCATCCTTGAAAAGCGAGACTTCCTTGCCAACCGCTGCCTGTGCGGTTCCGGTACCCTACTTGTTCGACGTTGAATCCATTCTGTTTGTGGTCGCAAATACCAACAATGAGACGGGGCGTCTTCTTCGCTGAGATATATTGCTTATTCAAATTGAGATATATTCCGAACGCCCTTCTCTTGGATTACGCCCCGTCACTGACTAGAATTCTCGTAGAACTCCGCATTTCCTACCACAAGTGGTCTGTTCTGGGCGGAGGTAGAACGATGGGCGGCGGCACTCTTTTCGCCCATCGTGCAGCATTCTTGTCGTAGGCATTTGAGAAACTTGTTTCGTGACGACGGCCACGTTGTTGGCGTCGCCGCATTCGCTAGCGAAAGTTCATCCCATGTCCGAGCGCCTGCGCGTCGCCCTCGACATTGAAACGTCGCTCGTCTATGGACGAAGACTTCTGGAGGGAGTCTCGCGCTATCTCCGGGCCAATCGCCCCTGGTCGATTTACATTGAACAGCATGCGCTGGCGAGCGATCTAACGGGCTTCCTCAAACGCTGGAACGGCGATGGAATCATCACTCGCCAGGCCAATCCCGAGTCGATCAAACTTCTCAAGCGTCGTCACTTAGCCGCCATCGACCTGGGCGACATCCATCCCCATCTTGGCTTGCTGCGCATCGGCTCAGCCCAAGGAACCATCGGTCGCATGGCCGCCGAACACCTCCTGGAGCGAGGATTCGAAAGTTTCGCCTGCTGCGGATTTGAAGGAGAGCACTGGTCGCACCGACGCCGCGACGGCTTTATCGCGGAAATTGGACACGCCGGGTTCCATACGAGCGTCTACGAGTCGCCGCGAGCGGGCTTGCAGGTTTGGAAACATGATCAGCAGCGACTGGTGGAGTGGATCAATTCCTTGCCGCGACCGGTCGGCGTCTTTGCCACGAACGACATGCGGGGACAGCATATTCTCGACGCCTGCGCCCGACTCGACCTGGCCGTGCCCGAGCAGGTGGCGGTGATCGGCGTCGATAATGACGAGCTGGTCTGCAACCTCTGTAATCCGCCGCTGTCGAGCATCATTCCCAATCCAGAACGGATTGGCTTTGAAGCCGCAGGTTGGCTCGATCGCATGATGCAGGGCGAAACTCCGGCCGCGCTGGACATCGAGATCCCGCCGCTGGGCATCGCGGTCCGGCAGTCGTCCGACGTGTTCGCCGTTTCCGATCCGACGCTGGCCTCGGCGCTCCGATTTATTCGCGAACGGGCGTGCGACGGGGCCACCGTCACCGACTTGCTTTCGTACCTTTCCGTCTCGCGCAGTTGGCTCGAACGGAACTTCCGCAAACTCCTCAATCGCTCGCCCCAGGCCGAGATTCGGATGGTGCAGATCAAGCGCTGCAAAGAGCTTTTGCGCTCCACCAATTTGTCGCTTGAGAAGATTGCCGGCTTGGCTGGGTTTGAACATCCTGAGTACATGAGCGTGGTGTTCAAGCGAGAAACCGGCAGGACGCCCGGCCAGTATCGCAGCAACGGCGTTGACAGCGGCGTCAGCGTCGTCGGCGCAGGATCGAATGGCATCGAGTTAAAGAAACGCAACGGCGTTGGGATATGAGCACGACGAAATGGCAACCTGAAAGGCGCTTGTCAGCGAAGATCGCGATCTCTACGGTCGCAATCTTCTTGTCGTTGACTTCGCTTGACTTGGTCGCGGCCAAACCGGTCGATTTCTCGCGAGAGGTGAAGCCGATCTTGGCGCGTCGTTGTTTCGCGTGCCATGGTCCGGAGTCGGGGGAGGGGGGGCTGCGGCTGGATGGCCGAGAGCATGCCTTGGCGGAACTTGACTCGGGGCTGTTGGCGATTGTGCCGGAGGATGCTGAGGGGAGCGAGTTGATCGCGCGGGTGACGGCGGAGGACGAGTCGCTGCGGATGCCGCCGGAGGGGAAGCCGCTCTCGGCGCATGAAGTCGACGTGCTGCGGCGGTGGATTGACGAAGGAGCTCAGTACCAGAAGCACTGGGCGTTTGTGCCGCCG
>PNKX01000045.1 GCA_013822725.1 Pirellula sp.
TTGCGTGAGCCAATTCTCATGCACCAAGATTTCATTGACACGGCGCCGATTGAGCACCGCCCGGTCTTATAAAAACATCCCGCCGGCCTGCCCCAGGCGCCAACGAACCCGCAATCAAATGGCAATAGGTAGCCAACCCTTCGCCTTCACCGCTCCTTGTAATTAGGCTCGCTAGCGGTCAGCGGGGCCCGGTGCCACCTGGGTGTCCCCCGCTGGTCCAGTGGCGGCTTCGTCGACGTGCGGTCTTCTAGGATTACTCGGTCGACGCCCGTGCCACGAAACGCGGCGTGGCGTTGGCTGAGTTTTAAACTCTGCCGCGCTGCCCCACGACTGCTCCTTTCATTTCTGTAAGAACGTCCGAATAGCACTGATAGGACGCTTCGCCGAGCCGAAGTGCGCAAGCAGCAATAAACCGACTGGCGGCCAGGGAGTTTGCCGACGTCTCTAAAAACGACGCCTGGGGAACTCATCTAGTAAAACTGAGGAGAGAATTTGGGCATTCGCAGGAGCGGCAATCAAGTGCTGGTCGGCGTTCACGCTACAGTGAATACCGGCCGTTCTCACCGCGACATTACCGCATCTGATTGATGGCGCCGTGAGGCGACGTGGACGGAGCTAGAAAAGAATCGTCAGATACACTGACGACGCCAACGCCGCCGGGACGTCGGGCCGCGAGCCGGGGTTCGGAATGTAGGTCAGCGTCGGTTGCAGGAACGCCCACTTGCTTAGCGCCGCTTGATAGTATCCCGCGAACATCAGTTCGTTCGAATTGAGCGCCGTCGAAGGCCCAGGCGCGCCAGGGAAGAAAAAGTGCCCGGCGTTGGGGTCGTCGTTGAGGATCGACCAAGCCATGCCGACGCCTTGCGAATCGTTCGGCCGCGAGCGGACGAGGCCAAAGGCAGTGAAGCCGGCGCCGAAGTATTGGCGGACCCACGACGAATCGGAATCGTTGGCGCCATACTGCAGAAAGCACGAGACGCCGTTGTGGTTCACGCCCGGTTGCTGGAACCACAGGCGTTGCGACGCAAAAACGTAGACGCCGTTCTCGCCGTCGTCGACGCCGCCGCTGGGTAGCTTGAGATCGCCGGTTTGATGCCAAACGCCGACGCCGAGCTTGCCCGGCTTCGCTTCAGGACCATGGAGCCACGTCGTTCCGACTTCAGCGATGTTGAAGTAGTACCCGTCGAACTGCGGTCCGAGCAAGCCGGTGAGCTCGCCGTGGGCCTGGCTGCCGTCGTAGATCCCGTAAGAGGCGTAGGCGTTGTCGACCGGCGCGAGCGTGGCCGTGAGACCGGTCGCCGAGTCGTAGTAGCCTGGAAGCCGATTGAACATCGTGGGGTTCACGAAGATCGGCGTGTAGATGAGGCTGGTGACGGCGGGGATGTTCGACGCGTCGTTGCCGACGGGGACGGCGCTGAGGACGTTGTTGAAGTCGAACGTCGGGACCGACTTGCCGAGTCGCGTAATCAGCGTCCCGTCAAACCACGATTGCCGCCACCAGAGTTGGTAAAGTTCCGAGCGATTGAACGGCGGCGTCGCTTGGACGCCGTCGAAGCCTTGCACCGTTCCCGCCAACTGGTTCGTCGGCTGACCGGTGTAGTCGAGGTACTGCGTGCCGAACGAAGTTCCCTCCCACCCCCAACGCTTCTCGGCGTCGAGCGAGAGATCGATGATGGCGAGGTTGTTGAGCCCCCAATGTCCTGCTTCGTAGCCGCCGCTTAGCACAGTGCTGGCGTCGCCGAGCCACATGCCGCCGAGGCGGAAGCCGCTTTCTTCGCTCACGCCGAGCAAGCGGCCGAGCGCGCCGTTGCCGACGACGATGTTCACCGCCGCCGGGTTGCCGGCCATGCCAAGCTCGCTGGCATGCTGCGGGCGATTCTCGTCGTCGTTGCCGAGGTGGGGCGGCGGGTCCGCGTCGTCGGGGCGGCGAATGTCGAACCCGGCGGGCGAGTCCGCGCTCGTAGCCCGCGGCCAGTCCGCGGGGCGGTCCTCGGCCCAACCGTCGCGTACTAGTAAGTAGTCTTCGGCGGCAATGGCAGCAGCAGGAGCCGCCGCATTGTCTGCCCGCGCGCCGTCATTTGCCCACGCCGACGTAGCCAAGCTGAGCAAGGCGGCGACGAAGGAGCGATTGATCACAACCGGCCTACAGGGCAGGAGTTTCGGGCATCTTGGAGGCACCTTCGTCGCTTAGTAAAGAGGACTTCAGGGATTCTCCGGTTGGCCCGGTTCCGCCGATTGTGAGGTCGCGCAACTGCCGAGGGGGCGGCCAAATTCTTCACTTCTGGTTGATCGCTTGCCGCGACTTCGACCGAAACGGCAAGCGCATGCTAGCGTTAAGCGACCGCCATCGGTTCCCGCCGCAAGACGTGCGCGCCGATCCCGCCATACGCGTCCCACCATTCTCTCAGGGCTATCTTATGACCTCGCCGATCACCGCCGTCCGTGGCACGTTCTTCGATTTCATCGACGATCCGTGGAAGCATATCGGCAACGAGCAGGCCTCGGCCCGCTTCGTGAAGGACGGCTTGCTCGTCCTAGAAAATGGACTGATCAAAGATTTCGGCCCCTACGCCGAACTCTCGAAGCGATACTCAAACGTCCCGACGACGCACCTGCGCGATCGCCTGATCATGCCAGGTTTCATCGACGGGCACGTTCATTTTCCGCAAACGCGCGTGCTGGGAGCCTACGGCGCCCAACTGCTCGATTGGCTCCAGGAGTCGATCTTCCCCGAAGAGCTGAAGTACCGCGATCGCGACTACGCCCACAACGCGGCGGAGCGATTCTTCGACGCCCTGCTCGCCGGCGGCACGACGACCTGCCAAGCATTCACCACGAGCAGCCCCGTCTCGACCGAAGAGTTCTTCGCCGAGGCCGAGCGTCGCAACATGCGCACGATTGCGGGCCTGACCGGCATCGACCGCTTCGCTCCCGATGACTTCTGCATCACGCCCGACGATTTCTACCGCGAATCGAAGCGGCTGATCGAGCAGTACCATCGCAAGGGCCGCAACCTCTACGCGATCACGCCGCGGTTCGCCGTCGGTTGCACCAGCGAATTGATGAACAGCTGCGCGAAGCTCAAACGTGAGTTCAACGACTGCTGGATCAACACCCACATTTCGGAGAACCCTTCCGAAGTTCGTTCGGCGAAGATCCATTTCCCCGAGTGCAACGACTACACGCAAGTTCACGAAGTTCATGGCCTGCTGGGACCGAAGTTCACCGCCGGCCACGGCATCTGGCTCTCGAACGACGAGTTCCGTCGCTTCTCGAAGGCGGGCGCCGCGATTTCGTTCTGCCCGCTGTCGAATCTGTTCCTCGGCAGCGGCCTGTTCCGGCTCGGTAAGGCGATGGACCCCGAACACCGCGTCCGCGTCAGCCTGGGCTGCGACATGGGGGGCGGCAACGCCTTCAGCCTCATCCGCGTCATGGAAGAGGCCTACAAGGTCGGCATGTGCAACAACACGATGCTCGACGGCTCGGTCAATCCGCGCGAGCAAGATTTGGCCGAAGCTGAACGCAATAAGCTCAGCCCCTACCGTGCGTTCTACCTGGCGACCCTCGGTGGCGCCGAGTCGCT
Organism: Pirellula sp.; assembly: GCA_013822725.1. Lineage (GTDB taxonomy): Bacteria > Planctomycetota > Planctomycetia > Pirellulales > Lacipirellulaceae > Lacipirellula. The sequence continues at coordinate 3,584 of PNKX01000045.1, forward strand.
TTACCTCGACGATCTGCTCGGCAATTTCAACGTCGGCAAAGAGGCTGACTTCGTCGCCCTCGATTGGAAGGCGGGCCAGGCCGCGATGGCGTGGCATCAATCGCTGGTCACCACCGGCACGCCCGACACGATGGAGCAAGCCGCGAAGCTGCTGTTCGGCATCATGAGCGTCGGCGACGATCGCAACGTCGACGAGACGTGGATCGCCGGCAAGCGGGCTTATTCGAAGTCGCGGTCGGTTGACGTTGATCATGAGTTCGACTTCGAAGCCGACGCCGAACTCCTGGCGGCCGCCGTCTAAGCGCCAAGTCAGCCAGTACGCTACGTCGCCCAACTACTGCAGCGAAGGAATTCGTCATGGAAGCGTGCATCGCCCGTTCGTCGGCGGCGATTGTCCAGCGCGTCCCGCCGGAAGCGGCGGGGCGTTTTCGGCAATGGCAACAAGACGTGACGGCGGCGGCCGAGGATTTTCCCGGCTACGAAGGGACCGACGTTTACCCGCCGAACGGTCGTACCGACGAATGGGTGACCGTCATTCACTTCGAAAGCGAAGAGTCGCTGCAAGACTGGATCGACTCGCCGGTGCGAGCCCGCTGGGTCGAAAAGCTCCGCGCAACGGTCGGCGACTTCGAGCTGCGCACGCTCCAAGGCGGCTTCAGCGCCTGGTTCACCGGCTTGAAAAAAGATGGCGCCGAAGCGATGCCGCCAGGCTGGAAGATGGCGCTCACGGTGCTGTTCGGGCTTTATCCGACGGTGATGTTGCTCACCGTCTTTGTCAGTCCGATCACGTCGCCGTTAGGTTTTTCCATCTCGATGTTGATCGGCAACGCCCTCAGCGTCGCGACATTGCAGTGGATCGTCGTGCCGGCCCTGATGCGCGTCTTGCGACCATGGCTCGAAGCGAACGCCCCCGCCGCGCACCGCCTGTCGTACGGCGGCATCGGCGTCCTCCTGCTGATTCTCGTTGGCGTCGCATTCGCCTTCCGGCCGATTACCGGTTAGTTGTCACGGTGCCCCCATGTCCATCCTGATCACTGGCGCCGAAGGTTTCCTCGGCACGCACCTGGCCACGCTCCTCCACGACAGCGGCGAGCAAGTCGTCGGCCTCGACGTGGTTGCGAGCGCCGCGTCGCGTCCCTGGCCGGTCGTCGTCGGCGACGTCACGAACCGCGAGTTTCTCGACCAGCTGTTCGCCGAGCAAGACGTCACGAGCGTGGTCCATGCGGGCGGCGTGTCGGGCCCGCATATCTGCAACAACTTCCCGGCCCGCGTCTTCGAAGTGAACGTCATGGGGACGGTCAACCTCTTTGAGGTCGCCCGCCAGCGCAAGCTGCCGGGGCGGATCGTCTTCCTGTCGTCGAGTTCCGTTTACGGACAGGCGGCGGAGAAGGCGTCGTGCGAAACGCCCGTGGTGGAGCGCTTGCCGCTGCTGGCGAGCGAGCCTTACGGCGCGTCGAAAGTTTCGTGTGAGGCGTTGCTGCGAGCCTACGCCGCCCAAGAAAACATCGACGCCCTTTCACTCCGCATCAGCATCGTTTACGGCGCCGGCCGCACCGCCTACTGCGGCATTAGCGAGATGTTCAGAGCTGCGCTGGCCGGCGAACCAATCCAACTCGACGCCGGTTACGACGTGCCGTTGCCGTGGGTCTACGTCGACGACGTCTGCAGTGCCATCCAGACGGCGCTCACCGTGCCGCGTGTATCGATCCGCGAGACCGAGACGCTTGCTTACAACGTCACCGGCCCCGGCTACCCGACCTTCCGCCAAATCGCCGAGCTTGTGCAAGAACTCGTGCCGACTGCGACGATCCAAGAGACCAGCGATCCCGACAAGTACGCCATGAACGCTCGCAAGTTGTCGCTCGCCGCCATCGAGCGTGATCTTCCGTGGAGTCCGCAAGTCGATATCCGCACCGGCGTCGAGTTGCTGTTCCACAGCTTCGCGAACCAACAAGACTCGCAACGTACATTAGCCGCCGCCAACGCCTAATTCCAAAGGCCCCAAACATGCCCACGCCAGATTTCGACGTCCTCGTGATCGGCGCCGGTTACGCCGGCCTCTCCGCAGCCACAACGCTGCAAGCACAAGGCCTGAGCGTCGCCCTCCTCGAAGCCCGTGACCGCGTCGGCGGCCGCACGTTGGAACTCCCAGTCGCCGGCATCCCGCGACTCGAACTTGGCGGCCAATACTTCGCCGACGTTCAAGAGCGAATCACGCAGCTGGTGAAAGACGTCGGCCTCCAAGCGGTCCCTGCGTGGAGCGAAGGGGACTCGTTCCTCGCCTTGGGCGATCGCGTGGCCCGCTACCAAAGCACTCCCGCGCGGTGCCTCGTCGAGCAGCTCGACTTCCCCGCGGAGGTCGGAGCCGAAATCGAGGCGACGCTCGGCGAACTCAATCGCCTCTACCCGCAAGTCTCCGGCGCGACGCCGTGGGCCTGTGACGACGCCGAGGCGTGGGACGCCGTTACATTTGAAACGTGGATCGAACGCCGCATCGCCTCGCCCACAGGCCGCGAGTTCTTCCGCTTCCTCACCAACCAAGCTTACTCAACCGAGCCGGGCCAAATCTCGCTGCTGCAGATGCTCTGGTTCATCAACACCAGCCACGGCCTACCCCCATGGGCGACCGGCGGCGCCCAGGCCAACCGCGTCGCCGGCGGTACGCAGCTAGTTGCGCAAAAACTTGCCGAACGACTCGGTGACTCGCTCCACCTGAACCAGACGGTGCAAGCCATCCAGCAAGATGAGGATAGCGTGCGCGTGCAGACGCAGTATCGCGAGTACTCCGCGCGCACCGCGATCATTTGCCTCCCGCCGCAACTCGTGGCCGGCCTCAACTATACCCCCTCGCTCCCCTCCGACCTCCATCGCGCGTTCTCGGCCCAGCAAACCGGCAACACGATGAAGGTTCAGGCCGTCTACGCCCGTCCCTTCTGGCGCGACAACGGCTGGTCAGGCAACGGCATCAACTGGGCGGGCCCGCAGACCTTCACCTACGACAACACCCTCCCTGACAGCGACGTCGGCGTCCTCCTCGGCTTCCTCACCGCCCGCCGCGCCACCGACATGCTGCGGCTGCCGCAAGAAGAGCGCAAGTCCGCCGTCCTCCAAGCCTGGGCCGACGTCTTCGGCCCCGAAGCCCTCACCCCGATCGACTACATCGAAAAGGACTGGACTGCCGACGAGTTCACCCGCGGCGGCTACGGCTGCCACGTCCCCCCCGGCTTCTGGTGCGAACTTGGCCCGGCTTTCGGCGGCGAAGCGATGCCGCGCTTCGGTCGCCTCTGTTGGGCGGCGTCCGATCTCGCGAAAGATTGGAACGGCTACCTCGAAGGAGCCCTCTACGCCGGCGAACAAGCGGCCGCAGAAGCCGCCGCGCTCGTAGCCGCCGTACCGCGCCTTGAATTCCAACTCAGCTAGCGCGGGACGTCGAGTTTAAGACGCAAACGGTGGCACGAATACGGCGGCGGCATAGATAGATGCGGTTGGCGCAGGCTTGGCTGTGCCCCCACTTGTCGCCGTTTGCTTCGACGATCGCCAGTTTGGCGACTACGATCGCAACGCCTTGGTCGGCGCAGCCGACCTTGCCATGGTGACCCTATTCGTGCCAACCTTTACCTGCTGGGCCGTGCGCGTCAGCGGCGAGAAGATCGGCCGCCCCGGAAACGAGAGCGTGTACGACACATTATCGAACGTGCGATCAAAGAGTGTCGTATCGATAGCACAACGTCAGCAGATCCAGAATTCAAACGGCACGGCGGCGTGCGGCACTTCGTCGTCGGGCAGCGGGAAGGTCAAAGATGTCATCCGTTACCGCCTTATCGACAATCGCAGGGAGCAGGATCGCGGCCCTCACGTTTCTCACGTACTGGGTCGCGGCAGTTGTTGCGCCCACGGGAGAGGCTGAAACCACGTTCGCCACATTCGCGGACGAGCCGCCGAACTGAGTCCGCCAGACATTAAGATCGGCGCCATCGACGTCGTTGTCGTTGTCGGCGTTGCCATTCGATCGGGTCGCTGCAACGCCGGTGACGCCGAGGCCGCGCTGCCAAATCAAGAAGTCCGCTCCATCGAAGTCGTTGTCAAAGTCAAAATCAGCCGTGGGATCGGACTGCACTTCCACAGCGCCCACGTCGACGGTCCCGCCGTTAATCCGTGCGAAGCCGCTGCCGCGCTGGTCGAAGGGAATCGGCTCTGTCGTATTGGCGTCGCCGTCGAGGTCGAAGGCGTCGACCGGCAGTTGAGCGTTACCGCCGGCGTTGATCGCGGGGCTCCCCGGCAGCGGCAGGTGGGTCTGCACGGCGCCGCCGTTGGAGGCCAGCGGGCCTAGCAAGGCGCTCGCGACGCCGATTTGATTGCCGCCCACGCCGCCGTTGGCGAGTCCGCTGGAGTCGCCGGGGCCGATGAGGTTATGGGAGCTGGCCGTATTCGCGGCGGCGCCTGAGAAGTTGTCCGCGATCGAGGGTCCCGCGACGGGGCCTTGAAGATTGTCGGCGATGATCGTGTTGTGCATCACGACGCCGAAGACGCTGTTGTTGAGAAGGCCGGCGCCGGTCCCGCCCACGTTGCTGGCGTTCGCACGGTTGGCGACGATTGTTGAGTTGCGCAGCGTGAGGCTTCCGTTATTGCTGATGCCGCCCCGGTCCCGCCCGCCGATGTTGCCGCTGACTGTAGAATTTTCCAGCGACATCGAGCCTTCGTTCAAGATGCCCCCAAACAACGTGGCGCCGTTACCGCTAATCGTCGAGTTTTGTACGGTGACCGTGCCGCCGGCTTGGTTGTGGAGGGCGCCGATGACTCCGTCGAAGCCGCCGGAATCGAAAGCGTGATTGTTGGCAAGCGTCGAGTTGACGATCTTCAGAACGCCCGAGTTAGAAATGCCTCCGGCGGTCAAGGCCGCGGAGTTGCCGCTGACCGAGCTGTTTTGCAGCGTGAGCGTGCCGCCGTTGATGATTGCCCCTCCTGTTCCGGTCTGGACGCTGTTGCCGTTGATGCTGCTGTCGATAAACGTCGCCGTGCCAGAGTTGAAGAGACCGCCGCCGCCGCCGTCAGGCGTCGTCGCAAAGCTCCCCGCTTGATTCCCCTGAATCTGACTGGTGCGCACGGTGAGCGTGCCCGTGGACGAATTGTAGATTCCGCCGCCCTCATTCGCCTGGTTGGCGGTGATCACGACGTGTTCGATCGTGAGTCGTTCGTTATTGAAGACGCCTCCGCCCTGTGTCGAATTGCCGCCGCGAATCGTGAGCCCGCGGATCGCGACGCCGAACGCACTGCTGGTGGGATCGCTCACGAGAAAGACCCGCGAGGGCGTCGCGCCGCCGCTGATCGTCAGCACCGACGACCCCGGACCGTTGATCGCAAGCTGATTACGAGGATTGAGCTGTCCCTGCGTGATCGTGAGCGTGCCCGTCAGGCCTGCTTGGAATTGGATGACGTCAGTCACCAGCGTGCTACCGGCCGGCCCGCCCGGTTGGACGGCCACGTTGGTGTTGGCGGCGCTGATCGCGTCGCGGAGCGTCACCGTACTGTCGCTGAGATTCACCGGCCCGTCGGTCAGGCTGTTGACTGTGAAGGTGGTCAGCGCGAGGCGAGGTTCGAGAGCCTCGAACGCGATGCGGCGCGAGAGGGGGCGCTGATTCGTGGAGTTCCATTTTTTGCCGCGAAGCGGCAGCCCGAATGACATAGATCCGTCCTCATGTTAGCGCCGGGTAAGCTCTGGTGCGTGAAATGACGAACCGCCGTCACGTCGACAAGGCAATGCGCCAACGGCGAGCGCAGTGTTCAGGAGGACATGAGCCCGACGAGATTCTTTTGGCGCCGTCCTGTGCTGATGCCTGCCATAACCAATAAGACTCCCGCTCGAGGTTCCGGCACAGCGGAAGTTGCTGGTGTCGCACCTGCGAAGCCGAAGTTGGATTTCCAGGCGGCGAGGTCGCCGGGGCTGCTGGAGTTGGGCGATCCGCCGCGTTGCCAAACAAGAAAGTCGCGGCCGTCGACGTCGCCGTCGACGTCGAAATCGCCGGGGATGCTTGGCTCAAAGTTACTGAGAACGATCTGGTTGGGATCGAAAGAACTATTGAATCCGTAGTGGACAAGGAATGATCCAAGCCCGTCAGTTGTCATCAGCCGCTGGTTGTTTGCAACATTACTAAATCCGCCCAACAAGCCGAGGGTCGCGGAAAGGATTGTGAAAGGGTCGTCTTGTTCGGTGGGTATAAAGCCATCGATGAGTTTGAGTTGCAATTCACCGGCGAGGGAGACGAACCGCGCGCTGGAAACGAAGTCGTGCTCAGGCGCATCGCCGGGTGAAATGGGGTTACTGATCTCGACCTCGAGTGCGCCTTCCGCCTGTTGAACATAGTCGCCCGTGAGATTTGTTGAGCCGATGGATCGACCCGGGGCGAGAGTGCCTCCTTGGTTGGTAAGGTTGCCGTTGTAAGTATCAACATGCAGGGTGCCGGAAGACCAATCGAACAGGCCGCCCCCTTGGAAGCGGATCGAGGATGCGTCGAGCGTACCTCCTTGAAGTCGTACACGGCCTTCGGGAAAGATGACCACGCCTTGGGCGGCGCTGACGTTCCCGGCCTGTTGGATGTTGAGCGTGCCCGATCCGCCATTCAAGTTGAAAAAAGAGGCTATGCCACCGACCGAGAGTTCCCCGGTCATCGTCCAAACGGCGTCGGTGATCGTCGCCGTTCCGCTCGAATCGGGATCTTGACCGAGAACTCCATTGACGCTGAAGACGCTGCCGCCGTCCATGACATTCAGCGTGCCTGAACCTCGCTCCCCAATGATGAGCCCGCCGAATTGGTTTTCCCATTGCGAACCAGCGCCGGAAATTTCGACCGAGCCGACTGAAGAAAATCCGTAACCAAGGACGCCAAACCCATTTTGGATTTGGACTTTGCCACCGGCAGTGATGTGCAGCGTACCCTGTCCACCCTGAGCGCCGATCTGGAGTCCGGTCGAATTGATCCACTGAGAACCAGCATCCGAAACGGTCGCTGCGGCGACGCCGGATTTTCCGAAGACGGTAGAATTTGCCTGAGCTGAACCGCCGGCGGTCACGTTCAGGCTTCCAGAATCGAAAATGGCGTTGTTAGTTGCCTTGAGCGTCGAGCTCGAGCCGCGGACATTAATCTGTCCACCGCTGCTGCTCAGAAAAGGCGTGACGACGTCGCTGCCAAATCGGACGTTGAGCGTCGACCCCGTGCCTAAATTCAACGCATCAGCGGTTAAATGGAAAGGATGGCTGGATGGAAATCCCCCGCTTGCAGTTCCGAGAGTGAGAGATGCACCGCTCCCCACGGCAACGCTTCCGCCGGTATTGGCGTTTACCGCGACTTGAAGAGTGCGTGGCACGATGGGGTTGTCTGGGCGAGCACTGCTGGCAAACGTTACGTTCGCACCGCTAGCTAGCGTGAGCGCGTTGATCGGATCGGGCTCGGCACTGAACGAAACTCTGCCGCGAGGAGCGTCAGTACTTGGCGCGCCCACGCCCGGCTGTAGTTGACGCCGAGTCCCCAGATCGTGCGCGCTTCCCACCAACGACTGTAGGCTTCGTTATTCTTGAACCCCAGAAAGATCGCCAGAGCGGTGCCCATGATCAGGACCGGTTCGAAGGGGATCTCCAAATCGACCGTGTCGACTGTCCTCCTCAAGCCATAGACGGCGCTGGACACAATCGCGAAGTATAAAAGGCTGGGCCAAGCATAGTAAAACGTCCAGGACCATGGGATATCTCGGCGTACGAACATCGGAGCCTCGCAGTGAATAAAAGGGAGCAGCCTACCAGCAGGGCGGACTAATGGGAAAGAACCTGCTTCGGCGGAGTATCCCGCTCAACTCGACGACTCCAAGTGGAACGTCGCCCAGGCGGTGAATCATTCCTTGGCGGCCCTGGAGAGTGACGCCCCGCCAAGCGATCAGGCGCTGGCGTCCAGTTGGATCCGTCACTTGGCCGGCGACCTTCACCAGCCGATACGCTCGACCACGCCCTTCTCCGAGCGGTTCACGAGCGGTGATCGGGGCGGCAACCTCATTCCGGCCGTTCAAGACGGCAATCTCCATTCGCTGTGGGATGGGCCGCTGGGTCGGCCTGATAGGCCGAAAGACGTGAAGCGCGTCGTCTCCGAATTGGAGGGGGAATCGATTGCTCTGGGAAGACGACGTTGATGGCGAGGTCGAGGAGTGGATTCCCCCCCCGAGCATACAACCCAGCCCGCGCGCCTACGTCATGCAGTCAGCGCGTGGAACCGGCACGATGCCCTTTTTACTATGCGAGAATGTTGGCAATTTGGTGGCGCATTCGACTACAATCGTGCGTCTGCGGGGGCTGTCATCATGAGGCGGCTAGGCGGTGCGGTAACGTGGATTCGCGCTCGGTCGGTCAGTTCGCGAGGGGCGCGGTTGGCATCCGTCTACGAGGCCGAGACCTAACGCCAACCACGAGTCGAGGCGATCGTTTCCTCTAGCCATGCCACATCGGCCACCGGACTATTGGTAGATGAGCGTAAAACACCTTGCTGCGCGGCGCCGAAGGAATTTTGCTGCAACGCGACGTTTCGGGAGACTTCATCATGACACGACGACAGCTGGAGTGCTGGATTCTGTTCTCGGCGTGTTTGTTAGTTCGTACGACACTGGCGCAAGGCCCTGAGATAATCCCGCCCGAATTGCTGATGACCCTGGCGGAGTTGTCCGAACCGCCAGTCCCGCGCATGATATGTGGGCGAATTATCGATGAGAATCGGCGACCGCTGGCCGGCGTCGAAATTGTCGTGCTTGGGTCGAACGCGATTGAACGCGAGTCCAAGCTAGTTGCCAGCGCTACGTCAGATTTGATCGGCCGGTATCAAATTCCCTTGAGCGATTGGACGCAGCGGCATTACCCCGAAGGCAAGGTCTTGCCGGTCGACTGGGCGGACGAAGATCCTCCGCTCTTCACGGTCGTCGCCAAGGCGGAAGGTCGAGCCTCCTTTCGGATCACGCTATCGTCTGCGGATGCGGTCAATCTGGGGGACGTGACGGACTTCACGCTACTTCCAGCCGCCGCTTTGCGGGGAGTCGTTAAGACGGCGGACGGGACCCCTGTGCCGGGTGCGCTGGTATCGGCGACGGTCGGCACGGCAGGGCCGCGACTTGGTGATGGAATTTTTCGGGCGCGGACTGATGCTCGCGGTCGGTATGAAATTGCCGACTTGGTTGCCTTCAGCCAAGAAGGACCGACTGACCGAGGACGGCCCCTGGCTTACGGAATGGTCAAGTGGTCAAGTTTTCCTCGGTTTCCCGGGCTGCCCGTCGGTGATGACAACCGAATCAATCTCACGGTCGAGCACCCTGATTTCGCCGTCAAGCACATGCGCTGCAAGCAGGTTCCCGGCGAAGTCGACGTCAGTCTTGATCCAGCGGCGACCCTATCGGGCCGAGTGGTCGATGCCACCGGCGGACCCGTCGCCCAGGCGCTGGTCTTCCTGGCAAATGGCGAGAACTGGTTGGAGAGGGAAGACGAAGTCCAACGTGCCTACTTCGAGACTGCGAGAACGGACGCGGAGGGTCGCTACTCGTTTCGCAACCTGCCGACGGGCGTCTATACGTCGTCCGCGCGAGTCGGGCGCTACGAACACGCAGGGTCGACCAATCTCAAGGTGAAAGCGGGTGAGACAACTGTCGCGCCTGACATCGTCGCCTTCAGTCCTCGCATGATCCGTGTCAGGCTGATCGACGACAAAACGGGACAGCCGCTGGCGCTGGATGAGCCGGTCGTGGCCTGTTTCATGCTGCAGACCGGCGACGCTCAGCGGCAATTCGCGTCGGTCCTGCCTGTCCCGCCCACCGGAGACCACTTCGCGCTTCGGCCCGGAGCGGGCGACTACCGTCTGACTTTTCTGCACATCATCGGCGAAGATGGCCCGAAGAAGCTTGACGCGATTCCATTTCAGATTGCGGGCACAATCGACGTTGAGCCGGCTGGCCCGCTGGATGTGAGCTTTCGCCTGCGATCTCCTCGAGTGGCAGTTGAGGCTGACGAAAGACTCCAAGAGTCAATTGCGCAAGCTACGCAACACCTTCGCGACGGCGATTTGGAAGCGGCGGTCCAGCTGCTCGATGAGGCGATCGCAGCGTGTCCGGGGTCTGCACCGGCATTGCTGTTGCGCGCCGAGGCTCGTTCAATGCTGAAGCAGCACCGCGAGGCCATCGACGATTACACGACGTTGCTGGCCAGCGACCCGCCCCCGCTGGAGGGTTTTACGGGTCGCAACAATCTGGCCTTTATTCTGGCGACATCGCCCGACGAAAGCCTACGCGACGGGGCGCGCGCCGTCGAGTTGGCTCTGGAGGCGGTGCAGCTGGCGGAACCTTCGCATCCTCTATTCGATACGGTCGCGGCCGCCTACGCCGAGACGGGCGATTTCCCTGAAGCGATCCGATGGATCGAAAAGGCGATCGTCTTGGAGCCGCAAAGCGAGGCGTATCAGCGGCGTCTCCAAGGCTACCGCGAGGGCCAACCACTGCGTCACGATGAAGACGTCGAGCGCAGCGTCGGACCTTAGGGGTCGCAGGCCTCTCACGTTCGCGCCAAGACGAGCCCGGAGATTCAGGAATCGGATGGCTTGCTCGGGCGTCGCTCCGCGAACTGCACCATGAATGTGACCGGCACACACTGGCCGGGGGTGCTCGGGAATATGAGGGCGCCGCTCGCCATCAAAGGTTCTGACGGCAGTCAATCGCCCCCGTCTGAGGAACTGAGTACGCGTGCTGCTATCACAGCTGAATCGGCGTCAGAGTGCTAGCTCGAATGCGACATTGATTGTGAAAAACGGTACGAAGTTCGCTGTTAAAAAACGCCATCGAAACGAACACGCCGGCCGTTGCTCTGGGACTGAGATTCAACATGACTTGCAGCCCCTGCAGCGGTCGGCGATGAGCTGACCGCGTTCACCCTGGATTTATCGAAAGACTGAATATGCCGACCCTGCTGCCCCCGATCACCACCCCCCGGTACTTCGCCGAATTCGTAGTAACTCGCTCGTGGCAAGAAATCGGCTTGCATGTCCGCCGCCTACATTCGGCGACCTTTTTGGGTTTCACCGGCCGGGGTGAGAAATCGTGCCTGCGGTTCGAGTTCTGTGGACACGATTTTTGCATTCACGAAGCAGACCGCATTTTCACAATCTCGGTTGATGACCGAAGCTGCCCTGAGGCGTTGATCCGAAACGTCCAGCGTCACTTTGCAAACCTGCTGGCTCCCAACGACTTGGGGACCCACTACGGACCGCCCACCGGCGGTTAGTAGGTGTGATGCCACGCTGGCGGCCCCCGTGTACACTCTGACGCGGGAGTCGCCTCGGCATTACTCTCTGGCAGACTCATTGCCACTAAAATGAAAATCGATTTGTTATTTTGGAATCGATTGGCAAGTACGATGCTCATTGCGATGCAAGCCTCGTCATCAAGCTGGAACTTGCAGAGCCAACTCCTGATCTAATACTGACGGTTCGCCATGCCCAGCGGTGACCTGAGTGCCGTCTGAGTTGGCACTCATGATTCGACGGACGAGGGCAGTCACGAAAAAAGGCGGAGGAGTTTTCACTCCTCCGCCCTCATCTTTTTTTTGAAGGGGCGTTGTCGGGCCTAGATGCCCTCTCCTCTCTCGACTCGCGTCCAAGCATCCTGCGAGGCAAGCCGCGCCCTCTCCCACTTCAGGTCCGAAGCGCCACGGTTCTTGTCCCACTCTTGTTGAAGCTGTGGCTCGACGTCCGCCCAATTGCGGTTGGCGTATTTGGCGCGAGATTCCCAGCCGTACTTGTACGCCGGAGCATAGCGATCGTACGTCACCTGCTCGTCGTAGTACTCTCGATTCGCGTATTCATCGCGCCAGTAGGCGTCTTCGCGAGTCGGATCGATTTGTTCGGCGACGCCCTTGCCCGCGAGGCCGCCAGCGACGCCACCAATCACCGCCCCAACCGCCGCCCCAATGGGCCCGCCCAGGGCGCCTGCAGCGGCGCCTGCCGCCACTCCGCCAGCGGCGGCTCCAAGGCCAGCGCCAACCGGATGTGAACCAGGCTCGCCTGTGATGGCATCTCGATTACTGTCCTTACCACCTACCGGCTCAGTTGTGTTTATACGCTTCTTGGGCATCGAAATGCCTCCTGTAATAAAGGGAATCATGAGCAGCCGAACATGACGGCCCACGCCGTCTGTGACTACGCGAACTGCTTTAAGCAAAGCGTGTTCCCACTTGCCCTCAATCGCCTCCGTGGCGTGTATTGAGGATCACGCGGCGGTTTCACAACGGGAAGTGGATGCCCTTCACTCTCGCTGGATTGAATGCTGCCGTTGGCCGCCAGAGTTCTCAGAATCGTCACGTCTCAGGGATTGACCAGCCGACCGCATTCCACTCTTCGAACTAGGCACTAGCACCAGCGTGGAAGCAGCAATAGACAATTCGTTGCCATGTAGTTGACTCAATGCCGGACCGGACGTTTCAAGCTGCATCGACGCCCGATCGCCTCGCTCCGCCTTGAGGCAAATCTCCAGCATGAAACTGCGACCACCTGTTCAATGGCATGGCGGCAAGCATTACCTCGCTTCCCGCATTATCGAACTCTTTCCCGAGCATCGCGTCTATCTCGAACCCTTCGGGGGCGTGCGTCCGTTCGGCTCAATACGAAGCCGGTGCAGATCGCGACTTACATCGACCTCGATCTTCGCATCACGCGGCTTTTTCGCATCCTTCGAGAGCGAGGCGAAGCGTTTATCGCCAGTGCGTCGTTGACGCCCTACTCCCAAGCTGCTCGGCGTTTGCCACTCGGGGGTAATGCCTGATGACCGAGCCAACCGGCCGGCGTGGCGATGTTCAGCAGTTGATCCAAATCGCGGCGAAGTTGCGACGAAAGTTGCGTAAGCTTCAACGCGGGATGTAGCGCATCCGGACCACAGGAAGCGTCGACCCTCCTGAAAGTTTCCGGAGGGTGGCGACCGAGGCCGCGCGGGCAGGCGCGGCGATTTGAAAACACAGCCGACGCCGCGCTAGGTTAACCGGCGCGGACGTCGACCGAGTAAGCCTAGAAGACCGCACGTCGGCTAGGCCGCCACTAGACCAGCGAGGGACACCCAGAACACCCGGCCCCGCTGACCAACTATGAGCCTAACTTTGCAGCGAGGCGAATGCAAAAAGTGTGCGGGTATTTGCCGGTTGCTTGCCGGTTTACCGCGACGGTGTTTCAAAATGCCCGACGGCGCCGTGCAGCTAAGGGTCATTACGTGGCCGCACGGACGCCGCCTGGCAAGTACCCCAATGAAGTTGCGAGACGACTTCGGGGCGCCAGCGGGGGATCTCGGGGATTCCTGCCGCTAAATCAAGAGTAATTAGTCGTCATGTCCTGTCAACGAGATTGAGGGGCGTATCTCCGCAATGTTGCGGGCCTACCGTCTCCAGGCGTTACATGTGGCAAAACCCTGGAGAAATGAGAAGAATGGTCGGGGCGGCGCGGGCAGGCGCAGAATTTCAATCTATGGCAACATAGAGGCTTAAGGAGGCGAAATCGCCAATCATGTTGATGTCCATCGCGTCGGCCGTACCGGCCGCATGGGCCGCGACGGCATCGCGTTCACGTTCGTCACCCCCGAGCAGGGAATCGAACTGACGCGGACCGAAATGCTGATCAACAAGCTGTTGATGCGGGACGAAAT
>PNKX01000046.1 GCA_013822725.1 Pirellula sp.
GATGCGACGACCCAATTCGCTGGCGACCTTCCGAAGGGCAACCTCGCCAGTACGGCATTTCGAGCGCGCTCGCATGGCCAGCATGAGCTCCAGATTCTCGGAGCCACGCGTTGGGGCGTCATCGGCGGACAGCAAGACGGCCGCAGCGATCAGTTACCGTCAGCAACTGATGGTCCTGACCACTCAGCCGGCGTCGCCGCTCGAATGGGCTGGCGGCGTCATGCCGCCCAGGGCCATGTGGATCTGCTGATCGACCATGGCGCGATACTTCCCTCCCTTGGCCATCAGCTGCGCGTGCGTCCCCGTCTGGCTGATGCGGCCCCCCTCGACAACGACGATCAAGTCAGCGCCGACGATTGTGCTAAGGCGATGAGCGATGACGAACGTCGTGCGACCGCGCGTCAGCGTGGCGAGACTTTGTTGAATGAGCTGCTCGCTTTCCGTGTCAAGATTGCTCGTCGCCTCGTCAAGAATAAGTAGTTTCGGATCAGCGAGGATCGCTCGGGCGATGGCCAGCCGCTGTCGTTGGCCCCCGCTGAGTCGGACGCCGCGCTCGCCGATCAACGTCTGTATCCCTTCGCTCAGGCGATCAATAAACTCGGTGGCATGCGCCGCCTCCGCCGCCGCACGGATGTCCGCCGCCGCCACGTCTCGCCGCGCGTAAGCAATGTTGTCAGCGATTGTGCCGTCGAAGAGGAAGACGTCCTGCTCCACGATGCCGAGGATCGAGCGGAAGGATTCCACGTCGTAGTCGCGGAGATCGTGCCCGTCCAGAACGACGCGTCCCGACGTGGGATCATAGAAACGGGCCACGAGATTCGTGATCGTCGTCTTCCCAGCGCCGCTGGGTCCGACCAGGGCAACCGTTTGACCCGCCGCCACTTTGAGATCAACGTCACTTAGCGCCGGTCCGTCGGCTCCCGGATAGGTGAAGGTGACGCGCTCAAACTCCAGGTTCCCGACGATCAACTGTCGATTGAGCTTCACGGACGCAGCCGACGGAGGCATTTCGCGGGCCTCGCCCAATAGGTCCAGCACTCGGTCCAGTCCGCTGAGACTGTTTTGGAACTGCGTGGCGCTTTGCACCAGCGTCGCGAGCGGCTCCAGCAGCATCAAGAGGTAGACGAGAAACATCATCAGGTCGCCGATCGTGATTTGCCCCTCGAGGACTTGCCAACCGCCGTAGAACAGTAAGGCCGCGCTCGCGATCGGAATGAGCGCTTCCCACACCATCTCGATCCCGCGCATCCACCACCAGGCGTATAATTCTTGCCGTGCCATGAGGTTGTTTTCAGTGACGAAGCGCGCCGCCTCGCGGCGCTGCCTGCTGAACGCCCGGACGACGCGCATACCCGCAAAAGATTCCGCGGCGCCAGCGTCAATCTGCTCGCGTTGTTTGCGGATGACGCGAAATTGAGGCCGAATGTTGTTAATCCACGCGCGGTGGGTCAAGTACACCACGGGGAGTAAGACGACAGCTCCAGTGAGTAGCTTCCAGTCGACCCAAGCCAGGATTGCCAAACTTCCTAGCAGCTGAATCACCGCCCTCCAAGGGTTGAAGAGCATGCCAAACACGAGTTCGCCGACGGCGCCGCCGTCCTCCCGTAAGATAGAGGCCACCCCGCCCGAACGAATTTGCTGAACGCGGTGCAGCGGCAGTCTCACGGCGTGCTCAAAAACGCGTTGCCGCACCCCCAGTTGAATTTGCTTGGAGATCTTGGTCGCATACCACCTCCCCCACAGGAAGATGACGATTTTGACCAGCGACGCGGCGACCACGGCGAGGACCGTCGCCAACAGCAGTCGACGCGGGTCGGCAAGCTGCGGAAAACGGCTGGCCCATGGCTCCGGGAGCCGCTTCCCGCTCAGTCCGTAATCGATGATGAATTTGGTGCCGGCGGGAGGAAGCAAGCCGATGAGCGTCGCCATCGTCGCCGATGCGAGGACCCAAAAAACTTGCAGCCGATAAGGACGCAGCAGCCGCAGGAACTCCCAAACTAATTGCCGGGCGGTCCGGGCGCGAGATCGTGGCGGGCGCGTCTCGCGATCGCTGTGCAGACTGCCGCCCAGAGGCAGCGAACCCTCGCGAATCAGTTCGCGATAACGCTTAAAGCGCGTCCGGCTGGTCTTCGTCGCACCGGGAGAGAGGGGTTGTTGGGGCGATTCCATGGCTCTCACCGTCGCCCGGGGCAGCAGGTTTAATATTCGATCGGAGTAGGGTGATTGCGGACTTCACGTGTGAACATTCGTCCGCAGTCGCTTGCCTGGCGAACGGCGTTTGTTATGGCTTTGCCAGGCAGTACAGCATCTCTTGCGGTCGTCCCTCGACGTTTTCGACGACGCGCATGTAGATCCGACTCCCGCAAATCGTGGAACTCGCCATGACGTAGTCTCCCAATTTGTTCACGGAGATTTGCTCGTACTCCGTAGGGTTGGCCCGGTAAACGAATGTTTCGCCGCTCTCATTCGTCGCGTAAATCAAATCGCCCACCAGCACTGGCGAAGCGCTAAATTCCCCGCCCAGCCGTTTCTTCCACAGCACGTCTCCCGTATCGCTTTTCCAGCAAACGGCGACGCCGGCGTCGAGGACGCCGAATAGATGGCCGTCACATGCCAGGAGCGACGGAACGTAAACGCGATCTTTTGTCTCCCAGACAATCTCGCCAGTTCCGTCCGCGAGCACAGCCGCGAGATGATTCTTAGGGTAGCCGCCGCTGCTGAAGACTCGCGTACCGTCAGTCACGGTTGATGTAACGCATTCGGTGGTAGCGCCTGTTATTTCCCAGAGAGTCTGGCCGCTGAGCGGATCAAAGCTCGAAAACAAATCGCAGCCGGTCAAAAAGAGCTGATCGCGCCCCCCTGCATTCAGAATGATCGGAGACGTGTAGTTGGGTTCTTTGGGCCGCTCTCGTTTCCAGACGATGGCGCCTGTGACGCGGTCGAGAGCTGAGATCGCGCCGCCGGCGTGACTGTCAGCCGATGCGATCACCAACGACTGATAAACTGCCGGCGATGCGCCGTATCCTTGGTGAATCGTGTAATCGCAGATCTTGGTTTGCCATAGTTGCTCGCCCTTCAGATTCAGGGCGGTGACGTAGACCGCGTCGCCATTGGCAAAATTAACGAAGACGCGTTCTCCATCGCAAGCGGGCGTGCCAGAGGCCGCCGTCGACTTCGCGTTCTTTCGCATGAGACGGCCGCGATGCACGATCGATTGCCATCGTTGCTGGCCCGTTTCTCGATCGTAACAGAGCACCGACTGCGTTTCCTGTTCCTCGTCCGCGGTAGCGAGGAAGACGTTCTCGCCGACGACGGTGGGAGAACTGTGCCCGCGTCCCGTTATGGGGCTTTTCCAGGCGACATGCTGTGATGCGCTCCATTCCGTCGGCGGATCCTGGTTAGCTTCCGCAATTCCATTGCGATTGGGCCCGCGCCACCACGGCCAGTCGTCGGCGTCTACCGAGATTTGATCGTCAACCTGCTGGCAGTGCGCCTGCAGTGGAACGGTCATGGCCGCGACGACAGCAAGAAGACGAATATACAAACGCATGATGACTCACTTAACGCGATTTGCGAATGACGGCTGCGTTGGGTCAGACTCGCAGTGAATCTCATATTAACGGCACGCCGGTTCTTGTCCTAGCGAGCAATCGAGGCGAACAGCCGCAGTACTCCGTCGCGACGCAGCTTACCCAGTGCAGCGGCGCTCAACCCCGGGCGCCATACAAAGCGATCAGTTGACACCCCCGCAATGGTCTTGAGGATCGACTGGGCTAAGGTGCGGAAAGTCGTCGATGGTGGGCCAAGGGCTCGTTCATGCCCGATCGCTGTCCACGCTGAGTGGCGGAGAGTCGATAGCTCCGACGTCACGACACTTCGTCGATGAGGGCGCCGGCGAAGCCGAATTGCTGCAGCCAGGTCGCGAAATCGTACTTCTGCCGATATCTTGCCGCTGTAGCTGTTTGCAATCCTGCGGCCGCGTGGAATCATGCACTGCGTCATGGCGAGTGCTCCCGTGCGCACGCGACCCTCAATCAAAGCGTGAGGGACCGCCACCGACGTCATCCAATAAGGTCTTCGCCCGACACCACCGTCCTGCGCTGTCGTTTCGACGCTCGCAGGCCGATCACAACACAGTGAACCGAACGATGAAATTCCTCGCCGTCTCAGTTTCGCTCGTTCTGATGAGCGCCGCCCATGCCGCTGAAGTCGTCGCCACGAAAGTTAACCCGACGAATGGGCATGCCTACAGCGTCGTCCGGGGCGACGATCCGCAGCGCGGCATTAGTTGGGCCGACGCCAATGAGTATGCAAAATCGATGGGAGGCCACTTAGTCGTCATCAACGACGAAGCGGAAAACAAATGGCTCGTTCAGACGTTTCCGGCGGACGCTGAGAACAGCTTCGACTATTACTATTGGATTGGGCTGACCGATGCGGATAAAGAGGGAACGTTTCAATGGGTCAACGGAGAACCGTTCGAGTACGCTTGCTGGTATGGAGCGGAGCCCAATAATGCCGGAACGGGAGAAGATTACGTTCAGATGTACAACTTTCCGGCGGGGGACTTCTCCTGGAACGATCTGCCGAACCGACCTATTTTCAGCGACGACCGCAGTGATGCGCCCATGTCAGCCATCGTCGAGACGCCTACTCAGGATCAAATATCGCAGACGAAATCTGAGCAGGAGAGTTTTGCGGGGCTCTACTTTGAAGTGAACGGCGCCGGTAATCCGATCCGAATCGTCGACATCGGCGGCGACCGCTTTGAAATCCGGACGCCGAATTGGACTGGGATTGGATTCTGGGATCGCTTGCGAAATCGTTACGAGGGCGTTTATCGTTATCCCGGTCATCCGTGGGGAGATAGCGATCGCTACGACGTCGTGGGCTATCACCGTATGGAACCGCTCGGCGATGGTGAGTTCGAGGTGACTGCGGTCGGCAACCTAACTAACAACCTACCCGTCGTGCCGTATGTAATGAAGCGCGTCGAAGAATCTCCTGCGACCCCCTCTGAGACAGGGAAGGGAGTCGTGGACAGCTTGCACTCGGGCGGCGACGAATAGAGCATCCGTCATGCATAGAGCCTGTGACGTACTTCTGAGCGACGACAACGGCGTTCTCTCGTGATTTCACGATGAGCGCATCCATTCTGAAGGCAAGCCGACGCGAGAGAGCGAGCCACGCCCAATCGGATTGCATATCTGCCGGCAAAACGTCATTCACAGTCAGTAACAGGCTCTAGATCTGGGGCATCCTCATGCGGCCCCCGCAGACGACTGCTAGCGTTCACAACCGTAAAGACTTCCGAGATCATGTGGCGGTTCGTTGAAACGCCAGCGATGGTCGCTCAGCGGACTGGGTGAAGCCTGCGCGCCCATCGCAATGTCGCACGTTGGGGCGCGTAACGTGAGCCCCTGTCGAAAGCTGCCGAAAAATCGCTTCATTCTCAAATGGGGACTGCTGCTCAGCGACAGTGACGAGCCGACCTGGGATCGGTATGCACCTTGCGTCTCCTGCCAACTTCAACTTTTTGATCGCGTCGCGTGGCGGCCATGTTTTCAAAATGGCGCGATCGACCGTGGAGCGTACGCGCTCCCATTCTCGGAGGAGGAACAATGTTTAACCCACGGATCTCACGGAAATGGATTGGAACTCTCTGCTTGGGAGCGACTAGCGGACTGATGTCGGCGCCGGCGCTCGCGCAATCCACTTTGGAAAAACCACCGGGACAAGCCGCGGCCGAACGAGTTAAATCAGCGACTCCTGGCACGGCCAATCGCAGGACGGCGCAGCCAGCGGGCGCCGCAACGAATCAGGGAGGACAGCAAGCTGGCAACCTTAACAACGAAATTGCCGTCTGGCTCGTCCTCGGCAATCAGGAGGAGGTGGCGCTCGCTCAATTTGCAGAGCAGCGGAGTCAAAACCCAGAAGTGAAGCGGTTTGCCCAACAGATGATCGAGCATCACCAGCAGACGCTCGCCAAGATCGAGCAAGCGGCGCCGGAGACGGCCGGCTGGAATCTCCAGTTGCGCACCGGCGAAACTGACCGTAACGCATCGAGTCCGCAGGCCAGTGGCGTACAACAGGCGTCGGCGGAAGTGGAACTCGCTGCCAACGATGCCGCGGGTCATCACCAGTCAGTGCAGCTGGCCCAGCAGATCAAACAAGAATGTTTGAACCTGACCGAGCAAGAGCTGTCGCAACAGCAGGGGACTGACTTTGATAAAGCCTACATTGGCCAGCAGGTCGGCGCCCACATCGGCATGCTCGCCCAGCTCCGCGGCAGCAAACACTTTGCCAACGGTCCGTTGCAGCAAGTGATCGTTGAGGGCGAACGGATGACGCAACAGCATCTCTCTGAGGCCAAGCAGATTATGTCGCAATTGAAGGACCAACAAAGTTCGCCGCCCGCTCCGACCTCGCAGCGTCCCGCAGCGACGCAGCGGCCGGAGCAATAGGCGAACTCGGCGCCCTCAATCGACGTTCATCAGCAAACTAACTGGTGTTTCAGGTCCGGCGAGCGATTTACCGCCCGCCGGACTTTTTTTGATAAGTACAAAATCGTTTGAGCGGCATTTGAGTTGCATAGAATATCGCCAGTGCTTCCACCGCTCACGCGGAGGCAGACCATGGCCCCTATATGCCAAAAGCCCTTCTCACGGCCTTACGTCGCCTCAAAGTCCGCGACGACACGTTTCTGGATTTCGAAGGCGAAGCGTTGTTGGCTGAACTGAAGTCGACCGCCTTGGGCGACGACGCGACGGCCAAGGTGGTCCAGGAAATCGAGCACCGACGTAGCGAGAGAATTGAGTGACCCGGTTAGAACCGCCTCTTCCGGACGGTCGGTTCAAATGCTAGGGGTGTCGGAGCCTTACAGCTTGCGAATCACTTTGGCCGGATTGCCAACGGCGACCACGTTGGCGGGGAGATCTTGAGTCACCACGGCGCCGGCGCCAACGACCGTATTCTCGCCAATCGTGACGCCAGGGCAGACGATGACTCCGCCGCCTAACCAAACGTTGTTGCCGATCGTGATCGGCTTTGAGCCCTCCCATTTCAGCAGGCGGGGCTCGGACTCGACGGGGTGCGTTGCCGTTAGCAATTGAACATTTGGGCCGATCTGAACATCGTCGCCAATGTCAATCCTTCCCACGTCGAGCGCGATGAGTCCCCAATTGACGAAGGTACGGGAGCCGATGTGCGTTTGGTAACCGTAGTCGCAGCGGAATGGCGGGCGAACCACTGATCCCTGGCCAACGCTGCCGAGCAGTTCGCGGAGAATTTTGTCCCGCCCGGCATGGTCGTCGCCGGCCGCTGAGTTGAAGGCGTGGACGAGTCGCGCCGCTCGATCGCTCTCACGCCTGAGCACTTGATCATCGGCGATGTACATATCACCGGCAAGCATGCGTTCCCGGTGGGTGCGTTCATCGAGTTGAAAACGAGCGTCGGACATCCCAGTCACTATACCCGCCCCCGCTCCAGAGCCGCAAACTACGTTCCAGTGCGGCCGGCGATATCATGCGGACGGTGAGGTGGTCAACGATCCTGCAAAAGTTTATTTGTCGACACTTTAGCTGTGACAAAAGGAACGCTTTCTTCGCGTCGCCCTTCCATTAAGAGGAAAGTACCCCCGGAAGATTTGCCGGCAAGCAAGCTAGCGCTGAGAAGCAACAAATTGACGATTGGTTGGTGAATCTTTTCGCTCGCCGTGTCAGCGTCTCTCGCACCATAAATCGCGAATGCGTTTGGCACGCCATTCGAATCTACGAAGTGCAGATTATTTGGCTATTTTACGATTTGTTGGGACGTTTGGTTGGTCTCGATAACAATTGCCGTAGGCGTACCATGATGGAGCCACAGTAAGTCAGCGACCACTGGGCAGATTCGCCCGAGTTCCAGTCGTCGCGTAGATGGATGGCATCGATGGATACTCTCATCCGCTTCCTCGTTGTCTTGAATTGCGTCTTCGGCGGCAGCGCTCTCGCGTCTGCCCAGAACATCAGCTTCGCGGAGCAAAGGCCCTTCGTCGTCGGCGTCGTGCCCGTGGTCGGTAACGGCGCCGTTGGCGGCGTGGCAGTTGACGCTAGCGGAGTCATTGCGCTCGCCGAGCAGCGCGATTTGCTCGAGCTAAAGGAAGCCCGAGGCGTTGCCATGGTTGGCCTTGGGGGTGACGTCGCAAAGCAAAGCAGGTTACGCAAGATTTCGCTCCGTCGGCTGGACGCGCTACTGGCGCAACATGCAAGCGAGAACATCCCGTTGCCCCCGGAAGTCCTCTATCTCGCCGGCTTACAGCGAGTTGAGTACGTCTTCGCGTATCCCGAAACCCACGATGTCGTCTTGGCTGGGCCGGCGGAGGCCTGGACGGTTGATGAGGGCGGCAATGCTGTCGGCGAAGACTCGGGCGCCGCAATAATGCAGTTAGTCGACCTGATCGCCGCCTTGCGCACAATCGACAAACTGATCGCCGGCGAAATGATTAGCTGCTCGATTGATCCGACGCCGGCAGGGCTCCGGCAGTTTGCAGCGCTGTTGCGAAGAAGTCGAACGTCGCCATCGACTCAGCTGCTCCGGCGCATGGAGCAAGCGGTCGGACCGCAGACGATTACGC
This sequence comes from Pirellula sp., assembly GCA_013822725.1. Taxonomy (GTDB): domain Bacteria; phylum Planctomycetota; class Planctomycetia; order Pirellulales; family Lacipirellulaceae; genus Lacipirellula. The sequence continues at coordinate 8,615 of PNKX01000046.1, forward strand.
TGACCGGGATCGCGCCGGAAAGCCATTTCGCCCAGGTGCTTGTCGTCGCCGATTGGCAAATGAAACGACTCGGAATGGGCTTGGCCGCATCGCCTGTCGACGGACTGACTAGTTACCTGGAGATGTTGAGAGATAAGCCTGGCATGGCGCCGCGAAATACGATGCCCCGCTGGTGGCTCGCCTACGGCGACGAGCCGGTGGAACGAGATGCGGAAGGTCTTAGTTGGAGCCTCTCACGTCCCGGCGTCCAAGTTTGTACGGCGGCCGGGCGCTTGCAGCCCGACGGTGACGTCGACGCTCAGACGGCGAGCGATCCATTGGCGAAAGCGTGGGCCACTTCCATGACGAAGCAGTACGATCGATTGGCGGTCGTCGAACCGATATTCGGTCAGTTGCGCGGTTGCATGGATTTGGGTCTGGTGGCGGCAATACTTGCCGCAGGCGACTTGTTGACGGCAGTTAATCTGGAACTGCCGATGCTTCTGGATGACGCGCGTCTTCAGCTCGCGTCGCATCATGTACCGAGAACGGTCGCCTCGCAAGCCAGCGCGATCAAGGGAAGGCGCGAGTGGATCGTGAGCATTTCTGGCGGCGTGGAGCTGGATGTGGCGCGCTTGATCAACGCTGCCAACGTGCAAACGGAAATTCGGGAGGCAAGAACAGAGGCATCGCCCAGTCCTGCTGCGTCCTGGTGGTGGGACTGACTAAAACGAGGGGTTGTCGATTTTTTCAACCGTCAAAGCAATTAACGCTCCCTTCATCCGCGCGCTCCATTCTCGGCCCCAACGTGGTCGTTGGCGATTCAAACGAATCCAGCCATGCTTAGCGGCTTCCCGGCCGAGTCACCTTCTTGCGTGATGACGGGCAATTCTGCCAGCGTCGCGCCGCCTGCTGCTATCTCCCAGCGTTTCTCTCCAAACGATGTGGAAGCCGCGCTCGGAGTCAGCAAGTACCCCTGAGCGCGATACGAAGGCGTCTTCTGGGCCGTCCAGCATCGCAAGGGGCCTCAAAGGCTATTGAGATCGCACAAAAGCTTCGACCGCGAGGAGATCGGCGTTCGTCATTTGGATCGACCCTGGCGGCTCCAGCAGGCAAAGGTGGGAGGGGCTACGTAGCGACCGCCGATTGAAATTGCCGCGACGAAGCAGGGGTGCAATTTGAAGTGGAATTGCTTCCCTGAGCGTTGCCCGCCGGGAAGTCATTGAAGTTAGAGCCAGCGTTAACGAATCGTTCGGGCCGGCGAGATTTGGCTCCGGAACGGGGTTGACGCGAAAAATCGCAAAAATCCAGCGTGAAAATCCATTCATGGGTTTTCATCAACTGGTAAGATGAGGAGCGACGGCGCAGGATCGCGCTTCTTTTCAAAGATCTGTACCTTTTCCACGACCTGTACCGCGAGTCAACTCCGGACTCATCGAAGCGCACGGGATGATTCTTCGCGACATGCCGTCGCAATTCACACTGCGTTGGTGATGACTCCGAGCTCTGTCCAATGCGGGCTGAGTAAATCGAGGCAAATGATGAAGAACGGACAGCATAGACGCAATCGTCGACGCGTAGCGGGAACTCTAGGAGCGATGGCCGCGGGGCTGGGGGGCAGTCAAATGTCCGATGCTGCCGTCGTGTACACGCCATTGGACGTCAACATTCCGGTTCCCGAAGTAAACGCAGGGGAATATCACATTGATTTTGACGGCGACGGGACCCCTGAGTTCGACATTCAACAGTTCGACACGCTCACGAAGGTCGCCGATATCGCTCCCGGCGTGGGGATCCTTCGCGACGAAGTGAGCAATCGCGCAGCGAACCTCCCCGACGGCGCCCTCATCGGCCCCGCCACTGGGTTCTACAGCGGCTCGGGTCCGGACGCGCTCAATGGAATCGACAACGGCGCTGCCGATGGTCCCGAAGTCGGCCACTTCCAAGTCAGCGACGGTCCGGGCTTCATCGGCGTCGAGTTTATGGTTGGCGGTAACTTTCACTACGGCTATGTCGGGTACGAGGGCACCGGCGTCGAGAATAGCGCGCAAGGGCGCATCTACGCCATGGCCTACGAAACTTCGCCCGACACGGCGATCGAGGCTGGCGCCGGAATACCGGAATTGACAGCCGACTTCGATCTTGATGGCGACGTCGATGGCGCCGACTTTCTCAATTGGCAACAGGGATTCGGTACGACGCGCACCGCGGCCGACCTCGTGAACTGGCGCGCCCAGTTCGGGCAACCGGGGGCGACGGCTGCCGCCGCTGCGGTGCCCGAACCTGGATCATTGGCGCTGCTCGCGACCGGTGCGGCCGGCGTGGGACTCTATCGCCGACGTAAATCTCAGTAAGCGTCACCGCGGACGGCTCGTCGCCGACTAGCTAGTAGCTCCTCGATATGCTCCATGAAAAATTAGGGAGGGATTAATGAGTCAATCGCAATTCAACGGTTATCGATGGGCCAGCGTGGCTGGCGCGGTCACGGCCGGAATCGGCGGCGTTCAGTCGGCGGACGCCGCGGCGATCGTTACGTCCGTGGACGTCGATATCCCCGCTGGCATCGCGGACTATCACGTCGATCTCAATGGCGACGGGACGACTGAGTTTGACATTCAACAATACGATACCTTGGTGAAGGCCGCGGATATCGCCGGCGGAACTGCCTTGGCGCTCGACGGCGGAAATCCCACTCGAGCGGCCAATTTGCCTTCCGGCTCCTTAATCGGTCCGGGGCTTACCTTCGGTTCGCCAGGGGCCGACCAACTCACCGGAATATCTGGCGGCGGTCCCGCGGGAAACTTTCAAGTGAGCGACGGGGCCGGCTACATTGGCGTGCGATTCCAACTCGCCGGCGACACCCACTATGGTTTCGTGGGCTACGAGGGCGCCGGCGCCGAAAACAGCGCCAACGGGCACGTTTTTGCCCTTGGATACGAAACGACGCCCAACACCGCCATCGCAGCTGTTCCCGAACCGACGTCTCTAGTGATGCTCGCGGCGGGAGCGGCCGGATTGTCGCTCTATCGTCGACGAGCGGAGTGATTCATCCTTTTGGTTAAACGGGGACGACGGCGCCTGAGACAGACCATCGTGGGGTTTTGCCGCAAACGGCGTCTAAGGTGAGAACGCTGCGCGTCAATTCTTATAGCAACGATTGCTGGACCGGGCATCGGCCCGGTCCAGCACTTTCCAACGGCGGGATTTCTGCTGTCAGCGCGCCAGCGAGATAGCGGCTGATCGTTATGCATTCTGATCCGACATGGCTCCATCGATCTGCATTGGCCGAGAGGCACTTCCGAGCCGGAGAATTCGCTGAGTGTCGAAGCCTGATCGTTGCCCTTCAAGCCGATGGCGTTGATACGCCGTTGGCGCGAATTGCCTTGGCGGCGATGGACGCCAGGCAAGGCGACGACGCTTCTGCAACAAAACATCTGCTGCAAATCGAGAAAATGAACGGCGTCACCGCTCAGTTGCTAGTAATCGCGGGGCGGCTCTACCTACGATTGAAGCGGCCGCGGGATGCGATTCGCCTTCTCGAGGCGGCAATCGAACGAGACTCGGGTCTCGGGAGCGCTTATGACGCTATGGCCGTCGCTTGCCTGCTCACGCGCGACCTGTCCGGCGCTCTTTTTCATGCGCAAGAAGCTGTTTCGCGCGAGCCAAACTCCTACGACTCGCAGTACCACCTAGGCTTGGTTTTCGTGCGTCAGGGACGGCATGATGAGGCGATCGAAGCGTTTAAAGCTTCGGTTGGGCTCGCAGCGCCTGGAGACGGGGCTTCGGCGCACCGGCGTCTGGCCGACCTCTTGGATCACAAAGGCGATCGAGCGTTCGCTTTGCATCATCGGGCCCAGTCGTACCGGCCCGATCGAATGACTCGACTTCCGTGGCTTGACGGCGGTGGGACGTCCGAGGGCCCTTCACTTTGAAGCGTTTAGCGGAAAAAATCCTGCTCATCGGCTGGGATGCTGCGGATTGGGAGATTATCCGTCCCCTGATCGCTGCGGGGCAGATGCCGCACTTGGCGCGGTTGATCAGGGAGGGCGCTGCGGGCGAGCTCGCTTCGCTGGAGCCGATGTTGTCGCCAATGCTTTGGACTTCGATCGCTACAGGCAAACGCCCCCACAAGCATGGGATCCACGGCTTTACCGAACCGCGGCCAGATGGCCGAGGAATTCGTGCCATCGCCAGCACCAGCCGCACGACCAAAGCACTTTGGAACATCCTCACCCAGCGAGGCTGGCGCACGCACAACTTGTGCTGGTATGCCTCGCATCCGGCGGAACCGGTCAACGGCGTGAGCGTTTCGAATGAGTTTAGCGTGGCGCCGCCACTCGGCGCTCCTTGGCCACAGTCTGCTGAATCGGTCTATCCGTCCGAGATCCGCGATGTTCTCGCCGCTCTTCGCTTGCGACCTGAGGAGGTGCGTGCTCAGGATCTGCAATCGTTTATCCCCGCGGCGGACCGGATTGATCAAAGCCGCGACGACCATCTGCTGAAGTGCGCCGTCATCCTTGCGGAAACGGCGACGACGCATGCCGCGGCGACTTGGGCCATGGAGCACCGACCGTGGGAATTTGTGGCAGTGCTCTACGACGCGATCGATCATTTCTCGCACGTCTTCATGGAATTCCATCCGCCGCAGCAAGCGCACGTCTCTGACGAGGACTTTGAAATCTATCGTCACGTCATCACAACATGTTATCAATTCCACGATCTCATGCTCGGCCGCCTGCTGGAGTTGGCCGGCGACGACGCCACGGTAATCCTTCTATCCGATCACGGCTTTCGAAGCGGTGAGACCCGTCTGCCACATACGGCGAAGACGCTTGAAGGCCTCGCCCAATGCCATCGCCCGCAAGGCGTCTGCGTGCTGCACGGTCCGCCCATCCGTTCGGGCGTTCGACTGGACGGAGTATCGCTCCTGGATGTCGCGCCGACGGTTCTCGCGCTCTGTGGCCTACCGTTGGGCCGAGACATGGACGGACGGCCTTGGCTCGAAGCTATCGCCGCTGAAGTCGAACCCGAGTTCATTGCAAGTTGGGATGAAGTCGCGGGATCAGCCGGCCAGCATCCCGAAGAGATGCGCCAGCAGCCGACCGATTCGCTGCAGGCTGTCCGTCATCTCATCGAACTTGGTTACATCACAGCGCCCGGCTCCGATGTGCGGCAGGCAATTGACGCTTGCCTGGAGACTAACCAGTTCAACTTGGCGCGTGCCTACCTCGACGCGGGCTTGCGGCACCAGGCGCAGACGATACTCGAACAGCTCGTCGACAGGCGCCCCGAGCATCTTGACTATCGACAAGCGCTGGCGGGATCGTGCGACGCGGGTCGCCCGACTGCGAACGGGACATAGAATTAGGACGGGGCAGGGCGTTTTCTAGAGGAGCGTGCCAACGAATGTCGACTCGGCTTGTCAGCAAAGTCCTGCTCATCGTGTGGGATGCCGCCGATTGGGCTCTCTGCCAACCCCTACTCGACGGCGGGCTCATGCCGCATTTGCAGCGGCTGATCGAACGCGGTGCGAGCGGCCCGATTGCGTCCGTGATTCCCTGGCTATCGCCGCCAGCGTGGACTTCCATCGCCACAGGGAAACGTCCGCACAAGCATGGCATTCACGGGATGGCCGAGCCCGATCCTGAGGCGGGCGGAGTTCGCTCAGCATCCAGTCAGAGCCGCACGACCAAAGCGATTTGGAATATCGTGACGCAGCGAGGTTTGGCGGCAAATGTCGTCGGTTGGCGCGGCTCTCACCCTGCCGAGCCCATCAGCGGACTGAACGTTACAGACAGGCATGCGCTAGCCAATGTTGCGTACGGCAAGCCTTGGCCGCAACCGGCAGGGTCGGCGTACCCACCGGAACTGCGCGCCGATTTTGAGCCGTTGCGAGTCCATCCGGAGCAACTGGACCGCGAATCGTTGGCGTTCTTTCTGCCCGAATTGGAGCAGATCAAACTGCGGGACATGCACCGCGTGACCGCCTGCGCCACCTGGTTAGCCGCGACTGTCACCAACCATGCCGTCGCAACCTGGGCGATGGAGCACCGCACGTGGGACTTGATGGCGGTCGGCTACAGCGGCATCGAGCAGTTCTCACACGCGTTTCTGCACGCGAGGGCGCCGCATGAGGCGAGCGCTTCCGCCGAGGAGGGCTCGCCTTATCAACAGGCCATCCCCGCCTGCTATCGATTTCATGATCGGATGCTCGGCAGGTTGTTGGAACTGGCAGGCGACGAGACCGCCGTGATCCTCACGTCCGATCACGGGATCAAATCGGGAGCGATGCTCCCCGCGCCCGTTCGCCACGCTCCCGAAGACGTGGAGACCCGGCATCGGCGGTTTGGAATTTTCGTGGCGGCAGGTCCGCATATCCGACCCGGCGTCAGGATCAAGAGCGCAAGCATCCTCGACGTGACGCCAACGATTCTCACGATGTTCGGTCTACCCGTGGGAAAAGACATGGACGGAAAGCCGCTGAACGAGCTGTTTGACGTCGACGTCGCGCCGGACTGGTTGCCGTCGTGGGACGAGGAGCCCGGCGAGGCGGGTACGCACAGCATCGATGAGAGCGATCGCGATCAAGAGCTGAGGCAAATGCTCGAGCAGTTGCAGCAAGCAGGGTTTCGCGATCCTGATGAGCAATCGCGGAATGCGAAGGAACAGGAGGTCATCGCGAGAAATCAGTTCAATTGCGCTCGGTCGTTGATCGAGGGTGGACAGCACCGCGAAGCCCAGGAGATTCTCGAAAAGCTGGCGTCAAACTCGCCGTCGCCAAAGGCGCTGGCCGGCATGCTGATCGAGTCGTACCTCGTGTGCGGTCAACTTGCGGATGCGCAGCGCGTGGTCGATCTTTTGCTGCCGAAGGAATCGGATCAGCCTCTGGCCGATTTGACGTTGGGCCGCATAGAATTGCAGTCTCGCAGGCCCGAAGCCGCGTTGGCTTGTCTACGACGGGCCGCGGCAGCGGACGCCGGAAATCCGCGCATTTACGTCTTTCTGGGCGAAGCATGGCTGGCGTTGCGACAATGGACGGAGGCGGGTCTCGCCTTTCAACAGGCGATCGAACTTGATCCGAGTCACGCCGAAGCGCACTGCGGACGTGCGGTCGTAAGTCTGCGGGGACGCAATTTCTCTGAGGCGGCAGAGAGCGCGCAGGCCGCGATCGACTCTTATCAAGCGATGCCGAGCGCCCACTATTATCTAGGGGTGGCGCTCGCCAGCCTGGGCGACTACGCCCAAGCGGCGCTATCATTAGAGCGTGCCGTAGGCTTAGCTCCCGAGTATCGAACTGCACGCCGACGGCTCGCGCGGCTCTACGAAGTTACGCTGGATGAGCCCACTCGCGCCGCCGAGCATCGGCGACAACTTAAAGGTTTGCGACAGAGTCGCTTCAATCCCTGAATGCTGGGTCATGGGGCTATCCGCCCGAACACGGCTAGCCGCGTTGGCGGGCCTACGCCCGCTCTAAGGCACATTGCAGCCGCACCTCCACGCGGGTTGTGCCTCCACCCACCCATCGAAGGGTTTTTCGCGAGTCGGTATGCCGCTCCATGGTGGTGAAGCGGAAACGGGTCGCGCCGCGCGCCATGACCCGCTGCAGCGCTTCGTATTTAAGTAGCACGTTGGCCCACCCCAAACGTACGGCGGGCGCCAGCACATTGGCGCTAATTTCGCAGACTGCCGGTTCGGGAAACCATCCAAGCGTGAATCCAATCGGCTGCCCGCCGCACAGGAGCACGACCGATGCTTGGCGGTCGTACGGATGCGGCGCCGTGCCGTCAAGCAACGGGAGGAGCTGCCGCATGGAACCGCCCAAGTACTTCAGATGGAGATCGCAGACCTGTTGGAGGTCAGCTTCCGCGAGCGAGACAATTTTCGCATCCGCCGGAATCCAGCCGTGCTCACGCACTTGCTCGATGAGGGGCGCCATTCGCGCGAACGATGGCCCGATGTCGATCTCGTGCATGTATCTGACGCCCTGAGGTGCGAAGCCCCGCGACGTCCACAGGAGCTGTTCTTCGGAATCCCGCTCAAACCAGCGCATGGTTTGCAGCGTCGTGGCCCCACATGAGGCGGCGTGCGATCGCGCATAGGCCAACAAGCTCGCTTCGACGCCAGTGCTGCGGCACGTCGGCACGACCTCAATGTGCACGGTCCAGTAGTCGCCCAACTCCTCAGCGCCGCTGCGCAAACTTCCCACCCCCACTGGCAAGCCGTTCTCGCCCTCCGCGACGAACAACTGATAGTGCGGATGAGTGCATCCCTCATTGCCGAGCAGCATCCGGCAGAGTCGTACTTCGGCGCCTTCAGCGGGCCTAACGTTGAAGTCCACGATTGATCACGCCTACGGTCGCGAGAGGAATCTAAGCCGAAAGGACCTGCGTGACGACGCTTGAGTCACATGAAAGTGCCGGCCAGTACTACGACGCCGATTGTCGCCAAACAGGGTATTCACGCCCACCCATTCTATCATAATCCTCGGTCATGAGATTCCACGTGATTGGATGAAGTCTCCGCATACGTTAGCGGCATGCTCGAAGACAGCGACGGGCGCATCTG
>PNKX01000047.1 GCA_013822725.1 Pirellula sp.
AACTTCGACCGGAATCTCCCAGCTCCCGCCCGGCCCGACGCCAAAGGCGAGCCGTGCATACGTCGCGCCAACTGAATTGAATGAACGGTCAACAGACTGCATTCGGACGCACACGCACGGGCGTCTACTTCCCACTTTGGTTTCCTCCGATCATCTTCGCATTGGCCGGAGCCGGCGTTCTCCGCGTAAGCCGCCAATTCTCGATTCGGTCCGCCTTGATCGCGACGACAGTCGTGGCTGCGTTAATCGGCATGGCGGTAACTCTCTAATGATGAGATTCATCCGCTACGCCCTGGCGACGTTGTGCTGCGCGGCGAGCGTCGGGTTTTTAGGGCTGTGGATATGGACCGCCATTTGCAATACGCGTCAAACCAGCGTGGCATTCCAGGCAGCGGGGTGGACATCGAACTTTGTAGTGGATAACGGGACGGCGACTTTCTATGTCGGCAAAGGTTTGGTTAACGGTCGGTGGGAGTTCGATTCGAGGGATCTCGGCTCGAACAGATCGCCGCTCTCATTGGCGAACCACAGGCGAGGCTATTTTGTTGCATTCGCAAACGGCGTTCACTTCCCGCTCTGGTATGCAGCCCTCATCTTCGCCCTCGCAGGAGTCGCCTCCCTGAGACTCGGTCGCCGCTTTACGATCCGCTCGGCGATGATCGCCACGACGGTCGTTGCTGGCCTGCTGGGGATGGCGGTGATTCTGTAGGAAGCTCCCTCGGCGGCGGTTAGAATGAAGCTATGAGATAAGCGAAGGCCGAGCCCACGGCTGGCTTTCCTTGACGATCGTGATAGACCGGTGTTTTTGACAAGCGCCCGTCTTCACCCAAGGAGAGAAGCCATGCTTTACGTCGGCGTCGACCTTCACAAGCACTCGATCAGCCTGTGCGTCGTGGACCTAGTCGGCCGCGAACGGAAGGTCATCGAGCGGAAGCGGTTCTGCTGTGATGACGAGGAGGCGATTCTCGCGTACTTCGCCCGCCTGGGGCCGTACGAGGCGGTCGTCGAGGCGACGGCCAGCTACGAATGGTTCGTCCAGCTCATTGAACCGACGGCCAAGCGGGTCGTGCTGGCCCATCCGGGCAAGCTTCGGGTGATCGCCGAGAGCAAGAACAAGACCGACAAGCTCGACGCGCAGACGCTGGCGGAGTTTCTCGCGCTGGACCAGGTTCCTGAGTCTTGGCGTCCCACGCCGCGAGTTCGCGACCATCGGACGTTGGTTCGCCTGCGCGCGTACGTGCAAGGCCGCATCACCTCCGCCAAGAACAAGCTGCGTTGGATCGTCGCGAGTTACAACGCCGACCGAACGGACCTGTTCTCGCGCGCCGGCCGAGCCTACCTCGAACAGATCGACCTGTCCGCCGCCGATCGGTTCGCCGCCGACTTGTTGTGCGAAGAACTCGACCAGCACGCGGTGCGCCTCAGGACGGTCGACAAGCGGCTGAAACAATTCGCTCAGGCGGCGCCGATTGCCGAGCAGGAGGCGCGGGCCGTCTTGGCCAGCATTCCTTGCGTGGGCCCGGTGACGACGGAGGTCGTCTTGGCCGAAACGGGCGACGTTCGCCGCTTTGGCTCGCAGCGCAAGGCGACCGCCTACGCCGGCCTGGCGCCCGGCATTCGGCAAAGCGACAAGCGGACCAAGCAACTGCCGATCACCAAAGCCGGTTCGCGGCTGCTGCGAACGGCGCTGGTCGAGCTCGCCTGGCGGCTGACGAACAAGACCCGTCGCTGGGGTCTGCTGTACGAGCGACTCAAGAAGCGATGCGGGGCCAAGAAGGCGATCGTCGCCGTGGCTCGCCGCGCGTGGTGCGTCATCGTCTCGCTGCTCCACAGCGGCCAAGCGTACCGGCCGATCGGCGAGCCGCCGGCCGGCTAAAGTCGATGCGCCCGACCAGCAACCGATCATGACCGCGGAACCAACCGATCACGAAACGAAGGCGACACCGACATCACCCGCTGCCGGCGACCATCGAGTCGACCGACGCTAGAATGAATGGCGGCGCCTTTCGCAAACACGCTTCACGACGGGCCCCCTACCGGGCGGCGCCTCGAATAGATGGTTGAGCGTTCGTGAGAACAGCTCGCAGAAGCATCGGCAGGTTCGCGGATCAAAATCAGATACAACCGTAATGCCGGTTGACAACGATCACCTCATAGACGGGGCATGCTTTCCACCGGCCGATTGGCATTTCTGATGTTCGCAGGTGCCGGATTCGGATACGCGGCCGCCGCAGGACTTTTCGTCCAGAGGGCGGACGCAGCAGGCTATGGCTTTGCGGAAGGACAGCGGTGGCGGTTCATTGCCTTAATTGTCGGCGCAATGCTTGGCCTAATCATAGAGTACTTCGTGCGCCTAAGACGCCGCGGTTGGAAGTTCTCCATCAGTGAGATGTTCGTGGCCATGACGATCGTCGCGGCTGCGGCTGTAGCCATCGGCTCCTTGGCAACTTGGGGAGCATCTCCGCTCTAATCTGTGGCCGGGAGGCTGGGGGCTAGGGCGAGGGCTAGCACTACTTCGCCTTGGTGGTCGCTAGCGGCTCCTCGCCACTATTTGCACTTAGGTGTCTTAGAGTTGTACTCAGGAAACTGCCGGACTAGATTGTCACAAACCTGCTATCTGCCAAGTTCGGTGAGTAAGGCTAATGCATCATCTTCTATTGTCATCTCTCATAGTACTCAGTTGCGCTACGTGCTCTTATCGAACATTCGGTGCATCACTCCTCGATCAGTCACATTTTGCTGCAGGCGACGAGTTATACGTGATGGTCGGGCCGACGTTGGGTTGGGAATTCACTGGTCAGGTATTCAGAGCTGGCATCTCTGGCCGGATCACAGAAGTTGGAGTACCTATTTTTTCGACTGAAGGAACGTCCACGCCACGTGTGAGGATTTCCATCCTTGATGCGCCAAGTGGAGTGCCGACATCGAACGTTATCGGTTCAGCAACAAGTCAACAGTGATTGCATGTAGACCAGAATCTTTGGGAAATAGGGCCGATTACATTCAGTGCGCCCGTCAACATTGTTTCTGGAAATTCATACCTGCTCGCTGCGGACCTTCCGGATTTCTCTACTCCCAATCCTCCAATGCCACCTTATTGGAGAGGGACGGTAGGCGATGAATACCCTAACGGAGGACATTATTTGGGCAATCAGTCGCATGCAGGCGAAGTTAATTGGCTACTGAATTTATACTTCGATGTCGATAGCTTGGATCTCGTCGATAGCTTCGATCTCGGATTTCAGACCTTCGTTGAGCCAGTTCCGGAACCTACCTCAGCAGCAATGTTATTTTCATTAGTTGCAGCGATCATAACTTCCTCACGCCGCATTCGCCGCCCGCAGGGATGAGCCCGGCTGAGGCTCGGCACGATAGACGTAGCCGTCGCCGCCGTTTGCGTAGTGTGGAAGCTGCTCGTCGGTGAACCACCGATCGGTGAAGACTTCTACCTCAACGATCTTCTCCCACTGCTGCTCGAACAGCAGCTCGTCGCCGGCACGTAAGTCGACCGTCCGTTTCACCGGCGGCCGCGGTCTGCCGTTGGTTGGGTGGAGAGCATCCCCTGGCGGTCGAGATTAACGTGCATGCAGGTCGAGTGAGCACCGGCCGGGGGCTCGACCCAGTAGAGGATGCTGAAGATCACGCGGTAGTAGGCCATGCGGGGAGCATAAACCCGGCACGGAAAACAGTAATCCAGCTTCATGCTGGCTGAGCATCTTGTGGCCAGCGGACTGGTGCACGCTAGGCGGAGGCAGAAAGGCGCAATATTCGCATCGTCGCGCCTATCGCCATACTTTACCTTTGCGGAAAAACTGCCATGAGTTCAAGCGACTGGGTTTCACTAGGTTTCTTCGCACTGATCGCAAGCGTCGGCTTGGTGGCGATATTGGGGAAGCGACGCAAGCCAAGGCATTGAGTTGACAACTTACAGCCTGGCTCTCCACCCCTCACGCCGCCTTCGCCGCCGTGAGCCCGTTTATTAGTGGAACCAGCTAGGCTAGTTGGGTGCGGTAGCTATTGTCGCTTGCTCTTCATTGCCAAATCGACGTATACTGCACGCCCGTCTAGTAACATGGCCCCAGGGAAAGGGCAGAACGACATGGATGTGCACGCACTGCTTGATCGTGTGCGGTCGCGGCGTGATTACGCTGGTCAGCTTGAGCATATTGAAATACTTCCAGAACGCGCTGGCCGATACGCCGACGTAACGCCTCCCTTGCCTGCATCGCTCCAGCACGTTCTTGCTAAGAAGGGCATTGAGAGGCCCTACTCGCACCAGGCGAGCGCCCTGGCGACGGCTCGTGACCGTCGTGACCTCGTCGTCGTCACTGGGACGGCCAGCGGCAAAACGCTGTGCTACAACTTGCCGATCCTTGAATCGGCGCTCGTCGAATCCAACTGCCGTGCCCTCTACCTCTACCCAACCAAAGCGCTGGCACAGGACCAGCTTAAGGGGCTGTTGGAATTAGTGGGAGGGAACGAGGACCTTCGCTCGGCAATCCGCCCCGGCGTCTACGACGGCGATACCCCGACCGCCCAGCGTCGCCGCATCCGCACCGAAGCTAATCTGGTCCTTTCCAACCCAGACATGCTCCACGCTTCCATTCTTCCTTACCATCCAAAGTGGGCGGACTTCTTCACCGACCTGCGATACGTGGTCATCGACGAGGTCCACACCTATCGCGGAATTCTCGGCGCTCATGTTTCTGCCGTCCTCCGCCGGCTTCTGCGAGTTTGTCGGCACTACGGCAGCGAGCCCATCTTCCTCGCCACCAGCGCCACCATCGCCAATCCGGGAGAGCTGGTAGAGCGGCTAATCGGACGGAAAGCAGAGGTCATTGACGACGACGGGTCGCCTCGCGGCCGCAAGTATTTCGCCCTCTGGAATCCCTCTCCAATCGGAGCCGACTCGCTGGCTCGCCGAAGTGCCAATGACGATGCAGTCATGTGGCTGGAAGAAGCTGTCGAGGCTGAGGGGCAGGCTTTAGCCTTCACGAGAACTCGGCAAGCGGCGGAGCTTATTCACCGCTACCTTCGCGAATCATTGGATGCTCACCGATCGCGGCATGCCGACAAAGTCCGAGCCTACCGCGGCGGCTACCTCCCCAATGAGCGCCGAGAAATTGAGCAGGACCTCTTCGCCGGCCGACTCCGGGCGGTGGCAGCAACCAACGCGCTAGAGCTGGGCATCGACATTGGCTCGCTGGATGTGGCTCTTCTCGTCAATTATCCCGGGACAATCGCTAGCTGCTGGCAACAAGCGGGGCGGAGCGGCCGCCGTCAGGGAGAAAGTCTGGCGGTCCTCATGGCGGGCAATGACCCTGTCGACCAATACCTCTTGCGGCGTCCCGACTACTTTTTCGCCCAGACTCCCGAGCACGCAGTCGTCGACCCCGACAATCCCTACGTCCTCGCCAAGCACCTTCCAGCCGCTGCATTTGAGCTGCCGCTTACGGCAGATGATCAAAATCTATTCGGGCCGCTGTCAGGGCCGATCATCGAGGCGCTTTGTCGCGAAGAACTTTTGGCGGAAGTCCGTGGAGCCTACTACCATCCTGGCGGCCAGAACCCGACGGTCGGCGTCAGCCTCCGTCACATGAGCGACAACACGTTCAGCATCGTCGTCAACGATCGGGAAGGCACCGTCGCTCCCCGGGGCGTAAAGGTGCTGGCAAACGTCGACTCGATCAGTGCTCCCGAGCTGGTCTACCCCGAGGCGGTCTATCTCCACAACGGTGAGACGTATTTGGTGCGAGAGCTAGATCTTAACGGGAAAGTCGCTTACGTCGATCGGAGAGAGACCGACTACTACACCCAGGCGGTGCTGGAGAGCAGTGTTGTAGTCAAGAATGAGCGAGCGACGAGCGATGCGATTCCGACCGCCGGTCTGTCGTATGGCGACGTGGACGTGACCTGGCAGACCGTAGCGTTCAAGAAGATCAAATTTGGCACGCGAGAGAATATCGGATTGGGGCCAGTCGACATCCCTGCTCAACAACTCCAAACGACGGCGCTATGGTTCACGCCTGATGACACCATCCGAGCAGATCTCAAGGCGGCCGGATTGCGGGCTAGCGAAGGGCTCGTGGGCCTGCGAAACCTCGCCGTCGTGGCACTCCCCTTGGTAGCGATGTGTGACAGCCGTGATTTGGGAGGCGTGGTGAATAGCCACAACACGGGCCGGCCGACGATGATCCTGTATGACCGATATCCCGGCGGACTCGGGTATAGCGAGAAGGGATTTGCCAGAATCGAGCAACTCTTGGAGATTTGCCGGGAGATGGTCGAAAGCTGTCCGTGCGAATCTGGCTGCCCGAGCTGCGTCGGGCTGCCGAACTTGCGGCCGGCTATTCACAGCGATCCTGATCTGACTCGTGGCCATCCAATGCCCGACAAGGAGGCGACACGGATGCTGATTGCGAGTTTAGCGGCTAGCGACAGCCGATCGGCGGTTGGTTGCAATTCGCAAAAAGTCCCCGCGTGAAAGTGGGCAACTCCGCATGATCGACGAATCGCTACGTCTGCGTCTGGAGTCTCTCAACCGGGGACCGCTGCCAACGATCGGAATCCCAACGTCGCTTCCTTCCCGAGCGGTCGGAGAGTCGTCGAAACCGACTAAGGCGAAGTTTTCTGGTTCGCCGTTACGTCCCGGTCTAGTGAAGCCCATTCCTGGATTGCTTCGGCGAGGAGAAGTAGTCGCAACGGAAGCCGGAGAGCATTGGCGGGTGTGCATCCCGGTGGAAGAAATTTGGCCCGGCGGGGAGCAGTTGATTGCTAGGCGGTGCGAGCATCTCGCAAAGCTGGGCCCACAGAACGAATTGATGTCCTCGTTCCCTGCCCGATCGCTGTTCGTCGACCTGGAGACGTGCGGGCTCGCGGGCAGCGCGCTATTTCTCGTTGGACTACTCAGAGCCATCGACGGAAAGCTCGCGGTCGAATTGCTGTTGGCGCGCAATTACGCCGAAGAGGCTGCTGTGCTGGAGAGTCTTTGGCAGAGGATTGAATCGCAGAGCGTCATCGTGACCTTTAACGGCAAGTCTTTTGATTGGCCGATGGTGACAGATCGCTCGCGGCGTCATCTCTTGTTCCGAGGCCAACGACTACCGATGCCTCGCCACTTCGACATGCTGCACCCCGCTCGGCGACGTTGGAAAAAGGAGCTGCCGGACTGCAAGCTCCAGACGCTGGAGCAGCGCATCTGCGGCCGTGTCCGAGTCGGCGATATCCACGGTAATCTCATTCCTGCGGCGTACAAGGACTATGTGCGGACAGGAGTGGGGCGTGAGATGGAGGCAATTTTGTTTCACAACGCCGTTGATTTGGTGACGCTGTTGGATCTGACCATGCGGCTCGCCGCTTAGCCGACGACTAGAAGCGGTTTCAAAACTGCCTCACGGTGATCATTAAGCAAGCGACATGGACGAAGGCCAGAAACATCTTGGTTTGCCGTTCGTAGCGGACGACGAGGCGGCGGAAGTTTTGCAGCCACGCGATGGTGCGTTCGATTTTCCAGCGTCGCTTGTAGCGTCGGAGCTTACGTCCGTCTTGTGTTTTGACCCGTTTGTTCGAACGGTTGGGGCAGATCAACTCGATGCCGCGTCGCTTGAGTCGGGCTCGCAACGCGTCGCTATCGGCGGCTCGGTCGTAAATCAATCGCTCAGGGTTTTTCCGCGGGCGGCCTCGGCCCGCCCGGGGAACCGCGACTTGTTCCAACGTCGACTCGATCAACGTGCATTCATGCGGCGACGCCGAGGCAAGTTGGATTCCGAGAGGCACACCCTGGCCGTCCGCCACCACCATAAGCTTTGTACCCTTGCCGCGTTTGGTCTTTCCGACGTCGGAACCCCTTTTTTTGCCGAGGCGAACGTGCCGTCGGCGAACACTTCATGCCAGTCGAGTTGGCCCGCCTCGTCCAACTCCGACAGAAACGCTCGCCAGATCGCTAGCCAAACGCCTGCGTCCTCCCACTCGCGCAGCCGCCGCCAACACGTTGTTGCCGAGGGGTGCTCTCGCGGTAGATCTTTCCAACGGGCGCCGCTTCGCAGTACCCACAGGATGCCTTCCATCACCTCGCGATTATCGATTCGTCGTCGCCCGCCGCGAGGCGAAGGCGACTCCTGCGGCAACAACGGTTCGATCTTCGCCCAGTGGGCGTCCGTTAGCTCTAGATTCACACCCATCGAAGTTCCTCCTTCGATGGTCCATTAAACCCAATTCATTCAACAGCACAAACTTAACGCTCTGCTATCAATCGAAACTGCTTCTAGACATGTCGCGTCTGCTTCACTGTCTCGTCTCTTTCGGAGGAAACTTACCCAGCATCGTGTAGATGTTGATCAGAGCCTGGTTCATCATCTCTTCGCCCGCGCCAACTTCGACGGGCGCCACTGACGCGTCACCGCCATAGCCTCCTTCGCTGGCTGCTTCAATCGTGGGGAAGTACATGTGATGGCCGTTGCAGTAGCCGAAAAACAACGTGTCCCGCACGTCGCAGCGTTCCTTCAGTCGCGCGGCATGGCCGCTGAAGAATTCACCCGATCCGCCGACCAACGCTAACTCGCCGTTAATCAGCGCGGTCGTCAATTCAGGCTCGATGCCTTCCGCGAATTCCTCGACGTAATTCTTAGTTATCTCAGGGAAAAACGCTCCCTGATACGCAGCAACTAGAATGGGATTCTTGAAATCAACGCGACTCACAAACTTGAAGTGATCGACCCTTGCCTGCACCGAAGGATTCTTAGGCGTCTCAGCTTTCACGTTGCTCGCCATAGCAACGACGTCGTCGCCCAGCTTTTCTCCATACTGGATACCAGTCAGCTCGCCACGGTTGGGACTTAAATCGCCCGAAGCGCCCTGCATGAAAACGCAGTTCGTCTGCATTGACTCCTCGACGCGCCGCTGAAGCGCCCCGGGAAAGTCGGCCGAGAACTTCAGCATTCCTTCGTCAGCCGTTACAGGATGAGCCGCAAAGTTTGCAATGACCGCGATCGGCTGGCCGGCGTAGTCGTCTAATCGAATGACAGCCAGCATGGGATCAGTGGACTTAATCGCTCTTTTCGAATGGCGGTTGCGATTCCAAGCAACGTTTTTCTTGGCGACTCCGATCTTTGCAGGAACCGCGTTTTTCTTCGCCTCGACGATCGCCTCGATCAGTAGTTGGGGCAGTCGCTGAGAGTAGGAAACGGCATCATCAAACTTACCTTTACCAAATCCTTCGCGATCGGTGAGTTCAATCACAGGTCCATGATGGGTATGACTGCCGGCGATCATAACATTTTCCACGCCGGCTTTCTCCGCCACAGCTTGGCGGATCTGCTTCATCATGGCCGCCGTTGGTCCGCGTCCAATATCCATTCCGACTATCGCCAGACGTTGGTCGCCGACTTCGAGGACCACAGCCTTGGCCATCAGAGGATCAGCCACCCCTTCAGAAAGCGATGCGTGACGATCGCCATAGCCCCACATAGGCGTCGCCGTCGAGGGCGTAATGTCCCGCTTGGCAAATCCTGCTTTGAAGATTGACTCTTCGGCGATGCCGGGAGGCGCCAATGAAAGCCAAAGTACGCACGAAATGATGCTTCGCCACATGTGAGTATTCCGAACAGTACTGCTTTAGGGAGTTGAGACAAGCAACGAACCGGTTAACGAAAGCCCTAGTATACGGCGGACGCACAGATCCGAGGGCCAATCGCATACGCATTCCGTTCCAAACAGCTCTCAAGTAACGGCTCACTCGCGGGTACCACAATTTAGCAAAAGGGTACCGACGTCGCGTGGAATTGTCGGCGGGGCAGGGGAGCGAAGCCTTATTTCGGCGAGGCAACGACTAGCTTGTGGATCTCTGTCCGTGCCGAGCCGGACAGGCTTGGCCATCTACTAATAATCAGAAGCAAATCGGGGCAAAATGCGTCAGATTCTGCGTCACTTTCTGACCGGTATCGAAATTAGCCGGTAAAGTGACGTTTGTTCGAGTCTTGGCGCGCCTCCTTAGCACCCGCAACGCTAGCGTCGTCGAGTTGCAAATGGTTGGGCGGTGGTCGATTGCCGGAAGTGCGCCCTCATCACTGGGCGAGCATCAGCTCGTCGCCCGTCGACATGTGCTGTCCTTTCAGTGACGGCAGGAGGCCACGAGCAGGGCAGGGAGCGTGGTTCTATTTCGATTGGCCGGCCGCCAGTTTTAGTATCTTCAACCGCGTGGCAGCTGGTAGCGATGGCCAGTGCTCAATAATCAACGTAACGTCTGACCAAAATGCGTTGGATTCTGCGTTGCCTTCGAAGAGAGGCTCTCGTTTTGCCTGCAAATCATCATTTGTTCGAGTCTTGTGCCGCCCCTTTACTCTTAAACTCCGCCGAACCAACGTTTCAAGATGCCTGTCGACGGTCGGCAGTGCGGCTCCTGTGGGCTGCGGCCGGGAAACGCCACTCGGCGCTTGAGCTGTGGGTTCCAGCTCGGCACGAGTAAGCTCATGATGAAGGCTAGGTTACCGACCTAGAGGTCGATCGTCCTGGTGCGGACACGGAATGGTCGTTTTCAGGCGATTTCCGCCTAACACGACGGGGCGAGGCAGCGCAGAAACGCGCACTACTACCCGATATTGTCGGATACGCGTCTCTCATGCCGGCCAAAGTTGGCCCGGGGGATCACATCGTCATCCTGCATTACGCACGTTGAGAATGAGCGACTCTCGACTCCATGGAAGGATACCGAGGACCGACCCGCGTTAAGTAAGGATTACGATGCTCCTGGAGCACGTGGAATCATGGTGCGCGGTAGATCGACGCCGCCTACGTCGTTCGTCGTTGCCAAGCGCTGGCGAGGGGCAAGGAGTCAGGCGCAGTTAACGCCGCCCTCTCCATCCACCGACTCCATTCCCAACTTCGCGTGCCAAACCGCGCGGCGCCGCGATCACATCGCCTGGAGCCCCACACTAGGACTCCGCTTCCTCAATTCCTGACATTGAAGTTCTCGTAGCCTTCACGCGGCCGCCGTGGCAGTGATTCCGCGGCAGATTACAATGGAGCCGACTCCCCTCCCTTCTTATCCGCCCGGATCGTCGAGCGCGCGGCATGGCTTTGATTGAACTTTCCGACGTGGCGAAGATATACGATCTCGGCGAGGTGCAGGTCGTTGCGCTCAAGGGGTCCACCTTCAACATCGAGCAGGGCGAGTACGTCGCTCTGATGGGCGCCTCGGGCAGCGGCAAATCGACCCTCATGAACACTCTCGGCTGCCTCGATAGGCCCACCAGTGGAAGCTACAAGCTCGCGGGGGATGAAATCGCCACTATGTCGCGCGACCAGCGCGCGCGGATTCGCAACGATCGCATCGGCTTCGTGTTTCAGAGCTTCAATCTGTTGGCTCGCACGCCGGCGATCGAGAACGTCGAGCTGCCGCTGCTTTACGCCCGGCATGTGCCCACCCGGGAACGACATCGCCGCGCTAAGGAACTCCTCGACCGCGTCGGACTTGGCGATCGGCTCGACCATCACACGAGCCAGCTTTCCGGCGGGCAGCAACAGCGTGTGGCGATCGCCCGCGCGCTGGTCAACGAGCCCGACATTTTGATGGCCGACGAGCCAACCGGCAACCTCGACACGCGCACCAGCCGCGAGGTGATCGATATGTTCCGCAAGCTCAACGAGGAGACGGGGCTGACCGTGATTCTGGTCACGCACGACCAGGCCGTGGCGCGGCACGCGAGACGGCAGCTCGTCCTGCGGGACGGCGAGATCGTTTGCGACACGAAAGATTGGGCCGAGGCGATTGCCGCGCTGCACGCCGCCGACGACTAGCCGCCGATGGAGACGACTCGCCAGACCGCGAAGGCGCCACTGCTAGCTCGTTTAGTCGCGGTGAGCGTAAGCCCGCGTCGCACTGTGAGGCAAGCCAACAGTGGCACTCGATTCTCCGGCAATCGGCAATAACGCGGTTCGCCTTAACGATTGGGCAAGCCTTGCGGCTCCGGTTGTAGCGGTTGTGCGGGCCGCGGCGGAACAGGTGGATCATCCGTTACAACCGGCCGAAAACTCAGGACTATGCGTCGTAGGGTGATAGATTCGACCCGAAGTGGCGCCAAGCCTGCGCGCGGTGCGGGTCTGCGCCAGGCCATCGCCGCGCTGACCGTGGCTTTGCTCGGCGCCGCGGCGACCGGGGCCGAACGCGTTGAATACGACGACAGCGTCTTCCCGCTCGTCAAGGGCGAACAGCGGCACATCCGCTATCGCGATCCCGCGGCGCTGCCTGACGTGTACGTGCCGCCGACGCCCCCGCCGCCGACGGTCCGCTCGCCGCTGCCGGCCGACGCGGTGCGGCCACTTTCGCTCGATGACGCGATCCGCATGGCGCTCAACAATTCCGAAGTCGTGCGGCAGTTGGCCGGCGTGATTGCCGTGTCCAGCGGACGGACCGTTTACGACCCCGCCATTACGAATAACACGATCGACCAGCAGCGCGCGCCGTTCGATCCGAACGTCGTCGTCAACAACACATTCTCGCGGATCGAGACGCCCGTCGCAGTACGCGTGCCGCTCGATCCACTCGACCCCCTAGGGCCCGGGCAAACGATCATCAGCGGCGTGCAAACGCAAAACCACAATGTGGCGGCCGGCGTATCGCAAAAGAATCTGCTAGGCGGCACGTCTCAGGTGCTGGTGGGGAACGACGCGACGCGGATTTCGCCGGGTTTCTTTGCGCTCAATCCGCAAGACCGTTACGCGACGGAGCTGAGCTATACGCAACCGTTGTTGCGGGGCGCGGGCGTGCTGGCCAATCGCGTGCCGATTGTCTTGGCGCGGATCGACACTGATCGGTCGTTTTTCGCGCTGCGGGACAGCCTGCAGGAGCTCGTGCGGGGCGTGATTGAGGCGTATTGGCAGGTGGTGTTCGCACGGACTGACGTGTGGGCCCGCGAAATCCAAGTGCAGCAGGCAGAAGAGGCATTCAAGCGGGCAACGGCCCGGTTTGAGCAGGGGATTGCCGACATCACCGAAACGGCCCAGACGCGGGCGGCGTACGCACAGTTTCGCGCCACTTCGATCGCCTCGCGGGCCAACCTGCTCGCGCGCGAGGCTGCGCTGGCCGGCATGCTTGGGTTGCCGCCGACGGAGCCACTGGCCCTCCAGCCCATCACGCCGCCCACCAGCGAATTGATCCCGTTCGACTGGAACCGGGTTATTGAAGTGGCGCAAATCCGGCGGCCCGATTTGATCGAACTTAAGCTCATCCTCGAAGCGGACCAGCAGCGGCTTATTTTGGCGCGCAATCAGCGTCAACCGAGCTTGGACCTAGTGGGGCTCTATCGGTGGAACGGGCTGGACGGCACGACCCCTGAGCAAACGCGCATTACCACTCAAGGCGGCGAATCGACGGATTGGACGGTGGGCGTGAATTTCTCGGTGCCCTTGTTCATGCGTGCGGAACGCGCGGGCGTCCGATCTGTCGAGTTGTTGATTGCGCGCGACCGGGCCACGTTGGAGCAAGGCGTGCAAACCACTCGGCAGATTCTGGCCAACAACTTTCGCAACCTCGACCAGTTTTACATGCAGTACGAGGCCTTCACCATTTCCCGCGAGGCGGCCAAGGACAACCTCGAGCGGCAGTTCGCGGTCTACGAACACGGCATCGACGTGATCTTTCTCAACGTGCTGCAGGCCATCAGCGACTGGGGCAACTCCGTGAGCCTCCAAGCCCAGTCGCTAACGCAATACAACATCGAACTCGCCAACCTCGAACGCCAAACGGGCACGATTCTGGAAACGCACGCTGTGTTCTTATACGAAGACCGATTCTGTTCACTGGGACCGCTGTGGATCGACCCGAAGCGCTGCACCCTCTATCCGCGAGATATTGCACCCGGACCGAATGCGAACATTTATCCTGCAGGCAACGAGCCGTCGGAGCAGTTCTTCGACCTGAACGATTATCCGCGGCGTTTGTCGTCGCCCGACGAACCGCTACCGTATCCGCCGCCACAGAACATTCCCGAGGCGCTGCCCCCCGTGGACGCGGAAGAGCCGCCAACTCCCGCAACGCCGCCGCTGCTCGTACTGCCTCCGTCGGTCCAGGCCGATCCAGCCGCGCAGTAGGTACGCTGCGAGCATCGTCTCACGCCGCGTCACTCGTACCGCAGCGCCTCGATCGGATCGAGCCGGCTCGCCTTGAGCGCGGGATAAAACCCGAAGAAGATGCCGACGACGGCCGCGAACGCCATCGCAATGAACGCCGCGGGAATCGAGATGACCATCGGCCAGTCGCTGCCGCTGGACAGGCTGTTGATGAGTGCGGTGATACCAGCCGACGCGGCGACGCCGAGCCCCAGCCCGATTGCACCGCCGACGCACGACAGCACGACCGATTCGACCAGGAACTGGCGCAGGATGTTCTTGCTGCGTGCTCCCACCGCCATGCGGATGCCGATCTCTCGGGTCCGCTCAGTGACCGACACAAGCATCGTGTTCATGATCCCCACGCCGCCGACTAGCAGCGAAATGGCCGCGATCGCTGAAAGCATCAGAGTCATCGTCCCGGTGATTACCGCCAACCGATCGGCGATTTCGGCCATGTTCTGCACGGCGAAATCCGGCGCGTCGCCCGGCCGGATGCGGTGGCGTTCCGCGAGTAGTTGGGTAATTTCCTGCTCAGCGTCCGCCATCGTCGCGCTGGAGCTCGCTGAAGCGAGGATGACGTCGATATTATTGAAGTCGGAACCCTGCAATCGCTTCCGCACGGTCGTGTAGGGCATGAGGATCACGTCGTCCTGGTCCTCGCCGACGATGTTGGCGCCTTTGGTTTCCAGAATGCCGATCACCTCGAACGGCGTGTTGCGAATTCGAATCTTGGCCCCGATTGGGTTGGTCGTCTGAAACAGCTTGACGACGATCGTGTGGCCGATGACGCAGACCTTGGCGGCCGAGTCGATCTCACGGCTGGAGAAAAAACCGCCGTGCCGCACCGGCCAGTTGCGGACCTTAAGATAGTCTTCGCCCACGCCCTCCAGTTGGCGGGGACTTAGATTCGTGTGACCGTAGATCACCTGAGCCCCGCCTACGCCCACAATCGGCGTCGCCGCGATGACGCTGTCGGCCTCGTCGGCGATCGCCGCGCAATCGCGGGCGGTGAGCGTGATGGCCAGGTTGCGCAGCGCCCCACGCCGTCGCGTCGCCTCGGGGAACACCACCAGCACATTAGTGCCCAGCGACGTGAACTCCCCTTGCACTAGTCGGCTGGCGCTTTGGCCGACCGACACCATCGTCGTCACCGCCGCGATGCCGATGACTACGCCAAGCACCGTCAGCCCAGCGCGCATCTTGTTCTTCGCCAGGGCACGAAGCGCGACGTGAACTGTTAGCCAGAAGCCCATCGGCGGTTGGTTCGTTGAGGCGTGGGAGGGCGTGGTTATAGCGGGCGAACCGGGGTAGGGCGGATCGCGTCGCAAGTGATGCGGTTATTTCGGCGGCTTTAAGCCAGTAACGAGCTTTTGCCCTTCGGTCAACTTGCCCGACTTGATCTCGGTATATCGATTGTCGGCGACTCCCATCACTACTGGGATGGCTCGCAGCTTGTCTCCTTCCAAGGCCCATACATGTCGGCGGTTGCGCTTGGCGCCCGCCTCGGTCAATTGCTTCGCCGAGAGCTCCGTGGTTTCTTCCTCCTCGCGGGCTTCCTCTTCCGCGCCCTCGAGGATTTTTCGGTCCGCTTCAAGCACGTGTTGCACGTCGGGATAGTACCGAAGCGCCGCGTTGGGTACGCACAATATGTCGTCCTTCTTTTCGATCTGGAATGACAGGTCGGCCGTCATGCCGGGCAGCAGTTTCAATTCCGGGTTCGGGGCGGCGACAACGACCGGGTATGTGACCACGTTCTGTGTCACCGTTGAGCTAAAGCGAATTTGCTCGATTTGACCCGTGAACAAATCCTCCGGGTAGGCGTCGACGGTGAACTCCACCGGTTGGCCCTCCTCCTGCGCGCGGCGGATCAACCCGATGTCGGCTTCGTCTACCGACGCGAAGATATGCATTTTCTTGTCCATCTCCGGAGCCACGATGAACAGCTCGGGCGTCTGGAACTGGGCGGCCAGCGTCTGGCCGGGGTCGATGCTGCGTTTGATGACATAGCCATCCACGGGCGAACGAATTTTCGTATAGTCGAGGTTGGTCTTGGCGTTGCTAAGCGCCGCATCCGCCTGTTTGACCGCGGCCTCCGCGACCTTTAGCTGAGCTTCGAGTTGGAGCCGGTTGAAATGAAATCGATCGATCTCCGCCTGCGAGATAAAGTCGCGGTTAACCTTCCGCAGTGCGATCGAGCGGCGCTCGTCGTTGATCGCCTGTTGGAGCACTGCCTTCACGCGGACCACGTCCGCCACGCGAGTCACCTGGGCTGCCTCGGCCCCGTTGACGGCCGCGATGTAAATTTGGGGGTCGATCTCCGCCAGCAGCTGGTGCTCTTTGACTTGGTCGTTGAAGTCCACGTATAGCTTGATGATCGGCCCCGAGACGAACGACCCGATGAGCACGGACAGTACGGGCTTCACCTCGCCCGAGGAGTTGACCACTGAAGATATCGAGCGGCGGACGACCTTGGCTTCGCGGTAGGCGACCTTGTTGCGCTCTTTTAGATAATTGGCCGCGGGCTCAGAAGCCGCCCAGCCGGCAACGCCCAAGACAACGGCGACGATAACCAACCTTCGGAGCAATTTCATGGGATGAGACTCGATCGCGGAATGAAGCATCGACGCCGAACGACGGCCCAACCTCCCGTTCACACCGGCCCCATTGTACCCTGTCGGGAGTTGCAGTTCCTGCTGGATCGGAATTCGAACAGGAGAACTGCAAAGTCCCCATGCTCACCCCGGCATTCCGGCGCTCAGAGACTTGTTTCGCCCGAGCCAATCGTCAGAATGAACTCCGCCGCGGCAACGTATGCCATCCTGCGCTGCGCTTGAGGAGTTCATGACGTGTTGAAAGTGGCTGTAACGCTCTTGCTGTGCCTCGCCTCCACCGGCAACGCCGCCGAGAATGCA
>PNKX01000048.1 GCA_013822725.1 Pirellula sp.
ACGGGCTTCGCCCTGAGCGCAAGCGGCCCCCCAAGCGCCGACGCTCGTTGGTTGATCGTCGGCGACGCGTGGTCCGCCGGTACGCGTCCCGCCGCTGCTGCGGCGGCGGGACGCGTCATTACAGGTTTCAATTTTCAAAGAACAGTGCGAGGGAACTCGAGCGACCTTAGCTCTGAATCGGGCGAGCCCTAGAAGTCGATATCGGAGTGCGGCTGTGGGACGGGATCATCATTCGGTTCGGCTTGAGGTTTGGGAGCATAGGTATCAACAGGGCGGTTCTTCGCTGGGGGAGTACGCAACTCACGCAGCGGCGCCAATTTGATGAAACGCTCCGCATGTCGCTGGAGCTGCAGATAGTAACTCATGTTCTCGGCGACGCCGTCGGATTCCTTCAGGACGTTGCGGTTTTCGCGCAACTCCGCTTTCAGGAGGTCGGCCAGCTCGGCGGACAGGTCGAATAAGTCGGCCGCTGCATGGCCAATAGCTACGTCGAAGGGCGAAGCCTGACAATTAGCCCAGCATCGCATCGCGTCGTACCGCGATCCGGAGAGAGCGCCGAAGAATTCAAATTCATTAGGGCTTTGCGGCTGCCTGAGCGGATCAGCCGGATGATCTTCTTGCATGGGGACGCCTTTCGTGAGGTTAGTGGAGGGCAACGCGGCTCCTTCAAACGCGCAGCGTCGCTTGCGGCGAAGCTGGCGGCCATGAAAGTGCCAGTGATCGGATTCCAGGTGGGTGGCGATGCGTGATTTGATCGACCGCAGGAGTCGCCGGCCGCGGCGGTGCAATCGCTTGCTGGAGCGGCGCCAGCGCGTGGCGGCCTGACGCTCGGCGAGGTGCGCGGCGACTTGGGCCGCGAGCGCGACGTCGACGCCGAGGTAGACGACCCGTTGTCGTCCGTCGGCCTGGCGGAAACGAAGCTTGGCGCACCTGGCGCCCGACGGCAGGCGGGCGTACGAGACGAAACCTTGTCGGTCCAGCATCAGCATTTCGGCGCATGGCAGACGAGCGCTTAACCAGCGCCTGCCGGCCTCGGCTTCCGCCTTCGCGAGTGCGTCAACGCTTGCGCGCACGCGAACCTCCTTTCGCGGTCGTGATGGCGCTGGTGAGGACGGACGCGACTTTGAGATATTCGCTCCTGAGGATGGTTCGGTTTTTCAAGTCGCCGTTTCGGGCTGGCGAGTGCAGGATGAGGTCGGCGTCGATCTCGCCCAGTCGCCGCGTGAGCCCTGCGATCGCGGCGATGCGGACGCGATCGATGGGCGACTCCGATGACGCCGACTCGTTGAGCAAGGGCTGCACTAGCTCGCCTTCGTGATCGTCCATGAACTGCTGAAAGAGCTTGTCGCGGTGCGCGAGCGGTGCATCTGGTTCCATGGTGGCCATCGTCTGGCGGCGACTTAACGGCGCTTGGCGCATGCGCTTGCGCGCGACGAGAAACGACAGCTTGGCTTCGAGACTGCGTTGGATGCAAGCGTCCAGCGTCACGGCGGATTGGCCGGCAATCGCTGCGCGCGTGGAGGCGATCGTCCGCTCCGACGGGAGCCACAGCCCGACGCAGACCGCCGGGTCGCCGCAGTATCGGTCCCACATCGCACGCAGGGAGCAAGCCAAGCGACCCGACTCAACATTCGGGCGAGAAGTGAGGGTGGTTGGATCTAAGCTGGAGACGGTCAAGATCGCCGGCGGCGGGACGAATTGTTGGTCGCGATTCTTCGGCATCTGCACGCTGGGGTCTGGCTCGCGGCACATGTAGGCGTACGCCTGCCAGAACGTTTTCGCAACGGCGGGCCAGATGCCTTTAACGGGTACGGGGATCGCGGCCAGGCCGAGTCGACGCCACGCCGCCGCTTCGCGCGAGTTGGCGGCAGCTATGACGACGCCGCCATGGCGGGCTCTAGATATCAACGAATGCTGGCAGAAGATAAACCCCTGAAGTGGGTTCGACGAGGCGCAGTCCCACTCCCCGGCGAAGACGCTCGTTGGCGTACCATGCACGCAATCCCGCGCGATGACAATCGGCGAGTCTGCCGCAGCGATGGCGTCTGCCAATCGGACCTGGGAGCCCTCCTGAACGAATATCATCGATTCGATGAGCGAATCTGCGTCTACTTCTTCGATTTGACGCAGCGCCCAGTCGGCGACGTCACCGCTGGAATCGAAGACGTCGACGTTCCAATTGGCAGCGATGCCAGGGCCGTCGAACCACCCCGCGGGAACCGCCGCCCGCGTTGCGACCGAGTCGAGAAACGACTGTCGCACCTCGAGCGCCTCGGCATGCCATTTGGCGGCCAGTCGCAGCGATTCCAAGTGCGTGGCGGCTGCTGCGTCCCAATACCGCATATTGAAGCGGAGATTTTCCGCATTTGGGAGCTCCCATTCGCGGCGAAGGCGTTGCACGCGGGCGCACTCGCTCTCGTAGTGTTTTTGGGGATACCAAATGAGCGGGGACGGCTTGGGACAACGGGCATCGGCCTTCCGCGCCGCCTTGGCCGGCGGCGCCGGCTCCCCGGAACGGGGCTTCCGCAGCCAATCGTTCTTCGTCGCCGCATAGGTCTTCGAGAGGTAGGGGTCGATGGCGGCTAGGCAGGCTTCAACTTCCTCGGAGCGCAGCGGTTCGCCCGCGTCCGCGCTGATGAGCCGAGCCACGGAACGGTCGACCGCTGTGAGCGCCGTCTGCCAGCGGATGTGCTCGGTGGGGTGGACCCAGGCCTCTTTGGTTGCTCCGACGCCGTAGAGGTCAATCAGTACTTGCGGTCCGCAATAATACGCAAGCAGCTTCATGGTCGTGCGACGCTGAGACGTCGCCGGGTTCCCGAGCCGCCGCTCGCTGGTAATGGCTTCGCGGAGGATGTACGCCGAGTCGTCTAGTTGCGACTGGACGTCGAAACAGAGAGTGCAATACCGATCGACCGCCTCCGGGGCGATTCCCAGCTGTTGTGCGATGTAGGCGCTTGTCATGCGCGCCAGGACGAGGGCCTCGATCTGGGCGCCTTGGTCACGATTGAAGTACCAGTCCAGCACCTCGGCGTAGTCGCAAAACCGACCGTCCTGGCGAATGGCCTCCCGCTGCTGCGCGCCGGCGCCGTATAATTCCGCCGCGCACATGGCGGCGCGGCGCATCTCGCCGCGGGCAGACGGCTCCAGCCTGAGCTTGCGCGACGTGGCGTCGTCGCACGCTTGCCGCAGGCGCCAGTTGGGGGCGCGTTCCGCGGGGCGCCATTTCGTGGGATCGACGTCGTCCATGGGTTCTGCTCTAGGTCGGTCTCAAGACGGCCCGGCGCCGTCGACTCAATTCACGCTATGCGAAAAGCCCCCGCCCACGAAGCGCAATGTTTTTCGGGGAGCCCGAAGCGACGCAGGGCGCAAATTCCCGGGAGAATTGCAAATCGTCACAGATCGAAGAATCTGTCAAGATCAGTTGGCGGACTTTCTGGCAGGGCTCCAGACGACAATCGGCGTCCGCTGAGAAGCGCTGCGGCATGCTCCAGCGAGACAGCGGGAGGGTTCCGGCCAGTCGCGTTCGCGTTGCTATTGGGCGCAGGCGGGCTGAGCTGAAGAAAACGCTGGCGGTCAAGCGCCATCTCGTTGGACCGCTGGCAATGCTCGCTAACGCGTCAGCGGAAGGTTCGGCGGCGCGTCAACGGAGGCAGCCGAGCGATCCCCGCACTCGCCTGGTTGGACTCGCCGCATGCAACTTCTTACGGGCAGACTCGTCCTGGGGTGGAGGTCGGGTGACCATGTCCTTCAGCAAAACAAGTTTTCGTCGCTTGGGCGAAATGCCATGAGGGCGAAGACGCCTAGGTTGTCAACGTAGAGGTCGCGTCGCTGTCGACGACCCGCGGATTCGAACCGCCTAGCACCCTGTCTGGTGACCGTTATTAGGAGTATTTTAGTAGTCTAGACACGCAATCGCTCAGGGTCGCTTGCGGCTCAATGCCAATTCTTGGAGATGCGCCTCATGCGACTTTGGTTAGCCGTCAGGTGTTTTTTTAAAGCATTGTTTCATGCTGATTTTGCGAACCAATGTTTGCTGCTGCTCAATGGGACCCCGGCGACGCCCGATCCCGTTGCTGTTGCTCCGGCCAGCGCGCCCACACTCCTTAAATCGCCGCGTAACGACGCGATCACGCTCCTCGCCGCGCTGCAACGAGAGGCGCGATTCGTCGACATCGTCAACGAATCGCTCGACGGCTACTCGGACGCTCAAATTGGCGCCGCCGCGCGGGACGTGCTGCGGGATTGCGGCAAGGTGCTGGCGCGGGTCTTTGCATTGCGCCCAGTGCTTGAGCATGCGGAGGGAGCGACCGTACAAGTTCCGGCCGGGTACGAAAGCGAATGCTACCGGCTGACGGGCGACGTGTCGCGAGAGCCGCCGTTCGCGGGCAAGCTGATGCACGCCGGCTGGCAAGCGACGAAGTGCGACCTGCCGACCTGGACCGGCAGCGGCAAGGGAGCGCTCGTCGTCGCGCCCGCCGAAGTTCAACTGGGATGATCGAGAAAGAACGTTCGATGACCGCCAAGTATGTCGTGGGGATCGACCTAGGCACCACCAACTGCGTGCTGGCCTACGTCGCGATCGAAACGAAGTCGCCGCAAGTCGAGTTGCTGGAGATTCCGCAGCTCGTCGCGACGAGCACGATCGAGAGCCGCCCGTCGCTCCCCTCCTTCCTCTATATCGCGCCCGAGCATGAAGCGACGTCGGGGGCGCTCGGCCTGCCGTGGCAGCGCGAGATGCCGCTCGCCGTGGGCGAGTACGCGCGGCGGCGCGGGGCGGAGATGCCCGATCGCACGGTGGCGGCGGCCAAGTCTTGGCTCTGCCACAGCGGCGTCGATCGCCGGCAACCGCTGCTGCCCGAACACGCGCCGCCCGAGGTGGCGAAGATTTCGCCCGTCGCGGCGTCGCGGCGGTATTTGGAACATCTGGTTGCGGCCTGGAATGCGAAGTTCCCTGAGGCGCCGCTGGCGCAACAGCAACTCGTGCTCACCGTGCCGGCGTCGTTCGACGCTGCCGCTCGCGAGTTGACGCGTGAAGCGGCGATCGCGGCGGGACTGCCCGAGTCGCTCGTGTTCCTGGAAGAACCGCAAGCGGCGGTCTACTCGTGGCTCGTCGCGCGCGGCGATGCGTGGCGGCGGGATCTGAGCGAGGGCGATCGGCTGCTTGTGTGCGACGTCGGCGGCGGCACGACTGATCTCACGCTCATCGATGTGGCCGAAGCCGACGGCGAGTTGGAGCTGCGGCGGCTAGCGGTAGGCGACCATTTGCTCGTCGGCGGCGACAACATGGACCTGACGCTCGCCCACCGCGTCGCCGAGTTGTTCGCCGAGCAAGGGGTGAAGCTCGACGCTTGGCAATCGGTGTCACTGTGGCACTCCTGCCGCGATGCCAAGGAGACGCTGCTCGCGGCCGACGCGCCGGAGTCGCACCGCGTCTCGGTGTTGGGGCGCGGCAGCAAGCTGATCGGCGGAACGGTGACGGTCGACGTGCCGCGGCAACTGGCGGTCGATCTGCTCGTCGGCGGCTTCTTCCCCCAGTGTGCGATTATTGATCGGCCGCAGCGGCGGCGGGCGTCGGGGTTCCAGGAAATTGGCTTGCCGTATCAGGCCGACGTGGCGATCACGCGGCACTTGGCGGCGTTCCTCACGGCGCATGCGGGCCAGAACGATCGCTCCGCCGCGCCGACGCATGTGCTGTTCAACGGCGGCGTGTTCAAGGCCGATGCGTTCCGCTCACTGGTTCTCGATCGCCTCGGCGAGTGGTCTCCCGCCGACAGGCCGGTGCGCGAACTCCCCGGCCCGCGCGACCTCGACTTCGCGGTGGCGCGGGGGGCCGCGTTCTATGGCTGGACGAAACAACAGGGCGGCATGCGGATCCGCAGCGGCGCCGCCCGGTCGTACTATGTCGGCATCGAAACGGCAGGCTTGGCGATTCCGGGCGCGCCGCGACCGTTGCGGGCGCTCTGCGTCGTGCCGTTCGGCATGGAAGAAGGAACCGCGGTCGACGTCCCCTCGAACGAGTTTGGCCTCGTGCTCGGCGAGCCGGCCCATTTTCGTTTTTTCAGCTCGGCGGTGCGTCAGCAAGATAAACCCGGCGCGCTGCTGCCGACGATCGACGAGGAGCAACTCGCTGAGACCGATTCGCTCGAGACGATGCTCGAAGCGGGCAGCGACGACGCCGAAACCTACGTGCCGGTGAAATTTCAATCGCGGATCACGGAACTCGGCGTGTTTGAGCTCTGGTGCGTCAGTACGACTTCCGATCGGCGGTGGAAGCTGGCGTTTAGCATTCGCGACGATGCGCCCGAGGCCGCGTCGTGAGCCCAGGCCGTTCACTGCCAGACGCCGCCGAGGACGCCCGCAGTCGGTTCGTGGTGGGGATCGACCTCGGCACGACCAACTCGGCCGTCGCCTACGTCGACGCGCAGCCGGAACGCTGGACGGTGGCGACGCTGAACATTCGGCAAGTCGTCGCGCCGTTTCAGGTGGAAGCCCGCGAGACGTTGCCATCGTTTCACTACCAAGCGACGCCCGCGGAAGTGAGCGGCGGCGCCATGCGACTCCCGTGGGACGAACAGGCGCCGACCTATGCCGTCGGCGTCTTCGCGCGCGACGATGGGACCGCCAACCCGGGACGGCTTGTCGCCTCGGCCAAGTCGTGGCTGTCGCACACCGGCGTCGATCGCACGGCGGAGCTCTTGCCGTGGCATGGCGACGCCGACGTCGAACGGCTCTCGCCTGTCGAGGCGACGTCGCGTTACCTGCGGCACATCCATGAAGCATGGAACGCCGAGTTCCCCGGCCATCTGCTTGCCGAGCAGGATGTGGTGATCACGCTGCCGGCGTCTTTCGACGAGGTGGCTCGGCAGTTGACGATCGAGTCCGCGAAGCGAGCTGGGCTACCGCGGATTATTCTCATCGAAGAACCGCAGGCGGCGTTCTACGCCTGGGTCCATCGCCACGCCGACAATTGGCAGGAGCAGGTGCAAGCGGGGCAGAAGATTTTGGTATGCGACATCGGCGGCGGCACGTCTGACTTCACGTTGATCCGGGCGAGCGCTAACGAGACGACCGGCGATGTGCAGTTCAATCGGATCGCCGTCGGCGAGCATCTTATCCTTGGCGGCGATAATCTCGATCTTACGCTCGCGCGACATATCGAAACAAAACTCGTCGGCGATGATCGATTGCCGGCGCACCAGTGGGAAGTGCTCGTGCGAACCGCGCGGCGCGTGAAGGAAACGCTGCTCGGTGAAAATCCGCCCGAGACAATCACCGTCAATCTGCCGGCGGGCGGATCGAAACTCGTCGGCGGCGGCCTGCAGACGGCGGTGACGCGCAGCGAAGTCGAGGAACTGCTGCTGGAAGGCTTCCTGCCGCGCGTCGGCCTCAACGACAAGCCGCAACGCAAGCAGTCGGCATTCCAGGATTTTGGCTTGCCCTACGCGGCCGACCCGGCGATGACGCGTTATCTGGCGGCGTTCTTGTCGGCCCATCGCTTCACCGGCGATCAATCGCCTGCGCGCGACTGGCAAGAAAAGCAGCAGGCCGATCCGGCACGGCCCGACGTGGTGCTCCTGAACGGCGGGCTGTTTGCCTCGCCTTCGTTACGCGCGCGATTGCTGGAAGTCGTCGCGTCATGGTTCTCGGCGGAGGGGGCCGCTTGGCAGCCGCTGCTGCTCGACAACCCGCGCTTGGATTTGGCCGTCGCGCAAGGCGCCGCCTACTACGGCATGGTGCGGCGCGGCGAGGGGGTGGCGATCTCCGCAAATCTCGCCCGCAGCTATTACATCGGCGTTGCCGGCGAGAAGCCGCGGGCCGTCTGCCTGGCGCCAGGCAGCGCGGTGGCCGGGCAAGATTTTGAGATCGAGGGACTCGACCTGCAGGTGACGCTCGCCGAGCCGGTGGAGTTCCCGCTCTATGTCTCAAGCACGCGGCTCGTCGATCCGCCCGGGACGATCGTCGACGTCAATCTCGAAGAGCTGACGCCGCTGCCGCCGATTCGGACCGTCTTGAAATCGGGCCGCAACAAAGAGCAGCAGCAAGCGAAGGTGCGACTGCATGCCCATCTCTCGGAAATCGGCGTGTTAGAACTTTCGTGCCGCGAGATCGACGCGCCGCGCAGCTGGCGGTTGCAGTTCGACATTCGCTCGACAACGCAAACCGACGTCGCCGCGCACGACTCGGCGGCCGAGCGCGAAGGGTTCGTCGATGATTCGGCGCTCGCCCACTGCCGCGACCGAATCGAACGCGTGTTTGGCGAACCGGCGACGGAGCCGCCGCGAACGTTGATGCCGGAACTGGCGCAGGCGCTCGACATGGAGCGGCACGCCTGGCCGACGTCAGTATTGCGCCGGCTGTGGGAAATGCTGCTGGAGTTCGAATCTGGCCGTCGTCGCTCGCCGGCCCACGAAGCCCGCTGGCTGAACCTCGTCGGTTACTCGTTGCGGCCTGGCTACGGGTTCGCCGTCGACGATTGGCGAGTGGCACAGACGTGGCGGGCCGTGAGCGGCAAAGTCGCTTTCCCCGCATCGCATGCCGAAGTGCTTGTCTTGTGGCGCCGCATCGCGGGCGGGCTAAGCCGCGGGCAACAGCTGGGACTGGCCGAACCGCTGCTTGCATCGGTGAATGCGACGAGGCGCCGTGCGGAAGGCCGCCCCGTGCCGGCGAGCGCTGGAGCCCTCGATCCCGCGACTTCCCTTGAGATCTGGCGACTGTTGGGTTCGCTCGAGCTGTTGCCGATCAACCTGAAGCTCGAGCTAGGCGACGACATCGTCCACCTGCTGCCGAAGCGCAAGCTGGAGAAGGCGCGAACGACGTTGATTTGGACTTTGGGCCGGTTGGGGCAACGCGTGCCGCTGCATGGGCCGCTCAATACGGTCGTCCCCGTGAAGCACGCCGCGACGTGGCTGGAGATGATTCAGAGTCACCCGGGCGACGACCTCATTTCCAACGTCGCCGTCATGCAGCTGTCGCGCCGCACCGACGATCGACACCGCGACGTCGACGCGGCGTTTCGCGAGCGGATCGTCAAGTGGCTGTCAGTGAGAAAAGCTTCCGAACACTTGGTCGAACTGGTGGAACGTGGCGGTGCGCTGGACGAAAAAGAGCGCGTCGTCGTCTACGGCGAGGCCATGCCGCTTGGATTGTGCATTAACGTTTGAGGCGGCAGCGTAACGCGGGCTCGTCTCGCCCAGATGCAGTGGCAACTAGACCTGAGGCCGCCTGCCCCAAAGATCTCGACGCGAGTCGGCCTAAAATTCTTACTTCTCCTCGACGGCCCCTTCAAGAGTTTTTTCGTTAACGCATTGTCAGGCTCTTCGCATTCGGGCGAGACGTCTGTTTCTGAACTTCGAGAGACGGTAGGCGCCCGGGGGGCGCAGTGGCGTCTTCCATCCACCTGCAGAGGCAATTGGTGCGTTACTCAGAATTTGCGACTGGCGGCGAGTATGCCTATCGCTTGCCGCACTTGCATGCTGAGGAGCGACCAATATCGGCAGCCTCAGCACGCCTGATCTCGGGACGACCTCAAGCCTCACCCAACGTCATCGCTCGCACCGTTGAAGAGGCTCTGCGGCTGAGTTCGTTCAGTCGGATGCGGCAGCGTTCTCGTCGAGCTTCGCAGAAATCGATTAGTCCCATCACATCTCTTGGCGCCTTCGATCGAGAAGGGCTTGCTCAAGTCGAGGTATCGCACGAATTAATCCCAACCCGCTAATCTCAAAAAAACTAGTCGAGCTATCTTGCAACCGTTAGTCGCTCAAGGGGTTGTCCGCAAACGTCGCCCTTTCGCCTATTATTAAGCTACATGAAGCAGGACG
Source organism: Pirellula sp. (assembly GCA_013822725.1). Taxonomy (GTDB): domain Bacteria; phylum Planctomycetota; class Planctomycetia; order Pirellulales; family Lacipirellulaceae; genus Lacipirellula. The sequence continues at coordinate 9,819 of PNKX01000048.1, forward strand.
GGGGCATGGGGCGAACCTCATTGATGCTTGGTTGGAAGTCCATGCGGCCAACGATGTCCCGTGCGACGTCGATTCCGGGGGCCGCCTCAATTAACTCTAGGCCATGCTTCCCGAGCGCGAAGACAGCGCGTTCGGTGACGTACAGCACGCGCTGGCCTTTCGCGCGCGCTCGATCAGCGCTAAAACATATTTGTTGAACTTGCGGCACGAATTTTCGCGTGACCCCTTCATGCAGGATGTTCAGCTTGCCCTGTTCGACGGCGACCTGAAGCCCGCCAGTAGTCATCGTCGAGCAGAAGACCAACCTCCGAGCATTTTGGGAAATCGTGATGAAGCCGCCGACGCCCGCGAAGCGCTGGCCAACTTGGGAGACGTTGACATTGCCCCATTGATCGATTTGGGCCGCTCCAAGCGCCGCGAAATCCAATCCGCCGCCATCGTAGAAATCGAACTGCGACGGTTGGTCAATGATGGCTTGTGGGTACGCTGACGCGCCAAAGCTGAGCCCGCCAGCCGGGACGCCTCCCAGCGGGCCTGATTCAACTGTCAGCGTGCAACGATGGCCCCAGCCGCGCTCGGCGACGATGCGCGCGATGCCCTCCGGCATGCCAATTCCAAGATTGACGATATCGCCGTCCTGCAGTTCGTCGCAAGCTCGGGTCGCGATAATTCTCCGCTCATCCAATGCGGTTAATGGCGTACGAAGCTCGACGCCGGTCGCCGCTTCGCCTCCGGGCCAGCCCTGGCTGTACGCTGGGTTAAACGCCTCAGCAAAAGTCTGCTGATGTTCTTCCACAGGCGCAAGGACAACGCGATCGACCAGGATTCCAGGCACGTGGACTTGTTGGGGCGGCGCGGGGCCATCGTGTAATCTCGCCACTTGCGCGATGACCACGCCGCCGCAATTCTTCACAGCCATCGCAATGGCCAAGACCTCGCCAATGATCGCCTCGTCGCACATGAGTAGACCGCCGGAGGAGTCCGCGGCCGTCGCTCGAATGAATGCGACGTCGATTGGCAAAGCTTTGTACCAAAGCCACTGCCGGCCGCCCAGCGTGACGCGCTCAACGAGCGGCTCCGTCGTTCGCTGATTCAGTCGGCCCCCCGTCTGTTCGGAATCAACGAACGTTTCCAAGCCAACATGCGTAATGCATCCCGGCCGACCTGCTGCAATGTCGCGAAAGAGTTGGCAGATGACCCCTTGCGGAAGATTGTAGGCCTCGATCTGGTTAGACAGAGCCAGCTCGCCCAGCCGGGGACACAGCCCCCAATGCCCGCCGATCACGCGTCGCAGTAAGCCCGCATGAGCGAGATGATTTAATCCGCGCGTCCTGCCGTCTCCTTGTCCAGCGGCGTAAATCAGCGTCAGGTCGCGAGGGCGTCCTGCGCGGAGGAATCGTCGTTCTAGCGCAGAACTCAACGACTCGGCGTGAGCAGCGCCGACGAATCCGCTGCTGGCAAGCGTGGCGCCATCGTGGATTAGCTCGACGGCCTCGTCAGCGGAGCTCAGCTTTTCGACCAGCCGCGACGTCATCCTACTGTCCTCGTCGTCGTGAAGCGTTCTATAAGTGAAGCGTGGCGTCGCCTCCGACGGGCGGAGGTCAACCAGTTGTAATGCCAATCGTTCCGTGATGGCCTCACCAAGGTAACTTTATCTTACTCGATGCCGTCATGTCACACCTCAGCGCGCAGCGGGGCGTTAAATAATAGAACCTCGGCTGTGACGAGACGCTTCCACCAGGATGAGTTGCAATGCGACCTAGTCAGGGAACCGGGCCCATTGAAGTGATTCGGACGAATACCGGCAAACCAAGGTATTTGAAACCTTTCGCCCTGACATCCCACTAGCTCACTGACGACAAAATATCGGACTGACTTAAGCTATAATCGACGTCATGACCGACGTTACGCAGATCTTGTCGTGGATTGACGCGGGTGATCCTACCGCCGCGGAGCAACTGTTGCCGCTGGTCTATGAAGAGTTGAAAAAGTCGCTTCGGCCAAGCTCGCTCACGAAATTCCAGGCCAGACCCTACAGGCGACGGCGCTGGTTCATGAGGCCTATCTTCGACTAGTCGATGCAGTCACTCGGGAGCAGGCCTGGAAAAAGCCGGGGCCATTTTTTTGGCGCCGCGGCAGAAGCAGTGCGGCGGATCTTGATGACCGTTCGCGCCGTCATTATCGACGGCAACGTGAAGGTCTCGAAAATCTACTTCGACCCGATCTAGCCATCGTCGTCGTTCCAGTGACACCATTGCATGAAGTATGAGAGCTTGCGGTGGCGGGAATGGGTACGCTCTGTCCCGCGTCGGCGTAAATTACGCTCACGACTCCGGCGGCTTATTCCGCCGAGCCCCGCGGATAAATCGAGTCCCGTCGCCATCCTGGATCATCAACACGACGTCGCCCATTTCGTCGATCAGCCGCGCCGCGATCGTGCCTTCACGGTACTCCGTGGAGTAAAGCCACTCGCCACCGACCGCCCAGGCATACGCTTCTCCAAGATCGGCCGATTGGAACTGAGCCTCTGGATACTCAGCCTGGACAACGCAGACAAGCTTGTGGCGTACTACGGCCTCAAGCTGGATTCGTCGTTGCCAAGGCGAAAAAAGCCGCCGGCGAAGAAATAGCCCTCCCGCGGGCGGGTGCGGTCGTAAGCGGCTTCTAAGGCCGCGGGCGGGGCGGCCTCTTCTTCCGTCCGTAACCTCTAGCAGCCATTTCACTGTCGATCTGCGTAGCTTTGCGCGAGCTTATGCCGGGTGCGAGCGACTGCCCTTCGCCAAGTGGCTGGTTCAGCTCGCGCAAGTATCCCTCAACCCATGCAACGGTCGTCGACGAAGCCGTGGGCTCACCTTAACTGTTCGAAGGCGGGGACCACTTACCTTGTTCGCGAGGCGGCGAACAGAGTTCAAATCCATGGCCAGCAATTTGGCGGGCCCTTTGAGCGTGATCAGCGGGCCGCTTGACTGTAGGTCCATTTCCCCAAGCTATCCAGAACGCACCGGAAATCGCAACATTCGCGTCGATTCGCCAGCTTAAGTGCAGTCGAGTACACGATTTCGGACCAAGCCAACTAGTCCTGGTACGACTGCTTGCTAATTACTGGTCAATCGGTCACGATTCTTCGCTACCTGCCCTGCAATTACTCAAGAAAGTCTTGGAGCGATACCATGTTCGACCGCCTCAATGACATTTGCATATTTCTTGATGAGTCGGGGACGACGAATCGGCCAACCCTGAACGAAGATCACGATTTCGCCTTCGGCGGTATTCTAGTAAACGAGCTAGATTTTACTTCAATGCGCCGTTTATCGGACGCACTGGCCGTAACCGTTGGTAACCGGGATTTTAAGTATCGCGACGTCCAACGTTCATCTGCGGCTCGGACGCGATTCATCGATGCGATGAACGAAACAAACGTTGAGGCGGTTGCCATCTATGTGCCAGGCGGTTCGTTACTCGAAGAGAAGCGACGGGCAATTGCTGAGATGGAGGATCTCGGGAGTGATGACGATGGCGGAACTGCCCAGGCAGCGCAAGAGCTACAGGCCGATAAGGCAGGAACCTCGATTCGTTACTACATCGAGATGCTTGCTGCGGCTTTCTTGCAATTGTCAGCAGTACGCCGGCAACGTTTTACCCTATTCTGGGATAGGCGCAGTGATTTAGATACAGTTCTCAGTGGTTGCATCAATTGGCAGGATCTAGTCGCACCAACTCCACTTCACCGTCATTCAGATGTCGATTTCGGAGGGCGAGCTGAAGGTGAAGCCATAGCATTGACGAGAGTGGCTGGAGTAGTTGCCGGTGACGTCTGCCAGTTCTTCAGAAATCACTTGAGTCGCATTGAGGCTCACCTGCCATCCAAACATCGCTTCGACGTATTTCCAGAGCCTTTCGATGCGAATGAAGTGATGGCCGCAATGAAAGTTGCTGATGTATGGGAGAGGCTAGCGGATGCCAACCCGAATGACGCCGCGCGAGATACGTGCATAATTCAAGGCTACTTCCGCTCATTTGCAAAGTCTTTGATGACGTTTCTAACTCGAGATGGACGTATGGTGCACTTGCACGTCCTTAGCGGACGCCACTTCACGCTCCACCAACTGCCCGATTAGTTGCCTAGATTTGATACTATCGCCCGAATAACTAAAACGCAGTCGCCAATTTCAGCGTCCCGTCGCCAAGATTTTCGCATGCACGAGCCGCCGCCAAAGTTCCACGTCGCCAAGATCGTCATCGACGGTCGCACGATCGAATGCAGCACCGCGGAGGTTCGTCGGCTGCTCCTGGAAGCGAAGGCGATCGGCGAAGATCCCACAGCGGCGAAGCACCTCCCGATTGGTCAGCTGATGCTGATCAAGGACGCTTGCCAGCTACACAACCTCGGACGGCATCAGCGGCTTGTCAAAAAGGCGATTGACCGCTTAAAGGCTTGAGGTCAGGGCTATCTAAGTGAGTCGATGGCCAATCGTTCGGCGATCGTCCTATGTATTGCTGCAAGGTTCGAGGTCACTCGGATAATCGGTCGATCGCGTCGAGCGCGGCGGCAAATGTGATACAAGTCCGGTAACTACCAATAGTAGTGCGCGCAAAACAGCGCGACGTCGTAGATTCCGACAAAAGTCATTTGAAAGGTGGCTAAATCGACATAGGCTTTGTTTGGACCGCTTCCTCAAGCGACCTGCCGGCGCTGACTGATCGAGTCGCGCCGCCAACCTC
>PNKX01000049.1 GCA_013822725.1 Pirellula sp.
GGAGCGGGTTAAGCCCTTTCTTGAAGCTGACCACCCGCGTCTCGCGGACGAGCGTGATGTCTTCGCTGTTGTAGATCGTGAGCTGGACCGAGTCTCGAGACGGCACCGTCGAGAGGTCGACATTCTCGGCTTGGGTCACCATGGCTTGCAGCATCGCCAGAGTGATGACTGCGGTGAAGGAAATGCGAACCGCAGATTGCGCGGATTGCACTGATAGGGGAAAGGTGAGCCAGGTTTTCTTATTGATATTCATCTGTGTAATTCGCGGTTGCCTTATTTTTTGATTTGGACAGGCGTCAATTAAGTCAGGTGTTTCCGAGGGTTCGGACTGGTCGCTTAAGCGACCAGTCCAGCGGCGCGAACAAGGCGTCCATCTCGTTCACCATTCGTTCTTGAGCGTGATGTGCAACTTATGCACAACCTTCTCCGCCTTGCCGTCGTCGCCAGCGGCGGGGAGTTCGGCATGAAACGTCAGTTGCTCGGCCGTGCTTCGCTCCTGGTCGGGACCATCGTTGAACGTCGTCTCCTTGCCAAGTTCCCACTCCACGTCACGACCCGAATCGGGACGAACTTCGCTGCGCAGGTGGCGGAGGTTCTCGACCAGGTCGAGTCGCACTGGTTTCTTCTTAAAATTCTCGATCTCGTACTTCACGATCAGTTCCTGGTCGTAGAGGTTCCCACTCACGCGGCGAGTTTCGTTCTTCTCGATGGTGCGCTTCACGACGACGTCCTGAGCAACGCCGAGGTAGAGTCGCATCTCGTCGTCGCGCGGCGTGAACTTCCCCCAGTCTTCGCCGAGGAAGGCCGTCCCCGCCTGCGGATCGTCGCCCCCGCCCGCGATGAAGATGCGGATCTTGCCGAACGGCAACGCCGCGGCGCCGAGGCCATGCTCTTTGTCGTTCTTAATGACGTAGTGCATCGGCACGCGGAGCTTGTTCTGCGGGCGGTCGAGGTAGTCGTACTCGGCAGGATTGCAGGTGTAGGTCTTCTCGATCGGCACGGCTTTGAAGCGTTCAATGAGCAACTCCTTCGTTTCATTCAGCCCGATCGGCTTCGAGAACTTCGGCCCGAACCCCGCCCAGACGCCAGCGCCCGCGAACTCTTCGTTGGCGAAGTTCTTCAGCCGCATGTACTGCGAGAGGTCGAGCGTCGTTTCGTCGTTCGAGGCGACCGCCCGGTAGTTAAAGCTCTTCGTGAGATTGCCGAGGATGTAGCTGATGCGGACCCGCGCCGAACCTGAATCGCTGGCCGAAACAGTCCAGACCAGCGCTGACTCGTTCGGCGGGTAGCTCACCGAGAGGACATTCACGTCGGGGCCGTCCTTCCCTGCCCCGCCCAGAACGCGGAAGACGATCGAGCCGGGGTCGATTTGCGTGTTCGCCCAACTGAAGTCGACCTGATTTTCGCCTTTGACGAGCGGGACGATCCGCTCCTCTTCGACGAGCGTCGCCTGCTCGTTATCGAGTTGGATTTCGACCCGTTCGCGGGCCGGGAGCGTGATGAGCTTCACGCGGGCCCACGCTTCGTGGGGGGCGATGGCAAACGTGACGAGGAGCATCGCAACTGCGAGCAGTGCAGGCGACGACAGCGGGCGTGGAGTGGGCATCGAGAAGGCCTCAGCAAGCAAGGGGATGGTTCCGAGAAATTGCGGGCGACTGAGGGTTGGATGCGGTCGGGGCGGAAAAGTTCCTGCGGAAAATGACGAATGACGAAATCCGCATGACGAATGGGGGGATTTCGGGCGTTGGCTGGCGTGTGGGGACTCTTCCCGGTCGGGACCGCCCTACCGAGCAAAATCTGCTTGACACATTTACGGCGGCTGTCGTATGCTGCCGCAAAGTCGTACGGCGGGTGCCGTAAGTCGGTCTGCTGGAGGAGATGCACGGTGGCCAAAAACGAAATGCCGACGCTGGGAGAGCTGGAGGCGCGGGTGCTGCAACTCGTGTGGGACCACCAGCCCTGCACCGAACGGCAGGTATGGGATTTCGTGCAACAGGAACGGTCCGCGGCGCGGACGACCGTGTTGAAGACGATCCAGCGGCTCGAGGCGAAGGGACTGCTCACGCGCCAGGAGAATTCCGGGCCGATCCTGTGGCGGGCGGCGATCGAACAGCGGCGGGCATTGCCGGAAATGGTGCGGCGGTTCGTCGACGGCGTGTTGGGCGGGTCGGCCGAGCCGCTCGTCGCGTATCTCGCCGGGCAGAAGGAACTTTCGGCGAAGGATGTGGCGGCGCTGCGGAAGATAGCGGAGAAGCTTGAAGAAGGCTGAAGGCTGAAGGCTGAAGGATGAATGCGGAATGCTGAATGGAGATTAGTCAGCATTCAGCATTCGTCCTTCAGCATTGGAATGATCTCGTGCATCGGGTGGGCGTTGGGCTATGAACGAACTTGTCGCACAATTGAATCAATGGTCGGCGGCTTGGGCGGGCGTTCTGTGGGCCGTCGCGTGGCAGTCGGCGGCGTTGGCCCTTGCGGTAGGCGTCGTTTGCTGGGCGTTGCGATGGCAGTCGCCGGGACTTCGGTATTGGTTGTGGTTGGCGCTCGCGGCGAAGTTGTTGGCGTTGCCGTTGTGGGGCGTCGATGTCGCGGGACCGTCGTGGTGGGTGGAGGTGGAGAGCGCTCATGCGAGTGGTGAATCTGTTCGCGCCGCGCGCCTGGTCGATGAATCGACCAGGCCGAGAGGGGACGTTGCGGGTGGGGGGCAGGTGGAAATAGCAGAGTCGCCTGTGGCGGCGCCGATGGCGGCGGAGCCGGCGTGGCATCGCTTGGTGACGTGGGCGAGTTGGTTGTGTGCGGCCTGGTTGGCGGGAATGGCATTTGAAGTCGCACGGACTGGTTGGCAGTTTAGGGGATTGCGGCGGTTGCTCGCGGGTTCGTGCGCGGCAGAGCCGGCGGTGGAAATCGTCGTCGAGCAATGTGCGGCACGACTGGGGCTGAAGCGGTTGCCGACGGTGTGGGTGGTGAAGGGCGAAGGCTCGCCGATGGTGTGCGGGATGCGGCGGACGACGCTCGTGTTGCCGGCGGCGCTTGTTGAAGAGGTCGACCGCCCTGCCCTGCGACAGATTGTGTTGCATGAACTGGCTCACTTGCAGCGCCGCGATCTGCTCACCGTATGGGTGATTCATCTGATGCGGACCGTCTACTGGTTCAACCCGGTCGCGCATTGGGTGGCGTATCGCGCAGGGCTAGAACGGGAGTTGGCGTGCGATCGCTTGGCGATGCTCAACAGCGGCGCGAGCGCGGCGGCGTATGCCCTGACGCTGATCGACGCCGCAAGCGTAAGGTCGCAGCCGTTGGTGCTGAACGCAGCGGCGGCAGCCCGGCTGACGGGTTGAACCACCAATCGAATTGAAAAAAGCCGCGACCGGTGGTCGCGGTCGACGCCGCCATCGGGCGTCGTGGAATGAAGAGCGAGAACCGCGTCCAACGCGACCCCCGCGACCACCGGTCGCGGCTTTTTAAGGAGTTTGTCATGTCACAACCGCAAATGGGATTCGGCCCTTGGAGTTCGGCGCTCGATAACGGAACGCGGCTGGAACTGAGCGCGTTCTGGCGGCGACGGATGGCGGGCCTCTCGCGATTGCCGTTGGGGCGGCGGGTGAGCGGGCGCTGGACGGCGGTGGGGGCAGTCGCGGCGCTCCTGGTGGCGGCGACGCCGCTGGTGGAGTTTTCGGCACGGAGGGCGCAAGCGGAGGAGCAGATTGCCGAGAGTGGCGACGGCAAGTTCACCGCCACATTTTCCAACGGGGTCACCGTCGAGTTGATTGGCGTGTCGAGCTATCCCTCGACCGATCAGCCATGGTGGACGCCCACGGGCGAGCCGTTGGCCGAGCGCCCTTATGCCAAGTTCAGTAATCGTAAACCAACGGTGTGGTCGTCGCCGATGGTGCGCGAAATCTGCTGGCGTTGGCAGGGAGTCGACGATCCCGATATTCGAACGTCATGGGGCATTGTCGAACAAACGAACGGATGGGGTCCCGGCGAGCCTGTCGACGCGGAGGGAAAACCAATCACCGGGCTAGTGGCGTATGACGTGCCGTTCGCTCAAGTCGAACCGACCTGCACGCTGCAGCTGACGATGAGTTATCCGGTGAGCGAATGGCAGATGTTCCATTCGAACCAAGCGGGGCATGTCTGGGCGTTCGTCAATCATCCGCCGGGCAAGCCAATGAGCGGCGTGACGTTTGACAAGCCCAGAGCTGTCGACGGAAGCGCTTTCGTCGTGATGGGGTACATGCTTCCCCACGATCAGGACGTCCGACTGATCGCCGTCGACACGCAAGGAAAAAAGCACATTGGAAAAGGCGAGTCGGCCGGCGGCTTCCTTGAGTTCCGACAATTGGCCGCTCAGTTCGAAGGCTTGCAGCCGGCTGACATCAAAACCTGGATTGTCGAGCGACGAGCGCGGTCCACAGAATCGGTGGAGTTTCGCAACGTCGCGTTGGAAGCGGGAGTCGACGCTAAAGTTGAAATTGTTCCGGTAAACATTGGCGGTTCTCGAGTGCGAACTGCACCATTCCGCGATGAGCAGGCCGAGAAATCGCAGTCTGCAAGCTTGATCGCGGAATTTGGATCGACCAACGAAGTTGCGCTTCCAGCGGGCGATCCGAATGGGAAAGGGAGCGGATTGATTGACTTTGATTCAGGCCAAATGCTGGCCGTTCCCGAGTCACTACCCGAGTCGGAGGCGCTAGCGTGGTTGCGAAAGAATGGCGTCGATGCGATGGCCTTCGGCGGACTAGCTACGATTGAGATGGTGGCTGTTGCTGGCGAGTGGGACGTCGAGGCGAGCCGATTGGCGGCACTCAGATTTGGCGAAGCCGACGTTTCGGCGACGCTCCCTGCGGCCGATTTGCCGGCGAGCTACTACTTTGAGACTCGCGAAGGAAGTCGTGGCGTGTTGCAGATGGTTGAGATTGGCGACGAGACGATGAAGATTCGGTACAAGTTGATGAAGAAGTGATGCGAATCGTTTCTCTACTGCCGGCAGCGACAGAGATGGTGTGCGGCATCGGCCTGCGCGAACAACTCGTCGGCGTGAGCCACGAGTGCAATTGGCCCCCCGGGCTAGCAGGCCTGCCGCGGCTGACGCGGAGTCGCATCGATTCGTCGGCAGACAGCGCAGCGATTGACGAGCAAGTGAAGCGGCTCGGGGCGAGCGGGGAGGCGATGTACGAAGTCGACGCCGATCTGCTCGCGGCGTTGCGGCCCGATTTGATCGTGACGCAGGCGCAGTGCGACGTCTGTGCGGTGAGCTTGGCGTCCGTGCAAGGCGCCGTGGCGGCGCGGCCGGAGTTGAGCCACACGCGCGTGCTGGCGCTCAACCCGCGATCGTTGGGCGAAGTCTTTGCGGACATTGACCGAATTGGCGCGGCGGCGGGCGCGAGTGAGGCGTCACGCGCGTATGCCGATGCGTTGCGGGCGCGCGTGGAGGCGGTGCGTGCAACGGTTCGACGAGAACCTTGCTCACCCAGGCCGCGTGTGGCGGTGATCGAGTGGGTCGAGCCTCTCATGGCGGCCGGGAATTGGACGCCGGAACTGGTGGAGATCGCCGGCGGCGACTACGGCCTAGCGACGGCCGGACGGCATAGCCCGTACGTCGCGTGGGACGAGATCGTCGCGTTCGCGCCGGAGGCGTTGGTGATCGCGCCGTGCGGGTTTGACTTGGCGCGGAGCGAGATCGAAGCGGAGCGGCTCACGCGTTTGCCCGGCTGGCGGCAATTGCCAGCAGTCGCGCAGAAAAACGCATCCGTCATCGACGGCGATGCGTACCTCAATCGGCCCGGGCCGCGGCTCGTGGAGAGCTTGGAATTGCTCCACGCGTTGATTCACCGTCAAATCGCACCGTCCGGCTTGAGGTTCCGCTCCATCGAGTAATTAACGGGCGCGTGGCGCCTCGTAGGGAACCGCTTTGTGCCGGTATTCTTCTCGCAGCTTCGCGAAGCTGCATTTTCAGAAGATTCTACGCCGGCGACCCCTTTTAACTCGGGTGGGGCCGGTTATTCTGACGAGCGTGTGGCGATCCGCAGGGAAATCTTCTCGCTTTGGCTAAAGCTGAGGGGATGCGGCTTGAGGCTCAGACCGTTTTTAGCGGTTTTCTCGGAGATTTGTTGCGAGAGCGCTTTCGTGCGTTAGAATTTGCGGAGCGCAACAGGTTCCCCGGAATGCCTATTCGCTCAATTTTGTTGATTGCGAATCAACACCCCATTCCCCCTAGTTTGAGCCTTTGGAGGGCGCCCCGATGGTACGTCGTGCTGTGTGCCTGTGGTCAGCGATCGCGATGCTGACGACAGGGTTTGCAGGACAGGCCGATGCCGGCTTGTTCAAGAAAAAGTGTTGCGGCAGCGTTGCCGCGACCTGCTGCGAAGCCGCCCCGGCTTGCGGCGGTTGTGACAGTGGTTGTGATGCGTGCGGCGGCGCTCCCGCCGGCTGCTCGGACTGTGCGGCTGAAGCCGCTCCGGCTCCGACGATGGTGATGAAGACGATCATGGTGCCGACCTACGTCACCGAGATGCGCACCGTCACCGCGACCGAGTACAAGAAGGAAGAGCGCACGAAGACCTACACGGTCAACAAGCGCGTCCAGGTCTCGGAAGAGAAGACCAGCACCTACACGGTGATGGTCCCCAAGACCGAGACCAAGACGGTGACCTACAACGTCTGCAAGCCGGTCTACGAGACGAAGACCAGCGAGTACACGGTGATGGTTCCCTACACCGAAGCGGTCGAACAGACCTACCAGGTGATGGTCCCCACGTACGAGGACAAGACGGTCGAATACACCGTCAACGTTCCTTACACCGAAGAGATGACCAAGACGTACACCGTCATGGTTCCGGCCTACGAGGACAAGACGGTCACCTACACGGTGGACGTTCCCTACACCGAACAGGTCGAGAAGAGCTACACGGTGATGGTCCCCCACACCGAGCAAGTCACCAAGACCCGCACCGTCAGCAAGATGGTTCCGGAGACGGTGATGAAGCAAGTTCAGGTCAACACGGGCCACTGGGAAACGCAAAGCGTTGCCGGTACCGACGCCTGCGGTTGCCCGACCACCTGTTGCAAGCGGGTCTGGGTTTGCGGTTGCGAAACGAAGGAAGTTCCCTGCACCACCTACAAGTGCGTGACGGAAGAAGTTCCCTACACCTGCAACGTGACGACCTGCAAGCCCGAGGCCAAGACCTGCATGGTCACGGTCAACAAGTGCAAGCAAGAAACCCGCGAGAAGACCGTCAAGGTCTGCAAGATGGTGCCGCAGGAGAAGACCTGCACCTACACCGTCAACAAGTGCAAGCCTGAGACTCGCACCAAGACCGTCAAGGTCTGCAAGATGGTCTGCGAAACCAAGACCCGCACCTGCAACGTCACCAAGTGCAAGCCGGAAGTTCGCACCCGCGAATACCAGGTCTGCAAGATGGTCACCGAGCAGGCGACGAAGGAAGTCCAAGTGACGACCTGCGTCCCCGAAGAGCGGACCAAGACCTACACGGTCTGCAAGTGGACCTGCGTTCCCGAAGAGAAGACCAGCACGTACACCGTGTGCGTCCCGGTCCAGGTCGAGAAGCAGGTTGAAGTGAAGGTCTGCAAGATGGTCGAGAAGCAAGTTGAAGTTCCGGCTTCGACCGACTGCGGCTGTGCGGCTCCGGCCGCCCCGGCCTGCGGTTGCGGCGGCTAATTGCCGTTCGCTGCGACTGTAGACTGCTAGCAAGTAAGCGACGACGGCGGCCGGTTCTGAAAAGAACCGGCCGCCGTTTTTTTGTGCGCCTGTAGCCGCGGCTCAACGAGCCGCCGGAGCAATCGTCAAAAATACGAACCACGAAGACACGAAGGGCACGAAGACGCACCAAGAAAACAAAAACAGTGGAGTCACCCTCGATCGAAGCGTCTTATGTCCCGTCAATCCCACCCGTATTCCTTCGTGCCTTCGTGGTGGCTCTTGCTAGCGTGGCAAGGCGGATTTGGGTTGCTCGCGGGCGTGGGATTCGGTATTTCTTGGCGCCATTTTGAGCCAAGCCGAACTCCTCCGTTCTCCTCGACGCGATGCCGCTTCGCCGACTGACATTGCTTTGCTGCGCCGTCGCATGCCTGTGGGCGTCGTGGGCGACGTCGACGCTGGCGCAGGAGAGCGGCCCCGGCGTCTTGCCGCCCCCCTCGCAGCCCATTCTGGGAACCCCGCAAGGGGACGCGCTTGACGAAGCGGACCCCTCCCCTGCCCCAGACGCCGAAACGATGCCGGCCCCCAGCAGCGGCGCCGGGACGTGGGCTGAGGAGATCGCGGCGCCGCCGGGGCCGTACGATTCGCTGATGGAGTTGCTCACTCCCGGCACGACGCCCGAGACGCTGGCCGGTTCGATCGACGAGACGCCCATCACCATCTTCGAGTGGTATCAGCCCGCTTACTGGTTCGGGCCGACGCCGTGGGACGCCGGCGTGCAGCTCGGCATCAACGGCAGCGAGGGCAACAACAGCACGTTCAGCATGCGCACCGGCGGGCATCTCAATCGTGAGTCCGATCGCTGGAAGCTGAAGTCGAGCCTCAACTACAACAAGACGACCACCAACGGCGACGTCACGCAAAATAACGGCATCCACGATCTGCGGCTCGACCGCGTCCTCGCCGAGACGCCGTGGACGTTGTTTTTTCTGGAGAACTTCATTTACGACGAGTTCAAGGTTTACCACGTTCAGCTCTCGCTCAACTCCGGTCTCGGTTACAACTGGATCAAGACCGACGCGACCGATTTGCTCACGCGCATGGGCGTTGGTACGTTGCGCGAGTTCGGCGGCATCGAGGACGACTGGCAGCCGACGGCGATCGCCGGCTTCGACTTCACCCGCCAGCTGACCAAGATGCAGCGGATCACCGCGAAGGTCGATTACTTCCCCGAGTGGGAAGACTTCGGCAACTACCGCGTCATCGCCGACTTCGGCTGGGAAATTCAGCTCGACCAGCCGAAGAACATGAGCCTGAAGATTTCGGCCATCGACCGTTACGACAGCACGCCCGACGGCTCGACGCCGAACGCGCTCGACTATGCAGTGCTGTTGATTTGGGGCCTTTAGAGGGTTCAGTGGTTAGGGTTCAGGGTTCAGCGAATGCCGGAGAGCGGAGCTGTAGGCGTTACCAATCAAATCTTCTCCCTTGAATTTCTGAACCCTGAACCCTACCCCCTGAACCCTCCCCACGCCGCTGACAGCCAGCCGGAGATTGGGTAGCATACGTAGCTTCGGACTCGCTAGTCGGCGGCTTTGGCGCCGTCGCGGCCGAGCCGTCTTTGCCGCCGCTTGAAGAGGCCCGATGCACGCCGCCGCTCTGCTCGAACTGCAACAGACTTTGCAACGCGAAATGCCGATCTGCACGCCGATGGGGATCCGCCCCGTGTCGTGGGACGGCCGCGAGCTGGCGATGGAGATGCCGCTGGCCCCGAACCGGAATCACCAGTACTCGGCGTTCGCCGGCAGCCTGAACGCCCTCTGCACGATCGTCGGTTGGGGCACCGTGTTCCTGTTGCTCCACCACGAAGGACGCGACGGCAACATCGTTATCCGTCGCAGCCAAATCCGTTACCTGCGCCCCGTCCGCGACGAGATGATCGTCGCGCGCGGCCTGCCGCTGGAGGCGACGGGCGAGGAATTCTTCTACGAACTCCTCCGCAGCAAGGGCCACTCGAAGATCGATGTGGCGACCGAGATCGCCGACGCCGCGGGGCCGCTCGCCTCGTTCCAAGGTTCCTACGTCGTGCAGAAGAAGTAGCCGCGGCTCAACGAGCCGCCGGAGCGTGCCCATTGATGCTAGATGCTAGATGCTAGATGCTAGATGCTAGATGCGAGCGCGGCGGGCGGCGTAGTAAGGTCTTGAACGCTGAAGGCGTTCCGTCATTCAGCCTAGGGTTGATTGCGCAGCGATCTACCCTAGGTTCAAGCCCCGAATCAAACCGCAACCCTGAAAGGGTTGAATCAGATGATGCAACCCTTTCAGGCAACGCCGTGAAGGATTATTGAGC